>NZ_CP133568.1:0-500000 GCF_031199375.1 Lysobacter yananisis
ATGAATCCCCTGCTCCGCTCTTTCGCCGCCGCCGCTCTCGCACTGTCCCTGCTCGCTCCCGCTTACGCCGCCGAGCCCGCGCATTGGGTCGGCACCTGGACCGCCAGCCCGCAAGCGACCTGGGCCACCGGGTTCGTCCTGCCCAACAACGCCCCCGACCGGCTGCGCGACCAGACCGTGCGCCAGGTCGCGCGCATCAGCGTCGGCGGCGCACGCGTGCGCATCGCCCTGTCCAACGCTTATGGGCGCGAGCCGGTCGTCATCGGCGCGGCGCACGTCGCGCGCAGCCTCGGCGGTTCGCGTATCGATGCCGGCAGCGATCGCGCGCTGACCTTCGGCGGCCGCGGCGAGGTCACCCTGCTGCCCGGCGCGCCGGTACTCAGCGACCCGGTCGAACTCAGCGCGCCGGCGTTGGCCGAACTCGCGGTCAGCCTGTACCTGCCGCAAGACACCGCGCTGCGCAGCTTCCACTGGGAAGGCGGGCAGGACGCCTACCTCGCGCGCGGCGACCGCAGCGCGCAGGCCGCGCTCGACGGCGCCGACACGGTGTCCAGCCGCCCGTACCTGAGCGGCATCTACGTCGAGTCCGCGCGACCGCTGCGCACCGTGGTCGCGTTCGGCGATTCGATCACCGACGGCGCCGCCTCCAGCATCAACCGCAACCACCGCTGGCCGGACTTCCTCGCCCAGCGCCTGGCCTCGCGCGACATCGCCGTGCTCAACGCCGGTATCTCCGGCGCGCAGGTGTTGAACGACGGCATGGGCGTCAACGCGCTCGCGCGGTTCGAACGCGACGTGCTGGCCCAGCGCCCGGACAGCGTGGTGCTGCTGATGGGCATCAACGACATCGGCTGGCCCGGCAGCAGCTTCGAGCCCGCGCGCGAAGCGATGAGCGCGCAGCGCCTGATCGGCGGCTACCGCCAGCTGATCGCGCGCGCGCGCCAGGCCGGCGTTCGCATTATCGGCGCCACCTTGACCCCGTTCGAGCACGCGTTGCCGGACGCGCCAGTGAAGCATTACTTCAATCCGCACAAGGAACGCATGCGCCAGCAAGTCAACACCTGGATCCGCGACAGCGGCGAATTCGACGCCGTCGCCGATTTCGACGCCCTGCTGCGCGATCCCGCGCACCCCGCGCGCATGCAGGCCGCTTTCGATTCCGGCGACCGCCTGCATCCGGGCGATGCCGGCTATCGCGCCATGGCCGATTCGCTCGACGAGGCGATTCTGTTCGGCGCGCATTGAACGAAGCAGCCAGGCAGGGCATGACACACATCCGCGGCAGCGTGCAGACATCAGAGCGGCCCCACCGCCCGTTTGCCGTTCCCGCCCACGCATCCCCGCAACCGTGGCCGCG
Organism: Lysobacter yananisis; assembly: GCF_031199375.1. Lineage (NCBI taxonomy): Bacteria > Pseudomonadati > Pseudomonadota > Gammaproteobacteria > Lysobacterales > Lysobacteraceae > Lysobacter > Lysobacter yananisis. The sequence goes on from NZ_CP133568.1 coordinate 1,358, forward strand.
CGCTTCGCAACACCGTAAGCCACGATCCCGCACAATCCGGCTTCGCCGTCCGCGATCCCGGTCCCCACAGCAATCCCACGTTTCCCGGAGTCCGTAATGAAAGCCGTAGCCCTCACCCGTTACCTGCCCATCGACGATCCGCAATCGCTGACCGACGTCGAGCTGCCCGCGCCCGTCGCCAGCGGCCACGACCTGCTGGTGCGGGTCGAGGCGGTCTCGGTCAATCCGGTCGACACCAAGGTGCGCTCGCCCAAGCCGCAGGTGGAAGCGCAGCCGCGCGTGCTCGGCTACGACGCGGCCGGCACGGTCGAAGCCGTCGGCGAGCGGGTCTCCCGCTTCAAGGTCGGCGACAAGGTCTACTACTCCGGCGACATCACCCGCCCCGGCAGCAACAGCGAGCTGCAATTGGTGGACGAGCGCATCGTCGGCTCGGCGCCCGCCTCGCTCGACGCGGCGCAGGCGGCGGCGCTGCCGCTGACCGCGATCACCGCCTGGGAACTGCTGTTCCAGCGCATGCCCTTCGACAGCGAGAACGGCGGCCGCGGCAAGACCCTGCTGGTCATCGCCGGCGCCGGCGGCGTCGGCTCGATCGCGATCCAGATCGCCAAGCGCGCCGGCTTCGAAGTGATCGCCACCGCCTCGCGCCCGCAGACCGTCGAGTGGTGCCGCAAGATGGGCGCCGACCACGTGATCGACCATCGCCAGCCGCTGGCGCCGCAGCTCAAGGCGCTCGGCATCGAACAGGTCGACGCCGCGCTCAACCTCGCCGACACCGACCGCTATTGGGACGAGCTCGGCGAACTGCTGGCGCCGCAGGGCCATGTCGGCCTGATCGTGGAGCCGGCCGGCGCGCTCAAGATCGGCGATCCGTACAAGCTCAAGTGCATCGGCATCCACTGGGAAATGATGTTCGCGCGTGCGCGCTTCGGCACCGCCGACATGATCGAGCAAGGCCGCATCCTCGACCGGGTCGCGCAGTTGATCGACGCGGGCGAACTGCAGGGCACGCACAGCGAAACCCTCGGCCGCATCGACGCGGCGACGCTGCGCGAAGCGCACCGCCGGCTGGAATCGGGCGCGACCATCGGCAAGCTGGTGCTCGCCGGCTGGTAAGCGGCCCGCGCGCCGGGGTCCAACGCCGCGACAACGAAAGGGGCGCCGCATCGCTGCGGCGCCCCTTTTTTTTCGCTGCCTGCGACGCGCGGCTTACAGCCCCGAACCGCCGCAGCCCTTGCTCAGGTAAGTCTCGATCAATTGCAGCTGGTCGCCCATGATCTTGCGCGTCCACGCCGGGCCGTGGGCGTAGTCGGCGATCGGGTGGTACTCCACCGGCTGGCCGGACGCCTTGGACTTGTCGGCGAACCATTCGGACTGTTCGATCGGCACGGTCTGGTCGCGATCGCCGTGATAGATCATCAGCGGGATCTTGATCTTGTCGGCCTGGTCGAGCGGGCTGAGGCCGGCCACGGTCGGCGCCTGCGCCTCGCGGAAGAACGGGTTGGTGTAGAAGCGCGCCCAGATCCGGCGGATGTCGGACACGCCGGCGCCGGCGATCGCGCACTTGTACAGCCCGTTCGGCCGCACCGCGGCGGCGAACGCCGCATAGCCGCCGTAGGAGAAGCCGAACATCGCGACCCGGCCCGGCTGGGCGATCTTCTGCTCGACCAGCCACTTCACCCCGTCGTCCTTGTCGTCCTGCATCTTCTGGCCCCATTCGGCGTCGCCGGCCATCCACAGCTTGCGGCCCCAGCCTTGCGAACCGCGGTACTGCGGCTGCAACACGGCCATGCAGCGCGACACCATCAGCGGCACCCACATCGAGCCGTCGAAGCCCATGCCGTCGCGCGCCCACGGACCGCCGTGCGGATGGATCACCGACGGCCACGGGCCGGCGCCGCACAGTTCCTTGTTCGGCGTGGTCAGGAAGCCCGGGATGGTCTGTCCGTCGCGGGCCTTGTAGTAGACCAGCTTGACCTCGCCCAACGCGGCCGGATCGATCTGCGGATAGGCCTTGCCCAGCGCCGCCAGCTTGCCGCCGCGCAGCAGGTAGAACTCAGGCGGACGCGCGCGCCCTTCGACCGCGACCACGGCCGTGGACAGGTCGGCGGAGTAGTCGACCAGGCTGTAGCCGGCCGCGGCATCGTAGCCGGTGGTCGCGCCCTGGCCGGTGGCCGGGTCGACGAACTCGGTCGGCACCGGCTTGAGCTGCAGCGCCGCGCGCAGCGCCTGATCCAGCGCCTTGAGCTTGGGATGCACCCACTGCACGTCGTTCTCGCGCGGGCCTTCGTAGCGCAGGCCGAGGATCTCGCCCTGGCCGACGCCTTCCAGGCCCTTGGTGCGGTTGACGATCACCGAGGACGCGTCGAAGAACCGATGCTCGAACAGGTTCTCCTTGCGCGCCTTGGCGGCGATGTCGTACTCGTAGATCACCGACTTGTCGCGGCCGACGTTGCTGCGCACGAACGCGATGTTGGGATCGTCGGCGAAACCGACCACCTGCACCTCGTCGCGCTCCTTCACGTACGAACGGAAGTGCTCGGTCCACTGCCCGCTCTTGGGATCGCGGAACTGGGCGGCGACGAAGGCGCCCTTGCCGTCGGTGTCGTTGCTCAGGCGCGCGGCCAGGTTGCCCTGCGAGTCGGTCAGATAGCCGCCGATGCGCTCGTTGCTGCGCTGGATGCGCTCGGCCTTCCAGGTGCGCAGATCGACCTTGTACACATCGCCGGCGCTGGAGCCGACCGTGCTCATCGCCAGCACGTGATCGGGATCGTTGGGCAGGGTATCGAGGATCGCCGGCACCGCCAGCGCCTGCCGCACCTGCTCGTCGCGGCTTTCCGCGCGCTCCTGCGGCATCGGCTCATGCCAATCCTTGCCCTGCAGGTCGGTGATCATCAGCTTGTTGGCGAAGGTCTTGTACAGCCGGTCCGCTCGCAAGTCGTAGGGCTGCCACAGCGACACCGCGAGCAGGTCGTTCTTGATGAAGCTGACCGCGTTGAACTTCATCTTGGCCGAACCGATCACGGTCGGCGCCTTGTCCAACGCGTCGGTGTCCCACACCAGGATCACCCGCTCCTCGCCGCGCGCCTGCAGCGCGGCCATGCGCTTGCCGTCGGGCGAGAGGGTGAAGCTCGACATCAGCGGGAACGCGGCGAGTTGCTCGACGGTCGGTACCGCCGGTTTGGCCTGGGCGGCCGAAGCCACGCCGGCCGCCAGGGCGAGCGCCAGCGCGAGCCGCTTCAACGTATGCATCGTGTCCATCAAAGAGTCCCCCAAGTTTCTGGGCAAAAAAAAACCGCCGCCCGGATTAGGGGCGGCGGTTGTAGGCATCGGTCAGAACGAGGCCTGGACGTTCAGGAAGAACGAACGGCCGAGGTAGTCGTAACCGCTGTACAGCGGGCCGTTGCCCACGCGGTAGTACTGGTCGGAGTCCGAGATCTTCTTCGGCTCGGCGTCGAACAAGTTGCGCACGCCACCGGTGACCGACCACTTGTCCCACTTGTGCTGCACCGACAGGTGCGACAGGTAGTAGTCCTCGGTGTGCATCTTGTACGACGAGGTCGCGCGGTCGAGCTCGTAGTAGCCGTAGCTCTGCATGCTGTCGACCCACTCCAGGCCGTAGCGCACCTTCCAGTTCTTCCACTCGTACGTCGCGTCGAGCGTGGCGGTCCACGACGGCGCGCCGATGTTGCCGTTGTAGTCCTCCAGCTCGTCTTCGGCGAACAGCTTGCTAGCCTGCTCCAGGAAGTGGGTCGCCTGCACGGTGGTGCGCAGGGTGCCCGGGCCGATGTCGCGCACGTAGCGGGCGGTGAAGTCCAGGCCGCGCACGCGGTCGGTCGCCAGGTTGATGTAGCTGTCGTGCACGGTCAGGGCGCCGTTGCCCGCGGCGCGCGGATCGACCAGGCGGCAGAAGCTGCCGCCGTTGCGGAACTGCGGATCGGAGTAGCAGCGGCTCAGGATCTCCGCGCCGCCGATGCGCGACACGCCGTTCTCGACTTCGATCTTGTAGTAATCGACCGCGAACGACAGGTCGCCGAAGCTCTTCGGCAGTTCCGGCTGCAGCACGATGCCGGTGGTGAAGTTCTTCGAGGTCTCCGCCTTCAGGCCCTGTTCGGCGCCGCCGGCGGTGATCGAGGTGACGCCGCTGGTGGCGCGGAAGCCGTCCGGCACTTCGGTGGCGCAGTTGGCGCGACGCACCGGCGAATCGGTCGGGCTCAGGTCGTCGCAGGGGTCGGTGGCGCTGGACAGGAAACCGGTGGTGCCGCCGAGGAACTGCTCGAACAGCGCCGGAGCGCGGTAGGAGGTGCCGTAGGAAGCGCGGAAGGTCAACCAGCTCACCGGGGTCCACAGACCGCCGATCTTGTAGGTGTGATCGCTGCCGTAGGAATCGTAGTCGGTGTAGCGCGCCGACACGTTCATGGTCAGCTCTTCAGCACCCTTGAGGCCCGACAGCAGCGGCACTTCCAACTCGCCGTAGACTTCCTTCACCGAGTCGGTGCCGACAGTCGGCGCGGCCGAGGTGAAGTTCTGGATGTTGTTGGTGAGCGAATCCGGCGCCGGCTGATCGTTGATCTTCGCCTTGCGGTATTCCAGGCCGAACGCGCCGCGCACTTCGCCGTACGGCAGCGAGAACAGCGGACCGTCGAGCGAGAAGTTGACCGTGCTTTCTTCGTACAGGGTGCTGCCGGTGGCGCGGCCGTAGACGAAGTTCTTCCAGTCCTGCGGCAGCTTGCCGCCGATGACCTGCGAGGTCAGGAACGGAGCGGCGATGCAGCCGCCGGCCGAGTTGCGGCAGGCGAAGCCGCCCGGCGTGGCGACCACGTCGAGGCTCTGCGCGAGCTTGTCGACGCGGAAGCCTTCGAAGGTGTAGTCGGCGTCCGAACGCGACTTGCTGACCATGAAGTCGTAATGCCAGTCGGTCCACACGAAGTCGCCGCGCAGGCCGCCGGTGACCTTCCAGAAATCGACCGTCTGCTCGCTGTGGTCGTTGCCGGCGCCGATGAAGGCGCGCACGCCCAGCGGCCTGCCGTTGGTCAGGTTGGTCGGAGCGGTCTGCGCCACGCTGCTCTGCAGCTGCGTCGGCAGCAGGATGCTGCCCTGCGCGTAATCCAGCGACAGCTGGCGGAAGCCGGTCTGGTCGGACTCGCGCCGGTTGCCGAGCAGTTCGAAATAGACTTCGGCGTTGCCCAGCGCCTGCAGGTCGAACGCGCCCTGCAGGAAGCCGGTCTTCACCTGCACCGGCGAGATCATCGAATTGTTGAGCTGGCGCGGATCGAAGGTATCGCGCACGTTGAGGTCGTTGAGACCGCCGCCCACGCCTTCGAAGCCCACCAGACCGGTGGTCACGCCCGAGTTCGGACGCCAGCGGTTGAACGAGCTACCGACCGAGCCGGCCGCGCCGACGCCGGCGCGGGTGCCGGTGCTGATGGTGTTGATGGTGACGCCGTTGGAACCACGGCCGGCGAGCTGGTAGCACTTCGCCTTGCCGGTCAGCGGATCGATGAAGTCGGCGCTGCCCCAGGCGCCCACGGCGCCGGTTTCGTCGTCCACGGTGCGCAGGTACGGCGTCTGGCAACGGGCCCAGTCGCGGTCGCCGAGCTTCAGCTCGTTGCGGTCGTAAGCTTCGAACGAACCGGAGATGCTGAAGCGGTCGCTGGTCTTGCCCCAGGCGATCGAATAGCGGGTCTCGTCGCCGCCGCCGGCTTCGCTGACATTGTACTGCGCCTCGACCGAGAAGCCGTCGATGTTCTTGCGGGTGATGATGTTGACCACGCCGGCGACTGCGTCGGAGCCGTAAATCGACGAGGCGCCGTCCTTCAGCACTTCGACGCGGTCGATCATCGAGGTCGGCAGCACGTTCAAGTCGGCCGAGCCGACCGAGCCGCGCGAACCGGCCGGCGACACGCGGCGGCCGTTGAGCAGGATCAGGGTGCGGGTCGGATCCATGCCGCGCAGGCCCAGGGTGTTCGCGCCGCCGCCGCCGTTGACCACGAAGCCGCCGTAGGCGTTGTTGATCTGCGCCGAGCCGCCGGTGACGGAGTTGCTCTGCAGCGCGCCAGCAGCGGAGTTGAAGCCCGCCAGCGTGGTCTCTTCGCGGGTGATCACCTGCAGCGGCGAAACCGAGGTGAAGGTGTCGCGGCCGATGCGCGAACCGGTGACCGTGACGGTCTCCAGGCTGGTCGCGTTGTTCGAGGCCGGCGCTTCGGCGGACGGCTTGGCGTCCTTGTCGGTGGCCACGTCCTGAGCGAGGGCGAGACCGGCATTCGGAAGGATCAACGCTGCGAGCAGCGCGCAGCTGAGACGGTGCCGTCGCGGAGCGACGGGATTGCGTGAAGCCATTAGAGCTTCCCCCTGATCGGTGGTTTTTTTCTATGTATTGCCGGCCGGTGTCGTCGTTCCCCGCGACAGCGGCGGCCCCCAAACTTGAACGTTAACGTTCAATTAACCTCAACCTAACTGATACGGCGATCACTCGTCAACCATAAAGAAGGTTAAAAGTCTTGTCTTTTTTCGCTTGGATTTCACACTCGCACCGTCTTTGTGCAATGCACAAAACCGGTGTTTATCTGGCAACTGAACGCACCAGTTAGGTTCAAAACGCAGCCGGGCGGGTCCGCCCTACCCCGACGGCCATAAAAAACCGCCGGACGCGACGAGCGCGTCCGGCGGGGCATGACCAACAGGCCAAATGATGCAAAGCGCCCCGACCCGGAGGCCGGGACTGCGCTCAGGCGGCCTTGGGCGCGCGCGCGGTTTCGTAACCGTCGAACACCATCGAGGCCGACGCCCGTCCCTGGGTCAGCGAACGCAGCGTCGTCGTGTAGCCCGACAACTGCGCCAGCGGCGCGCGCGCGCTGACGTCGCTGCGGCCGCCCTTGTCGTCGATCGACAACACCCGGCCGGAACGCCGCTGCAGGTCGCCGACCACATCGCCGACGTTGGCCGCGGGCGTGTCCACCACCAACGCCATCACCGGTTCGAGCAGGGTCGTGCCGGCCTGGGCCAGCGCGGCCTTGAGCGCCTCGGCGGCGGCGCGTTGGAACGCCTGCTCCGAGGAGTCCACCGCGTGGGTCTCGCCGTCGGTCAGGCTGACGGTCAAACCCACCACCGGGAAGCCTTGCGGCCCTTCGGCCAGCGCCGCCCGCAGCCCCTTCTCGGTCGCGCCGACGAAGTTGCGCGGGACCACGCCGCCGACGGTGCGGTCGACGAACTCGAAAAGTCCGTCTTCGCGCGGGACCACGTCGATGACCACGCGCGCGTACTGGCCGCTGCCGCCGGTCTGCTTGGACAGCTTGCCTTCCACGCCACGCACCGCCCGACTCGGCGTTTCCTGATAGGCCACGCGCGGCGAACCGGTGCGCACATCGACGTTCCACAGCTCGCGCAGGCGATCGACCATCACTTCCAGGTGCAGCTCGCCCATGCCCCAGACCAAGGTCTCGCCGGTATCCGCATCGGTGCCGACGCGGAACGAGGGATCTTGCTGGGCCAGACTCGCCAGGCCCTGGCCGAGACGGATCAGGTCGCCGGAGTTCGCCGCGGTCAGACGCCACGACAACACCGCCGGCTGCGCCTGGATGCTGTCGAGCGCCAGGCGCTCGCCGGCGTCGCTGAGCGTTTCGCCGCTGATCGCGTCTTTCCAGCCCACGACCGCGACGATTTCGCCGGCGTACGCCACCTCCACGTCCTGGCCGCGGTCGGCTTGCACGACCTGCAAACGGCCGACCCGCAACGCCTTCTCGCGCCGCGACGCCCACACCGTGTCGCCGACCCGCAGCGTGCCCGAGTACAGGCGCACGAAGGTCTGCGCGCCGTGCTCCTGCTGCACGATCTTGAACACCAGGCCGGCCAGCGGGCCGTCCGCGTCGGGCGCCAGTTCGGTTTCGCCGCGTTCGCTTTGCGCGCGCACTGCCGGCCGGTCCAGCGGCGACGGCAGGTAATCGACGATGGCGTCGAGCAGCGGTTCCACGCCTTTGTTCTTGAACGCGGAACCGGCCAGCACCGGGGTGCCCGCGCCGGCCAGGGTGGCCCGGCGCAACGCGGCCTTGAGCAGCGCAGCGTCGATGCTGCGGCCGTCGAGGAAAGCCTCGGCGAGCGCGTCGTCGTGATCGGCGACCGCTTCGACCAAGCGCTGGCGCGCCGGTTCGAAGCGAGCGGTTTCCTCGTCGCTCCAGGCACGGCGCGACGCGTTCCCGGCCTCGTCCCACGACACGCTTTCGCGCGCCACGTAGTCGATCCAGCCGCTGAGTTCGGATTCGCTGCCGACGGTTTCGCCGAGCGCCCACGCCACCGCGTCGAGCTTCTCGCGCATCTGCGCGAGGGTGCTGTCGAGCGAGGCGCCGATGCGGTCCATCTTGTTGACGAACGCGATCAGCGGCACGCCGTGGCGGCGCGCCTGGCGCCACACGGTTTCCGATTGCGGCTGCACGCCGTCGACGCCGCTGAATACCGCTACCGCGCCGTCGAGCACGCGCAGCGAACGTTCGACTTCGATCGCGAAGTCGATGTGGCCCGGGGTGTCGATGACGGTGAGGCGATGCTCGGCGCCGTCGTGCGGCGTCCAGCGCGCTTGCACGGCGGCCGCGCCGATGGTGATGCCGCGGCGGCGTTCGATCGGGTCGAAGTCGGTGGTGGCGGCGCCGTCGTGGACTTCGCCGGTGCGATGGATCGCGCCGGTTTTCCACAACAGGCGTTCGGTCAGCGTGGTCTTGCCCGCGTCGACGTGGGCGATGATGCCGAGGTTGCGCCAGCGGCTGGCGGAGGTACGGCTGGTAAGCGGGGTGTTCATAAGTAGGTTCGCATTCGTGGCCAACATCGGGGTCGCCGCGCGTCCCGGTTGGCTGCGGGATGCGCGGCTAGGCTTGGGTGTCTTCCGTGGTATTCACGACACGTTCTCCTTGGTTTTCCGGGTGTTGCGATGAGGGGAAAGGCCGGCGCTCGCGGCTTGCCGGTCGAAAAGCGGGCAATAAAAAAGCACCCGGGCGGGTGCTTGTTTCGTACGACTTCGCACGACGCGGGTCAGTTCGACCGCGAAGCCAAGATCGCAGGAGGCAGGCGCACCCGGCCCGCGCTCGCGCGCAGGGCGTTCAGCGATATCAGGAGCGGGAAGCGCTGCATGACGGGGCGGCCTGAGGAAAGGGATGGGTGTTGCGTGTGCATATCGTAGGGGCGGCGCGGCGGTAGTCAAGCGGCGGGGCCGCGTACGCGGTGGGATTTATCGTTCCATCGGCCGCCTACCTGTAGGAGCGGCGCGAGCCGCGACCAACCGCAGAGACGTACGCAAGCGCCAGCGTCCGAAACCCGAATCTTCGAGCGCTCCCCAAGAGCGCTCCCGATTTGCCGGTAGCTGCGGGCGGTAACGGTCGCCCAAACCTCTGCGGTTGGTCGCGGCTCGCGCCGCTCCTACAGGGAGATTACCTGTTTACGCGGCCTTGCCCTTCGCCTCGACCTGCCGCTTCAGCACCGCCACCGGCTCGGCCCAGGCGTTGCCGCCGCGGCGCTTGCTGGTGGTCAGCACCAAATCCGACGGATCGAACACGTTGAGGTTGTGGGTGATCGGCGTGGTCAGGATGTACTGCGCGTCGGTGGCGCGCAGGAAGCGGCCGACCTTCTCGATGTTGAACACGTCCAGATGCGCGAACGGTTCGTCGATGAACACGAAGCCGCCCGGCTGGTCCTCATCGCGCAGCAACGCCACCAACAACAGCAGCGACTTCATCACCTGCTGGCCGCCCGACGCTTCGCCGTCGTCGAGGCCGATCCAGCCCTTGCGGTCGAAGTCGAAACGCACCGACAAGCCGGCCTGAGCCAGCGCGACGTCGTTGTTGGCCAGCTCCGGCATGTCGGCGTCGACGCCGATGCCGGCCAGTTCGCCGAGCGCGGCGAGGTTCTTCTTGTAGCGGCGCACGGTCGCGCGCAGCACGTTGATGTAGGCGCCGCGCGCTTCCTCGGTGAGCCGCTTGGCGCGGTCGAGATGGCCCTCGCGGCGCATGATCGAGCTGGCCAGTTCGTCGTGATCGGCGCCGATCTTGTCGCGCAGCGGCACGCACGACTCGTCGACGACGAAGCCGCCGCGCTCCAGGCGGTCGTCGATGCGCTCCATCTCGCGGCGCACCGCCGAGGCGCTTTCGTACTCCTCGCGCGCGGCGTGCAGCGCGGCCGCGGTGCGCCAGGACTCGGGCATGATCGCGCGCTTGCGCCGGTAATCGACGATGCGCTGGATCAGGCTCTGGCGCTCGCCGTTGATTTGCGAGCCGCGTTCGCGCAGTTCGCGCGCCAACGCGTCGATCTGGCCCTGGCGCTTGGCCGCGGCGATGCCCTCGGCCTTGTCCTGGTCGCCGGCCGCATCGATGCGCGCGCGCGCTTCGGCCAGCGCGGCGGCGGCGGCGGCGGCGGTTTCGGCCAGTTCCGGCAGGCGCTCGGCCGCGGCGGCGAATTCGCCGGCGCGGGTCACCAGTTCCTGGGTCGCATCCAGACCGAGCAGGCGCGACTGGTCGGCGTCCACGCGCTGGCTCAGTTCCCGCAGCTCGGCCTCGCGCGCCTGCGCGCGCTGGGCGATGGTTTCCTGCTCGGCGCGCAGCTCGGCCAGTTGCGACTGGCGCGCGCCGCTACCGAAGTGCTGCTGGTTGCCGCCGATGTGGCGGCCGCCGCGGCTTTCGCGCAGATAGCCCTTCTGGGTGATCCAGTCCTGCTGCGCCGGCAGGCGCGAGCCGTGCTCGATGTCGGTCACCCGGCGGATGCGGTCGAGCTGGCGCGGCAGCCACGCCGGCGGATCGGCCGAGAAGCGCACCACCTCCAGCAAGGAACCCGCGCTGGGCTTGGGCACCGGCGCGCGCTCGGCGACGATGAAGTGGCGGTACTGCTGGCTTTCGCCGAGCTGCCACGCGGTGCGCGCGTCCTTCGGGTTTTCCAGCACCAACAGATGCCGGTACGGCGCCAGCACCGCTTCGACCGCGACCGACCACTGCGGATCGACGATCTCGACCAGCTCGGTCAGCACGTGATGATCGATGTTGGCCTTGAGCAGGCTGCCGCGGAAATCGCGCTCGAACGGTTCGACGATGCGCCCGCCGCCGCTGAGCGCGGCCAGCTGCGCGGCCAGTTCGCCGGCGCGCTTGCGGTCGCGTTCGGCCTCCAGCTTCAGTTCGGCCTGGCGGCGGCGGCCGGTCTCGACCGCGGCGCTGAGCGAATCCACGTCGACTTCGCCGCGCTGCGCCTGCAGCTTGGCCAGTTCGTCGCGGCGCTTGACCAGCATCTCGGCGTCGCGCGCGGCGTCGCGCGCCTGGGTGAAGGATTGTTCGCTGGCGGCGACCTGACGGCGCGCCTCGCGCATGGCTTCGACCAGGGTCTCGCGGCCGCCGGAGGCGATGGCGTCTTCGCGCTGCATCTCGTCGAGCATGCGCTCGCGCTCGCGCAGCGCGCGGCGCAGGCCGGTCAGGCGCGGCTTGGCGCCTTCGATGGCGTTGCGCTGGTCGGCCAGCTCGACCTTCGGCGCGATCTCGGTTTCCAGGCGCTGGCGCTGGTTGCGCAACGCGTTGTAGTCCTCGAACGAGCGCACGTCGGCCTTGGCCGATTCCAGGCGCAGGTGCAGGCCGGCCAGGTCCTGGCCGAGCTGCTGCAGTTCCTTTTCGACGTCGAACTGCTCGGTGCGCGCGCGCTGGTAGTCGTCGAGCACCGCCTTGTCTTCGAACACGTCGAAGATCAGCTGCAACAACTCGCGCGGCGAGTACTGGCAGAGCTTGTCGGTGGCGCCCTGCTCCAGGGTCAGCACCCGGCAGATCGCGCGGGTCAGGCCGGCGCCGGCCAGGCGCACGCGGTAGTCGCGCACGCCGAGCCAGTCGCCGCCCTGCTCCAGCGTTTCCACCGGCACGTCGCCGCCGACGATCTGGTAATCGCGGCTCCAGTCGCCGCCGCGCTTGCGGATGCGGCAGGCCAGGGTGACGTGGTCGTCCTTGATCGGGAAGAACGGACGGCCGCCGCGGCGGTCGGGGCTGTTGCTGACCACCGCGCGCAGCCACGCGTACGGCTTGCCGTTGTGGCGCAGGTAGGTCTTGTAGTCGCGCGCGGTGTCGCGGTCTTCGATCGCCAGCAGGGTGCGCAACGCGTCGAGCAAGGTGGTCTTGCCCGAACCGTTGGGCCCGACCACGGTGACGATGGACGCGTCCAGCGGCAGCTGGAAACGCTGCCAATAGTCCCAGTGCACGACTTCGAGCGAGCGGAACTCAAACATCGGCCGCGGCCTCCTCGTGCTTCATGTCTTCGGGTGGAACGGGGTCGTCTTGCGTTGTGGGTTCGTCCGCTGCGGCGCCGCCTGCGTCGGCGGTTTCATTTTCGCTCGCGCCGGCATGCGCGGCGTCTGCGCCATCGTCGGCGACGGCATCGGTTTCGGCCGCGACCGCTTCCGGCAGCGCTTCGTCCGCGTCCGCGTCCGCCTCGTCCGCATCGGCCGCCACGACGCTTTCGACCGCCTCGATCGCGGCCTGGAACGCGTCGTAGTCGTCGGCCTGCAAACCCGCCGCGGCCAACGCCGCGTCGGCCAGCTCGGCCGCGGTCGCGCGCTCGCTTTCGCTTTCGAGCAAGGCGTCGGCCGCTTCGCGCTCGGCCATCTCCAGCGCGTGCTGGCGCGCTTCGGCGACCACGAACGACAGCGCGCCGTCCATCACCCGTCCGGCGATGCGTTCGTAGTCGAACGCCAAGTCCAGCATCGGCCCTTCGTGGATGCGCTCCTTGCGCCGCACGATGAAGCCCTGCCGCGCCAGCGAACCCAGGTTGAACTGGATCCGGGTCTTGCCGCCGAGCTTCTCGCCGAAGTCGGCCATCAGCGTGCGTTCGTTGATCGGCTCGACCACCTCGGCGCCGACCGGCACCGGCTTGAGCTCGGCGAACATCTGCTCCTGGTCCTGGTCGCGGTCGGCCTTCTGCCGGGCGATCTGGCGCTGGCGCTTGGGCAGCACCAGCAGCGCCCACAGCACCACCAGCAAGGCGACGGCGTCGCGGTCGAGCTGCAGGTTGGTCGAAGACCAGGCCTTGGCGCTGCCGAACACCGCCGACTCCTGCGGCCGGGCGATGCCGACCGCGATGTGCGCGGCGTAAGGATGTTCGAGCAGGCGCATGCCGACCGAGGCCAGGCGGCGGTCGAGGTCGTTGCGCAGTTCGGCGTCGGTCAGCAGTTCGCGGACGGCGGCATCGTCGCGCGACAGCCAGCGTTCGGCCAGCAGTCGCGCGATCAGGGAAGCGATGGGATCGTTCATGCGGTGGGTACGGTGTCCTTGGCCGCTTTCTTGCCGCGCCGCTTGGGCGCGGCGTCGTCGGAGGCGGTCTTCTTGTCGTCGTTTTCGTTGTCGGCGGCGGCGCCCTTGCCGGCGCGCGCGCGCTTGCGCGGCGCGGCTTCGCCTGCAGCGGCGGCAGCGGCGGCTTCGCCGTCCGGTTCCGCCGCGGCCTTGCGCTTGCGCGGCTGGCGCGCGCGCAGCAGGTCTTCCTCGCTCAGCGCGTCGAGCCGGCCGCGGCTCATGTAGGCCACGCCGGAATGGCCGATGGTTTCGAATTCCGGCTCGACCCGCCACGCCAACGGCAGCCGCGCCATCGACGCGCTGACGCCTTCGCGGTTCTCCGCGCCGGGGTCGCCGATCAAGCCGAGCAGCGACAGGCGATAAGCGCTGAGCGAGAAATTGTCGTGCGGCACCACCGCCGACAGCGGCGCCGACGGCAGCGAGGCGTCGTCCGCGGGCGCGCCGACGGCCAGCGCGGTGAGCTGGTCGAGCCAGTTTTCGGCGTAGCCGAAGTCGGTCGCCGCCGCGGGCGAGCCTTCCGCGCTCGGCGCGGCCTGCGCCGGCGGCAGCGACTGGTCCTCGCGCGCTTCGCGCTCGCGTTCGACCAGTTCGTACTCGGCCACGTCCAGCGCGATCGGCGCGAGCATGAAGGCCGGGATCGCGGTGCGGGTCAGCAGGTCGTCGGCGATGCCGGCGAGCGAATCGATGTCGAGTTCGCGCAGGTAGCGGTTGACGTCGGACGAGGACAAACCGCTCGCGCCCAGGTGCACGCGATGGCGGTCGAGTTGGCTCAACGCGCGCTGGAACACCGAGGCCTGGCGCAGCATCGCGCTCTGGGCGCGGCCGATCTGCTGGGCGACGCGGTGGGTGTGGCTGTCGAGTTCCAGGTCGGCGGAGATGTCCTCGACGATCTGGGTGCCTTTTTCGATCCAGCGCCACGCGTGCTGCAAGGTGCCGGCGGCGCGCTGGATGCGGTGTTCGGAACCCGACAGCACCGCCTGGTCGAAGTCTTCGCGCAGTTCGTTCAAGCGCGACAGCAGGTGCTGCAGATCGTCCGAACGCACCCGGCCGACGGCCTGGCCGGCGGCGATCTGCGCGGTCACGTAGGCGAGTTCGTCGCCTTCGCGGTTGAACTGCAGCAGCATCCCGATCGCCGCCAGCGCCTGGCGCCCGGCAGGACTGATGCGGTAACGCTGGGTCTGGCCGTCCCACAGCAACAGGTCGTTGTCGCGCAGGCGGCCGATGACGGTGTCGAACTTGACCGGGTCGAGGTAGGCGAAGTGTTCGCGCAGTTCCTGCGGGCTCCAGTCCGGCGCCTGGCCGCGCTCGCCGATGGCGCGCAGCACCAGCAGCCGCACCATCACCGACTCTTCGCCGCCGTGGAACAGGGTGGAAAAGGCGCGCAGCAGATCGCGCGCGCCCAGCAGGGGCTGCAGGTCGGGTAGGTCGGCGGCGACGATGTCGGCGCGCAGGTAGTCCTGGAGGCTGGTTTCGGCGGCTGCGTCCATGTAAGGCGGACTACGGGGGGTCGGGCATGTTCGGCGATGCGGCGGGGCGTGACAACCGTTGCGGCGGCGGCGCCGGCGTGCCTGTCTTCGCGCGGTTTGCACGCGCTGCGCTGCGAAAGTGCCGGACGGCTCCGGCAAAACCCCGCACGCGCCCGCTGGAGCCGCGGTTTCCCGCTTGAATTCCAGGGCTTTTCCCGGCATCGTGCGCAATCCATACGCCAGCGTATCCAGCCAGCAATGACCACGGCCGCCCCGACCGCTCCCGCCTCCGCCGCGCCCGCCGCGCCCGCCGAGGCAGCCGCCTCCGCCGCTGCGCATCCGCTCTACCCGCACCTGTTCGCGCCGCTGGACCTGGGCTTCTGCACCCTGCCCAACCGGGTGCTGATGGGCTCGATGCACACCGGGCTGGAGGACAAGGCCGCCGACTTCCCCAAGCTGGCCGCTTATTTCGCCGAACGCGCGGCCGGCGGGGTCGGCCTGATCGTCACCGGCGGCTTCGCCCCCAACATCGTCGGCTGGCTCAAGCCGTTCGGCGGCAAGCTCAGCTGGCCGTGGGAAGCCGGCAAACACAAGCAGGTGACCCGCGCCGTGCACGCGCACGGCGGCCGCATCTGCATGCAGATCCTGCACGCCGGCCGCTACGGCTATCATCCGCTGCAGGTCGCGCCGAGCAAGCTCAAGGCGCCGATCAACCCGTTCACCCCGCGCGCGCTGTCGGCCGGCGGGGTCGAGCGGCAGATCAAGGCGTTCGTGAATTCGGCGCGGCTGGCGCGCGAGGCCGGCTACGACGGCGTCGAGGTGATGGGCTCGGAAGGCTATCTGCTGAACCAGTTCACCGTGCCGCGCACCAACAAGCGCCGCGACGGCTGGGGCGGCGAGGCGGCGCAGCGCTATCGCTTCAGCGTCGAGATCGTGCGCCGCATCCGCGAGGCCTGCGGGCCGGACTTCATCATCGTCTACCGGCTGTCGATGATCGATCTGGTCGAGGACGGCTCGACCTGGAGCGAGGTCATCGCCCAGGCCCGCGCCATCGAAGCCGCCGGCGCGACGCTCATCAACACCGGCATCGGCTGGCACGAGGCGCGGGTGCCGACCATCGCCACCTCGGTGCCGCGCGGCGCGTTCACCGGCATTACCGGTCGGCTGAAGGAAGAAGTCCGGCTGCCGTTGGTGACCACCAACCGGATCAACATGCCCGACGTGGCCGAGCGCATCCTGGCCGAAGGCGACGCCGACATGGTGTCGATGGCGCGGCCGCTGCTGGCCGACCCGGAATGGGTCAACAAGGCGCGCAACCGCCGCGCCGCCGACATCAACACCTGCATCGGCTGCAACCAGGCCTGCCTGGACCACGTGTTCGAGAACAAGCACGCCAGCTGCCTGGTCAACCCGCGCGCCTGCGCCGAGACCGAGCTGAACTACCACCCGACCACCGCGCCCAAGCGCATCGCCGTGGTCGGCGCCGGCCCCGCCGGCATGGCCTGCGCCACGGTCGCGGCCGAACGCGGGCACCAGGTCGCCTTGTTCGACCGCGCCGCGCGCATCGGCGGCCAGTTCAACCTGGCCAAGCGGATTCCCGGCAAGGAGGAGTTCTACGAGACCCTGCGCTACTTCGCCGGCCGGATCGAGCAGACCGGGGTCGAGCTGCGCCTGAACACCGACGCCGACGCGGCCGCGCTGGCCGGCTTCGACGAGATCGTGCTGGCCACCGGCATCCGCCCGCGCCAGGTCGAATTTCCCGGCAGCGACCACCCCAAGGTCGTGAGTTACCCCGACGTGCTGCAGGGCCGGGTCGTACCCGGCCCGCGCGTGGCGATCGTCGGCGCCGGCGGCATCGGCTTCGACGTGGCCGAATTCCTGGTCCACGCCGGTCCGCACTCCGGCGACGACGCCCCGCATTACCCCGATCCGGCGCAATGGCGCGCCGAGTGGGGCGTGGACCTGGACTACGCCGACAACCGCGGCGGCCTGGCCGCGCCGCGGCCGGAACCGCCGGCGCGGCAGGTCTGGCTGCTGCAGCGCAGCGCCGGCAAACCGGGGGCGAAGCTCGGCAAGACCACCGGCTGGATCCATCGCGCGACCCTGAAGGCCAAGCAGGTGCGCATGCTCGGCGGGGTCGAATACGTCGGCGTCGACGACGAGGGCTTCCACATCCGCGTCGACGGCAGCGAGCAGACCCTGCCGGTCGACCAGGTGGTGATCTGCGCCGGCCAGGAACCCTACAAGCCGCTGGCCGAAGCGCTGGCCGGCAGCGGTAAGCCGGTGCACGTGATCGGCGGCGCCGACGTCGCCGCCGAACTCGACGCCAAGCGCGCGATCGCGCAGGCGAGCCGGCTCGCGGCGCAGCTCTGAGCCGCGCATCCACACATGTATATGTATGTGTGGATGCGCTACTCGCATGCGCCTGCGTACCTGCCCCTGTAGGAGCGACGCGAGTCGCGACTGCGACAACGCACCTGCGCCGAAGCTTTCATCGTGGTTGCGTTGTCGCGGTCGCGACTCGCGTCGCTCCTACAGGGCAAGTCCGCGACCCCGCGGCAAGTCGAAACCCCACCCCGACCGGATTCTGTAGGGCTGTCTGTGACCGCTTACCCCAATCGGTGGGGTTGGCTTGACCGTCGCCGCCCAAAATCCCACCCCGAGCGGAGTCCACCGCCGCCCGGAGACGCCAAACACCCCTCCCCCACTTTGCTGAACCGGCTCGCTCACACAAGGGTGAGACGACGTGGGCACGCTTCGTGCCGGGACAAAGCCTTTCAGAACCAAGCACCTAGCGCCTGTTCAGAATAAAAACTCCAACCAAATTAGAAACTTGGATTTTGCCGTTCAGTGTCGGTTTGGATTCGCGTCGCTACCGTTCGCCGACTTTTCCGCCGCCCCCTGCAGAGGCGGCACCCACCACCGCCCCGGGCGCCCATTCGCCCCCGGTCCCGGTGACGGGGCAAAAGCGCGCCGCTAGAGCCGCTGCCCTCCCCAGTACGCCATGTCGGCCTCACCGCTGTCGCTTTCCTCCATCGCGGGGGATCGGCGGTCCAGTGCGGCCGACGCAACGGAGCAAGGAGTCCGATATGAAACTGGCTTGGATATTGTGGCTGGCCTCCGTGCTTCCGCCGCAGACCGCCGACTCGCTGTGTTTGAGCACCACCGTCTACCTGGAAGCCCGCGACCAGTCCCAACGCGGCCAGCAAGCCGTCGCCGAGGTGGCCCTGCGCCGCCGCGACAGCGGCATCTGGGGCGACACCGTGTGCGAGGTCGTCACCGCCAACAAGCAATTCGCCCCGACCCTGGTCTCGCCGGGCACGCGCCTGAGCAATTCCGAAGCCTGGGCCGAGTCGGTCAACGTGGCCCTGGCCGCGGAGCGCAACTGGGCCCTGCCGGCCGGCCAGCGCAAGGAGATCGTGCCCGGCGCGAGCCACTTCGCCGCGCACGCGATCGCCAGCCCCTCGTGGCGTAACGCCTACCAGGTGGCGACGATCGGCGATCACACGTTCTACAAGGTGCAGGCGCTCAAGCCGCGACGCGGCTGAGGCGCGGCGTCGCCGCGATCGCGAGTCGGACATCGGCAGTCGAGCACCGCAATAGCCGGTGCCGTCGATGGCGCCGATCCCCGACTCTCGGCGCGCCGTAACGCACCGTTGCACCGGCTTGCTTGAGCATGTCCCCCCGGAGCGGCGATAGTCGCCGGCTCACCACCCAAGGGGTCGCCACACCATGAAGCTCTACAGCAAGCCCGGCGCGTGTTCCACCGCCGACCACATCGCCCTGCAATGGACCGGCGGCGCGTTCGAAGTCGAGATCCTCGACAAGGACACGATGAAGGCGCCGGCGTATCTGGCGATCAATCCGGCCGGCGCGGTGCCGGCGGTGGTCGACGGCGAATTCGTGCTGACCCAGAACGCGGCGATCATGGGCTACATCGCCGACACCTTCCCGCAGGCGCAGCTGGCCGGCGACGGCAGCGCGCAACAGCGCGCCGAAGCCGCGCGCTGGCTCGCGTTCTGCAACTCCGACATCCATCCGGCGTTCGTGCCGATCTTCGCGCCGGGCGCCTTCCATCCCGATCCCGCACAAGCCGACGTCGTGCGCCAGACCGCGCGCGAGCGCCTGCGCAAGATGTACGCCGCCGCCGATCAGCGCCTGGCCGATCGCGAATGGTTGGCCGGTTTCCGCAGCTACGCCGATCCGTATCTCTATATCACCCTGCGCTGGGCCGATGCGGTGAAGGTCGACCTGTCCGGCTACGCGCACCTGGCCGCGTTCAAGCAGCGCATGCAGGACGACGCCGGCGTGCAGGCCGCGCTGAAGGCCGAAGGCCTGGCGTAAGCTCAAGGCGCGACCGAACTCCCGCCCGCGCGTTGCGCGGCGGGAGTTTTTTTATGCGCGCTCGTCGGGGCGGCGCGTCGCTGCGATGGCCGTGCGCGCGCGCATCGGTACGCAAGCCGTTCGCCGCGTTCGCGCCGCGACGCGGCCGCCGTGCCCGATCAGGCGCCGGCGGCGAACTGCGCTTCGATCCGCGCGGCCACTTCGTCCTTGCGCACCTTCGCCAAGGCCGCGCTCAACTCCGGCAACAGCGCCGCGAGTTCGTCGCTGTTCGCGCAGCGCTCGATCTTGAGCTGCAGGAAATAGCCGCGCAGGCCCAGGTGCTCGCGCACCGCCTCGCTCATGAGCGCGTACAGCGCCTGATACCGCTGCGGCGAAGCCGACGCGGCCGGCGTCGGCGCGGCGGCGCCGGCTCTCGATGCGGCCGCGGGCGCTCGCGGCGTCGCGGCCAGACTCGCCGCGACCGCGGCCGAGGACGCGATCAATCCCAGCTGTTCCAGTTGCTCCAGCGCATCGGCCGGGCCGTGCAGACTGACCGCCAGTTCGCGCAGATGGCGCGCGCTGCGCTCGCCGTCGACGATCAACAGGATCGAACGCAGCATCGGCGGCAACTTGCGCGTGCGGTGTTCGATCTCGTCGCGGCCTTCGTTGGTCTTTACCGGAACGTCGCTGTCGCGCATGGCGTCTCCTCTTGCTCGATCCTTGCCGCGCCGCCGCCCCTCGCGACGTGCGGCCGGCCCGCGACGTCCACGCACCGGCCGGCACCACCATGGTGCCGGCCGGCACCGGACTATGCCATCGCACTCCATGACGTTTCTGTGTCGCATTCGACGATAGGCGCAAGCGGACCGCGAACCGCGCGCGCACGAAAAAGGCCAGGCTCGCGCCTGGCCTCGTTCCGCGGCGTCTTGCGTTTACGCCGCCCGGCGGCGCTCGCTCAGCGCTTTTCGATCGGCACGTACTCGCGATCTTCCGGACCGGTGTAGTTGGCGCTCGGGCGGATGATCTTGCCGTCCTCGCGCTGCTCGATCACGTGCGCGCTCCAGCCGGTGGTGCGCGCGATCACGAACAGCGGGGTGAACATCGGCGTCGGGATGCCCATCATGTGATAGGCCGAGGCCGAGTACCAATCCAGGTTCGGGAACATCTTCTTCATGTCCCACATCAGCGTCTCGATGCGCTCGCTGACGTCGAACAGGACCTGGTTGCCGCCGTCCTTGCACAGCGCGCGCGAGATCTCCTTGATGATCGGGTTGCGCGGATCGCCGACGGTATAGACCGGGTGGCCGAAGCCGATCACGATCTCCTTGCGTTCCACCCGCGCGCGGATGTCGGTCTCGGCTTCATCGGCGCTGTTGTAGCGCGAGATGATGTCCATCGCCACTTCGTTGGCGCCGCCGTGCTTGGGGCCGCGCAGCGCGCCGATCGCGCCGGTGATGCACGAATGCAGGTCCGAGCCGGTGCCGGCGATGACGCGGGCGGTGAAGGTCGACGCGTTGAACTCGTGTTCGGCGTAGAGGATCAGCGACTTGTCGAGCGAATCGGCCAGCAGCTGGCTCGGCGGCTCGCCGTGCAGCAGATGCAGGAAATGCGCGGCGACCGAATCGTCGTCGGTTTCGCACTCGATGCGGCGGCCGTTGCGGGTGAAGTGCCACCAGTACAGCAGCATCGAGCCGAAGCTGGCGATCAGGCGGTCGGCGATGTCGCGCGCCTCGCTGGCCGGATGGCCTTCGCGCTCGGGCAGCACCGTGCCCAGCACTGAGCAGCCGGTGCGCAGCACGTCCATCGGGTGGGCGTTGGCCGGCACCAGTTCCAGCGCGTCGGTGACGATCGCCGGCAGGCCGCGCAGGCGCTTGAGCTTGGTCTTGTAGGCCTTGAGCTGCGACGCGGTCGGCAGCACGCCGTGGACCAGCAGGTGCGAGACCTCCTCGAAGGTCGACTGGGTCGCCAGGTCGTGGATGTCGTAGCCGCGGTAGTGCAGGTCGTTGCCGCTGCGGCCGACGGTGCACAGCGCGGTGTTGCCCGCGGCGGTGCCGCTGAGGGCGACGGATTTCTTGGCCTTGGGAAGGACTTGGGTAGCGTTGTCGCTCATCGGAACTCCTGGTTATTTGTTCTGCGCGAACAGGCGGTCCAGCTTGTCTTCGTATTCGTGGTAGCCGAGGAAGTCGTACAGGTCGGCGCGGGTCTGCAAGGTATCGACGATGTTCTTCTGGGTGCCTTCGCGGCGCACGGTCTCGTAGAAGTTCAGCGCCGCCTTGTTCATCGCCCGGTACGCGCCGCAGCAGTACAGGGCGATGTCGACGCCCGCCTCGCGCAGCTCGTCGGTGGTGAAGAACGGGGTCGAGCCGAATTCGGTCAGGTTGGCCAGGATCGGTACTTTCACCGCGGCCTTGAAGCGGCGGTAGTCGTCCAGCGTCTTCATCGCTTCGGGGAAGATCATGTCGGCGCCGGCCTCGACGTAGGCGACCGCGCGCTCGATCGCCGAGTCGATGCCCTCGACCGCGGCGGCGTCGGTGCGCGCCATGATCACGAACTGATCGTCGGTGCGGCCGTCGACCGCGGCCTTGACCCGGTCGACCATCTCGTCCTTGCTGACCACTTCCTTGCCCGGACGGTGGCCGCAACGCTTCTGCCCGACCTGGTCTTCCATGTGCACGGCGGCCACGCCGACGCGCTCGAAGTTGCAGATGGTGCGGCCGATGTTGAACGCCCCGCCCCAGCCGGTATCGATGTCGACCAGCAACGGCATGCCGGTGGCGTCGACGATGCGGCGCGCGTCGGTCAGCACGTCCTCCATGGTGCTGATGCCCAGGTCCGGCATGCCCAGCGAATTGGCGGCGACGCCGCCGCCGGACAGGTACAGGGCCTTGTAGCCGGTGCGCTTGGCCATCAGGCCGGCATAGGCGGTGATCGCGCCCATCACCTGCAGCGGCGATTCGGCGGCGAGCGCGGCGCGGAACTTGGCGCCGGCGGAGAGCTGGGACATCTGTCTGACTCCGGGTGGCCCGATCGGGGCGATCCGGACATTTTAACCCGCGGCGCGGACCGGCCGATGACGCCGGGGTACGGCGGGGCGAGGGCCCGAGCCGACTGAATGCGCAAAGCCGGTTTGGGGTCCTGCGCGATCTGGCACAAAAGCGTCGGGCCTGAAGGCCCTCCCACAAAAGCCGGGACGGTCCTCTCATGAGGGCCGCGGCTGTTGTGGGAGGGCCTTCAGGCCCGACGCCTTCCGCTCAGACCGCCACCGCCCTCACCGCACCTCCACCTGCAGGGCCGCGAACCCGTCCACTTCGTAGATCCCCGCCTGCGCCCGCAACCGCGACACCAGGCTGCGCACCGCCCGCCCGTCCAGACGCAGATGCAGCGCACCGTCGGCGACCTCGGCCTCGTTGCCGCGCACGGCCGGCTCGAACACCGCCCTGCGCTCGGGCCCGACCACGCCGAAGGCGTTGCCGAACGGCAGCCGCAGCGGCAGCAGCGCCAACAGTTCGCCGACCTGGCGCGCGCTCAGCGACAGCACCGTGGTCGGCGCGCGCAGCAAGCGCTTGCGCTGCTCCCAGTCCACGTGATCGGCGTAGATCGTGCCCACCGAGGAGCCCTCGCGCGCCGAACCTCCGGCCAGGCGCGCGGCGATCTCGGGATCGGCCAGCAGCGAGCCGCGCTCCAGGTCGGTGATCCACAGCGGCAGGTAGTCGTGGAAGACCTCCAGCACCTTGAGCGTGGACCAACGCTTGAGCGCGAACTCCTCCTCGTTGGTGAGGCCGACGATCTGCAGGAACTCGACCCGGCCGTTGTCGCTGTCGATCGGCGCCAGTTCCGGGTCGTGGACGAAGGCCAGCGCGCGGATCGCGCTGTCGCTGTCGGCGGCGATCGGCCCGCCGGCGCTGAGATAGTGGCCGGCGTGGAAGCCGTGCCCGCTTTCGAACACGTAACGCGCCAGGTTCTGCAGGAAGTTCAACGCCCAGCGCGGCGGCTCGTCGGCGTCGTCGGGATTGGCCAGGCGGAAAGTCAGTTCGAAGCCGTAGCCGCTGATCTCGGCGTCGTCGCTGCGCTTGTCGAACAGCTCGCTGAAACCGTAAGTGACGAAATGCCAGTGCGGCAACGGGGTGATGCGCTTGTACGCGCTGATGCCCGGCAACGGCGCGGCGTCGCCGGCCGGCGCGCTGGAATGCCACGGCGACTGGCGCGGATAGACGCGGTTCAAGGCGTGGTTGATGGCATCCCAGCCAGGAGCGCCCGCGTCGCTACCGTGCGTGTCGAGGCGGTGCGCCGGGCCGTGCTCGGATTCCGATGCGGCCGTGGCGGAAGGGCTGGTGTACTGCATTGCGGCCTCGCTGGATCGAGGGCGGGTCGCAGCCCGCCCGTTGCCGCGATGCTAACGCCGGCGCAGAAAAATGGCGTCAATGCCGATGTTGCGCGGACGAACGCTTTGGCTCGCGTTCACGCTGGCGCGCACGAAAGTTGCGTTCAACCGCCCGCATCGGCGCCGCGTTCGAGCGCGCGACGCACCTCCTCCAACGCGCCGGGATCGTCCAGCGTCGACAGGTCGCCGGGATCGCGGCTCTCGGCCAGGGCCTGGATCGAGCGCCGCAACAATTTACCCGAACGGGTCTTGGGCAGCGCGCCGACCACGTACACCCGCGCCGGGCGCGCCACCGCGCCGAGCTGGCGCACCACGCAGTCCTGCATGCCCGCCGCGACCGCGCGCGGGTCCTGCTCGCCGCCGGCCTTGAGCGTGGCGAACACCACCGGCACCTGGCCCTTGAGTTCGTCGCGCACGCCGATCACCGCCGCCTCGGCGACGCTGGCGTGGCTGGCCACCGACTCCTCGATCTCGCGCGTGCCCAGGCGATGGCCGGCGACGTTGATCACATCGTCGGTGCGGCCGAGGATGAAGGTGTAGCCGTCGTCGTCGCGGATCGCCCAGTCCAGCGAGCTGTACAGCAGTTCCTTGAAATGGCCGAAATAGCTGTCGAGGAAGCGCGCGTCGTCGTTCCACACCGTGGTCAGGCAGCCCGGCGGCAACGGCGGCACGATCGCCAGCACGCCCTTCTCGCCCGGCCCGACGTCGCGGCCGCTGGCCTCGTCGATCACCCGCAGGTGGTAGCCCGGCGTCGGCAGGCCGGGCGAGCCGAACTTGACCGGCTTGAGCTCGAGCCCCGGCATCAGCGACAGCACTGGCCAGCCGGTCTCGGTCTGCCAGTAGTTGTCGATGATCGGCTTGCCGATGCCGTCGGTGATCCACTGCGCGGTCGGCTCGTCGAGCGGCTCGCCGGCGAGGAACAGCCAATGCAGCTTCGACAGATCGTGCTTCTTCAACCACGCCGCGTCCTGCTTCTTGAGCACGCGGATGCCGGTCGGCGAAGAGAACATCGTGCGCACGCCGTAGCGCTCGCAGATGCTCCACCACACGCCGGGATCGGGATTGGTCGGCAGCCCTTCGTACAGCACCGAGGTCGCGCCGGCGATCAGCGGGCCGTAGACGTTGTAGGAATGGCCCACCGCCCAGCCGACGTCGGAGGTGGAGAACATCACCTGGCCGGCGCGGACGTCGTAGATCGACCACATCGACAGCGCCAGCGCGACCGCGTAGCCGCCGACGTCGCGCTGCACGCCCTTGGGCTTGCCGGTGGTGCCGGAGGTGTAGAGCAGATAGCTGGGCTCGTTGGATTCGAGCCATTCGACTTCGACCTGCGCGCCTTCGTGTCGCTTGCGCAGTTCGGCGTAATCGACGTCGCGGCCGGGCACCAGGGCGAGATCCGGGTCGAGCCCACGGCTGACGACCAGCACGTGCGGCGGCGGCGACTGCGCCTCTTCGCAGGCGGCATCGACCAGCGGTTTGTAGGCGATCACCTTGCCGCCGCGCATGCCGGCGTCGGCGCAGATCAGCAGCTTGGGCGTGGCGTCGTCGATGCGCAGCGCCAGGTTGTGCGCGGCGAAACCGCCGAACACCACCGAATGCACCGCGCCGATGCGCGCGCAGGCCAGCATCGCGAATACCGCCTCGGCCATGTTCGGCATGTAGATCACCACGCGGTCGCCGCGGCCGACGCCGAGCGCGCGGATCGCGGCGGCGAACACGTTGACCTCGCGATGCACGTCGCGATAGGTCAGCTCGCGGGTCTGCCCGGTCTCGCTGGAGACCGTCACCAGCGCGAGCTGGTCGCCGCGCTCGTCGAGGTGGCGGTCGAGCGCGTTGTAGCAAAGATTGGTTTCGCCGCCGGCGAACCACTGCCGGAACGGCGGGTTGGAATAGTCGAGGATGCGCTGCGGCGGCGTGCGCCAGTGGATCGCGCGGGCCTGTTCGGCCCAGAACGCCTCGGGCTGCTCGATCGAACGGCGGTGGAACTCCTCGTAACGCATGCGGACGTCTCCCGGGGCCGGCAGCCGCAGGCTAGACGATCGGATGCGGGCGCGGCGTTACGACCATGGTCTAGTCGCGCCGCGCGGCCGCGGATGAATGCGCGCGGCGCAAACGAAAGACGCCGGAGCCTCGCGGCCCCGGCGTCCCACCGGCGCGGGCGGCGCCCCGTTCCTGCGCCGCCTGTGCGTCGATTCGAGCGGCCGCGCTCAGTCCGGACGCACGTCCACGCGCACGCGGATGCGGTCGCCCGGGTTGTGGTCGGTGCGGGTGCGGTAGGTCTTGCCGGCGTATTCGTAGGTGACGTCGTACGCGGTCACCGAACGCTCGTTGGCGTAGCTGTTGCCGTAGCCGTTGGCCGGCACCGGATCGCAAACCCGCACCGTGCCGGTGCGCGGCGGTTCCTGGCTGCGCTTGCTCTGTTCGTAGATGCTGCGGCCGGCCATGCCGCCGACCATCGAGCCGATCGCCGAGGTCGCGTAGCGCGCGCTGCCGCCGCCGACCTTGCTGCCGAGCACCGCGCCGACGATGCCACCGACCACGGTCGCGGCGGTGCGGCCGCCCTCGGTGCCGGCGCTGCGGCGCTGGCTGCCGTACTGGTCGGTGTAACCGTCGTTGTTGTAGCCGCCGTTGCTATTGCTGTAGCCGTCGTTGCTATTGCTGTAGCCGTCGTTGTAATAGCCGTCGCCCTGGACGTAGGTCGGGCGTTCGTAGCAGCGCGGCGCGCTGGCGGGCTGGGAGGAGTAGGTCTCGAACACGGGGTCGACCCGGACCACCCGGGCGAAGTCGACCTGCGAGCTGTAGCTCGGCGAGCCGTTGTCGTAACCGCCCGAATAATTGCCCGAACCGGACGGATACGACTGCGCCGAGGCGATGCCGGTGGCGGCGGCCAGGGCCAGGCCCAGGACGGTGACGAGCGAGCGGTTCATGACGGGGCTCCCAGGCGCCGGGATGGCGCGAAACGGATCGTCGGGCCGGGGCGGTCAACCCGGGCTGAATGCGGCCGGGCGTTAGCCCGGCGTCAAAACAACGTTCACCTCACCGACAGACTGCCCGCCCGACGCCGGTGCGCGCAACCAATCCGCGGCATGGATAGCGGCGCGCGCGGCCTCGCGGCCCAGCAGGGGACCGACGTGACTGCCCGGCAAGGCGATCAGGCTCGCGCCGACCGCGGCGGCGAACCGTGCGCTGCGTTGCGGATCGACATCGGTGTCGCCGTGGCTGGCGATGCACAGCATGCGGCAGGCCGGCACGGGCGCCGCGATCCCGGCCTGGGCCTGGCGCAACGCGCCGCCGGATTCGTCGCGCCAGCGCCGCAGCGCATACAGCGCGGCGGCCTCGTCGGCGTCGGGCATGGCGCGGCGGGTCGACGCCAGGCTCGCCTCGCGCCGCCACGGCACCCGCGCCGGCCAGTCGCGCGCCGGATGCTCGGCCGCCCACGGCAGCGGCGGCAGCGGATTGACCAACACCAGCGCGTCGGCGAGATCGCCGCACAGCCACGCCAACAAGCCGCCGAGGCTGGCGCCAACCTCGGCGCGCGGACGCGGCAGCGCGGCCAGGGCGGCGCGCACCTGCTCGCGGTAGTCGTCCAGCGTGGTGGCTTCCAAGCCGGCCGGCGAGGGTTGCAGGTCGGGCGCGTGCGCGGCGATGCCGCGCGCGACGAAGACCTCGCACCACAGGTTCCATTCCCAACCGCCGGCGCCGGCGCCGTGGATCAGCAAAGCGTGGCGGATGGCGGGCGGCTCGGACATGCGCGGCGACGTTGTTGGGCGCAGCGACTGTAGCAGCGGCGCGGGCCGCGATGGCCGCGGCGCCGAGGCGCCGGCGCCGCCCTCGGAGCCGGAAATCGCCGAGCGCCGACTGCGGCTGCGCTCGACGTCCTCCGGTTTCGGCGACTGCGCTCGCGCCTGTCTCTACGCGCGTCACGGTTGGCGCCGCCGTCGCAGCCGCCGCGGACGGTTCGCGACCGCACGCCCAGACCGGCCGTCAGGCCAGCACGGCTTCCAGGCTCACCGGCACCGCGCTGAGCGCCTTCGACACCGGGCAATTGGCCTTGGCGTCCTCGGCGATGGCCTGGAACTTGGCCGCATCGATCCCCGGCACCTGCGCTTTCACCTTAAGCCGGATCTGCGACAGCGACGGCCCGCCTTCCATCGACAGATCGACTTCGGCGCGGGTGTCCAGGCTGGCCGGCGGATGCCCGGCCTCGGTGAGCTTGGCCGACAGCGCCATGGTGAAGCAGCCGGCGTGCGCGGCGGCGATCAGTTCCTCGGGATTGGTGCCCTTCTCTTCGCCGAAGCGGCTGTTGAAGCCATAGCGGGTGTTGTCCAGCAGCCCGCTTTGCGGCGTGCTCAGGCGGCCCTGCCCGTTCTTGAGATCGCCTTCCCAATGCGCGGTGGCGTGACGCGAGATACCCATGGTGTGCGGCTCCGTTGGTGGGGGCGGGTAGCGTAGCGCCTGGCAGGTTAAGAATGAGGAGTGAGCGAAGAGGAGCGAGCAAGAACGGCGGACCGCTTTCCGCTCGCTCCTCGCTCCTCCACGCTCACTCCTCGCTCCACGCTCCATGCCGCGCCGCAACACGCCAACCGCGACCCAGCACACGCTATCGCCGCCGCCACTTGACCCACCTGTAGCGCCGCGCGATAAATCGGCCGCCGCAGCGCGATAAATGGATTGCGGTTGGATTGCGTAGCCTGCAAGGAAATTGCGCCAGATGGAACCCCGCCGGGATGGCCAGCCCCGCCGGCACAAAACAAAAGCGCCCCGAAGGGCGCTTAGCGTACCGGAGGGAGTCGAACCCTCATGCCATGTTTCATGCCTGGGCGCGGTCTTCGTGGCCACGTCACCCGCCCCATGTGTCTGCCGATTCCACCACGGTACCGGCCAAGCATACGCCAGGACCCGGATGGGCGCTCGCCCTGGCCAGCGCAGGGCGGTCAAAGGCCGGCTCCCAGGTTGCCAGCGCCTCGACCTGGGGCACCCTAACCAGCCGCCCATCAGCCACGTCCGCGACCACCCGCGCCAACAGGCGTACGCCCATCGGCCCCAGCTCCCGCCGCCACAGACTGGCGGCGTCGTCGCCGGGCACGATATGACACCAGTCCTGCGCCGCCAGCGGGCCGGCGTCGGCCCGGTCGGTCATCCAGTAAACCGAGCCGCCGGTAACCGCCTCCCGCATGTGGATGGCCCAGCGCACGGCATCGCGGCCGCGGTGCCGCGGTAGCAGGCTGGGGTGGTAACCGATCGCGCCGTGCCGGGCGCGCTTCCGCGCCGCCCTGGTAACGAAGCAATGGGCGTGCGCCGCCACGATCAGATCCACGCCTTCCGGTACCCAGGCGGCCGCCAGAGCGCGGCCAGGATCGCCCACAGGGACGCCAGCGGCCACCGCCGCCTGGTGCAGCCTGTCGCCCACCGGCGCGGCCACGCTGGCCACGTCATGGCCCTGAGCGCGCAGCGCGGCCAGGGCCTCGGCGCCCAGCCACTTCTGGCCCACGATCATCAGGCGCATCAGGCGTCCTCCCCGAGGTACCGGAAGCCCTGCACAGCGCGGAAGTGGCCACCGTAGCCGCTGCCGACCGCCCCCATTCGACCGCGGGCGGCAGATTTGGCGATCGAGGCTCTGCTGCTTTCCCGATTTGAGCCCACGAGGGAGCCGCTCACCTGCGTCCAGCGCGGATCGCGGCGCAGGGCCGCGCACAGCCCCGGGTGGCTGGTATGGAACAGCGTGGGCACCCGGATGCCGTGCCGGTTCTGGCCAGCGCGCCAACGCTCGCACACGGCGGCGAGGAAGCGCAGGCCGATGCCGGCGCCCTGCCACTCCGGCATCACCACGAGCCGGCAGGCTCGCGCTTCCACCAGGCCGGGGCGAGTGCCGACAGCGACGTGCGCGACGCGCTCGCCGGCGACGCTGGCCACGTAGTAGGTGGCGGCGATCATCTCGGGCAGCTTCAGGTAGTGATGCGGCTCAAATGCCGGCCATTCATGCCGGTCGGTTTCCCACACGTCGAAGGTGATCGGCGGCCGTCGCCGAAGTCGCCTCCCGGCCTCGGCGCGCTCGAAAGCGCCCGAGGCCGTGTCGAAGATCCAGTCAGGCTCGATCCAATCCAGCACGTCGTAGTGGCAGGACAGCAGCACGGCCTGGCCAGCGGCGCGCCGCCACGCCTTGGCGAAGGCCATCGCGCCGATCCGGGCGATCTGCCGGTCGACCACGCTGCTGAACTCGTCGACCACGGCCCGCGCTGGCCGCTCCGCGATCAGGCGTGCCAGGTCGGCGCGGAACCGCTCACCGTTGGACAGCACCGAGTAAGGCCGCAGCCAGGTCGGCACCGACCCGAGGCCCACCGCCGACAGCGCCGCCGGCACCGCGTCGAAGCCCGCATCGGGCGCGATCGCGTCGACCACCGGCGCATCTTTCGGCCAGCGCGGCCGCCACAGCGCCCGCGGCCCGAAGATCTGCCGCCCGATGCTGGTCTTACCTGAGCCGGAAGGGCCGACGACCACGCCGATCTGCCAGCCGTCGTCGTCGACCGGCAATTCGGCCGCGAGGTCGAAGGTCGCGCCGCTGTCGCAGTTGAACATCGCCTTGACCCGAGCAGCGCGGTAGCTGTCGAAGTCGGCGCAGGAATGGTTGACCGCAATCTTCATACGGTCACCACTCGCAGCTTCTTGAAGCCGGCGCGCTGCAGGCGGGCGTAAGCCCTCTCTTGCTCGCGCTCGTTCTCGACGATGACCACGACGCCGAACTGCTGCTTGTAGCGGTAGCCGTTGCGGCCTGGGGATTGGCGGGCCTTCGCCCGCGCGTTGGGGGGTGCTTCGCGCATTTTGCTCACCTGTGGCTGCGCCGTCTCGCCTCATGTGACGGCGTTAACCGAAGCTGTCTGTGCCTCGCGGGGCAACAGGGCCTCGGCGGATTCCACGCGGTGAACTCGCGTGTGTTGAAGCGGTGGGCCGACGCTGCCAGGCGCCGGCCCACCGCCCTGTCTTAGAACTCGGCGTCGAAGAGAACGAACGTGTCGGTGCTGTTGTTCGACGCAAGGATCGACGGGACATTCGGGGTCAAACTTCCGCTCCCGATTGTAGCGGTCACCCCATTCGTGTTCGCGGTCGCCTGCACGGTCAAAGTCGAGACCGGGGAGAAAACCCCATTGGACACGACGGACAGAGGCCCGCCAAAACTGACCGCCGGCTGCTTGCGCATCGGCGCCGGCAGGCTGAAAAAGTTGTTCGTCTGGGTGCTGTTGGCCACGTAGCCGTTCGCAAAGAACTGATAAGGCACGGCCGCCTTGAGCAGCAACGCGTACCGCAGCGCCATCTGGTATTCGAGCCCGATCGGGCGCCGTTCGAACACCGTATCTACTCTGCCGGTCTCCAACTGCACGCATGCGAAATCGAAGGTGCCAGACTGTTGGCCGAGCGTGCCGGTGCGGCTGTTCAGTGCGCTGCCGGCATCCATCCAGAAGTTCAGCGCGGTGGCGTCGTCGTAGGTGCCGAGGATCTTGCCCGCCACGCTCGGTAGCGTCACGGGCACGGCGTACTTCGCCCACGACGTGCTCAACGCGATCTTGGTGGCGCCGATGCCCAGGACGGGCGCCGAGGGTGAACCACCGCCACCGAACGATTGGACCATCTCCACCGCGATCGACCGGGCGGCATCGGCCTTGGCCCAGAAGCTGACCATCACCGTGCGGCCCGAGAAACGCTCCACGTCTTCGATGAACTGAGACAGGGAAACGCTGTTCGACGCGCCTGCGACGCTCGACACGACCACGCGGTGAAAGTACCGCGGGGAACCGGGGACAACGGTCTGGCCGAAAGCGAACTGCTGCAGGCTCGGCGCGGCCGTCGAGCCGGTCGCGCTGGTGAACCAGCGATCGGCCAGGTACCGCACGCCGGTCGCCGCCGGGAGCGATATGCCGCGCCACCACAGGCGAAAGCAGCCGTTGATCAACTCGTTTTTGAAGCCCTTGGCCCACAGGGCGGCGCCGGCGGCGACGGTCGCCGGCGAATCGGTTTCGAGGGTGCTGAGCTTGGCCATGTCGTTTCTACTCGATCGTGAGGAGGTCGCCCTCCTCGGTGGTCAGGCGGGCGCCCTCCTGCGTTTCGAGCAGGCCGCCGGCATAGGGGAAGGTGCGCTCTTGGAACTGCCAGCTGGTCAGGCCACCGCGCGACGCCTCGACGGTCACGCGCGCTTGGTACGCGCCGGGCGGTAGAACCAGGTCGACGTTCGTGCCGCTGATACCGGAGATGGTCGATAGCAGCGTGGCGCCGCGGTACGCGCGGACGGTGTAGGTGGTGCCGGCTTCGGGGCCGATGCTGCTCGCCACCTGGTCGACCAGCTGGTCGGCCTGGGTGAGCCGATCGCGATGCGACCAGGTCAGGGTCACGGGGTCGGTGACGTCGACCACGGGCTGCGTCAATCCCTTGATCTTGAGGTTGGCCGGCGGATACGGCCGGGCGGCGCGGCGCGCCATGACCACGCTGTCGATCGGCGCCGCCGCGATCGCCAACTGATCGCTCGGCGTGCGGGTAAGCAGCTTGACGTTGACCGTCTCGCCGGCGACGTACTCACGCTCATCGGAGGCCGCGTAAGCGTCGTAGAACCAGATGCGCTCGCCTGCTGGGTGCAACGTGGGCACCGTGTCGCCGCACGCGCGCGCCAGGCGCGCGGCGCCGCTGCTGGGGTTGATCGTGTCCACGCGCACGATCTCATCGCCCCACAGGGCCGCAGAGCCGATCTCGACCTGGTCCAGCCCCACACCGGCCGACAGCACAAAGTCCACCTGCAGCAGCGTGTCGGCCGCGCTAACGGTCGCCGTGGGGCACCAGTCGCCGAGGTTGGTTTCCTGATAGGTCTCGCCGCCGGCGGCGGTGGCCAGCGCGTAGTTCAGCGCCAGGCCGCTGGGCTGGGAGCCCACCGCGGCGACGAAGCCGCTCTCCTGCGCCAGCGCCGCCAGTGCGGGCGCGGCCAGGTTGCCCGCCAGTTCGACATAGGGCGCCTCGAACACGCGCCGCTGCGGCGCTGCGACGGGCACCTGCGAGGGCGGCACATACTCGCTCTGCTGCGGCACCAGGTAGACGGTCGACGGCATCCGCAGCACGTCCTGCAGCGCCTTCAGCTTGATCCGGCCGTCGCGCAGCTCGCCGAGGTCCAGGCTGTCGGCCCGGCACACCATGTCGCCGATGCCGATCTTCGGCAACTGCAGGCGAAACGGGCGGCCACGGCGAAGCCAGCTGTAGGGCCGGTGGTTGAGGACCAGGTTCAGGCGCGCGAGCTGCGTCGACGTCGCGGCCAGATCCCGAAGGATGATCAGGTTCGCCAGCACTTCGACGGGCACCTCGCGCATGGTGCGTGTCTGGCTGACGATGCCGCCGGCGGACGCGATCAGGCCGCGGCGGCGCGCCGGCACCGTAGTGCGATTGACGCGTTTGATGGGATCGAACCACTCGCCCACCATCTCGTTGATGTTCTCCAGCGGAACGCTGGGTTCCCAGTCAACGCTCAAGACATCGTCCTCGCCGATGATCGGCAGTGACTCGACGTCGTAGTCGTCGCGGATCAGATCCAGGTAGTACAGGCCATCGCCGCGCGGCTGCTGCAGCGCGCCGCCGATGAGGTCGACGATCTTCTGCTGGAAGTCGAGCAGGTCGTCCGGGCCTTCGCCTTCGAACTTCGCGCACAGGCCGAAGCCCTCGGCGTACAGGGTGTCAGCCGCCTTGCGCCAGCTCGCTTCGTGCATCTGGCCGCGGGGTACCTGCTGGCCGCGGGTCAGATCCGTCACGGTGGCGTACAGGATGTGCGCCGGATTCATCGCGCGGATCTGGCCGTCGGCCAGCGGGATCAGCGCTTTCTCGGGGTACCACACCCCGTTCGCGTCCCAGCCGCTCAGCGCGCGGTATCCACGGACGCCCAGCGCCTTCGGATAGGGGTTCATCGAGCCCAGCTGCACGCGGCGCAGCAGCAGCGTGCTCAGGTCACGCATCGCGCCCCACTTGGGACCGAAGACGGCCTTCAGGTAGGCGTTCGGTTGCTGGCTTGGCTCACCGAGCAGCAGCTCGAAGTCGCCGACGATGCCGCCCTCCTGCTTGTCGCCGCCGTATAGCTTGGGCGCGTCGACGCGGAAAATCCCGCTGGTGGTCCGGTGCCCCTTCCAGGCCGTGCGCTCGCCGCCGCGGATCTCGGTGATGCCATCGAGCTGAAAGCCCATGCCGAGCAGCAGGTCGTACAGGTACTTATACCCAAGGGTTTGCTTCTTACTGCTGCCCACGGTCGGCCTCCATGCGCGCGCGCGCCGCTACGCGCTTCGCGAACCAGTCGTCGATCGCCTCCAGTTCCTCGGCCGGCATGCCGTTCTCCAGGAATTCCGCGAAGTCCAGGCCCTGCTGACGAAACCAGCCGCGCGCGCCCACCACACAGAGCAGCTCGGCGCGCACGTGCGCGATGGTGACGGTCACACTCATTTCTTGCCCTTGCCCTTGATCGGTATCTGGCCGGCTTGGCGCCAGGCGACGACCTGGCTGTCGTCGAACCAAACGTCGCCGAACACCCACGCGACCGGGCGGCCCTCGTCGGCCACGGGGATATTTGCCTTCTGCGGCTCGGGCGCTTTGGGCTTCGGGCCGAGCGCCGCCGCGAGATAGCGGGAGACGATCGCGACGGCGAGCATGTAGAAGAACTGCACGCGACGTCCTCAGTAGTTGGGATTGCCGTCGAACGGCGAACGGTCCGGCGCGTACAGCTGGCCGCCGTAGTTGTCCGTATTGCCGAGGAACTCGCAGCTGGCCCAGTCGCCGCCGCAACCCGGCAGCGCCACCAGCGACATGCCGGGCGTCAAGCCCGTCGACGGCGCGGCGAGGGTGATTGCGGCGCCGTTGTGGCCCTCGATGTCGGCCGTCTCTTTGTAGCCGCCGGGCATGTCGTATTCGATGTAGCCGCCGGCCAGGCGCCCCTCCGGGATCGCCAGGAAGCCCGCGGACTGAACCGTCAAGCCGGTCACGTTGTCGACGGTGGCGGTGATGGCGTGCTGCGCCGGGATGGCGTTGCACTGGCCGTTGCCCTGGCTGTACACCAGCAGCGGGCAGCCCGGCTGCCAGCGCCGCGTGTTCGCGCGGCGCATGGATGCAGTGCGCTCGGGCTGGCATTTCAGCTCCAGCGTCCCGGCGTTCTTGTACTGGGGCGCCACGACGCGGCCCATCCACTGCACCAAGGCCTCAGGGTCGCCGGCGTGCGTGTCCATGACGATCAACGACACCGGCGCGCGGCCGACCACCGGCCACCACCACCTCGCGACCTCCAGCGAGCGAGGGATGGTCAACGTGCGGGTGAGCTGCGGGGTCTCGCCGTTCTCGTTGATCGGGGTAATCGAGATGCCGCCGGGGACCGCGCGCCAGGGTTGCCCGTTGTAGGTGTAGTCGCTCTGGCCGCTGACGTAGCGTTGCAGCTCGGCGCCGCGCACGAACAGATACAGCACCAGCGGCTCGCCCTCGTAGTAGCTTTGGTCGCGCTGCTCAAACGTCATAGTTCCCCCCGACGAACGCAATTTCGACGGTGCCGACGCCGTCGGCGTCGGTGATGTGTTCCAGCACCACCTCGTCGTCGGCGGCATCGCACGTCGCCATGAACGAGATCTGCCGCACGTCATCCGGCCGCACCAGGCGGTTCAGGGCTTGATCGATCGACACCTGTTCGGTGAACTCGTCGATCTCGACGGCGTCGGTGATGCGGCGATAGAACACGGTGCCGTCGATCAGCTCGATGCGCAGGTCGCGGCGGTTCGGCTGCAGGCGGGCGAATCGCACGTACCCGCTGGCTTCAAACTGCAACGCGACGTCGGACGCGGACACGGGTTGCGCCAGAACCAGGTCGTCGGCCCAGCTCGGCATCCAGACGTGCCGGTACTGGCCGCTGAGGTAGTACAGCCAGTCGCGCATGGTCGAGTGTTCGTCGCGGCCGTGCAGCATCCAGCGGTGCCCGCCCTTGCGCGAAGAACGCCCGGACAGGTCGACGACCGCCGCCGGCGAAATCTCGTTGTCCAGGGTGTTGGTGTTGCGCTGGTAGGTGATCGTCGGATCGCGGCCCTCGTCGACGCGCCACTCCAGTACCGGCAGGCCGCGGTACAGCACCGGCGGCACGAACGCGCGCCAGACGGCCGCGTCGCGCTGCTCGAAGGTGACGCGCACGCGGGAGCCGCGGCTGGTAAACAGGTTCTGCTCCGGCCACTGCAGCAGCCGGCCGAACACCACCGGTAGCACCGTTGTACCCGCCGGCCAGGCACGGCTGGTCGGCCGGGTGAGGCGCAGGCGGTCCGGCAGCACTTCGGCCACCTCGACCACCTCGTTGACCCGAAAATCGCTCCAGAGCATCGCCTGGCCGCCCGCGCGATAGTCGAGCCCGACTGTGCCGATCTCGATCACGTCGACGCCGGCGGCGATCGAGGCGCTCAGCAGCCGTGGGTCGGTCGGCACGGGGAACGCGAACGTGCGCGCGGACCACGCCATCAGCGCCTGGTCCAACATGCGGCGCTCCTGCCCATCCGCTACGACGTAGAACTCGAAGCTGCGGCGTGGTGTTTGCCGCAGCTTGCGCTTCTGCTTGCGGTCGGTCATGACCGCGACCATGACGTCGGTCAGCCACGCCAGGCGCTCGATGACCGGGCTGCCCCAGTCCGGCAGCCACGGCCAGGCGGTGATGCGAGAGCCGGTGACCCGGATCGTGAACGCCTGGTCCTCGTCGAAATCGAACACGATGCGGGCGTCGATCGTCGGCGGACCTTCGGGCGACACCCGCAAGGAGTACTTGCGGACCTGCAGGGGCGCGAACTGCAGCGGCGGCGCAGGCTGGCCATAGACCGTGATGCCCTCGCCGTCGACGAAGGTGAGCGCTTCGAGGATGCGAGCGCGGCGGAAGGCGTTGTAGATCGTCAGGGAGCGCTCTTGCTGGCCGATCAGGTTTCCGAGCGCGAAATCGAAAGCCGAGACGTGGATACGGTCATAGAAGTCCGCGCCGTAGGTGGCCAGCAGCTCGTACCCCTCGCGGGCGATCGGCGCCGGCTGGTAGCTGTAGCCCTGTGCCGCCGCCACCGCCAGCATGGCGGGTGTAGCGCCGCCGCTCGGGTCAGCCGAACGCGCCGCGCGCAGCGCGGTGGGTTCGTAGCTCCAGTCGGTCATGGCAAGCAGAGGCATCAGTTGATCCGGTAGGCGTAGCCGTACGCGTCGGAGTTGGGCTGACCGACGGAGCCGTTCTTGCGGATCAGCGGAAACAGCTTCCAGATGACGCCGCCGACGGTGGTCTGGTGCCCAGGCGGCACGTCATCGAGTCGGCAGAAGCGGATGCCCGGCGGGTATCCGAGCGGGCTGTAAACGCCGTTGAGCCGCTGTCCCAAAATCAGGCTGTGCGTGCGCACCGAGCTCTTGGTTATGCCGCTGGTGGCGAACCTGACATTGGCCGGCACCGTGGCCCACTGGTCATCGCGGCGAAAGCCGCCGACGAGCGCGTTCCCGCTGGTGTTGTAGGGGTCGTACCAGCGCGGCGCGATGCCGTCGCAATCCGCGCGCACCTGGGTCGAGGGACCATTGCGGCTACTGCTTTCAGCACCGTCGAACGGGACAGCATGGTCGCCGTAGTTCCAGTTGGAGATGTCGTTTGGATCGTAGGACCAATTCAAGGCATAGCAGAACGCCCCGGTGTTGATCACGCCGGCGGTGACCAGGCCGCCCAGCCCGAAGTGCTTGAACACGCCAGGCGCGGTCTCGACGACGACATAGAGATACGGCGGATCGCCGGCGCTGCCGGTGATGAAGTAATGGGCCTGAAACGCGCCGACCATCGCGTTCGACCAGGTCGTGGACGATCGAGCGGCCTGGTTCTCGGTACCGTTCGCGGCGTTGTAGGCGTCGTGGGCGTAGGTGCCGATGTACGGACCGGGATCGCCGCTGCTGCCCGCGGAAGGATTCGTAAGAAACGTGCCCGCGAACCCGGCCTTGCTCAACTGCAGCGCCTGACCGGCGCCCGACGTCCGCGCGCCGGCGAAGTGGATGGTCCAGCCGTTGGCTTGGGCGAACGCGCGAAGCTTTACCAGCAGGTCGGCGACGTCGGTGGAGGTTCCGGGTTCATGGATGGCCATTGCGATCAGTCCAGCGCCACGGCGCAAAAGTGGTTGAAGGCGGCGCGGTTGATGTTCTGGATGCAAAGGCAGTCGAACGCGCCGATGCGTTCCAGCGCCTCGGCGGTGTTCCGCTGGCCGGTGATCCAGTAGAGGCCGTCGAACGAGCCCCACTCGTGATACGGCGTGGTCGTTTTGATGATGACCAGCGCCAGTTGGGACTTGCTTTGATCGATGTTGTCGCCCCAGTTGTCCGGCTGGTAGTTGCTGTTGAGCGTGTACGGCCAGACACGCGCGTCCGCGCCCGCGGCCTGGCCTTCGTTGCCGGAGCTATCGGATCGGTTGGCGACCTGCACGAACTGGCCGTCCGGAAAGATCGCCGCCAGCCCGGAGTTGTAGCCGCTCCCGGAGGTGCCTGCGCCTGGGTCCCACGGGTTGCGGTAGCGCGCCAACGACGAGGTGTCCCAGCGGGCGTTGTTGCCCGGCCACGGTGCACCGATCAGGTACGGGAACGGGTGGTGTTCCTCGTCGATGATCTCGAACGGCAAGCCAAAGCCGATGTAGGCGAGCTGGTAGAAGGACGATACGCGGCACACGATCATGACCCGGCCGCCGTTGGCGACGAACCAGTACGCGATCGGCGTGCGCGACAGCAGCAGCGCCTTGTCCCCGGAATGGGCGGGCACGTCCAGGACGCTCTGCTCGGGATCGAACCAGAAGCGGAACCCGCGCCAGACCAGGTTGAAATAGTCGGTGGTGACGTTGGTGTTGATGTACCCGGCGACGAAGATCCGCTTGCCGCCGTCCAGGCCGGGCGCTTCCCAGGCGAATTCGAAGCGGCTGGAGACGTCCCACTTCATACCGGCGTCGGCGAACAGCCGCAGTTCGGACAGCGTGACCGTCGTCGTCTGACCGGCAGTGATGTTCACGCGCCAGTACCGATGCGCGCCAGGCGCGGCCGCGGTGACGTAGTCGCGCCGCTGGTAGGTCGACGTCCACGACTGCCCCGTCCACGCCTGCGCGACGTTCCAGCTGGAGCCGTCGTCGGACCACTCCAGCGCGAAGTCCTTGGGCGCGGTCGACGTGGCGCCGCCGCTCCAGATGGCAACGGCTCGCACCTCGGTCGGCTGCCCCATCTCGACGCGGATCTGATTCGGCACGGCCGCGGACGTGGCCTGCGTGCTGGTCATGCCGTCGAACAGCGCCGGCACGTTGCTGATGTTGCCGGTCCGGTAGGTCGTTTCCGTGCAGCCGCCGAACCGCAGGCGCTTCCACTTCGGCGTGGTGTTCACCGCGAACTGGTCGCCGGCGACGAAGGCGGTACTGCCGGCGACGATGCGGAAAGCGATCACCGCACTGGCGAAGTCGGTGCCTACCGTCGCCGTTCCCAGCGCGCCGGACACGGTGCCGGTGACCGTGAAGGACGTGGCGCTGGTGGCCACGATGTGGATGGTCTCGGTCACCGAGGCCGCGGTGCCGATGTAACCGCCCACAGCGCCGCCAGGGCCGCGCAGGCGGCCGTTGCCGGCGCCGGTGAAGGTCAGCCCCCAGGCGTGGCCCGTGGCGCTCAGAAAGGCGTCGAGCTGCGTCAGCAGCTCGAAGTAGTTGGCGGCGGTTCCGATCTTGGTGGTCATCGTTTGCTCAAGTACTCGCTGACTGCGGTGGGGTTGTCGCCGATCACGTTCATGACCCGTTCGCCGAACCAGCCACTTCCCCACAGCGCCTCGCCGATCGCCTGGGCCTGCAGCTGGTTGATGATCTGGAACTGGATCGGTGTCGGCGCCTGGGTGGCAGCGCCCTGAAATCCGCCGGTCGGTGCCCGCGTCTGCGGCGCGGCCATCGGCGGCATCGGCACGCCGACCAGGCCGCCGGTCGCGTAGCCGTGCCAGTCACGCAGCGCGGCCATCCCGCGGCGGTTGAAATCGCGCAGGAACGGCAGCGCTCCGGGCTGGCCAACCACCTCGCTTCGATTGACGAACTCGCGCTTGTGGACGAAATCGGCGAACTGGTACTTCCCGCCGGCGCCGGTATAGCCACCACCCGACAAGCCGCCACCGACCGTGCTCACGGTGTTTG
The DNA here is from genome assembly GCF_031199375.1 of Lysobacter yananisis. Lineage (NCBI taxonomy): Bacteria > Pseudomonadati > Pseudomonadota > Gammaproteobacteria > Lysobacterales > Lysobacteraceae > Lysobacter > Lysobacter yananisis. Next base: position 40,986 of record NZ_CP133568.1, read on the forward strand.
CCGCGGCCATCGCCTGCGCGGCGGTCAGCAACTGGATCGCGGCCTGGATGACGGCGCTGGCGCCCGGCGACAGACCGCCGGCGGCGTTGGCCAGCTGCAGGGCGCTGTTGGCGATCGCGCCCGCGCCCGAGGTCACCGTCTGGCCGGATGCGCTCAGCTGCTGGGCGGCATCGGTGACGCCCGTGGCCACGCTGGCGCCCGCGCCGCTCGCGGCCGCGGTGCTGCCCGCGGCGCTGATAGCCGCGGCGACCTGGGTGCCGGCCTGAACCAGCGCGGCCGCGGCGGTGTTGCCGGCGCCGACCATCGCTGCGGCCTCAGGGGTCTCGGCGCCGGCGTTGCCGAACAGCTTGGGGAACAGCTCGCCGAGCTTGCCCATGATCGCGTTGGTCGCCATCTGCGAAAGCTGCTGCTCGGCGAATTCGGCGATGCCCTCGGCCACGTTGCTGATGAAGCCCAGCAGGTCGTCCTGGACCGACGTCGTCAGATCGGCCAGGTCGCGGAACACCTGCTGGAACGCATCCTGGAACGTGGAGCGCACCGCCTGCTGCAGCAGGTTCGTGGTGCTGGCCAGCTGCTCGATCTTGAGCTGCATTTGGTCGACGAAGGCCAGCGCGCTGCGCCCGGCCTCGGTGTCGCCCAGGGCGAGCGCGGCGGCCCGCATCTGCGGCACCATCTCGCGCAGCACGCTGAGCTTGCTGCGGTACAGGTTGACGATGTCCTGCTGCGCGTCGGCCTCGGTCTTGAGCCCGATCTCGGTCTGCGCCTGGATGCGCTGCGTTTCCAGTCCGATCTCGCCGATGATCTGCTGATAGCGCTGCTGCAGATCCTTGAGCGTGGCGTTCGCCTGCTGCAGGTTCATCAGCTTGCCGACGTCGGCGGCCTCGGCCTCGCGGCCCAGCGTCTTGAACTGCTCCTGCAGGCGCTTCAGCTCGGCGTTGGTCTTGACCAGTTCTTCGCTGTCGTTCCCCTGCAGGGCGGCGATCCGCTGGCGCACGGTCAGGAGCTGCACGTCGACGTCGCGGCGCAGGTTCGCCATGTCGAGCAGCCGGGCCTGATCCAGCAGCTCGGCCTTGGTCGCCTCGGTGGCGCCTTTGTAGTTGCCGTTCTCGATCGCGGCGCGCACGCGCGCTTCCTCGGTCGCGCGCTTCTGGGTCTCGGTCAAGGTGCCGACCAGGTCGATGCGCTGGCGCAGGTTTTCCAGCTCCCGCTGCGCCGCGGCTTCGTCCTTCTGGGCCTCGGTCTGCTTGGGCTTGGCCTGCCGCGGCGTCTTTTCTTTGAACTTCGACTGCAGCGACTTCAGGGCCTTGTCGTAGGCGCCGCCGCTGACGCTCCCGTCCGCGGCGAAGCTCACGCCCTTGAGCGTCGGGCTGTCTATGCCCGATGCCTTTGCGGCCGCCTGCAGGTCACGAAACTGCTGCTGGAGCTTCTCAGTTTCCTTTGCGAGCTTCTCGGTCTTGGTGGCGCCGTCGTCCAAGACGGCATTGATCGCCTTCGACGCCGCAATACCCTTGTCCTGCGTGCGCTGGCTCGCGGCCCGCTCAGCCGCCTGCGCCCGCGATCGGCCGTCCTCGATCGTCGCGCGCTTGTACTCTTCGGCTGCTGCCTGATACGCCTTGGTCGCGAAGTCGATTGACGCCTTGTCCGCGCCGCCCGCGATCATTCGGCGGCGCTCGGCATCCGCGGCCGCCATCTTTCGGGCCGCCTCCGCCATCCGGAACGGCGCATCGTCGCGGCCGATGTTGCGCAAGTCCTGCCACGCCTGGCCGATCGCCGACCTCACAGCCAGCCACGCGCGCTCTAGACTGCCGGCCCGTTCGCGCGCCTCTTTGACTCTAGCCTCGTGAACGCGCGCGAATTCTTCGGTTGCGTACTTCGCCGCATCCTCGGCCCGCCCCTGCTCTTCAAGGGCGCGAACGTGCTCGTAGACCTCCAGCGTCAGGAAGTGGTACTGCTTGCTGAGCTTGTCCAGTGTCGCGCTGGGAGCGTTGCCCAGCTCGATGATGGTATCGGCTGCGTCTTCGATGCTCTTGCCGGTGATCTCGGCGAAGGCCACAGCTGCGCGAGTTGCAGACTCCAGGCTTTCAGCCGTGTATCGGCCCGAGTCGACCAACTGCTGCGTCGCCGCTTCGGCATCGGAGAACTTGCCAGTGGCGTAACCAACGTCGTCGGCGAGATCCGCGATCCTTCCCGCGGTGGTTCCGACGACACCGCCGGTGGCGATCAATCCGCGTTCGTAGCCCTGCAGTTCCTGATAGGACTGGTACGTCGCGATCCCGATCGCGGCGATCGCCGCGGTGCCGGCGCCGACGGCGATCGCCATCGGCGAGATCGCGCCCAGCAACGCGCGCGCGGCCGGCACGACGCCGCCATAGGCGTCCTTGAGCTGGCCGCCCTGCTGGATGGCCACCATGAACACCGATTGGCCGCTGGCCAGGCCGGTCACGATGTCGGTGATCTGCGCCGGCAGCATGCGGTTGGCGGCCGCGAGCTGCTTGGCCGAGATCCCGGCCTTGTCCATCGACTTGGCGCCGGCGTCGACCGCGGGCTTCAGCTTGTTCTGCGCCCGGGTCGTGCGATCGGAAGCTTGCGCGGTCGCATCCAGGTTCGCCGCCGTACGCTTGCCCGCGGCGCCGGCGCGATCGAGGGATTCCGCCGAGGCAGCAGTCTTCGACGCGGTCTCGCCGATCGCTCGGTTGGCGCCGTCGACGGCGGCCTCCAGCTTGGCCTCGGCACCGGCGGCACCCGCCGCGGCCTTGGCGGAGCCGTCCAGGTTCGTGGCCGCACGCTTGGCGGCGTCGCCGGCGTCGTCCAGGGCCTCGGCGACGGCCTCGGTCTTGGCGGCGGCATCGCCCATTTGCTTCGCCGCGTCTCCGGCCGCGTCGGCCGCGGCATCGAGCGCTTTCTCGCCGGCCTTGCCGCTGGCCTTGATATGGTCGAAGCCGGTGGCGAGCCTGAGGACTTCCTTCGCCGCGTCGTCCAGGTCCAGCCGGATGCGCGCCGCGAACTCCAGATTGCCGGTGGCGCTGCCGTTGGACACGTCTGCTACTCCAGTTCCTTAGTGAGGCGCTTTGCGCTGTCGCCGCCGACGTACGCGGCGTTGGTGTCGATAAGGCGATCGCGCCGTTGGCTCCGATCAGCCGCCTGGACCTGCGCGAAGAACAGCTGGATCTGGCGGAGGGTCAGCCGGCCAATGTCCGCCGGCGTGCGGCCGAAGTTGGCCGCGATCAGGGTGGTGTAGAGCCTGGCCCAGCCAACCGGCTTTCCGCCTCGACGCGCTTGCGGAACAGCCGGCGGGTAAAAAAAGGGCCGTTCACCCCCCACCAGGCGAGCAGCAGCAGTTCGCCATCGCTCTCTCCGAGCGTATTGATCCAGGCCGCCGTCTCGGACACCTGGCGGGCAAATTCCGCCGGGTCGTCGTTCTGCGCGGTCGCCGACCAGGCCACCAGGTGGCGCACCACCTCGGTGTGCTCACCGACCACGTCGACGAAGTCCTCAACCGGCGGCATTTCCGACGACTGTTTGAGCAGCTGGAACAGCGCATCGGTGAAGGGCTTGGCGAGGCCCGAAACCTGCAGCCCCTCGAAAAAGCCGTACTCCCGCAGGACCAGCATGCGGTCGGCGATCGGCAGCGCCCGGTCCGGGTGCAGGACCTGCAGCTCTGCGGCAGCGGCGGCGGCCTCGGCCGCCACCTTGCTGGGTTGATTGAGCTTCCTGGCCATGCGATCAGCCGATCAACATGGCTCGGGCGAACGGACCCCACTTCGGATCGCGCTGGCGGAACGGGTCGCTCTTGGCCTGGCCTTCGAGCTCGATCTGGCCGAATTCGTCCTGGATGAAGCCCAGTTCGCCCGCCGGGGAGAACGACACGCGATGCACCTCGCCGCGGCAAACCATCTCCGCGCCGTCGACCGAGTTGAGGCCGTCGAACAGCACGTAGTAGTCACGCGACAGCGCGCTCATCGCGGTCACGATGCTGTGGGCGCCGTAGTCGTAGGTGCTGGCCTTGACGCCGGCCTTCGTGGTGAAGAACTGCAGGATGCCGGTCTTCGGATTCAGCTCGTAGTCGGTGCCGGCGACCAGCGGCGCGGCGGTGCCGTCGACGAGTGCGAGGTCGCTGACGACGGCGTAGTCCAGCGCGATCACGTCGCCGGCCTTGACCGAGCCGAGGACCTCGTTGGTGACGGTACCCGCAGCCACTTCGATGCGGGTGCCGTCGGTGGCCAGCGCCAGGTTGTCCGTATTGAGCTGGCCCAGGGTCAGGTTCACGGCCATGCTGCGGCTGGTTTTCATCGTCGCTGCGACGCCGCGGACGCCGGTGTTGGACTCGGTCTTTTCCGCACGCTCCGAGGTCATCGCCCAGTTGAGAGTGCTGGAGTCGTAGACCCATCGCGCCGGCTGCCGCGAGCCGTCGGCGTTTCGCAGGCCGAGGTAGACACGGCCCTGCATGCTGAAATATTCGGTGATGTCGGCCATGTCGATCTGCCTCGGGTGTTGTGGATGGATGCGCCGGCGCGTTGCTGCGCGGGCTTACTTCTTGTCGGCGGCGTCGAGCTTCTTCGGGCCGTCGATGAACTTGCGCTCGACCAGCGCCTGGCGCTGCGCCTCGGTCAGATCGATCGTGTCGCCGATCTGGCACTCCTTGCGGTCGTGCGTCAGGCCGAGCTTGATGACCTTGTGCTGGGTGGTGGTTTCCTTGGCCCGTTCGGTGGCGGGATCGGTCGGGAAGCTCATTGCTGGATCTCCGGTTTGATGACGTGTTGGGTGGACCAAATATCAGTCCACACGGCGATGGAGCTGTCGTAATTGGTGAGGTCGCCCTGGATCAGATCGCAGGCCCGGCCGCCGGCCACCGGCGGCGTCCAACCCAGCAGGGGATTGCGGACCTTGCCGAGCCCCTCGCGCAGTTCGTCGCGCAGATCCGCGCCTTCGAACTGGCGGTAGTTCTGGACCACCATCACCACGGCGAAGGTGACGGCCGTGATCTGCGCGAAACCCGGCGTCTGCTTGCCGGGGAAGCTCTGGCCGGTCTTGGTCTGGAGGCCACGCTCGCGCGCCAAGATCACGTAGCCACAGGGCGCGGGGTAGTCCTGAAGCCGGGTGACCGAGCGGTAATCGGCACGACCACCCCACTCGCGCATGCCGGTGTCCGCGGCCTGCAGGCGGGAGAGCACCAGGCCGACGTCGAACGGGGCCGCGCTCATTCGCCGAAGTCCCGCAGCGTGTGCATCGTGAACTCGCGCGGCGGCGCGCAGACCTGCGGCGCGCCGGCGCTGGGCGGCGCCTGCGGATCGTCGGCGCCAAGGCCAAACTTGCCGTCGCGCACCAGTTCCAGGAACTTCAGCGCCTGCTTGTAGTCGCGGACGACGGGGTCGGTTTCTTCCTTGGTGTTGACCCGGTCCTTGTGCGCGAGGTAGCGCGCGATCCAACGCGCCCACACGGTCACGATGCCCGGCACCGGCGCCAAGGGCACCTGGTACGGGCGCGGCTTGCGCATGCGCAGGTAGCCGTCGATCAATTGGTCGGCGTCGTGGAGCGCAGTCTCGACATGCAGCAGCGCCTGGCGCGCGACGTCGACGTCGGCCGGATCGTAGCCGCCGGTGTCCTGGCCGCGCAGCACCGCTTCCATGAGCGCGTCCGCGACGACGCGGGCGCGCTCGGGCGTGGCGACCTGTGCCAGCTCACGGGTGAGCTTGGCGTCGGCGAGTTGGGCGGGTGTGCAGTACATGGGCGGCTCAGCGCTTGGGCTTGTCGGACTTCGCCTTGGCCTGCGCCGCGGGCGGCGCGCTGCGGCGGTCGATCTCGGCCTGGATGGCGGCGTCGCGATCGGACTGCGCCAAGTCGTTCCAGGCGGCGTCCGCCACCAGGCCGGCCGCGGCCGCGGCGACCAGCTCGCCGAGGGCCACGTCGACGTCGCCGATGCGGATCTGCGCGGGGAAGGAATCGGAGCCGAGCAGCACGCCGCCCTTGGCTCCCGCCTCGTAGAGGATGGTGATCGGGCTCTCGGCCTTCTTGGCGTCGGCGATCGCGGCGTCGCGGCGGGCCTCCGCGGCGTCGGCCTCGGCGATCGCGGCATCGCGGCGAGCCTCGGCGGCCTCGGCTTCGACGATCGCGCCATCGCGACGGTGACGGGCGATGGCTTCCTGGTCCTCCAACTCCGCGCGGCGGTGGAGCGAATCGCCGATCTGCAGCTCCAGGCTGATGATCTGATCGCGCTTTTCGTCGTCGCTGGCGCTGCTGGCGACGGCGGTTCGGCTGCCGGGCGGCTGGTCGCTGATCAGGTTGAGCAACCGCAGCTCGTCGACCTGGTCGGCCGGGATCGAAATCGGTTCGGATGAGGGCTTGACGATCCCGCCCGCGAGCTTAAAGGGCGAGACCACGTAGAACTGGCGGGTGTCGGATTCGGACATGGGATTACCTGCGGGCGGTTGAAAGAAGTGACCGTCTCTCCGGCCTGTCACGCCTACGTCTTCGGGGGCGTTCCCTACCGCTCCGCGTTCGGATTAGCGAGCGCCGGCGCCCTGCAGGAGGAAGCCGCCGCTGATGCCGCTGAGCACCGGCGTGCGATCGGCCTGGACGCCGTAGATCCACGACGCCCGGTTGTTCTCGTAGTACGGCTGCTTGACGTGCGGGTTGCCGCGCATGGTGTAGGTGTAGCCGTAGCTCGGCCGGGCCGCGCTGCGGCGGTTGCCGCCGGTGGGCGGCGCGACATAGGCCAGGATCACGTCGTCGCCCCAGACGTCGCTGAAATCGTCCTGGTCGTTGGCCACCAGCGCATCGCCGACATAGACGTTCTGGAGGTTCCAGAGCCGGGCGAGCATGTCGGTCGTGACCGAATCGCGGCTGGTGTACTTCAGGCGATCGAGGATGTCCTTGTTGGTCTGCAGCGCGGTGAAGCTGCTGGGCGACAGGATGCCCACGTTGGCGCGCATGCCGATGGTCGAGCGGATGGCCTCGCTGCCGGCGAAGACGTCGCTGGTCGGCGTGCTGGTATCGGCCGACCAGCGAGTGGTCGAGGTCAGCTGCAGCTTGTGGTTGGCGTCGTACCGGCTGGCGTCGCGCGCGAGGTCGGCGCATTCGCACTCGTGTTCGAGCTCGAACACGTCGAGCACCAGGTCGACGGAGTCGCTCGCGAGGTCGATGCCGGGAACCTGCTGAGCTTCGTTCTGCAGTTCGTCCGGCACCAGCGCCTCCAGCGCCGCGGGGATGATGCTGTACTTCTCGCCGGCGTGGCCGAACTGGACGCGCTGGGTCGCGGCGCCGGGCGCACGCTTGGTGGCGTAGCGCTTGAAGCCCTCCTTTCCGAAGGTGATCACCTGGCCGCCGAGCGAGTTGACCTCCGCGGTGGGGAACAGGAACTTGCCCACGTTGCCGGGCCGGACGTAGCCCTGGGCGTGGGTGGTCAGGATCGGATCGATGATGCGAGCCTGCTTGGGGGTCTGCTGCGACATAGGATTCTCTCTGCGGGATGTTGAAGGTCTGGCCGTGCCTTGCCGCCGAACGCGCGGGTCAGTTCGGGATCAGGACAACGCGGATGCGATCTCCGGCGGCCGCGGCCGCGTCGAGCGCGCGGGCCACGGCCACGCCGGTGTTGCGAGTGATCGCCCTGCCGGTGGCGGCCGCTTCGACGGCGGCGCCGGCCGCGATCACGCCGCCGGCGATGACGATCGAGGTGCCGAGGACGTCGACGGGAAAGAGATCGCCCAGTTCGGCGTCGCTGACGCTGACGCCAGCCGTGTTGCCGCCGGCGGTGGGCAGGCCGCCGGTCGGAGAGACGAACAGCTCGGCACTGAGCGCGACCGCCGCCTTCATGGACAGGGTGAGGATGGAAATCTTCGAGGTCATGGTGTGGGCGCTCCTGGCGCGTAAGTGACGGAATCGGTCCGCTGGAACGGGCGGCTTAGCCGCCCACCGCCTTCACGGCCTGCAGGTAGGACACGCCCTGGTTCCGCTGCTGGTACGCGATCGCCTTGGCGTGGAGCTGCGCGCGCTCGCCGTCGACGGTGGTTCCGGCCGGGGCGGCGAAGTCGATCGCGGCGGGCGCGTTCGCGTCGCCGGACTTCTCGCTGAAGTCGATCTGCTTGGGCAGGCTGTCGAGCACCTCGCGCAGGACGGCGGCCGGCGCCTTGCTCACCTGCTGGCCGTCCTCGGCGAAGCTGAGCGGCTGATCGCTCGGCAGCGAGGTCAGCAGTTCCACCACCGGCGCCTTGAGGCGCGGCAGCAGCTTGCCGTCGGTGACCAGGCCCTCGGCGAAGGCGACGGCGTCCGCGCGCACGGCGGCCCTCTCGCGATTCTTGAGCGCCTGCTCGCGCGTCTGCAGGGCGGTCTCCTGTTCGTTGATTTGGCGCTCGCGCTCGGCGAACTGCGCGGTGTCTTGCTGGGACATGTCGGTCTCCGGGTTGGGCTGGGGTTCGCGCGGCTCGCCGGTGTCGGCGGCGGCGTAGCTGGTGTGGGTGTCGGACCAGTTGGCGATCTCGCCGAGCGAACGGATCTGCCAGCTCGGGATGAGGTCGTCGGCGCGTTCGAGGCCATCGCGCTCGATCGTTCTGTCGCGCAGACGTTGGAACATGTCCATGAGAACGCCGGCCAGGCTCGGCAGCGCTTTGGGCGTTTCCAGGGCGAACTCCAGCGCGCCGTCGCCTTCGGCGAACTGCGCGGTACGCAAGCCCTTCACCGCCGGCGGCACCGCGCCGAGGAAGCCGATGTGCTTGAGGTAGTAGTGCCCCGGCTTCGGGTTGCCCGGCGAGTCCGGCAGGTAGATCGAGGAGCTGATCTTCTTGTAGCGACCCTTGTTGACGATCTCGGCGAACTCGGGGTCCACCTGCTTGGGCTCGGCGTACAGCTCGCCGTCGTCGCGCAGCACCAGCGTCTTCGCCCAGCCGTAGGCCGGATCGTCGAGCTTCGGGTGGCCGATGACGATCGGCGCCTCGGACAGCGCCGGGTCGTAGCTCGCGACCAGGTCGCGCAGATGCTCGGGGGTGAACGTGTGGCGGACGCCGTTGCTGGCGACGTGAGTGCCAGCACGGAAGATGTTGAGGCCGGGCGCGGTGGTGTCCATGCCGCGCAGTTTCAGCATTGCCGTGCGGCGTGTCTTTCAAACCAGTTTGAAAGTCACACCCGCGGTTCGTGTGCGGCGAAGTTCCCGCGTGATGCGGATGCGGTCGGCCGCTCAATGCCGCAACGATGCGTGACGCGCGCTCAGCGGGTGTCAGACACTCGCGCACCCCGGCCGGTGCGTCGTCGTACCGCTCGGCGCGTGGCGGCGCTCAGATCGCCGCAGATTCAATCAACGGAAAACAGACCCATCAGGTGGTCATCGACGATCAGGGCTATCTCTTCCTCGTCGTCATCGGACAACCCCAGCCACGGCCGCGCCGGGATGCCGCCTTCGCCATCGTCGCCGAATTGATGCCGCGCGCCGTAGACAGCGTTGGTTCCGACGAACAGGTTATCGCCGACGACCTGGTAGGCGAGCTGGTCGCCTTGCATGTGGAAGTCGAAAACCAGCATGCGGACACCTGGGCGCTTGCGGGTCTTGTACTTCTTGTACTCATCGGACAGCGGAACCCACGGGGCGCCCCTGGGCGAACGCTGGGTTTTCCCGCGCTCGCGGGTGGAGCGCAGCAGGTACTCGCCGATATCGTTGAGCAGCAGGTCGCGGCTGTCGCCCTGCAGTCCGCGCAGGGCGCGCTGGAGCGTCGGCGTCACGGTGTCGACGGTGAACTCGATGCGTGCGCCGCTCATGGCAGTTCCCCCTGTAGCAGTTGCAAACGCCCCGCCACGACATCGCGCGCAAGGCTCGACATATCAGCACCGGCCATGTTGGTCACCGCGTTGCCGGCAACATCCACCGCGATGACCGCGGTGCCTGACTTTGTCCGCCGCCCCCGGTCGACCACGTAGAGCAACTGCTGCGCGGCGCTGTCGAACAGCACGGCCACCGCGTCGCGCAGCAGGCTGGGCAGTTGCGCCAGCTGCTCGGCCGTGATCGCGGCGCCAGTGCCGCCGCGGATTACACGCAGCACGGTGGCGTCCGACACGCGGATCGCCGCGGTGGTCGGCCTGGTGCCCGCGCGCGCGAGCTGCGACACCAGGTCGGGCCGCATCGCGCCCACCAGGTAGCTCTGCGCTTGCGCCTCGCCCTCGGCGATCGCGCGGGCCTGGAATTCTGCGAAGCCGGCCTGCAGGGCATCGCGGACCCGCCCGGATCGAAGCGCCTGGTCGGTCAGCTGCGACGCGACGGGCGCCGGCAGCTGCGTCGACTTCTGCAGCAGCTCCTGGGTGCTGCGCTCCATCGACCGCTGCAGCGAGGGCGGCGTCACCGGACCGCCGCGGCCCCGCGGCCAATCGCTCAGGCTCTGGCCCGGCCCATACGCGAATCCCGGATCGACGCCCTCGACGGTGCGCACCAGGCGCGGCCCGGACGCGCTTCGCTGACCCACCACGACATCGACCCATTTCAGCTCGGGCGATTCGTCCGGGCCGTCTTTACCCATGCGCTTGAGATCGCGCGCATTCAACGACTCGGTGTAGCACTGGCAGCCCCAGCCGTTCTGGGGATAGATCACCCGCCACACCGGGTCGTCGATATGCCAAACCTTCCCGTCCCAGCCCTTATGGATCGGGCGCGGATGCTCGACCGCGTCGCTGTGCCGGTACACCAAGTACGGCCGCGCCCGCTTGAGCGCTTGCTGCTGGTGCCAGCGGCCGGCGTTGTAGCTCTGCCGCAGGTTGGTCTCATAGATGACCCGCGTGCGCCAGTTGCGGCCGCCTCTGTAGTCCCAGCCGTGCCGGGCCACGATCTTGTCGAAGTCCAGCCGAAACTGATCCAGCGTCCTGCCGTCGTCGATCGCCTTACGGATGGCGCTGCGCAGGTCGGTCACCAGGTCGATCCGGTTCGCGCCGGCGACCATGAAACTGGTGTCGTGCTGGCTTTCCCATACGTCGGTCCAGCTGTCGGTCAGCACGTTCTCCTTGCTGCGGAAGAACGCGATCTGCTGCTGGAACGGCAGCGAGCCGTAGGCGACGTTCGCCATCGGTCAGCCCTGCTGGATGTCGTAGCGGCCTGCCAGCGTCGCCGCGGTCATGGCCTGGGCGAACACCTCGGCGTATTCGTCCAGCGACAGATCCGGCGCCAGCGCAAGAAGCTTCGCGTCCAGATCTTCCAGCGACTCGGCCTGATCGACCAGGCTGCGCACCTGGTCAATCCAGTGCTCGCCGACAGGGCGCAGGCGCCGGTCGACCTGGTCGGCCATCGGCGCGCTGGGGTCCTGGGCGTTGGCCGATTCGGCGAAGTGCAGGCCGTGCCGCCGCAGCAGCGCGATCACTGCTTCGCCGGCCTGGGCGAAGTCGGCCCCGTCGACCGCCGAGGCGCCGGACGGCGGCAACAGCTCCGGCGGCGGCGTGGATTGTTTCTCGGTCCACTCGCCGCCGTAAGTGTCGTTGATGTACTTCAGCGACGGCTTGAACCCCAAGTCGCTGACATCCTTGTCGCGCTTCGCGCGGGTATCCAGGTCCTCGGGCTCCTCGGTGACCCGGAACACCCGTGGCGGCTGCGCGGCCGGAAAGTTCCACAGCATCAATTGGCGCACCGGCCCCTTGTTGAAGCTCTCGCAGATCAGGTCGGCGTCGGCCTTGATCAGATCCTTGCGCACGTCGGCCTGCAGATCATCGTTGCCGAGCCGACCGGGCGTGCCCTGTGTCGACGCTGTCTGGCCCAGCACCACCTTCTGGATGGCGGCGTTCATCACGTCGACCAGCGTCTTGTAGTCGGCGGTGCCGCTGCGCGCCGCTTCGATCAGCTCCAGCTTCATGCCCTCGGGCATGATGATGCCGCTGTCGGTCTGGATCGCGCGGGCCGCGGCGAGCAGCTTTCCCTTCTCTTCGGCGGTGGCGTTCGCGTCGTAGGTGCCCTTCGCCGTGGGCATCCCGAACTTCTCCAGGAAGATCAGCCAGAACTTGAGCCCGTTGCGCTTGAACAGGGTCGGCCAGTAGAGCCAGTGCGCCAGGCCAAGGCCGTACGGCTCGTCGTCGTTGTCGGCGCCGGCGTTGAAATCCCAAAAGTACTTCCGATCGCACAGCACGCCGTCGAACATGTTGTGCTGGGTCAGTAGGCGCAGTTCGCAGTCCTGGTCGTAGCGGAAGCGCCGTCGATTGCGCACCTTGATCTTGTCGATTCCGATGTAGGCGCCGTCCGGCTTGTAGATCAGTTCCGCGACCGCATAGCCGTAAAACACGACGTTGTGCATCTTGGTGGTGATGTTGTCCCAGCCCACCGCGTGCAGCTGCTGGCGCAGCCACTCGGCGGCTTGCTTGTCCACGCGGCGGTCGCCGCCGGCTTCGACCTGCCATTCGCATTGCGTCACCGCCAGCTGGCGCTGGCTGAAGGTGGCCTTGACCTCGTCGTCGGAGTAGACGTGTTCGTAGATCTGCAGGTCGTAGCCGCCACGGTTACGCAGCACGCTGTCGTTCGGCAGCAACAGCGGGCCGGTGTAGCCGCGGGTGATGTCCATCCCGTCGCGGGTAGTCGCGATCTCGCGGCCCAGCTCGGGGCGATTGGCGTCGGTCACAGGAAGCCTCCAAAGTCATTGCCGCCGGGTACGGTGCCGAAGCCGGTGTCCGTGTACCCTCCGAAGTCCGCGACCATCGCGCGCGTGCCGCTGGACTGAAACTCGATCGGGATGCGGGGATTCCCGATCAGCTGGTTGTACGCGCCGGAGAGCGCGTCGACCTGGTCGTCGTGCGCGCCCTTGGGGAAGCTCTCCAGCTCGTTGAGGAACGCCTCGTTCCAGGGGCCGCGCACCAGCCGGATGCGGCCATGCTCGGCCGCCGTCGACGCGGGCGTCGCGCGGGTTTCCTTATCGCCCTGCGGCGGGACCGTGAACACCATGAAGCTCGCCAGGAGCTTGACGTAGGTCTCGGCCTCGAACTTGCCGGCCTGGCCGGGATCTTGCTCGATGCCAATCGAGATCCGTCGCCCATCTTGTTCGGCGGTCGCGTGGACGCGTTTGGCGACCTTGCCTGGCGTGCCCTGGAATCGCTCGACGTGCTCGATGTACACGTAGCCGTCGTCGGCCAGGCAGGCGCGCACGCCCGCGGTCCAGTCCGGGTCGGGATTGGCCTCGCTCGGCTCGGTCGCGGCCCGATCCCAGTAACGGATTCGCCGGCCCGTGCCGGGCGCGGCGTCGACGATGGGGAAGTACCCTTTCTTGAAATAGTCGCCGGCAGCCGGCTTGATCTTCCAATTGCCGTTTTTGAGCCGCTCGCGTTCGACGGTCGGTAGCGCTTCCAGGTTGGCCAGATAGCCGGGGTCGCGGTCCAGGCCCAGCTTGTTGTCTTGGTACGACGAGGCGATGAACGTGAAACTCTTGGGCTGGGCGCCGGGATGCTGCGCCACCAGTTCGTCGGCCGAGTCCGCCCACAGCAGCTCGTTGTTGCGCCGCATGAACCAGCGCACCACGCCCGACCGCTCCGGGATTGCGTAGCCGGTGTCCTGGTTGATCCACCACGCGATGAACTTGGCGACCCAGCTATCCGGGTCGGGATTGCAGGTGGCGCGCACGTAGGGCCGCACGCCGCTGGTTGAACGGTTGCGGCTCAGCAGGTACCAGAACTGGCCAGCGGTGAAGTGGGTGACCTCGTCGAAGCCGAGGAACGCGATCTGCGCGCCTTGCCAGTCGAACTTGTTTTTCTCGTGCTCAAGGTGGGCGAAAGTCAGCGCGGAGCCCGCCGGGAACGCCCACTGCAAGCGGGAACTGTTGGACTTCGCTCCGAGCGCCGGATAGATCTCTTCGCTGGTGTCCCACAGGCCGCCCTCGGCGGTCACCTGCTTGGTGGTGCGGCGGAAGATCACGCCGCCGAAGCGGGGGTTTCCCGTGTGCCGCACCGCCTCCAGCAGCAGCGCATAGGTCTTGCCGCCAAACGCGGCGCCGCCGTAGAACACGATGTCCGCCGAGGACGCCAGGAACGCTTCCTGCGGTCCCGGTTGCGGCTTGATGATGTGCGTGGCGCTCATCGGTTGTTCGCGGGCAGGTAGATGCTGATCCGCTTCTCGGCTTCGTCGAGGGTGCCGCTGTCGAAGCCCTCCTTCTTCAATGCCTCCAACGCGGCGGCGATGTTGCGCCGAACCTCGGTCGCCCACTTGTGGCGTGCGACGCTGGCGCGGGTCAGCGTCGCGATGTTCTTGGCGGCCTTGCCGAGCAGCGCTACCCGTTCGGCGTGATTGGGCTCGTCCTCCGCTTCGTGCAGGGCGATCAAGCTCTCGAAAATCGAGGTTTGCACCAAACTGATGATTGCGTTGCTGCGATCGTCGGCGTCGTCGGGCGCGGCGGCAGCGATCTGGCGCGCGGCTTCGGTACTGGTCTTGATCGCATCGATACGGCGCTGCAGATTCTTGCCGTACAGGCCGACGGCGCTCTTACCGATGCTGTAGCCGCGCTCGGTCAGCCAGTCGGACAATCCGACATAGCCGCCGAAGCCGTTGGCGATAATCCTCGCGTCCAGCTCTCGGCGGGTTTCCTCGTCGACCAGGTCGATCTTGCTTGCCGGGGGCATGGCGGCTCACCAGTACTTCGCCGGGCGCGCGATGCCCGGATTGCAATCGACGGTGTACTCCGCGATGTCGACGCCGAGGCGGGTCAGTTCAGCGGACCACGGACCATACGGGGCCTTGGTCAGCTCGACCATGCAGCGGTCCTCCAGGTAGCCCAGCTCGCGCCGGATCTCCAGCGGAGTCGCGTCGGTGTACAGGCCCTGGACCGCGCCAAGCAGCACGGATTCCTGCGCGCCATACGGTCGAGCGTGATTCAGCGCCAGAACCAAAATCCAGCGGATCTGCTCGCGGCGCACCTTCGCCATATCAATGTCCACGTCCTGCCCCCTGCAACTGCACGATCTCGACCTTGCTACTGATGGCGTCGAGTTTCGCCTCGATGACGGTCTGGTTGCGGATGTAGTCCTCGCGCTGCACGTAGCGCGTGGGCAACTCCGCGCGTAGCTCCATCAGCTCGCGCTCGATTCTTCGCCATCCCTTGCTCTCGTCGGTGATCGTCGTCAGACGCTCACCGATCCGCTTCTCGAATTGCGCGAGCAATCGCCACGCCAGGCCAAAGAACGCGCTCAGGATCATCGCGGCCAGGGTGAGGAACTGCCACAGCTCCAGGGTGATCCTCACGGCGCGTCGTCTCCCGACTTGCGACCGGCGGCGGCGCTCAGACGGGCCGAGGTCGCGCGGTCGGCGTTGGCACGCGAAAGCAAGGTGATCCACGCCAGCTCATGAACGAGACCGTCGAGCGCGCAAACTGCGGGCCGCCCGCCGGGCAGCATGCAGTTGCGCGGCGGCGGCGCCGGCGCGGGCAGTTCCTCGGTCAGATCCGACGGCAGCTCGGCGTAGGCCAGCGTCGGCCGCTCCACCAGCTCAGTTTTGATCAGCGGCTGTTGCTTCGCCCCACAGGCGGTCAGCAACAGCAGCGCACACAGGAAGTGTGCGGAGAGCAGCGCAATCTTCATCGGCGGCAGCCTTTTGGATAGTTTCGGTGCGCCGCTGAGCGGCGGCGCGTTCGAGTCGGACGATCTGTTCGCCACGGGCGGACAGCGCTTGCTGGTTGGCCTTCTGGATCTCCAGATGGCGCCGCGCTTCCGCGCGGAACTGGTCCTGCAGCGACGTGACCGCCTGGGCGTTGATGCTGGCGACGCCGCCGGCGATGGCGCGTTCGGCGGCCAACTGCTCGTTCCTGCCCGCCAGCGCCTCCCGATCGTCCGAGCCCCAGCGATAGCCGGAGCAGGCGCCGAGGCCGAACGCCACCAGGACCAACACCAGCGCCCAGCGGACCATCACCGTGGTCACGCCTGCACCGGGCGCGCGCGGCGCAGGCGCAGCCACGCGTACAGGCTTGCGCCGACGCTGAACACCACCGCCAGCACCGCGGCGACGCGTATCCAGGTCGGCAGACCCGAGGTGGCCGCGGCGACCTGGTTCACGGACTGCACGGCGGGCAGAACCTGGCCAACCCCCTCGACCAGCGCAGCGCCCGCGCCGGCCGTCAGCGCTGCGGCCGTGGCCGCCTGGGCCTTGGTCGCCTCGGCGACCTTCTGGGCCGGCACCAGGCGCTGACCGCCGGGGTTCACGACGCCGGCGAGGCGCAACCCCTCTTCGATGACGTCCGGGCTGTACGGCTGCCGGCCGTTCTCGTGGGTGATGATGGCCTCGACGATCGGCCGCAGACGCCGGTACTCATGCAGGTTCACGAACTCGTCGGGGCCGACGCCGACGGCGCGCGCGACCGCCAGGACGTAGGCGTCGGTGTTGTTCTCGTTCGGCGGCGCCCAGCGGCCGACGATCTTGCGCACGCTGTTGCGATCGTGCCGATCGAAGTAGTTGATCAGCAGCACGGCCAGGGCGCGGATTCCCCACGCCGGCGTGGCGAACACCTCGAAGCGATTTTCTTCGCGCTGCGCGGGCGTCATCCGCTCGCGCGGCATGCGGCCCTGCCACTTGTTCTCGGGCCGGCGATCGATGTTGCCGGGATTGTTGTTGCGGATACCGCGGGACTCGCTCATGGCCATCTCCAAAAAGGTGGCCGACGAACGGGACGAGGAGGGACCGCCCGCCGGCCTGATGCGCCCCCCACAGGCGCATCAAATCGATGGGCATAGTTTCCTCAGTGTGCTCGGAAGTGTCTTTCAAACTGGTTTGAAAGACGTTCCCGCGCGCGCGCGACAGCATGGGTGCTCCAACCTGTGGAGCACCCTGTATGGAAAATCAGCACCGAAAGATCGACGGCTACCGCGAACTGTCGCAGGACGAGATCGACGCGATGAACCGCATTAAGGCGAAGGCCGCCGAGGTCGGCGAGCTGCTCGATGCCGTCCGCGACACACCCGGCGTCGACCAGCGCGCGCTGGCGATCGCCAAGACCGACTTGCAGACGGGCTTCATGTGGGCGGTGCGCGCTATTGCGCAGCCCGCTGGGTTTTAGGTCGAGAGAGCTGGGCAAAGCGCCAGCGTTTTCGCTAGCGCCTCGCGGAGCCCAGCGAGGTGGAACTTCCCCTCGCTGGTCTCCATCGCGTCGGAGTCCACTCGGGCGTAGAGAGTTTTCGAGCCCAGCATCTCGCGCAAGAACGCCGCTTCGTCGGCAGGAGATGCCCAATGGTCCAGCGCTCGCCAGTCAGCGAACTGCACACCGGGCTTTGCGTCGAATCGGTAGGAGACCGAGTAGCTTTCGCTGTCGCCGCGCGTTGTGGGCGTGAACCTGTCACCCCACAAACTCACGCTGGACTTACCACCGGTGCATTCGATGCGCAGTTGGAAGTCGCCGTGTTGCTCGGCGGGCTGGGCGACGGTGATGGTCTTCGCGTCGGTGATCGGGTCGACAGACTCCGAAACCACCCACGACGACAACTCTGCGGCCGACGTAGCGGCCGCAGCTGTAGCGGTGGTCTCGCTCTTTTGGGCGCAGCCAGTGATAGCAAACGCCATCGTCAATGCGGCGAGCTTCAAGTTCAGCATCTCGTTCCCTCGTTTGGCTTGAGCGCCAATTCGGCGCAATCAGTTCCGTCACTTTCCCCGCGTGCCACCCCGCCGCTGAGGCGGGGGCGCGGTAATTGCAAGTCCGGCTTGGGCGGCGGCCGTCGCGATGATCGCAGCGCGCCCGTTCTCGTTCGCGGTGCGGTAGTGCCGCAGCAGTTCCTGCTCGTCCGGCGCCAGCGCGTTGACCAGCGCGTCGAAAGCTGCGGCTTGTACGTCACCACGACTTTCGATGCCTTTGACCTTGCCCGCGATGGCCGTCGCCGCCGACACCGCCTGGAGGCGGCGCTCCAACTCCTCGCTCCGGCCGGTGATCACGTAGGCCGGATCGATCTTCAGCTCGGGTTGCTTCGCGGCCAACGCAAACAGCTTGTCCTCTGGAAACGCGCCGCGAGTTTTACGCGCGGAAAAGGCCGCTTTGTTCATGCCCAAAGCATCGGCCACGTCCTGGTCGTCCGTGAGTTTCAGGACCTGCTTCAACCGCAGCAGTTGTTCGTCAAAAGGGCGCATGCCGGTCCATGTTGACTGGATCAACATTTGTTGATTAGGATTAGTTATCCGAGGCAGCCGCTTCCCGCAGCTACCTCAGTGACACGACCAAGAGGATACACGCCTTGACTACCCCCGATCCCAGCCTGGAACTGCTCCGAAAGGTCCGGGCCGCCTTCGTTCTGAAGGACTCCACGCTGAAGGCGTGGTGCCGCCAAAACGGCATCCACATGACCAACGCCCGCAACGCCCTCATCGGCAGTTGGAACGGCCCGGCGGGCCAAGCGATGCGCCGCCGCGTCGTCAAGGCTTCCGGCCTCAAGGACAGTGCATGAGCCCGGTCACGGACCCTGCGACCGGCTGCCAAGCCTGCGGTGATACCGGTTGGATCGACACGCTGCCGCCGCTCGATCCCGGCCCCTGGAATGACGACCTGGTCGAGGAATGGTTCGCCGGCTTGTTCGAGCAGCCGTGTTTGTGCGCCAGCGAAGAGGGCCGACGCGCATGAGCGCCGCTCCCGCCCAAGCCCCGGTCCGTCGCGCCTTCCGCATCGTGTTCGCGCTGCGCGGCCATTCCTTCGAGGGCCTGCGCCTCAAGCAGATCGCAGACGCCGTCCAGGCGCCATCCCCGACCGTGCTTCGCGACCTGGAGGTCCTGCTCGACGAGGGCCTGGTCGAGCGCATCCACGGGCGAGAGGAGCAGTGGCGCCTGTCGCCGCGCCTGGTCCAGGTCGCGGTCGCCCACCAAACGGAAATGCACCAGGTCCAGCAGCGGCTGGACGAGTTCAACAACCGCTACACCCGCAATCCCAACTGAATCGACGAGGTAGCACATGAGCAAGAAAGCCGCCGGCCGCAACGCACTCGCCCCCGCCGAGCCTGTCGGGCCGGAATTCCTCGGCAAGAGCGACGACACCCTGTCGGCGCCGGCCTACGAGAAGCAACAGCAGCTCGTCACGCAGTTCGGCGACGGACTGCCCTGGCACCCGGATCACTACGAGAACGCCATCAGGAACGAACTACGCCGGGGCTGTGAGGCGTTCCTCAAGGCTGGTAGCTACTTGATCGTGGCGCGGGAATGCGCGCTGCACGGCGAGTGGCAAGGCATCCTGGACCGGCTCGGCATCGGACGCGACCAAGCCGCCCGCATGATGGAGGCGTCGCGCCGCGTCTCGGCCCTGCCAAATGCCGCGACGTCGCAACATTTGCTCAGCGCGGCCAAGAGCCAGGGGAAGCTGATCGAACTGCTGTCGCTGCCGGAGGACCAGTTCACCGAACTGGCGACCGAGGGCAAGACGGACGAGCTGTCGCTCGACGACATTTCCACCATGACGGTCCGCGAACTACGCGACGCGGTGCGCGAAGCGCGCGCCGACGTCGACGCGAAGAACCAGCGAATCTCCAAGCTCAGCGAAGACCTGAACAAGGAGCACGACAAGGTCACCAAGGCACAGCGCAAGTGGAAGGGCGCGAGCGCCGACGAGCGGCAGGTGATGCTCGAAAACAAGGTCTCGGAAGCTGAGGCCGCGATCCGGGCGAACATCACGTCCGACAAGTCGGGCCTGGCCGCCGCGCTCAACGAGCTTGCGGCGCACTGCACCGACAACGACCTGGATTGCAGCGCGTTCGTCGGCGACGTGTTCGGCCGGCTGCTCACCGCCCTGCGCGTGATCCGCGACCGCGAAGACTACGGCTTCGAAGTCCCGATCGTCAGCGACATGCACGGAGCCTGAGCATGTCGGCCGACGCTCTCATCGAAACGGCCGCCAGCCAACTGCTGGCGGCGCAGCACGGCAGCAAGCAGCGCATCATCGCGCGGCTGGCCGAGCAGATGGGCTGCTCGGTCCAGACCGCCTACCGGCGCGTCAGCAAGGTCATGGCCGCGATGAAGCCGCGCAAGCGCCGCGCGGACGCGGGCGCGTTCGCTTTGAGCCGCGACGAAGCCTGCAGCATCGCGGCGCTGGTCGAGGAAACCCGCCGCTTGACCGGCACTGGCGCGCTGCCGGTCGAGGACGCGGTGGAGATCCTGCGCTCCAACGGCCGGATCAACGCCGCCCGCGTCGACGAAGCGACCGGCGAATGGCGCGCGCTAAGCACCTCAGCGATCTGCCGCGCCATCCGCCACTACGGTTTCCACCGCGAGGCGCTGTCCGCGCCGTCGCCGGCGGCGCGTCTGTCCAGCCCGCACCCGAACCACCTGTGGCAGATCGACGCCTCGGTGAGCCGCCAGTTCTACCTGGCCGACGACGGCACGCAGCAGATGGACAAGCGCGTGTACTACCGCGGCAAGCCGGGGAACTTCGAGCGCATCGCAGACCGGCGCCTGTGGCGCTACGTGGTGACCGACCACGCGAGCGGCTGTCTGGAGCTGTTCTACGTCCAGGGCGCCGAATCGAGCGCGAACCTGTTGGCAGCGTTGATGCACACGATGACGCAGCGGCCGACCGGCACCATGCACGGCATCCCCAAGATGCTGATGATGGACCCCGGCAGCGCGGTCACGGCCGGCATGACGCGCAACTTCCTGGAGGCGACTGGCATCGAGCCGATCGTCAACGAGGTCGGAAACGCGCGGGCGAAGGGCCAGGTCGAGAACGCCCACTACCTGGTTGAAACTCACTTCGAGGCGCGGCTCAAGCTGCAGGCGCCGGTGACCAGCCTGGAGGAGATCAACCGCCTGGCGCAGGAGTGGGCGCGTGGCTACAACGCCACGCGCACGCACTCGCGCACAGGCATGACCCGTCGGGACGGCTGGCTTCGCATCACCTCCGATCAACTGGTCCTTGCGCCTGCGCTCGACGTGCTGCGCCAGTTCGCCGCAACGCCGCCGAAGCCGTGCACCGTGCGCGACGGCTTCATCCGGTTCAAGGGTGGGCTGTACGACGTGCGCGGCGTGCCCGGGCTGATCAACGGGCAGCGCGTCAACGTGATCGCGAACGCCCTGGCGGCCGGCGACAGCGTGCGCGTGCTGATGCCCGGCGAGGCTGACCGCCAGGTCGTCCACTACCTGGCCGCGCGGGTGTCTACGAACGCCTGGGGCTTTGTCGAGACCGCGGCCGAGGTCGGCGCCGAGTTCAAGTCGTTGCCGGAGACGCCCGCGGATGCGGCGCGCAAGGAACTGGACCGGGTCGCGATGGAGGTCCGCACCGATGCCGAGGCGGCGGCGGCGCGCAAATCGAAGCGCCTCGCGTTCGGCGGCAAGGTTGATCCGATGAAGCCGCTGCGCGACGCGCCCGTCGCGCCGGCCCTGCCGCGCGCCGGCCGCGCGGCCGACGTCGAGGTGCCGGTGGTGGTGGCGCAGCGGATCGAGCCGGCGCCCGTGCGCGCCGAGCTGGCCGCGCTGGGGCACTACGACGCCGCTACGCGCTTGAAGCCGATGGTCGAGCGCGCCGGCGGCACCTGGACCCCGGACATGTACGCCCGCACGGCGCAGCGCTGGCCCGAGGGGTTGCCGGTCGACGAGGTCGAAACCTGGGCGGTCGAGCTGCTGGCGCCGCCGCGTAGCGGGCTGCGAGTGGTGCAGGGAGGAGCCGCATGATGCTGTCCACGCAACGCATGGCCGCCGACACCTGCCGGAAGCTGCAGACCGTCCAGACGCGCCTGGAAGCGATGGCCGCCGATTGGAGCGAGGTCGACGACTGCTTCCACGCCGATCTGGAGCGGGCAGCCGACGCCGTCAAGACGATCCTCAGCGACATGCGCGAGGTGTATCCGCCGCGCAAGGCCGGTGCGCGGTGAGGCGCCCCTACGAGCCGACGCCGGAGCAGCGCGCGGCGATGGACCGGGCGAAGAATGGCCGCAGCCTGTTGCGTGCCTGGCACGGTCGCGGCAAGCAGAAGAGCCGCGACCCCGAGACCGTCGTGCCCAAGCGCGACAGGCCGGTGCGGCTATGACCCTTCGGCTCAAGTCCGTCCTGGCCCGCGCCGGGATCAAGCAGGGGCGGCTCGCCGAATCGATCCGCGTCCCGCGCTCGACCCTCAACGGGCTGATCAACCACAACGTGCTGCCGCGCGGCGCCGATCGCGCCGAGATCCGCAAGGCCATCACCGGCTTCCTGCAGGCCCACAACGTGCCCGCCGCGGACTGGTTCAAGAAAGAGGAGCCGCCGTGCGTCAACACGGCGGCTCCAGGTTCCCCCACGCAAGAAGCCCCTGCCGGGTCCACCCACGAGGAGAAAGACATGTTACTGCGTAAGCAACCGCTCACCCCGCAGGCCCGTACGCACTTCGGCCTGAGCGGCAATCCCTTCGCCGAGCCGCAGAGCCGCGAAGAGGTGTACCTCAGCCGCGAGATCCGCTACGTCCGCGAGTCGATGTACCAGGCCGCGCGCCACGGCGGCTTCATCGCCGTCGTCGGCGAAAGCGGCGCCGGCAAGACCACCTTGCGCGAGGAGTTCGTCGACCGCGTCCAGACCGACGACCGCTCCATCGTGGTTATCGAGCCCTACACGCTGGCGATGGAACCGTCTGACAATACCGGCAAGACGCTGCGCGCTACGCATATCGCGGAGGCGATCATGGCCTCGCTCGCGCCGGACGCGAAGCAGAAGAACAGCCCGGACGCGCGCTTCCGGCACATGCACCAGGTCATGCGCGACAGCGCCCGTTCCGGGCAGAAGCACGTGCTGCTGATCGAAGAGGCGCACTGCATGCCGAAGCCGACGCTCAAGCACTTGAAGCGCTTTATGGAGCTGAAAGACGGCCTGCGCCCGTTGCTGTCGATCGTGCTGATCGCGCAGCCCGAGCTGATGACCAAGCTGTCGGCCCAGGACCCCGAGATCCGCGAGGTGATGCAGCGCCTGGAGATCATCACCTTGCAACCCCTCGACACCAACCTGCAGGAGTACCTGGAGTTTCGGTTCAAGCGGACCGGCGTCGCGCTGGACAAGGTCATTACCCGCGAGGGGCTCGACGCGCTGCGCGCCTGGCTGACGCCGTCGAAAGGCAACGGAGCGACGCTGCTCTATCCGCTGGCGGTGCACAACGCGCTCGCCGGCGCGATGAACCGCGCGGCGCAGCTGGGCATCCCGCAGGTCAACGCCGACGTGATCCGCGGGGGCTGACATGTCGACCATGACGGCCAATCCCGGAATCACGCCGACCCAGCGTTCGACGATCTACGCCCTGCTGATCGACCGCGGCCTGCTGACCAGTCGCGTCAGCGCTGACCAAGGGGACCTGTTCGACCGCGCTGGCGTGGCCTGGCGCGAGGGCCAGTGGCTCGACCCGCTGCTCTGCAGCCTCAGCGCCGCCGCCGCTGCGCGCCTGGTCGTCGAGCTGACCAAGGAGAGCGAGGAATGAACCCGCGCTCGAAGCCCAGCGAGGGCTGGGGCTGGCCGTTGCTCGCCATCAAGCAGCACTACTTCGTCGACGGCGCGTCGCTGTGTGGCGCGTACACGGCGTTCGGCGGTGTGCTGGAAGCAGGGCCGGCGCTCGCCGGCGACTGCGGCCGCTGCACGCACGCGCTGGAACGACGTGGCGCGCCGCCTGCGCCGGCGGCGCCCGCAGTGCGATCGGAGGCGCGGCACTAATGCAACTGTCCCTGCTGCCGCGAGAGCTGACCCCGGAAACGGTGCTGATCGCGCTGCAGGGCCGGCGCGGCGCCGCCAACGGCATTACCTCGCGCGACCTGGTGTACGTCGTCACCGGCCGCGTGAGCCCCGCAGACGAACGCAAGCTGCGCGAGATCATCGTGAAGCTGCGCAACGACGGACACCCCATCTGCGCCCATCCGGCGCTCGGCTACCACTTCGCGTCGAACCCCTCAGAGCTGGACGCAACGATCCACTACCTGGTCGCGCGCGCGATGACGTCGCTTCGCCAGGCCAGCGCGATGAAGCGCATCGCCGTGCCGGATCTGTACGGCCAGCTTGGGCTCGAACGCCCCCAAACCGACGAGGCTCCCAATGAGAATTAACGCTGCGGCAGACGGCCCCAACGATTCGATGGTCAGTCAGCTCACCCGCGCCGCATCGGTCACGATGCTGCTCGCCGATCAAGGCATCCAGGTCCTGGCCGCCCTGGCGAACGGCCGCCGGCCGCTGCTGATCGTGGATCACATGCCGAAGGACACGGTGGCCACCGTCAAGCGCCGCTATCCCGGCGCGTTCGGCCGCCTCACCGCGATCTACGCCGCGGAGTACTACGGCTGTCAGCTCGAAACCATCCGCGAAGTGGCCGGGCCTGCCCGGTTGGAGGTGGTCCGTGGCCATTAACCGCCTCAGCCCCGAAGCCCAAGCCGCCGATGCGGCCGCCCACCAGGGGCCGGCCGTCGATCGCGCCGCGCCGCCGCCCAGCGTCGACCTCATCTGCAACGACGTACCCCCGCCCGAAGTGGCGGCGATCTTCGATCACCTCGATCGCCGGTTCTTCGAGCATTTCCGCAACGTGGAATAACCAAGGAAGCCCCACGATGAATACCCAAACCACCCTCAACGCTGAGCCCGGCATCATCCCGCTCGGCTATCGTAAGGACGCCAAGGGCAGGCTGGTGCCCGAGGCGCAGATCCCCGCGATCGACCAGGAGCGCGACCAACTGGTGCGCGAGATCGTGCACAGCGCGATGCAGATCCAGCACTTCCTCAACGAGTTCAAGATCAAGGCGATGGCCGACATCGCCGCGTTCGTCGAGCTGAGCGCTGAGCAATATGGCGTGAAACTCGGCGGCAACAAGGGCAACGTGCAGTTGATCAGCTTCGACGGGCTCTACAAGGTGCTGCGCGCGGTCGCCGAGAACATCACGTTCGACGAGCGCCTGCAGGCCGCCAAGACGCTGATCGACGAATGCCTGATCGAATGGTCCGAGAACGCTCCCTCCGAGCTGCGTGCGATCGTCCAGGACGCGTTCGACGTCGACAAGCAGGGCAAGATCAGCACCGGCAAGATCCTGACGCTGCGGCGCTACAAGATCGATGACGATCGCTGGCAGCGCGCGATGAAGGCGATCAGCGACGCCATCCAGGTCACCGGCACGAAGCCCTATATCCGAGTCTACAAGCGCGACGCCGCCGGCGAGTACCGCCTCCTCAACCTCGACGTCGCGGCGGTGTGACATGGCCATCAAGCGCTACAACATCTGGCACGGCGACACCGGCGCGGACGTTACCATCGACGTCGATACGGACGTGCTTACCGACGAACTGGCGACGGAGATCAACAACTTCAGGGTCGACGCCGATGAGCGGCTCGAGAGGGCGCACGGCGACGTCGTGGAAGCGGTGGTCACGATGGCGGCGGCGGAGTTCCTCGCACACGTCCTCGACGTCATCCGCTGGCCTAGCATCGAGCAGATCCAGCGCGAGTTCGACGGGATGGAGGGCTGGCCGCCGAACGGCGCGCACGGCATCCGGTTGGTGCGGTGCGAAGGTCGGCCGGACCTCGATAGCTCGCAGTTGGACGTGACCGAGGTGGAGCTGGAATGAACGCCAAACACGCGCGGCCGAATGCACGTCGGCCGGAATCGAGCCTCGGGCCGGAAGGGTTGCGCAAGCGCAGCTGGGAGAGCCGCGGGTACGCCTATCTGCAGGCGAAGATCACCGCCTCAGCGGATGCCGCCCTCGTGGCGATGTGCGAACGCTACGGGCTCAACAAGCGGCAGGTGATCGAACGCCTGTTGCTGGGCCAATTCAGCGCCTCGGACGTGTTCGCTGCGCGCGAAGGACTGAGCGCCACCGAGGCGCGTCACGGCGCGGGCAGCCCCGAAGTGTGCTTGCCCGTTGCCGGCGCGGATCGAGGTGACGTGCGTGCGGTCGTCGACTTCGTCACCTTGCACTTCGACGACCCCGGCAAGATTCACGGTGTCTCGTCGATAATTTGCGACTGCGACGGCTCGTACGAAGATCCGCTTTGCAAATCTGTTCGCCGCCTCGAAGCCTGGTTGCGCACCGCGCCCGGAGCGGCCATGTCTGGAGAATCGAATCATGGATAAGGGCAGCCCCACCGTGTTGCATGCGCTGCTGTTCCAGAGCAAGGATGGCAACGGCTTCCTCGTCGGCGATCGCTGCAAGTCGTTTGGCTGCGCGGTCAATTCGATCCGCCCGATCGCGGACGCTGGCCGCAAGATTCTCGGTCACGCGGTCATCTACCGTGAGCCGGTTCCGGCACCGGAGTACTGGACTCGCAATCGGGCTGCAGTCGAGGCGGTCATGCAGGGCGGCAGCGGTGATCCGACGGACAGCGTGTTCGTTGGTGAGCCGTTCTTCCGCAGCTATGAAGAGTTCGAGCGCTACCAGGATGATCTCGCCAACGTCGTTGCTGAGATCACCGGGGACGAAGGCGACGACGATCCGCTCACCGTGCTGAAGCGCATCGCCGCAACGCTTGCTCGCGCGCGTACGGAAGATGAGGGTGGCGCGGCGCCTGCCGCCTTGGAAATCGAAGCGTCGGAGCCGGAGGATGAAGTCTGGATTGAATTGCCGAGGAACGTTCGCGAGGCGCTTCTGCGGATGGCCTCACGTAGCGCTCAGCTCGACCCCGCCGGAATGGATGATGCGGCCCTGGTGCGGTGGTGGATCTATGCCTTCACGCTGACCGGTAACGTCGTGCTGGCGGGCGCGCCCAAGGACGTCGAGACCATCCTCGCCGACCTGCGCATCGCCCAGAACACCGGCGGCGCCGTAGGCGCCTCCCAGGAAATCGCGGCCATGTATCAGAACGCTTGCGTCGGCTTCGTGATGCAGCATGCCGATGCGCTGGTCGCGTTGCTGGCGGCGGCGGCGCGGGATCAAGAGGCCGCGAAGCGGTATCGATGGCTGCGGGACCGAGCGCTGTACTTCGAGCGCGAGAACAGCAGCGGCCAGGGCACCCCCTGGTGCGTCATCGGCATGGATCTTGGCGACGCTGAGCCCCTCTACGGGAGCAGCCTGGATGCGGTCGTGAACGAGTGCATGACCATCGACGCCGCGCGGGCCGCGGAAGCGAACGGCGACGCGGTTGCCCCCAGCGATAAGGCGGGCTGAGGTGTTCTTTCGATCAATCACGTTCTTCCGCTTCCCGGCCGGCCTGGATCTGGCCGGCCTGGATGCGGCCCTTCGTTCCTGCTGGCTCAAGCCAGTAGGCCATCTGGAGCTGGCTTCGTCCGGCTTCGTATCGCCGCTCGGCCGCGGCTACGACGACGCCACCGTGCGTTGCGGGGATGCGGTGTGGTTGACCGTGGGCGGCGAGGAGAAGGTCCTGCCGCCGGCAGCGATCGACAAGGTCCTCAACGAGCGCCTGGAGGCGCTGTATGCGCAGCACGGGCGCCGGCCTGGTGGCCGCGCGCGCGCGCAGCTGCGCGAGACCATCGTGCACGAACTGCTGCCCAGGGCGATGGTGAAGCCGACGCGGCTGGACGCGTACCTGGATCTGCGGTGCGGTTTCTTGGCCGTCGACAGCGGTAGCCGGCGCGCCGCCGAGGAGCTGGTCAGCACGCTGCGCGGTGCCCTCGGTCACTTTCCGGCGCTGCCGCTCAACGCCGAGGTGGCGCCACGCTCCATCCTGACCGGCTGGGTCGCCGGCGAGCCGCTGCCCGCCGGCTGGACCCTGGGCGAGGACTGCAACCTGCAGGACGCGGCCGACGGCGGCAGCGCGGTCAAGTGCTACCGCATCGACCTGCTCAGCGACGAAGTCGCCGAACACCTGCGGGCGGGCCGCCAGGCCACTCGCCTGGCCCTGGTCCAGGCCGATCGCGTTGCGTTCGATCTGGACGAGAGCCTGGTGGTGCGCAAGCTGCGCTTCCTCGACGGCGCCCTGGATGTGCTTGCCGACGCCGAACAGGATGGACTTCGGGCCGAGATCGACGCGCGGTTCGCGCTGATGTCCGGCGAGGTCCGTGGGCTGTTCCTGACCATGCAAACCGCGCTCAAGCTCAGCGCGATGGAACCCTGACATGCGCAAGCCCCGCGCCCCTCGCACCCGCACCGACCAGGCCGCCGCACGCCGCAAGCGCACGCTGGCGGCCATCCACGCAACCGCGACCCAGCTCGGCCTCGACGAGGACGTGTACCGCGACCTGGTGCAGCGCGTTAGCGCTCAGCACGGCGACGCCCAGCGCAGCGCCGGCAAATGCACCCCGGTGCAGCTCGACGCGATCGCGAACGAGCTGCGGCGCCTGGCCGGAAAGGGCGACAAGGACGCCGAGACCGCCGCCAACTGGCCCGGCCGGCCGAAGGGCGCCCTGTCCCCGCAGGTGGGGAAGGTCGAGGCGCTGCTGGCTGACTCCGGCCGCGACTGGGCCTACGCGCATGCCGTCGCCCTTCGGATCTGCCGGGTGAGCCGCGTCGAGTGGTGCCGGCCGGACCAGCTCGCCAAGGTGATCGCGGCCCTCCAGATCGACGCCGACCGGCGGCGCCGAGACCCGTTGACCGAATGACCCGGCCCGCGGCCCCGGCTGAGCATAAGACGATGGCGGCGCGCCGCATGGAGCTGCTCGCCTTCACCGACGACCTGGTCCAGCGGGTTCTGTTGGCGCATGGAATTGACCCGGCCCTGGCCGCGCAATGCGGCGCTGCCGTCGCAGACGGGCTGTCCGAGGCCCACGCCGGGCAGACGGTGTACTACCCCTTCGATGCCGGTTACAAGATGGCATCCCGCGAGCAGGAGATCCTGGAAGCCCAC
Source organism: Lysobacter yananisis (assembly GCF_031199375.1). Taxonomy (NCBI): domain Bacteria; kingdom Pseudomonadati; phylum Pseudomonadota; class Gammaproteobacteria; order Lysobacterales; family Lysobacteraceae; genus Lysobacter; species Lysobacter yananisis. Next base: position 69,587 of record NZ_CP133568.1, read on the forward strand.
CGAGGCGGCGCCCGGATCTCGGAGCTTCGGCAGAAGTACCACATGTCGGACGAGGGTATCCGCAAGCTCCTGCGCCGAGCGGCCGCCCGCAACCCCGACCTGGACCAGCTCAACCTGTTCGGGCAGTCCTGAGTCGGCCAGCGTGTTGGGCATTGGGCGCTGAGCCGGCCGCCTCCAGGCTTCACGCCGGTCATTGCGCCACATGCAATCGAGTTCCACGGCCGCCCGCCTTAGACCGACTTCTTCCGGGCTCTTCCGGCAGAATATCTCGCCTCAGCCCCTCCAGATATCTCACCCCAGCTCACCCACCCGGCGCGCTGCGCGAGCCTGTCCTCCCGGCCCCCGCCGGCCCGCCATGACCGCCCGCCGAGCGCCACGCTCGGGCGCGCAGCGCGGACAGCCATGACGGCCTTCCGACCCTAGCCTCAGGGAGAAGTCCGCTCATGTCCTACAGCACAGAACAAATCCGCAACGTGGCCTTGGCAGGCCACCCCGGCGCCGGCAAAACCACGCTGTTCGAAGCCCTGCTGCACGCCGGCGGCGCAGTCCAGACGGCAGGCACGATCGAACGCGGCAGCACCGTGTCCGACTTCGATCCGATCGAGAAGCAGCGCGGGCATTCGCTGGACTGCGCGATCGCCAGCATCGATCACGGCACCGCGCCCAATCCGCTCGTCCACCTCAACCTCATCGACACCCCCGGCTACCCGGATTTCCGCGGCCCCACCCTGTCCGCGCTGGCGGCGGTGGAAACCCTCGCGGTGGTCGTCGATGCCGACACCGGCGTGCAATACGGCACCCGGCGGATGATGGACCACGCCAAGGCGCGCGGGCTGTGCCGGGCGATCGTGGTCAACAAGATCGATCACGACGGCGCCGACGTCGCGCGGGTGTTGAACGACATCCGCGACACCTTCGGCGCCGAATGCCTGCCGCTGAACCTGCCCGCCGACGGCGGCAAGCGGGTGGTCGATTGCTTCGGCAACGCCGGCGGCGACAGCGACCTGGGCGCGGTCGGCGAATGGCATCAGAAGATCATCGACCAGGTGGTCGAGATCAACGAGACGGTGATGGAGCATTACCTCGACCTCGGCGAAGGCGGCCTGTCCGGGCAGGAACTGCACGACGCGTTCGAGCAATGCCTGCGCGAAGGCCACCTGGTGCCGGTGCTGTTCTGCTCGGCGCGCAGCGGCGCGGGCATCGCCGAATTGCTGGACACCGCCGAGCGGCTGTTCCCGCACCCGGGCGAGGCCAATCCGCCGCCGTTCGCCAAGGGCGTCGGCGAGGATGCGCAGCCGATCGCGGCCACGCCCGATCCCAAGGCGCACGTCATCGCCGACGTGTTCAAGATCGTCAACGATCCCTTCGTCGGCAAGCTCGGGGTGTTCCGCGTTTACCAGGGCACAGTCAGGAAGGACACCCAGCTGTTCGTCGACGACGGCAAGAAACCGTTCAAGGTCGGGCATCTGTTCAAGCTCAAGGGCAAGGACCATGTCGAGATCGAGCAGGCGGTGCCGGGCGACATCGCCGCGGTGGCCAAGGTCGACGAACTGCATTTCGACGCGGTGCTGCACGACAGCCACGACGAGGACCACATCCACCTGGCCCCGCTGAATTTCCCGCGGCCGATGTTCGGCCTGGCGGTGGAAGCGGCGAGCAAGGGCCAGGAGCAGAAGCTGTCCAACGCGTTGCACAAGCTCGCCGAGGAAGACCCCTGCTTCCACGTCGAGCACGAGACCGAGACCAACGAAACCGTGGTCCGCGGCCTGTCCGACCTGCACCTGCGCATCAATCTGGACCGGCTCAAGGACAAGTACGGCGTGGAAGTGCAGTCGCGCCCGCCGCGCATCGCCTACCGCGAGACCGTCGCCGGCAAGGCCGACGGCCACCACCGGCACAAGAAGCAGACCGGCGGCGCCGGCCAGTTCGGCGAGGTGTTCCTGCGCATCGAGCCGTTGCCGCGCGGCGGCGGTTTCGAGTTCGTCGACGAGGTCAAGGGCGGCACCATTCCCGGCCAGTTCCTGCCGGCGGTGGAGAAAGGCGTGCGCCAGGTGCTGCACGACGGCGCGGTCGCCGGCTATCCGATCCAGGACGTGCGGGTGGTGGTCTACGACGGCAAGTACCACAGCGTCGACAGCAAGGAAGTGGCCTTCGTCGCTGCCGGCAAGAAGGCGTTCCTCGATGCGATCGGCAAGGCCCGTCCACAAGTGCTCGAACCCATCGTCGACCTGGAGGTCAACGCGCCGGAGCAGCACATGGGCGACATCAGCGGCGGGCTGGCCAGCAAGCGCGCGCGCATCAACGGCACCGACAGCCTGCGCGGCGGCGAGATCGTGGTGCGCGCGCAGGTGCCGCTGTCGGAACTGGAGGGCTATGCGGCCGAACTCAAGTCGGTGACCGCCGGACGCGGGCGCTATTCGCTGGACTTCAGCCACTACGAGCCGGTGCCGGGCACGGTGCAGCAGAAACTGGTCGAGGCCTACAAGCCGCGGCATGAGGAAGACTGATACCGTGTGCGCCCCCACCGCCGCATCCTCTTCGCCATGCCCAAGCCCCGCAGCGCGCGCGAACGCGCCGAACTGCTCAACGAGTACGGCCACCGCCTCGGCGCGCGCGGCGAGGACGAACGCGCGCTGAGCTTCTACGCTCAGGCGGCCCAGGCCGATCCGGCCTGGGCCGCGCCGTGGTTCAACATCGGTTTGCTGCACAAGTATTTCGGCGACTGGACGCAGTCGCTGATCGCCAACCGCGAGGCGCTGGCGCGCGACGCCGGCCACCAGGGCGCGTGCTGGAACCTCGGCATCGCCGCGACCGCGTTGCGCGACTGGCGCAGCGCGCGCGAGGCCTGGCAGCGCTACGGCCTGCCGATCGAGCCGGGCGAGGAACCGCTGGAGGCCGATTGCGGCCTGGCGCCGGTGCGGCTGGACCCGGACGGCCGCGGCGAAGTGGTGTGGTGCGACCGGCTCGACCCGGCCCGCGCGCGCATCCGCAACGTGCCGCTGCCCGACAGCGGCCATCGCTACGCCGACATCGTGCTCAACGACGGCGCGCCCAACGGCAGCCGCCGCATCGGCGAACGCGAGTATCCGGTGTTCGATCAACTCGAACTGTGGCAGGCCTCGCCTTACGCCACCTTCGAGGCCTGGATCGAAACGCCCGATCCCGCCAGCCTGGCCGCGCTGGCGCAGCGCGCGCATCGCGACCACGGCCAGGCGCAGGACTGGACCGACAGCGTGCGCCACCTGTGCCGCGCCTGTTCGCTCGGCGACGCCGATGCCGACGCCGCTCACGACCATCCGCCGCTGCAGGCGTCCGGCGACGCCGCCGGCGCGCGCTGGGTCGGCGTGGCCGCGCGCGACGAAGCCGCCGCGCGCGCGGCGGTGGACGATTGGCTTCACGCCCATCCATCGGCGCGCCTGCTGCAATGGCGCCCGGCCGTGCCGGCGGGCGCGGCGGACTGACGCCGGCCATCGACCCCGTCGCGGCAGCGGCTAACATGACGGCACTTCAAGGAGAACCGCACATGGCCCGTCACGGACGTTCCCTCTTGTCCCCGCGCTTCGCCGTGGCCCTGGCCGCGGCGTTGCTCGCCGGCCACGCCGCGGCGGCCGCCAAGCCGGAAACGCGCTGCGGCTGGTTCATCAACCCGACCCCGGGCAACGCCTGGCTGATCGATCCCGACGCGCAATGGACCGTGGGCCTGCAGGGCGGCCACCAGGCCGAAGGCCCGTGGCCGGAGCCGCCGTCGGAGAAAGACTGGGTCAAGCACGAAGGCGATCCGCGCGGTTACGGCTACGGCTGCGCCTGCCTGAAGGTCGTGACCGGTTTCGACCACAGCATCGTCCGCATCCTTTCGGCCAAGGGCAAGCCGCTGGCGCAATGCCGCCGCGACCGCGCCCTGACCGGACTGGAACCGGACTACGCCTCCGACCGATGAGCGCCGCGCCCAAGCCGCCGCCGCTGGACCGCGACCCGGAACTCGCCGAAGTCGTCTCCGACGCCATGGACGTGGTGTCGAACCCGACCGACCTGCTGATCACCCTGCTCGCCCTGACCCTCGCCGCCGCGGTCGGCGTGCTGGTCACGCGCGCGCTCAAGCAGCGCATCGGCCACCAGCGCCCGGTGCTGCTGACCGTGGTCGAGTACCTGTGCACGCCGGTGCTGACCCTGCTGACGCTGGGGGTGTTGAGCCTGTTCGGCGGTTCGTTCGGCAATCCGCTGATCGGCCTGGCCGCGACCTTGCTGCTGCTGTTCCTGGTGATCCGGTTCTTCGGCATGGCCGTCGAACTGCTGTTCCGCCCGACCCTGCCGCTGAAGATCATGCTGCGCGCGGTGACCGTGGTGGCGTGGCTGGCGCTGGTGGTCGGGGTATTCGTCGACCGCAGCCAGCCGCTGGCCAAGCTCTACGGCGCCAGCTTCAAGTTCGGCGGCATCAACGTGTCCAGCCAGGGCCTGGTCGCCGGCCTGATCGGCGGCGTGGTGATCGCGATCGTCGCGCTGTGGGGCGACAAGACCGTCACCAAGCTGCTGCGCCGCAGCCGCACCCTGCAGCCGAACTATATCCTGGCGCTGTCGCGCATCTTCAGCGTGGCGATCTGGATCGCCGCGACCCTGGCGATCTTCGCCGCCAGCGACATCAACATCACCGCCCTGGCCGCGTTCGGCGGCGCGCTCGGCATCGGCCTGGGCCTGGGCCTGCAGAAGCTCGCGGCCAGCTACATCAGCGGCCTGATCGTGCTGTTCGAACAATCCGTGCGGGTCGGCGACAACATCGTCAGCAACTCGGTGTCCGGCCGGGTCACCCGCATGACCGTGCGCTACACCATGATCCGCACCCGCGACGGGGTCGAGGCGATCGTGCCGAACGACCTGTTGACCAACAACGTGATCGTCAACCAATCCTGGTCGGACCGGAACCTGCGCCTGGTCTGCGGCGTGCTGGTCAAGGGCGACACCGACCTGGAACTGGCGCGCACGCTGTTCGTCGAGGCGATGAACGCGCAGCCGCGGGTGCTGCAGGAGCCGGCGCCGCACATGTACATCACCGGCGTCAACGACAAGGGCATCCAGCTCGACGGGCACTTCTGGATTTCCGATCCGGAGAACGGCCAGAACAACGTCGCCTCCGACATCTACGACGCGGTGCTCGGCGCGTTCCGCAAGAACGGCGTGCAACTGGTCGCGTCGTGATCGCCGGCCCGATCGCCCGGCGATCGGCCGGCCGACTCGCCGGCGCGGACCGGCCCCTGTCCCAAGCTCGCCACGCGTCCCGGCCGCGCCGCGCCGCTGCCGCGCTTCGGCGTGCACATCTGCGCAACGCACCATACCGACGAACGGCGCACCGCGGCGGCTCGCTCGCGAACGAGCGGCGCTAGCATGGCCGGGTGACCGACACCGCCCACCCGCGCTTCTTCTGGCAGTTCCCGATGCAACTGGTCCGGCACGCGCGCCTGGACGAGTTCCTGCCCGACGACGGCCGCCTGCGCATCTTGTTCCTGTGGGGCAAGGACTGTCCGAACTGCGATATCGCCAAGGGCCAGATGCTGCTGGCGCAAGAGCGCTTCCGCTGGCCCGACGTGGACTGGCTGCACGACAACGTCTATGAGGACGCCGCCATGGGCACGCACTTCGGCCTGCACGGCATCCCCGCGTTCCTGGTGTTCCGCGGCGCCAGGAAGCTCGGCCGGATCGGCCAGTGGCCGGGCACCGAGGCCTTCGTCGCGGCGATCGAGAAGCTGCGCGCGGACGACCCGGCGGCCGCGCCGCCACCCGCGGGCTGAGCGCACGCGGCCGCGCGGCGGCCTGCTTGGCGGCGGCCGCGGACCGGCGCAGACTTCCCCTCCACTCCTGCCTTCGCGCGCCGCCGCCATGTTCGACGCCTCCACCCTCGCCGCCTACCTGATCGCCGCCGCCGTGCTGGTCTTCATTCCCGGCCCGGGCACCGCATGGATCGTCGCCCAGAGCGCCGCCGGCGGCACCGCGCGCGGCATCCAGGCCGCGTTCGGGCTGGAAACGGCGACCCTGATCCACGCCCTCGCCGCCGGCCTGGGCCTGTCGGCGCTGCTGGCGACCTCGGCGCTGGCGTTCGAAGTGCTCAAGTACGCCGGCGCGGCCTACCTGATCTGGCTCGGCATCAAGGCCTGGCGCGGCGGTCCGGCCACGCCGGCGGCGGTCGCGGACGCGCCGCCGCCGGCGCGGATCTCCGCGCGCCAGGTCTATTGGCGCTCGGTCATGACCGGCGTGCTCAACCCCAAGGTGGCGCTGTTCTTCCTCGCCTTCCTGCCGCAGTTCGTGCATCCCGAGCGCGGCATGGTGTGGCTGCAGTTCCTGGTCCTGGGCGCGTTGCTGTCGCTGATCGGGCTCAGCAACAGCCTGATCCTGAGCTTCGCCGTCGGCCGCTTCGGCCGCCGCTTCGGCGGCGGCGGCGGACGCTGGAAGGAACGCCTGACCGGCAGCGTGTTCATCGCCCTGGGCCTGCGCCTGGCCGTGCAGCAGCGCTGAGCCGCGTGCGCGTCGGCGCCGTTACGACCGGTCGTGCGGATCGGACCTGCTTGAACCGAGCCTTTACGCAACCGCGCAGCCCGATCCGCGCGGCTTGAACCGGCGGCGGCGCAACCACAGGTCGGTATTTCACGACCTCGAACCGGAGCGCCGCGCATGAAGACCCAAGGCTTTCTCGACCAGTTGCTCAAGACCGCGCAGAACAGCCTCGGCGGCGGTGGCGGCCTGGGCGATCTGCTCGGCGGCGGCAAGCCGCTGGCGCGGACCGAGCCGCAACGCGGCCACGAGCGCCGCGACGAACCCTCGCGCGGCCTGCTCAACGCCGACTTCGGCAAGGGCGCCCTGGCCGGCGGCGCGCTCGGCCTGTTGCTGGGCAACAAGAAGCTGCGCAAGCACGCCGGCAAGTTCGCCCTCGCCGGTGGCGTGGCCGCGGTCGGCGTGCTGGCGTACAAAGCCTACGGCGACTACAAGCGCCAGCAGGAAGGGCCCGGCGCGGCCGAACCGCGCACCGTCGACCGCCTGCCACCGCCGCAGGCCGAACAGCACAGCCGCGCGATCCTGCAGGCACTGGTCGCCGCGTCCAAGGCCGACGGCCACATCGACGCGCGCGAACGCGAGGCGATCGAAGGCGAGTTCGTGCGCATCGACGGCGACACGCAACTGCGCACGTGGCTGCACGCGGAACTGGAAAAGCCGCTGGACCCGGCCGAAGTGGCGCGCGCCGCCGAGACCCCGGAGATCGGCGCGGAGATGTACCTGGCCAGCCTGCTGGCGGCGGACGAACAGAACTACATGGAACGCGCCTACCTCGACGAACTGGCGCGCCAGCTCAAGATCGACGACGCGCTCAAGGCGCGGCTGGAACAACAGCTGCGCGACGCCCAGGCCTGATCGCCGCGGGCGTTGCGCAAGCTTGATCGGCGCGGGCGTTCCTCGCCCGCAACGCTCGCGGGAGCGGCTGACGCTCGCAGCAGGGACCAGCGTTTGCAGGAGTGGCCAGCGCTGGTGGGAGGGACTTCAGTCCCGACGCCTTCCGATCCGATGCGGAAGGACTTCGGTCCCTCCGCTTTCCGATCCAACGCCTCTGCCCACCCTTCCGATCCCAGGCCGCACACCGCCGCGCAGCCCGCCAGCGCCTTCGCGACGCCCGCCACGCTCCGTCGCGCGCGCAGTCGCCAGCGGCCGAGGCAACCGCTAGCATCGCCCACGCGCCGCCCGGCGCGCCTGCGGACCGATGCCATGCGATTGCTGATCCCCGCCCTGCTCGCGCTGACCTTCGTCGGCTGTTCCTGCCAGCGCAACGCCGACGACAACGGCGGCGATGGCACCGCGCCGCCCGCCCAGGCGCAGACACCCGAGACCGCGGCCGCGCCCAGCGCCGCGCAATTGCGCGCGCAAGCGCTGGAACAGCGGCGCAACGACGCCTACACCGACGCCGTCGGCACCCTGCACCTCTATCTGCAGCGCGTCGGCGCCGGCGACCAGGACGCCGCCGACAAGTTCTGGGGCTACCAGCGCATGCCGCGCGGCAACGAGGAATCCAACCTGCGCGCGCTCAAGAACCTGCGCGGACTGCGCATCCAGAACCAGACGCCCGAGCCGCTGGACCAGGAACCGGTGCCGGAACTGCTGCGCATTCCGGTCGACCTGCGCGCGACCTTGGAGAACGGCGAGAACCGCCGCTACACGGGCTGGTACCGCTTGCGCCGCAACCAGGTCGAACAACGCTGGGAGCTGACCGGCGTACTGGTCGCAGCGAAGTTGCAGTAAGACGCTGCGGTAAACGCAAGCGTCGCCGCGACCGCGAACTCCACGTCCGCGGCTTGCGCCGCCGCTGCGCGCTCAACGCAAACCACGGCGGCCTGCTGTAGGAGCGGCGCGAGCCGCGACCGCGAACCCGCCCGCCGCCGCGCAACCATCCGCAGCCCATGCGCGCGGACGGCGCGCCGCACCCCGCGACCGCCGCGTGCCCGCCTGCCGCGCACCCGCCCACCATCCACCGCTGAACCCGCGCTGCGCACCGAACCGCCGCGGCCGCAGACCGCCAACGCGCGAACGCCGCGGCCCGCCAGCGCGGCTTACACTGCCCGACTCGCGTCGCAACCGCGGCGCGCCCCGGATTTTCAGGATTCCGCCATGCGCCTTTCGCCTGTCCTCGCCCTGCTGACCGCCGCCGCGTTGGCGGCCGCGCTCGCCGCCTGCGGCGGCAAGGACGCCGCAGCCGGCGGCGACGGCACGGTCGCGGGCGATCCGGCCTCGCTGCCGGTACCCGAAGGCGGCGGCCGCGGCGGCATCACCGGCATGCCCGACGCCGGCCAGCCCGGCCCGGCCGGCGCCCCGGCCGCGGCGCCGCAGCTGGACGAGAACGGTAATCCGTTGCCGCCGGCCGATCCGGCCGCGCTCCCGGCCGATCCCGACGCCGTCGCCGCCAACGATCCGGCCCTGCCGGTGCCGGCCGGCGCCGATCCCGCCAACGCAGACGCCGCTTCGGCCAGTCAGCCGGCCGCCGACGGCGCCGCGACCGCCGCCGAACCCACGCCCGAAGACGCCGTCGCCGTGGTCCGCGATTACTACGCCGCGATCAACAGCCGCAACTACGGCCGCGCCTACGCGCTGTGGTCCGACGGCGGCCGCGCCAGCGGCCAGGACGCGCAGCAGTTCGCCAACGGCTTCGCCAATACCGCCGGCGTGAGCGTGGAACTGGCGCCGCCGGGCCGCATCGACGCGGGCGCCGGCCAGCGCCACATCGAAGTGCCGGTCTCGATCACCGCCACCCAGCGCGACGGCAGCCAGCGCCGCTACGTCGGCGGCTACACCCTGCGCCGCGCCGTGGTCGACGGCGCCAGCGCCGAACAACGCGCCTGGCGCATCGCCAGCGCCGACATCCGCGAGCTCAAGCCGTGAGCGCGACGCGCGCCGCCGCCGCGCTCGCGTGCGCTCTGGCCTTGGCCGGGTGCCAGCGCGAAGCCGCCGCGCCGGCGCCGAAGACGCCCGCGCCGGCCGCCGCACCCGCATCCGCATCCGCATCCGCAGCGACGATCGCAGCGGGCGACGCACCCCAGCAGCCCGCACTCGCACCGGTCAGCGACTACGTGCTGCCCGGCGCGCTCGCGCCCGATCTGGGCGTCGAACAACTGCGCCAGTTGTTCGGCGCCGACAACGTCGCCATCGACGAGCGCCTGCCCGGCGCCGAGGGCGAGGAATTCCGCGGCGTGCGCCTGTTCGACGGCGACCCGACCCGGCGCGCGCGGGTCTATTTCCAGGACAGCGAGAAACTGCGCGGCCTGTCGATCGTCGTCGTCGACGAACCGCGCAGCCGCTGGCGCCTGGACAACGGCTTGAAGATGGGCCAGACGCTGAGCGAACTGACGCGCCTCAACGGCAAGCCGCTGCGCTTCTTCGGCCTGGACTGGGATTACGGCGGCGTCGTTTCCGACTGGAACGGCGGCGCGCTCGCGCCCAGGGACGGCGATCCGGTGCGGCGCAACGCGCGCCTGGGCCTGGCCGAGGACGCGCCGACGCAGGCGCAGGTGCCGGCCGGCGATGGCGAGTTCTCCAGCGACGACAAGCGCTATCCCGAACAAGGCCGGCTGTTGCGGGTCGGCGAGCTGAGCGTGTCGTTCCCTGGCGAGGACGATCTTTGACGCCGCGGTCGCGCGCATGAGCGCCGCGCCGCGGATCGTGCTCGACAGCAACGTCTGCCTGGACCTGTTCGCGTTCGCCGATCCGGCGGTGGCGCCGCTGCTGCAGGCGCTGCGCAGCGGCGCGGTGGCCGCGGTCACCGACGCGCCCTGCCGCGAGGAATGGCAGCGCATCCTCGACTATCCCCAGCTCGCGCTGGACCCGGCGGCGCGCGCGCGCTGCCTGCGCGAGTACGACGAAGTGCTGCGCCCGTTCGCGCACGACGGCGCGGGCGAAACCAAGCTGCCGCGCTGCGCCGATCCGGACGATCAGAAATTCCTGGAACTGGCCCATGCGGCCGGCGCGCGCTGGCTGCTCAGCCGCGACCACGCCCTGGTGGTGCTGGGGCGGCGGACCGCGCGGGCGGGCTGGTTCGAGATCATGACGCCACGGACCTGGGTGGCGTTGGAGGCGTGGCGTTCGCCTGCGGGTTGATCGCGATCTGGGACAAAAGCGTCGGGCCTGAAGGCCCTCCCACAACAGCCGGCTGCGGCTGAAGGCGCTGGCTTCTGTGGCAGGGCCTTCAGATCCGATATGACCTGCTTTTGTGGGAGGGCCTTCAGGCCCGATGCTTTCGTCTCAGATCGCCGCGCCCCCCGAACCCGCATGCCATACTCGCCGCATGCAAGGCGTGCCCGACCGCTTCGACGCCACCTCCGACGCCGCCCAGTTCCGGCAGGTCGCGCATCGCCCCGGGGTCGAGCTTTACCGCGCCCACATCGTCCGCCACTCCTTCGACCCGCACACCCACGAAGCCTACGGCCTGGGCGCGATCGAATCGGGCGTGGAGCGCTTCCGCTACCGCGGCAGCGATCACCTCGCCCCGCCCGATTCGCTGGTGCTGATGAATCCGGACGTGCTCCACACCGGCCACGCGGTCACCGCCGAGGGCTGGCGCTACCGGATGATCTATGTCGAGCCCGAGGCCGCCGCGCAGATCACCGGCGACGAAGGCTGGTGGTTCGACGACGCGGTGCGCCACGATCCGGCGCGCGCGCGCCGGGTCACCGCACGCCTGGATGCGCTGTGGCATGCGCGCGAACCGCTGGCGTTCGACAGCCAACTGCACGCCCTGCTCGACGAATTCCGCGATCACGCGCGGATGCCGCGGCGGGCGCGGCCGGAGGCGCCCAAGCGCTTCGCCCCGGTGCTGGACTACCTGCGCGCGCAGTTGGCCGAACGCGTGACGTTGGAAGAACTGGCCGCGGTCGCCGACCTGAGTCCGTTCCACTTCCTGCGCCAGTTCCGCGCGCAGTACCACGTCACTCCGCAGCAGATGCTGATGGCGCTGCGCCTGTACGAGGCCAAGCGCCTGCTGGCCGCGGGCCTGCCGCCGGTGCGCATCGCCGCGGAGACCGGGTTGACCGACCAGGCCCACTTCACCCGCGCGTTCCAGCGACGCTACGGCATCACACCTGCACGCTACCAAAAGCAACTCCGCGGCTGATCCGACAGCCCTCGTGCAGGAGCGGTGCGAGCCGCGACCGCGGGCTTGCACGATTTCGCCGTAAGCGGGGTGTCGCGGTCGCGGCTCGCGCCGCTCCTACAGGCGATACCGGCGCCCGACCGCAATCTGGTACAAGACGCCGCCGCGGCCGCCGCGCGATCCTGCGGCCATGCTGCTAGGAACTCTCTACGCCCTGCTCGCCGGCCTGATCTGGGGCCTGGTCTTCGTCGGCCCGCTGTTGCTGCCCGAATACCCGGCCGCGCTGCAGTCGGTCGGCCGCTACCTCGCCTTCGGCCTGATCGCGCTGCCGCTGGCCTGGCTCGACCGCAAGGCGCTGCGCCAGCTCGGCCGCGCCGACTGGATCGAAGCGCTGAAGCTGTCGCTGATCGGCAACCTGCTCTATTACCTGTGCCTGGCCAGCGCGATCCAGCGCGCCGGCGGACCGCTGCCGACCATGATCATCGGCACCTTGCCGGTGATCATCGCGATCAGCGCCAACCTGCGCAACGCGCGCCGCGACGGCCGCCTGCCGTGGGCGCGGCTGGCGCCGTCGCTGTTGCTGATCGCGCTCGGCATCGCTTGCGTCAACCGCGCCGAACTGCGCGAGCTGCAGTCGCAGTCGCACGCCGACCTCGGCCGCTACGCGGTCGGCGGCCTGCTCGCCTTCGGCGCGGTGATCTGCTGGACCTGGTATCCGCTGCGCAACGCCGACTGGCTGCGCGCGCACCCCGACCGCAGCCCGCGCAGCTGGGCCACCGCGCAAGGCGTGGCGACGCTGCCGCTCGCGCTGGCCGGCTACATCGCGCTGTGGCTGTACATGAGCGCGACCCACTCGCCGTTCCCGATGCCGTTCGGTCCGCGCGCCGGCTACTTCGTCGCGCTGATGGTCGCCATCGGCCTGCTCGCTTCGTGGGTCGGCACGCTGTGCTGGAACGAGGCCAGCCAGCGCTTGCCGACCGCGCTGGCCGGACAGCTGATCGTGTTCGAAACGCTGTTCGCGCTGACCTATGCCTTCATGCTGCGCGGGCAGTGGCCGCCCGCGCTGACCTTGGCCGGAATCGGGCTGCTGGTGGCCGGGGTGTTGTGGGCGTTGCGGATCAAGCCGGTGCCGCCGGAGGTCGCGGTGGAGAGCGCGGCTTGAGTGGGTGCGGCGATCTGGAACGAGAGCATCGGGCCTGAAGGCCCTCCCACGACAAACGAACGTTGTGGCTGAAGGCCTCTCTACAACAATCGGGCATCGGGCCTGAAGCTCTCCCGCAAAAGCGCTGCGCGGCGCGCTCATCAAGAGAGCTTGACGCGGTATCGCGGCGCGGCCGGCCATGCTTGCCAGCGCGGCATTTTGCCGCATCTGCGCGCACGGACGCGGCACTAGGCTGGCCGACATTTTCCCGCGGCCAGGGCCTCGCATGCGCATCGTCACGCTTTCGCCCGTCTTGCTGTCGCTGGCCTTCGCCGGCGCCGCCCACGCGCAGTCGGCCGCCACGGAAGCGATCACGCTCGACCGCTTGCGCGTGCACGGCCAGCGCCCGGCCACGGTCGCCGCGCCGGCGCAGGCGCGCGAGCGCCTCGCGCAGCGCGCCGGCGCGACCGCCTGGGTCGACGGCGAGTCCTATCGCGGCGGCCGCGTGAGCACGCTGACCGACGCGCTCGGCTACGCGCCCGGCGTATTCGTGCAGCCGCGCTTCGGCGCCGAGGAAGCGCGCTTGTCGATCCGCGGCTCGGGCTTGCAGCGCACGTTCCACGGCCGCGGCCTGGAACTGTTGCAGGACGGCAGCCCGCTCAACCTCGCCGACGGCGGTTTCGATTTCCAGGCGGTGGAGCCGCTGAGCGCGCGCTACATCGAGGTCTACCGCGGCGCCAACGCGCTGGAATACGGCGCGGCCACGCTCGGCGGCGCGATCGATTTCGTCTCCCCGACCGGCTACGACGCCGCGCCGCTGCGCGCGCGCATCGAAAGCGGCGCGTTCGGCTATCGCCGCGGCCAGCTCGCCGTCGCCGGCGCCGCCGGCGCCGCCGACGGCTACGCCAGCCTCAGCGGCTTGCGCCAAGACGGCTTTCGCGATCACGCCGAACAGGAAAATTACCGGCTGTTCGCCAACGCCGGTTATCGCTTCGACGACGCCCTCGACGGGCGGCTCTACTTCACTCACGTCGATACCCGTTCGGCCTTGCCCGGCAACCTCACCCTGGCCGAATCGCGGCGCGATCCGCGCCTGGCCGCCCCGGGCAACCTGGCGCTGGATCAGCGCCGCGATTATCGCCTCGACCGCCTTTCCGGCCGCCTGGCGTGGTCGCCTTCGGCCGCGGGCACGCTGACGCTGTCGGCGTACTACGCCGACAAATCGCTGCACCATCCGATCTTCCAGGTGCTGCGCCAAGACAGCCGCGACTACGGCCTGGACCTGCGCTGGCGCGGCCACTACCAGGGACTCGGCCTGCGCCACGATCTGATCGCCGGCGTCGCCTTCGCCCAAGGCGAGATCGACGACCGGCGCTGGTTCAACCTCGCCGGCCGCGCCGGCGCGCCGAGCAACCGCTTCGACCAGCGCGCGCGCAACGCCAAGCTCTACCTGGAGAACCAGAGCTGGCTGTCGCCGCGCTGGGCGGTTTCGCTCGGCGCGCAGGCACTGCGCTCGCAGCGACTCTCGCACGATCGGTTGATCCTCGGCGGCCGCGACGAGAGCTTCGACAAGGACTACGGCGGCGTCAGTCCCAAGCTCGGCCTGCGCTACCTCGCCGGCGACGGCGTGCAGTGGTACGCCAACCTCAGTCGCAGCCTGGAACCGCCGAGTTTCGGCGAACTCAGCGGCGGACCCGGGGTGACGCCGGTGGACAAGCAGCGCGCCGACAGCGGCGAGTTCGGCCTGCGCCTGCAGCGCGAAACCCTGTCGCTGGACTTCGCCGTGTATCGCGCGCGGATCCGCGGCGAACTGCTCGCGCTCAACGACGGCCAAGGCAATCCGCTCGGCACCGTCAACGCCGGCCGTACCCTGCACCAAGGCGTCGAATTCGGCCTGGGCTGGCGCTTCGCCCGCGCCTGGACGCTGTCGGCCAACTACCTTTACAACGACTTCCGCTTCGACCGCGACCGCGTCTACGGCGACAACGATCTCGCCGGCGCGCCGCCGCAACAACTGCGCGCGCAGCTGCGCTGGTCGCCGGACGAACGTTTCTATCTCGAACCGAACATCGAGTGGACGCCGCAGGACTACTACATCGACCACGCCAACACGTTCAAGGCGCCGGGCTACAGCGTCGCCGGCCTGCGCGTGGGCGGGCGCATCGGCGCGCAGTGGAACTGGTTCGCCGATGCGCGCAATCTCGCCGGGCGTAAGTGGATCGCCAGCACCAACGCCATCGCCGACGCGCGCGGGCAGGACGGGCGCAACGTCCTGCCGGGCGACGGGCGCGCGGTGTATGTCGGGCTGGAGTGGTCGGGCGACCGGATCGGCGCACGCGGCGACTGATGCCGCCGACGGCGGCGCGCGGCGGCCGTGCGGCCGCCGCGCGCTCGCGCTCAGTTCCAGCAGCTGCTGGGCTGGTCGATCACGGTGATCCAGAAGCGCGTGGTCGCGTCGATGTTGCCGTAGGCCTGCCAGCCCCAACCGCCGTCTCCGTCGTGATGGCTGGCCATGCGGTAGCCGGGGCCGAATTCGGCGCGGCAGAACGCATCGGCTTCGCCGCGCGACTTGAACGAATCGCCGCGTACCGCGCGGCTCAACGCGATGTTGCCCTTGGCCCAGCCGTTGTAGAAGTCGGTCGGCACCGGCGAGGGCGCGCCGTCCTGGTTCAGGCACAGCACCGGCAGGCGCGCCGAACACACGGTGTCGCCCTGGTAGGCGTCGCATTCGGGGGAAAAGCAGGCGACGCGATCCACGCCGTTGGCGTGGCCGGCCTTGCGCCAGGTCACGCCCTTGCCGCCGGCGGCGACGGCGGAAAACGCGATCAGGCTCAGCGCCAGGGTGCAGGCGGCGATGCGGATGGCACGAACGTCCATGGACTTGCTCCTTGTCGGATTCAGGCGGAGGGACGCGGTCGCCCGCGTGCGCGCACCGCCCGGACCGCGGCGGCGCGCGCGTGCGGAAACCCGCGCCGGCACGCGCAGGCAGCGGTGCCGGCGCGAACGTCTATCACCGCCGCCCGCGCCGAACCGGTACTGCTAAGCCCTTTGCGCGCTGCGTTCGCGAACCCAGGCGCTCGATCACAAGCCGCGCGCGATGCGCGAGCCGGAACCCCGACGCGGGCCAGGCCGGCTCAAAGCCGACGCGGTCATCGCCTGCGCGCGACGGCGGTCAAATCTCGAACCGGTACGACAGCTTCACCAGCAACTGCTCGCTGTCGCGCAAGCCGAACGCGTCGCCGAACTCGCTGCCGACGTCGCGGCGGCGCGCGCCTTCCTCGTACATTTCGCCGCCGCGCACGTAGGCGATGTACAGGTACGACAGCGGCGCCAGCTCGTAGCGGTAGCGCACCTGGAAGGCGAGGTTGCGCAGGCTGAAGTCCGGCACCGCTTCCTCGACCCGCAACGGCCGGCCGGCGGCGTCGACGCGATACACCTGGCGCTGGCGCGCGTCGATGCCGATGGTCTCCAAGCGCACGCGCAGTTCCTGTTTCTCGTCGATGAACCACTGCATCCCGCCGTTGAGGCTGAGAATGTCAGCGCGGAAATCGGCGATGCGGTTGTCGCCGCGCCACAGCAGCCAGGCCGGATCGTGGCTGTATTCGACGCCGGCGAACAGCAGCATGCGGTCGCTGACCTGATAGTTCGGCTCCAGGTACACGGTGGCCCGGCCCTGGTCGAGATCGCCCAGCCCTTCGGCCTTGTAATAGGCCTCGGTGTACAGCGACCACGGGCTGTCGCCCTGGCGCGGGCGCAGGCGTTCGTAGCTCAGGAAGGCCTTGGCCGGCATCCGCACCGTGCCGTGGCCGCGGGTGAGCAGGTCGTCGTGGCCGCCGCTCCACAGCGAGGCCTCGACGAACTCGGTGCCGCCGTCGCGCATGTTGCTCTGGCGGTTGACGGCCACCGCATCGGCGATGCGCACGCCGTCGTCGCTGTAGCGGCGCGAACCGGCGAAGTGCCAGTCCTGGCTGGCGTAGGCCGAATCGGCCGGCAGGTCGGTCTTGCGCTTGGCCAAGTCGTAGCGCAGGTAGTTGAAGTTGTTGCGCTCCAGGTAACCGAAGTCGTTGAGCATCAGCTCGCGCCCCAGGTGCAGGCCGTACAGCTGCTGGCGCCAGCCGCCGCCCATGTCGTAGTCCACGCGCAGCTGCGCGCCGCTGTCGCGCCGGTTGCGCCCTTGCTGCTGCACGTCGGAAGCCACCACGGTGCCGCGCAGCGACCACTGCGCGTTCGGCGCCCAGCGCTGGTCGAACTCGTAGACGTTGGCGACGCGGTCCTGGAACGGCCGCTCCACTCGCGTGGCCATCGCGCCCAGGCCGAAACGTTCGAAATCGCGGGTGACGCGGGCGGCATAGAAATCGCGGCCGGCCGCGTCGCCTTCGCTGGCGGCGAACACGCCGTAGTTGAGTCCGCCGGCGCTGCCGTTGAGCTTGATCGCCGCGGTCACGTCGCCCGAACCGTTGCCGTCGTCGGCCTTGGCGCCGACGCGGCGGGTGTAGATCAGCCGGCTGTTGTTGTTGTACGAACCGAACGGCACGTCGAAGAAGCCCTGGTTCTCGGTGAAGAACGGGCGCTTGTCGCTGAAGAAGCTCTCGGTGGCGCTGAAGTTGACGGTCAGCTCGTCGCTCTCGACCTGGCCGAAATCCGGATTGACGGTGGCGCTGAGCTGGAACGCGCCGCTGGGTTTCCAGAACAGGTCGAAACCGCCGTCGACGTCGCTGGCGTGGCCGACCGCGTCGCCGATGGCCACCGCATACGGCGTGATCGCCAACAGCGATTGCCGGTAGGCCGGCACCTCGACGCGGTTGAACGCGCTCAGGTAACGCGCCTCGGTGTAGTGCACCGCCGGCCACGACAGGCGCTCGCCGCTGGAGGCGACGACGCGGTCGAGCTGGATGCCGAGCGTGCGCATGCCGCCGGCGCCGCCGCGCATCGGCGCGATGTGCCAGGGGATCAGCATCTCGGCCGACCAGCCCTGCTCGTCTTCGCCGGTGGCGTGCAGCCAGTGGCCGTCCCAGTCGTTGTTGAAGCGGTTCTCGTTGGTGACGGTGGCGTCGGTGATGCTGTTGGCCAGGGTCACGGTGAAGTTGTAGCCGGTGCGGCCGTCGCCGTCGAAGTCGACGTAGAGATTGACCCGGTCGACGGTGCCGTCGCCGTCGCGCTGGGTGTGCTGGCGCATGCGCGGCACCCCGGCCGGCTGGGTGTTGCGGAAGGCCACGGCCAGGCCGCGCTCGGTCGCCATCAGCCAGGCCTGGGTCGGCAGCCGGCCCGGCTCGCGCGAGAGCGGCTGGGTGTGGCGGAAGTCGTCGATGCGCTGGGCCTGGGCCCACTCCTGCGGATCGATGCGCCCGTCGATCTCCACGGCCCGCGCGCACGGCGCGAGCGAGACGGCGGCGCCGGCGGCGGCCAGTGCGGCGATGGTGCAACGATGGCGCATGGCGCGCTCCCCGGGACTGCGTGGACCGTCGCGGGCGAGCCGGGCCGCGCGCGGATCGCGGCGAACGGCACCGCGACGGCGCGCAGACTAGCGGTGCGGCGGCTTTGCGCTAACTGGCGTAAGTCATGGCAACCCTCGGCGTTCGCGGCGCATCGGAGCCGTTGGGACCGCAGTTCAGGCAGCCGCATGGCGGTCGGGTGACAAGGATCAGCCGACGCAAGCCGCGGAGTTATTCCTGTAGGAGTGGCGCGAGCCGCGACCGCGGGGCATCGGACTCGCGCCGTCGGCGTGAACGAGCGCGGTCGCGGCTTGCGCCGCTCCTACAGAGGGAGTGGCGCCGGCGCGGCCGCGCGGAGCGGCACCGACGCGCTCAGGGCGCGGTCGCGTCGTGCGCCACGAACGCCGATTCGCCCTGCGGCAGCTGCAGCCAGTCCGGATGGCTCAGCGCGCGGGCGATGTCGCCCTGCCCCGACAGCCAGTGCTCGCGCATCGCCACCCGGCCGAACTGGTAATCCTTGAAGTGGCCGATCTTGGCGCGGTCGCGGTAGATCAGGTGGATCACGCTGTAGCGGCGGTCGCAGGCCAATTCGGCCGCGTGCTGGGCCCAGGGATTGCTGGCGCGCACGTCCTCGGGGATCTCTTCCAGCAGCTCGCGCAGCAGCCGGCGGTAGTGCTGGAACACGCGCTGGGTGTCGGTGATCAGGCGGGTGCGGCTGGAATACTGGATTTCCTTCTGCCGCTCGGCCACGTCGAGCAGGTTCTGCGGCGGCTCGCCGCGCGCGTTCCACAGGTCGACCTGGAACACCAGGGTGTCGCGGCGCGGGCTGGCGGTAAGCACCTGCGACAGCGGCGTGTTCGAGACCAGACCGCCGTCCCAGTAGAACTCGCCGTCGATCTCGATCGCCGGGAACGCCGGCGGCAGCGCGCCGGAAGCGAGGATGTGGCGCGCGTCCAGGCGCATCTGGGTGTTGTCGAAATACTCCAGATTGCCGGTGCGCACGTTGACCGCGCCGACGCTGACGCGGATGCCGCCGTCGTTGAGCCGGTCGAAGTCGACCAGCCGATCGAGCGTGGCGATCATCGGCGAGGTGTCGTAGAAGCTCGCCGCGGCCGGGCCGGGCTGGCCGCCGGCCCACAGCGACGGGTCGGCGCCGAGCCAGGCGCGCGGCTGGTAAAAACCGCGCTGGCCTTCGATCAACGCGCGCCAGGCCTCCCAGGTGTCGAGCCAGGCGCGGGTGTCGGCGTCGATGCCGTCGAAGCGCGCTTCCTGGCCGAACGTGGTCGCGGGAAAAATGTTCGGGCGCGAGATCGTGTCCCAGAACTCGCGCAGCGCGGCCATGCGCTTGTCCGGCGGGTTGCCGGCGATGATCGCGGTGTTGAACGCGCCAATGGAGATGCCGGCGATCCAGTTGGGCGCGATCCCGGCTTCGAACAGGCCTTGGTAAACGCCGGCCTGATACGCACCGAGCGCGCCGCCGCCTTGCAGGACCAGGGCGATGTTCTCGGGCAGGGCCGGCGCGGCGTCGTGCACGCGCTGCGCCGATTCGCGCGCGGCGCGCTCGGTGGCTTCGGCGCGGCGCGCCTGGCGCGGCGTCGCCGGCGCCGGCCCGGCCTCGCGGCGCGCGCGGGCCGGCGGTGCGCTGGCGCGCGCGGCGGCGCCCGGCTCGCGCTTCGGCGGTTCCTTGCGCGGCGGAGTCTTGGACGGCGGGTCGCGCTTGGCCGGCGTCGCCGGCTTCGGGTCGCGCTTGGCCGGCGCGGCCGGCTTGGGATCGCGCCCGGCCGACGCGGCCGGCCGGGGATTGCGCTTGGCCGCCGCGCGCGAAGCGCCGGCGGCGGTCTTGCGGGAACGCGGAGCGGGCATCGCGGCCTCCGAGGGTGGTTGCCGTGTCGGGGCCGCCCGTTCGCGGCGGCCATGGCGCGAGGGCCTTCAGGCCCGATGCCTGTGTTCCCATTCCAGCCATCGGATCGGGAGGCACCGGGCCTGAAGGCCCTGCACGCAACGGTTTACTGCATGTACCAGCCGTGGCTGACCACGAAGCTCTGCCCGGTCAGCGCCGCGCTCGGGAACTCGGCCAGGAAGCGCACCGTCTGGGCCACGTCCTGCACGGTGGTGAACACGCCGTCGACGGTGTTGCCGAGCATGACCTTCTTGATCACCTCATCCTCGCTGATGCCCAGCTCCTTGGCCTGCTCGGGAATCTGCTTGTCCACCAGCGGAGTGCGCACGAAGCCGGGGCAGACCACGTGGCTGCGCACGTTGTGCTTGGCGCCTTCCTTGGCCAGCACCCGCGACAGCCCCAGCAGGCCGTGCTTGGCGGTGACGTAGGCCGACTTCAGCGGCGAGGCCTCGTGCGAATGCACCGAGCCCATGTAGATCACCACGCCGCCCTTGTCGCCCTTGTACATGTGCGGCAACGCGGCCTTGGTGGTCAGGAAGGCGCCGTCGAGATGGATGGCGAGCATCTTCTTCCAGTCGGCGAAGGCGTAGTTCTCGATCGGATTGACGATCTGGATGCCGGCGTTGGAGACCAGGATGTCGATGCCGCCGAGCTGCGCGACCACCCGCTCGATGCCGGCGTTGACCGCGGCCTCGTCGGTGACGTCCATGGCCACGCCGATGGCGCGGCCGCCGGCGGCGACGATCTCGTCGGCCACCGCCTGCGCGCCGGCCTGGTTGAGGTCGGCGATGGCGATGGCGGCGCCGGCGCGGGACAGCTCGAACGCGATTTCCTTGCCGATGCCGCTCGCGGCACCGGTGACGACGGCGACTTTGCCTTGGATCGAACTCATGGGAACCCAACTCCTGGACGATGCGGAAGACGATGCGGAAACAGCGCGCCGCGACGGCGGACCGGCGGCCATTGTCGCCGCGCCGCGTTATCGCGGCGTGGCGGCGGCTGCATCGCAGTGTCCCGCCGCGCGAGGGCTACGGGAATCGGACCTTCGTCCGCGGGGGAAGTTGCGCGGGGAGTTTGCGCAATCGGCCGGTCCGGGCGCGGCCGGACGCTTCATATGTAGGAGCGGCGCAAGCCGCGACCGCGAAAACGAATCGCCGGCGAAAGCACGCCTCTCATGATCTACCCGGCCTGCGTCCGGCCGGAACGTAACGGGGCCTGCGGCCAGCGCGCAAGCCCCATCGGCGCGGTCGCGGCTCGCGCCGCTCCTACACGGAGCGGGCGCCGCCTCGCCGCGATCGGTCAGTCCTTGTTCTTACCTTTCTTGTCCTTCTTTTTCTTCTTGTCCTTCTTCTTGTCCTTGTCCTTCTTCTTTTTCTTCTTGTCCTTCTTCGGCTGCAGCATCGTCCCGGTGCAGTCCGGCGAGCCGCAGCGGCACTCCCAGATCTTCTTCAGTTCCTTGGTGTGCTTCTCGGCCAGGGTGATGCCGTAGTTGTAGGACAGTTCCTCGCCCGGGGCGATGTCGCGGATCGCCTCGATGAACACCTGGTCCAGGCGGCGGTCGTCGCCCTCGTCCTCGTTCAGCACGGCCTCGCAATTGGGCGAGCAGCTGTGATTGATCCAGCGCGCGGTGTTGCCCTCGTAGTTGGCGTCGATCACGTACTCGTCGTTGAGGGTGAACAGGAAGGTGTGGCCGGAGTCGGCGTCGCCGGTGTCGCCGGCGTCGGCTTCCTCGTGGGTGCGGCGGCGGCCCTTGTACTCGATGACGCGTTCGCCCTTGGCGATCGGGGCGACGGCGAATACACCGTTGCCGTGGATGGCTGAACGACGGGCGGCGATCTTGCGCGGCATGACGATTCCCAAAATGACGAACCGGCATTCTCGCCTGCCGGAGGCGTCCGCCGCTATCGCCGGGGTCGCCTTTTCCGCCTCGTCCGCGCGAGGGCCCGCGGCTCGGCCCGGCGCCGGCATGGGGCCCGGCGGCGGCGCCCAGGCCGCTGAATCGCGCAAATCCCCCGGCTGGCTCCCGGCGGAATAAAACCGTACAATTTCGGTACGAATTAACGCCCGCCCTCACCAGCCCGCCCTCAGCGCCCCCACGCCGATGCTCCGCGTCACCAAGCTCACCGACTACGCCACGGTCGTCCTGACCGTCCTGGCGGCCCAGCACGACCGCGTCCTCAGCGCGGCCGAACTGGCCGAACGGGCGGGCCTGGAAGCGCCGACGGTCAGCAAAGTGCTCAAACCGCTGGCCCAGGCCGGCCTGGTCGAGGGCTTCCGCGGCGCCAACGGCGGCTACCGGCTGGCCCGCCCGGCCGACGAGATCGGCCTGATCGAGATCGTCGAGGCGATGGAAGGCCCGCTCGGCATGACCGAATGCAGCCTGCACGAAGGCCAATGCGGCCTGGAAAGCCAGTGCGGCGTGCGCGCCAACTGGCGCCGGATCAACGACGTCGTGGTCGAAGCCCTCAGCAACGTGACCCTCGCGCAGATGCTCGCTCCTTCTTTTCCAACCGAAACAGTCGCCACCGCCAAGCGCATCGACCTGCGCCTGGCCGGCGCATAGACAGTAGGCAGCCGCCATGGCCACCGACATCAAGACCGCCCCCGCACCGGCGGGCGACATCGCTAATCGTCCGCTTCAGAACGAAGCGATCCATGAGCAATTGGGCCGCCGCTACGAAGCCGGCTTCGTCACCGACATCGAATCCGACAGCCTGCCGCCGGGCCTGGACGAGGACACGGTGCGCGCGCTGTCGGCCAAGAAGAACGAGCCGCAGTGGATGACCGACTGGCGCCTGGCCGCCTACCGCCATTGGCTGACCATGCCGATGCCGCACTGGGCCAAGCTCAACATCGCCCCGATCGACTTCCAGGCGCTTAGCTACTACAGCGCGCCGAAGGCCAAGTACAACTCGCTCGACGAAGTGCCGCAGGAGCTGCTCGACACCTACGACAAGCTCGGCGTGCCGCTGCACGAGCGCGCGCGCCTGGCCGGCGTGGCGGTCGACGCGGTGTTCGACTCGGTCTCCGTCGGCACCACCTTCCGCAAGGAACTGGCCGAGAAGGGCATCATCTTCTGCTCGATGTCCGAGGCGATCCGCGAACATCCCGAACTCGTGCAGAAGTACCTCGGCAGCGTCGTGCCGGTCGGCGACAACTACTTCGCCGCGCTCAACTCGGCGGTGTTCTCCGACGGCAGCTTCGTGTTCATCCCCAAGGGCGTGCGCTGCCCGATGGAGCTGAGCACCTACTTCCGCATCAACGCCGGCCACACCGGCCAGTTCGAGCGCACCTTGATCGTGTGCGAGGACCAGGCCTACGTGTCGTACCTGGAAGGCTGCACCGCGCCGATGCGCGACGAGAACCAGCTGCACGCCGCGGTGGTCGAGCTGGTCGCGCTGGAAGACGCGCAGATCAAGTACTCCACGGTGCAGAACTGGTACCCCGGCGACGAGGAAGGCCGCGGCGGCATCTACAACTTCGTGACCAAGCGCGGCGAATGCCGCGGCGCGCGCAGCAAGATCAGCTGGACCCAGGTCGAGACCGGCTCGGCGATCACCTGGAAATACCCCTCGTGCGTGCTGCTGGGCGACGATTCGGTCGGCGAGTTCTACTCGGTCGCGCTGACCCACCACCGCCAGCAGGCCGACACCGGCACCAAGATGATCCACGTCGGCAAGCGCACCAAGAGCAAGATCGTCAGCAAGGGCATCAGCGCCGGCCGCGGCCAGAACACCTACCGCGGCCTGGTGAAGGTGGAGAAGAACGCCGCCGGCGCGCGCAACCACACCCAGTGCGACAGCCTGCTGATCGGCAAGAAGTGCGGCGCCCACACCTTCCCCTACATCGAGGTCAAGCACCCCGACGCCACCGTCGAGCACGAGGCCACCACCTCCAAGATCAGCGAAGACCAGCTGTTCTACTGCCGCTCGCGCGGCATCGGCGAGGAAGACGCGGTGTCGATGATCGTCGACGGCTTCTGCAAGAGCGTGTTCCGCGAACTGCCGATGGAGTTCGCGGTCGAGGCCAAGAAGCTGTTGGAAGTGAGCCTGGAGGGCTCGGTCGGATGACCACCGGTGTCGTCCGCACCCTGCGTTTCGTCGCGCCGGAAGAGCGCGACGCCGGGACCGTGCGCTATTGGCGCTCGCGCCCGCCGGAAGAGCGGCTGCAGGAGACGTTGAACCTGCATCGGGAAGGAAACGAGCTGTTCAAGGGCGGCAATCCGCCTTTCGCCTATGTGATCGAGTTGCGCGATGTCTCGGTTGCCTGACGACTGGCGCGACTTTCTCGCTGCCCTTGGCGCCAACCGCGTCGACTACATGCTGGTCGGCGGCATCGCACTCGGCGTACATGGGCACGTGCGCTACACCCGTGACATGGACGTCTGGTTTCGCGGCACCGAGGACAACGCGCGCCGGCTGATCGCCGCGCTGCGCGACTTCGGCTTCGCGGACCTCCAGGCCGACCCCGCCGCGTTCTGCAAACCGCGCGCGATGCTGGTCCTGGGGATGGAGCCGAACAAGATCGAGCTGATCAACTTCGCCGATGGCGTGGACTTCGACGAGTGCTTCCCGAACCGGATCGTCGTGCCGCTCGCAGGCACCAGCGTCTCGGTGATCGGAATCGACGATCTGCGCAAGAACAAGAAGGCCGTGGGCCGCCTGCAAGACCTGGCGGACCTGGAACGGCTTGACGACTGAATCAACCAAGAATCCCGCCATGCTCAAGATCGAAAACCTCCACGTCTCCGTCGCCGGCAAGGAAATCCTCAAGGGCCTGACCCTGGAGCTGATCCCCGGCCAGGTGCACGCCATCATGGGCCCCAACGGCGCCGGCAAGTCCACGCTCGGCAACGTGCTGGCCGGGCGCGAGGGCTATGAGGTCACCGCCGGCAGCGTTGAGTTCGACGGCCGCGACCTGCTCGCGCTGGAGCCGGAAGAACGCGCCGCCGCCGGCGTGTTCCTGGCCTTCCAGTACCCGGTCGAGATCCCGGGCGTGAACAACACCTATTTCCTGCGCGCTGCGCTCAACGCCCAGCGCAAGGCGCGCGGCGAGGCCGAACTCGACTCGATGCAGTTCCTCAAGCTGGTGCGCGAGAAGCTCGCCGTACTGCATCTAAAGGACGAACTGCTGCACCGCGGCGTCAACGAAGGCTTCAGCGGCGGCGAGAAGAAGCGCAACGAGATCTTCCAGCTGGCCCTGCTCGAACCGCGCCTGGCGATCCTGGACGAAACCGACTCGGGCCTGGACATCGACGCGCTCAAGGCCGTGGCCGACGGCGTCAACGCGCTGCGCTCGCCCGAACGCGCGTTCCTGGTCATCACCCACTACCAGCGCCTGCTCGACTACATCAAGCCCGACGTGGTCCATGTGCTCGCCGACGGCCGCATCGTCGAGACCGGCGGCGCCGAACTGGCGCTGGAGCTGGAAGCGCACGGCTACGCCTGGCTCAAGGACCGGGTCGCGCCGCAAAGCGCGGCCTGACGGCGCGAGCACAGGAGACCACCCGATGAGCGCCCTGCTCGACGCTTTCGCTTCCGCCTTCGACGCGCTGCCCGCGCGCGAATCCGCCGGCCTCGGCCAGACCCGCCGCGCCGCGCTCGACGCCGCGTTGCGCGACGGCCTGCCCGGTCCGCGCACCGAAGCCTGGAAGTACACCCCGTTGCGTTCGCTGGAACGCCGCGCCTTCGCCGCCGCCGATGCCGCGCCCGCCGCGTTCGACGCCGCCGCGGTCGCCGGCATCCCGGCGCCGCGCATCGTCTTCCACAACGGCCGCTTCGATGCCGGCCACAGCGACCTGTCCGGCCTGCCGGCGGGCGTGAGCCTGCAGCCGCTGTCGCAGGTACTGGCCGGCGACGATGCGCGCGAAGCCAACTTCCTCGCCCGCCGCTTCGAGCGCGCCGACGAAGTCTTCGCCCGCCTCAACGCCGCGCTCGCCGACGAAGGCGCGGTGCTGCGCGTGGACGCCGGCGTGCGCGCCGACACCGCCGTGCATCTGGTGTTCGTCGCCAGCCCGAGCGAAGGCGATCGCGCCTGGCACCTGCGCCACCTGATCGAACTGCGCGAGGGCGCCCGCCTGACCGTGGTCGAGCACCACCTGGCCAGCGACAGCCACAACCACCTCGGCAACAGCCTGACCCACGTCCACCTCGCTCCCGACGCGCAGCTCGCGCATGCGCGGGTGCAGGACGAGGCGCTCGGCGCGACCGTCATCGCCCGCACCGACGCGGTGCTGGCGCGCGCCGCGCAGTACCGCCGCCTCGATCTGGAACTGGGCGCCGCGCTGAGCCGGCACGAACTCAACGCCGCCCTGCACGGCGAGGGCGCGCACGTGCACGCCAACGGCGTGCTGCTGGCCACCGGCCGCCGCCATCTCGATACCCGCCTGGGCATCGACCACGTCGGCCGCGATACCCAGTGCGAGCTGGTCTGGCGCGGCCTCGGCGCCGGTCGCTCGCGCGCCGCGTTCCACGGCGGCATCCTGATCCGCGAAGGCGCCGACGGCAGCAACGCCGCTCTGTCGAACAAGAACCTGCTGCTCAGCGAGGGCGCCGAGATCGACACCCAGCCGGTGCTGGAGATCCACGCCGACGAAGTGCAGGCCGCGCACGGCGCCACCGTCGGCCAGATCGACGCCAACGCCCTGTTCTACCTGCGCTCGCGCGGCGTGCCGGCCGAGGCCGCGCGCGCCCTGTTGACCGCCGCGTTCTGCCGCGAGACCGTCTCGGTGCTCGAGGACGAGAGCGTGCGCGCGATGCTGGAAGTGCGGCTGAATCTGGCGCTGGAGCGCTTGCAACCGGCTTGAAGCGAGGAGTGAGCGAAGAGGAGCGAGGAGTGAGAAAGAGCTCTTCGCCGCTTCCGCTCACTCCTCGCTCCTCTCCGCTCACTTCTCGCTTATCGGGAAAACGATGACCGTCGCAGCCCCCACTCCCGCCGCCATCGACTGGACCGCCGTGCGCGCCGACTTCCCGGTGCTCACCCGCGAAGTCCACGGCAAGCCGCTGATCTATTTCGATTCGGCCAACACCGGGCAGAAGCCCAACGCGGTCATCGAGACCGTCGACGACTTCTATCGCCGCCACAACGCCAACGTCAGCCGCGCCGTGCACACGCTCGGCACCGAGGCGACCGAAGCCTACGAGGGCGCCCGGGCCAAGCTGGCGCGTTTCCTCAACGTGCGCAGCGACGAGTTGGTGCTGTGCAGCGGCACCACCTTCGCGATCAACCTGGTCGCCTATTCCTGGGCGCTGCCGCGGCTCAAGCCCGGCGACGCGATCGTGCTCACGCGCATGGAGCACCACGCCAACATCGTGCCGTGGCAGTTGGTGGCGCAGCGCACCGGCGCGACGATCAAGGTCGCCGAACTCGACGAACTCGGCCGTCTCGATCTCGCCCAGTTGTATTCGCTGCTGACGCCGGAAGTGAAGCTGCTGGCGCTGACCCATGTGTCCAACGTGCTCGGCACCGTCAACCCGGTGCGCGAGATCTGCCGCGAGGCGCGCAAGCGCGGCATCGCGACCTTGGTCGACGGCTCGCAGGCCGCGCCGCATCGCGCGCTCGACATCGCCGCGATCGGCTGCGACTTCTACGCCCTCACCGGCCACAAGATGAGCGGCCCCACCGGCACCGGCGCGCTGTGGGCGCGGCGCGAGCATCTCGACGCGATGCCGCCGTTCATCGGCGGCGGCGAGATGATCAAGGAAGTGCGCTTCGACGGCACGGTGTTCGCCGACGGCCCACGCCGCTTCGAGGCCGGCACGCCGAACATCGCCGGTTTCGCCGGGCTCGGCGCCGCGGTCGACTACCTCGGCGCGCTGGGCATGGACAACATCGAGGCGCGCGAGCAGGCCTTGCTGGAACGCTTCACCGCCGCGCTCGGCGAGGTCCCCGGCCTACGCATCTTCGGCACCGCGCCGGACAAGGCCGCGGTGGTGAGCTTCCTGGTCGAAGGCGCGCACGCCCACGACCTGGCCACCCTGCTCGACCTGGAAGGCGTGGCGATCCGCTCCGGCCACCACTGCGCGCATCCGCTGATGCAGCATTTCGGGGTGCCGGCCACCTGCCGCGCCTCGCTGGCCTACTACAATACCTTCGAAGAAATCGACGCTTTCGT
This sequence comes from Lysobacter yananisis, assembly GCF_031199375.1. NCBI lineage: Bacteria > Pseudomonadati > Pseudomonadota > Gammaproteobacteria > Lysobacterales > Lysobacteraceae > Lysobacter > Lysobacter yananisis. The sequence continues at coordinate 97,781 of NZ_CP133568.1, forward strand.
CGCCGCCCTCAACAAGGTCCGCACGCTACTCGCATGAGCCTCGACGCACTGACCTTCCGCCCCGCGACCCTGGCCGACACCGACGCGGTCGTGGCCCTGGTCGAATCGGCCTACCGCGGCGACTCCGGCCGCCGCGGCTGGACCACCGAATCGGATCTGCTCGACGGCCGCCGCACCGGCGCCGACGAAATCCACGCGGTGCTGGCCAAGCCCCAGAACATGATCCTGCTGGCCGAACTCGACGACGGCAGCGGCCCGCGGCTGCTGGCCTGCGCGCACATCGCGATCGAGGACGGTGCCGGCTATTTCGGCATGTTCTCGGTCGACCCCGGCCTGCAGAACGGCGGCATCGGCAAGCGCGTGCTGGCCCAGGCCGAGCGCGTCGTGCGCGAGCAATGGCAGACGCCGACGATGCGCATGACCGTGATCAACGTGCGCGAGGAACTGATCCAGTACTACGTGCGCCGCGGCTATCTGCGCACCGGCCGGTTCAAGCCGTTCCCCTACGGCGACGCGCGGTTCGGGCTGCCCAAGCGCGACGACCTGAGTTTCGAGGTGCTGGAAAAGTCGCTGTGAATTTTGGGGGACCCGGGACCGGGGACCAGGGACCCGCAGAAGCTCGCCGCGCCTTACCGCATACCCTACCTTCGGGTCCCCGGTCCCTAGTCCCGCACTGACCGAAAGGAAGCCAAGACATGAGCGACTGGGTCTTCGTCTGCGCCACCTCGCAACTGCTGCCGGGCGAATCCACTGTCGCCTGGGACGGCGACACCGCGATCTTCGTGTGCAACTACGACGGCGATTACTACGCGCTGGAAGACCGCTGCTCGCACGAGGACTTCGAACTGTCCTCGGGCACCTTCGACGGCGAGGAAGCCAGCATCGAGTGCGTGCTGCACGGCGCGCGCTTCGACGTGCGCGACGGCCGGCCGCTGTGCGCGCCGGCGTACGAGCCGGTGGCGAAGTTCCCGGTCAAGGTCGAGGACGGCGGGGTGTGGACGCGCGACGACCGCGGGTGAGGCGGCTGCGCGGCCGGTGGAAAACTGCGCCCTCGCGGCGCCGGCCCGACGCATTATCCGCAAGGGCGGTTCGGGCCCGTAGTTCGTTACCGCGCCGGTCCCTTAGGTGCCGGATCGTCTTGCGTCGGCGCGGGCTGCGTTCGCTCGCCGCCCTGCGCTTGGGCGTGTTGTTGCGCCAACGTGGATTGAATCTGCAGCGAGGCCTGCGCCAGGCTGGTCGCGCTGTCCTGCGCCGCGGGCAGCAAAGCCAGCTTCGCCGCCGGGTTGCCCAGTTCGCCCTGAACCGCGATCAGGCCGCTGCGGTCGTTGTTGAAGACGGCGAAATCGATTCGGTCCAGCCGCTCGTTCTGACCGCCTTGCGGCCGCTGCGCGCCGGCAAGGCTGGCGTAGGCCAGGTTGGCGGCGGCCTGCTGCAAGCGATCGCCCGAGAGCGCGCCGGCCGGGATGTTCGGCGAACGCTCGATCGCGGCCATCGCTTGCTGGAAGCGTTCGTGGCCGGGATGGGCGCGGTCGGTGATGGCGGGTGTTTCGGCAGGCAAAGGCGTCGGCGGGCGCGGTTCGGACTGAGCGGGTTGCGTCGATGGGGTTTGCCCGGAGGCGGGCGCGCCTTGTTGCTGCGTCTGCGTACGCGGCGCCGGGCCGATATTGAACTCGGCGAAACTGCCGTCGCGGACCAGTCGATTGAGATTGACCGTGATCTCCGGGTTGTCCGCACTCCAGCCTGCTCCAATATTCTGGTTGCCTTCTTTTGCGCGCTCGTTGTGGCCGTAGGGGTTGCGCAGCGTCACTCGCGCTTCGTTGGTCTGCGGATCGCGCGATACGCCGACCACCATATAGGCGTGGCTTTCCTCAAGGCCATCGCGAACATCCCGTCCCTGTGTCGCCATCGACACAGGTCGATTGGTCGCCAGCGCTTGCTCTACTTCAGCGTAAACCGCATCCAGCTCCAACTTGGCCCCCTGCAAAGGCGCCCGGTACGGCGGCGGCTCGGAAGGTTTGACATGGTCGGGGCCGGTGGGCCGCATCGGTGGGGCGTCGGGATTCCGGATCTGCAGGCTGCGGCCCGACTCGCCAGTTAAGGCATAGATGCCGTCGCCCAGACCGCCGCCGCCTGTCGGATCGCCGATAGTGCGGTAGCCTCGGCTCAGATTGACTTGTCCCTGCGCATCGCGGCCATACAGTTCGGCGAAACCGGCTTCGATCACGGTCGGCCACAAAGGACCATCGCCTTCGCGATTGTTGTCGGCCGTGCCGCCGCCCTTCTCGCTGATGTTCCTTCGAATATCCTCTTGCGACACGACGACTGATTCCCGGATCGGCTCGCTCTGTCCTCGATCACGCTCTTGCGCGTTCGGCGGACGGTACAGCGTTACCGTGAACTCGCCGGCCGCAATATTGAAGCGGATGGCATCATGAATGCGATCTGGTTGCTGCTCGCCGAGCGCGCCCATCGGCGCGAGCAAATAGCAGTTGTAGAGATCGTTCTGCCGAATGTCGACAGCACGAGGACGACCATCGACTCCATATAGGTCTGCTGCTGTGTACTCCCGTTTCTCCCTGGCCATACCTAACTTCCCGTTGCTGAGATGTGTAAGTCAATCTTTCGCCGCGAGTTCAAGTTCCAGATAGCCAACCATACGGCGCTCATCCGTACCAGGCAAAAAATCGCGGGTCAATACAAAAATTACGTAGCGTGGCGCGCCATTGCCGAATGTCCACAGAAGAAAGCGGTAATTATCATCGTCAAACCAACCACTGATCCGCACCCCGCCGCCCAGCTTCTGGGTGACAAATTGATGTGCTTTGGAACCGATCGCGGCACCGTCGGTAGACCCAGGCGCGGTCAACACGAAACGCTGATCTATCACCCGGTACTCGTGCTTCAGATACTGCTCGACCCATCGCACCATCTCTGCCTTGGCTCGCCGCTGTTCGTTCGCCGGCGACACGCGGTCGAGCGGCTCGGGCGTCGCCCACTCCTGCATGTCCTTGAGCGTGCTGTTCGTTGGCTCGATGGTTTTGCAGCTCGCCAACGCGCAGCACGCCAGGACGAGCAAGACAGCGAGGGGGCGGAATTTCACGGCGAAGCTCCTTTTGCCAGATGCGGTCAGTTTAGACCGGGACGGTCTTTGGCGTGCATACCTTCTGGATCAAATGTTCGGTTCAAATTCGACCTGGCAAGTGTTTGCTTAAAAGACGCACACCTCGGCACAAGAAAACGGCCGCAATGGGCGCTGCCCTAACGAACACCCTCAGCATCGGGATGATCATCGGTTTGATGTACGTCAGCGTTGGCAATGCGCACAAGTTCAAAATAACCCACTAAAGTGCGCTCACGCGTATCGGGAAGAAAATTATTGCTCCACACAAAAGCGACATAGCGCGGCGAACCATCATCGAATGCCCACAGAAAGATCCTGTAATCGACATCCTCAAACCACCCATCGATCTGCATCGCGCCGCCTAAGTTCTGCGTAGCAAACTGATGCGCTTTTGAACCTATTGCCGCACCGTCGGTGGACCCCGGCGCAGTCAACACGAAACGCCGGCCGATCACCCGATATTCGTGCTTCAGATACCGCTCGACCCATCGCACCATCTCCGCCTTGGCGCGCCGTTGTTCGTTCGCGGGCGACAAGCGATCCAGCGGCTCGGGCGTCGCCCACTCCTGCATGTCCTGGAGCGTGCCGTTCGCCGGCTCGATGGTTTTGCAACTCGTCAACGCGCAACACGCCAGGACGAACGCGACAGCGAGAGGGCGGAACATCATGGCGAGCGTCCTTTTGCCGAAGACGCTCAGTGTAGGCCGGGCTATTCGTAAGCAAACGCGGCTTCTGGCTCCGATGTTTTAAATCGCCGACAAAGCGTTGGCAAAATCGCCAGCGGATCGCGACGCGATCGACCGTGGATAAGTCGATTGGGCACTCCAAAGGCATTCGGCGGCGATACGCAACGTGCCCAAGCCTGCTAAGCCGGCACTGGTCGCGCTGCCTGCCCACATCGCCAGATACCGGCTGCCGGGCGACGGTTCCAAGCACAGTTATGCGACGAAAACGGTTACAGCGGGGCGCTTCGTTCAATTTTCGTTGCAAATGAGAATCCATCTCATTAATATCCCGGCCCGACGCGGCCCGTTCCGCGGCCCTTTTCCTGCCCCCAGAGATTCCCATGTCGCCCACGAAGTTCGTCGTGTCGCCGCTCGCCGGCGCGCTCGCCCTCGCCATCAGCCTGCCCACCCTCGCCGCCCCCGCTCCGGCCCCCCAGGCCAAGGACGTCGAAGGCGTCGAAGTGCACGGCCAGCGCATCCAGAAGGCCAGCAGCGGCAAGTACACCGCGAACCTGCGCGACACCCCGCAGACGGTCACCGTGATCGACCGCAACACCATCGACGGCCAGAACCTGCTGTCGCTGCAGGACATCCTCAGCACCCTGCCGGGCATCACCTTCGGCGCCGGCGAGGGCGGCGGCGGCTTCGGCGACAAGATCAACCTGCGCGGCTTCGACGCCACCAACGACATCACCGTCGACGGCGTGCGCGACAGCGGCATGTACAGCCGCACCGATCCGTTCAACCTGGAATCGGTGGAAGTGATCAACGGCGCCAACTCGGTCTATTCCGGCGCCGGCTCGGTCGGCGGCACCGTCAATCTGGTCAGCAAGTCCGCCGGCCTCAACGAGTTCCACAAGGCCTCCATCGCCGCCGGCACCGACGCCTACGCGCGCTTCACCAGCGACAGCAACTTCGTGCTCGGCGAAGGCACCGCGCTGCGCCTGAACACCATGGCGCACCAGAACGACGTGCCGGGCCGCGACGTCGAGGACAACCAGCGTTGGGGCGTGGCCGCCTCGCTCGGCTTCGGCCTGGGCAGCGATACGTCGTGGACCCTGAGCTATCTGCACCAGAGCGACGACAACACCCCGCAGTACGGCCTGCCGTTCTTCAACGGCGACGTGCTGCCGGGCATCGACCGCGGCAACTACTACGGCTACAGCAACATCGACCGCCAGGAAGTCGAGCTCGATTCGCTGACCTCGGTGATCGACCACAGCTTCAACGAGCGCTTCAAGCTGCGCAATCTGACCCGCTGGCAGCAGGTCGACCAGTTCTCGCTGGTCGACGCGGTGCAGGGCACCTGGTGCCTGGCCAACGGCGTCACCCCGACCGGCGCCGCCTGCGGCGCGACCCGCCCGGGCAACTACAGCCCGAGCGGCCCGCGCGGCTACGGCCGCGATACGCGCAACACCACGATCTACAACCAGACCGACCTGACGCTGAGCTTCAACACCGGCGCGATCGAGCACAACCTGGTCGCCGGCTTCTCGATCCTGCACGAGAAGTTCGACCTCGACGTCACCAGCGACTTCCGCAACCCCAACGGCACCAACCCGTTCCTGGCGGGCCTGCCGCAGATGAACATCGCCAACCCGGACCACATCTACCGCGGCCCGCTCAACCGCACCCTGACCGGGCGCACCGAGGGCGAACTCGACAACCGCGCGCTGTACGTGTTCGATACGCTCAAGTTCAACGAGCAGTGGCAGCTGAGCCTGGGCGCGCGCTACGAGCGCAACGAGGGCAAGACCAACAGCGCCGTCGTCGTGCAGGCGCCGACCGCCGCCAACCAGCCGCTGCCGGCGCAGCCGATCGGCACCGTCACCGGCTACGGCGTGCCGACCAAGAGCAACGACGACCTGTTCTCCTACCGCGCCGGCCTGGTGTTCAAGCCGGTCGAGAACGGCAGCGTCTACATCGCCTACGGCAATTCCAAGACCCCGTCGAAGGCCTCGGTCAACGGTTCGTGCACGCCGCAGAACTGCTCGGTCGATCCGGAAACCGCGGTCAGCTACGAGCTCGGCACCAAGTGGGACTTCCTCGACGGCCGCCTCGCGCTGACGGGCTCGGTGTTCCGCAACGACCGCAAGAACTACAAGGTCGCCGACCCGGCCAACCCGCTCAACCCGTCCGGCCTGCAGCAGCTCGACGGCCGCGCGCGCGTCGACGGCGTGATGCTCGGCCTGTCCGGCCTGCTGACCGACCACTGGGCGGTTTACGCCAACTACGCCTTCCTCGACAGCGAAGTGCTGCGCGGCGTGTCCAACCGTCAGGCGCAGCTCGGCCAGGACTTCACCAAGGGCGACCGCCTGCTGAGCGTGCCGGAGCACTCCTTCAGCCTGTGGACCACCTACGACCTGAGCCCGAAGTGGCAGATCGGCTACGGCGCGACCTACCAAGGCAAGATCTGGCTGACCCAGCACAGCGCGACCAACGTCAACGGCCCGCTGACCACCTACGGCAGCTACTGGACCCACCGCGCGATGGTCGCCTACAAGATCAGCCGCCAGGCCCAGCTGCAGCTCAACGTCAACAACCTGAGCGACGAAGAGTATTTCACCCGCATCCGCAACAACGGCTGGGCCACCCCGGGCGACGGCCGCCAGGTGGTGCTGAGCGCCAACTTCTCGTTCTGACCGCAAGCCAAGTGGCGGGAGGCGTCGGCTTCACGGTCTAATCGACGCTTCCCGGCCACGCGCGCCGCCCGGATCCGCCGGGCGGCCGCATCGAGGTAACCATGCTGCTGCACGTGCCCAAGGTTCTCACCGCCGAACAGGTCGCCCATTGCCGGGCGCGCCTGGACCAGGCCGGCTGGGCCGACGGACGCATCACCGCCGGCCATCAATCGGCCAAGGCCAAGGACAACGCGCAGTTGCCGGAGACCGATCCGGCCGCGCGCGAGCTCGGCGCGCTGATCCTCGACGCGCTGTCGAGGAATTCCACCTTCTTCTCCGCCGCCCTGCCGCAGCGCGTGTATCCGCCGCTGTTCAACCGCTACGCCGGCGGGCAGTCGTTCGGCTTCCACGTCGACAACGCGATCCGCTACGACCGCAGCCGCGGCGGCATGGACGCGGTGCGCACCGACCTGTCGGCGACCTTGTTCCTCAGCGCGCCCGACGAATACGACGGCGGCGAACTGGTGATCGAGGACACCTACGGCTCGCACAACGTCAAGCTGCCGGCCGGCGACCTGGTGCTGTACCCGGGCACCAGCCTGCACAAGGTCACCCCGGTGACCCGCGGCGTGCGCACGGCGTCGTTCTTCTGGATCCAGAGCCTGCTCGCGGAAGACGCGCAGCGGCGGCTGATGTTCGAGCTCGACGTGTCGATCCGCCGCCTGAGCGCGGACGTGCCCGAGCATCCGGCGCTGGTGCAGCTGACCGGCGTCTACCACAACCTGCTGCGGCGCTGGAGCCAGACGTGAGCGCCGCGGCCGCCAACGGCGCCGACCCGAACCGCCGCGCGTACTGGCTCAAGACCCTGCACCGCTGGCATTGGATCAGCGCCGCGTTGAGCCTGGTCGCGCTGCTGCTGTTCTCGGTCACCGGCATCACCCTCAACCACGCCGCGCAGATCGAATCCAAGCCGCGCGTGGTCAATCTCAAGGAAACCCTGCCGGCGAGCCTGCTGCGCAACCTGAGCGGCGAGCGCGCCGCCGACGCGCCGCTGCCGGGCAGCGTCAACGATTGGCTCGCCGATGCGTTGGACGTACGCACCGACGGGCGCAAGGGCGAGTGGAGCGACAGCGAGGTCTACGTGTCGCTGCCGCGTCCCGGCGGCGACGCCTGGATCAGCATCGACCGCGAGAGCGGCGCGATCGAATACGAACGCACCGACCGCGGCTGGATCGCCTGGCTCAACGACCTGCACAAGGGCCGCAACACCGGCACCGCCTGGCGCTGGTTCATCGACCTGTTCGCGGTGGCCTGCCTGCTGTTCGCGCTGACCGGCCTGTGGCTGCTGCAGCTGCACGCGCGCCAGCGCGGCAAGACCTGGCCGCTGGTGGTCGCCGGGCTGCTGCTGCCGCTGCTGATCGTCGTCTTGTTCATGCATTGAAGAATCCGAAGACATTCACCGCAACTTTCCGGAGCGCTCCATGAAGCCGTCCATGTTCAAGATCCTGATCCCGGCGCTGACCCTGCCGCTGCCGGCGTTCGCCGCCGATCTGGAACTCAACATCGAAGTGCCGCGCATCAACGCGGCCGAGTATCACCGTCCTTACGTCGCCGCCTGGATCGAGAAGGCCGACAACTCCGTGGCGAGCAACCTGCTCGTCTGGTACGACGTGGACATGAAGAACGGCGAAGGCACCAAGTGGCTCAAGGACATGCGCCAGTGGTGGCGGCGCAGCGGCCGCACCCTGAGCATGCCGGTCGACGGCGTCAGCGGCGCGACCCGTCCGGTCGGCCAGCACGCGGTCGCCTTCAAGGGCGGCTCCAAGCAACTCGCCGGCCTCGCTCCGGGCAGCTACACCCTGGTGGTGGAAGCCGCGCGCGAAGTCGGCGGCCGCGAGATGCTGAGCATCCCGTTCGAATGGCCGGCCAAGGCGCAGAAGCTGTCGGCGCAAGGCAAGACCGAGTTGGGCAAGGTCGGGCTGGTAGTGAAGCCCTGATCGAGCGGGGACCGAAGGCGATGCGGGCAAACGACGCGATGGCGCTGTTTCCCGCCGCGCCGGCATCCCGCCGCGTTCGCCGCTTCGTTGCGAACGGTTCCGCCCGGCCTCGCGATCCATCCACGCTGCTTTTCCTCCGCATTCCCTTCATTCCCGGACCCCAGCCATGAAAACCAAACTAGTACTCGCCACCGCCCTCGCCGCCCTCGCCCTGGCCGGCAGCGCCCACGCCCACAAGGCCTGGCTGCAGCCCTCGCAGACCGTGTTCTCCGACAAGGGCTCGTGGATGACGGTCGACGCGGCCGTGTCCAACGACCTGTTCTATTTCAACCACGTGCCGCTGCCGCTGGAGCGGCTGCAGGTGACCGCGCCGGACGGCAGCAGCGTCGCGCCGCAGAACGGCGCCACCGGCAAGCTGCGCAGCGTGTTCGACCTGCAACTGCAGCAGGAAGGCACCTACAAGATCGCGATGAACAACGAAGGCATGTTCGCCAGCTACAAGCTCGGCGGCGAAGCCAAGCGCTGGCGCGGCAAGGCCGGCGAGTTCAAGGGCGCGATCCCGGCCGGCGCGACCGAGGTCAACGCGTCCGAGAGCCTGGGCCGGGTCGAGACCTTCGCCACCGTCGGCAAGCCGAGCACGGGCGTGTTCAAGACCACCGGCAAGGGCATCGAGCTGGTGCCGGTGACCCATCCCAACGACTTGTTCGCCGGCGAAGCGGCGACCTTCCAGCTGCTGATCGACGGCAAGCCGGCCTCGGGCCTGAAGATCGAAGTCGTGCCGGGCGCGACCCGCTACCGCAACGAACAGGCCGAGATCCTCGTCACCACCGGCGCCGACGGCAAGTTCGAAGTGAAGTGGCCGCAGGCCGGCATGTACTGGCTGGAAACCGCCAGCGAAGACGCCAAGACCACCCTGCCCGACGCCAAGCAGCGCCGCCTGAGCTACGTGGCGGTGTTCGAAGTGCTGCCGCAGTAAGCGATGACCGCGCGCGCGCCGCAGCCGATGTGGTCGTGGACGGGCGCCGTGGCGCCCGTCCACGGCGCGGGCGCGGGTGCGCGGGACACGCTCGCGACAGGTGCCTTCGCGCCGACGTACTCGGCGAACTTCGCCGCGAGCACGACGCTCGACGCCACCGCGATGTCCACGCCCGCCGCGCTGCACGAATTGCGCGGACTGAGCATGGGCACTACGTGGTCGGTCAAGCTGATCGCGCCGGTGTCGGCCTTGATCGGCCTGGAACGCGGCATCCAGGCCATGCTCGACCAAGTCGTCGCGCAAATGAGCACCTGGGAAACCGATTCGGACATCAGCCGCTACAACCGCGCCACGGCCGGCAGCGCGCACGTCCTGCCGGCGCCGTTCGCCGAAGTGCTGCACGCGGCGCTGGCGCTGGCCGCCGATACCGACGGCGCCTACGACCCGACCATCGGCCCGCTCGCCGACCTGTGGGGCTTCGGCCCCGCCGGCGCGCGCACGCGGGCGCCGGCCGCCGCGCCGCTGGCGCAGGCGCGCGAACGCGTCGATTGGCGTCGGTTGCATTTCGATCCGCTCGCTCGCGTCTTGTCGCAACCGGGCGGCGCGTATCTGGATTTCTCCTCCATCGCCAAGGGCTACGGCGTCGACCGCGTCGCCGACTGGCTGCTTGCGCACGGCGTGGCCGATTGTCTGGTCGAAGTCGGCGGCGAACTGCGCGCGCACGGGCGCAAGCCCGACGGCTCGGCCTGGCGCATCGCGGTCGAACAGCCCGGGCGCGAGGACGAAGCCGCCGCGGTGATCGCACTCGATAACCTGTCCATCGCCACTTCCGGCGACTACCGCCGCTACTTCGAGCCATCAAGCTTCGAACACACCGGCGGCGAACGTTCTGGCGCGCCCACCGGCTGCGCGCACCGCTATTCGCACACCCTCGATCCGCGCACCGGCGCGCCGATCGACAACGCGGTGGCCTCGGTCACCGTCCTGCACGAACGCTGCATGCACGCCGACGCGCTCGCCACCGCCCTGACCGTGCTCGGTGCCCGCGCCGGGCTCGCCTACGCCAACCGCCGCCAGCTCGCCGCGTTGTTCGTGCTGCGCGAGGGCGAGGGTTTCGTCACCCGCGCCACCCCGGGCTTCGTCGCCCGGCAACGTTCCGCATGACCTCCGACTCCGGCGCGCGCGAACGCGCATTCGATCGCTCGCTGCTCGGCAACGCGCTGGCGTTGCTCGCGCTGGCGGCGCTGGCCGTGGCGCTGGCGCGCTGGCAGGCCGACGCCTGGCACTGGATCGCGCCCGGCCGCGGCCGCTGGTGGATGGCCGCCGCGCTGGTCGCCGCGTATGCCGGCTTCGTCGCCGCGGTCGCGGTCTCGCGCAGGCGCAGCGCGCGACGCGAGGCCCTGCCGGCGATCCATGCCGACCGCCGCGGCGACTGGCTGGTCGCCTTCGCCAGCCAGACCGGCTTCGCCGAACAACTCGCCCGGCGCAGCTGGCAGGCGCTGCGCGACGCCGGCCTGAGCGCCGATCTGGCCGTGCTCGGCACGCTCGATGCCGCGCAGCTGGCGCACTACCGCCGTGCGCTGTTCGTGGTCAGCACCACCGGCGAAGGCGACGCGCCCGACAGCGCCGCCGCGTTCGTGCGCAAGGCGATGGGCGCGGCGACGCCGCTGCCGCAGCTTGGCTACGGCGTGCTCGCGCTTGGCGATCGCGAGTACGCCGAGTACTGCGCGTTCGGCCATCGCCTCGACCACTGGCTGCGCCACGCCGGCGCGCAAGCGCTGTTCGATCTGGTCGAAGTCGACAACGGCGAAGCCGGCGCGCTGCGCCATTGGCAGCATCACCTCGGCCTGCTCGCCGGCCGCACCGACCTGCCCGACTGGAGCGCACCGGCCTACGCGCCGTGGCGTCTGCGCGAGCGGCGCGTCTCGAATCCGGGCAGCGCCGGCGCGGCCGCCTTCCATCTCGCCCTGGTGCCGGCCGACGGTTCGGCGCTGCAATGGCAAGCCGGCGACATCGCCGAGATCGGGCCGCGCAACCCGCCCGACGACGTCGTGCAATGGCTGGCCGCGAACGGCTTCGACGGCGCCGCGCGCGTGCGTCGCGACGAGGCCGACCTCGCGCTGGCCGATCTGCTGCAACGTTCGCGCCTGCCCGCCGCCGCCGACGCGCGCGGCAAGAGCGCGCAGGCGCTGGCCGACGCCCTGGAGCCGCTGCCGCACCGCGAATACTCCATCGCTTCGGTTCCCGCCGACGGCGCGCTGCGCCTGCTGGTACGACAGATGCGTCGCGACGACGGCCGCCCGGGCCTGGGCAGCGGCTGGCTGACCGAATACGCCGGCGACGGCGCGACGATCGACCTGCGCATCCGCTCCAATCCGTCCTTCCACGCGCCCGCCGACGCGCGGCCGTTGATCCTGATCGGCAACGGCACCGGCCTGGCCGGACTGCGCGCGCTGCTGCGCGAACGCATCGACGCCGGCCGTCACCGCAACTGGTTGCTGTTCGGCGAACGCAACGCGGCCTGCGATTTGCATTACCGCGACGAACTGGACGCATGGCTGGCCGAAGGGCGCATCGAACGCGCCGATTACGCCTTCTCGCGCGACGGCGCGCAGCGCGTGTACGTGCAGGACCGTTTGCGCGAACGCATCGCGCAGGTGTGCGACTGGGTCGATGCCGGCGCTTCGGTCTATGTCTGCGGCAATCTGGAAGGGATGGCGCCGGCGGTGGACGCAGTGCTGCGCGAAGCGCTCGGCGACGAAGCGCTGGAGGCGATGGCGGCGCAGGGACGGTATCGGCGCGATGTGTACTGATCGGTGCTCGTTCTGCTTGGACGCGGCGATCTGAGCGGCAAGCGTCGGGCCTGAAGGCCCTCCCACAGGTACTAGCGCCGCTGGACGTCCGACTGTAGGAGCGGCGCAAGCCGCAGCCGCGATGCCACGCTTACCGCGAAGGGCACGGCGACCCGAGCGGAAAGCATCGGGCCTGAAGGCCCTCCCACCTACCGATCACGACAGCCATCGCTTCATAGCCGCCACCGTGGTTCGCAGCGATCGCCGACGCGGCTCAGGCTTCGCCGACGCGCACCAACAACACTTCGCCGCCGCCTTCCAGCACATGACGCAGGCGATCCTCGCCCGCCGCCAGGATCGCGGTATCGCCCGCCTGCAGCGGCGCGAGTCCCGAGCCGTCGGCGAAGTGCGCCTGGCCCGCCAACAGGTGCACGGCCCAGCTCTGGCCGGGCTCGGCGAACAGCACCATCGGGCCGACCAGCGGCCGGTGCCAGAGTTCGGCGCGGACCCGGCCGCGGCGCCACATCAGGTTGAAGTCGTGGGTCGGACCGTCGACCAGCTCGCCGGTCACGGTGCGTTCGCCGGCGAAGCGCAGCTTGTCGTGCGGCGGGTGCAGCTCGACCGCCTCGCCGTCGTCGAAGCGCAGGCGCAGGCCGTTGCCGCTGAGCAGGACCAGCTCCCGATCGACGCCCGGGAAAGCCGAAAACGGGGCGTCGCTTTCGATTTCGGCGATCGACAGGCGCCAGTCCCAGTCTTCCTCGCCCGCCGCCGGACGGTCGCGGCCGGCCTCGCGGCGCATGCGCACGATCTCGCGGGTCCAGCCGAACTGGTTGCGCCAGCGCTCGCGGCGGTATTCGTTGGCGGGGATGCACCAGGACGGGCGGGTGGGCATGGGGCTGCGACTGGCTGAATGGAGGGGCCAGTCTAGTGGGTGTGGGCAAGGGGCCCAAGTCTTGCGGGGCCGCGGACGGGCGCCGGGCGTGGAAGTTCGTTGTGATGGGTAGGGGCGCGGGCGGATGGAGTTGCGCGGTCGCGGCTTGCGCCGCCCTACGGGGGCTTGCGGCGCGCCAGCGACAAAAACCAGCGACGCGGAGAGGGCGTCCTGGGGATGCGGGGCTTCGAGTGTGGGGCGGCGAGGCGGCGTCGCTTCGGTTGGGTGCGCCCCGCCGCGGATCCATCCGCGGCGGGGCAGCGTACTTCCGTGTCCAGGGACCTCCCCCCGAATCCTTCGGGCCTCCTTGCCCGATCAGCTACCGGCTCCGCATCCGTACGGTGCCGGCAGGCTTGTTCAGCGCTTACTGGCGGCGCGCGGCGCCGCGATGGCGCCGGCGGTGTTGATGGGGCGACCCTGCGCCGGCGCCCCACCCACCACGATACGGTCCCGGTTCTTTTCCACCGTCTTCAGACCGATCCCCTTGACCAGGGCCAGCTGTTCGACGCTGCGGAAGGCCCCGTTGGCCTTGCGGTAAGCGACGATCGCTTCTGCCTTGGACGCCCCGATGTTGAGCAGCACGCGGTCCAGCGTGGCCGCATCGGCGCTGTTGATATTGACCTTCTCCGAGGCGTAGGCGCTGCCGGCGAGGACCAGCGAGAGCACCAGCGACTTGGCGATGAGGGCAAACGACTTCATGTTGAGCTCCTTGAGATTGGATTCCATTCCAGGCCGGCCGACTTGCTTCCCTGAGTCCTTGTCTGCCGGTGGAGACAGTCTCCATGTCTCGACGGGCACAGGTTATCGCCGCTTGCGCCCCGGCGAAGTCGGGCGGAACCGCAGCGCAGGGTAGGAAAAGTCCTACACGGCCGGACCGGCGTAAAATGGCGGCCTTCCCCAGCTCCGAGGCCCCGTTCATGGACGCCAGCAAGGTCGACCGCTACGTCGGTCAGAAGTGGGACGACGAAATCGTCCCGCAATTGGTCGAATACATCCGCATCCCCAACAAGTCGCCGATGTTCGACGCCGACTGGGTCAAGCACGGCTACATGGACGACGCGGTCAAGCTGATGGAGTCCTGGGCCAAGGCCCAGAGCATTCCCGGCATGCAGGTCGAGGTGGTGCGCCTGGAAGGCCGCACGCCGCTGATCTTCATCGACATCCCGGCCTTCGACGGCGCGACCGCGCGCGCCGCCGCCGATGCCCCGGCACAGCGCGACGAGGATTGCGTGCTGCTGTACGGCCACCTCGACAAGCAGCCGGAGATGACCGGCTGGGACGACGACCTCGGCCCGTGGAAGCCGGTGATCAAGGGCGACAAGCTGTTCGGCCGCGGCGGCGCGGACGACGGTTACGCGATCTTCGGCTCGCTGGCGGCGATCCTGGCGCTGCAGGACCAGCAGGTCCCGCACTCGCGCTGCGTGATCCTGATCGAAGCCTGCGAGGAATCGGGCAGCTACGACCTGCCGGCCTACGTCGACCACCTCGCCGAGCGCATCGGCAAGCCCTCGCTGGTGGTGTGCCTGGACTCGGGCTGCGGCAACTACGACCAGCTGTGGTGCACGACCTCGCTGCGCGGCCTGGCCGGCGGCAACTTCACGGTCAAGGTGCTTAGCGAAGGCGTGCACTCCGGCGACGCTTCGGGCGTGGTGCCGTCGAGCTTCCGCCTGCTGCGCCAGCTGCTCTCGCGGCTGGAGGACGAGACCAGCGGCAAGATCCTGGTCGAAGGCCTGTACGTCGAGGTGCCCGAGGAACGCATGGAGCAGGCGCGCCAGGCGGCCAAGGTCCTGGACACGGCGGTCTACGACAAGTTCCCGTTCCTGCCGGGCATGAAGCCGATGGCCGATGAGTTGTCGGAACTGGTGCTCAACCGCACCTGGCGCCCGGCGCTGTCGGTGACCGGCGTGGACGGCATGCCGTCGCTGGCCTCGGCCGGCAACGTGCTGCGTCCCTACACCTCGGTCAAGCTGTCGCTGCGCCTGCCGCCGACCCTGGACGGCAAGCGCGCCGGCGAACTGCTGAAGGAAGTGCTGCTGCGCGATCCGCCCAACGGCGCGCAGGTGTCGCTGGAACTGGAGAAGTCCTCCAGCGGCTGGAACGCGCCGGCGATGTCGTCGTGGCTGTCCAAGGCGATCGACGCGTCGAGCCGCGAGTTCTTCGGCCAGCCCGCGATGTACATGGGCGAAGGCGGCTCGATTCCGTTCATGGGCATGCTCGGCGAGAAGTTCCCGGGCGCGCAGTTCATGATCACCGGCGTGCTCGGCCCGCATTCCAACGCGCACGGCCCCAACGAGTTCCTGCACATCCCGATGGGCAAGCGGGTGACCGCGTGCGTGGCGCGGGTGGTGGCCGAGCATCACCAGGCCAGCCAGCGCGGCGAGACCACCGGCGCGGCGGTCGTCGCCGACAGCGGCGATCGCCACGGCGGCCACGGCTGCTGCTGACACTCGCCCCCGGGCGATGGATGCATGAGAAGGCGGGCCGATCGGCCCGCTTTTTCTTTGTCCGCGTCCGCGGCGACGGCGGAGAACGGCATCGACGACGCCGCGACCAGCACGGGCCGACGGCGACGCTGTCGGCGAGGCGCGAAGCTCGAGCGACCGAGCCTCGGTCTGCACGGGCGCCGGCGGAGCGGTGGCGCGACGCACTTAGGATCGACTGCGCCTCGGCCGCGCGAAAACCACATGATCGGGCCGCGCACGCATGCGAAAACACGTCGCAAGCGGCGCGCTTTCAGCCCGGTGGCACCGGCTTAACCGCCGCCCAATCCGCCCGCGGCGCCCTCACGCGGCGGCGACGCCGGCGCTCACATGATCCCTGCGCACTCCATCCCGGTGCGCTCCATTCCTTCGAGGAGGCAGGCCATGTTCGGCGGCATCATTTCCACGATCATCATCGGCGCGGTCATCGGCATCCTCGCGCGCTTCTTCAAGCCGGGCGCGGATCCGATGGGATGGATCCTGACCATCCTGCTCGGCATCGCCGGCGCGTATGTCGGCAGCCTCATCTACGGCGGTGGCGGCTTCATCGGGCTGATCGTGTCGGTGGTCTGCGCGATCGTCTTGTTGTTCCTGTATGAGTTCATTCGCGGCAAGGCGGCGAAGGGCTGAGTTTAGATTCTTCGTTTCGCGGACAAGAGCGCCCCGGTGGATGCCGGGGCGTTCGTTTTTTGTGGCTACGCAGGCCGCGGCGGTTGCGGATAAACCGGTAGCCGCGAGGTTCGTCGTCGTTGCGGTGGCGCGGTCGCGGCTTGCGCCGCTCCTACAGGGCGCCAACGCAGCGGCATCGCGCCCTGCGGGAACGCGCGAGTCGCGACCGCGCTGCGGTGCGGTGCGGCGGATCGCGACGCGACTGCGAAGCCGCCGCGCTCAACCGCGCAGGTAATCGACCACGCGCTGGGCCAGCGCCTGCGGATCGTCGTCCAGGGTCGCCAGATGCAGTTCCGGCGATTCCGGCGCCTCGTACGGCGAATCGATGCCGGTGAAGTTCGGAATCTTGCCGGCGCGCGCTTTCGCGTACAGACCCTTGACGTCGCGGCGCTCGGCTTCCTCCAGCGGCGTGTCGACGAACACCTCGACGAACTCGTCGGCGCCGAACAACCCGCGCGCCAGTTGCCGTTCGGCGCGGAACGGCGAGATGAAGCTCACCAGCACGATCAGGCCGGCGTCGGTCATCAGCTTGGCGACTTCGGCGACGCGGCGGATGTTCTCGACCCGGTCGGCGTCGGTGAAGCCCAGGTCCTTGTTGAGGCCGTGACGGACGTTGTCGCCGTCGAGGATGAAGGTGTGGTGGCCGAGCGCGTGCAGTTGCTTGTCAACCAAGTTGGCGATGGTCGACTTGCCCGAGCCCGACAGGCCGGTGAACCACACGCAGCGCGGCTTCTGCTGCTTGGCGCGGGCGCGCGCGACGTTGTCGACGTCGACCGGCTGCCAGTGGATGTTCTCGGCCCGACGCAGGGCGAAGTCGAGGGTGCCGGCGGCGACGGTGGCGTGGGTCTGACGGTCGATCAGGACGAAGCTGCCGAGCTCGCGGTTGTCGCGATAGGCCTCGAACGCGATCGGCTGGTCCAGGCCGATGTTGCACGAGGCCACTTCGTTGAGTTCGAGCCGGCGCGCGGCCAACTGGGCCTGGGTGTTGACGTCGATCTTGTGCTTGATCTCGGTGACGCTGGCGGTGACCGTGCGGGTGCCGATCTTGAGCCAGTACGAACGCCCGGGCAGCAAGGGATTCGCATCCATCCACAACAGGTGCGCGGCGAACTGGTCGGCCACCTGCGCCGGTTGCGCCGCGCCGGCGATCACGTCGCCGCGGCTGATGTCGAGTTCGTCGGCGAGCGTCAGCGTGACCGCCTGCCCGGCCACCGCCTGGGCCAGGTCGCCGTCGGCGGTGACGATGCGCTGCACGCGCGAGCGCCGGCCCGAAGGCAGCGCCACGATCTCGTCACCCGGACGCACGCTGCCGGCGGCGATGGTGCCAGCGAAACCGCGGAAATCCTGGTGCGGGCGGTTGACCCACTGCACCGGCAGGCGCAGGCCCAGCTCGGCGCGGTCGCGGGCGACGTCGACGGTTTCCAGGTGTTCGAGCACGCTCGGGCCGCGGTACCACGGCGTGGCGTCGGAGCGCGCGGTGAGGTTGTCGCCTTCCAGCGCCGACAGCGGCACCGCCTGCACGTGGTCGATGCCGAGCTTGGCCGCCAGTTCGCGGTACTCCTCGACGATGCCTTCGAACACCGCCTGGTCGAAGCCGACCAGATCCATCTTGTTGACCGCCAGCAACACGTGGCGGATGCCGAGCAGCGAGACGATGTAGCTGTGGCGGCGGGTCTGGGTCAGCAGGCCCTTGCGCGCGTCGACCAGCACCACGGCGAGGTCGGCGGTGGACGCGCCGGTGGCCATGTTGCGGGTGTACTGCTCGTGGCCGGGGCAGTCGGCGACGATGAACTTGCGCCGCTCGGTGCCGAAGTAGCGGTAGGCCACGTCGATGGTGATGCCCTGCTCGCGCTCGGCGGCGAGGCCGTCGACGAGCAGGGCGAAATCGATCTGGCCGTTGCGGGTGCCGTGGCGGCGGCTGTCGGCGTCGAGCGCAGCCAGCTGGTCCTCGAACAGGCGCTGGGTGTCGTGCAGCAGGCGCCCGATCAGGGTGCTCTTGCCGTCGTCGACGCTGCCGCAGGTGATGAAACGCAGCAGGCTCTTGCTCTCGTGCTGCTTCAGATAATCGGCGACGGCCTCGCCGGCGGCGTTGGCGACCGGCGATGCGGGATTGGCGAACGCCACCACGCTGCCGCCCGACTTACCCGCGCCCGCCTCCGACTTCGCATCGCCCGCGTCGCCGCGTTCCGCTTCGGCCAGTCCCGATTCCCGAACTCCGAATCCCGTGGCCATCAGAAGTAGCCCTCCTGCTTCTTGCGTTCCATCGAGGCGGACGGATCGTGGTCGATCATCCGGCCCTGGCGTTCGGAGGTGGTGGCCACCAGCATCTCGGCGATGATCTTCTCCAGCGTGTCGGCTTCGGATTCGATCGCGCCGGTGAGCGGATAGCAGCCCAGGGTGCGGAAGCGCACGTTGCGTACCTGCGGGGTTTCGCCGGCGCGCAGCGGCAGGCGCTCGTCGTCGACCAGGATCAGCGCGCCGTCGCGCTCGACCACCGGGCGCTTGGCCGCGAAGTACAGCGACGGCACCGGGATGCGCTCGCGGAAGATGTACAGCCACACGTCGAGCTCGGTCCAGTTCGAGACCGGGAATACGCGCACGCTCTCGCCGG
Source organism: Lysobacter yananisis (assembly GCF_031199375.1). Classification (NCBI taxonomy): domain Bacteria; kingdom Pseudomonadati; phylum Pseudomonadota; class Gammaproteobacteria; order Lysobacterales; family Lysobacteraceae; genus Lysobacter; species Lysobacter yananisis. The sequence goes on from NZ_CP133568.1 coordinate 116,704, forward strand.
CGTGGATGCGGGTGTTGTACAGGTTCCACAGCTCCGGGCGCTGGTTCTTCGGGTCCCAGCGGTGCTGCGGATTGCGGAACGAGAAGATGCGTTCCTTGGCCCGCGATTTTTCCTCGTCGCGGCGCGCACCGCCGATGGCGGCGTCGAACTTGTTCCAGTCCAGCGCCTGCTTCAGCCCCTGGGTCTTCATCACGTCGGTGTGCACGGCCGCGCCGTGGCTGACCGGGCCGATGCCCTGGGCCAGGCCGTCGGGATTCATGTGCACGCGCAGGTCGACGCCGGTCTCGGCGGCGCGGCGATCGCGGAAGGCGATCATCTCGCGGAACTTCCAGCCGGTGTCCACGTGCAGCAGCGGGATCGGCGGGCGCGCGGGATAGAACGCCTTGAGCAGCAGGTGCAGCAGCACCGAGCTGTCCTTGCCGATGGAATAGAGCATCACCGGGTTGCGGAACTCGGCCGCGACCTCGCGCAGGATGTGGATGCTCTCGGCCTCGAGCCGGTCGAGATGGCTCAGCGCCTGGGCCAGCGGCGTGGACGTGTCGGAGACGGGATCGAAGGCGGCGCTCGGTACGGGTGACGCACTCATCGCAAAGGGGCTCGCTCGCCGCGTTCCTGGGACGGCGGGACGACGCGGCGGCGTCCGGCCTGCAAAAGGTTGGGTCCGACTTCCATGGACGCCTGCGCGGCGACCCGGCATCCATGGAATCACAATGTGTGTTGCGTGTCGCGCTGCCTGCGCCGATTGCTTCCGTTGGCGCGATCCAAATGAGAACCCGGTCGCGCCGGGCGACGCGCCGCGATCGTGAATGCGGGCGCGCCGTCCTGCCCGCCTCGGCGCGGACCCGGCCGCGCGGCAGCGGCGGCGGCGACAGCGGCGGCGGCCCTCAACGGACCCCGCCACGGACACCGCCGTGGAACGCATTAGAAATCCCCCCGGATTCGGGGAGAAATGAACGCAAGGCATTAACGAATAACCGAGCATCCTTTCCGCGCGCCCGGCGCGGGCTCGTAGCCTGCGGATTCCGAAGCCAGACGCAGACCGCCACCGTGCCTGCCGCCGCCCCGTCCGCCGCGCTGCCCGCGCAGCCCCTCGCCGCTCCGCCCCTGCTCGCCGCGCCGCTGCCGGCCGACCGGCTCGACTCGCTCGCCCGTCTCACCGACGGCCTGGATCGCGACAGCCTGTGGTGGCTGTCCGGCTATGCCGCCGGGCTGGCCCGCTCCGGCCTCGCGGTGGCCACGGCCGCCGCGCCGGCTGCGGTCGAGAGCAAGACCGGCGAGCGGCTGACCGTGGTCTACGGCAGCCAGACCGGCAACGCCAAGCGCCTGGCCGAACAGCTCGCCGCGCAGGCCGAGGCCGCCGGCCTGGGCGTGCGCCTGCTGCGCGCCGACGCTTACCCGACCCGCGAACTAAAGGGCGAGCGCCTGCTGTACCTGGTGGTCAGCACCCAGGGCGATGGCGATCCGTCGGACGACGCGCGCGGCCTGGTCGACTTCATCGCCGGCAAGCGCGCGCCCGAACTCAAGGGCGTGCACTACGCCGTGCTCGGCCTCGGCGATTCGAGCTATCCGCAGTTCTGCGCGATCGGCGCCCGCCTCGACGCGCGCCTGGCCGAGCTCGGCGCCACCCGCGCCTTCGCCCGCGGCGACGCCGACCTCGACATCGAAACCGTGTCCGGCCCGTGGCTGCAGCAGGCGCTGGCCCAGGCCAAGGACACCCTGAAGCCGGCCGCCGCGCACCTGGCGACGGTGACGCCGCTGCGCCCGATCGCGCCGGCCGCGCCGACCCATCACCGCGACGCGCCGTTCGCCGCCGAGCTGATCGGCAACCGCCGCCTGATCGCCCGCGCCAGCAGCGCGCGCGGCGCGGTCGCCGCCGACAAGGACATCCGCCACATCGAACTGTCGCTGGAGGATTCCGGCCTGCACTACCAGCCCGGCGACGCGCTCGGCCTGTGGCCGCGCAACCCGCCCGCGCTGGTGCAGGCGGTGCTGGAGACGCTGCAGCTCGACGGCGACGCCGCCGTCGCCCACGCCGGCCAGACCCTGCCGCTGCGCCAATGGCTCGGCGAGAAGCGCGAGCTGACCAAGCTCGCGCGTCCGTTCGTCGCCAGCCACGCCGCGCACGCGCGCAGCGACGAACTCAACCGGCTGCTCGCGCCCGACCAGTCGGCGTCGCTGGCCGAACTGCTGTCGCGCAGCCAGGTGATCGACCTGCTGCAGCGCTACGACGGCGCCTGGTCGGCCGAGGAACTGGTCGCCGCGCTGCGCCCGCTGACTCCGCGCCTGTACTCGATCGCCTCCAGCCAGAAGGCGGTCGGCGAGGAAGCGCACCTGACCGTGGCCCACGTCGAGTACGAAAGCGAACTCGGCCTGCGCTGGGGCGCGGCCTCGCACCAGCTCGCCAGCGCCGAGGAAGGCGAGCGCCTGCCGGTGTTCATCGAAGCCAACGAACGCTTCCGCCTGCCCGCCGACGGCAGCCGCGACATCGTCATGATCGGCCCGGGCACCGGCGTGGCGCCGTTCCGCGGTTTCGTCCAGGACCGCGCCGCCGACGGCGCGTCCGGGCGCAACTGGCTGCTGTTCGGCAACCCGCATTTCCGCACCGACTTCCTCTACCAGACCGAGTGGCAGGCGGCGCTGAAGTCCGGCCAGCTGCACCGGCTGGACCTGGCGTTCTCGCGCGACCAGGCGCACAAGGTCTACGTCCAGCACCGCCTGCGCGAGCACGGCCGCGAACTTTACGACTGGCTGCAGAACGGCGCCCACCTGTACGTGTGCGGCGATGCCACGCGCATGGCCAAGGACGTGCATGCCGCGCTGCTGGCGGCGATCGCCGAACACGGCGGCCGCGGCGCCGAAGCCGCCGAGGACTACCTCAACGATCTGCAACAACAAGGGCGCTACGCCCGGGATGTCTACTGATGTACGCCGTCGCTGTCCGCTGGTCGGAACATTACTTCGTCGAACCGCGCCGCGCGTCGCAGGCCGACGGTGCGGTTGTAGGTTCTACTGAGCGTCGCGGGACGCCCGGCTGCGCGCCCGCACCGCTTGCCCCGGCAGTCCGGATGGAGCGCGAACCCCGCGCCGGCGTTCACGAGCGCGCCGACAAGAACGCGCCGCCGCCGTCGCGACGCGCTCCGTTCGGGCTGCAACTGCGGGCCTTCCGCCGCGGCTTCGCCGGAGCCGCCGCATGAGCGCGCATTCGGTCGAGGACATCAAGCAGTCCAGCGCGCGCCTGCGCGGCAGCTTGCTGGAGAGTCTGGCCAACCCCTTGACCGGGGCGCTCAACGACGACGACCAGACCCTGATCAAGTACCACGGCAGCTACCAGCAGGACGACCGCGACGTGCGCGAAGAGCGCCGCGTGGCCAAGCTGGAGCCGGCCTACAGCTTCATGATCCGCACCCGCACCCCGGGCGGCGTGGTCTCGCCGCAGCAATGGCTCAAGCTCGATTCCGTCGCCACCCGTTTCGCCGAGCGCGGCCTGCGCATCACCACCCGCCAGGCGTTCCAGTACCACGGCGTGATCAAGACCGAGCTCAAGGCGACGATGCAGGCGATCAATGCCGCCCTGCTCGACACCCTCGCCGCGTGCGGCGACGTCAACCGCAACGTCGCGGTGGCGGCCAATCCGCAGGTCAGCGCCAGCCACGCGCAGGTGTTCGCCCAAGCCGCGGCGCTGTCGGAACACCTGTTGCCGAAGACCCGCGCCTATTACGAGATCTGGCTCGACGAGGAACTCGTCGCCGGCAGCGGCAGCGAGGACGAGTCGATCTACGGCCAGGCCTACCTGCCGCGCAAGTTCAAGATCGGCTTCGCGATCCCGCCGTACAACGACGTCGACGTGTTCGCCCAGGACCTGGGCTACATCGCCATCCTCGAAGACGGGGAGCTGCTGGGCTACAACGTCACCGTCGGCGGCGGCATGGGCGCGACCCACGGCGACGCGGAGACCTACCCGCGCGTCGCCGACGTGATCGGCTTCGTCACCCCGGATCAGGTGATCGCGGTCGGCGTGGCCGTGGTCACCGCCCAGCGCGATTTCGGCAACCGCCAGGTGCGCAAGCGCGCGCGGCTCAAGTACACCATCGACGATCGCGGTCTGGACTGGTTCAAAGCGGAAGTCGAACGGCGCGCCGGTTTCACTCTCCTTCCGGCGCGTCCGTTCGCCTTCCGCCACAACGGCGACCGCTTCGGCTGGGTCGAGGGCGACGACGGCCGCGCGCACCTGACCCTGCGCATTCCCGCCGGGCGCATCGTCGACGGCGCGCTCGACGGCCGCGGCGAGGAAGTGACCCACCTCAGCGGCTTGCGCGCGATCGCCGAACTGCTGCTCGACGCCGAAGGCGCGCAGTTCCGGATGACGCCGAACCAGAACCTGACCATCGCCGGCGTACCCGCGGCGTCGCGCGAGCGCGTCGATGCGCTGGTCGCGCAGCACCGCCTGGACGGCCACGTCAGCGCCAGCCCGGTGCGGCGCAACGCGCTGGCTTGCGTGGCGCTGCCGACCTGCGGCCTGGCCATGGCCGAGGCCGAGCGCTACCTGCCCGAGTTCGTCGACGCGCTGGAAACGTTGCTGCAGCGCCATTCGATCGCCGACGCGCCGATCAACCTGCGCCTCAGCGGCTGCCCCAACGGCTGCTCGCGCCCCTACCTGGGCGAGATCGCCTTGGTCGGCAAGGCGCCGGGCCGCTACAACCTGATGCTCGGCGCCGACCACCGCGGCCAGCGCCTGAACACGCTGTATCGCGAAAACATCGTCGAGGCCGAGATCCTCGCCGCGCTCGATCCGCTGCTGGCCGGCTACGCCGGCGAGCGCGAAGACGGCGAAGGCTTCGGCGACTACCTGGTGCGCCGTCAGGTCGTGACGGTGCCCTATCCCACGCCCACCGGCATCCCCATCGAACTGGTTGCACAGGCCCGCCCATGAGCGCTCCGACCGATCCCGTCACCGCCGCCGAGTCGCCGCGCGCGCTCGCCGAACTCAACGCCTGGCTGGCCACGCGGACGGCCGAGCAACGCGTGGCCTGGGCGCTGGAGAACACCGCCGGCGAACACGCCTTGTCGTCCAGCTTCGGCGCGCAGTCGGCGGTGTCGCTGCACATGGTCGCGCGGCAGGCGCCGCGCATTCCGGTGATCGTGATCGACACCGGCTACCTGTTCCCGGAAACCTACCGCTTCATCGACGAGCTCGGCGAGCGCCTGGCGCTGAACCTCAAGGTCTACCGCCCGCAGATGGGCGCGGCGTGGATGGAAGCGCGCTTCGGCAAGCTGTGGGAACAGGGGCTGGAAGGCCTGGAGCGCTACAACCGCCTGCGCAAGGTCGAGCCGATGCAGCGCGCGCTGGCCGAACTGGGCGTGCGCACCTGGATCGCCGGCCTGCGCCGCAGCCAATCGGGCAGCCGCGCCGGGCTGGAGTTCCTGCAACTCAAGGACGGCCGCTGGAAGCTGCATCCGCTGGCCGACTGGAGCGACCGCGACGTGTGGCAGTACCTGCAGACGCACGAACTGCCGTACCACCCGCTGTGGCACGACGGCTACGTATCCATCGGCGACGTCCACACCACGCGCCGGCTGGAGCCGGGCATGCGCGAGGAAGACACCCGCTTCTTCGGACTCAAGCGCGAATGCGGGCTGCACTTCGACAGCGAGCCGGCGCAGGAGAACCAGGCCGCCTGATCGCGGCCGGGGCGACGCCGCTGCAACGCGGCTACAGGCAGATCGCGGTCGAAGCCGGATGCCCCCTGTAGGAGCGACGCAAGTCGCGACCGCGACAATGCGGCTGCGACGAAACTTCCGCCGCGAGCGGCCGCCCCGCGGTCGCGACTCGCGTCGCTCCTACAGGTAGATCGCGCAGCGATTTCTCGATCGGGCAGGAGGTGGAAACGAAAATCCCCCGCGCCTCGCCGCGCGAGGCATCGCGCGGGATTCGCGGTATCCACCCGCACTCAGGAACTGATCGACTGGGTCAGTTCGATCCAGCTCGGCGCCTTCGGCCACGCCGGTTCGAGGTTGCCTTCCAGCACCCGCCGCAGGTCGCGCCGGTCGATCTGCGGCGCCAGGCCGTGGACCAGCTCCAGCGCATAGTCGCGCAGCACGCGCGCGCGCGGGATCACCGCCCAGGTGATGCATTCGGGCACCGCGTCGGGCGCGGTCAGGGCCTTGAGGTCGTCGTCGCGCGAGGTCACCGCCATTTCGGCCAGCAGGCCCACGCCCAGGCCGGTGCGCACGTAGGTCTTGATCAGGTCGGCGTCGCGTGCGGTCATCGCCAGTTGCGGCTCGTGGCCGCCGGCGGCGAAGGCGCGGCGCAGCGAGGATTCGGGCCGGGTCGAGGATTCGTAGCTGATCAGCGGCTGTGCCGCCAGTTCGGCCAGGGTCGGCGCACGGTCGAGCTTGGCCAGCGGATGCGCGCGCGGCACCAGCACCACCCGGCGCCAGCGGAACAACGGCACCGCGAGGCCGCCCTCCGGCGGCGCGCCGGCGGTGCTGATCACCGCCAGATCGGCGTTGCCGTGCGACAGATGCGCGAGCACCTCGCCGTCGGCCGCGGCCTGCAGGTGCACGCTGACCTGGGGAAAGTCGCGCTTGACCTGGGCGATCGCCGGCGGCAGCACGTAGCGCGCCTGGGTGTGGGTGGTCGACAGCACCAGCCGGCCGGCGTGCTGGCCGCGCTCGTTGGCGGCGTAGGCGCGGATGTTGGCCGCTTCCTCGAGGATGCGCCGCGCATGCGCGAGCACGCGCTCGCCGGCCGGGGCGATCGCCTCCAGGCTGCGGCCCTTGCGCACGAACAACAGAAAGCCCAGCTCGTCCTCGAGCTGCTTGAGCTGCTTGGACAGGCCGGGCTGGGTGGCGTGGACGCGTTCGGCGGCGAGGGTGATGTTGAGGCCGGAATCGGCGATGGCGACCAGGTAGCGCAGCTGGGTGAGGGTCATGGGGTGGCGATCCAGAAAGAGTGTCGGGGCGCGATGCGGCGAACGGCGCGGCTGCGACAACAGCCGGCGGCCGCGTTGCCGCGGCAGCTCGGGCGCATCGCACGCATTCGCTGGCACATCGTGTCCACGTATTTATCGCTCTATTCGGATGAAAGGATTTATAGATTAACCAGCCGTATAACCCGTGTCCAGTATCCGTCCGGCAACGCTGCGGCTCATTACGTGACGGCATGTGCAAAGGCGGGGCCGTCATTTCCGCCGCGCCGGGCGACGGCCGTAGGGTCGTCGCATCCTCCCTCCCGACGCCCCACGCCGCCGTGACCCGCGCCTCGTCCCGCTCCGAGCACGACAACGCACCGCAGGCCGGCGAACGGCCGGGCGGCGGCTTGTTCCCGCTGTTCGCCGACCTGCGCGGCCGCGGCGTGCTGGTCGTCGGCGGCGGCGCGGTCGCCCAGCGCAAGACCGCGGCCCTGCTCGACGCCGGCGCCACGGTGCGGGTCGGCGCGCCCACGCTCAATCCGGGCTTGAGCGCCTGGGCCGCCGAAGGGCGCATCGAACACCTGCCCGGCGAATTCGCGCCGCAGTGGCTGGATGAAGCCTGGCTGGCGATCGCCGCCACCGACGACGCCGCGGTCAACCGCGCGGTCGCCGCGGCCGGCGAAGCGCGGCGGATCTGGGTCAACGTGGTCGACGACGTCGAGGCCTCCGGTTTCCACGTGCCGGCGCGGGTCGAGCGCGGGCCGGTGCAGATCGCCATCTCCAGCGGCGGCGGCGCGCCGATGCTGGCGCGGCACCTGCGCGAAAAACTCGAGACCGAGCTGGACGAATCGCTGGGCGCGCTGGCGCAGTTGCTCAACCGCGAACGCGCGCGCATCCGCCGCCACTATCCCGACCTCGGCCAGCGCCGCCGCTTCTTCGAACGCGTGCTGGCCGGCGCGATTCCGGCGCTGCTGCGCGACGGCCGCCACGACGAGGCGCAACGCGCGTTCGGCGCGGCCCTGATCGACGACAAACCCGCCGCGCCGCCTGCCGGTTCGGTGGTGCTGGTCGGCGCCGGTCCCGGCGACGCCGGGTTGATGACGCTGCGCGGCCTGCGCGCGCTCAACCAGGCCGACGTGATCCTGCACGACCGCCTGGTCAGCCGCGACGTGCTGCGACTGGCGCGGCGCGACGCCGAGCTGATCGAAGTCGGCAAGCAGGCCGGCAACCACCACACCACCCAGGAGCGCATCCACGAGCTGATGCTCGAACATGCGCGCGCCGGCAAGCGCGTGGTCCGGCTCAAGGGCGGCGATCCGTTCGTGTTCGGCCGCGGCGGCGAAGAACTGGAAGTGCTGGCGCAAGCCGGCATCGGCTTCGAGGTCGTGCCCGGCATCACCGCCGCGCTGGCCTGCGCCGCCTATGCCGGCGTGCCGCTGACCCATCGCGATCACGCCCAGTCGCTGCGCCTGGTCACCGCGCACCTCAAGGAGTCGGCCGACGACCTCGACTGGCAGGCGCTGGCGCAGGACCGGCAGACCCTCGCCGTCTACATGGGCGTGGCCGGCCTGGACGTGCTGCGCGACAAACTGATCGAACACGGCCGCGCCGCCAGCACGCCGTTCGCACTGATCGAAAACGGCTCGCGGCCCGGACAGCGCGTGGTCACCGGCACCCTGGCCGACCTGGCCGAACGCGCGCAAGGCCATCGCGTGCAGTCGCCGGCGCTGCTGATCGTCGGCGAAGTCGCGGCGCTGGCGCAGCGCCTGCACTGGTTCGGCCCGGCGCCGCTGACCGAACCGCCCGCCGACGCCGCGCTGGCCCGAGCCGCCTGACTTCGCGCCACCCGATTCCTCATACCCACGCCACGGGAGCCTCCTCATGTCGCTGCACGAAAGCATCCTCGACACCATCGGCGACACGCCGATCGTCAAGCTCCACCGCATCGCACCCAAGCACGTCACCCTTTACGCCAAGGTCGAATCGTTCAATCCCGGCGGCTCGGTCAAGGACCGGCTCGCGCTGGCGATCGTGCTCGACGCCGAGCAGCGCGGCCTGCTCAAGCCCGGCCAGACGATCGTGGAAGCGACCTCGGGCAACACCGGCATCGCCCTGGCGATGGTCGCCGCCGCGCGCGGCTACCCGTTCGTGGCGGTGATGACCGAGACCTTCTCGATCGAGCGGCGCAAGCTGATGCGCGCGTACGGCGCCAAGGTCATCCTGACGCCGGCCGCCGAGCGCGGCACCGGCATGGTGCGCAAGGCCGCCGAACTGGCCGAGCAGCACGGCTGGTTCCTCGCCCGCCAGTTCGAGAACCCGGCCAACCCGGCCTACCACCGCAACACTACCGGTCCGGAGATCCTGCGCGACTTCGCCGGCAAGCGGCTGGACTACTTCGTGTCCGGCTGGGGCACCGGCGGCACCCTCAGCGGCGCCGGCCAGATCCTCAAGCTGGCCCGGCCGGACCTGAAGATCGTCACCTCCGAGCCGGCCGGCGCCTCGCTGCTCGGCGGCAAGGACTGGCAGCCGCACAAGATCCAGGGCTGGACCCCGGACTTCGTCCCGGCCGTGCTCGACCGCGGCATCGCCGACGAGATCCGTCCGATCGACGACGTGCTCGCGCGCGACACCGCGCGCCGCCTCGCCGCCGAGGAAGGCCTGTTCGTCGGCATCTCCGCCGGCGCCACCGTCGCCGCCGCGCTGGAAGTCGCGCAAAACGCGGCGGAAGGCTCGGTGCTGCTGGCGATGCTGCCCGACACCGGCGAACGCTACCTGTCGACGTTCCTGTTCGAGGGCGTCAACGAAGGCTCCGACGACGAATGGCTGAAGTCGTTGCAGGCCGAGGAGATTGCCGCCTGAGCCAAGCGCGGCATACGCAGCGAAGCCGGGCGCGACCGGCGCGCGCCTAGGACGCACCGTCGCGGATGTGCCGCCGCGACGGGTCGGAACCCGCGCCGGCTTCGCTGCGTGCTGTACCCCGCGGCGACGCGGATGTCGGATTCCGGCTTCACCGTTGCGCGCTTCACCCGTTGGGTTTGATCGAGTCGACGTTGCACCGCCGCGCGCGCTCCAGGACCGGCGCGCGGCGAGGTTCCACCCGGGCACCCGTAGGGCGGGGCCCGCGGCGCACGACGCTGGGAGTGGCGGTGGCGACCGTTCCCAGCCGAAGGCGTCGCGGGCTTCGCCCTACACTTTTTTGCGACCGGCGATAACGCTGCTCCCCTGCAGGAGCGGCGCGAGCCGCAACAACGCAACTGTGCCGAAGGCCACGACGCGGGCGGACACCCCGCGGTCGCGGCTTGCGCTGCTCCTACAACAAGCGGCCGCAACGACGCCCGCGGCCGCGACGTTCAGGCCGTGCGGTTGCGCTCCGCGCCCGGCCGGCTACCCTGTGCGCCGGCGGCCTTCGCCGCGTGGAGCCTGCATGACCCAGCCGCACCCCTCCGACCGCGACGCCGCGCGCCTGGCCTGGGCCCGCGCCGCGACCGGCGACGACCGCCTCGACCTCGTCCGCGCCTCCTTCGACGCCGGTTTCCGCAGCTACTGGCGCGGCCGCGTGCACGCCGGCGCGGCCCGTCCCGAAGGCGAGGTCATCGTCATGGACTCGCCGCCGGAGCTGGAGGACCCGCGTCCCTGGCTGCGCCTGCGCGAAGTGCTGGAGGCCGGCGGCGTGCGCGTGCCGCAGGTGTACCGCGCCGACCCCGACCAGGGCTTCCTGCTGCTGGAGGATCTCGGCCGCGAGACCGTCCTGCAGGCGGTGGAAGCCGGGCGCGCCGACGCCGACGCGATGTTCGACGCCGCGTTCGGGCAACTGCTGAAGATCCAGGCCCTGCCCTGCCCCGACGACCTGCCGCCGTACGACGAAGCCTTCCTGACCCGCGAACTGCGCCTGTTCGACGAATGGTTCCTCGGCCGCCACCTGGGCGCGACGCTCGATTGCGGCGACCTGGAGCGGCTCGACCTCGCCTACCGCCGCATCCTCGACAACGTGCTGGCCCAGCGCCAGGTGTTCATCCATCGCGATTTCATGCCGCGCAACCTGATGCCCATCGCCGACGGGCTGGCGGTGATCGACTTCCAGGGCGCGTTGCGCGGGCCGATCGCCTACGACCCGATCAGCCTGTTCCGCGACGCCTTCGTGAGCTGGCCGGAGGAGCGCGTGGAGACGTGGCTGGCGCGCTACCACGCGCGCGCCGTCGCCGCCGGCATCGCGCTGCCGGACTACCCACGCTTCCGCCGCGACGCGGACTTCGCCGGACTGCAGCGCCACATCAAGATCCTCGGCCTGTTCGCGCGCCTGCACCACCGCGACGGCAAGCCCAAGTACCTCGCCGACGCGCCGCGCTTCCTCGGCTACCTCGATCTGGTGCTGCCGCGCTACCCGGAACTGCGGCCGTTGAGCGAGATCGTCGAGCGCTACGTGCGTCCGGCGCTGGCCGCGGGCGCCGACGCGCCGGAACGCGCATGAGCGCGCCGGCGATGAAGGCGCTGATCTTCGCCGCCGGCCTGGGCGAACGCATGCGGCCGCTGACCCTGCACACGCCCAAGCCGCTGCTGCCGGTGGGCGGCAAGCCGCTGATCGAATGGCACCTGGAAAAACTCGCCGCGCTCGGCGTCGCGGACGTCGTGGTCAACACCTCGTGGCTGGCCGAGCGCTTTCCCGCCGCGCTCGGCGACGGGTCGCGCTGGGGCCTGCGGCTGCGCTATTCCTACGAAGGTCCGACCCCGCTGGAAACCGGCGGTGGCATGCTCAAGGCGCTGGCGCTGCTGCAGGAAGATGCCGATCCGCAAGCGCCGTTCCTGGTCGCCAACGGCGACATCTGGACCGACTACGACTTCGCCGCGCTGCCGCGCGCGTTCGACGGCGACGCGCACCTGCTGCTGGCCGACAACCCGCCGCAGCATCCGCGCGGCGACTTCCAGCTCGACGCCGACGGCCGCGTCGGCAACGACGGCGACCGCAAGCTCACCTACGCCGGCATCGGCCTGTATCGCGCCGGGCTGTTCGACGACTGGCGCGGCGCGCTCGGCGACGCCGCCGGCAGCGAGCTCGATCCGCCGCGTTTCAGCATCGTGCCGCTGCTGCGCCGCGCCGCCGACCGGGGCCGCCTGCGCGGCTCGCACCACCGCGGCCGCTGGACCGACGTCGGCACCCCCGAACGCCTGCGCGAGTTGGACGCGACGTTCGTCGCCGACTGACGGCCGCCGCGGCACTGGCGTCGGCGCCGGTGCGGGCCTAGCATCCGCGCCGACGCTTATGACCGACCAACACAAGAAACTCAGCAAGTTCCTCAGCCTCGTCCTGCGCCACGAACCGCAGGCCATCGGCCTGACCCTCGACGCCCAGGGCTGGGCCGAAGTCGACGAATTCATCGCCAAGGCCGGCGCCCACGGCAAGCTGTACAGCCGCACGCTGATCGAACGCATCGTGCGCGACAACGACAAGCAGCGCTTCAAGCTCAGCGACGACGGCCTGCGCATCCGCGCCAACCAGGGCCATTCCATCGACATCGACCTGGCCCTGCAGCCGATCGAACCGCCGGCCACGCTCTACCACGGCACCGCCACCCGCTTCGCCGGCTCGATCCGCAAGACCGGGCTGGAAAAGCGCAGCCGCCAGCACGTGCACCTCTCGCTCGACCGCGACACCGCGGTCAAGGTCGGCAGCCGCCACGGCACGCCGCTGGTGCTGCACGTGCGCGCCGGCGCGATGCACGCGCAAGGCATCGCGTTCTATCGCGCCGACAACGGGGTGTGGCTCACCGATGCGGTGGCGCCGCAGTTCATCGACTGGCCCGCGCAGGGGTGAAGCGATGAAACTGCGCGCGATCCGGGCCGACATCACCACCCTGGCGCTGGACGCGATCGTCAACGCGGCCAACTCCTCGCTGCTCGGCGGCGGCGGCGTGGACGGCGCGATCCATCGCGCCGCCGGCCCCGCGCTGGTGGCCGAATGCCGCCTGCTCGGCGGCTGCAAGACCGGCGAGGCCAAGCTCACCGGCGGCCATCGGCTGCCGGCGAAGCATGTGATCCACACGGTCGGACCGGTCTGGCGCGGCGGCGACCACGGCGAACCGGCGCTGTTGGCGGCGTGTTACCGCAACAGCCTCGCCATCGCCGCCGCTCGCGGCTTCGCGTCGATCGCGTTTCCGTGCATCAGCACCGGCATCTTCGGCTACCCCGCCGAGGCGGCGGCGCGGGTCGCGGTAGAGACAGTGCGAGCGCATGCGCTCGCCGCCGAAGCGCCCACGGATGTGCTGCTGTGTTGTTTCGGCGAGGCCGACCTGGCGATTTACCTGGCCTTGCTGGGCGAAGACGGTTAACGCGGCGCGGAGCAAACGCAGCCCCGCCGCCGTATACCGAAGCCAGCGCCCCGCAAACCGCGATTCAGGCGAGCGCTGACGTCCATCGAAACGACTCAGCTCCGTCCGCCATTCCGGCGAAAGCTGGAATCCGTCTTGCCGCTGCCGCTGCCGCCGTTGCTGTTGCTGTTGCTGTTGCTGTTGCTGTTGTCGTTGTCGTTGCCCTCAGCGTGGACGCAACCTCGACAGAGGCCGCAGCCGCGCAGACCCGGAGGGCGCGCGCATGGATGCGCGCGTGCGCCGTAGGGGCATGGATGCCCCTTACGGCGCATCCCCGCGAAAGGTGCTGGACGCTGGTCTCTAACCTCAAGTGCATCACCTCAGTGAGGCACTGTGAATGGGTCAGCAGTATTCGCATCTGAGCGCAGAAGAGCGCGGGGCCATCATGGTCTTGATCGCCCAAGGGGCGAGCGGACGGCAAATCGCCCAGACGTTGGGTCGGGCGCAAAGCACCATTGCTCGCGAGTTGCGCCGTAATGGGTTTCGGTCCCATTCGGGGCCGCCGCTGCGCGGACGCCCCCGTTTCGACCCTGGCTACGATGCGACCCGGGCGGGCCGGCGGGCCCAGCGACTGCGGCGACGGGCGCGGGTGCGCCGCAAGCTGCGACGCGACACCGTGCTGTGGCGACGCGTGCGCTATTGGCTGGAACGGTGCTGGTCGCCGCAACAGATTGCCGACAAACTGCGGGATCTGTACCCGGACCGGCCCTGGCTGCGCGTGTCGCACGAAACGATCTATACCGCGATTTATGCGATGCCGCGCGGCGAATTGCGCCGCCAGGTGCCCCGTCTGCTGCGGCAGGGGCGCAAGTCCGGCCGCCGCACGCGCCAGGGAATCGACGCCCGCGGCCATCTGCCGGATCTTCCCAACATCCGCCTGCGGCCGCCGGCCGCGCATGAGCGCCTGATGCCGGGGCATTGGGAGGGCGACCTGATCGTGGGCGCGCACAATCGCTCGGCGATTGGGGTATTGGTCTGCCGCCGCACCTTGTACGTCAAGCTGGTCAAGCTCGCCGACGCGACCGCGCACACGGTGCTGGAGGCCTTCAGCTCGGCGTTCGCAGGCGTGCCGGAAAGTTTGAAGAAGACCTTGACCTACGACCAGGGCAAGGAAATGGCATCGCATCGGCAGTTGAGCGAACGCACCGGTTTAGCGATCTACTTCGCCGCCCCCCATAGCCCGTGGCAACGCGGAACCTGCGAAAACACCAACGGCTTGTTGCGGCAATACTTTCCCAAGGGCACCGATCTGTCGGTGCATTCCGCGCAGCGCCTCAAAGAGGTGGCGTGGGAAATGAACAACCGCCCCCGTCGTAGCCTGGGCAGGCGCTCGCCCGTCGAGGTGCTCTACGAGGAACTCAAAAACCCGCGGGCGCAGGGTGATGCACTTGGACATTGACTCCGCCGCTACTTTCTTTTGTCGTGCTGACAAAAGAAAGTAGCTCGGCCGCTTGCGGGCGAAAGCTTTTGATGGTGGCTTGTCGTCGCGCGAAACATCGATAACGGCGAAAGCAGCAGCAACGTCAACATGGGTTCCGGCTTTCGCCGGAATGACGGGCGAGGGGTTGCGTATCCGACTGTAGGAGCGGCGCGAGCCGCGACCGCGGCAACGCAACTACGACGAAACTTTCGTTGTGTTTGCCGTGGCGCGGTCGCGGCTTGCGCCGCTCCTACAGGGGGGCGTGCCGCGGTGGGGTTCGTCTTTGCGTGTGCGTACTTGTGACGACAAGCGAAGATCCAAAGCTTCCGTCCGCAAGCGGCCGGGTCACTTTCTTTGTCTGAAGCCACAAAGAAAGTAACCAAAGAAAAGGCCTTATCTTTTTCGAATCAAAAGCCACTATGGCTCATCGTGGCGCGGGGCCGCGCCATAAGGGGCATCCTGCCCCATGGCGCGCGTGCGCATCCATGCGCACGCCCTCCGGGGCTGCGGAGTTGCTGCTTCGGCTCGAAGGCGAGCTTAAGCAACAGCAACAGCTATCAACGGCCACGGCCACGGCAACCGCAACAGCAACGGCAACGGCAAAATGGATTCCAGCTTCCGCTGGAATGACGGGGTTGGGGCCGCGTGGAGAAGGGAATGAAGCCGCGTGGCTTCGTTGGATCCGCCGACGCGGCTATCGACTCAAGTTTCGTCGTCGATCGTGCGCTTGAGGAACGGCACCGTGATGCGCCGCTGCGCGGCCAGCGAGGCGCGGTCGAGCTTGTCCAGCAACTGGGTCAGGCCGCCGAGGTCGCGGTCCATGCGCTTGAGCATCCATTCCAGCGCCGCTTCCTCCAGCGCCAGCCCGCGCCGCTGCGCGCGCTGGCGCAGGACCTGGGCGCGGCCGTCGTCGTCGAGCGGGGTCAGCACAATGCGGGTGCACTGCGACAGGCGCGAGCGCAGGTCCGGCAAGGTCAGCTTGAGTTCGTCGGGGTTCTCGCGCGAGGCGTAGATCACCGCGATGCCGGCCTGGCGCGCGCGGTTGTGGGTGTCGAACAAGGCGATCTCGTCCTCGCGCCGGCCGGCGATCGCTTCGATCCCGTCCAGCGCCAGCAGGTCGTTATTGGTGTCGAGCGACTGCAACGCCTCGCGCAGCCGGCCGACCGCCGCGCTCAGCGGCACGTAGGCGGCGCGGCGGCCGGCGATGTCGGCCTGGGCGCACGCGGCCAGCAGCAGGTGGGTCTTGCCGACCCCGGACGGGCCGGCCAGGTAGACCCAGTCCGCGCCGGAGGGATCGCGGTAGCCCGCGGTTTCCTCGTCGCTGCTCGCCAGGGAACGCAACTGCGCGATCGCGCCGTCGGGCGCATTCACATAGGTTTCCAAACGCTGGTCCGGCGAATGACGCAGGGCCAGCGGCAACTGCGGAATGCTCACTGCTTGCTCTCGCGCTCCGCTGCGTCCGCGCCGGCCGGCGCCAGCGCCGGTTCCAGCGGCGCGACCGGTTGGTCGCCCGCGTACAGGCGGCTGTGGGTGTAGCGCTCCTGGGCGTAGCGCAGCAGCACGTTGGCCACCGCCGCCACCGGCAGCGCCAGCAGCATGCCGAGGAAGCCGAACAGTTGGCCGCCGGCCAGCACGGCGAAGATCACCGCCACCGGATGCAGGCCGATGCGGTCGCCGACCAGCTTCGGGGTCAGCCAGTAGCTTTCCACCACCTGGCCCACGCCGAACACCGCGAGCACGCCGAGCACGTGCTTCCAGTCGCCGTACTGCACCAGCGCGGCGATCACGCCGAGGATGATGCCGCTGGCCGGGCCGAGGTAAGGCACGAAGGTCAGCAGGCCGGCGATGATGCCGATCAGGATGCCCAGGTCCAGGCCGACGCCCCACAGGCCGACGCCGTACATCACGCCCAGCGCCAGCATCACCAGGAACTGGCCGCGCAGGAACGCGCCGAGCACGTCGTTGGATTCCTTGGCCAGGCGGCTGACCGTGCCGAGGTAGTCGCGCGGGATCAGCGAGGCGACGCGCTCGACCAGCTTGTCCCAGTCGCGCAGGAAGAAGAAGGTCAGCACCGGCAGCAGGGCGATGTTGGCGACCATCGCGATCAGGGCGAAGCCCGAGCGCGACAGATAGCCCAGCAAGGTGGTGGCGACGCCGCCGGCGCGCTCCCAGTTGCTGCGCACCAGCTCGATGATGTGGTTGAGGTCGAGCCAGACGCTGATCTGGAAGCCGGTGCGCTGCTCCAGCCACGGGATCGCGGTCTCGGTGAACCAGGCGCGGTAGGTCGGCAGCGACACGATCAAGGTGGTGATCTGGCGCTCGATCAGCGGCACCAGGATCACCAGCACCAGCACCACCAGCAGCGCCATCAGGGTGAACACCAACGCCACCGAGGTGTTGCGCGAGCGGCCGGTGCGCTCGATCCGGTCGACCAGCGGATCGCCGAGCCAGCCGAGCATGGCGGCGACGACGAACGGGGTCAGCACCGGGGCCAGCACCCACAGCAGCCAGCATGCGCCGACACCGAGCGCCGTCCATTGCAGGCGGCGCAGGAACAGGGCGATGTCTTCGAGCGGGGCGCGCACAGGCGTCGGGTCGGTCATGCGGGGGCTCAGTGCAGTTGGAACACGGGCGGCTGGCCTTCGAGGCCTTCCAGGCCGACCAGGGTGCCGCCGGCATCGGTCATGCGCTTGAAGCCGGGCAAGCCGGAGAGCAGGTCGAGGTCGAACTCCACGCTCTCGGGCGTGGCCCGGACCGGGACGATCTTGCGCACCACCGCCAGGCCCTGCAGGTAGCCGGCCAGGCGGATGTAGTCGTCGGCGCTGCGCACGCCGGTGAACACCACGCGGTAGGTGCCCGGGGTGCCGGCCACGCTGCGCTTGGCGTAGCGCTTCATCAGCGCGTCGGCCGCGCCGTCGGCGCCGCCGGCCATGACCTTGCGCGCGTCGAGGTCGGCGCTGTTCCAGCTGCCCAGCACCTTGCCGCCGTCGACGAAGGTCCAGTCGCCCTTCCAGCCGCCGGTCTTGACCCGGTAGAGCTTGCCGATCAGCTGCATCGGCGGGCTGTAGCGGGCCGAGGCGCGCGCCACCGCGGCGGCGTCGCCGCGCCAGATCGCGCCGACGCTGGCCTGTTCGGCGGCGCTGCCGCTGGGCAGGCCGAGGCGGTAGCCGCGCTCGACCGCGCGGTTGAGCACCGCGCGCGCGGCGTTGGCCTGGGCCAGGCCGACCAGGCGCGGGCCGCTGCCGTCGTCGATCGCCAGCCACAGCACCGGCTTGGGCCGCGGCTGAGGCCAGATCGGCAGGCCGAGGGTGGCGGCGAGGTTGTCGACTTTTTCCTGGTCGAAGCTGACCACTAGCGTGGTCTGGAAGGTCGGCGCGCCGGTGACCTGGGACACGCCCTCGTCCTGGCGGTAGTCGTAGCCGGTGGCGTAGTCCTTGGCCCGGCGCAGTTCCTGGCCGACGCCGGGACGGCTGGCCGCGGCGCGGTCGCCGGACATCTTGCTCAGCACCTGGGCCAGCGCGCGCGCCATCGCGCCGTTGCGCTCGTTCTCGCTCTGGCCGCCGACCGGCACTTCGGCCGAATACGCGCCATCGGCCTGGGCGCGATCGCCCTCGACCCGCTGCGCGCTCGCGGCGAAGCTCGCCAGCAGCGCCGCGGCCATTGCCCAAGTCCGGATTGCCTTACCCATCGACCCGCCCATCGCTGTCCCTATCTGTTCGTGGAGCGGGCATCCCGCCCGCGTTGCGGACCGCCTGGCCCGGCCCGTGCGGCCGTCCGCCGGCCCGGGGCCGACGGCGACGTTCAAGGTCGGAAATGGTGCCGCAGGCGGGGCGGGGAGTCCATTCGGACGCTGAACGGGGTGGAGCGAGGAGTGAGCGCGGAGGAGTGAGAAGTGAGTGAAAGGCCCGGCACGCTTGGCTTTCGCTCACTTCTCACTCCTCCGCGCTCACTCCTCGCCCCTCCCGGCCTGCTAAAATCGCCGGCTTCCCTCCGCGACCACCCCGGGGCCGCCGTGACCGCTTCCTCCTCCGACACCTCTCCCAAGCCCCTGACCTACCGCGACGCGGGCGTCGACATCGACGCCGGCAACGAAGTGGTCGAGCGGATCAAGCCGCTGGTCAAGCGCAGCTTCCGTCCCGAGGTGATGGGCGGGCTGGGCGGGTTCGGCGCGCTGTTCGACCTGTCCGGCAAGTACCGCGAACCGGTGCTGGTGTCGGGCACCGACGGCGTCGGCACCAAGCTCAAGCTGGCCCAGCAGTTGAACCGCCACGACACCATCGGCATCGACCTGGTCGGCATGTGCGTCAACGACGTGCTGGTGCAGGGCGCCGAGCCGCTGTTCTTCCTCGACTACTTCGCCACCGGCAAGCTCGACGTGGACACCACGGTCGCGGTGGTCGGCGGCATCGCCCGCGGCTGCGAACTGGCCGGCTGCGCGCTGATCGGCGGCGAGACCGCGGAAATGCCCGACATGTACCCGCCGGGCGAGTACGACCTGGCCGGCTTCACCGTCGGCGCGGTGGAGAAGTCGCAGATCCTCGACGGTTCGCGCGTGCGCCGCGGCGACGTGCTGATCGGCATCGCCTCCAGCGGCCCGCACTCCAACGGCTATTCGCTGATCCGCCGGATCTTCGACCGCGCCGGCCGCCCGGGCGACGTCGCCGTCGGCGGCGTGCGCCTGATCGACGCGCTGATGGAGCCGACCGCGCTGTACGTCAAGCCGGTGCTGGAACTGCTGCGCGGCAACGGCGGCGAGCACACGATCCACGCCATGGCCCACATCACCGGCGGCGGCCTGACCGAAAACATCATCCGCGTCATCCCCGAAGGCCTGGGCCTGGACATCCGCACCGCCACCTGGACCCTGCCGCCGGTGTTCGACTGGCTGCAGCGCGAAGGCGCGGTGCCGCGCGAGGAGATGTGGCGCACCTTCAACTGCGGCATCGGCTTCGTGCTGGTGGTGCCCGACGAAGCGGCCGCGGCGACCGAGGCCGACCTGCGCCGTATCGGGCTGGCGCACTGGCGCATCGGCGAAGTGGTCGGCCACAGCGGCGGCGAGCGCGTGCACATCGGCTGAGCGCGACGCGCTGTCGATACGAAAAACGGCGGGCCTGGCCCGCCGTTTTTCGTTTGCGCCGCGGCGGTCGTTGCCGCGCGCCCGCAATCCGCAAACGCCGCGCAAGCTCCCGGACAGCGCCTTATCCGAACCGGTACAGCAGCTCCATCCGGATGTTCAAAACGATGATCAGGACCGCGAACGCGCCCGGAACCAGCAGCGCGATAGCGAGCCATTTCTGGATCGGCGCGCAGTGGTACCGGCCCTTCCACATCAGAAACGACACGATCGCCAGTAAGCCCGCCGGCACCAGCGCCAGCGGGAACCCGTACACCGCCGCCACGCCGATCAACACCGGGACCGCGCCGAGCACGGGATAGAACCCCAGGCGCCGGTTGAGGCGGCTCAACGCCAGCGCCGCCCCGGCATAGATCAGCGTCACGCTGAAGAGCTTGAGCGCCGCGGCATCGTTGTCGCCGGCGAAGATGTCCTGGATGGCGCAGTTGCGCCCGACCCGAAGCAGGGCGAAAAGCAGGCCCGGAAAGATCGTCGCGATCGACAGGGTCGCAAGGATGCCGAGCCGCTTGCCGGCGTGAGAGGCGGGGACAGCATCGGGCGGGGCGTTTTCCATGGAACTCCAATAAAGAGAACGCCGGCCGTCGGCGGCGGCGATGAAGCGTCGGCTCGATGGCTGTCCGCCCGGAACACCGCGGACAGTGGGCTGTCGAGGACGAAGGGTAGCAGTTGAAAAGACGCCGGCACGCTGCCCGCGCGCGACGATCCGCGGGGTTGGGGCGTGCGTCCGCAGAGGTCGAGGATCTTGATCGAGCGACTTCGGCGCGCGCGCAGCGGCGAGGATTGTCGCCACGGCGCAGTGGCGAGGCCCATCGGTGCCGCACCGGGCTCGTCGCGACTCGCGCCGCCACGGGCGACGAGCGCTGCGGCGAAGCGCACCCAGCGCCGCGCAACCGACGCCTGTTCCCTTCCCCACCGCACTCCGGTAGCGTGCCGGCTTGATCACAGGAAACAGTCCGCATGCCCGTTGCGCAAGGACGCATGAGCGCCCCGAAGAAAGCCGCCCTGGGCTTCGTCCTGGCCGTGTTCGCGATCACCTGGATCGCGCCGAAGAGCCCGTTCGAACAGGCCATGCACAGCGTGCTGACCGTGCTCGGCCTGTTCTGGCTGTGGCGCCACGACCGCCGCTGGCCGCTGCGCGACGCGCACTTTCTCGCCATCTGCGGCTTCATGACCGCGCACTGCATCGCCGCGCGCTGGCTGTATTCCTACGTGCCTTACGACCAGTGGATCCAATGGCTCAGCGGCGGCTGGTCGCTGGACCGCGCGCTGGGTTTCCAGCGCAACCACTTCGACCGCCTGATCCACTTCCTCTACGGCGCCTGCTTCGCGCCGCCGCTGCGCGAGTACTTCCGCCAGCGCTGGCCGGCGCTTGGCGCGGGCCAGGCCTTCGTCCTGGCGGTGGCGGCGATCATGTGCACCAGCCTGGTCTACGAGTGGTTCGAATGGGCCATCGCCCTGACCATGTCGCCGCAGGACGCGGAGTCCTACAACGGCCAGCAGGGCGACGTGTGGGACGCGCACACCGATATGTTTCTTGCGACACTGGGATCGCTGGCGGCGTGGCCGCGCAAGCGCGCCGGTTGAGCGCACGACCGCCCGGTCCCGCGCCGGCCGCCGGCCATCCACAGGAGCCGCCCGTCATGAACGATCCCCTGCCCACCGCCGCGCCCACCCCCGCGCCGAACGCCGCGCCCGCGTCGAAGGACGCCGACCAGCTCGACCTGATCGGCATCCTCTACTACGTGCTGGCCGCGTTCGCCGCGCTGTTTTCGCTGTTTCCGCTGCTGCACGTCGGCATGGGCATCGCGATGCTCACCGGCGCCTTCGACCAGCCCGGCAACCCGAATCCGCCGCCGCCCGCGGTCGGCTGGGTGTTCGTGATCTTCGGCGCGGGCTTCATCCTCTGCGGCCTGGCCTTCGCCGCGTTGCTGGTGCTCGGCGGCCGGCGCATGCGCCAGCGCCGCAGCCACACGCTGTGCGCGGTCGTCGCCGGGGTGAGCTGCATGTTCATGCCGCTCGGCACCATCCTGGGCGTGTTCGCCCTGGTGCTGCTGCTCAAGCCGGAAACCAAGGCCCTGTTCGGCGCGAACTGACGCCCTGCCCCAACCCTCCTCAAGGACCGAGCCATGTCCCATCCCGCCCCGCCCGCTGTCGCCTTCGGCGCCGAAGACGAATCGCATCTCAAGCTGTTGTCGATCTTCTACTACGTGCTCGCCGCGCTCGGCGCCTTGGCCTTGCTGATGGCGGTCGGGATCACCGTGCTGCTGTTCGGCTACCTCGGCGCCGGTGGCGCCGGTCACGACGGCTCGGTCGCCACCGGCGACCTGACCGTGCTGATCGTGGTCATGGCGCTGTCGGTCGCGCTCAGCCTGGCCAGCGGCATCTTGCAGTTCATGACCGCGCGTCGGCTGAGCCAGCGGCGCGGACGCGGCCTGTGCCAGTTCACCGCGGCGATCACTTGCCTGTCGTTTCCGCTCGGCACCCTGCTGGGCGTGTTCACTTTCATCGTGCTGGCGCGTCCGCAGGTGCGGGCGGCGTTCGGCGACTGACCCGCCACACCGGCACAAGGAGCGAACCGATGGGCGCATGGGGCGTGGGCACGTTCGAAAACGACGATGCCCTGGATTGGCTCGGCGACCTGACCGACACCGACGACAGCGCGGCGGTGCGCGCGCTGCTGGCGCAAGCGCTGGCCAGCGACTGCCTCGACGCGCCGGACGCCACCACCGCGCTGGCGGCGGCGGAAACGGTGCTGTCGATGCTGGACGCGGCGACGCCGGCGCTGGCCTGGCACGAGGAATTCGCCGCCTGGCTGCCGCGGCACGCCGCCGTGGCCGACGCGGGCCTGGGCGCGGCCGCGGTGGCCGCGATCGATCGCGTCCTGGGCGAGGAGTCGGAACTGCGCGAGTTGTGGGACGAAACCGACGACGCCGACGACTGGCGCGCCGTTGTCGCCGCGTTGCGCTCGGCGCTGGTCGCCAAGCTCGCCGCTTCGCGCTGAAACCGCGGCGGCGGCCGCGGGCCGCGTCGCGACCGCCGGGCCGCGGACGCCGCGCTGAGAAGTCGCGTAGCGGAAAGCCGGCGCCGGCGCGAAACACGCCGACGCGACGCGGCGCCAGCGTCAAGCCGCACTAGACAGGTCCACCCGCCTGTCCCCGCCGTGTCATCACCGGGTTGCGCCGCGCGCCCAAGCTGGAGGCCTGTTCCGCAGCGCCTCCGGTTTCCATGGACTACCGCCTCGCCCTGTTCGATATCGCCGGCACCACCGTGTCGGACCCGGGCTTCGTCGCCCAGGCCTTCGTCGGCGCCATGGGCGCGGCCGGCCATCCCATCGATCCGGAGCAGTGCCGGGCGCTGATGGGCTACCGCAAGCCCGAAGCCATCGCGCGCCTGCTCGGCGCGGCGGCCACGCCGGCCAAGATCGAGGCCATCCACGACGATTTCGTCCAGCGCATGCTGCGCTGCTACCGCGAACAGCCCGGGGTGGCGCCGCTGCCGGGCGCGGAATCGACCTTCGCCCTGTTGCGCGCGCACGGCATCAAGGTCGCGCTGAATACCGGCTTCTCGCGCGACATCGCCGAGGCGATCCTGACCCGGCTCGGCTGGAACGAGCGCATCGACGCGCTGATCGCCAGCGACGAAGTGCCCGCGGGCCGGCCCGCGCCGCACATGGCGCAGGCGCTGCTGCGCCGCTTCGGCCTGAACGACGCGCGCCAGTTGGTCAAGATCGGCGACACGGAGGTCGACATCGGCGAAGGCCGCAACGCCGGCGCCGGGCTGGTGGTGGCGGTGACTACCGGCGCCTTCGCCCGCGCCGAGCTGGAACCCTACGCGCCCGACGCCATCGTCGACTCGCTGTTCGAACTGCCGGCGCTGCTCGGCATCGACGCGGTCGCCCGCGACGACGCCGCATGAACGCTGCCGCCGCGACGCCGCCGCTGCGCCAGTGGCAGCTGACCCTGCTCGCCGGCGGCGCGGCGCTGCTGGCCTACGCCAGCATGTACGCCTTCCGCAAACCGTTCGCGGCGGCGTCGTTCCACGGCCAGCACTGGCTCGAGGTGGACTACAAGGTCTGGCTGGTGGTGGCGCAGATCCTGGGCTACATGTGCAGCAAGTTCCTCGGCATCGGCGTGATCGGCGGGCTGCGCCGCGAACGCCGCGCGCCGCTGATGCTCGCGCTGATCGGCACCGCGTGGCTGGCGCTGCTGGGCTTCGCGCTGGTGCCGGCGCCCTGGAACATCGCCTGCCTGTTCCTCAACGGCCTGCCGCTGGGCATGGTCTGGGGCCTGGTCTTCAGCTACCTGGAAGGCCGCCGCACCACCGAGGCGATGGGCGCGATCCTGGCGTCGAGTTTCATCATGGCCTCGGGCGTGGTGAAGAGCGTCGGCAAGTGGCTGCTGCTGTCGGGCGTCAGCGAATTTTGGATGCCGTTCCTGACCGGCCTGCTGTTCCTGCCGCCGCTGCTGATCGCGCTGCGCCTGCTCGAACGCGTGCCCGAACCCGACGCCGCCGACCGCGCCGCGCGCAGCCAGCGCCTGCCGATGAACCGCGCCGAGCGGCGCGCGTTCGTGCGCCGGTTCCTGCCGGGGCTGGCGCTGATGATCGGCTGCTATGTGGCGCTGACCGTGGTGCGCGATTTCCGCGACAACTTCGAGGCCGAGCTGTTCGCGGATCTGGGTTACGGCAACAACGCCGGCGTGTTCGCGTTGATCGAGACGCCGGTCGCCTTGGCTGTTCTCGCGTTGACCGCCGGACTGACGTGGTTCCGCGACAACCTGCGCGGGCTGATGGCGCTGCACGCGCTGATGTTCGGCGGGCTGCTGGTCGCCGGCATCGCCACCCTCGCCTTCCGCGCCGGCGCGCTGCCGCCGCTGTGGTGGCTGGCGCTGGTCGGCTTCGGCCTGTATCTGGCGTATGTGCCGTTCAACTGCGTGTTCTACGAGCGCCTGATCGCGACCTTCCGCGTCGCCGGCAACGTCGGCTTCCTGATGTACCTGTCCGATGCCTTCGGCTACCTGGGCAGCGTCGCGGTGCTGCTGGCCAAGGAGTTCTCCGGCCTGACCCTGTCGTGGACCCAGTTCTTCGCCCACATCGTGCTCGCCCTGAGCGTGGTCGGCGGCGCCTGCCTGCTGGCGTCGGCCGGGTACTTCCACCATCGCGCCGGCCGCCATGCCCGCGCGCCGGCGCTGGCGCCCGCCTGAGCGAACGCTCGCGCGCACCGTTGGCAGCCGCTTCCAAGGCCCCGCGTGAACAACACCCGCATGAAGAACACCCTCGAATGAAGAACAGTGATTCCGCCCTGGTCGTCGGCGCCGGCATCGTCGGCCTGGCCATCGCCCGCGCGCTCGCCGTGCGCGGCCATCGCGTCACCGTGCTGGAGCGCTACGACCGCGCGGTCGGCGCCTCGGTGCGCAACTTCGGCATGATCTGGCCGATCGGCGTGACCAACGGCGCCGCCTACGAGCGCGCGCTGCGCTCGCGCGCGATCTGGCAGGAGGTGATCGACGGCGCCAGGCTGTGGCACGACCCCTGCGGCTCGCTGCACGTGGCCTACGCGCAGGACGAATTCGAGGTGCTGGCGCAGTATGCCGACGCCAACCGCGCGCTGCGGCCGTGCGCGCTGCTCGGCCGCGACCAGGCGCTGGCGAAATCGCCAGCGCTGGTCGCCGACGGCCTGCGCGGCGCGCTGTTCAACCGCGACGAGTTGCTGGTCGATCCGCGCGAGGCCCTCGCCGCGCTGCCGGGCTATCTGCACGAGCGCTACGGCGTCGAGTTCCACTGGCGCACGCCGGTCACCGCGGTCGAGAGCGGCCGCGCGCATTCGGGCACGCGCCGGTTCGAGGCCGACCGCGTGTTCGTGTGCAGCGGCCCCGAATTCGAACAACTGTTCCCGCAGCTCTACGCCGCCGCGCCGCTGACCCGCTGCAAGCTGCAGATGCTGCGGCTGGCGCCGCCGGACGACGGCCTGCGCCTGGGCGCGGCGCTGTGCGGCGGGCTGTCGCTGGTGCATTACGCCGGCTTCCAGCAGGCCGCCGACGTGGCGCCGTTGCGCGCGCGCTACCAGGCCCAGTACGGCGAGCTGATCGAACTGGGCATCCACGTGATGGCCGCGCAGAACGGCCGCGGCGAGATCACCGTCGGCGATTCGCACGTCTACGCCCACACCCACGATCCCTTCGATGAGCAGGCGATCAACGCGCGCGTGCTCGACTACCTCGGCGGCTTCCTGCGCCTGCGCGAGCCGCGCCCGCTGCAGACCTGGCACGGCATCTATCCCAAGCTCACCGACGGCAGCAGCGAATTCGTCGCCGAACCGCTGCCCGGCGTGACCATCGTCAACGCGGTCGGCGGCGGCGGGCTCGGCATGACCCTGAGCTTCGGCCTGGCCGAGGAAATCGTCGACGGCCGCTACGCCGCGGTGCGCCGCGCGGCCTGAGCGGCCCGCGCCGGTGCGGCGCCCCGCCGCGCCGGCAAGTCCATGCGCGGGCCATGGCGGCCTGACCCGCCATGGCCCGCGCCGTCCGGTTCGCTGGCTCCCCCGTCGAACCGTCCGCACCCACGACGCCGCGCGCGCTGCGCGTCGGCGACCGCCGCGCCGGACCATCCGTGGCCGGCGCGGGGCGGGCGGCACCTCCCTGTGCCTGTTGCTCCGTCCGCCGCGCCCGCGTTCCGTCCGTGCGGCCCCGTGCGGGGCCCGGAACGGCGCGGCGGCGCGGAGCCTTGCGCGGAGGCTTACTTGCCTCCTTCCACGACCGAACCGGGCATCGATTCGATCGTCTCGATCAGCAGTTCGTGCTGGCGCATGAACTCGCCGATGCGGTACTTCTCGCGCAGTTCGCGCACGCCTTCGTCGTAGTGGCGCACCGCTTCGGCGCTCCAGTTGCCGCGGTCGATCGGGCCGTTGCCGTCGGGGCTGGTCACGGCCATGCCGCTGAAGCCGGCATGGCGCTGGCACAGGCCCACGCCCGGGTTGGGGTTGTAGGTCCAGCCCTGGCCGGCCATGGCGTTGTACTGGGCCAGGCAATCGGCGTACTCGTAGGCGGCGATGAAGTGGAAATCCCAGCGCCCGGTGCTGTTGTTCCAGCGCCGCACGTGCACGGTGTAGGCGTAGTAGCCGCCCCACGGGCCCGGCGACGGCACCGGGTT
The DNA here is from genome assembly GCF_031199375.1 of Lysobacter yananisis. NCBI lineage: Bacteria > Pseudomonadati > Pseudomonadota > Gammaproteobacteria > Lysobacterales > Lysobacteraceae > Lysobacter > Lysobacter yananisis. Next base: position 143,677 of record NZ_CP133568.1, read on the forward strand.
GGTCGTATGGATGACGGTGGTGCCGCCGAGCATGCGCGCCGAGGCCGGCGCGGCGCTGCCCAGGCCGACGGCGGCGATCAACGCGGCCGGTGCCAGCCAATGGCGAATCATCGGAAACTCCTCCCCTGAGTTGAGTGGCGGACGGCGGCGATGGCGCGGCGCGGATCGGCGGTCCCTGCCGCCTTGCGCAGCGTCTGTGCCAGCCCGCGACCTCCATTTAGCGCCGCGGCACCGCCGCAGGCGAGGAACAAGCCGGGTGCGAACCGGGACACGGCGGGAACGATTCGGCCCTCGCGCGCGCGACCCGCGGGCATAGTGCGTTCGCGGTCACGGCGCGAGCGCGGCGGGGATCAAATTTCGCGGTAAAACGACCCGTTTTGTACCCGCGAATTGCTTGGACGGGGTTGGTCGCGGCTCCTAGGCTGGGTCCACATCGCGCTCCCCGCGATGGGCCCAGGAGAACCACCGATGCGCCTGACTTCCAAAGGAATGCTCCGCCATGGCAGCGGCTTCGCCGCGATCGCCTTCGCCGCCGCCCTGACCGCCGGCAGCGCGTTCGCCCACCAGACCAATCCGCAGTGCTACCTCGACGGCGTGCAGACGCAGCCGGTGGCGGAATTCACCTTCACATCGCGCCAGGTCGCCAAATTCCACGCCGATCTGATGCGCCGGCCGCCCGGCTCGTGTCCGGCCGGCTTGGGCGGGAGCGCGGCCAAATCGTGCGGCCAGGTCGATCACTGGCACGTCGCCCGGATCATGTCCGACGAGTACTGCGCCGGCCTGCAGGGCAACGCGCGCGCCAGCGGCGCGCGTCCGGTCGCCGAGGTGACCGCGCCGCTGTCCTATCTCAAGACCGAGCACCATCAGCTGTACACCTACCGCGCCGCGGATCCCGACGCCGTCGTGCTGCGCGGCCTGTGCGTGATCTGCATTACGGTCGAGGCGCCGCCGTCGAAATGACGCCGCCGGCCGCGCCCGCCGCTCATACCAGCGCGTTGCGGCGGGTGTAGGCCAGCACCGCGTCGACGTGGCGCTGCAGTTCGCCGCGCACCGGTTCCTCCAGCGCGCACTCGGCCAGCACGTAGTAGCCCGAACGCAGCACGTCGCGCCAGCGCGGCTGGCGCGGCAGCTTGGACAGGCTCAGGTAGCGCTCCATGGCGCGCGCGCGCAGCCGGCCGTCGTCGACGGTGACCCGCCAGATGCGGCTCTTCTCGGCCAGCTCCAACCGACCCTGGCCGGTGCTGCGCTCCCAGGCCTCGACCACCGCCAGCATCAGTTCGACCAGGGCGCGGCGGAACGACTGGCGCAGCGCCTCGTCGCCGGAAGCGGCCGGCTCGACTTCGAGCGCCAACGGCTCGGCCGGCCCGGCGCCGTCGTGCGCGCCATCGTGCGCGGCGTCCGCCGCCGGCTCGACCGCCGCCCGTTGCAGGCCGAGCACCAGCGAGCCCTCGCCCTGCCCGCTCTCGCTCAACTGTCCTTGCAGCCGTTCGCCGCCGAGCGCGAACGCCAGCCGCTGCGGCGCCGAGGATTCCTCCAGGCGCTCCAGCGCCAGGGCGAAGCCGCGCGCGTCGTCGGCGCCGAGCAACTCGCCGAACCCGCGTCCGACCGGCGCCGCGACGCCGCCGGGCCGCAGCAGTTCGCCGGCGGCGCGGTTCGCGGCGAGCACCTGGCCGGCGCCGTCGAGCACCAGCACCGCGTCCTCGCGGCTGTCCAGCGCGGCCTGCAGGCGCGCGCGGTCCACGCCCAGCTCGGCCGCGGCGCGGCGGTAGTAGTCGATCTCCTCGTCCAGGCGCGCGCGCCGCGCCGCCTCGGCGACCCGCGCGCGCTGCTGGCGGCGCAGGAAGAACACGGTCAGTCCCAGCAACGCGGCCAGCGCCGACACCACGGTCAGCCACAGCGCGAGCGTGCGCACCTGATTGCCCGAAGCCAGCGCGGCGATGGTGCGGTCGCGTTCGGCGGTCTCGAAACGCACCTGCAGCCAGCGGGTCTCTCGGTCGTACTGGGCCTCGCGCAGCGCCTGCGCGGCGCGCTCGGATTCGCGCAGCGCCGCCATCGCCTGCGGCCATTGGCCCAACGCCTCGTGCGCGGCGGCCAGTTCCGCCAGCAGCGCGGGACGGTCGCTGTCGTGCGCGGCCAGCGCGCGCAGCGCGGCGCCGGCGCGTTCGCGCGCCACCTCGGGCTGGCCGCGCAGGCGCGCCACCCGCGCGGCCTGCAGCTGCAACGGCGCCGGCGCGGTTTCGCCCTCGGCGGCGGCGACCGCGGCCAGGCCGCTGTCGACCCAGCGCGAGGCCGCGGCGACATCGCCGCGCAGCAGCGCCGCGCGCGCCAGTTCCGCATCGGTGCGCTGCTGGTACTTGCGGTTGCCGTCGCGGACCATCTGCGCGCGCGCCTGCAGCAACAGCGCCTCGCCGCCGGCGACGTCGCCGCTGTCGAGCAGCGCCGCGCCCCACGACTCCATCGTGTGCGCGGCCTCGCCCGCATTGCCGGCGGCGAGGTGGGCATCGCGCGCCTGGCGGTAATAGCGCACCGCGGCGGCGAGGTCGCCCTGGTCGCGGTAGATCTCGGCGAGGTTGTTCAGCGGCCGCGCGGATTCGCCGGGAACGTTACGCAGCAGCGCCAGGCTCTGCGTCTGCGCCTGCACCGCGCCGCGCACGTCGCCCAGCCGCAGCAACGCGGCGCCGAGGTTGTTCCAGTTCTTGCCCTGGGCCAGGCGGTTCTCCGAACGCTCGGCCGCGGCCAGGGCGCGCTTGAACCAGTCCAGCGCCTGCAACGGGCATTCGCGGCGGAACTCGATCACGCCGCGACGGCGCGCGAGCTCCTGCGCCACCGCCGGCGCGGGATCGGCGCCGGCCACCGCTTCGGCGCAGTCCATCACCCGCGAGGCTTCCGCGTAGCGGTGATTTTCCACCAGCGTGCCGTTGCGCTGGTACAGCGCGGCGAGCAGCGACGGGGTGTCGCCGCCGAGGTCCAGTCCGTATCCGCGCAGGCATTGCGCCGGCTCGGGCAGCACGCTCGCCGCCGCTTCGGCGCAGGCCGGCTCGCCCGCCGGCGCCACCACGCCGGCGTCGGCGATGCCGCACAGCGCCGCCAGCAACGCGGCCAGCGCCACCCCACGCGCGAACGATTCCTTGGACACGGCCCGCTCCCTGTTCCCCCTGCCGGAAGCTTTGCCGATCCGGGCCCGAAGCGGAAGCGACGCAGGCGGGCGCAAATCGCGAGCGAACATGAACCAGCGCGCGAGCGATCACATTCGCTGCGGACTTCAATCGCAATCGGAGACATCCGGCGCAACAGCACACGATCCGCAAACCTCTGTTCAGTGGCGCGCAGTCTGGCCGTGGCGCGCGGCCGGAGTCCTCGCAGCGCAAGGTCGGCCCGAGGTCTTGCGGGACCGCCGACCCGCGCTGCGACTCAATCGGGATGCGACGAATCCGGACTCGAACCCGCCGCGTTCAAGCTTCGTTGGTCACCATCAACTGCACCCAGTCCCCGGCGAACGAAGTCACCCCGAACTGCACCGGCGCGCCCTGCGTGTCGACATTGAGCGAATGCACGCACAGCACCGGCCGCCGCGTCGACTGGCCGAGCACGCGCGCGACCTCGGCCGCGGGCAGCCGCGCCATCACCGCGGTGTGCTTGCGCAGGTAGTCGCGCACGCCGAACTCGGCCAGGGTGCGGGTCACCGACAGCTTGTCGGCGAACACTTTGTCCAGCCCCGGAAAACGCGCGGCCGGAAACCAGGCCTCGCTGTGGTCGATCGTGCGTCCCTCGACCTCGCTGGAATACACCACGCGGTGCACGCGCTCGCCGGCCAGCAAGCCCAGCGAACGCGCCACCAGCCGCGGCGGCGCCTGGGTGCCGGACTCGATCAGGCGATACCGGCTTTCCACGTTGAGATCGTGCATGGCCTTGCCGAAGCGCGTGCGCCGGCCGATCGGATAGTGATACGGATGTTCCTGCACGAAGCTGCCGCGGCCGGTCTCGGTGCGCAGGACGCCGCGTTCCTCCAAGGCCTCGATCGCGCGGCGCACGGTGTGGCGGTTGACGCCGAAACGCTTGGCCAGGTCGAACGCGGACGGCAGCTTGTCGCCTTCGCTGAGCAGGCCGGCGCGGATGTCCTTGAGCAGCGCGGTCTCGATCTGCTGCCACAGCGGCATCGCGGCATCGCGCTGGGTCGGCTCCGGGCTCGGCCGCTCGCCGGCGGCCTGTTCGGCGACGGTTCGCTTCGCCGCGGCGGGGGATGTCATACAACCTCCATCTGCGCTTGGTTCACTAGACAGGTCGCATCGCGCCCGCCTTCATCAGAACCCGCCGGCGTTGCATGACGGTGACAACCTCTCCTCGTTCGCTGCCCCTCGCCCGACATGTCCCCGCGCGAACTGCTGCTCGACAACGCCCGCCTGGTGCTGCCCGACCGCGTCGTCCACGGCCACCTGCGCGTCGCCGGCGGCCGCATCCGGGAACTCGGCGAAGGCCGCCTGCGCACGCCGTCGGCGCGCGATTGCGACGGCGACTACCTGCTGCCGGGTCTGGTCGAACTGCACACCGACAACCTGGAAAAACACCTGTTGCCGCGACCCGGCGCGCATTGGCCGGCGGCCGCGGCGGTGCGCGCGCACGATGCGCAACTGCTCGCCGCCGGCATCGCCACCGCGCTCAACGCGATCTCGGTCGGCGAAGAAGAAGCCGAGCAGGCGGTCGAGCCGCAGACGGTGCTGGCCGCGCTCGCGCAGGCGCGCGAGGACGGCGGCCTGCGCATCGAACACGCCGTGCACCTGCGCTGCGAACTGCCCTGCCCCGACCTCCCGCAGCGTCTGCAGCCCTTGCTCGACGCGCCGCAACTGCGGCTGCTGTCGCTGATGGACCACACCCCGGGCCAGCGCCAGTTCCACGACCTCGAACGCTACCGCGCCTACAGCGCGCGCCACGGCACGGCCCGCGACGACGCCGGCTTTGGCGCGCACGTCCGCCATCTGCAGGATCTGCAGCGCCGCCACGCCGCCGGCCACCGCCGCATCGTGCTGGCGATGGCGCGCGAACGCGGCCTGCCGCTGGCCAGCCACGACGATTCCGAACTGAGCCATATCGCCGAAGCGGTCGACGCCGGCGCGCGCATCGCCGAGTTCCCGGTCAACCTCGCCACCGCCCTGGCCGCGCGCGCGGCCGGCCTGAGCGTGCTGGCCGGCGCGCCGAACCTGGTGCGCGGCGGCTCGCACAGCGGCAACGTCGCCGCGAGCGAACTGGCACGCGCCGGCGCATTGGATGCACTGTCCTCGGACTACGTGCCCGGCAGCCTGCTGCTGGCGGCCTTCCAACTCGGCGCCTGGGACAGCATCGGCCTGCCGCGCGCGGTGGCGATGGTGACCCACACCCCCGCGCGCGCCGCCGGCTACGACGACCGCGGCGCGCTGGCGGCCAGACAGCGCGCGGATTTGCTGCGGGTGCGGGTGGTGCGCGGGTTTCCGCAACTGGAAGCGGTGTGGATCGGCGGCGAGCGGCGCTATTGACGAGCCGGTCGCTGATACGGGGCGGTCGGTTGCTCAGGGCTGAGCAAGCTGTGTTCGGTTTGCGAATGGAGCCCTGTCGATCACGGCTGTGGCTGTAGCTGTGGCTGCTTCTGTGGCTGTGGCTACTGCTGTGACTGTGGCTGTGACTGTGGCTGTGGCTGTGGCAGTCGCTGCTGCTGTGGTTGTGGCTGTTGCTCTTGCGGTTGCTCTTGCCCTTGGCTTGGACGCAACCTCGCCCGAGGCCCACGTTCCGCGGCCCCGGAGGGCGCGCGCATGGATGCGCGCGTGCGCCATGGGACAGGATGTCCCTTATGGCGCAGCCCCGCGCAAGGTGCTGGACTTAGTGGCTTTTGACTTAAAACAAGCGTTTTTCTTTGGCTACTTTCTTTTGTCGCGCTGACAAAAGAAAGTAGCTCGGCCGCTTGCGGACGAAAGCTCTTGATGGTGGCTTGTCGTCGCGCGACGCATCGATAACGGCGAAGGCAGCAGCAACGTCAAAATGGGTTCCGGCTTTCGCCGGAATGACGGTCGCGAGGTTGGGTGTCCGACTGTAGGAGCGGCGCGAGCCGCGACCGCGACAATGCAACTACGACGAAACTTTCACTGTGTCTGCGATGGCGCGGTCGCGGCTTGCGCCGCTCCTACAGGGGGCGTGCCGCGGTGGGATCTGCTTTTGCGTGTGTTTACGCGTGACGACAAGCGAAGATCCAAAGCTTCCGTCCGCAAGCGGCCGGGTCACTTTCTTTGTCTTAAGCCACAAAGAAAGTAACCAAAGAAAAGGCCTTGTTTTTTCGGATCAAGAGCCACTAAGGATCATCGTGGCGCGGGGCCGCGCCATAAGGGGCATCCTGCCCCATGGCGCGCGTGCGCATCCATGCGCACGCCCTCCGGGGCTGCGGAACATGGGCCTCGTGCGAGGTTGCGTCCAAGCCAAGAGCAAAGCGCAGCAACGGCAACGGCAACAGCGATTGCTGACGACACCCAGCGTCCACCGCCAACGCCTATTCATCCCTCCCTTCCACCTATCCCCCCCCCAAAGCACTAGACAGGTCCCCCACGCAGTCCGCATCGCGCGCCCGCGCCTTCATATCGCCTCGCTGTAATGCCGCCCCATCGCCACCGCGGCGCGCATTCCACGAGACCCCATGAACGTCCCCATCCGTACTCCCCTGGCGCTGGCCCTGCTCGCCGTGCTGCCCCTGGCCGGCCACGCCGCCGTTGCGTCGCCGGACGCCGGCGCGACGGCCGCCGCGGGCGCGCCGCTGGACCGCGGCGACGCCGCCACGCTCGACACGATCTCGGTGATCGGCCACCGCGAAACCCGCCAGGTCCAGCGCATCGGCCAGGTCGAACTGCAGGCCGTCGCCCCCGGCACGAATCCGGTCAAGGCGCTGGAAAAACTGCCCGGCGTGCATTTCGTCAGCTCCGATCCGTGGGGCAGCTACGAGTGGTCGAACCGCATCGCGATCCGCGGTTTCGCCCAGAACCAGCTCGGCTACGCGCTCGACGATGTTCCGCTGGGCGACAACAGCTACGCCAACAACAACGGGCTCTCGCCCAATCGCGCGATCCTGCCGGAGAACGTGGCCGAGCTCGAACTCGCCCAAGGCGCCGGCGCGCTGCGCATTCCTTCCACCAGCAACCTCGGCGGCGCGCTGTTGCTGCACTCCTCCGATCCGGCCGCCGAGTTCGGCGCGCGCGCCGGGCTGGCGTTCGGCGACAACGCCACCCTGCGCGGTTTCGCGCGAGTGGACACCGGCGACCTGCGCGGCTTCAGCGCCTACGTCTCGGGCATGCGCAACGAAGCCGACCGCTGGAAGGGCGCCGGCGTGCAGGAGCAGCGGCAGTTCAACGGCAAGGCCGTGTACCAGTGGGACAAGGGCCGCATCGCGCTGTGGCTGTCGACGTCGCGCCGCAACGAAACCGACGATCCGGATCTCTCGCTCGACCTGATCCGCCGCTGCGGCCAAGGCTGGGACAACTACGCGCCCGACTGGCAACGCGCGCTCGCCGCCGCCAACGGCCGTTTCAGCGGCTGCGCGAAGACCAAGGACGACGCCTATTACCTCGCCCGCGGCCTGCGCGACGACGACCTCGCCGCGCTGTCGGGCGAATTCGACCTCAGCGACGCGCTGCGCCTGAACGCCACCGGCTACTACCACCGCAACGAAGGCCAGGGCCACTGGTTCACCCCGTACATCAGTTCGCCGACGATCCCGATCGCGTTGCGCATCACCAGCTACGACATCGAACGCAGCGGCCTCAACGCGCGCCTGAGCTACACCGTCGGCCGCCACACCCTGGAAGGCGGGGTCTGGTTCGAGGACAGCGTGCACGGCGCCGGCCGCAGTTTCGTCGACATCGACGGCCCGATCGACGACCAGCGCTTCTTCGACCCGGGCGAATTCGCCCAGCGCCTGTTCCGCCAACGCTTCGACACCCGCACCCGCCAGTGGTACCTGCAGGACACGCTGCGGCTGTTCGACGAGCGCCTGACCGTCAACGCCGGTTTCAAGGGCCAGGACGTGGTCACCGACGGCAAGGTGGTGGTGCCCGGTCGCGCCGGCGGCCGCCTGAGAGCGCGCGACAGCTTCCTGCCGCAGCTGGGCCTCGCCTGGCAGTTGAACGAACGCAGCGACGTGTTCGCCAACTACGCCGAAAACCAGGCCGCGTTCCGCCCCGGCGTCAACGGCGCCTGGTCGCTGACCCAGGCGTCCTTCGACCTGAGCCGCGACGGCGCAAGGCCCGAGCAGTCCAAGACCCTGGAACTGGGCTGGCGCTACGGCGACGACCGCTACCAGCTCTCCACCACCGTGTACGGCGTCGACTTCGACGACCGCCAGTTGGTGATCGTGCCCTGCCCGGGCGTGGTCAGCTGCCCGAACCAGTTCGCCAACGTCGGCAAGGCGCGCACCCTCGGCGGCGAGGTCGCGTTCGTGTGGACGCCGGTCGAGCGCCTGCGCTGGCTGGCCAGCGCCGCCTACAACGATTCGCAGTACCGCTCCGACTACGTCAGCGGCGGCCAGCTGGTACAGGTCCGCGGCAAACAGATGGTCGACACGCCCAAGCAGCTGTTCGCGACCGAACTGAGCTACGGCATCGGCGATGTCGAACTGCGCCTGGGCGGCAAGTACACCGGCCGGCGCTACTACACCTACAGCAACGACGCCGGCACCGACGCGTTCTGGCTGTGGGACGCGGGAGTGAGCTGGCGCAAGCGCGATATCGGCCAGGTCAAGTCGCTGCGGGTCGGCCTCAACGTCTACAACCTGTTCGACAAGACCTACATCGCCACCCTCGGCAGCAACGGCTTTCGCGACTACGACCCGCAGGGGACGTTCCAGACCCTGCTGACCGGCGCGCCGCGGCAGTGGTTCGTGTCGGTGGATGCGCAGTTCTGAGGACGTGGGCCGCGCCGCCTGCAGGTGGCGCGGCCTTGGGCGGATAGCGCAAAGTCAAAATGGGTTCCGGCTTTCGCCGGAATGACGGCGTGGGACAGGACGGATGTCCTCGGCGGCGGCAGATCGCGCCGCCCTCCCATCTCCGTCATTCCGGCGAAAGCCGGAACCCATTTCGATTTCGCTTCACCGCTCCCCCCAACTCGCCCCGCCCCCCACCGCGATCCCCCGGATCGCCTAAAATGCCCCACCGCTCCCACAGCCACGCCCGCAATGCCCCAGCCGCTCCCCCGCATCGCCGTCCTCGCATCGGGCCGCGGCAGCAACCTGCAGGCCGTGCTCGACGCGATCGCCGCCGGCAGCCTCGCCGGCGAGGTGGTCGGGGTGTTTTCCGACAAGCCCGGCGCGGCGGCCCTGCAACGGGTCGCGCCGCCGCTGCGCTGGTCGGCCGCGGCCAAGGCCTATCCCAGCCGCGAGGCGTTCGACGCCGACCTGGCCGAAGCCGTCGCCGCCGCGCGACCGGACTGGATCCTCTGCGCGGGCTACCTGCGCATCCTCGGCGACGCCTTCGTCGAGCGTTTCCGCGGCCGCACGATCAACATCCACCCCTCGCTGCTGCCCAAGTACCGCGGCCTGCACACCCACGCGCGGGCGCTCGAGGCCGGCGACGGCGAGCACGGCGCCAGCGTGCATTTCGTCATTCCGGAACTCGACGCCGGCACCGTGATCGCACAAGCCGTGGTGCCGGTGCACACCGGCGATACACCGGAACTCCTGGCCGAACGAGTCCTCGGCGTGGAGCACCCGCTGCTGCTGGCGGTCATGCGCCTGGCCACCTCGGGCCGGCTGGCTGAACACGGCGCAACCGTGCAGGTCGATGGTCATCCGCTATTTACGCCGCTGCGTTTAGATTGCGCCGGCCGCCTGACCGATCCCGCCGGCGGCGCAACGGCCTGACACCGCGGCCGCGCGCCCGGCGCGGCGAGCCCGGCCCGCGCGTTCCACCCGCCCCACCGACCGCTACGCCGCACCTCCCCCTTCGCGCCCAGCGCACCAGGACCCGCCCGCGTCGCCATGAAGCCCTTCCTGCCCCTGCTGCTGGCCGCGCTGACCGGCGCGGCCGCGCCCACCAGCGCGCTGGCGCTGGAACCGTTCGTGGCCAACTACGAGGTGTTCAACGGCGGCAAGGCGCTCGGCGACGCCACCATGCAGGTCAAGCCCGAGGGCGGCGGCCGCTGGCGCATCGACCTGGACATCCGCGCCGAGCACGGCATGATGAGCCTGGCCGGCGCCGCCGCGCAGCAGACCACGGTGTTCGACGTGGTCGGCGACGCCTACCGGCCGTTGAGCCAGAAGATGGTGCGCAAGGTGCTGTTCTCCAAGCGCGTGATCGACGGCAACTACGACTGGAACCAGCGCAGCGCGCAATGGACCGGCGACGTCAAGGAACACCGGCGCAAGCCGATCCCGCTGCAGGACGGCGACATGAGTGGGCTGCTGATCAACCTCGCCGTGGTCCGCGACGCCCAGCCCGGCAAGACGCTGAGTTACCGGTTCGTCGATTCCGGCCGCGCCCGCCCGCACCAATATGTGGTGCAGCAGGAGCTGGAAGGGGTCAAGATCGACGACATGAGCTTCAACGCGATGCGCGTGAACCGCGTGCAGAGCGGCAGCGAGGAAACCTCGATCTGGGTGGTGGACGGCGTGCCCACGCCGGTCCGCATCCTGCAACGCGAAGACGGCCAGGACACCTACGATCTGCGCCTGGTCGAATACAAAGGAGTCAACGAACAATGATGACCACGAAGTCCACGCACTTTTTCCGCATGGCCGCCCTGGCCGGCGCCCTGGCCGCGTTCAGCGCGCCGGCGCTCGCGGTCAAGCCGTTCAGCGCCGACTATTCGGCCAGCTACATGGGCATGCAGGGCGCCGGTCGCATGACCGTGTCGCAGGCCGACGGCAGCCGCTGGAAGTACGAACTGTCGATCACCAGCCCGCTGGCCGAGCTGCGCCAGACCACCACCTTCGACGAGGCCGGCGGCAAGCTGCGCCCGCTCAGCGGCAGCGATTCGAGCAAGGTGCTGACCAAGAAGAAGAGCGTCAACGCCAGCTACGACTGGTCGCGCGGCGTGGCCACCTGGACCGGCGACATCAAGCCCGACCGCTCCGGCCCGATCAAGCTGCAGAGCGGCGACCTCGACGGCCTGCTGGTCAACCTGGCGATCGTGCGCGACGCCGCCGCCGGCAAGCCGATGAGCTATCGCATGGTCGAGGACGGCCGGATCAAGGAACTCAGCTACACCGTGGTCGGCAAGGAAGCGATCACGGTCGGCGGCAAGTCGCAGCAGGCGACCAAGGTCTCGAGCAAGAACGGCGACAAGGAAACCATCGCCTGGGTCGTCGCCGACGTGCCGGTGCCGGTGCGCATCCTGCAGCGCGAGAACGGCAGCGACGCGATCGACCTGCGGGTGCAGGCGGTGCGCTGAGGCGCCTCGAAGTCGACAACAAAAAAGCCCCGCGTTCGCGGGGCTTTTTTGTTTCTGTGGAGTCTTCCGTGGGAGGGCCTTCAGGCCCGAAGCTTTTGTTTCAGATCGCCGCGATCGGATCGAAAGGCATCGGGCCTGAAGGCCCTCCCACAAGAGCAGGCTCGGTCGGGCCTGATCAATCGATCCGGCGGATCTTCGCCCCCAGCCCCGACAGCTTCTGCTCGATGTTCTCGTAGCCGCGGTCGAGGTGGTAGATGCGGTCGATGGTGGTCTCGCCTTGCGCCACCAGGCCGGCCAGGATCAGGCAGGCCGAGGCGCGCAGGTCGGTCGCCATCACCGGCGCGCCGCTGAGCTTGGCGACGCCGCGCACCACCGCGGTGTGGCCGTCGACACGGATGTCCGCGCCCAGGCGCAGCAGTTCGTTGACGTGCATGAAGCGGTTTTCGAAGATGGTTTCGTTGATCACGCCGGCGCCCTCGGCGGTGCAGTTGAGGGCCATGAACTGCGCCTGCATGTCGGTCGGGAACGCCGGGTACGGCGCGGTCACCAGGTCCACGGCGCGCGCGCGGCGGCCGCCCATGTCCAGGGTGATGCGGTCGCCGTCGACATCGATCTTGGCGCCGGCGTCGCGCAGCTTGTCGAGCACCGAATCCAGCGTGTCGGCGCGGCTGCCGGTGACGGTGACGCGGCCGCCGGTCATCGCCGCGGCGACCAGGAAGGTGCCGGTCTCGATCCGGTCGGGCAGCACGTCGTGGCTGCCGCCGTGCAGTTTCTCGACCCCGTGCACGACGATCCGGCCGCTGCCGGCGTTCTCGATGCGCGCGCCCAGCGCGTTGAGGCAGTCGGCCAGGTCGACCACCTCCGGCTCCATCGCCGCGTTCTCCAGCACGCTGGTGCCCTCGGCCAGGGCCGCGGCCATGAGCACGTTCTCGGTGCCGGTCACGCTCACCACGTCGAAGACGAAGCGCGCGCCCTTGAGCCGGCCGTTGCTGTGCGCCTTGATGTAGCCGTTCTCGACCACGATCTCCGCGCCCAGCGCCTGCAGGCCCTTGATGTGCTGGTCGACCGGACGCGAGCCGATCGCGCAGCCGCCCGGCAGCGACACTTCGGCCTGGCCGTACTTGGCCAGCAGCGGGCCGAGCACCAGCACCGAGGCGCGCATGGTCTTGACCAGTTCGTACGGCGCGACGTGGCTGTTGACCGTGGTCGGGTCGACCGTGATCGACGCGCCTTCGCTGCTCACGCCGGCGCCGAGTTCGCCCAGTAGCTTGGCCGTGGTCAGCACGTCGTGCAGGCGCGGCACGTTGCGGATCGTCACCGGCGCATCGGCCAGCAAGGTCGCGCACAGGATCGGCAGGACGGCGTTCTTGGCGCCGGAAATCTGGACCTCGCCGTTGAGCGGCTGGCCGCCTTGCACCACGATTTTTTGCATTGACGGATTCGCTGAAGTCGAAAGGAGAAGTGGAGTCGAAAGGACAAGCGCGAGGCGGCGGCCGCGCGGCCGGCGCCTGGCGAAGATAACGTGCGCGGCGTCGCCGCGGCAGCGCGACGGCCTAAGCGGATCGCGGGACGCCCATGGTAGAAGCTGGCGCGGCCGATTGAGTGAGGCGACGGTGAAGTACCGGGCCGGCGCGATGCGGGCCTCGGCGGTTCGGGCGCGACCGGCGTCCGCGGCCCGATGCGGCCGCGCGCGGCGGGGAGCGCGAGACGCCCGGCCGCGCGCCGGTCAGGCCTGGCCGGCCTCTTCCGGGGTCAGGGTCTTCAGCGCCAGGGCGTGGATCTCGCCGCCCATGCGCTCGCCCAGGGTCGCGTAGACCAGGCGATGGCGGGCCAGCGGCAGCTTGCCGCGGAAGGCCTCGGCGACCACGGTGGCTTCGAAATGCACGCCGTCGTCGCCGCGCACCTGCGCTTGCGCGCCCGGCAGGCCTTGTTCGATCAGGGAGCGGATGGTGTCGGCGTTCACGGCGGGACCTCTGGCGGGAGCTGGAATTGTCGGGGACTGGGCGGACGCCGCCCGGCCGGCGGGCCGCCGGCGACGCGCCGGGGGCGCAAGCCGGGCCCGGCCGCAGCCGCAGGCCGGCTGAATGTGGGGAGCCCGGCAACCCGGGATGTGCCTGCGGAACCGGCGCGGGGCCGGCGAACCGCTTAGAATTGGCGGCTTAGCCTAGCGGAAAGCCCCCGCTACCGGAATGCCGGTGGCCGCAACGGCCGATTCCATCGACCGCGTCCGAGCGCGGACACGGTCGAGCGTTTCCGCCTTCGCCGCCGCCGTCCGCCCCCGACGTTCCCAGGATCGCCCCGCCCCATGACCCAGCCCGCCCCCGCCCGCGACCCGCGCACCACGATCCCCGCCGGCTCCGAGGCCGGGCTGGCCGACAGCGGCCGGCGCGTGTTCGCGATCGAGGCCCAGGCGCTGGCCGCGGTGGCCGCGCGCATCGACGGCGACTTCACCGCCGCGTGCAAGCGCATCCTCGCCGCCAGCGGCCGGGTGGTCTGCACCGGCATGGGCAAGTCCGGCCACATCGCGCGCAAGATCGCCGCGACCCTGGCCTCGACCGGCACCCCGGCCTTCTACGTCCACCCCGGCGAAGCCGGCCACGGCGACCTGGGCATGATCACCGACGCCGACGTGGTCCTGGCCCTGTCCTACTCCGGCGAGAGCGACGAAGTGCTGATGCTGCTGCCGGTGCTCAAGCGCCAGGGCAACACGGTGATCGCGATGACCGGCCGGCCGCAGTCGACCCTGGCGCGCGAATCCGACGTGCACCTGGACGTCAGCGTGCCGGCCGAGGCCTGCCCGCTCGACCTGGCGCCGACCTCCAGCACCACCGCCTCGCTGGCGATGGGCGATGCGCTGGCGGTGGCGCTGCTGGAAGCGCGCGGCTTCACCGCCGACGACTTCGCCCGCTCGCACCCGGCCGGCGCGCTCGGCCGCCGCCTGCTGCTGCACATCACCGACATCATGCACGCCGGCGACGACGTGCCGCGGGTCGGCGCCGACGCCAGCGTCAGCCAGGCGCTGGTGGAGATGAGCCACAAGCGCCTGGGCATGACCGCGGTGGTCGACGACGACGGCCGCCTGATCGGCCTGTACACCGACGGCGACCTGCGCCGCACCCTCGACGACCGCGGCGTCGACCTGCGCTCGACCCGGATCGCCGAGGTCATGACCCGCGCGCCCAAGACCATCGGCGCCGACGCGCTCGCGGTCGAAGCCGCGCAGCTCATGGAAACGCACAAGATCAGCGGCCTGCTGGTCGTGGATACTGAACGCCGCGTGGTCGGTGCCTTGAACATTCACGACCTGTTGCGAGCGCGGGTGGTTTAAGGCGAGGACCGAGCGCAGAGGAGCGAGGAGTGAGCGGGTTTGATCGCTGCCGTCGATTCCCCGCTTCCGCCAAGACCTTCGACTCCACGACCGCCTCGCCACCCGCATCCCTCTCACTCCTCACTCCTCTTCGCTCACTCCTCGCTCCATGCCCTACAGCCATCTCAACGACTACCCCGCCGACATCCGCGAGCGCGCCGCGCGCATCCGCCTGGCCTGCTTCGACGTCGACGGCACGCTGACCGACGGGCGGCTGACCTACGACGAGGGCGGGCGCGAGTACAAGAGCTTCCACGTCCAGGACGGCCAGGGCCTGGCGCTGCTGCGCAAGCACGGCATCGCGGTGCATTTCGTCACCGCGCGCGGCGGCGCGATCGCCGCGCACCGCGCCGCCGAGCTGGGCGCGAGTTCGCACGGCGACATCAAGGACAAGCTGGTGTGCGTCAAGCAAATCGCCGAAAGCCTGTCGCTGACGCTGGAACAGGTCTGCTTCATGGGCGACGACCTCGCCGACCTGCGCATCCTGCCGCACGTCGGCCTGGCGGTGGCGCCGGCCAACGCGCACCCGTGGGTGCGCGAGCGCGTGCACTGGCGCACCCACGCGCGCGGCGGCGAAGGCGCGGCGCGCGAGCTGTGCGACCTGCTGCTGGGCGCGCAGGGCCACGCCGACGCGATCCTCGCCGGAGCCCTGGGATGAACTGGCGCCTGCTCTCGACCCTGGTCCTGCTCGCCGCCGCCGCGCTCACCGGCTGGGCGTGGTGGTCGCAACGCGACAAGCCCGCCGCGGCCAAGGCGGCGTCGCGCCCGGATTACGTGCTGACCGACTTCGACGTGGTCGTGCTCAATAAGGAAGGCCGCGAATCCTTCACCCTGCGCGCGCCGAAGCTGACCCGCGATCCCAGCGACAAGACCATGGACATCGCCACCCCGCTGTTCCTGATCCCGGCCAAGCCCGGCAGCAACGGCGGCCCGTGGGAAGTGCGCTCGCAGCGCGGCTGGGTCAACGCAGAGGGCGACGAAGTGCGCCTGCGCGGGCAGGTCAAGGCCGACAGCACCAACGCCGCCGGCAAGCCGATCAACATCGCGACCGAGGAACTGAACGTCTTCCCGGACGCCAACAAGGCGACCTCGGACGTCGCGGTCAACATGACCCAGCCGGGCACTATACTGACCGGTCTGGGTCTGGACGCCGACCTCGAAACCAAGAACATCATCCTCAAATCCAACGTCAAGGCGCGCTATGAAGCGAAAGCCCGCTAACCTGCCGGCCCTGTGCCTGGCCGCCCTGTTGCTGGTGCCGGCCGCGAGCGCGTACGCGCGCTCCTCCGACCGCAACCAGCCGATGAACGTGGACGCCGACCGCAGCGACTGCTCGGTCGCCAGCGACACCGGCCCCTGCGTGCTCACCGGCAACGTGGTGATCGTGCAAGGCACGCTGCAGATCAAGTCCGCCAAGGCCGACATCAAGCGCGCCAACGGCGACATCAGCTACGTCACCCTGACCGGCTCGCAGGTCACCTTGAAGCAGGAGCTCGACGACGGCTCGCCGTTCAACGGCCGCGCCAACAAGGTCGACTACGACATGCCCAAGGACATCGTGATCCTCACCGGCAACGCCTTCGTCGACAAGGCCGGCGACACGATCAAGAGCGAGCGCATCGTCTACAACATGAAGACCGGCCAGGTCGAGAGCGGCGGCACCGGCAGCCGCGTGTCGATGCAGCTGCAGCCCAAGAACAAGGACGCCTCGGCTTCGCCGCCGCCGGCGTCCAAGCCCGCGCCCGCACCGGCCAAGCCGGCGCCGGCCAAGCCCGCACCGGCCAAGAAGGGAGGCGGCTGATGCTGGTCGCCCAGGGCCTGCGCAAGGCGTACCGCCAGCGCGAGGTGGTGCGCGATTTCGGCCTCACCCTCGACGCCGGCGAAGTGGTCGGCCTGCTCGGCCCCAACGGCGCCGGCAAGACCACCTGCTTCTACATGATCGTCGGCCTGGTGCCGGCCGACGCCGGCACGATCGTGCTCGACGGCAAGGACATCACCTCCGAGCCGATGTACGCGCGCGCCAAGTACGGCGTGGGCTACCTGCCGCAGGAACCCTCGGTGTTCCGCAAGCTCAGCGTCGCCGACAACCTGCGCCTGGTGCTGGAACTGCGCGAGGACCTGGACAAGGCCGGGATCGAGCGCGAGCAGGCCAGCCTGATGGAAGAACTGCAGATCACCCACGTCGCCGACCAGCTCGGCGCCAGCCTGTCCGGCGGCGAGCGCCGGCGCGTGGAGATCGCCCGCGCCCTGGCCGCGCGGCCGCGGCTGATGCTGCTGGACGAACCCTTCGCCGGCGTCGATCCGATTTCGGTCGGCGAGATCCAGCGAATCGTGCGCCATCTCAAGAATCGCGGCATCGGGGTGCTGATCACCGACCACAACGTGCGCGAAACCTTGGGCATTTGCGACCGTGCGTATATCCTGAACGACGGCGGCGTGCTCGCGCAGGGGGCTCCGGACGCGCTGCTGGCCAATCCCGATGTCCGTCGCGTGTACCTGGGCGACTCCTTCCGTCTGTGACCTCTGCGGTTGCCGGGCGTGAGGCGACGCCCGCGATGCGCGACCCGGCTGCCTGCGCCGTGCGGGCGGCCGTCCCAACCGGTCGCGTCATCCATCGAACATGAAGCCCCGCCTCCAAGCCTCCCTCGGACAACAGTTGGTGATGACGCCGCAATTGCGGCAGGCGATCCGCCTGCTGCAACTCTCGGCGGTCGAGCTGGAAGCCGAATTGGCGAGCGCGGTGGAAAGCAATCCGCTGCTGGACTGGACCGAGCCGGCCGCGCCCGAGCCCGGCGAACCGGTCCACGCGTCGACCGTCACCTCGTCCTCCAGCACCGAGGGCAGCGCCGGCGGCGAAGGCCCCGGGCCTGAATCCACGCCCGAGCCGGAATGGACCATGGACGACGGCGAGACCTGGTACGAGCGGGTCGGCCCGTCCGACCACGACGACGACTCGTCCGCGGCCGAGCAGGTCGCCGACGCCGAGACCCTGCTCGACCACCTGCTGTGGCAGCTGCACCTGAGCCCGCTGTCACCGCGCGACCGCAGCATCGGCGTGGCGATCATCGAGGCCATCGACGACGACGGCTACCTGCGCGAGCCGCTGCAGGCCATCGCCGATTCGCTGGCGCCGGAGCTGAGCGTCGGCGAGGACGAGGTCATGACCGTGCTGCACCAGGTGCAGCGCTTCGATCCGGTCGGCACCGGCGCGCGCTCGCTGGCCGAATGCCTGGGCCTGCAACTGGGCACGCTGTCCGACGACACCCCCGGCAAGGCGTTGGCGCAGCAGATCGCCTCCGGCCCGCTGGAACGGCTGCCGCGCGTCGGCGTGGCGGGCCTGGCCGCCGAACTCAAGCTCGACCCGGCCCAGGTCGAGACCGCGGTGCAGTTGCTGCGCTCGCTCGATCCGCGCCCCGGCGCGCAGATGGGCGCGATCTCCACCGACACCTATGTCACCCCGGACGTGGTGATCTGGCGCCAGCACGGCCTGTGGCGGGTCGCCCTGTCGGAGGCGATGCGTCCGCGCATCAGCATCCATCGCGGCTACGAAGGCATGATCCGCCACGCCAGCGCCGCCGACGCCAGCTACCTGCGCGGCCACCTGCAGGAAGCGCGCTGGCTGCTCAAGAGCCTGGAAGCGCGCGGCGACACCTTGCTCAAGGTCGCCCGCTGCCTGCTCAAGCAACAGGCCGCGTTCCTGGAATTCGGCGACAGCGCGCTGCGGCCGCTGACCCTGCGCGAGGTCGCCAACGAAATCGGCCTGCACGAATCCACCGTCTCGCGCGCGATCGCGCGCAAGTACGCGCGCACCCCGCGCGGCACCGTGCCGCTGCGCGCGTTCTTCGCCTCCGGCATCGACACCGGCGCCGGCGGCGAGGCCTCCAGCACCGCGATCCAGGCCATGATCCGGCGGCTGATCGAGGCCGAGAACCCGCGCAAGCCGCTGTCCGACGCACGCCTGGCCGAGACCCTCAAGGCCACCGGCGTGCCGGTGGCGCGACGCACTGTGGCCAAGTACCGCGAGGCGATGAGCATCCCGTCGTCGCAGGACCGCGTGCGCATGGGCTGAGCGGTGCCGTCGCGGCCCGTTCCGACGCTTCTCAGCACCCGCCGCGACCGGGCCGCGGCTTATGCCGATTGCGCCCATTGTCATTGCAAAAACTTTACGACGGCGAAAAAACCCCGCCCGATCAAGGCCTTCGCGCGCGCCTAAGACCAAAGCATGAGGCCGGCCCCTTGCGCCCGCGTCCCATCGTGCGATGCTGGACTCCCTGGTCACGGCCAGGGCGTCACCCGGTTCCGTTTCGGTCCGGATGGGCCGGACGGAACTCCGACGTTCAGGTTGGAACGCTCTGAAGTTCTGCATTCATCCGCGACGTGAAGGAGGTCCCCGATGCGTATCGAAACCCACGGCCAGCAGATCGAAGTCACGCCCGCCCTGCGCGACTACGTGGAATCCAAGCTGGCCCGTCTGCAACGCCACTACGACCAGCCTTTCGACGTCCGCACCCAGCTCAGTCTCGACAAGCCCGACCACCGCGCCGAAGCCACCCTCAATCTCGCCGGCCGCACCCTGCATTGCGACGCCGCGGCAGTAGACATGTATGCCGCCATCGACCTGCTCGCCGACAAGCTCGACCGCCTGCTGATGAAGCACAAGAGCAAGCTGGTCGACCACCATCGCGGCGAAAGCCTCGCCCGCAATGGCGAAATCGGCGAAATCGGCTGAGTTCAGGCGTAAACTCCGCGCCAGCCAAGCAACGCAAGCCACACCCAAGCCGTCATGCCGCTTTACGACCTGTTGAGCGCGGAGCGCGTTGCGATCCTCGGAAGCCCCGGCGATCGCAACGCAGTGCTCGAAACCGCCGCCCGCCTGCTGTCCGGCGGCGACCCGCGCACCGCGGCCGCGCTGGACCTGGGCCTGCGCGAACGCGAGCGCCTGGCCAGCACCGCCATCGGCCACGGCGTGGCCATTCCCCACGGCCGCACGCCGCTGCTGGAAACCAGCTGCGGCGCGTTCCTGCGCCTGGCCCAGCCGGTCGACTTCGGCGCCGCCGACGGCGAGCCGGTGGACCTGGTGCTGGCCATGGCCGTGCCCGAGCACCACGTGCAGCAGCACCTGCAACTGCTGGCCGAACTGGCCGAGCGCTTCGCCGACCCGGACTTCCGCGACTGCCTGCGCAGCGCGCCGGATGCGGCCGAACTGAGCCATCGCCTGCTCGACTGCTGTCGCCGCAGCGCCGCCTGAGCGGCCGCAACCCGGTCATCGCGAAACCCGGGGACGGAACATCCGGGATTCGCCGTTCGCGCCGCTTCGCACGCGGCACCGCGCCGCACGAGACCCGCGGCCTCGAAGCCCCGGCCATCGCGAATCCCGTAAACTGGCCGCCATGAGCAAAAGCATCCGCGCAGGCGAACTGTTCGAACAGCAGCGCGAGAAGCTGGCGCTGCGCTGGATCGCGGGCCAGCGCGGCGACGGCCGCCTGGTCGAGGCGGTCAACACGGTCGCGCGCCGGCCGTCGCTGGCCGGCTATCTCAATGCGATCTATCCCAACAAGGTGCAGATCCTCGGCACCGAGGAGCTGACCTGGCTCGACGGCCTGGACTCGCGCCTGCGCTGGGAGACCATCGAGAAGATCATCCAGTACCGGCCGCTGGCGCTGGTCATCAGCAAGGACCAGCCCTGCCCCGAGGACCTGCGCATCGCCGCGGAGGAAAGCGACACTCCGTTGTGGGCGTCGCCGCGCCGCGGCCATGAGCTGCTCAACCATTTGCAATACCATCTGGCGCGTGCGCTGGCGCCGCAGATCACCCTGCACGGCGTGTTCATGGAGATCTACTCGATCGGCGTGCTGATCACCGGCGAATCCGGATCGGGCAAGAGCGAACTGGCGCTGGAGCTGGTCACGCGCGGGCATCGGCTGGTCGCCGACGATGCGCCCGAATTCACCCAGATCGCTCCCGACGTGCTCGACGGCACCTGCCCGGACATGTTGCAGGACCTGCTGGAAGTGCGCGGCCTGGGCGTGCTCAACATCCGCCAGATGTTCGGCGACACCGCGGTCAAGAACAACAAGTACCTGCGCCTGATCGTGCACCTGACCAAGCCGATGAGCGAACCCAAGGCCACCGGCATCGAACGCCTGACCGGCGACACCAGCCTGCGCCGGGTGCTCGACCTCGACGTGCCGATGATCACCCTGCCGGTCATGCCGGGCCGCAACCTCGCGGTGCTGACCGAAGCGGCCACGCGCCTGCACAGCCTGCGCATGAAGGGCCTCGACCCCGCCGCGGCGTTCATCGCCCGGCACAGCAACTTTCTGGAGCGCGGAGAATCGTGAGCGGCGTCGAGTCCAGCCCGGCCGGGGCCCACCACGCGGCCGAGGCGAGCGGTTTCACCCTGGTGATCGTCAGCGGCATGTCCGGCTCGGGCAAGTCGGTGGCGCTGAACACCTTCGAAGACCTGGGTTTCTACTGCGTCGACAACCTGCCGGCCGAGTTGCTGCCGCAGTTCGTGCAGAACGTGATCAAGGCCGAGGACGGCATGCCGACCAAGCTCGCGGTCGGCATCGACGTGCGCAACCGCCACAGCGACCTGGCCAACATCCCCGAGTGGCTGTCGGCGGTCGGCGCGCTCGGCGCCGATCCGCGCCTGGTGTTCTTCGAATCCAGCGACGCGGTGCTGCTCAAGCGCTACGCCGACACCCGCCGGCGCCATCCGCTGAGCCAGTTCGGGCTGGCCCTGGCCGATGCGATCTCGCTGGAGCGGCAGGTGCTCAAGCCGCTGCGCCAGATCGCCGACGCCATCGTCGATACCAGCGAATTCAACATCCACCAATTGCGCCGCCACGTCATCACCGAATTCGGTCTGGGCGTGGAAGCGGGCATGTCGCTGCTGTTCGAATCCTTCGCCTACCGCCGCGGCGTGCCGGCCGACGCCGACTTCGTGTTCGACGCGCGCGCCCTGCCGAACCCGCACTGGAACCCGGCGCTGCGGCCGCTGTCCGGACGCGACGCCGGCGTGCGCGACTATCTGGAGACCCAGGCCGACGTGCAGTTGTACGTCGAGCAGGTCGGCCAGTTCCTCGACACCTGGCTGCCGCGGCTGCAGGGCGACAGCACCCGCAGCTACGCCACCATCGCCTTCGGCTGCACCGGCGGCCGCCACCGCTCGGTGTACCTGGCCGAGCGCATGGCCGAACACGCGCGGCTGCGCGGCTGGAACGAAGTGGCGGTGCATCACCGCGAACTGGACTGAACGCGGGCGGATCGCTGCTTTCGTCGTAGGCGCATTAGCGCGATCGCGACTTGCGTCGCTCCTACAGTCGCTTCGCCTGACTGCGTGCCTCCCTGTAGGTGCGGTGCGAGCCGCGACCGCGAATTCGCAACTACGACGCAGCTTTCGACGTAGGCGCATTGCCGCGGTCGCGACTTGCGTCGCTCCTACAGGCGCTTCGCCAAGCTGCGTGCCTCCCTGTAGGAGCGGCGCGAGCCGCGACCGCGAATGCGCGGCTACGACGTCGCCCACAGCGCAACTTCGTTACCGCATCCATCGCGCATACCCTCGCCGCGAATGAATCGCCGCCGACCGGCGCACGGCGAAAACGCCTGAAAATTACGAAATTTTCCCATCTTTGTGCCGCTGCGCTTGCGCGCGGCGCCCTAATGTCGGATGCACGCCGGAGCTGCGCACCGCGCATTCGATGCGACGGCGTCCCCTCACACGGAGCCGCGACATGTCCCCCATGATCCGCACGCTCGCATCGCGCCGGTGTTCCACGCTGGCGCTGACCCTGGCCGTCGCGCTCGCGCTGCCGGCCGCCTTCGCCCAAAGCCAGACCCCGCCGCGCGCGGCCGACCACGGCGACCACACCGCGCCGATGCAGCGCACCGAGCCGCCGGTCAACGACGTCAGCGGCGCCGACGCGCGCACGCCGCCTCCGCCCAGCGACGCCATCGGTCCGGCCGCGTTCACCGAGCTCGACGCCAACGGCGACCAGAAGATCAGCCGCGACGAGGCCGCGATGGACGCGCGCCTGGCCGCCAACTTCTCCGTCCACGACCTCGACCGCGACGGGTACCTGTCGCTGTCGGAATACCAGGCCGGGCAGAACAAGGGCAGCGGCGACCGCTGACCGCCGCCTCGGCCCGCCGGCCGCCCTCCCCCCAACGCGCTGACCCGGTCAGCAAAGGATCGAGATGAGCAAGCACGACACCCGCACCCTGCGTCCGCGTTCGCTGGCCCTGGCGCTCAGCGCCGCATTCGCCGCCGTCCTGCTGGGCGCCTGCAAGCAGCCCGAGCAGGCGCCGCCGCCGGACCCGGCGGCCGGTCCGGTCGCCCCGGCCGACACCACCCCGCCCGCGGACGCCGGCGCGCCGCCGGCCGATATGCCGCCGCCGGCAGACACCCCGCCCGCCGATGCGCCGCCGGCCGACCCGGCCGCGACCGCGCCGCCGCCGCCGGACGAAGGCCGCAACAAGGGACAGACCGAGACCCCGCCGAAGCAGTAGGCGACGCGAGGTTTCATGGCAAGGGCCGCCTTCGGGCGGCCTTTTTTTGCCGGCGGCGGGCGAGCGAACCGGCGTTCGCAGCCGGCCGGACGGGCGCGCCGCGTCGGGTCGGCACGGACGCTACGGCCGCCCAGCTCCGCCGCGCTTGGCGCTACCCCGCTCCGGACGCGGCCTCATACCCGCTCCGCCGCGGAGATCTTCCCTCGCTGCGCTCATCGCACCGCTGCAGGCCGGCGCCCCGCATCAGCGCAAACCCGCCCATCGCAACCGGCCCATTGCCGGCGCGTTCGCGCCGTTTGGCGCCCACGCCGCCGCGTTCGGCGCGCATCCGGCACGCACCGTCCCGCGCGCCCTCCCCTCCGCGGCCGCGGATCGACCGTTCGGGCGCTTCCGGCCTGTCACCGTGCTCTGTTAAGTTGGAGGCATGTCCGTAGGCGTCCTTCTCATCACCCACACCGGAGTCGGCAGCGCGATGCTGCAGGTCGCCGGCCGT
This sequence comes from Lysobacter yananisis, assembly GCF_031199375.1. Taxonomy (NCBI): domain Bacteria; kingdom Pseudomonadati; phylum Pseudomonadota; class Gammaproteobacteria; order Lysobacterales; family Lysobacteraceae; genus Lysobacter; species Lysobacter yananisis. The sequence goes on from NZ_CP133568.1 coordinate 167,439, forward strand.
CTGTTGAATCCGCTGCCGCTGCGCGCCGAAGCGTTCGAAGTACCCTTCGACGCCGACCTCGACCAGTTGCTGCCGCAGGCCAGCGCGGCGCTGCGCCGGGTCGACGGCGGCGACGGCGTGCTGCTGCTGACCGACCTGTACGGCGCCTCGCCGAGCAACCTCGCCGCGCGCGTGGCCCGGCTCGGCACGCCGGTGCGGCGGGTCTCGGCGCTGAACCTGCCGATGCTGCTGCGGGTGATGAACTACGCGGAACTGGACCTCGACCGATTGCCCGCGGTCGCCGCGGCCGGCGCCCGCAACGGCGTGCTGCACGACGACGCATGATGCGGCGGCGTCGCCGCGACGCCGCCGTCTCGACAGGAAGCCCCTTGAACGCATGAAGCAAGCCGCAATACATCACTGCCGTCCGCGCACGCTGCGTTTGACCATTGCCTGAGGACCCCGACATGATCGAACGCGAACTCACCGTTTCCAACCGACTGGGCCTGCACGCCCGCGCCACCGCCAAGCTGGTGCAGGTGCTGTCGGCCTTCCGCAGCAACGCCACGCTCACCGCCAAGGGCCGCGAGGTCAACGCCAAGAGCATCATGGGCGTGATGCTGCTCGCCGCCGGCCAGGGCACCCACGTCAAACTGCGCGTCGACGGCGAGGACGAGGCCAACGCGGCCGAGGCCGTAGTCGCCCTGTTCGAACGCCGTTTCGACGAAGACAGCTGAGCCGGAGGCGCGGATGCGGCAGGAATTCCATGGAGTCGGCGCATCGCGGGGCAGCGCGCTGGGGCGCGCCCGGGTACGGCTGCCGCATGCGCTGGAAGTCGCCGAGGAACGCATCGGCCGCGACCAGGTCGAGAGCGAACTGGCGCGGCTGCACGCGGCCATCGACACCGTCCGCGGCGAGATCCACGTCCTGCGCGAGCGCCTGCACGGCGCGCTCGCGCACGAGGTCGGCGAGTTCCTCGACCTGCACACCCTGCTGCTCGACGACCCGGAGCTGCTGCAGGGCCTGGACGCGCTGATCCGCACCGGCCACTACGCCGCCGATTACGCCCTGCGCCTGCAGCGCGACCGCATCGCCTCGGTGTTCGAGGCGATGGACGACGCGTATTTCCGCAGCCGCGTGGACGACATCGACCAGGTCATCGGCCGCATCCACGCCGCCCTGCACCGGCGCGACCACGACACCCAGGGCGTGGCCGGCGAGATCCTGATCGCCGACAACGTCGCCCCGGCCGAACTGGCGCAGCTGCAGACGCAGGGAGTGATGGCGATCGTCACCTCCGCCGGCAGCGCGCTGTCGCACAGCGCGATCCTGGCGCGCAGCCTGCACCTGCCGCTGGTGGTGGGCACCGCGCAGGCGCTGCTGAAGATCAACGACGGCGACGCGGTGGTGGTCGACGGCGGCACCGGCACGGTGATCCTGGAACCCAACGCCGACGACCTGCGCGCGCACCGCGCGCGGGTGCGCGAGCTGGCGCGCGAGCGCAAGCAGCTGCACCGGTTGCGGCGCGAGCCGACCATCACCCTCGACGGCGTCGACATCAAGCTCTACGCCAACGCCGAATCGCGCGAGGACGTGGCCGAGGCGCACGCGCTCGGCGCCGCCGGCGTCGGCCTGTACCGCACCGAGTTCCTGTTCCTGCAGCGCCACGAGCTGCCCGACGAGGACGAACAGTTCCGCGCCTACCGCGACGTGGTGCTGGGCATGACCGGCCGCGTCGTCACCATCCGCACCCTCGACCTGGGCGCGGACAAGGCCGACAAGACCGGCCTGGCCCTGCGCGACGAACCCAATCCGGCGCTGGGCGTGCGCGGCGTGCGCTTGTCGATGGCGCGCGACGGCCTGCTGGAGACCCAGTTGCGCGCGATCCTGCGCGCGTCGGGCTACGGCCCGCTGCGGGTGCTGGTGCCGATGGTCAGCGCGACCGAAGAGATGCGCGCGGTGCGCACCTTGCTCGACAAGGTCGCCGCCGACCTGCGCCGCGAAGGCCACGAGATCGCCGAGCGGGTGCCGCTGGGCGCGATGATCGAGGTGCCGGCCGCGGCGCTGGCGCTGCCGGCGTTCATCGGCGCGGTCGATTTCCTGTCGATCGGCACCAACGACCTGGTCCAGTACCTGCTGGCGGTGGACCGCAACAACGAAGCGCTCGGCGACATGTACACGCCGCTGCATCCGGCGGTGCTGCGGGTGATCCGCGACGTGATCAAGCTGGCCAAGGCGCGCGGCAAGCCGGTGGCGGTGTGCGGCGAGATGGCCGGCGACCCGGCGTTCGCGCCGCTGCTGCTGGCGCTGGGGCTGGAGGAATTCAGCCTGCACCCGGCCACGCTGCTGGAACTGCGCCGGGCGATTCGCGGGCTCAGCCTGGAACGCTTGCGCAAGCGCGCGCCGGCGCTGCTGCGCGCGCGCGACCGCGCCGGCATCGAGGCCTGGCTGCGCGCCTGAGCGCCGGCCGCCCCGCACGCCGGGCGCATGCGGTGGATGGCATCGCCCGTCTTCGGTTCGCATCGCGGCGCGGCGTTCCCGCGCCGACCGCAACTCCCGTCCGCCGCGAGTCACGCCAGCCGCGCCGCCACGCATCGTCACTGGGCTTTGCCAGGGGCGCGGGCGATAATGCCCGCGCTTTCGCTCCCCTCGCCGGCTTCGTGGCCGCGCCCGTCCCCCTGCCAGGAAGTACCGCATGGCCGAAGCCGTCCGCCACGACAAGACCGCACGTCAATTGCGCCTGCTTTCCGATGCGCTCGACAGCGGCCGTCTGGGGCCGGTTCGCCGCCTGGTCAACACCCTGTCCCCCGCCGAGATCGGCAACCTGCTCGAATCGCTGCCGCCGGGCAAGCGCCAGGTGGTGTGGGGCCTGGTCGATCCGGAAGACGACGGCGAGGTGCTGGTCCACGTCGGCGAGGAAGTGCGCGAAAGCCTGCTCGCGGACATGGACACCGACGAGATCGTCGCCGCGGTCGAGGACCTCGACATCGACGATCTGGCCGACCTGGTCGAGGATTTGCCCGATACGGTCATCGACGAAGTGCTCAAGTCGATGGACCGCGAGAACCGCGAGCGCCTGGAGCAGGTGCTGTCCTATCCCGAGGACACCGCCGGCCGCTTGATGAACCCCGACGTGGTGACGGTGCGCGCCGACACCACCATCGACGTGGTCCTGCGCTACCTGCGCCTGCGCGGCGAACTGCCCGAGCACACCGACCACCTGTACGTGGTCAGCCGCCGCCACCAATACCTGGGCCGCATCGCCCTGGCCGCGCTGCTGACCCACGAGCCCGGCACCGCGATCAACAAGCTGATCGACGACGAACAACCGGCGATCGACGTCGGCGAGACCGCCGGCGAAGTCGCGCGCCAGTTCTCCGACCACGACTGGATCAGCGCGCCGGTGGTGGACGACAACAACATCCTGCTCGGCCGCATCACCATCGACGACGTGGTCGACATCATCCGCGAAGAGGCCGAACACCAGGCCTTGAGCGCGGCCGGCCTGGACGAGGACGAAGACCTGTTCAGCCCGGTCCGGCGCGCGTTCCGGCGCCGCCTGATCTGGCTCAGCGTCAACCTGTGCACCGCCTTCCTCGCCGCCAGCGTGGTCGGCCAGTTCGAAGACTCCATCGCCAAGCTGGTCGCGCTGGCCGCGCTGATGCCGATCGTCGCCGGCATGGGCGGCAACGCCGGCACCCAGGTGCTGGCGCTGATGATCCGCGGCCTGGCCCTGGGCCAGATCGGCGCGTCCAACGTCGGCGTGCTGCTGCGCAAGGAACTGTCGGTGGCGCTGATCAACGGCCTCGTGCTCGGCATCGGCCTGGGCCTGATCGTGCTGATCTGGTTCCGCCAGCCGGGCCTGTCGTTCGTGATCGGCAGCGCGCTGACCATCAACCTGCTGACCGCCGCCACCGGCGGCGTGCTGGTGCCGATCACCCTCAAGCGCCTGGGCTTCGACCCGGCCCTGGCCGGCGGCGTGATCCTGACCACGCTGACCGACGTGATGGGGTTCTTGAGCTTCCTGGGGTTGGCAACGTTGATTTTGCTGCGCTGAGCGCCGTCCGCGCGCGGACCGGCGGTGTCGCTGCGCTCACCGCGCGCGGCTACCCTGGCCGCCATGCTGCAACGCGAAGACATCGAGAACGCGGTCGAGCTGCAAACCCGCAGCTACGCACTGCTGCGCTGGCTGGCGCAAGCGGTGCAGCGCGGCGTGATCGGCTTCGATGCCGCCCACGCCTACGCCCGCGATCCGGCCGCGGCTGAAGCCTGGACCCAGCGCCACCGCAGCGAACTGCCGCCCGACGCGCTGCCGCCGCAACACGACACCGCCGGTTTCTTCCGCCTGTTCGTCGGCTATCTCGACGACGGCCATCGGTTGGTGCGCGAGCCGGGCCAGCGCCTGTATTCGCCCGGCGCGCATTGCTTTTGCGAGATGTGCAGCTGGTTCATCAACGGCCCGAGCTTGCGTTCGCGACCGCTGACCGCCGGCGACCAACGCCGCGCCGACCGGCAGATGCGCACGAGTCTCGACGAACTGGCGCTGGACTGCGGCCGCTTGCTCGACGAGGACCAGGTCGGCGCGCTGATGCGCCAACCCGAGCTGCGCGAAGCCGCCGCTTTGTACGCTTACGCCGAAACCCTGTTGCGCCGCCTGCGCGGCGGCGGCTGCGAAACCGGCGTGCCGACCGCGCTGTGGCGTCGCTTCGCCTGGACGGCGCAAGGCGCGCCGAAACGCAAGTTCCGCCTGCACGCCGGTGCGGTCATGGCCGCGCAGGCGCTGTTGGTCGAACGGCTCGACGCGCTGCCGGCGCCGGGCTGAGAATCGCGCGGCCGAATCCCGCGCCGCGCGCTCACCCCTTCAACAACGCCTCCAACACCGCCATCCGCGCCGCCACGCCGTTGGCGACCTGGGTCAGGATCAGCGATTGCGGGCCGTCGGCGACTTCGTCGGTGATCTCCACGCCGCGGTTCATCGGGCCGGGGTGCATCACCACCGCGTCGGGCGCGGCGCGCTTGAGCCGCGCCGCGGTCAGGCCGTAGTCGCGGTGGTAGTCGTCGAGCGAGGCCACCAGGCCTTCTTCCATGCGCTCGCGCTGCAGGCGCAGCATCATCACCGCGTCCACGCCCTCCAGCGCCGCGTCGAGGTCGTGGCCGACGCTGCAGCCGTCCAGGGTGCCGTCGTCGGGCAGCAGCGAGGCCGGGCCGACCGCGCGGATCTCGGCCGCGCCGAGCGCCTTGAGCGCCTGCAGGTCCGAGCGTGCGACGCGCGAGTGCTTGATGTCGCCGACCATCGCCACGCGCAGGCGCGAGAAGTCGCTGCCCTTGGCCTGGCGCAGGGTCAGCATGTCGAGCAGGCCCTGGGTCGGATGCGAGCTGCGGCCGTCGCCGGCGTTGACCAGGCAGGTGCCCGGGCGCGCGTGCGCGGCCAGTCCGGCGACCGCGCCGTCCTCGCGGTGGCGGATGACAAAGCCGCGCACGCCCATCGCCTCGATGTTCTTGAGCGTGTCCAGCGCGGTCTCGCCCTTGCTGGTCGACGAGGTCGAGGCGTCGAAGTTGAGGATGTGCGCGCCGAGCTGCTGCGCGGCCAGCTGGAAGCTCAGGCGGGTGCGCGTGGACGGCTCGAAGAACAGCGTGCACACCGCGATGCCGGCCAGCGCGCGGCTGTCGTAATGGCCCTCGGCGAAGGCCTGGGCGCGGATCAGCAGGGCGTCGAGCGAATCGCGCGAGGCATCGCGCAGGCTGAGCAGGTGGCGCGAGCCGCCGTCGGCGGAAACGTAGGTGGTCATGGGCGGTGCGGGCGTGCGGGGAACGTGCGGGGAAAAAGGGCCGAAGTCGGCGCGGCTCGAGCGGGCGGCGTCGAAGTCAGGAGTGCGGGACCTGGTCAATGTCGGTGGCATCGTCCGGCGCGGCCAGCCAGCGTTCGACGATCACCGCCGCGGCCACCGCGTCCAGCGCCTCGGCGTCGCGCCGGCGCTTGCGGCCTTCGGCGCGGTCGGCGGCGAAGCGGTGCGCGGCCTCGACCGAGCTGGAACGCTCGTCGACCAGCACCACCGGCAGCTTGTAGCGCACGCGCAGCTGGCGGGCGAAGGCGAGCGCGCGTTGGCGCGCGGGCTGGTCGCCGCCGTCCAGGGTCATCGGGTCGCCGACGATCAGGCCGTCGGGGCGCCATTCCTTCTGCAGGCGGTCGATCGCGCCCCAGTCGGGGCTGGCGCCGTGCACGTCGATCACCGCCAGCGCGCGCGCGCCGTGGCCGAACGCGCTGGCCACGGCCACGCCGATGCGGCGCGAACCGACATCGAATCCGAGGACGGTGCCGTCGCGTCGGATCTCGTCGGAGGCGCCTGCGCTCATGCGTGTCCGGCGTAGTCGGCCAGGTGGGCGAAATCCACGCCGATGCGGCCGGCCGCGGCATGCCAGCGCGCGTCCAGCGGCAACTGGAACAGCAGCTCGGCGTCGGCCGGCGCGGTCAGCCAGTCGTTCTCGGTGATCTCGTGTTCGAGCTGGCCCGAGCCCCAACCGGCGCAGCCCAGCGCGACGATGGCGTGGTCGGGGCCTTCGCCCTTGGCCATCGCCTCGAGAATGTCGCGCGAGGTGGTCAGGAACAGGTCGTCGGCGATCGCCAGGGTCGAATCCCAGCGCGTGCCGCCGTCGTGCAGGACGAAGCCGCGCTCGGGGTGGACCGGGCCGCCGGCGAGCACGATCTGCGCGCGCAGGGCATCGTCGCCGCCTTCCACGCCCATCTGCCCGAACACTTCGCCCAGGGTGTACTCCGACGGGCGGTTCACCACGATGCCCATCGCGCCGTCGTCGTCGTGCTGACAGATCAGCGCGACGCTGCGCGAGAAATTGGTATCGGCCAGCGCGGGCAGCGCGATCAGGACCTGATTGGCGAGGGGCGTGGGCATCACGGTCATGGGGCCATTCTAGCCTGCCCGGCCGTTAAGCGGGGTCCACGGGCGGACCGGGGCCGCCAGAACGCGACTTGCGGCCGGTTCGGGACGATGAGGGCGGAAACGGCCCGGGCCTGGATTCGCCGCCCGCGCGCCTCGACAATCCCAGGCCATGCCGCAGCGCGGCGCGCCACGAGGCTTTCCATGTCCGGCTACTGCGACCTCGCCCCCGGCCACCCGGTCCACGGCGACTACCACGACCGCGAGTACGGTTTCCCGCAACGCGAGGAATCCGACCTGTTCGAGCGCCTGATCCTGGAAATCAACCAGGCCGGCCTGAGCTGGGAAACCATCCTGCGCAAACGCGAGGGCTTCCGCCGCGCCTACGGCGGTTTCGACGTGGACACCGTGGCCGCCTACGGCGAAGCCGACCGCCTGCGCCTGCTCGAGGACGCCGGCATCATCCGCAACCGGCTCAAGGTCGACGCGGCCATCCACAACGCCCAGGTCGTGCAGCGCCTGCGCGCCAGCCACGGCGGCTTCGCGCAGTGGCTCGATGCGCACGTGCTGCACGAAGGCGAGCCGCGCGACAAGGCCGGCTGGGTCAAGCTGTTCAAGCAGACCTTCCGCTTCACCGGCGGCGAGATCACCAACGAGTTCCTGATGAGCCTGAGCTACCTGCCCGGAGCGCATCGCGAGAGCTGCCCGGCGTATCGGCGGATCGAGCGGATCGGGCCGTACTGGAAGCGCACGCAGCAGGCCGCGGCCAAGGCGGGCACCAAGCGCACGGCGGCGGGCGTTGCCGCGGCGAATGCGCAACAAGCGCCGGCGGCGAAGTCGGCGAAGAAGCAGGCCGCTACGGTGGGTGTGGCCCCGCCTGCGAAGGCGGTGGCGAAGCGGACTGCGACGAAGGCGAAGAAAGCCGCGCCAGGCAAGGTCCGTCCGCGCTGATCGCTATAGGTCTGCGGGTGCGGGTCTGCGCGGCGGCGATCCGAAGGCTCGGCGGCGCGGCTTCGACGCTCAACTGACAGCACCCCCGATCCGTCGTTCCGGCGAAAGCCGGAATCCATTTTGATCTTGCTTCGCAATGCTTCGGTGAGGCCAACACAACAACAACAGCAAAATGGATTCCGGCTTTCGCCGGAATGACGGGCCGGAGCTTTCGCCGGAATGACGGGCTGGGGCTTTCGCCGGACTGACGAGCCGGGCCCCGATCGCACCGCCCCGATCTCGCCACCCCGACTTCATCGACCGCTCACCCAACCGCTGCATCCTCCCCACGTTCGAGCGCTCCATCCGCGACGCGCCCATCCGCACCAACCCGCACCACCGGCCGCGCCCGAGCGCCGGCCCGAACCGATGCAAAGGACCCGCATGACGCCCGACGCCAACGCCAAATCCGATTCCGTTCCCGCGCCCGCCGCCGAACTCGACCGCAACACCCGCGGCTTCATCGTCGCCGTCGCCCTGCTGCAAGGCCTGCTGCTGTACCTGGCGCGGATCGGCACCGGCTTCGGGCTGGAACTGGAAGTGAGCTGGTACGCGATGGTGCTGTCGGTGCCCACGGCGATGCTGCTGTCGGTGCAGCGCCTGGACGACCGCCGTTTCTGGAGCAACGCCGGCCTGCTCGCCGCCGTCTACCTGCCGCTGTCGCTGTGGGCCGGCTGGAGCGCCACCGGCGCGCCGGACCTGAGCGAGGCCACGGTGCTGGGGCCGTTCGCGGTCAGCCTGGCGATCGGCCTGTTCGTCGCCCTGCCCTACCTGCAATGCCGGCTCAGCCACGGCCGCTGGCGCGCGCCGTATCGCGAACTGTTCGAGCACGGCTGGCAGAACGCGCTGACCCTGATCCTCACCGCCGCCTTCGTCGGCATCTGCTGGGCGGTGCTGGGGCTGTGCGCGGTGCTGTTCAAGCTGATCGGCATCGAATTCTTCGCCGACCTGTTCACCACCCGCAGCTTCGTCCACCTCGCCACCGGCACCATGGTCGGCCTGGGCGTGCTGGTCGGCCGCACCCAACACCGTCCGGTGCAGATCGCGCGGCAGATCCTGTTCGCGATCTTCAAGGGCCTGCTGCCGCTGGTGGCGCTGATCGCGCTGCTGTTCGTCGCCAGCCTGCCGTTCACCGGCCTGGAGGCGCTGTGGAAGACGCGCTCGGCGACCTTGATCCTGATGTGCTTGATCGCGACGGTGGTGCTGTTCGTCAATGCCGTCTACCAGGACGGCGAAGGCGAGCCGCCGTATCCGCGCTGGCTGCGCGGCGTGGTCGACGCGGCGCTGCTGACCCTGCCGGTGTTCGCCGCGCTCGGCCTGTACGCGCTGAGCCTGCGCATCGGCCAGTACGGCTGGACCGGCGAGCGCTTCTGGGCCGCTTTGGCGTCGGTGGCGCTGAGCCTGTACGCGCTGGGTTATGCCGTGGCGACGCTGCGCCGCGGCGGCGGGCAATGGCTGGGCGGATTGCGCCGGGTCAACGTCGCGGTGTCGCTGGTGCTGCTGGCGCTGGTCGCGGCCGCCAATTCCTGGATCCTCGATCCGCATCGCCTCGGCGTGGGCTCGCAGCTCGCGCAACTGGCGCGCGGCAAGGCCGAGCCCGCCAAGTTCGACCTGGGCTACCTGCGCTTCGACAGCGGCCGCCGCGGCTACCAGGCGCTCAATGCGCTGAAGCGCGACCCGCGCTTCGCCGCGACCGCGCCGACTGCGCACGCCAATCTCGAACGCGCGCTCGCCGCGACCACGCGCTGGGAGTACCGCATCGAAAGGCGCGAGGCGCCGAAGACCGACACGCCCGCGCAGGCACTGCAGCGCATCGCCGCGGCCAAGGACGTCGGCGCGATCGATCCCGCCTGGCTCGACGCGGTGGTCAAGCAGACATTGAAGACGCCGGGCTGCCTCGACGACGACGGCGCCTGCGCGCTGGTCGCGCCGGATCTCGATCGCGACGGCCAGCCCGAGTACCTGCTGTGCAACGTGCGCGACTGGGGCAACCGCTGCTACGCCTATGCGCGCGACGCCGACGGCTGGCGCCGCATCGGCGAGAGCTATCTGTCGCAGTCCGCGGACGGCTTCAAGGAGCGGCTGCTCGGCGAGCCGGTGCAGGTGGTGCCGCGGCGCTGGGGCGATGTCCGCATCGGCGCGCAGGGCAAGCTGATGCGCCTGGACCCGGTTACGGACTGCGAAGGCAAGAAGGACTGCGAGCCCTGAACGATCGTGCGCGGGCGCCGTCCGGGCGCTCGCGCGCGGCCGGGCCGCGTCGCGCATGGGCGAGGCTTTGCGGACCAGCAGCATCCGCCGCTCGCGACGCCCGCCTCGCGCGGCGCCGGCGATTCACGGCATCAGCGGCTCACGCCAGTCGGGGCCCGACCCAGCCCCGACACTCACAGCGTCAACGCCACGTCCTTCGCCTGCGCATCCGCGGGCGGCGCGCCATGGTTCCAGAACGCCTCCACCCACGGCCGCACCAGATCGAGCTGGGTCGAAGCGCCGCGCACCGTGCCGAAGCGGCGCAGGTTGTCGGACTGCAGCGCGAGCATGCGCGCGTCCTGGTCGTTGACCCGCTTGAGCAGCGGCCACACCAGCGCGCGCACCAGCCACGCCGGCGCCCAGCGGTTTTCGACGTGCAGGCTCGCGAACACCGAGGTCGTCGCCGCGTCGACCGGCGCGAAGTGCAGGCTGATGCGGACGATGCCACCGTTGGCGTAGCGGTATTCGATCTGCGCGCTGCCGGGCGCATCGAACAGTGCGCGCTCGCTTTCGCGCGGCGATTCGAACAATCGGTACAGCAGGCCCGATTGCTGGGCCTGGCCGAGGTAATCGACCGCGAACCCCTGCGGCGACGGCACGAAGCGCGCGGTCGCCGGCCGGCGTGCGCCGCCGCGCCGGACCAGGCCCGGATGGATCCAATGCGTGTGCAGCGGATCGAGGAAGTTCTCGATCGCATCGACGATGTGCGCGCGCCACTGCGTCTGCCACAGGAAGCGACGCGAGCCGGGCGGATTGCGCCGGACCATCGCCGGCAATTCGCCCTCGTCGCGGCCGTCGGGCCGCAGCCAGATCAGGCCGTCGTGCTCGCGCACCGCCGCGGCGCGCACGCGCACCTGCGGCAGCGCCGCGTCGGCCGGCATCCCGGGAATCTCGCACAGCCGGCCTTGCGCGTCGAAACGCCAGCCGTGGTACGGGCACGACAGTCCGCCATCGCTACAGCGTCCCTGCGACAGCGGCGCATGCCGGTGCGGACAGCGGTCCTCCAGCGCGAACGCGCGGCCGGCGCCGTCGCGGGCCAGCGCGTACGGCCGTTCGAGCACGGTCGCCGCCACCGGCGCGGCGCGCAGGCGCTCGCCGCACAACACCGGAAACCAGCGCGCGGCGTGCGACGGGTGCCAGCCGCCCGCGCGCACCGCATCCCGCATCGCGCGGGCTTCGGCTGGAACGTCGCGGTCGTCGGGCGTCATAGTTCGAATCTTCGCATGATCGGCACCCCGGCCCGGCGGGTCAGCGCCGACAGCCAGCCCAGCGCGCGCTGCGTGCGCGCCGGCAGGTGGCGGGCGTAGACCGCGCTGTACTCGATGCTCGGCTGGCCGCCGCGCAGGCGCTTGAAGCCGGCCGCGCCGGCGCTGAAGTTGATCGCATCGCCACTGGCGATGGCGCGTTCGAACGTGGTCGCGGTCAGCAGCCGGTACAGGCCCAGCCGCTGCGGCTGGTCGGTGTCGTAACCGACGATCGGCGTGGTCAGCGTGCGGCCCTGGCGGAACACCCCGGCGATGCACATCAGTTGCCCGGCCTCGTCGCGGAAGCCGTCCAGTTGCAACAGCCCGGCGCGGTGCCAGCTGCGCACGAAGGCCTCGGTGTAGCGCGGATTGCAGCGCGAATAGCGATCCATGTACAGCCGCGCGTACAGCCAGGCGATGCGCGCGTAGTCGGCGCCGCCGATGTCGCCATCGCCGGCGCGGTGCGGCTGCTTGCGCGCCAGACGCAGATCGATCTGCAGGTTGTGGCGGCGCTGCGCCAGCGCGGCGACGTCGCGGAACAAATACACCTGCCGGCTCGGGATCAGCAGGAAGCCCAGGCGCTCGCATTCCTCCAACCAGTCGGCGTGATCGTCGCGATTGAGCGAGCGCAGCCACACCGCATGCCCGGGCCAGCGCTGCAGCGCGCCCTGCAGCAGGCGCTGCGCGCAACCGATCCGCCAGCGCGGATACAGATTGGTCGACAGCCACCAGTTGTTGATCGCCACCGCGCGGTCGATGCGCGCGCCGCGCAGCCAGCGGTCGAGGCCGCGGCCGGCGGCGCGGATCGGCGCGCCCAGCAGCGTCGGCGCGTAGCGCAGCGCTTCTTCGGTGGCGTAAGCGCCGTAGGTGGTGCGCGGCGAACAGACCCAGGCGTTGTCCTGCGCCTCGCCGTCGTCGATGCTGACCGGATAGCTGCGCTCGCCGTCGTCGATCAACTCCGCGTGGGTATCGAGATTGGCGACCAGTGCGCGCGAATCGGCGCCGACGTGGATGCGCGCGAAGGCGTGCGCGCGCTGGGAGAACGTTTCGTCGGCGACGCGCGCGGCGGCGTTCACAGGTCCGGCAACTCCTCGCCGTCCCATTCGATGTCGCGCGTGGCCGCCTCGCGCAGACCGCCGCCGCGGCGCAGCGCGCTGGCGGCGTAGGCGCCCAGGTCGGCCAGCCCGCCCAATGGCGGCAGGCGGTCGCCGGGTACCGACAGCACGTCGTCGGCGCGGCGCCAGTCGCGCAGCCACGCGCGCGCGCGGCCCTGCGCCAACGCCTGCGCCAGTCCCGCGCCGAGCATCACCGGCGCCAGCATGCGCGGCCGCGCCGGGCGCGCATCGACGCAGGCGATGTCCGCGCCGAGCAACGCCGCCGGCAGGTCGTCGCCGACGCCGAACAGATGCACGCCGCTGGTCGCGCGCGGGTTGCATTCCAGCACCGTCGCGCTGCCGTCGTCGCCGACGATCCAGTCGAACGAGATCTGTCCGGTGTAGCCGATCTTGGCGACGAAGCGTTCGACGAAACCGCGGATCGTCGCGTTCGGCGCGGGCTCGAAATAAAAACTGGAACTGCGGCTGAGCCGGTACGCCGGGCGGTAAACCGAATGCGCGAGCAACCGGCCGCGGTCGGCGACGCTGTAGGAACACAGCTCGGTGCCGACGTGAAAACGCTGCGCGACCCACGCCTGCGCCAGCGGCAGCGGCGCCGCATCGGCCGGCATGCCTTGCGGATACAGGCGCACATGCACGCCGAAACGCGAATACTCGGGCTTGAGCACCAACGGCCGGCCCGCAGCCCAGGCGCGCGCCTGCTCGAGATCGCTTACCTCGGCGCTGTCGGGCACGTTCGCGCCGCAACCGCGCGCCAGTTCGAGGAAACGCAGCTTGCTGTGCAGCTCGCGCAGCTTGTCGAACTCGTCCACCAGCACGCGCACGCCGGCCGGCAGCGCGCCGCGATAGCGCGACAGCCAGAATGCCTCCTCGCAGGTCGGCACGACCAGATCGATGCGGCGCTGCGCGACGATGCGGGCGAGGTCGGCCGCGAAGCGCGCCGCGTCGAAGCGCGGGCCGGCGATCGGCTCGCTCGCGCACACCGCGTTCGACCAGCCCGACAGGCGACAGGACACGCTGTCGGCCACCATCGCAGTCGCGCGCCCGTCGCGGCGGAAGCGGCGGGCGATTTCGAGGGCGGCGGGCGCGCGGGCGCCGAGAACGAGGACGTTGGGCATGGCAGCGCGACGGAGTGGACGGGCGGACACGACGCGCGCAACAGCGGCGAAACGACCGGACGGCCGGCAAGCATCGAAGCATGTGACCGTGTTGGCAAGTCTTGCGACGGCTTGCGTTGCACGGCCGCGTACGCCGCCACCGTATCTTGCGAGCGGCCGCGTTCAAGAACCGCAACGGCGAACGCCGGATCGCCGCCCGTCGCCGCAGACGCCCGCGCCGGCTACCGCCAGCGGCGATAGTTAGTCTTCGAAACCAAGGACTTAACCAGCGCCCGCAGCTGCCGCACCGGCCATGCTGGGGTCCGCCCCAGGTACTCCCGCGCCGCGCCGGCTTGCTAGGGTCGGACCGCTGAAAACGCTTTCCCTGCGCGCCGGCACGGCCGGACGCCCACCAGGAGGGTTTTCCCATGGCCGACGCAAGCTCGGGAGTCTCCGGCTCCGACTCTTCCCAGAACGCCCAGAACGCCGCCGACCGCGCCGCCGAAACCGCCGCGGCGCAACAGGCCGCAGCCGATAAAGCCGCCACCGAAGCCGCGGCCGCCGCCGCGCTGAATTCCGTGCAGGCAGCGCCGGTCGACCTCAGCATCTCGCCCGCGGCGATCTCGCAACTCAGCGCCATGACCGTGGACACGGTGCCCAGCCTGTCCTCGCTGCAGACGCTGGGCGGCGTGCCCACCGCCGCGACCTACGCCGACATCGCCCAGGCGACCGCCACCCCGACCACGCCGGCGGTCACCGAATACAACGCCTGGTCGGCGAGCTTCAGCATCACCCCGAACGACCCGGCCACGGTGGAAACCGCGCCGCTCAGCGCCGTCTCGATCAACGTCGGGTTGAATCACGTCGGCGACATCAACGCCAACCTCGAAGCGCGCATGGGCATCGCCCCGGCGCAGGTCACCTTCGCCGGCGCCGTGAGCTATACCAACGGCGTCACTACCTACGGCCTGAGCGGCGTAGCCGGCCCGTTCGGCGGCATCGCCGACCCGAACTACGGGATCACCGCCACCACTGCGGCCGAGCTGGATTTCGGCAAGCTCGGTCTCAGCCTCAACGTCAACGCGAACACCGACGGATTCACCAATGGCAGTTTCAACGCCAACTACAGCACACCACTGTCCGAGAACTGGACCGGTTCGGCCGCCATCAGCGTCAGCGCAGATCGAAACGGACCGACTGCCGTCGACGGCACCATCGGCGCCCATTACAACTCCGGCGGCGCTTCGCTCGGGGTGACCGGGAGCGGGCGGGTGGATACGCGGACCGGCGATGTCAGCGGTGGGGCGAAATTCAATCTGGGGATCAAGTTTTGAGTTTGCTCGCCATCGCGGCAAACCGAATCAATCGATATGTCTGTCGTTACGATGACTGGAACGCGGATCTGATCCACTCGATGAAACGGTGCAGGTGCGCTGTCCTGCCTGTGAAGCATCCGCCTCAGTCCTTACATTTGTCGGACGACGGCATCTCGGATACATCAGCCACTACGAAGCGAGAAATGTCGCCGGGGCGATGCTTCTCTACCCAGGCCTTGGCAGCATCCACGTCGGGACGAAAAACCCAGCGGAAATCCCTCCATTTCCCCGGGCCGCCCTGAGCGCTTCCGGCATGGAGATAAAGATCCGTGACGTAAACGATCTGCCCGGGCTCGACCCGAAAAACCGGGATGGTCCGATCCCTGCAGAAACGCAGTTCGTAGCTGGCCCCTTGCACCAGGTTGCCTGTGGCGTACCACGCGACCGACGACAGGCCGATGGTTTCCTCGCCCTTCGATACGCCCAGAAAGTAGCCGTCCACCGGCTGCGAGTTCATGCGCGCGGGGATGAAGCCGTGGAAATCGAAAGCCCCGCCCTTCATCTTTCCAGGAAAAGCATAGATCGCGACATTTTCGACATTCGCATGCGCGCCGATCAACAACAACGAATTCTTGCTCCAATCGATGCGATCCAGGTTCGGCGCCTGTGTGCCGCCGGACAGCCCTATCGCCATGATCGATGCCAGCAGCCTCACGCGTCCCTCCTTAGCCGTTGCAAACCGACGAGCCGGTACACAAAAACGCCAGCTTTCGCTGGCGTCTTCGGAAAATCAGCTGGATGCGGCCGAGCCTCACCGCACCTCCGCCACCTCCACCCCATCCAACCCCTGCGACAAGGTCCGCGCGTCGCCGCCCTGCGCCAGCTTGATCCGCAGGCGCACTTCGTTCTGCGAGTCGGCGTAGCGCAGCGCGTCCTCGTAGCTGATCTCGCCGCCCTGGTAGAGCTCGAACAGGGCCTGGTCGAAGGTCTTCATGCCCAACTGGGTGGATTCCTTCATCAGCTCCTTGAGCTTGTGGATCTCGCCGTCGCGGATGTAGTCCTGCGCCAGCGGGGTGCCGAGCAGGATCTCCATCGCCACGCGCCGGCCCTTGCCGTCGGGGGTCGGGATCAGCTGCTGGGCGACCACGCCCTTGAGGTTCAGCGACAAGTCCATCAACAGCTGGTTGCGGCGGTCTTCGGGGAAGAAGTTGATGATGCGGTCCATCGCCTGGTTGGCGTTGTTGGCGTGCAGGGTGCACAGCACCAGGTGGCCGGTTTCGGCGAAGGCGATGGCGTGGTCCATGCCTTCGCGGGTGCGCACCTCGCCGATCATGATCACGTCCGGCGCCTGGCGCAGGGTGTTCTTGAGCGCGGCTTCCCAGCTGTCGGTGTCGATGCCGACTTCGCGCTGGGTGATGATGCAGCCCTCGTGGCGGTGCACGAACTCGATCGGGTCCTCGATGGTGATGATGTGGCCGGTCGAGTTCTGGTTGCGGTAGCCGATCATCGCCGCCAGCGAGGTCGACTTGCCGGTGCCGGTGGCGCCGACGAAGATGATGATGCCGCGCTTGGTCATCGCCAGCGTCTTGATGATCGGCGGCAGGTTCAGCTCGTCGACGCTGGGGATCTTGGTCTCGATCCGGCGCAGCACCATGCCGACCTGGTTGCGCTGGTAGAAGCAGCTCACGCGGAAGCGGCCGACGCCGGTGACGCCGATGGCGAAGTTGCACTCGTGGGTCTTTTCGAACTCCTCGCGCTGCTGCGGGCTCATCACGTTGAGGACGAGGTCGCGGCTCTGCTGCGGGGTCAGCGGGTTCTGGGTGATCGGGGTGATCTTGCCGTGCACCTTCATCGACGGCGGCATGCCGGCGGTGATGAACAAGTCCGAGGCGCGCTGGTGCGCCATCAGCTTGAGGAAGGAGGTGAAGTCGATCGCGCCGGAGGCGGTGGTCGGGTTGGACGGGGCGGGCGTGTTCATGCGGCTACCTCCTCGGGAGGTCGATTACGGCGGCGTGGGTCGCCGGGGGGATGGGTTCGCGGCAGGGCGCGGCGTCGAGGCGGCGGCGCGGGGCCGCGCCGCCGCAGCGGCGTCACTCGAACAGGCGCTTGTCCTTGGCGTATTCCTTGGCCTGCGGGCGCAGGATCAGGCCGCGCTTGACCAGGTCCTGGAGGTGCTGGTCCAGGGTCATCATGCCGTAGGCCTGGCCGGTCTGGATCGCCGAGTACATCTGCGCGACCTTGTCCTCGCGGATCAGGTTACGGATCGCCGGGATGCCGACCATGATCTCCCAGGCCGCGGTGCGGCCGCCGCCGACCTTCTTCAGCAGCGCCTGCGAGATCACCGCGCGCAGCGATTCGGACAGCATCGAGCGCACCATCGGCTTCTCGCCGGCGGGGAACACGTCGATGATGCGGTCCACGGTCTTGGCCGCCGAGGAGGTGTGCAGGGTGCCGAACACCAGGTGGCCGGTTTCCGCCGCGGTCAGCGCCAGACGGATGGTTTCCAGGTCGCGCAACTCGCCGACGAGGATGTAGTCGGGGTCTTCGCGCAGCGCCGAACGCAGCGCCTCGTTGAAGCCGTGCGTGTCGCGATGGACTTCGCGCTGGTTGATCAGGCACTTCTGCGAGGTGTGCACGAACTCGATCGGGTCTTCGACCGAGAGGATGTGCGCGTACTCGTTCTTGTTGATGTGGTCGATCATCGCCGCGAGCGTGGTCGACTTGCCCGAGCCGGTCGGCCCGGTCACCAGGATCAGGCCCTGCGGCTGCTCGATCAGCTGGCGGAAGATCGGCGGGCAGCCCAGGTCCTCCAGGCTCAGCACCTCGGAGGGAATGGTACGGAACACCGCGCCGGCGCCGCGGTTCTGGTTGAAGGCGTTGACGCGGAAGCGCGCCAGGCCGGGGATCTCGAACGAGAAATCGACTTCCAGGAACTCTTCGAAGTCGCGCCGCTGCTTGTCCGACATGATGTCGTACACCAGGGCGTGGACCTGCTTGTGGTCCAGGGCCGGGATGTTGATCCGGCGCACGTCGCCATCGACCCGGATCATCGGCGGCAGGCCGGCCGAAAGATGCAAGTCGGATGCTTTGTTCTTTACCGAAAACGCCAGAAGTTCGGCGATATCCATGCGTGCTCCCCGCACTGCTCTAGGACCCGCCTCGCGGGTCCGGAAAAACCAGCCACTTGGTTCCGCTGCCGTGGAACGGCCCGATCGCAACCGTAAAGCTGGAACCAAACCACCCCCAAGAGGCAGTATAGCCCCGCAACGGCTGCGCCGTTCCACCCTTTCTCACAGGATTTCCCCGCGTGCACGAGCACGTTCTCCATCACATCTTGCAACAGTTGCGCGACGCGGCGCACGACGCCGGCCGGCCGGTTCCTCGATTGCTTGCGGTCAGTAAGACCCAGGATGAGACCGCGGTCGCGAATCTGGCACTGCAGGGCCAGGACGCCTTCGGCGAGAACTACGTCCAGGAGGCGGCCGGCAAGCGCGCGGTCATGGCCGCCACCGCCGCGGCCGGGCGGGCGCTGGAGTGGCACCTGATCGGCCACCTGCAATCGAACAAGGCCGCCGAGGCGGCGGCGCTGTTCGACTGGGTGCACACCGTGGACCGGCCCAAGCTGGTCGCGGCGCTGGCCCGCCACCGCGGCGCGGACGCGCCGCTGAACGTGTTGATCCAGGTCAACATCGACGACGAGGCCAGCAAGCACGGCTGCCGCCCCGACGAGGTGCCGGCGCTGGCCGCGGCGATCGCCGCCGAGCCGGCGCTGCGCCTGCGCGGTCTGATGGTGATCCCGACCCCGCACGCCGAGCCCGAACAACGCCGGCCGTCGTTCCGACGCGCCAAGGCCCTGTTCGACGCCCTCGCCGCCGACCGTGCCGGCGTGGACACCTTGTCGATGGGGATGAGCGACGACTTCGCCATCGCCATCGCCGAGGGCGCGACCCTGGTGCGGATCGGCACCGCCCTGTTCGGCGCGCGCGCGCGGCCGGCATAACCGGCGCGGCGGCACGGCGGCGCGGGCGCCTCAGTCCGCCAGCCGCTCCACTTCGGCCAGCACCTGGTCCAGACCGGCGATCGTCTCTTCCCGGGCGTCGCCGCCCTCGCGCCGCAGCCATCGGCTGTGCATGCCGAAGTCGCGCGGCCCCAACCAATCGTCGGCGCGGGTGTCGCCGATCATCAGGACCTCGGCCGGCGCGCATCCCAGGCGTTCGCAGACGTGGGCGTAGATGGCGGGATCGGGCTTGACCGCGCCGACTTCGAAGCTCCAGGCGTAGGCATCGAGTTCGAACGGCAACAGCGCGCGCACCGGCGGCGCGTAAGGCGCGGCCAGGTTCGAGCACAGTCCCAGCCGCAGGCCGCGCGCCCTCAGCGCTTGCAAGGTCGCGGCGGTGTCGTCGAACAGGCGCACGCTCGCCAGCTCGGCCTGCAGGTCGCGTTCCAGCGACGCCAGTTCCTGCGCGCCGAGTTCGGCGCCCAGCAAGGCCGCGGCGCCGGCCAGCCCGACATCGCGGCTCATGATCCGCGCCGCGTCCCCAGCCTGGCCATGCCGGCCGCGGGCTTCGAGCAAGCCGACCAGGCGGCGGAACGGACGGCGGCGTTCGCGCATGTACACCAACGTGCCGAACACATCGAACACCACGGCCCGTATCGCCATCTTGCGTCGCCTCGCGGTAAAACCGCAGCCTAGCCGATCCGCGCCGACGCGCCGACGCGCCGGGCCGGCCCGGGCCGAATTGCTATCCTGCGCGGGTGCTCACTCTTGCCCGACCCGCCATGTCCGACGCCACGCCCCCCTCCTCCGCGCCGATCGCCTTCGTCGGCGGCGGCAACATGGCCCGCAGCCTGATCGGCGGCTTGATCGCGCGCGGCGCCGATCCCGCCCGCATCCGCGTCGCCGAACCCGTGCCGGCACTGCGCGACGCGCTGGCGCGCGACTTCGGCGTGCCGGTGTTCGAACGCGGCGAGGACGCGGTCGAAGGCGCGCAGGTGTGGCTGCTGGCGGTCAAGCCGCAGGTGATGCGCGAGGTCTGCGGATCGCTGGCCACGCAGGCGCGCGCGCAGGCGCCGCTGGCGATCTCGATCGCCGCCGGCATCACCGCCGGCCAGCTCGACCGCTGGCTCGGCGGCGGCGCCGCGGTGGTGCGGGCGATGCCGAACACGCCGGCGCTGCTCGGCGCCGGCATCACCGGCCTGTACGCGAACGACGCGGCGCGGCCGCGTTTCGACCAGGCCGCCGAGCTGCTGTCGGCGGTCGGCCCGACCGTGCGCATCGACGACGAAGCGCAGATGGACGCGGTCACCGCGGTCTCCGGCAGCGGCCCGGCCTATGTGTTCCTGCTGGCCGAGGCGATGCAGCAGGCCGGCGAAGCGCAGGGCCTGGACAGCGACGCCGCGCGCGCGCTGGTCGTGCAGACCTTGCTCGGCGCGGCCACCATGCTGCGGGACAGCGAGGAATCCGCGGCGACGTTGCGCGCGCGGGTGACCTCGCCCGGCGGCACCACCCAGGCCGCGATGGAGACGTTCGAAGCCGGCGGCCTGCGCGAACTGGTCGCGCGCGCGATCGCCGCGGCGACCGAGCGCGGCCGGCAGCTGTCGGCGGCCAACGAGTGAGCCGCCGCATCTTGGCGGCGCTGGCGTTGGCGTTGCTCGCCGGCTGCGGCCGCGATCCTTCGGTACCGCCGAGCCAGGGCAACGCCGCCGGCAGCGAGACCGTGCGCCAGGGCGATGTGTATCTGCACGTCACCGCGGTGCAGACCGACAAACTGCCCGAACAGGTGGTGCGCCGCTACGGCGCCCAGCGCGATGCGCGCACGGTGCTGGTGGTGATGTCGCTGCGCCTGGGCGGCGGCGCCGACGCCAAGGCGCTGACCGCGCAGCGCGTCCAGGCGACCGCGACCGACCTGCTCGGCCGCAAGCAGACCCTGGCGATGCGCGAGATGCGCGACGGCGAATTGGTGGACTACGTCGGCACCGCGCAGGTGGCGCCGCCGGATACGCTGCGTTTCGAGGTGTCGATGGACACCGGGCACGGCGTTCATCCGGCCAAGTTCAATCGCGATTTCTTTTGAGCGGGCTTTGGGTGGCGCTGCGGGCCCGATGCGCTTCTTTGTATCCGGCGCGGTATCAGGCGCGACACAGCGATCTGAGCGAACAGCGTCGGGGCTGAAGCCCCTCCCACAGGAGCGGGCCGGTGCGCGACAGGCTGTTGTGGAAGGGCCTTTAGGCCCGACGCTTTTCTATCCGATGCGACGCTGCCAGCTGAGCGAAAAACATCGCGGCTGAAGCCGCTCCCACTGACGACGCATCTCATCGCCCGGGCAAACCGCCATTGCGCGCCAGCGCATCCACCCGACGCCGTTCGTTCGGGTCGAAGTCCGCGAGCAAGGCATCCAGTCGCTGGCGCCGCTGCGTCTCGCTCAGGCCGCCGTCGGCGAGCACGCGCTGACGTTGCGCGGCATAGCTGCGCAGGCGCAACTGCCATTGCGCGCGGCGTTGGTCGAGGTCGGCCAGGCGCTGCGCCGCCGCCGCGCCGTACTGCGCTTCGCGCTGGGCGTAGCGCGTCGCCGCGTCGGTGCCCTCGCGCTCGAAACGCCGGTTCTGCGCCAGCGCATCGCTCAACTGCGCGCTCGCTTGCAGCGCGGGTTCGGCCGCCGCGCTGCGGTCGAGTTCGGCCAGGCCGTCCGCGCGCGCCTGGGCATCGAGTCCCTGCTGCGCCAGCAACGCCCCGCGCGCCGCGCCGCGCTGGCGCGCCAGTTCGTAGTCGGCTTCTTCCTGCGCGTAGAAGGCCTGCGCGAGTTCCTCGCCCAGGCGCTCGCGGCGCAAGGCGCGCACCCGCGCGAACCCGGCCTCGGCGCCGCCGGCGGCCTGCGCCAGGGCCACCGAATCGCGCTCCAGCGCGACATAGGCGTCGTACCAGGCCAGCACCGTCGCCAGCGCCGGCGGCGCCAGCTGCGCGTGCAGGTGCAGGGCCAGGGCCGAGCGGATCGTCTCGGGCGAGCGCTCGCCGCTGCGCGCCAGGAAATAGTCGAACAGGCGGCGCAGTTCGCGATCCGCGCGCGGGCGGCCGAGCGCGTCGAGCGTGGCCGCGCCGTCCACCGCGGTGTCGCGCAGCGAATCGGCCGCGGCCGCGCGATCCGGCGCGACCGGCCTCGACACACGCGATTCCGCGGCGCGCGGATCGGGATCGGCGAGTTGACCGCCATCGCCGCTGCTAACCACTGTAGCCGACGACAGCAGCGGCCGCTCCAGCAGCCCGCCGACCGCGAACACCGCGACGATCGCCAGGACCGCGACGATCGCCATGGCGATGCCTAGCGCGGTGGCGCGCATGCTTACAGCCCCGCGTTCTTGAGCCGGTTGACGTGGGCGCGGTAGACGCTGGTCGGATTGGCGCTGAACAGCCCGCGCAGGCCGGCGATCTGGTTGACCTCGTCGAGATGGTTCCACTCGTAGTCGTCGCGGATCACCTGGCCCCAGTGGCTGGAGCAGCGACCGACCAAGCCGTCGTTGGCTTCGCCGGCGAACAGCAGGCCGCCGGCGATCATCGCCGGGTCGGAGGCGTCGAACCAGTGGGTCGAATTGGAAGTGCCGCCGAACGAGTAATAGCGCACCCCGCCGGCCGTCGCCGCGCCGCTGCCGCAGGCGCTGGTCGGCATGCCCTGCGGATAGCGCGCGTTGAAGCGCGCCGAACCGGCGCTGTCGAGCGCCTTGAGCGCGGCCAGCGAATCCTGCGACGACTGGCCGCCGGACAGCGCGCCGATCAGCGAGGAGAACGCATTCACGAACGAGGCGATCAACGGCCGCAGCGGCGAGCCGTCCGGCACCGTGGTGCCGATGAAATCGGCGACCTTGCTGCCGGCGTGCGGCGAACCGATCGAGGTCATCGACGCGACCAGATCCGGCCGCACCGCGGCGACGTAGCGCGCGGTCGGCCCGCCCTGGCTGTGGCCGACCAGGTTGAACTTGGTGTAGCCGTGCAGCGCTTGCAGGGTTTCCAGTTGGTCGATCAGCTGCTCGCCGCGCACTTCGTTGGAGTTGGCCGCCGCGACCTGGGCCACGTACACCTGCGCGCCGCCGGAGCGCAGCGCCTGCGGGATGCCGAACCAGTAGTCGTAGACGCCGCCGATGGCGTCGAAACCGAACAGGCCGTGCACCAGCACCACCGGATAGCGGGTCTTGGTGTAGTCGTCGGCGCTGGCCGGGAAGGCCGCGGCGCAGCACAACAGGGCGAACAGCACGGGCGCGCCGAACAGGCGGCGCAGGTTGAGTCGCGACATGGTCCCTCCCAGGGACACGACGGCGGCGCGCCGACGGGTCGACTGTACGAATGGGTATGGCGGGGACACGCCGCGCTGCACCATACCGTGGGGAACTGTGAACTGGACGGGAGAAACGGGGGCGACCGGGGCGCGCGCAGGCCGGGAAATGCTGCGTCGCATCGTAGTTTGCGCGGTAACCGTGGTGGCGCGGTCGCGGCTCGCGCCGCTCCTACAGGCAGCCCATGCAGAAGCGGCGCGAGCCGCGACCGCGCCAATCCAACCACGACGCGCCCAGCAGTCGCCCCACCCGCCCGCATCGCCGACAATGCCCTTCCCCGCTGTCGACCTCTGGACCCATGGGCCCGCAACGCATCGTCTGCCTCACCGAGGAACCTACCGAGACCTTGTACCTGCTCGGCGAGCAGGACCGCATCGTCGGCATCAGCGGCTTCACCGTGCGTCCGCCGCAGGCGCGCAAGGAAAAGCCCAAGGTCAGCGCCTTCACCAGCGCCAAGATCGGCGAGATCCTCAAGCTCAAGCCCGACTTCGTGATCGGGTTTTCCGACATCCAGGCCGAGATCGCCGCCGAGCTGATCAAGCACGGCGTCGAGGTGTGGATCAGCAATCATCGCAGCGTCGCCGGCATCGTCGATTACGTGCGCCGGCTCGGCGCGCTGGTCGGCGCGGGCGAGCGCGCCGCGGCGCTGGCCGGCGAACTGGAGCGCAACCTCGACGCCGCGCGCGAGCGCGCCGCGCGCCTGCCGCGCCGACCCAAGGTGTATTTCGAGGAATGGGACAGCCCGCAGATCACCGGCATCGCCTGGGTGTCCGAGCTGGTCGGCATCGCCGGCGGCGACGATGTATTCCCCGAACACGCGGCGATGCCGCTGGCGCGCGACCGCATCCTGGCCGACCCGCTGGAGGTCGTGCGGCGCGCGCCGGAGCTGATCCTGGGCAGTTGGTGCGGCAAGAAATTCCGCCCCGAACAGGTGGCCGCGCGCGCGGGTTGGAGCGAGGTGCCGGCGGTGCGCGACGGCGAGCTGCACGAGGTGAAGTCGCCGATCATCCTGCAACCGGGGCCGGCGGCGCTGACCGCGGGCGTCGACGAACTGAGCCGTATCATCGCCGGCTGGGCGCAGCGGCGGGCGGGCTGAAGAATCGTTGCCGTCGGGCCCCGCGGCGCTTGTTGTAAGGCCCGCGGCTCTTGTGGGAGGGCCTTCAGGCCCGATGCTCTTGTTTCAGTTCGCGGCGATCCGAACGCAAAGCGTCGGGCCTGAAGGCCCTCCCACAAAAGACAAGAGCGTCGGGCCTGAAGGCCCTCCCACAAAAGACAAGAGCGTCGGGCCTGAAGGCCCTCACACAACAACGGCTCTGCGTCTACTGCGCGTCGAGCCTGCGGCGGAAATACACCACCCGCTCGGTCTCCTCGAAGCCGCAGGCGGCATGCGCGCGGTGCGAGTCGAGGTTGTCGAGCAAGGCATCGGAGGCCAGTTCGCGGCAGCCGCGTTCGCGTCCCCACGCTTCCACCGCCGCGACCAGCGCGCGGCCGACGCCCCGGCCGCGATGCGACGGCGCCACGTACCAGCCTTCCAGGAACGCCACCGGCGAGGACTCGGTGCCATTGACATAGTCGCTGCGCAGGCTGGCCTCGGCGAAGCCGCACACGCCCTCGCCGTCTTCGGCGAGGAAAGCGGCCAGGCGCGCGTCCTCGAACCAACCGTCCAGATCCGCGGCCAGTTCCGCCAACGGCTGCTCCGGCCACAGCTGCGCGCGCAGCGTCGCCCAGGCGGCGCGGTCGGCCGGCGCGGCCGCGCGCACGCGCCAGGGCTGATTCACGGATACAGCATCCGCTTGCTGTAGCTGCCTGCGCGGTCGCTCTCGTACAGCCAGCGCTCGTGCAGGCGGAAGTCGGCGCCGTACCAGAACTCGAGCCTGTCGGCGCGCACGCGCAGACCGGTCCAGCGTGGCGGGCGCGGCACCTCGCGGCCCTCGAAGGAATGCTCGGCTTCGGCCAGGCGCTGCTCGAATTCCTCGCGGCCGTCCAGGGTTTCCGATTGCTTCGACGCCCACGCGCCGAGCTGGCTGCCGCGCGGGCGGCTGGCGAAATACGCGTCGGCTTCGGCCTCGGAGACGATCTCCACCGCGCCCTCGATCCGCACCTGCACGCCATGGCGCACGCGCGGCCAGTGGAACAGCAGCGCGGCGTGCGGATTGGCCTGCAGCTCGCGGCCCTTGCGTCCGTCGAGGTGGGTGTAGAACACGAAGCCGCGCGCGTCGTGCGCCTTCAGCAACACCGTGCGCACGGACGGGCGGCCGTCGAGCGACGCGGTGGCGACGCTCATCGCGGTCGGATCGTGCTCGCCGGCCGCGCGCGCTTGTGCGAACAGCGCGTCGAAGGTGGCGAGGGCTTCGTTGAGCAAATCGGCGGTCGGGTTCATTGCGCTATTGTGAGCGCATGTCGCCGCGTCCGCATCTGCCCGCCGCCCGCGCGCCCGCCACATCGGGCAAAGCCGCCGCGGCGGCCGGCGACGACGCGCACGGTTTCGACGCTCCGTTCGTTGCCGACGTTCTCGCTCAGGCGCTGGCGATCCGCGCGCCGGCCGGCCGAGCACGCGTGTTCGCCATCAGCGGCCTGCAGGGCAGCGGCAAATCGACGCTGGCCGCGCAACTGGCCGCGGCCGCGCAAGCGCACGGGCTGCGCACCGCAGTGCTGTCGATCGACGACTTCTATCTCGGCCGGCGCGAACGCCAGCGCCTGGGCCGGCAGGTGCATCCGTTGCTGGCCACGCGCGGGCCGCCGGGCACCCACGATGTCGCGCTGGCTTGCGCCCTGCTCGACGAACTGCGTCATCGCGCCGCGGTGCGCCTGCCACGCTTCGACAAGCTCGCCGACACCCGCCTGCCGCCGTCGCGCTGGCCGCGCGCGAACGCCGTCGACCTGGTGGTGTTCGAAGGCTGGTTCCTCGGCGCGCCGGCGCAGGACACTGCGCAACTGGCCGAACCGGTCAACGCGCTGGAACGCGACGAGGACGCCCACGGCGTTTGGCGCGCTTACTGCAATCGCGCCCTGGCCGCGGACTATCCGCCGCTGTGGTCGCAGCTGGACCGGCTGCTGTTCCTGCAGCCGCCGGGGTTCGAGGTGGTCGCGGGCTGGCGCTGGCAGCAGGAACAGGCATTGCAGGCGCGCCATCCGCACCGCCAGGGCATGACCCGGGCGCAGGTGCAGCGCTTCGTGAGCCTGTTCGAGCGGGTCAGCCGGCAGGCGCTGGCGACGCTGCCGGGAATCGCCGACCGGACGGTCGTGCTGGATGCGCAGCGCAGGCCGCGAGCTTAGCCGGATTGATCGCGCCGGAGCGGAGAGCGTCGGGCCTGAAGGCCCTCCCACAAGGGCTAAGGCCGCTCGCAAGCCGAAGCCGTAGGCCTTCGTGGGAGGGCCTTCAGGCCCGACGCTTTCCTTTCAGCCGCGACGCCCGCTCACTTCACCACGAAGCTGATTTTCAGATTCACCCGCCACTCCTGGATGTTGCCGGCCGCGTCGGTGGTGACCTTGATCTCGTTGACCCAGGCGCCCTGGATGTCCTTGACCGATTCGGCGCACTTGGCCAGGCCGGACTTGACCGCGTCCTCGATGCCGGTGGTGGAGGAAGTGCTGAGTTCGATGACCTTGGCGACCGACATGTGCGTCTCTCCTGTGGCGCGCGAACGGGAAACGCCCGCGCCGCGGCGCGCGCGGGGCCGGCGACGGGAACCCCGAGCCTAGGCCGGGGCTCGTTAAGCCGGCGCAAGCGTCGCGGCGGCGCAAGCGCGGGCGCGGCGTGCCCTACAATCGCGGCATGAATCCGGCGAGCAATCTGATCCTGGTCGGGCCGATGGGCTCGGGCAAAACCTGCATCGGCAAGCGCCTGGCCGAGCGCTTCGGCCTGCGCGCGGTCGACGCCGACCGCGAGGTCGAGCTGCGCGCCGGCGCGCGCATCGCCGAAATCTTCGAACACGAAGGCGAAGCGGGCTTTCGCGCGCGCGAGACCGCGGCGCTGGCCGAACTGCTGGCCGGCGACGGCCTGCTGCTGTCCACCGGCGGCGGCGCGGTGCTGGCGGCGGACAACCGTCGGCTGCTGCGCGAGCGCGGTTTCGTCGTATACCTGCAGGTCAGCGTCCAACAGCAGCTCGAACGCCTGGCCCAGGACCGCAGCCGCCCGCTGCTGGCGCGCGGCGACCGCGAGCAGGTGCTGCGCGATCTCGCCCGGGTGCGCGCGCCGCTGTACGCCGAAGTCGCCGACCTGCCATTCGACACCGGCGCCGCCGGCGCCGGCGAGGCCGCGCTGGGCCTGGCGCGCCAGCTCGACGCGCTGTGGCGGCGCCCGCCTTCGTCCACGTCTTCCCCCCTTGGAGCCACCGCATGAACGCGCCGCGCAAAGTCGAAGTGTCCGGCGAAGCCGGCTACAGCATCGAGATCGGTCCGGGCCTGCTCGGCGACGGCGCGCGCCTGGCCAGGGCGCTGCGCGGCCGCCACGCGCTGGTGGTCAGCGACGGCAACGTCGCCCCGCTCTACCTCGACGGCGCGCTCGCCGCGCTGGCCGAAGCCAAGCCCGGCCTCAGCGTCGCCACCTTCACGATCCCGCCCGGCGAACACGAAAAGACCCTGGAGCGCTTCACCGAGTGCCTGCACGCGCTGTCCGAACTCGGCGCGACCCGCGACGCGACGGTGCTCGCGCTCGGCGGCGGCGTGGTCGGCGACCTCGCCGGTTTCGCCGCGGCCTGCTGGATGCGCGGCATCGACTGCGTGCAGCTGCCGACCACGCTGCTGGCGATGGTCGATTCCTCGGTCGGCGGCAAGACCGCGGTCGACCTGCCCAGCGGCAAGAACCTGGTCGGCGCGTTCCATCCGCCGCGCGCGGTGATCGCCGACACCTCGACCCTGCGCACCCTGCCCGACCGCGAACTGCGCGCCGGCCTGGCCGAGGTGGTGAAGTACGGCGCGATCTTCGACGCCGGCTTCCTCGACTGGCTGGAAAGCCACGCCGAGGCGCTGCTCGCGCGCGACGACGCCGCGCTGGCCGAAGCGATCGCGCGCAGCTGCGCGTTCAAGGCCGATGTGGTCGCGCGCGACCCGTACGAACGCGGCGACCGCGCCATGCTCAACTTCGGCCACACCTTCGGCCACGCGATCGAGACCGAGCAGGGCTACGCCGGCACCACCGGCGACGGCCTCAACCACGGCGAGGCGGTGGCGGTGGGCATGGTCCTGGCAGCGCGTTTGTCGGCCGCGCTCGGCCGCGCCGGCGCGGCCGATGCCGAGCGCCTGCAACGCCTGCTCGAACGCCTGGGCCTGCCGGTGCGCATCCCCGCCGGGCTCGACCCGCAAGCGCTGCTGGCGCGCATGCGCCTGGACAAGAAGGCCGACGCCTCGGGCCTGCGCTTCGTGCTGTGGGACCGCGCCGGCGCGGCGCGGATCGTGTCGGGAGTGGCGGACGAGCAAGTGCTGGCGGTGTTGCGCGAAGGCTGAGCGCACCGGCGCGGCCGCCGTCTTCGCCGAGGGCGGCAGGATGCGCTCGTTTTCGGCGACCGCCTGCGCCTGCTGGACAGCGACGCGATCCCGCTCGTCGATGCTCGCTCGCCCCACGACGCGAATGAGCGCATCGGCGCCGACGCCCGCGCGCGCGCGTCTACGCCGTCGCACGGGCTTGAGCGCCGCCCGCGGCCTCAGGCCGCGACCTAACTCCGCGACCGCGCGCGTTGGGTGTCGCCGTCGGCGTATCGGCGCAGGTTCTGCGGTACGCGGGCGGGCGGGCGGATAGCGAAAACGCGCAGCGGCGCGGGTTCGTTTAGGCACGTTGGGCTTTTGCGGTGGCTGGGGCGTCGCCGTGGCTGAGGTGTCGCGGTCGCGGCTTGCGCCGCTCCTACAGGGGCTTGGGCTGGTTCGGGCAGCGGCGGAAAGCGGCGCGCGGCGCTTCACACCGCCGCCCGCGCCGCGTTCTGTCCCGCATCGCCCATCGGATCGCGTCGCATGGCCGCCGTGTCGTTGCTGGAAATGCTGCTGTTGCGCCGCGCCCTCGCCCGTCCCGCGCCGGCTCCCGCCGACGCGGACGAACCCGCCCCTCCCACCGACCAGGAGCCCGCCGTGGCCAACGAGTTCGAATTCCTCGACAAGCATTACGATCCCACCGACCTGCCCGAAATCGCCGCGCAGACCGCGCTGGAACGTTTCGGCAACTACCCCAACGCGCGCACCAGCACGGTCATCTTCGGCGTGGCCTGGCAGGCGCTGACCGAGTCGATCCAGCATGCGGTGCTCAACTACAACAACGGCGGCATCTACGACGCCCCGGTCGCCGCGGTACTGAGCGAGGACGCCAACCAGTGGCAGATCATCCTGACCGGCCTACGCTTCGTGAACGCCACCCGGACCATGGTCGGCGGCCGCCCGCAGTACACGGTCAGCGAATATTCCAACGGCTCGATCTTCCTCACCGCGCAGGCGCCGGGCGGGCAGGCGCTCGGCGAAATCGTGCACCTGGGCAATGGCTTCGGCGACTGGGTGCAGGACGTCGAACTCAAGAACCCGCCCACGTACTGAGTCCGCGCGGCCGGCGGCGGCGCGCCGCCGGCCCGTCCCGCCGCCCCGGCGCAGCCGCCGGCCACGCCCGGCTCGGGCCCCGGCCGCGGCCGCGACGCCGCCGCGACCGCCCCGTAGCGCGGCGCCCAGCCGGCCCGCACCGGCTGCCGCGGCCAGCGCCTGCGGCTACAATCGGCCGGTGCGCCTCCTCCTCCAACAACGCCCCGACGGCCACGAAGCCCCGCGCTTCGTGCAATTGATGCTGCAGCCCGACCTGCTCGGCGGCTGGACCCTGGTGCGCGAAAGCGGCCAGATCGGCGGCCGCAGCACCGTCCGGCGCGAGCAATTCCTCGACCGCGACAGCGCATTCGTGGCGCTGGAGCAGGCGCGCGACCAACAACTCAAGCGCGGTTTCCAGCTGATGTTCAGCCAGGGCGCCGAAGCGCCGCGATGACCGCGCGCGCGGCGCCGCCGGCGCGGGTGGGACAAACCGCCACTCCTGCCCTTGCCCGCCGCGGCCCAGACTGCGCGCCGGGCCGGTTCGCGCCGCCACGCCCGCGACGCCGCCCCCGCCCCGCCGACCACGCCCGCCGCCGCAACGCGCGCGAACGCTGATCCGCCCCCGACTTCCCGACGAACCCCACGGCCCACGCCCGACCATGTCCAGCCAGCCCCTCGCCAACGATCGCTTCCTGCGCGCCCTGCGCCGCCAACCCGTCGACCGCACGCCCGTGTGGCTGATGCGCCAGGCCGGCCGCTACCTGCCCGAGTACCGCGCCACCCGCGCCCAGGCCGGCAGCTTCCTGCAACTGGCCAAGAACCCGGAGTTGGCCTGCGAGGTCACCCTGCAGCCGCTGCGCCGGTTCCCGCTGGACGCGGCGATCCTGTTCTCCGACATCCTCACCGTGCCCGACGCGATGGGCCTGGGCCTGTACTTCGCCGACGGCGAGGGCCCGAAGTTCGAGCGCCCGATCCGCTCCGCCGCCGACATCGACAAGCTCGGCGTGCCCGACATGGAGACCGACCTGCGCTACGTGATGGACGCGGTGCGCACCATCCGCCGCGAATTGAACGGCTCGGTGCCGCTGATCGGTTTCTCCGGCAGTCCGTGGACCATCGCCTGCTACATGGTCGAAGGCGGCGGCAGCGACAACTATTCCAAGGTCAAGTCGCTCGCGCTCAACGACCCGGCGGCGATGCACAAGCTGCTGGGCACGGTCACCGACGCGGTGATCGCGTACCTCAAGGCCCAGCACGCCGCCGGCGCGCAGGCGCTGCAGGTGTTCGACACCTGGGGCGGGGTGCTGTCGCCGTCGATGTACCGCGAGTTCTCGCTGCGCTATCTGCAGCGCATCGCCGCCGAACTGCCGCGCGGCGACGGCGAGACGCGCGCGCCGCTGATCCTGTTCGGCAAGGGCAACGATCCTTACCTGGACGAACTCGCCGCCAGCGGCGCCGAGGCAGTCGGGGTGGATTGGACCATCGGCCTGGGCGACGCCGCGCGCCGCATCGGCGGGCGCACCGCGCTGCAGGGCAACCTCGATCCGGTGACGCTGTACGCCTCGCCCGAAGCGATCCGCCGCGAAGTCGGGCGCGCGCTCGACGACTATCGCGACGGCAACGGCGGCTCGCGCGAAGGGCACGTGTTCAACCTCGGCCACGGGCTGTCGCCGGACATGTCGCCGGAGCATGTCGGCGCGCTGGTGGCGGCGGTGCACGAGTTGAGCGCGCGCTGACGCGCCGGTTAGCGCGGCCTTCGAAAAACCGGCGTCCGCGCCGGTTTTTTCGTTGCCGCGATGGGTTTGCGTTCGGCTCCGCCGCGGCGCCCAGGCAGGCGCCCAGGCAGGCGCTGAGGCCGCTGCGCTGACGGCGCGCAGCGAACAAGCGGCGCAGCGAGGCACCCGGCAGCGTCGCCGCCTTGCGCGTACGCAACAACGTCGCAGCGGCCGAACCTTCGTCGGCCGCGACGCGGCCGCCGCGGCCGCTGCCTCAGTGCAGGTGCACCGCCAGCCAGACGCTGCCTTCGGCGACCTTGCGCACCGTATGCGGCGTGCCGGCCGGCAGGAACAGATAATCGCCGGCGCGCAGGATCGTCGTTTCGCCGGCGACGTCGAGTTCGGCTTCGCCGCGCAGCAGCGCGACCCATTCGTCCTGCGGCTGCACGTACGGCGTCGGCTGGATCCGCGCCGAGCTGACGATGCGTTCGACCACCAGGTTCTTGTGCGTGAGCAGCGCCTCGAAGCGCTCGCCTTCGGCCGGCGCGTCGGCGCCGGCGAACAGATTCCCGATCGGCATGATGCTGGATGGCTCCCGGTAGCAGCGGCGCGAGCCGCGATCGCGATCATTCAACTACGGCGCGATGTCGCGGGGGCGGACGGCGGTCAAGCAAACGCGAGGCGGGGCGTGGAGGTCGGACGAGGACGTTTGCGTCGTAGTCGGGTTGGCGCGGTCGCGGCTTGCGCCGCTCCTACAGGGGGGGCGGACGGGACGGCGATGGGAGCCGATGGTGCGGTGACGCGACGCTCGCTCCTGCCCCCGTCATTCCGGCGCAAGCCGGAATCCATTTCGTTCCTGTTCCTTTCGCTCGCGATCCGAGGAAAAACAAAATCAAGATGGGTTCCGGCTTTCGCCGGAATGACGGTGTGCTGGAGCGACGCCACACGGCGCCACACTGCGCTGCGTGGCGCCGCGCTATGCCACCCCGCGCCGCTACGCCTCGCCGCGGCGCGCGACGATCAACTCGTCGATCGCGTCGGCCAGCATCGCGCCGGTCACCGGCTTGCGCAGGAAACGGTCGAAGCCGGCCTGCGCCGCCTGCGGTTCGGCGTCGGCGTCGGCGCGCGCGGTCACCGCCACCAGCGGTTGCGCGAAGCCCTGCGTGCGCAGTTGCCGCGCCAGGTCCAGGCCGTTGATGCCCGGCAGGTCGAGGTCGAGCAAGGCGATGTCGAAACGCGCGGTCGCCACTTCGGCCAGCGCCGCCAAGCCGTTGCCGACATGGGTGACGCGGTGGCCGTGGGTGCGCAGCAGGCCGGCGATGACTTCGGCCACGGTGGCGTCGTCCTCGACCAGCAGGATCGCCAGCGGCCCGGCATGCGGCCGCGCGACCGCGCGCGCGCCGCCATCGGCACCGGCGCCGGCCGGCGGTTCGGCGTTGGACAGCGGCAGGTCGAACACGAAGCGCGCGCCTTGGCCGGGTTCGCTGTAGACCGCGATCTCGCCTTCCATCGCCGCCGCCAGCTCCTGGCTGATCGCCAAGCCCAGGCCGCTGCCGCCGTAGCGCGCGGCGGTGCGCGCGCCCTCGGCCTGCTCGAAGCGACGGAACAGGCGCTGCTTCTGTTCTTCGTTGAGGCCCGGACCGGTGTCGCTGACCTCGAAGCGCACGCCCTGCGGGGTCAGCCGTTCCACGCGCAGGCCGACGGTGCCGGAGTCGGTGAACTTGATCGCGTTGCCGAGCAGGTTCAGCAATACCTGGCAGACCCGGCTGGCATCGCCGCGCAGGCCGCGCGGCACGTTCGCGGCGACCTCCACCTCGAACGCCAGTCCGCGCTGCTGCGCCAGCGGCCGCATCAGGTCGGCCGCCTGCGCCACCAGCGCGCGCAGGTCGAAGGGTTCGTGCGCGAGTTCGAGCTTGCCCGATTCGATCCGCGCCAGATCCAGTGCGTCGTTGACCAACCGCAACAGATGTTCGCCGGCGCGGCGGATCGATTCGGTGTAGCCGCGCTGCTTCTGATCCAGCGGCGTGTCCAGCAACAGCTCGCTCATGCCGAGCACGCCGGTCATCGGCGTGCGCACCTCGTGTCCCAGCGTCGCCAGGAACCGGGTCTTGGCCAGCGACGCCTGCTTCGCCACTTCGCGCTCGTGCTCGGCGCGCTGCCAGGCCAGCCGGCGCTGCAGGCGGTTGCGGTGGGCCATCAGGATCCATGCCAGCAGCAGCGCCAACAGCGCCATCGCGGCGGCCACCGCCCACCAACTCCACCACCACGGCGAGTCGACCCGCAACTGGACCGTCAGCGGCGGCGACCACACGTTGTCGGCGGTCTTGGCCATCACCTGCAGGCGGTAATCGCCGGGCGAGAGTTGCGAGAACACGCGCTCGCCGCTGGCGCCGACGTCGACCCAGCCCGGATCGAAACGGCTCAAGCGGAAGCGGTAGCGGTTGTTCTGCGAATTGTTGAACGACAGCAAGCGGGCGACGATGCGCAGATCGCGGTCGCCGTCGGCGACGAACACCGAAGGCACCCGCCCGGGCAGCGCCTTGCGCGGGTCGGCGTCTTCGGTCGGGAATGCGACCTTGCGGCTGCCGCGGCGCACTTCGATGCTTTCCACGATCAGCGTCGGCGCAGCGCGGCTGGGCTTGACCATCGCCGGATCGAACAGCACCAGGCCCTCGGGGCTGCCGATCAGCAGGCGGCCGTCGCCCGGGCGCGCCACCGGCGCGCGCGCGAATTCCTGGCTCGGCAGGCCGTCCTTGACCCCATACACCCGCGCCGTGCGCGCATACGGATCCACCCGCACCAGGCCGCGCTTGCTGGTCATCCACACCAGGCCGTTGGCGTCCACCGCCAGGCCGCGCACTTCCGTCGCCGGCAGGCCGTCGCGCACGTCCAGGCCGAAATCGCGGTGCAGGCGCTTGCCGTCCCAGCGATAGGCGTCGAGGGTGCCGAAGCCGCCCAGCCACATGCGCTGGCCGTCGGCGAAGACGAAGCTCTGGATCGCGCCGCCCGGCGCCAGCCCCGGCACCGGCACGAACCGGCGCTCGCCATCGTCCCAGCGCAGCAGCGCGGAACCGGCGGACAGCCACAGCGAGCCGTCGGGGCCGTGGCCGCCGAACGGGATGACCACGTTGGCCGGCAGGCCGCGTTCGCCGGCGTGCAGGGTCTCGCGCACCCGGCCTTCGCCGTCGCGCGCCTGCACTTCGCCGGCGCTGCCGATCAGCCAGACCAGTTCGCCGCTTTCGATCAGGTCGACCGAACCGGTGATCGCGCGGTCCTCGCCGCGGTCCATGTGCCAGGTGCGGATCGCCCGGGTCGCCGGGTCGATCCGCGCCAGTCCGCCGTACCAGGTCGTCCACACCTTGCCGCGGCGGTCGGCGAGCACGTGGTAGAGCACGATGCCGCCGCTGAAGCCCTTGGCCACGTGCGCGATCGCGCCGGTTTCCGGGTCGAGCTTGTCCAGCGCGCCGCCGCTGCCGACCAGCCACATGTCGCCGTCGCCGGCCGGGGCGATGCCGCGCACGTAGCCGTTGGCCATCGAGGCCGGATCGTCGACGCGCCGGATCAGCACCGAGAACTGGCGCCAGTTCGGCGGCAGGTACCACAGGCCGTGGCCGTTGCTGCCGAACCACAGGCCGCCTTCGCGGTCCTCGTAGGCGCCCGACCAGTTCGGCCGCACCAGGCCCTGGCTGGTGGCGCTGAACAACGGAACCACTTCGATCCCGTCCACGCCGCCCACGCCCAGGCCCTGCGGCAGGTCGAACCAGTACTGCCCGGCGCGGTCGCGCGCCAGCACGTCCATGACCGCGTACTTCGACGCGAACGCCGACCACGGATCGGCGCGGTAGCGGCCGTCCGGCGTGCGCAGGCCGACGCCGCCGGTGGTGCCGAACCAGACCGCGCCGTCGCGCTCGAAGCCGATCGAATTGAGGATGTTGGACTTCAGCGCGCCGGC
Source organism: Lysobacter yananisis (assembly GCF_031199375.1). Taxonomy (NCBI): domain Bacteria; kingdom Pseudomonadati; phylum Pseudomonadota; class Gammaproteobacteria; order Lysobacterales; family Lysobacteraceae; genus Lysobacter; species Lysobacter yananisis. Next base: position 202,804 of record NZ_CP133568.1, read on the forward strand.
CGGCACGCGTTCGAAATCGCGCCCGGTCCAGCGCGCCGCGCCGTCGCGGGTGCCGACCCACAGCCCTCCGTCGGGGGCGACGCTGAGCGCGACCACGCCTTCGCCGGGCAGGCTGCGCGGATCGCCCGCGCGCGGCATGAAGCGCTGGATCTGGCCGTCCTCGCCCATGCGGTACAGGCCGCCGCGCTCGGTGCCGAACCACAGCGCGCCGTCGGCGGTGGAGACGATCGACCACACGCAGTCGTCGTCGAGGATCGGGGTGTTGCTGCGGTCGAAATAGGTCCAGCGCTTGCGCTGCGCGTCGAGCATGGCCATGCCGCCCTGGGCGGTGCCGACCCAGACCCGGTTGCGCGCGTCCACGTGCACGGTCCACACGAAGTTGTCGCGCAGGCCCTGTTCGCGCTGCCAGATCCGGTAGCCGGTGCCGTCGTAGCGCGCCAGGCCCTCGCTGGTGGCGATCCACAGATAGCCGTGGCGGTCCTCGGCGATGCGGTTGATGGTGTTCGACGGCAGGCCGTCGGCGACGGTGAGCTGGCGCGGGCGCGGCGTTTCCGGCAGCCCGGCGACGGCCGGCGCGGCGGCCAGCGCGGCCAGCAGCGCGAGCGCGGCGACGGCGGCGCGCAGTCCGGCGGCGGCGCGCAGCCACGCGCGTGCCGGCGCGGGCGCGACGGCGCGGATGCGCGGGCCGGCGCCGGCGCGGCTCATGGCGCGTCCGCCGCGTCGACGACGCGCTCGATGGCTTCGGCCAGCATCGCGCCGGTCACCGGCTTGCGCAGGAACAGGTCGAACCCGGCGCGGCGCGCCTGCGGCTCGGCGTCGGCGTCGGCGCGCGCGGTCACCGCCACCAGCGGCTGCGCGAAACCCTGCACGCGCAGTTGCCGGGCGAGGTCGAGGCCGTTGATGCCGGGCAGGTCGAGATCGAGCAGGGCCAGGTCGAAGCGCGCCGTCGCGGTTTCCGCCAGCGCCGCCAGGCCGTTGGCGACATGGGTGACGCGATGGCCCTGCGCGCGCAACAGGCCGGCGATCACCTCGGCCACGGTGGCGTCGTCCTCGACCAGCAAGATCGCGCGCGGCACGCTGCGCTCGGGCGCCACCGGCACCCGCGGCGAGTAACGGTCGCGCGGTTGCGACGGCGCCGGCGCCGCGGCCGCCGGCAGCGGCAGGTCGAGCACGAAGCGCGCGCCCTGCCCGGCCTGGCTGACCACGCTGACCTGACCGTCCATCGCCGCGGCCAGTTCCTGGCAGATCGCCAGGCCCAGGCCGCTGCCGCCGTAGCGCGCCGCGGTGCGCGCGCCTTCGGCCTGTTCGAAGCGGCGGAACAATCGCGCCTTCTGTTCGTCGTTGAGGCCCGGCCCGGTGTCGCTGACTTCGAAGCGCACGCCCTGCGGCGACAGCGCCCGCACCCGCAGGCCGACCCGGCCGTGCTCGGTGAACTTGATCGCGTTGCCGAGCAGGTTCATCAGGATCTGGCTGACCCGGTGCGGATCGCCGCGCAGGCCCGGCGGCGCGTCGTCGGCGATCTCGACCTCGAACGCCAGCCCGCGCTGGCGCGCCAGCGGCTGCATCAGCCCGGCCGCTTCCTCGACCAGCGCGTGCAGGTCGAACGGGCGGTCCTGCAGTTCCAGCCGGCCCGATTCGATCCGGGCCAGGTCGAGCGCGTCGTTGACGAGGCGCAGCAAGTGCTCGCCCGCGCGCTTGATCGACTCCGTATATCCGCGCTGCTTTTGATCCAGCGGCGTATCCAGCAGCAACTCGCTCATGCCGAGCACGCCGGTCATCGGCGTGCGCACCTCGTGCCCCAGCGTCGCCAGGAACCGGGTCTTGGCCAGCGAGGCCTGCTCGGCCACCTCGCGCTTGTGCACCGCCAGCTGCCACGCGCTGCGCCGGCCCAGGCGACGCCGGTAGGCGACCGCGACGATGCCGATCAACACGATGCCGAGCACGGTGAACACCAGCTGCGCCCAGGTCGAGCGCCACCACGGCGGCTTGACCCACAGTTCGAACGCGACCGGCTCGGACCAGATGCCGTCGGCGCCGGCGGCCTTGACCAGCAGCCGGTACTCGCCCGGGTCCAGGCGCGAGAACACCCGCTCGCCGTTGGCGCGCTGCTCGATCCAGTCCGGGTCGTAGCCTTCCAGCTTGAAGCGGTAGATGTGCGAGCGCGGGTCCAGGAACGACATCAACCGCGCGACCACGCGGAAGTCGCGGTCGTCGGATTCCAGCTGCACGCCGCCGCCGGCCGGCGACAGCGCCCAGTCGTCTTCCTCGCGGCGCACGCTGAGGCTCTCCAGCGACAGCCGCGGCGGCCGCGCGCTGGGGAACGGCGTGTCCAGGTCGAACAGGACCATGCCGTCCAGCGACAGCGCCGCGGCGATGCCATCGGCGTTGCGGTGCGGCGTGGTCCGGGTCAGTTCGACGTTGGGAATGCCGTCGCCGAGGCCGAACAGGCGCAGCCGGCGCGCGTCGGGCGAGACCATCAGCAGGCCGCGCGCGGTGGTCGCCCAGACCGTGCCGTTGCGGCTGGCCAGCAGGCCGGACACGTTGGTGTCGGGAAAGTCGTTGGTGTTGTCGATGCGCCGTTCCAGGCTGAGCTTGCCGTCCTTCCAGCGATACGCCTCGAGCGCGCCGGTGCGCGCCAGCCACAGCCGCTGCGGGCCGGCGAAGGTCATCGCCTGGATGTCGCCGAACTCGCCGCCGGGCACCGCGACGAAGCCGTCGCCGTCCCAGCGGTGCAGGCCGGTGCCGCCGGCGAACCAGAGCTGGCCGTCGGGGCCGGGGCGGAAGGTGCCGGGGCTGGTCAGGAAGCCGGCGGTGGCGAGCGTGCGCTCGATCGGCCCGCGCGGCAGTTCCTCGCCGTCGGCGCTGTAGCGGTGCACGCTGCCGTCCGACAGCCAGATCCACAGCCCGCCGTCGGGCTGCTCGTGCAGGAACCACACCGTGCCCTGCAGGCGCGGGCGCTTGGGGTCCAGCGGCCAGCTGCGGCCCTGGCCGCTGGCCGGGTCGAACAGGACCAGGCCGCCGGAGTGGCCGATCCACAGCCGCCCGTCCGGGCGCGCGTAGAGCGTGTGCATCCACTTCAGGCCGAGCTCGCGGCTGGACGCCACCGGTTCCAGCGTGCCGCTGCCGGCGCGCAGGCGGTACAGGTCGGTCGCGGTGAGCATCCAGAAGCCGCCGTCGCCGTCGGGGGCGACGTCGCGCGCGTCGAGCCGGTCGATCTGGCGGCCGCCGACCGAGGTCACCGAGGCGAAGCGGTTCCAATCCGGCGGCAGGTAGACCAGCCCCTGCGAATAAGTGACCAGCCAGATGCCGCCTTCTTCGTCGCGCAGCATCTGCAGCACGCCGCTGCGGTAGTCCCACAGGCCGTCGCCGGCGTCGTCCTGGAGCAGGCGCACGTTGTCGTCGGCGTCGACCCGGTACAGGCCGGCGGTGGTGCCGATCCAGCGGCCGCCGGACAGGTCGCTGATCACGATGGCGTTGCCGGCGTCCTCGCCGAGCTTCCACGGCGGCCGGGTCATGCGGTCGTCGGCGCTGAGCCGGAACAGGCCGCCGCTGGTGCCGACCCAGATCGAACCGTCGGCTTCCTGCGACAGTTCGCCCACGCCGAGGCCGGCGGTCTCGTCGCGGCCGATGCGTTCGAAGCGGCCTTGGTCGTAGCGCGCCAGGCCGTTGGCGGTGCCGACCAGCAGGCGCCCGCGCGGATCGGCCATCAACGCGGTGACCGGCCCGCGCGGCAGCCGCGCGGCGGCGCCGGCGCCCGGCACGAAACGCTCGACGCTGCGGCCGTCGGAGGCGATGCGGCACAGCAGGCCGTCGGAGGTCGCGGTCCAGATGGCGCCGTCCGGCGTGCCGGTGAGGAAGGTGACGTTGTCGCTGCAGTTGGCGTTGGCGCCGTCGAAGGAAATGCGCTCGAATTCCTTGCGGTCGGCGCCGAGCCAGCTCAGGCCGTCGCGGCTGGCGACCCAGATGCGGTCGCCCGAATCGATGTAGAGGTCTTCGAGCATGTTGTCCGGCAGCGAACCGGACAGGCCGATGACGTGGCGCCACAGGGTGAACTCGACGCCGTCGTAGCGCGCCAGGCCGTCCTCGGTGGCCATCCACAGATAGCCCTGGTGGTCGAGTTCGGCGGCGACCACCGACTTGGGCAGGCCCTGTTCCTGGCCGAAACGGCGGAAGCGCGGCGTTTCCGGCAGGCGCGCCTGGGCCTGTTCGACGCACTGCACCGCGCACAGCGCCAACAACAGGAGCAGGCCACAACAACGTCCCAGCACGGGGCTCCTCCTGGAACGCGAGCGATTGAGTGCCGGTAAGGCCGGTGCGCGTATCGTCGCAACGGGGGGGAGCGGGCGCAAGCGCGCGGCCTCGGCGCCGAATGCGGTGGCGGTCACAACCGCGCGGCGGCTGAGCGCAAAGCGTCGGGCCTGAAGGCCCTCCCACAAGAGCAAAGGCCCTCCCACAAGAGCAGAGGCCCTCCCACTAGAGCCAGGCCCTGCCCGCAATGCCGCCGGCCCCGCGTCGTTTCAGGCCCGATGCTGTTGTGGGAGGGCCTTCAGGCCCGACGCTTTCGGCTCAGCCCGCCCTCACGCCTCGCGCTCGAACAACGCCCGCAACACCTCGGCCAGCATCGCGCCGGTCACCGGCTTGCGCAGGAAGCGGTCGAAGCCGGCCTTCGCCGCCTGCGGTTCGGCGTCGGCGTCGGCGCGCGCGGTCACCGCCACCAGCGGTTGGGCGAAGCCTTGCGCACGCAACTGCCGGGCGAGGTCGAGGCCGTTGATGCCCGGCAAGTCGAGATCGAGCAGGGCCAGGTCGAAGCGCGCGGTCGCCACTTCGGCCAGCGCGGCCAGGCCGTTGGCGACGTGGGTGACGCGGTGGCCCTGGGTGCGCAGCAGCCCGGCGATCACCTCGGCCACGGTCGGATCGTCCTCCACCAGCAGCACCGCGCGCGGCCCCACGTGCGGCCGCGCCAGCTTCGGTTCGTTCGCCGCGGCGCTGTGCGCCGGCGGCTCGGCCTGCGCCAGCGGCAGGTCGAACACGAAACGCGCGCCCTGCCCCGGCTCGCTGTGCACCGCGATCAGGCCTTCCATCGCCGCCGCCAGTTCCTGGCTGATCGCCAGGCCCAGGCCGCTGCCGCCGTAGCGCGCCGCGGTGCGCGCGCCCTCGGCCTGCTCGAAGCGACGGAACAGGCGCTGCTTCTGTTCCTCGTTGAGGCCCGGGCCGGTGTCGCTGACCTCGAAGCGCACGCCCTGCGGGCTCAGCCGCTCCACCCGCAACCCGACCGTGCCGGCATCGGTGAACTTGATCGCGTTGCCGAGCAAGTTCAGCAGGATCTGGCAGACCCGGCTGGGATCGCCGCGCAAGCCGGCCGGCGCGGCGGCGTCGACCTCGACTTCGAAACGCAGCCCGCGCTGTTGCGCCAGCGGCCGCATCAGGTCGGCCGCCTGCGCCACCAGCGCGCGCAGGTCGAAGGGTTCGTGCGCGAGTTCGAGCTTGCCCGATTCGATCCGCGCCAAGTCCAGCGCGTCGTTGACGAGGCGCAGCAAGTGCTCGCCGGCGCGGCGGATCGATTCGGTGTAGCCGCGCTGCTTCTGATCCAGCGGCGTGTCCAGCAGCAACTCGCTCATGCCGAGCACGCCGGTCATCGGCGTGCGCACCTCGTGTCCCAGCGTCGCCAGGAACCGGGTCTTGGCCAGCGAGGCCTGCTTCGCCACTTCGCGCTCGTGCTCGGCGCGCTGCCAGTTGAGCCGCCGCGCCAGCCGCCGCCGGTACGCCATCGTCGCCCACCACGCCGCCAGCGCGATCAGTCCCAGCAGCGCCGCCAACGCCGGCGGCGTGCGCCACCACGGCGGCCGCACGTTGAATTCCAGGGTCCGCTCCAGCGCGGCGTTGCCGTTGGCGTCGACCGCGCGCGCGCGCAGCACGTAGCTGCCCGGCGGCAGGCCGGCGAACACCCGCTCGCCGCTTTCGCCGACCGCGACCCAGTCGCTGTCGTAGCCCTCCAGCCAGGTGTAGTAGCGGTTGGCCTGCGGATCGTCGAAGGACAACAGGCGCAGTTGCACGCGCATCTCGCGGTCGTCCGGCGCCAGCGTCGGCAGCGCTTCGTAGCGCGAGGCGCGCTCGGAACCCGACGGCCGCACCGGCCGGTGCAGCGGCAGCGGCACCCAGCGGCCGTGGCGGCGCACGTCGAGTTGGTGCCACACCAGCCGCGGCTGGCGCGCGGCCGGGTCCGGCCAGGCGGTGTCGATCAACACCACGCTGCCGTCCGACAGCGACGCGGCCAGGGTGCCGTCGGCGGTCAGCACGCTGGTGCGGCGCAGGAATTCCTGGCTGCTCATGCCGTCCTGCACGCCGAAGCGGCGCAGGCGCTGGGTCTTGGGGTCCCAGCGGAACAGGCCGCGCGCGGTCGGCAGCCACAGCCGCCCGTCGCGATCGCGGAACAGGCCCGTGCCTTCGACCGCCGGGATGCCGCGCTCGACCCCGGCGCGTTCGCGCAGCAGCCAGCGCCCGCCTTCGCGGCGGTAGTGCTCCAGGCCGTTGAGGCGCTGCAGCCACAGGCTGTCGGCGTTTTCGAACACGAAGCCGAACACGCGGTCGCGCGGCAGGCCCGGCACCGCGACCATGACGTTGCGCGCGCCGTCGCGGCGCAGCAGGCCTTCGCCCGAGGCGATCCACAGCGCGCCGTCGGGAGCGAAGCCGATCGCGTCGAAGTCGCCGTTGCCGATGCCCTGCTGCGGACCGACCGCGACCGTGGACAGCACCTTGCCGGTGTCGGGATCGCGCTGTTGCAGGCCCTGGGTGAGGTAGGAAATCCACAACGTGCCGTCGGGCGCGATCGCGACCCGGTCGGGTTCGCCGGGCAACACCGGGTCCTGCGCCGAATCGTCGCTCCAGTCGCGCCACGCGCCGGAGGGATCGATCCGCACCAGGTTGTTGCGGCTGGTGGCGATCCACAGCCGGCCGCGGCGGTCCTCGACCGCGGTGTTGGGAATGCCGCCCTTGCCGAGCGCGTCGTGCGGGCCGTCGGCGACCGGCTCGACCACGCCGTCCTGGCCGAGCCGCTCGATCTCGCCGCGCGCGCCGATCAGCCAGAAGCCGCCGCGCGCCGACGGCGCCAGCGCGGTGTACAGCTCGCTGCTGAGGGTGCCGCGCTCGCGCGAATACTGGGCGATGCGGCGCCAGTCCGGGCGCAGGTAGCCCACGCCGACGCCGGCCAGCGGGAACCAGAACGAGCCGTCGTCCTGGCCGAGGATCTGCTGCACCGGCCGCGCCGGCCGCGCCGGGCCCAGCGCCATCGGCGCCGGCACCGTCTGCGGCGTGGCCCGCCAGATGCTGCGCTGGGTGCCGATCCAGAAACTGCCGTCGCGGTCCGGCGCCAGGCTCAGCACCGCGTTGAGCTGGGCGAACATCACCGAATAGTCGGGATCGCTCCAGCGCCCGTCGCGCTCGCGCCGGTGCAGGCCGCTCTTGCTGCCGACCCACAGCGCCTCGCCGACCGGCGCCACGGTGAACACCCACGGCGCCGGGTCCTCGCCGGGCAGGGACAGGCGCTCGAAATCGCTGCCGGTCCAGCGCGCCAGGCCCTTGAACGTGCCGATCCACAACTCGCCGCGGTCGTCGAAGGCCAGCGACAGCACGGTCGAGGACGGCAGGCTGCGCGGGTCGCCGTCCTTGGGCATGAAGCGTTCGATCCGGCCGTGGCGGTCGATCCGGTGCAGGCCGCCGCCGTAAGTGCCGAACCAGACCTCGCCGTTGCGGCTGGCCACGCTGAAGGTGTCGTCGCTGCCGATCTGCGGATGCGCGGCGCGGCTGTACTGGACGAAGCCCTCGCGGCGCGCGTCCATCATGCTCAGCCCGCGGCCCTCGGCGGCGACCCAGATGCGGTCGCGGTCGTCGACGGTCACCAGGGCCAGGTCGTTGCCGGGCAGCGAGGCCGGATCGCCGGGCACGTGCCGCCACACCTTCATGCCGACGCCGTCGTAGCGCGCCAGACCGTCGGTGGTGGCCAGCCACAGGTAGCCGGCATGGTCGAAGGCCATGCCGTTGACCTTGCTCGACGGCAGGCCGTCGGCGACGCCGATGATGCGCGCGCGCGGCGCCTCGGGCACGCCGGCCGCGGCCCAGGCGGGCGCGAGCGCGGCCGCCGCCACGGCCACGACGGCCAGGCAGGCGCGCCATCGCGGCCTTTCCCGTATCAGCGCTTGCAGCATCCGGTTCCCTCGCACAATGAAACACGCCGTCCTGGCAGCACGCCGGCTGCGCCGGGATCAGCGAAACTGACGCCTCGCTGACACCCGGCTGACCACATTCTGGCATCCGGATTACGGTTTCGCCGGTCCGGCTGCGACATATTCCCCTGGCATAAGGCTCGGCGATAACCGCATCCGCAGGCAAGTCGCGACACTTCGGCCTTGGCGCGCGCCGCCGGCCCGGCGCATCGGCGCCCCGCGCCGAAACGGATCGTTGCGCGCGCCTGGACACGGCCTTGCGCCGCTGTGCCTAGAATCCCTGCCGAACCTTGCCGGAGCTGCCATGTCTCTCAATCGTCCCTGCGCCATCGTGCTGGCCGCGCTCGTCGCGCTGGCGGGCGCCGCGAGCGCGGCACCGGCGGGCGCGGCACCAGCGGGCGCGCAGCAAGCGGCCGCCGCGCCGGCGGACGCGCGCCAGCCGGCCGCCGCAGCGACGGCCCAGCCGACCGCCACGGCGACGGACGCGCAAGCCGAGACGACGCCCGCCGCCAAGTCCGATCCCGGCACATACGGCTTCGACCCGGTCCACACCCGGGTCATGTTCGCCCTGTCGCATGCCGGCTTCTCCCAGGCCATCGGCACCGTCTCCGGCGCCGCCGGCACGCTGCGCTTCGACCCGGCCGACTGGCGCGGCGCCCGCCTCGACGTGCAGGTGCCGCTGACCCGGCTCAACCTGGGCGACGGCAAATGGAACAAGGCCGCGCTGGCGCGCAACCTGCTCGACGGCAAGCGCTGGCCGACCGCGCGCTTCGTCTCCGAGCGGATCGAACCGGCCGCCGGCGACCCGCAGCGTTTCCAGGTCTGCGGCACCTTGAGCCTGCACGGCGTCGACGGCCCGCTGTGCCTGCAGGTCCGGTTCAACCAGCTCAAGCGCCACCCGCTGCCGCCGTTCCACCGCACCGCGGGCTTCTCCGCGACCGGGACGCTCAGCCGCGCCGCGTTCGGCATCGACGCATGGAAGTCGGTGATCGGCGACGAAGTGGAGTTGCGCATCGAAGCCGAAGCGGTGCGCGACAAATACGTAGGCGATTCGCCCCAGGGCGCGGCCGATGCCGCCGCCGGCGCGGACGCCGCCCCCGATTCCGATTCCGACCCCGATTCCGTGCGACCCGATCCCGCACCGCCCACCCCCGCCAACGCTCAGCCCGAACCGGAGCCCAGCCGATGACCTTGAAGAACACCGCCGACCGATGGGGCGCCGTGAGCCAATCGCTGCACTGGCTGATCGTGCTGTTGATCGCGGCCATCGCGGTCATCGGCCTGACCATGACCGACATGAGCAACGGGCCGTCGAAGATCAAGATCTACGCCCTGCACAAATCGCTCGGCCTGACCCTGCTGGCGCTGGTGGTCGCGCGCCTGTTGTGGCGCGTCTACGCCGGCGCGCCCGGGCCGGTAGCCGGCACCCCGCACTGGCAGGAACGCATCGCCTCGCTGACCCATTGGGCGCTGTACGCGCTGATGTTCGCGCTGCCGCTGTCGGGCTGGCTATTCAATTCCACCGCCGGCTACCCGCTGCAGTACTTCGGCCTGTTCAACCTGCCCAAGCTCGCCGCGCGCAACGAAGAACTGGCCCAGCTGACCCGCACCCTGCACGAAACCGGCTTCTGGGTGCTGCTGGCGCTGGTGCTGGCGCACGCGGCGGCCGCGTTCTACCACCATCTGTTCCAGAACGACGCCACCCTGACCCGGATGCTGCCGGGCGGGCACCGCACGTACGACGCCATCGCCGACGCCGCCAACGGCCACGGCCCGTCCAGCGCCGACGACCGATCCCAGCTTCCGCCCACCCATCCACCCACCGCGTCCGCCCCCGCTTCCCCGGAGAACCGCAATGCGCCTTAAGTCCCTGGCCCTGGCCGCCGCCCTGACCCTCGCCGCCGCCCCGGCCTTCGCCGCCGACTACGTGCAGCAGGCCGGCTCGACCCTGACCTTCGCCACCAAGTACCAGGGCGAGGTGTTCGCCGGCAACTTCCCCGGCTTCACCGCCCGGCTGAGCTTCGACCCGGCCAAGCTGGAAGGCTCCAAGCTCGACGTGGTGATCCCGCTGGCCGGCGCCAATTCCAAGAACGCTGAACGCGACGACACCCTCAAGGGCAACGAATTCTTCGACATCGCCAAGTTCCCGCAGGCGCGCTACACCGCGACCAAGTTCCGCAGCCTGGGCGGCAACAACTACGCCGCCGACGGCAGCCTGACCCTGCGCGGGGTCAGCAAGCCGGTGACCTTGAACTTCACCTGGACCGCGGGCGCCAAGCCGGTGCTGGCCGGCAAGGCCACGGTCAAGCGCCTGGACTTCAACGTCGGCGGCGGCGACTGGGCCGACACTTCGATCATCCCCAACGAAGTGGCGGTGAGCACCAAGGTCACCTTCGCGCCGGGCAGCTGAGCGCTGCCGCGCGACCGAAACGGGGCCCTCGCGGTCCCGTTTTTCTTCGCGATCTCCCTGTAGGAGCGGCGCGAGCCGCGACCGCGACAACGCAACTGCGCCGCAACTTGCGTCGTAGCTGTGTTGTCGCGGTCGCGGCTCGCGCCGCTCCTACAGGGACTTACGGCCGCTCCAACCAGGCCGTCAGCTTCGCCGCATCGAACGGCCAATCCAGCTCGACCCCGCGCGCCTCGTCGCGCAGCACCGGCACCCGCGCACCGTAGCGTTCTTCCAGCGCCGCATCCTCGTCGATGAAGACGCTCTCGAACTCCGGCGCGCGCGCCTGCGCCAGCACCGCCAGGGCCAGGTCGCACAGGTGGCAATCGTCGCGTTGGAACAAAGTCAGCACAGTCGCTCCCTCATCGCTCGCACGCCGGCACGCTCGCGCCGGCGCGCCTCAATGCGCCCAGGTATGGCCGAATCGCGCGCAAGGCGGCGAAAACCCGCCGCGGAGCGCGCGCGGCCGCGCGTAGAATAAGCGGTATACACACCCGCGCGGTGCCGGCGCGACGCGCCGCGCGCGGGCCGCCAGCAACGTCCGACCCCAGTTGGAGCAGCCAAACGTGGCCGTCAGTAGTTTCGACCTGTTCAAGATCGGCATCGGTCCGAGTTCCTCGCACACCGTCGGCCCGATGCGCGCCGCCGCGCGCTTCATCGAGCGCTGGCTGGTGGAAGGCTGCGGCGCCGGCGAGCCCGGCGCCGACCTCGCCCGCACCGCGCGCGTGCGCGCCGAGGTGTTCGGCTCGCTGGCGCTGACCGGTCGCGGCCACGGCACCGACAAGGCGGTGCTGATGGGGCTGGAAGGCCACTGGCCGAACCAGATCGACCCGGACATCATCCCGGCGGCGCTGGAACGCATCCGCAAGACCAAGCGCATCAACCTGTTCGGCCGCCACGAGATCGGCTTCGACGAGAAGCACGATCTGATCATGAACAAGCGGCAGAAGCTGCCGTTCCACACCAACGGCATGCGCTTCACCGCGTTCGACGCCGACGGCAACGTCATCGCCACGCGCGATTACTACTCGGTCGGCGGCGGTTTCGTGGTCAACCAGGACGAAGCGGCCGAAGACCGCATCGTCGCCGACACCACCGACCTGCCCTACCCGTTCCACTCCGGCGACGAACTGCTGGCGCAGTGCGCGCGCAGCGGCCTGTCGATCGCCCAGCTGATGATGGCCAACGAGCGCGTCTGGCGCAGCGACGAGCAGATCAACGCCGGCCTCGACGAAATCTGGGCGGCGATGCAGTCCTGCGTGAGCCGCGGCATCCGCGAGACCGGCACCCTGCCCGGCGGCCTGCACGTCTCGCGCCGCGCGCCGAGCCTGCACGCCGAACTCGCCGCCAAGCCCGAGGCGGCGATGCGCGATCCGCTGACCGTGCTCGACTGGGTCAACCTGTACGCGCTCGCCGTCAACGAGGAGAACGCCGCCGGCGGCCGCGTGGTGACCGCGCCGACCAACGGCGCGGCCGGCATCATCCCTGCGGTGCTGCACTATTACGACCGTTTCTGCCCCGGCGCCAACCTGCAGGGCGTGCGCAACTTCCTGCTGACCGCGGCCGCGGTCGGCATCCTGTACAAGGAAAACGCCTCGATCAGCGGCGCCGAAGTCGGCTGCCAGGGCGAGGTCGGCGTGGCCTGCTCGATGGCCGCCGCCGGCCTGGTCGGCGCGCTCGGCGGCAGCGCGAGCCAGATCGAGAACGCGGCCGAAATCGGTATGGAACACAACCTCGGCCTGACCTGCGACCCGATCGGCGGGCTGGTGCAGATTCCCTGCATCGAGCGCAACGCGATGGGCGCGGTCAAGGCGATCAACGCCTACCGCATGGCCATGCGCGGCGACGGCAAGCACAAGGTCAGCCTGGACAAGGTGATCAAGACCATGCGCGACACCGGCCGCGACATGCAGGACAAGTACAAGGAAACTTCGCGCGGCGGTCTCGCGGTCAACGTCATCGAGTGCTGAGGACGACACCGGCATGGACGCCCCGCAACGACACATCGACGACGGCCGCGGGCTGTGGCGCTACGCCGAGCGGATCGAGGTGCGCTGCCCGCGTTGCGCGCGCGCCGGTCACGTGCGCGCGCCGCGCGGCCAGGACGGCGATGTGCGCTTCGCCTGCGCCGGCTGCGGGTTCGACGCGGCGACGGTCTCGTGCTGCGGCCTGCATGCGGCGCAACGCGACTGGTACGGACCGGTGCGCTTGTACGGCCGGCGGCCCTGCGGCTATTGCGGTCACCAGTGGATCTGCGTCGACCGGGTCCACGACGGCCGGCCCGCGCACCCGCCGCAGCGGCTGAGCGTGCGCTGCCGCGTGTGCGCACGCGACAGCGAAGTCGAGGTGCAGACGACACCGCACCGCGGCCACGAACCGCGCGATCCGCACCTGGGCCTGCCGCTGCTGTTGCTCGAACCCACCCGCCACGGCCTGCTGTGGGCCTACAACGCCGAGCACCTGGACGAACTGCGCCGCTATGTGGCCGCGACCCAGCGCGAGCGCCTGCGCAGCGCCGGCAACGCCTCGATGGTCTCGCGCCTGCCGGCGTGGATGAAACTGGCGCGGCATCGCGGCGCGATGCTCAAGGCGCTGGACCGGCTGCAAGCGCGATTGGGCGCGGACGGCGGTGCCGATGCGCCCGTCGCGACGCCTCCACGCACGGCGTCGCGCGCACACGTCGGCGAATCCGCCGCCCGACGCGCCCGCGCGCAGCGGCGCCGGCGCGGCTGAGATGCGCTGCCTGGTCCTGCCCGGACTCGACGGCGGCGGCGCCTTGCTCGACGACTTCCTCGCCGCGATGCGGCCGCGCCGGGATGCGCATGCGCTGGCCTATCCCGGCGACCCGGCGCTGGGCTACGCGGAGCTGATCGACTGGGTCTGGCCGCGGCTGCCCGCGCACGAACCGTTCGCGTTGATCGGCGAATCCTTCTCCGGCCCGGTCGCGGTCGCGCTCGCTGCGCGGCGGCCGCCGCAGCTCAGGGCGCTGGTGCTGTGCGCATCGTTCGTGCGCGCGCCGCGGCCGCCGTGGTCGCCGCTGGGATTGGCCGCGCTGCCGGCGTGGACCCACCGCCTGCCGCTGCAGCGCGCGCCGCTCGCCGCCGTCGCGCGCGCGGCCTTGGGCCGATGGTCGACGGCGCAGCGTCGCCAGCGCCTGCGCGCCGCGCTCGACGCTTTGGATCCGGCGGTGCTGCGCCGGCGCCTGGGCGAGATCGCCCGCGTCGATGCGCGCGCGGCGCTGGCCGGCGTAACGGTTCCCACTTTGTACCTGCGCGCGACCGCCGACCGGCTGGTCTCGCGCGAAAGCTGGGAAGAGATCCGAAGCGCGCGGCCGCGGACTGAATGCATCGCGCTGGACGCGCCTCACTTCGTGCTGCAGGCCTGCGCCGACGCGGCCGCGGCGCGGATCGGCGATTGGCTGGATCGCGCGAGCGGCCCCGATGCCGGTCGGGCCGATGTTTCGTAGCGAACTGAGCGGAACGCGTCGGGCCTGAAGGCCCTCCCACAAGAGCACGCACCGCCTCACGCTCTCGCCGAGGCTGTTGTGGGAGGGCCTTCAGGCCCGACGCTGTCCGCTCCGGCGCGACATACCCCGCACCGGCGCCCACGCTCTTTCATCCCTCACGCCACATCCCGCGCGCACCGCCCGCCGACGCGCGGACTTCACCGCGTTTTGCCGCGCAGCATGCGCTTACTATGGGCCGAAGCCAGCCGGAGCCCGTCGCTCATGCCAGCCCGCCTAAGCCGCCGCGACTTCCTCAAGTGCAGCGTCATCGCCGGCATCGGCGTCTACGTCGCCGCGCCCGGCAGCGCCGCGCTCGCCGCCCTGTTCGAACGCGAGCGCCTGCGGCCGATGCCCTGGGACCCGGCGACCGGCCGCATCCGCTACCGCACCGACGCCACCGCCAAGGCCAGCGGCGAGAAAATCTTCAGCTTCGACATGCGCTCGCGCGACCTGCCCGGCTGGCCGCGCGAACAAGCCCACGCGATGCTGCTGCGCACCACCCTCGCCGACCGCGCCTACCAAGGCTTCGACCTGTCCTCGCTGCCGGCCGACCTGCGGCCCGACCGCGTCGTCACCGCCGACGATCTCGCCCGCGACCGCGTCGCTTTCCCCGCGTTCTACGGCGAAGACCTGTTGCTGCCGCCGGGCAAGACCCCGGCCTACCTCGGCCAGGCGGTCGCACTGCTGATCTGGAACGACTTCGCCCGCTTCCGCGCGGCCAAGAGCCGGCTCAAGTTCCGTCCCGAGCTGATCCGCTGGGGCGCGCAGACCGGCCCGGTCGAGCGCCCGCCGTGGGCGACGTTCCGCTACGTCCGCGTCGGCGGCACGGACGCCTACGCCGACGACGTCTATTCCAGCTACAAGGACACCGTGCTGTTCCCCACCGGCTACCGCAAGCAGAACCCCGAGTGGGTGCAGGGCGACGCCGGCGGCAAGCTCGACGCGCAGGGCGTGGCGCATGCCGATGCGATGGCGGCCGAACTCGACGCGCCGGCGGCGGGCAAGCTGGTGATCGAACGCGAGTATTTCTCGCAGTCCATCGACACCGCGGCGATGGAACTCGACAACGCCAACGGCTGGTTCGATGCCGAAACCGGCACCGTCCATTTGGTCAGCGCGACCCAGTCGCCGAACGAGATCGCCGAAGACGGCGCGCGCATGCTCGCCGCCACCGGCTTCGGCGTGAAGCGGCTGGTGCTGCACCCGTGCTACACCGTCGGCTACGGCTCCAAGGACCACAACCCGTTCCCGTTCGTGGCGTTGATGGCCGCGCTGTACGGCGGCGGCCGCCCGGTGCGGCTGGCCAACGACCGCTACGAGCAGTTCCAGTCCAGCCTCAAGCGCCACAGCTTCCGCATGCGCTACCGGCTGCAGGCCGACCGCGCCAGCGGCAAGTTCGAGATCTTCCACGGCCGCATGACCGGCGACGGCGGCGGGCGGATGAACTTCTCGCCGTCGGTGTGCCTGGTCGCGGCGACCGCGGCGCAGTCGATCTACTACCTCCCGCGCAGCGACCTCAGCAGCACCGTGATCGCCTCGCGCGCGCTCGACGCCGGCTCGGCGCGCGGCTACGGCACCCTGCAGAGCATGGGCGCGACCGAAATGCTGGTCGACGAGATCGCCGCCGAACTGGGCCTCGATCCGATCGAACTGCGCCTGCGCAACGTGTTCGCCACCGGCATGAAGAACACCCAGGGCGCGATCCCGGCCGGCGCGCAGCGCGCCGACGAAGTGCTGCGCAAGTCGCGCGCGCATCCGCTGTGGACCCGGCGCGAAGCGCGCAAGCGCGAGTACGAGGCCGCGCATCCGGGCAAGCGCTACGGCGTCGGCTACGGCTGCGTGCAGAAGGACTACGGCACCGGCGGCGAGGCCGCGTTCGCCGAAGTCGCGCTGACCGCGCAAGGCCGCATCCGCCTGCGCCACATCGGCATCGAGATGGGCACCGGCATGGCCACCAGCCAGGCCGCGGTGTGCGCGAAGTGGCTCGGCCGCCCGGCCGACGAGGTGCTGACCGGCGAGACCGACTGGGCCGCGCTGCCGATGCGCGCCACCGACGACACCTGGACCATGTCGCAGGCGACCCAGGACGCGCACGTTGGCGATCCGCGCTGGACCCCGAACTACGCCAGCCCGTCCAGCGCCAGCAACTCGGCCTATTTCTTCAGCCACGCCACCCGCGAGGCGGCGCGGCTGGTGTTCACCCAGGGCCTGTGGCCGGCGGCGCTGGCGCTGTGGGGCCAGGGCTACGGCGGCGGCCAGCTGGCGCCGCTGTCGGTGCGGCGCGAGGACGCGCGCTGGGTCGACGGCCGGCTCAGCGCCGGCGGCCTGGCGCCGCTGACGCTGCAACAGCTCGCCGCCAAAGCGTTCGAACTGGGTCTGGCCACCGCCGCGACCGTGCACAGCTTCAACCGCTGGCAATGGGCCGAGGCCGAATTCCCGCTGTCCGGCGACGACGCGCGGCTGCCGCTGGACGGCGTCGCGCTGCGCTGGGGCGACGGCCAAGGCGCCGGCGCCGGCACGCCCACCGCCGAGGGCTATCGCATGATCGAGCGCAGCCGCGCGCATTACCCGCCGACCCAGCGCAACAACGCCGGCGTCACCTATTACGCCGCGATCGGCACTATCGCCGAGGTCGCGGTCGACACCGCCACCGGCCAGATCGAACTGCTCGACCATCATTCGATCCTGGAATGCGGCACGCCGATCGTTCCCGAGCTGGTGTCGAGCCAGCTGCAGGGCGGACTGGCGATGGGCATCGGCCACGCGCTGCACGAATTCCTGCCGCTGTACGAGGACGGGCCGGGCGACGGCAGCTGGAACTTCAACCGCTACCAATTGCCGCGCGCGCGCGACGTGGCGGTGTGGGCGCAGAGCGGCGAGATCCTGCCGCCGCTGTCGCCGTCCGACGCGCCCAAGGGCATGGCCGAGGTGGTGATGATCGCGGTGGTGCCGGCGATCGCCAACGCGGTCGCCCACGCCATCGGCCACCGCTTCCGCGAACTGCCGATCACGCCCGACAAGGTCCAGGCCGCGCTCGCCGCCGCCGAATCCGCGCCGCGCGCGCAGCAGGCCCGCACATGAGCCAGGGCAGCCTGCGCCTGATACCGCTGACGCTGCGGATCAACGGCCGCGACCACGGCCCCATCGACGTGCCCGACGACATGATGCTGGTCGACGTGCTGCACGAGTACCTCGGACTCACCGGCACCCGCTTCGGTTGCGGCCAGGGCGTGTGCCGCGCCTGCACGGTCATCGTCGACGACGAGCAGGGGCCGCGCGAAGTGCGCAGCTGCATCACCGGCGCGCATTACTTCCAGGGCAAGGCGATCCGCACCGTCGAAGGCCACGCCAAGCGCGGCGACGACGGCGCGCTGCTCGAACTGTCGGCGGTGCAGCAGGCCTTCCTCGATCATTTCAGCTTCCAGTGCGGCTACTGCACGCCTGGGTTCGTCAATGCCGCTACGGTCTTGCTCGAACGCCTGGGCAAGCAGGCGGCGCGCGATTACGGGCGCGATGAGGTACGCGCGCTGATTCTCGAAGCGCTCAACCCGCACCTGTGCCGCTGCACCGGCTATGTGCGCTATTACCAGGCGGTCGAGGAACTCGTGCTCAAGCTGCCGACGGTGCGGCTGCGCACGCCGGCGGAGGATTCGCGATGAGCAAGCGCCGCTGGAAACGCCTGATCGCCTGGGTCGTGCTGATCGCGCTGGTGTGGTTCGCGCTGGATTGGCTGGCCGGCTGGTGGTATCGCCGCGGCCCCGCGGTGCGGGTCGACGCTACGCCGGCGCAGATCGAGCGCGGCCGTTATCTGGTCGCCGCGGCCGACTGCGCCGCCTGCCACACCGCCGACGGCGGCGCGCCGTTCGCCGGCGGGGTGCCGCTGGCCTCGCCGTTCGGCGTCATTCACGGCACTAACATCACCCCCGACGCCGACACCGGCATCGGCCGCTACAGCGCCGACGATTTCTTCCACGCCATCACCCGCGGCGAAGCGCGCGACGGCCACCAGCTGTATCCGGCCATGCCCTACGTCTCGTACAAGACCATCGCCCGCGCCGATAGCGATGCGATCTACGCCTACCTGATGACCCGGCCGGCGGTGAAGCGCGAGAACAGCGCCAACGGCGTCGGCTTTCCGTTCAACATCCGCACCGGCATCCACGCCTGGAACCTGCTGTTCGCCGGCGCGCAGGCGCGGCCGGCGTCGCAGGGGCAGTCGCCGCAGTGGAAGCGCGGCGAATACCTGGTCGAAACGCTCGGCCATTGCGGCGAATGCCACAGCCCGCGCGGTTGGCTCGGCCAGGTCGACCGCTCCAAGCCGCTGGCCGGCAACGACGCGCTCGGCCGCTTCGCCGCGCCCGACCTGACCCCGCAAGGCTTGGCGCAGCGCGGCTGGGACCGCGCCGGCCTGCAGGACTACCTCGCCCGCGGCGTCGCCGCGCACGCGGTCGCGTCCGACGAAATGCTCAAGGTGGTGAACCTGTCGACCAGCCGGCTGAGCCAGGACGATGTCGGCGCGATCGCGACCTACCTGCTCGGCGATGCGCCGCCGGCGCCGCTGGCGTTCGCGGGTGCGAATGCAGGTGCAGGTGCGAGCATCGGCGCCGACGGCGCACCCGCGCAGTCGCGCTACTTCGCCTTGTGCGCCGGCTGCCACGGCCGCGACGGCCAAGGCGTGCCGCACGTGGCGCCGGCCCTGGCCGGCAATACCGGCGTGCGCGATCCGAACCCGCACAACCTGATCGTCGCCATTCTGGATGGTTTGCCCGAGCACGATCTGCCCGGATTGGAGCGCATGCAAGACATGCCGGGCTTCGCCGCGCAACTGAACGACCAGGAGGTCGCCGAACTGGCGCAGTGGCTGCGCGCGCGATACGGCGGGCAGAGCGCGCAGGTTTCGGCCGCGCAAGTGAAGGATTTGCGCGAGAGCACTGGCTCGCATTGAAGCTGCGTGTCCGACCGGAAAGAAAAGCGTCGGGCCTGAAGGCCCTCCCACAACAGCAGGGCAAGTCCCAGGCTTTTGTGGGAGGGCCTTCAGGCCCGACGCTCTTCGCTCCGATCGCCGGAGCCCCTGCTTTCCGCGGCGCGGTACGATGCCGACACCCCACCGCACCGACCCCGCCATGCGCTCCCTCGCCCTCGCTTCGCTGCTGCCCCTGCTCGCGCCCGCGCTGCACGCCGAACCCGCGCCCAAGCCAGTCGCCTACGGCGCCGAACTGGAAGGCTTCGACTATCCCTACCCGGTGCAACGCTATCGCTTCCAGTCGCAAGGCGAACCGGCGCAGATGGCCTACCTCGACGTGCGCCCCGAGCGCGCCAACGGCCGCACCGTGGTACTGCTGCACGGCAAGAACTTCTGCGCCGCAACCTGGGAATCGACCATCGCTGCGCTGCGCGGCGCCGGCTACCGGGTGATCGCGCCCGACCAGCTCGGCTTCTGCAAATCCAGCAAGCCCGCCCACCACCAATACAGCCTGCACGAACTCGCCGCCAACACCCACGCCCTGCTCGCCTCGCTCGGCATCGAGCGCGCCGACATCGTCGGCCACTCGATGGGCGGCATGCTCGCCGCGCGCTACGCATTGATGTATCCACGGGCCACCGCGCGCCTGGCGATGGTCAATCCGATCGGCCTGGAAGACTGGAAAGCGCTCGGCGTGCCGTGGCGCAGCGTCGACGACAATTACGCGCGCGAACTCAAGACAAGCGCCGCGACCATCCGCAAATACCAGCAGGAGGTCTACTACAGCGGCCAGTGGAAGCCCGAGTACCAACGCTGGGTCGACATGCTCGCCGGCCTCTACGCCGGCCCCGGCCGCGAACGCGTGGCCTGGAACCAGGCGCTGACTTCGGAGATGGTGTTCACCCAACCGGTCGTGCACGAATTCGCGCGCCTGCGCGTGCCGACCGTCTTGTTCATCGGCCAGCGCGACCGCACCGCGATCAACCGCGACCTCGCCGACGACGCGCTTAAGTCCAAGCTCGGCCTGTATCCCGAACTCGGCCGCGCCGCGGCGAAGGCGATCGCCGGGGCGAAGCTGGTGGAGTTCGACGATCTCGGCCATTCGCCGCAAGTGGAAGCGCCGCAGCGGTTCGAAGCGGCCTTGCTGGATGCGCTGCGCGAGTGAGGCGCCGCTATGCGCGCCCGTGGGAGGGCCTTCAGGCCCGACGCTTTCCGATCCGCTCGCCACGCAGCGACCTGAGCCAAAAGCATCGGGCCTGAAGGCCCTCCCACTGCCAAAGAGCGCCTGTTCAACGACCCTGGCCATTCGCCGCAAGTGCAAGCGCCGCAGCGGTTCGAAGCGGCCTTGCCGGATGCGCTGCGCGCGTGAGGCGCCGCTATGCGCGCCCCGTGGGAGGGGCTTCAACTCCAACGACTTCCGTGACGTCGTTTGACTCGAAGTCCGCCTTCACTGTCCATTGGACATCGATCCAAGTCACTGTTTTTCAACATCATCTCGCGCCACGACTCGCTGCGCCGCAGCAATCGGCGCCATTTCCGGCAAACGTTGTCACGAGGTTCTGTGAACCAGCCCGCAAAGACTCGGACGCTTGGTTGACAACGTTGTCACGCGGCGCCAGTTTCCCGATCCGAACGGCGAGTCGACCGGTTCGTCGCCGCGGCAGCAGGGAGGACCACGCGGCAACGCCGCAGTCGCAAGCCAGGGCAATCGATTTCGCGCACGGCCGGCCTATCGCACCGGCCCGGCCGCCTCGGGCGGCGGTGCGCCGCAACACGGCAACGCACACGACGGCGCAACGACGCCGATCGACGAGGAGGCCCGAGCCTCCCATGCAATTGGAAGGTTCGACGACCTTCCTTCGACACGGGCGGGAATCGCCGTCGGCCGCGCGCGGCCGGCGAAGTCATGACTATGCATCGGGAGAGAGGAAGCACCATGAGACACGCACGGTCCGCCAACCTGCTGTTGCTGTCGGGCATGCTCGCCGCGTCGTCGATGTCGACGGCGTGGGCGCAAGCCGCCTGCAACGGCGTTCCTGCCTGGAACGCCTCCACCATCTACGCCGCCGGCGACAAGCTGACGTACCAGAATCGTCTCTACCAGGCCAACGGCCCGATCTGGAACACGCCGCCGACGCATTGTCCGAGCTGCAACTACTACACCGACCTGGGCGTGTGCGGCACCGGCCCGGGCAACCAGCCGCCGACGGTGAGCCTGACCGCGCCGAGCAACGGCGCCACCTACAACGCCGGCGCCAACATCGCCGTCAGCGCCAACGCCGCCGACAGCGACGGCTCCGTCGCCAGCGTCGAATTCTTCCGCGGCACGACCTCGCTCGGCGTCGACACCTCCGCGCCCTACGGCGTGACCTGGAACAACGCCACCGCCGGCAGCCACAGCTTCACCGCCGTGGCCAAGGACAACCAGAACGCGACCACGACCTCGTCCGCGGTCGCCGTGACCGTCAGCGGCGGCTCCAGCGACACCACCCCGCCGAGCGTGCCGGGCGGCCTGGCTTCGTCTTCGCAGACCGCCAACAGCGTGTCGCTGAGCTGGAACGCCTCGACCGACAACAGCGGCGGCAGCGGCGTGGCCGGCTACGACGTGTACCGCAACGGCAGCCTCGCCGGCTCGCCGACCACCACCACCTACACCGTCTCCGGCCTGAGCCCGAGCACCAGCTACAGCTTCACCGTGCGCGCGCGCGACAACGCCGGCAACGCCTCGGCGCAGAGCGGCTCGATCAGCGCCACCACCAAGCCGGGCGGCCCGGGCGGCAGCAAGTACAAGATCGGCTACTTCGCCCAGTGGGGCATCTACGGCCGCAATTACCGGGTCAAGAACATCGACACCTCCGGTTCGGCGGCGAAGATCACCCACATCAACTACGCCTTCGGCAACGTGCGCAACAACCGTTGCGAAGTCGGCGTCACCATCCCGTCGGATCCGAACACCGGCGCCGGCGGCGACGCGTTCGCCGATTACAGCAAGGCGTTCCAGGCCGGCGAGAGCGTCAGCGGCGCGTCCGACACCTGGGATCAGCCGCTGCGCGGCAACTGGAACCAGCTCAAGCAGCTCAAGGCCAAGCATCCGGGTCTGAAGGTGCTGATCTCGCTGGGCGGCTGGACCTGGTCGCGCGGCTTCTCCAGCGCGGCGCGTCCGGAGAACCGCCAGGCCTTCGTCGCCTCGTGCATCGACGCCTACATCAAGGGCAACCTGCCGGTCACCGACGGCGCCGGCGGCCCGGGCGCGGCGGCGGGCGTGTTCGACGGCATCGACATCGACTGGGAATACCCGGTGGCCTGCGGCATCGAGTGCGGCAAGCCGGAAGACAACGCCAACTTCACCGCGCTGATGGCCGAGTTCCGCCGCCAGCTCAACGCGGTGCGTCCGGGCCTGCTGCTCACGGTCGCGGTCGGCGCCGGCGTCGACAAGATCCGCGTGACCGATCCGGGCGCGTACCACCAGTACCTGGACTTCATCAACGTGATGACCTACGACTTCCACGGCGCGTGGGATCCGAAGACCGGCCATCACTCGGCGCTGTACGCCTCGCCGAACGATCCGTCCACCGGCGATCAGAAGCTGTACAACTCCAACGACGCGATCCAGGCCTTCATCACCCGCGGCGTGCCGGCGTCCAAGCTCAACCTGGGCATCGGCTTCTACGGCCGCGGCTGGACCGGCGTGCAGAACGTCGCCAACGGCCTGTACCAGAACGGCACCGCGGCGCCGGGCACGTACGAAGCCGGCATCGAGGACTACAAGGTGCTCAAGAACAAGCCGGGCACGATCTACACCGACGCCACCGCCCGCGCCACCTGGAAGTACGACGGCAGCACCTTCTGGAGCTACGACACGCCGCAGCTGATCAACGAGAAGATGCAGTACGTCAAGGCGCAGAACCTCGGCGGCGCGTTCTTCTGGGAGTTCAGCGGCGACGACGCCACCGGCAGTCTGGCGACCGCGATCGACGACGGGCTGAAGTGAGTCCGGGCTGAGTCGACGCTCAAGCGGCAAGCCCCTCTCCCGCTCGCGGGAGAGGGGTCGGGGCGAGGATCGTCATCGCCTCTCGTATTCGTCTGAAGCGCTTCAGGGGCGTTTCGAAGTCCAAGTTTTGCAAAGCCGCGGCGAGCGATACGTCGTGGCGATCTGCAGCGGAGCGCCGGTCATCCCCCCGATCGGCGCTCCGATTTCGTTTTTTGCGGTTTGGGGATTGCGGTAGCGGTGAAGGTGCGGTCCGGTTGCCAGACATCGAAGCTGGCTGCTCTCCAGCACAAGCGATGCAGGAAGCCGCGTCGCGATCCGGGAAAAGAGCGTCGGGCCTGAAGGCCCTCCCACGACAGCACAGCCTCGCCGGCCGCAGCAGTGGCTGAGGACCTTCAGGCCCGATGCTTTGCTCTTGTGGGAGGGCCTTCAGGCCCGATGCTTTTCGCTCAGTCCGCCGCGCAATACGCCGCGCTCAATGCCCGCGCTTGCGCCCCGCCGCCGGCTTGGTCGCCGCCTTCGCCGCGGCCGGCGCCGTCGCGCCGCGCATCGCCGCCGCGCGCCGCGCCGCGTTGGCGCGGATGTCCATGTAGAACAGCTGGTAGTCGTTGACGTGCTGGTCGCCGCCGAACCACCACTGCCGCCATTCGCCGTCCGGCAACGTGGTCTGCAGCAGGCCGTCGCCGTCGCAGCGCGCGCTCACCCGCCGCGGCTGCGGTTCCGGCAGTGGGCGGTTGCGCTCGGCGTGGATCGCGCCCAGGTGCGCCGATTGCGGACTGGACTCGCCGTCCGCGCGCCAGGTCACCGGGTTCACGCACAGCAGGCGCGGGCGCTCGACGCTGCGAAAACCGCCGGGATACCACGCGCGCACCTGCTCGAAACGCTTGGGCCGCTCGCCCGGCTCGAACGCGTCGGCCTCGATCGCGTTGAAGAACACCGCGCAACCGGTCTGCTCGGGCGTCGCGCACAGCGGCACGCCCGGGATCGTGCGCCGCAGCGCGTCCTCGGGCACCGCCGCGCCGACCAGGTAGGCCGCGACGAGGCGCTTGCGCAGCGCCGGGTCGGCGGACAGGTCGGACATCAGTTCCGACACCAGGCGCAGGCCGTGGCCGCTGCCCTGGCTGTGCGCGGCGATGATGAAGGGGCGCCCGTGCGACCACTGGCTCAGGAACGTGTCGAACGCCGCGCGCACGTCGCGGTAGGCCAGGTCCAGGGCCCGGTCGCGGTCGGCGTCGGAGGCCGAGAGGTAACCGTTGAGGGTCATCTGCCGGTACTGCGGCGCATACACCCGGCCGACCTCGTTGAAGGCGCTGGCCTGCGCGCGCAAGGCGAATTCGGTGCCGCGGTTGGCCTGCTCGTCGTCGAGCGGCTGGTTCCAGCCGGCACGGCTGAAATAGGTGGTGGGATGGATGAAGAATACGTCCACGGGCGCATCCGCCTGGCGGTTGCGCATGCCGATGGGAGTGGCGTCGGCGTCGTCGCGTTTTTCCGGCAGCGCCGCCCAGAAACGGGCGTCGCGGTAGTCCGGCGCGGCCGGTTCGGGGGTGCGGTCGAACTCGCGCTTGGGGTCGAGCACCATCCGCTTTACCGGCGTGACCACCCGCTGCATCGGGGCGCAGCCCGCGCTGCACGCCAACGCGACCGCCACCAGCCAACCCGCGCCGCTCTTCATGCCCACCTGCCCGTAGTCTGGAATGCCGGCGCGGCCGGAACGATTCCGGCGGCGCCGCGCGGCATTCTAGGACGGCCGCGCTGCGCTTGTCGGCCGGTTTGCACGGATTATGTGGTGCCGGCATGTAGCGGCCGCGTCGTAGGCTTTCGCGGTTTGTAACAAAGGGTGACGGTAGACGGCTTCCGCTGCGTGCGCCGCAGCTACGCAGGGCCCCGATGCGCGCGGCAACACCGCCGCCGCGGCGGCGTTCAGCCTGCCAATCGCAGCACGTCGTCGAGCAGGCCCGCGGCGGTGACCTCGGCGCCGGCGCCGGGGCCCTGGATCGCCAGCGGCTGGGCGCGGTAGCGGTCCGACCAGATTGCGACCTTGTTGTCGGTGCCGGCGCCGCCGGCGAGCGGATGGTCGCCGGGCAAGGACTGCAGGCCGACCTCGGCGACAACGCGGCCGTCCGCAGCGCGCTCCAGGCGGGCGATGAAGCGCAAGCGCTCGCCGTTCTTGTAGGCCTGCGCATAGCGCTCGCGCAGCGGCGCGTCGAGCGCGGGCAGCGCGGCGTCGACGCCTTCGCGGCTGAGGATCGCCAGTTCCGGCGGCACCAAGGAGGCGACTTCGACCTCGCCCGCCTCCAGCGCCACGCCGGCCGCGCGCGCCAGGATCAGCAGCTTGCGCCGCACGTCCTCGCCGGACAGGTCGTCGCGCGGGTCCGGCTCGGTGTAGCCGGCGTCGCGCGCCTGCCGCACCAGCGCCGAGAACGGACGCATGCCGTCGTAGTGGTTGAACAGCCACGCCAGCGAACCCGACAACACCCCGGCGACGGCGTGGATGCGGTCGCCGCCGGCCTGCAGTTCGCGCAACGAGCGCAGCAGCGGCAGGCCCGCGCCGACCGTGGCGCTGTCGCCGTAGCCGGCGCCGCCGGACGCGCAGGCCTCGCGGATCGCGCGCCAGCGCGCCAGCGTGGTGCCCTGGCCGATCTTGCACGCGGTGACCACGTGGATGCCCTGCGCCAGCCACTGCGCGTGGCGCTCGGCCACCGCCTCGCTGGCGGTGGCGTCGATCACCACCCGCGCGCCGGAACCGCCGACCAGCGCATCGGCCACGTCGTCGAGCGAGCTGCGCTGGTCGGCCGCGGCCAGGGCGCTGGCGGCGTGCTCGGGCACGATGCCGTCGGCATCGGCGGCGGCGCGGCGCGAATTGGCCACGTGCACCAGGCGCAGGCGCCCGTCCAGCGGGCCGCCGCGCCAACCGCCGAGCCGCGCCAGCACCGCGCCGCCGACCGTGCCGGTGCCGAGCAAAGCCACCCGCGCAGGCGCCGCGCCGACCGTTGGGAAGGGACGCAGCGCCGGCGCCTGCGCGAGGGCTTCGGCTCCGTGCAGGGCGCTGGCGGCGACGGCGCTCATCGTTTCGCGCGCGCCGCCGTGGCCACCGCCGCGCTGGCGCGGTCGAGCGCGGCCTGCAGGTCGGCGATGAGGTCGTCGACATGCTCGATGCCCACCGACAGGCGCAGCAGGCCGTCGCCGATGCCGGCGGCGGCGCGCGCTTCCGGCGACATCGCCGCGTGGGTCATGGTCGCCGGATGCGCGACCAGGCTCTCCACGCCGCCGAGCGATTCGGCCAGGGTGAAGCAGCTCAGCCCGTCGACGAACGCGCGCACCGCGTCCACGCCGCCGTCGATCTCGACGCTGAGCATCGCGCCGAAGCCCTTCTGCTGGCGCGCGGCCAGGGCGTGGCCCGGGTGCGAGGCCAGGCCCGGGTAATGGACCACGCGCACCGCCGGATGGGCGTCGAGCAGTTCGGCGATGGCCTGGGTGTTTTCCTGATGCACGCGCAGGCGCGCGTCGAGCGTGCGCAGCCCGCGCAGGATCAGGAAGGCGTCGAACGGCGAGCCGGTCAGGCCCAGCGCGTTGGCCCACCAGATCAGCTTCTGGTGGTGTTCCTCGCTCTTGGCGACGACCGCGCCGCCGACCACGTCGCTGTGGCCGTTGATGTACTTGGTGGTCGAATGCACGACCAGATCGGCGCCGAACGCGATCGGGCGCTGCAACGCCGGCGACAGGAAGGTGTTGTCGACCACGGTCAGCGCGCCCTTGGCCTGCGCGGCCTCGATCACGAAGCGCAGGTCGGTGATGCGCAGCAGCGGGTTGGACGGGGTTTCGATCCAGACCACGGCCGGGTTGGTCGCCAGCGCCTCGGTCAGCGAACGCGGGTCGGTCAGGTCGGCGGTGATCAGCTCGAACGCGCCCTTGGCCGCGAGCGCGTTGAACAGGCGCCAGCTGCCGCCGTAGCCGTCGTGCGGCACCACGATGCGGTCGCCGGGCTTGAGGAAGGCGTGCAGCACCAGGGTGATCGCGGACATGCCGGTGGAGGTGATCACGCCGCCGGCGCCGCCCTCGAGTTCGGCCAGCGCTTCGCCGAGCAGGTCGCGGGTCGGGTTGCCGCTGCGGGTGTAGTCGTACTGGCGCTTGTCGTTGAAGCCGGCGAAGCTGAAGTTCGACGACAGCACGATCGGCGGGGTCACCGCGCCGTAGGCGGCGTCGCGGTCGATGCCGGCGCGCACGGCGGCGGTACAGGCGTTGCGGGTCGGGGTCTGGATGGTGTCGTTGCTCACGTCGGCCGTTCCTTTAGGGTTGAATGCTCAGGCGGCCGCCGACGTACAGTCGGCCAACGCTTCGCGAAGAATGGTGTCGATCTGGGACTGTTCTTTCAGGCAGGCGTCGTGGCCGTAGATCGAGCGCAGCACGCGCAGGCGGGTTTCGCCGCGCAGGCGCTCGACCAGCTCGTAGTTGTCGCCCAGCGGGATCAGCCGGTCTTCGCCGACCGCGACCACGGTGACCGGGATGCGGATCGACGCCGGATCGACCTGCTGCAGGTCGATGGATTCCGACAGGCGCAGGAACGCGGTCGGCGAGGTGCGGGCGACGTACTTGTTGCCGCAATGGTCGAGATAGTCCTCGGCGTCGACGCGCACGCGGCCGTCGACCACTTGCGCAGCGCCGAAACGCTCGGCGAATTCTTCCGGGGTGCGGTAGCTCAGCACCGCCAGTTCGCGCGCCAGCGCCAGGCCCTGGGCCTCGTCGCACTGCAGCGCGCCGAGCGCGACCGCGCGGCGCTGCAGCGCGCGCCAAGCGGCGGCGTAGGGATGGGCGCGATGGGTGCCGCTGATCGAGACCAGCGACTCGATCCGCTGCGGATGGCGCGCGGCGAACTGCAGGCCGACCATCGCGCCGTAGGAATAGCCGACGAAGGCCTGCAGGCGGGCGATCTTCAGCGCGTCGAGCAAGGCGGCGACGGCGTCGGCCTGGTCGGCCGGATCGATCGCGACGTCGAGCGCGCCGTCGGCGCCGACCCAGTCGAACGAGACCAGGCAGTGCTGCGCCGGATCCAGCGAACGGCCCGCGCCGACCTGGCTTTCCCACCAGCCGGCCTCGGCGAATTCGCGGCTCGGCGCGAGGTGGCGGTGGGCGGAGATGCCGCCGGCGACGAACACCGCCGGCAACGCGCGGTCGCCCTGGATTTCATAACGCAGGCGCAGCGCGCGGCGGCCGGCGTGGCGCAGTTCGAGTTCGACCGCGATCTCGCCGCGAACGGCGCGCGGCGTCGGCGCGCGCTCGAAGGCGGCGGCCGAAGCGGCATAGGAAGCGTAGGAATCGCTGCGTTCGACGCTGGCGGCGCTGCGGCTGTCGATGCTGGGGGCGAAGCTCATGGCGGGCATCCGGAAGTGAACGGACCACCGAGCTTGCAAGTCGCGCACGCGCTGCGGGGCGCGTGTTCGCAACCATCTTCCGACCGACGCCTCTACGTCTCGATGACGGGGCGGGCCGCAGGAATTGGCACCTTCACGCAGCTTGCGCTGCGTTGGGTTGCCCCGGCTTCTAAGGGCCTGTCCCTCAGCCGGTCTCGATGGATGGGCACAGTCTGCCGAGCGTATGGAGGCGTGTCAATCGCTTCATCCGCATATAGCGATTTATTATTTAGCCGACCGGCCCGCGGCCCGCGCGACCGCCCGGATCGCGCCCGCGCGGGCCGCGTCGACACCCGCTCGCCATCGCCGCCGCATACACTTGCGCCGATGAACAGCCGCCTCGTCGCCGTCCTGCTCGCCACCGCCCTGCTGTCCGCCTGTGCCTCGGCCCCGCCGCGGCCGGCCGAACCGCGCCGCAACGCCGAGCCGCCGCCGGGCACGCGCAGCCTGCCCGAGCGCTTCGTCTCCACGCCGCAGGCGCGCGACGAACTGGACTCGCTGGCGACCTGGCCCGCCGCCGACGGCTCGACCTGGCTGATCGCCACCGCCAAATCGACCCACCGCCTGGCCGTGTACGACGCCGACAGCGGCCAGCGCCTGCGCGAATTCGGCGAGAAAGGCGAGGCGCTGGGCCAGTTCAAGCGCCCCAACGGCGTGGCCGTGTTCGGCGACTATCTGTTCGTGGCCGAGCGCGACAACCACCGCGTGCAGGTGCTGCGCCTGCCCGAGTTCGCGCCGCTGGCCAGCTTCGGCGAGGCCCAGCTGCGCAGCCCGTACGGCTTGTGGCTCAACGAGACCGCGCCGGACGAGCTGGAGGTCTACGTCACCGACAACTTCATGTACGGCGCCAAGTTCGACCAGGTGCCGCCGCTGAACGAGCTCGACCAGCGCGTGCGCCGCTACCGCCTGCGCTTCGACGCCGACGGCCGGGTCGGCAGCGAATATCTCGGCGCGTTCGGCGACACCAGCGAACCGGCCGCGCTGCGCATCGTCGAATCCATCGCCGGCGACGCCGCCGGCGACCGCCTGCTGATCGCCGACGAAGACCTCGGCCACGGCTCGACCCTGCGCGAATACAGCCTGGCCGGCCGCGCCACCGGCCGCGCCCTGCCCGCCGGCAGCTTCGCCGCCCAGGCCGAGGGCGTGGCGCTGTGGGACTGCGCGCGCGGCGGCGGCTACTGGATCGCGGTCGACCAGCTCGATCCGCAGACCGTGTTCCACGTCTTCGAGCGCGACAGCCTGCGCCCGGTCGGCAGCTTCCGCGGCGAGCGCACCGCGCACACCGACGGCATCGCCGTGCACGCGGCCGCCACCCGCGCGTTCCCGTACGGCGCGCTGTACGCGGTCGACGACGACCGCTCGGTCGCCGCCTTCGACCTCGGCGAGGTCGCCCGCGCGCTGCAACTGCAATCGGATTGCCTCGACTAAGCCCGCCTCCCCGCCAGCCCCGACGGGCCTTGCCGCCGCCGAACCATGCCGCGTCCGACTTCCCTCATCGTCCCCAGCCTGATCCTGGCCGCCACGCTCGCTGCGCCGGCGGCGCAGGCCGGCAAGCTGTATCGCTGGACCGACCGCAACGGCGTCACCCACTACGGCGACCGCGCGCCCAGCGACGCGGCCGCCGCCGCGATCGGCGCGGCCGAGGTCAAGGTGATCCCGTACCGCTCCGAGCCCGGATCGATCGCGCGCCTGCGCGTGCAACAGGACGGCGACCGCTACCTGGCCTGGGCCGACAACAGCCTGGCCGGGCCGATCGAGGTGCGGCTGGACTTCAACCACAGCAACAACATCATCGGCAGCCCGCTGCTGCCGGCCAGCGCCACCCTCGACCCGCGCGCCAGCGCGGTGGTCAGCGTGCTCAGCGCGCAGGACCCCAGCCGCGGCGGCGATTTCGAACTGAGCATGCGCTCGGTGCCGGGCGACCCGCGCGCGCGGCCGCAGAACGCCGACTACCTGCTGCCGCTGCGCCAGCAGCAGTTCCGCATCGACCAGGGCTACGGCGGCCACTTCAGCCACAGCGAACCCGAGCACCGCTACGCGGTCGACTTCGCCGCCGACATCGGCACCCCAGTGCTGGCCGCGCGCGACGGCACGGTGATGCAGGTCGAGTCCGACTTCGACAAGGCCGGGCTGAACCTGGAGAAGTTCGGCGACCGCGCCAACTTCGTGCGCATCCTGCACGACGACGGCACCATGGCCCTGTACGCCCACCTCAAGGCCGACGACGGGGTGATGGTCCGGGTCGGCCAGCGCGTGCGCGCCGGCCAGCAGATCGGCCTGTCCGGCAACACCGGCTTCAGCACCGGGCCGCACCTGCACTTCGCGGTGCAGGTCAACCGCGGCATGCGCCTGGAATCGATCCCGTTCCGCATGACCGGCCCGCAGGGGCCGCTGCGGCTGGGCGGCAGCGTCCGCTAAGCCGCCCGAGGCCGCTGTAGGAGCGACGCGAGTCGCGACCGCGGGGCTCCAAGCTCGCGCCGGCCGCCGGAGGTCGCGGTCGCGACTCGCGTCGCTCCTACAGGAAGCAACCGGAGCGCCCGGAGCGCCGGCCCGGCCGGCAGGTATAATCTCTGCCCTCTCCTGCCTACCCGACGCGCCCCGGGCGCGCCGTTCCCATGTCCGAAGTCACCCAGCAAGCCCTGCGCCGCCGCACCTTCGCGATCGTCTCGCACCCCGACGCCGGCAAGACCACCCTGACCGAAAAGCTGTTGCTGTTCGGCGGCGCGATCCAGATGGCCGGCTCGGTCAAGGGCCGCAAGGCCGCGCGCCACGCGACCTCCGACTGGATGGCGCTGGAAAAGGAGCGCGGCATCTCGGTGACGTCCTCGGTGATGCAGTTCCCCTACGAGGGCCGCATCGTCAACCTGCTCGACACCCCCGGCCACGCCGACTTCGGCGAGGACACCTACCGCGTGCTGACCGCGGTGGACTCGGCGCTGATGGTGATCGACGTGGCCAAGGGCGTGGAGGAGCGCACGATCAAGCTGATGGAGGTGTGCCGCCTGCGCGACACCCCGATCATGACCTTCATCAACAAGCTCGACCGCGAAGGCAAGAACCCGATCGACCTGCTCGACGAAGTCGAGAGCGTGCTCGGCATCCAGTGCGCGCCGATCACCTGGCCGATCGGCATGGGCCAGCGCCTCAAGGGCGTGGTCCACCTGCTCACCGGCGAGGTGCACCTCTACGAGCAGGGCCGCAACTTCACCCGCCAGGACTCGACCATCTTCGCCTCGATCGACGACCCGGCCCTGGCCGCGCGCATCGGCGACAACATGCTGGCCGAGCTGCGCGAGGAACTCGAACTGGTCGAGGGCGCCTCGCACCCGTTCGACAAGGCCAAATACCTGGCCGGCGAACAGACCCCGGTGTTCTTCGGCTCGGCGGTCAACAACTTCGGCGTGCAGCTGCTGCTGGACTTCTTCGTCGAGCACGCGCCCGCGCCGAAGCCGCGCGAGACCACCCGCCGCGAGGTGCAGCCGGCCGAGGACAAGCTGACCGGCTTCGTCTTCAAGATCCAGGCCAACATGGACCCGCAGCACCGCGACCGGGTCGCGTTCATGCGCATCTGCTCGGGCAAGTTCAGCGCCGGCATGAAGGCCTTCCACGCGCGCAGCGGCAAGGAGGTCAAGCTCGCCAACGCGCTGACCTTCATGGCCTCCGACCGCGAGATCGCCGAAACCGCGTTTCCGGGCGACGTCATCGGCATCCACAACCACGGCACGATCTCCATCGGCGACAGCTTCAGCGAAGGCGAGAACCTGTCGTTCACCGGCATCCCCAACTTCGCCCCGGAGCTGTTCCGCCGCGCGCGCCTGCGCGATCCGCTCAAGCTCAAGCAGTTGCAGAAGGGCCTGGCCCAGCTGTCGGAGGAAGGCGCGACCCAGTTCTTCCGCCCGCTGATGAGCAACGACCTGATCCTCGGCGCGGTCGGCGTGTTGCAGTTCGACGTGGTCGCCTACCGGCTGAAGGACGAGTACGGCGTCGACGCCAGCTTCGAACAGGTCAGCGTGGCGACCGCGCGCTGGATCCGTTGCGGCGACGCCAAGAAGCTCGAGGAATTCCGCGAAAAGAACGCGATGAACCTCGCCATCGACGCGGCCGGCGAACTGGTCTACCTCGCCCCGACCCGGGTCAACCTGCAGTTGGCGCAGGAACGCGCGCCGGGCGTGCAGTTCCTGGCCACGCGCGAACACGCCCACGCGATCGCGGTCGACTGAACCGTGTCGCGCCTGCGCCAATGGTGGTTGTACTTGTTGAGCAAGCGCAGCGAAGTCGCCGCGCTCGACTACAAGGACGCCTACATGGGCAAGGTGATCATGGACATCCACCGCCTGCGCAGCGACAAGGCGCAGGCGCTGGTGCCGCTGCGCGCGCTGCAGCCGATCCACCGCATCGACCGCGAATCGGCGCTGCAGGCCACCCGCGCCCGCGCCGAGGCGCTGGCCGCGCGGCGCGAGGAACTGCTCGCGCGCGGCCGGCTCGACTTGGCCGCGCTCAGCGAAATCATCCCGTCCGTCTCGCAGATCAAGGTGGTCGCCGACGGCGCGCGCTGGCTCGCCTTCGAAGGCAACGGCCGCCTCTACGCGATGCGCGAGGCCTTCGGCGAAGACTGCGAACTGCTGGTGGAAGTCGAGGAATACCGCTTCCCCAAGCCGCACAAGATCCAGCGCCGGCTGCGGCGCATCCGCAAGCTCAACGCGTTGGAGTGAGCGCGCGGCGCCCCGCCCGCCGCCACGCAATCCCCTTGTAGGAGCGGCGCAAGCCGCGACCGCGCCAACAAAACCACGACGCTGCCCCATCCGAAACCGCAGCCCCACGGTCGCGACCCGCGCCGCTGCCGCCGCCCACGTCGCCATCGCCCCGGCCTCGCCGGCTTGACGCCGGCGCGTCGCGCCCCGCGTCTGGCTAACATGCCCGATCCGGCGCCCAGCCGGCCTCGCGGAGAACAATCATGAGAGAGCACGCATGAGAGAGCCGGCATGAGAAACCCGACATGAGCACGGCGCTGACGATCCTCGGCTGCGCGATCGGCCTTGTCGGCGCGCTGTGGCTGCTGGCGCTGGCCTTCCAGGAACACCTGGGATGGGGCCTCGGCTCGCTGCTGTTCGCACCGGTGCTGGCGCTGTTCGCGTTCATGCACTGGGATCGCGCGCGAACGCCGGCGCTGCTCAACCTGGCCGGGCTCGCGCTGGCGGTGATCGGCGTGTTCATGGGCGCGGCACCGACGCGCGAGGCGGGATGAATCCGGATGCCGGCCTCGCCGCAGCGCACGGCCGAACCGAGCCGCAGCGCCGATTCGCGACGCCGCGCACTTAACCCCAACGGTCGGTTCGCCCCCGGCGTTAGCATTTGCCGCGGACCGCGCTAGGATGCGGGGACCATGCCCGCCGCCCACGCCCCCGCACACGGCGACCACTCGATCCGCGAGGAGTTCGCCAACGCCCTCACCCACGGTCTCGGCGCCACCGCCGCGCTGGCCGGCGGGGCGGTGATGATCACCCTGGCCGCGCTTTACGGCGACGGCTGGCAACTGGGCAGCGCGATCGTGTTCGGCATCAGCCTGTTGCTGCTGTACATCGCCTCGACCCTCTACCACGCGATCCAGCACCCGGTGGCCAAGGGCCGGCTCAAGGTCTTCGACCACTGCGCGATCTATTTGCTGATCGCCGGCACCTACACCCCGTTCACCCTGATCGGCCTGCGCGGACCGTGGGGCTGGGGCCTGTTCGCGGCGATCTGGGGCCTGGCCGCGGCCGGGATCGTGTTCAAGCTGTACTACACCGGCCGCTTCAAGCTGTTGTCCACGGCGATCTACATCGCCATGGGCTGGCTGGTGCTGGTGGCGATCAAGCCGCTGCTCGACGCGCTCGACGCCTGGGCCCTGGGCTGGCTGCTCGCCGGCGGCCTGTGCTACACGCTGGGCACGGTGTTCTACCATCGCCCGTCGCTGAAGTACTCGCACGCGATCTGGCACCTGTTCGTGGTCGCCGGCAGCGTCTGCCATTACATCGCGGTGCTGTCGCAGGTCGTGCCGTCGCCGCAAGCGTTGACGGCCTGAACGCCACACGCCGCGTCCACCGCGCATTCACCTTCGCTTTACCGGCCCGTGGCGATGGTGGGGCCAACGTAGCGAACAGGCCCCGACGCATGGGCCGGCTCCCGGACTGACGAGACCCGGCCGACACCGGCCGCGGCGCCAGTTCCGACCTGCATCGCCGCCGGCTCGCGCCTTCCCGCGATGAACTCCCCCGACCTCCGACCGCCCGAATCCACCGCTGCAGCCGACGCCGGCACGCCCCATTCCGGCACGCCCGCGCCGGCGCGCGCCTGGCCCCGCCGCCATCCCTGGCTCAGCGCGCTCGGCCTGCTGGCCGCGGCCGTCGCGATCCTGATCGCGCTGTGGGACTGGAACTGGTTCAAGGGCCCGATCGAACGCCAGGTCGAGGCGCGCACCGGGCGCAAGCTGCAGATCGGCGGCAATCTCGACGTCGACCTGGGCCGGGTGCCGGTGATCCGCGCCGACGCGCTGAGCTTCGCCAACGCGCCGTGGGGTAAAGCGCCGAGCATGGCCAGCGCCCAGCGGCTGGAACTGGCGATCGAGTTCTGGCCGCTGCTCAAGGGCGAGATCCGCATCCCCGACATCCGCCTGAGCCAGCCGCGCGTGTACCTGCAGAGCGACCGCGAGCACGGCGGCAACTGGGTATTCGGCAGCGGCGGCGGCGAGCTGCCGAAGTTCCGCCGCATCTGGATCGACGACGGCCGCCTGGAGTTCATCGATCCCGCCGGCAAGACCGACATCCGCCTGGACATCGCCAGCCGCGAACCCAAGCGCGAAGACGCCGCGCCGCCGGTGGACGTCGCCGGCAAGGGCCGCTGGAAGGGCAATCCCTTCACCCTGCAAGGCCGCGCCGAATCGCCGCTGGAACTGCGCGACACGGTCAATCCCTACCGCATTGACCTGCGCGCCGCCGCCGGCGCCACCCGCGCCCACGCCCGCGGCGAACTGGTCGATCCCTTCCACCTGCGCGACTTCGACCTGCAGTTCGCGCTCAGCGGCAAGAACCTCGCCGACCTGTATCCGCTGATCGGCGTGGCGATCCCGCCGACCCCGCCGTACGCGCTCGACGGCCGCCTGCGCCGCGCCGGCGCGCTGTGGCGCTACGACGGCTTCACCGGCAAGGTCGGCGACAGCGACCTCGCCGGCAACGCCAGCGTCGACACCGCCGGCCAACGCCCCTATCTGCGCGCCGACCTCGTGTCCAAGCGCCTGGACTTCGACGACCTCGCCGGCTTCGTCGGCGCCGCGCCCGAGCAGGGCCGCGGCGAAAGCACCAACCCCGAACTGGTAGCGCAGCACGCGCGCCAGGACGCCAGCGCGCGGCTGCTGCCCGATACGCCCTACCACCTGGAAAAGCTGCGTTCGATGGACGCCGACGTGAAGCTCAAGGCCGCGCGCATCGAAGCGCCGGGCTGGCCGCTCGACGACATGCAGGCGCACCTGCTGCTGGAAAACGGCGTGCTCAAGCTCGATCCGCTGAACTTCGGCGTCGCCGGCGGCGACATCCGCTCCACCATCACCATGGACGCGCGCGCGGCCACCTTGCGCACCCGCGGCGACATCCAGGCCCGCCGCCTCGACTTGGCCAAGCTGATGCCGGGGGTCAAGCTGGGCCAGGACGCGATCGGCAAGGTCGGCGGCCGCATCGCCCTGGCCGGCAGCGGCAACTCGATCGCCAAGATGCTCGGCGGCAGCGACGGCAGTGTCGCCGTCGGCATGGGCCAGGGCCAGATCAGCAACCTGCTGATGGAGTTCACCGGCATCGACGTGGCCGAGATCCTCAAGTTCAAGCTCACCGGCGACCACAAGATCCCGATCCGCTGCGGCTTCGGCGACTTCGCGGTCAAGGACGGGGTGATGACGGCCAAGTCGCTGGCCTTCGACACCAGCGACACCGTGCTGGTCGGCAGCGGCACCATCGACCTGAACCAGGAAAAGCTCGACCTGACGATCCGCCCGCGCCCCAAGGACCGCAGCCTGCTGGCGCTGCGCACGCCGCTGCTGGTGACCGGCTCGTTCAAGAATCCCAATGCGCGGCCCGACTACAAGCGCCTGGGCCTGCGCGGCGCGGCCGCGCTGGCGCTCGGCGCGATCGCGCCGCCGGCGGCGCTGCTGGCGACGCTGGAACTGGGCCCGGGCAAGGACACCGGCTGCGCCGGGCACGTGGTGAATTGAGCGCAGGGCGCGAAACCCGACGCGCGGGCGCGGCCGCGAACCGCGCCCTGATCGATGCGACAGGCCGGACGCGACCGAGCGCTCCGCGAGCGCGCGCGCAACGGCCGCTGTTCGCTCAGTGCGCGGCGGGGCGGCCGTAATCCTTGCCGTCGTAGCGCAGATAGATCGAACTGGGATCGCCGTCGGCGTCGATCTCTTCCAGGTCGTACTCGAAACCGCCGTCGGCCAAGCGCCGCTGCGCGACCACGCGCAGCCGGCGCAAGCAGGATTCGAGGTCCTGGCTGGAGGTCATCGACATCGAACTCAGATCGAATTCCAGGTGCCGCAGCTTCACCTCGCGGCCGTCGCGGCAACGCCCGCCGTCGCGCTTGGGGTCGCTCGCCGCCTCGGCGCGCACCAACACCTGGTAGACGTCGTCGCGCTTGCCCTGTGCGAGGATCGCGACGCTGTCGAACCGGTCCGCGCGCTGGTTGAAGAATTTGGCTGCGGTCTCCTCGAGGCTGCGCTCGGGAACGCCGACCGAGAGCGTGCGGCCGTCGGCCGAAATCGTGGCCGTGGCCGGACCCTGGGTCAGGTCCGGTGGGACGGCCGGCGCGGCGGCGACGGGCGCTGTTTCCTCGGGCGGCGCGGCGCGGTCGCAGGCGGCCAGCAAAAGCGTCAACGCCAGCGCGCCTGCAACCACGGCGCCATGCGGACGGAGCGAACGGAATCCATTCATCGAGCTGCGTATCCCTACGAAAGAGGCCCGACGATAACAGCCGTGCGGCCGGCACGGGAAATTCGGTGCGCCCAGCCCGAACGACGGCCCAGCGCGCCGGCTTCATCGGCGCGTGCGATGCCGAACCTGCGATGTCGAATCGTCCAATGCGCCAGACGCGACACCGACGCCCGCGGCATCGACGCGCACGCCACGCGAACCGCCATCAACTCGCCCGGCCGCGCGCGATTCCGCGCCTGGCGCCGCGCGGCATTGCCGGCAACGCCGATCAGCTGGCGATATAGCGCTGCAACTGATCCAGCTCGACCCGCTGGTCCTCGATCACCGCCTTGACCAGATCGCCGATCGACACCACGCCGACCACCTGACCGTCTTCCAGCACCGGCAGGTGGCGGATGCGCTTGTCGGTGACCAACTGCATGCAGCGCTCGGCGGTATCGCCGAGCCCGACGCTGATGACCTGCGCGGTCATGATGTCGCGCACCGGCGTGTCCGCCGACGAGCGTCCCTGCAGCACGATCTTGCGCGCGTAATCGCGCTCGGACAGGATCCCGGCCAGCCGCGCGCCGTCCATCACCAGCACCGCGCCGATGCGTTTTTCCGCCATCAGCCGGATCGCGTCGATCACCGGCGCGTCCGGGCCGATCGCGATGACCTCAGGGGCTTTCGTCTCCAACAGCTGCCTTACTGTGCGCACGGCCGTCTCCTTGCGCGAGCGTGGGGAACGTAGAGAGCGGGGTCTGGCCCGAGGATACTCCCGCAGCCGGCCGGAAAGTGTCGACAAGATATAAAGGCCGCTGCTTGGATTCCTCGTACAGCCGCCCCAGGTATTCGCCGATCAGCCCCAGCGCGATCAGCTGCACCCCGCCCAGGAACAGGATCACCGCCATCATCGTCGGCCAGCCCTGCACCGGATCGCCGAACAACAGCGCCTTGAGCACCACCTTGAGCGCGAAGGCGAACGCCAGTGCCGCCGTGGCCAGGCCCAGGTAGGTCGCCAGCCGCAACGGCGCGGTGGAAAAGCTGGTGATGCCCTCCAGGGCCAGGTTCCACAACCGCCAGAAATTGAACTTGCTGCGCCCGGCCGCGCGCGCGCCGCGGTGATACGGCAAGCCGATCCGGTTGTAGCCGACCCAGCCGAACAGGCCCTTCATGAACCGATGGCGCTCGCGCAACTGCCGCAGCGCCGCCAGCGCGCGCGGCGAGAGCAAGCGGAAGTCGCCGGTGTCGGCCGGGATCGGGGTGCGCGAGAGCCGCCCGATCACCCGGTAGAAAGCGTGCGCGCTGGAGCGCTTGAACCAGCCCTCGCCTTCGCGCTCCAGGCGGGTGCCGTAGACGTCGTCGTAGCCTTCGCGCCACTTGGCCACGAACTGCGGGATCAACTCCGGCGGGTCCTGGCCGTCGGCGTCCAGGATCAGCGCCGCGCCGGTCTCGACCAGGTCCAGCCCGGCGGTCAGCGCCGCTTCCTTGCCGAAGTTGCGCGACAGCCGCAGCAGGCCCACGCGCGGATCGGCGGCGGCGAAGCCCTGCAGGATCGCCCAGGTGGCATCGCGGCTGCCGTCGTCGACGTACAGCACCTGGCCGTCGACGCCGTCGGCGGCCAGCGCGTCGAGCGCGGCGGCGATGCGCGGCTGCAGCAGGGGCAGGCTCTGCGCTTCGTCGAAGGCGGCCAGGACGACGGTGACGCGTTCGCGGTTCATGCCGCGCATAGTAACGACGGCGGCCGGCGCGGGCACGGGCGCCGGCGTGTGTCGTCTGGTGTCGGCTCGCCTCGGCCCGCGTCGTCGGTCCGTGTCGGCCGCGGGATTCCGCACTCGCCCAAGGCGGCGGCAGACGGGGCCGGTGGCGGCGGAACCCGGCGGTTTCCCGTCCGGTCGATTCGCCGGCGCGGCACTCGCGCCGCCGCGCTCACTCGATCTGCTTGAGGTAGCCGCTGCCGCCGATGTTGCGCATCTGCCGCTGGATCGCATTGGTGCGCCGCTGCACGTAGGGCCCCGGCTTGACGACGCTGTAGCGCTTGGGATTGGGCAGCACCGCGACCATGCGCGCGGCCTCGGCCGGCGCGAGCCGGGCGGCGTCCTTGCGGTAGTAGGTGCGCGCCGCGGCCTGCGCGCCGTACACGCCGTCGCCGAATTCGGCGACGTTGACGTAGACCTCGATGATCCGGCGCTTCGACCACATCGTCTCGATCAGCAGCGTGTACCAGGCCTCCAGGCCCTTGCGCACCCAGCTGCGTCCGGCCCACAGGAACAGGTTCTTGGCGGTCTGCTGGCTGACCGTGCTGCCGCCGCGGACCCGGCGCCCGCGCTCGTTGTTCTTGCGCGCCTTCTCGATCGCGCGCAGGTCGAAGCCGAAGTGCTCGGCGAAGCGCTGGTCCTCCGAGGCCACCACCGCCACCGGCAGGTTCGGCGAGATCTCGTCCAGGTCGCGCCAGTCGTAGGCCAGACGGAAACCGAAATCGCCGCCGCCCCAGGCCTGGCCCTGGCGGATCAGCATGAACGCCGAGAACGGCGGATCGACGAAGCGCAGCACCGCCACCTGCAGCGCCGAGGCCAGCACGAACAGGAACGGCAGCGCGATCAGCCAGCGCAGCCAGCGCCGCGCGCGCCGGGGCGGCGGCGCGGCCGCGGACGTCGGCGCGGCGGCGGCCGGGCCGGCGGCCTTCATGTTCAAACCTTGCACCGGCGCATCCGCGTCCCCACTCTTGGCGCAGGACGGTCTGCCCGTGTCGGCCTCGCTCGCACCGGTCGCAACCGCATTGCCTTGCATCCCCCCGTTCACAGGAACGTGCGCATTATCCGCCAAGCCGCGCCCGGCGCATCCCCGGCGCGGCGCTCGCGGCGTGCGCCGCATGCCTTTCACAGAGTACGACGACGATGACCGACTCCGCCTCCACCGCCCGGCCCGACGGCCACGACCGCCTTACCCGCTTCCTGATCGAGGACGCCGGCGTGCGCGGCGTGCACGTGCGCCTGGACCAGGCCTGGCAGCAGATCCGCGAACGCGCGCAGTACCCGCAGGCCGCCGCCGAACTGCTCGGCGAAGCCGCCGCGGCGGCGGCCTTGTTCACCGGCCACGCCAAGGTCGACGGCCGGCTGTCGGTCCAGCTGCGCGGCGAAGGCGCGCTGCGCACCCTGTTCGCCGAATGCACCGCCGCCGGCACCCTGCGCGGCATCGTCCAACTGGCCGAGGAAGGCGGCGAAGTCTCGCGCGACCTGCGCCAGCTCGGCGCCAACGCGGTGCTGGCGATCACCATCGAGAACCCCAGCGCCGGCGGCCGCGACCCGATCCGCTACCAGGGCTTGGTGGCGCTGGAATCCGACTCCCTGGCCGGCGCCTTCGAAGGCTATTTCCGCCAGTCCGAACAGCTGCCCACGCGGCTGCTGCTGGCCGCCGACGGCGACCGCGCCGCCGGGCTGATGCTGCAGAAGCTGCCCGGCGACGGCGGCGACGAGGACGGCTGGACCCGGGTCGGCGCCCTGTTCGACACCCTGGGCCAGGCCGAACTGCTGGAACTGCCCGCCGACGCGCTGCTGCACCGGCTGTTCCACGAAGACGGCGTGCAGTCGCTCGGCGGCAAGTCGCTGTCGTTCGCCTGCTCGTGCTCGCGCGAGCGGGTCGAGGCGATGCTGGTCTCGCTGGGCCGCGAGGAAGCCGAGGCCGCGGTCGAGGCGGCCGGCGGCGAAGCGCAGATCCGCTGCGAGTTCTGCGGCCAGAGCTACCGTTTCGACCCCGACCAGGTGGCCGGCCTGTTCGCCGCCGCCGCGGCCGAACTGGAGGCGCCGCAGCGGGTCCAATGACCCGCCCGGCCAGCCGACCGGCGGTCGCCTGAACGGTCCCGGCCGCACCGATCTGGGACCGTTTTCTGATTGTTAAATAAACATAAACCCTCTATAGTCGATTCGTAATTCCGGGGAACTCGACCGGCTTCATTCGGTCTTAACGACGGTCAACGACGGTCCGCGCCGCACACTTCTCAGCGATGTCCAAGCTCCTGCGCCATTTGCCGCTTGCCCTGATCCTCGCCCTAGGCGTGGCGGCGGGCGCGCATGCGCAGGCCAAGCGCGACACCACTTACCTGCCGGTGTGGAACCAGAACAACGGCAAGCTGGAGTACCTGCTGCAGCTCGAGCCGGCCGATCGCGCCGGCGCGCGCTGGAAGAGCGGCGCCAACACCTTCGACGCCACCGTCGGCCTCGACGCCAACGACGGCCTGGGCCTGGTCTGCGACCGCAAATCCGGCCTGGCCGGGGCGATCGGCAACCTCGCCAACCACTGCCTGCTGGCCGCGCTCGACGACGACGACCACAGCAACAACCGCCAGTTCTCGGCCGGGGCCAGCCTCAGCCGTCCGGGCGGGCGGGTCGGCGTCGCCCTCGGCAACGGCCGCGAGACCCTGCCGGCCTGGATGAGCCCGAACAACCGGCCCAGCCGGGTCGACCAGAACACCCTTACCGTCTACGGCCAGAAGAACATCGGCCGCGAGGCAATGGTCTCCATCGGCGGCACCTGGGCCCGCGCCAAGCTGATTCCAGCCGGCGAGATGCCCAACCTGGCCGACCACTGGAACAGCAAGAGCATCACCGTCGGCGCCGCCTACGGCAATTTCGGCGCCAACATCATCGGCCGCGTGGTCGACACGCCCGGCCAGCCGGGCCAGTGGGAAGGCCTGGGCGTCGGCCTGACCTGGCGCACCCCGTGGAGCGGCCAGCTCACCGTCGGCGCCGAGAACGTGGTCACCCGCGGCAAGAACCCGTTCGCGCCGGGCAACGGCGACAAGGACGAAGGCACCGTGCCTTACGTCCGCTACGAACAAGACCTCTGACCGTCGCGCGCGGCCGCGCGCGTGTCGCATCCCCGCCGCATTCCCTCCCGCCCCGACGCTTGCCGCCGTCTCCGGCGCATGGCCGCGCGCGCTTCCCGGGCCTGACTACCAAATTTTTGTGACAAAAATCGCATTTCTACAATGAAGTGCGTTTGGCCTTCGCGCGGCATTCCATCGCACTCGGCGCCGTCTGGCGCACATGGTTACGCCCGTAACTGCAAGCTGCGGTTGGATTTCTGCCTCTCGAACATACGCCCGGGAACGGATTGGTCGGGAGATCGCCGCCCCCCGGATCTGTCAC
Organism: Lysobacter yananisis; assembly: GCF_031199375.1. Lineage (NCBI taxonomy): Bacteria > Pseudomonadati > Pseudomonadota > Gammaproteobacteria > Lysobacterales > Lysobacteraceae > Lysobacter > Lysobacter yananisis. The sequence goes on from NZ_CP133568.1 coordinate 245,413, forward strand.
AAATGAACGCGCGGGGGCAATTAACAACACTTTAATTTTCTCCAGTGTGCGGGTACGATCCGGACAACTTGCTGGATTTGGCGTCTTTTTTGACATCACCGGCGAGGCCCCTGGGTACATCAGACAAGACTCGGAGAGAGAGAAATGACCTTCAAGACCACCCAGCTCCGCGACGCGATTACCTTCGCGCTCGCAGTGGGTAGCACCGCTTTGATCGGCACCGGCGTCGCGTACGCCCAGGACGCCGAGAAGGAAGCGACGACGCTGGACCGCGTCGAAGTCACCGGCTCGCGCATCAAGCGCGCCGACATCGAGACCTCGCAGCCGGTCTTCTCGATGTCCCGCGTGCAGATCGAGCAGCAGGGCCTGACCTCGGTCGGCGACATCCTGCAGAACATCTCGACCAACGGTTCTGCGCTCAACAGCACCTACAACAACGGCGGCAACGGCGAGACCCGCGTCGACCTGCGCAACCTCGGCGCCGACCGCACCCTGGTGCTGGTCAACGGCCGTCGTTGGGTCGGCGGCACCGGCCTGGGCGGCGCGGTCGACCTGAACACCATCCCGACCGCCGCGGTCGAGCGCATCGAAGTCCTGAAGGACGGCGCCTCGACGATCTACGGCTCCGACGCCATCGCCGGCGTGGTCAACATCATTCTGCGCCGCAATTTCGACGGCGCCGAAGCCAACGCCTACATGGGCCAGTTCGACAAGGGCGACGGCACCCGCCAGGCCTACGACTTCACCATCGGCTCCAGCTCCGACCGTTGGTCGGCGATGCTGGGCGTCGGTTACGTGAAGGAAGAGCCGGTCTGGGCGGGCGACCGCAAGATCTCGGCCGTGCCGGTCTACGGCGCCTTGCCGGGCACCGGCAACAGCGCCACCACCCCGGATGGCCGCTTCGCCTATTTCGGCCCGATCCCGGGCGGCAACGGCGCGACCCGCCTCGACGGCACCCCGGGCTACTTCATCCCGAACGGCCAGCCGAGCGGCCGCCCGTACACCGCCGCCGACGCCTTCAACCACGCGCCGGGCAACTACTTGCTGACCCCGCAGGAGCGTACCTCGGTCTTCGGCGATGCCACGCTGAACATCACCGACAAGGTTTCGTTCCGCACCACCGTGACCTATAACGAGCGCAAGTCCACGCAGGTGCTGGCGCCGATGCCGGTGACCCTGGGACGCGCCGCGCCGGGCACCAACGGCGCCGATATCGTCATCAGCAAGGACAACGCGTACAACAACACCGGTCGCGACATCGACTACATCCAGCGCCGTTTCGTCGAAACCGGCGGCCGCATCTACAACCAGAACGTCAAGACCTACGCCTTCAACGGCGTATTCGAAGGCTCGTTCGACGTCGGCACCCGCAACTTCTCCTGGGAAGCGGGCATGTTCTACGGCAAGAACGACCAGACCGACACCACCAGCGGCTTCCAGAACATCTCGGCCCTGCGCAACGCGCTCGGCCCGAGCTTCGTCGATGCCAACGGCCAGCTGCGCTGCGGCGCCAACGGCAACGCGATCGACCGCTGCGTCCCGCTGAACCTGCTCGGCGGCGCCGGCACCATCACCCGCGAGATGCTCGACTACGTCGGCTTCGAAGCGCACGACGTGTACGGCTACGAGCAGAAGACCTACTACGCCAGCATTGGCGGCGACCTGTTCGACCTGCAGGGAGGCGCGATGGCGTTCTCGTTCGGCCTGGAGCACCGCTCCGAGTCGGGCTTCGACCATCCGGACGGCCTGATCAACTCCGGCGACACCACCGGCAACGCCCGTACCGCCACCCAGGGCGGCTACGACCTGGACGAGGCCTACCTCGAACTGGCGGTCCCGCTGCTGGCCGACCTGCCGGGCGCCAAGCTGCTCGACTTCAGCCTGGCCACCCGCTACTCGGACTACAGCAACTTCGGCGACACCCTCAACAGCAAGTTCGGTTTCCGCTGGAAGCCGATCGACGACCTGCTGATCCGCGGCAACTGGTCGGAAGGCTTCCGCGCTCCGTCGGTCAGCGAGCTGTTCTCGGGCGTGAGCGACACCTTCGAAGACGTGGCCGATCCCTGCGCCGGCTTCCTGCCCCCGGGCAACGTCCCGAACCCGAACCGTCCGGCGGGCTGCACCGGCACCCCGTACGTGCAGTCCAACTCGCAGATCCGCACCACCGTCGGCGGCAACCCGCAGCTGGGTCCGGAAAAGTCGAAGTCCAAGACCCTGGGCTTCGTCTACAGCCCGGGTTGGGCGCCGGGCCTCGACGTGGCCCTGGACTGGTGGAACGTCAAGATCGAAGACGCCATCTTCACCCAGACCGCGCAGGAAATGCTCGACACCTGCTACACCCAGGGCAACGCCGCCGTGTGCGGCCTGATCCAGCGCGATCCGGCCACCGGCGAAATCGCCAACATGCTGGCCGTGCCGAACAACGTGGGCGAGATCGAAGTCGAAGGTTACGACCTGACCGTCGGTTACCGCTTGCCGGAATTCAGCTGGGGCAAGGTGTCGGTGAACTGGGACTCGACCTACATGACCGATTACACGGTCACCGATCCCATCACCACCGGCAAGAACCGCGTCGGCGAATACCGCGGCGGCTCGGCGCGCGACAACTACTTCCGTCTGCGTTCGAACCTGTCGGTCAACTGGGAACTGGGCTCGGTCGGCGCCAGCGCCAACCTGCGCTACTACTCCAGCCAGACCGAGAACTGCACCGGCGCCAACCTGGCCAACCCGGCCAACATCCCGCTGCTGTGCTCGGACCCGAACCGCGTCACGGCTGACGGTGCGGATCCGGAAAACCACATCCCCAGCGTGACCTACACCGACCTGTCGGCTTACGTGCAGGTGCCGTGGAACGCCAAGGTGACCGTGGGCATCAACAACGTGTTCGACCGCGACCCGCCGGGTTCGGCGACCACGTTCGCCAACAGCTTCGACCCGGCGTTCGAAGTTCCGGGCCGCTTCTACTACATGCGCTACACCCAGCGTTTCTGAGCCTTCTAGGTTCCTGACGCTTTGACTACGGCCCCGCAAGGGGCCGTAGTTTTTTGTGCGTCCGCCGTTCGCCGCGCCTTCTCTCCCATTGCGCCGCGCGCCCCCCGGCTCGACGTCGCCACCGTGGCGATTAGCACAAATCGGCGCGGGTCATTGTTCTTAACGACACTTTAATTACTGGAACAGGAGGACTACTATCGGACCGGCTTTGCCTATTTGGGCGCAAACCTTTTCGCCCGCTGGCCAACGCCTTTGCCGACCCCCGAATCATTCAGGACACTTGGAGAGAGAGATGACCCTGAAGACCAACAAGTTGCGCGACGCGATCACCTTCGCGTTGTGCGTGGGCGCTACCAGCCTGGCCGGCATCGGCTTGGCCAACGCCCAGGACGGCGCAACCCCCGCCGCGCCGGCCGCCGCTCAAGAGGCGACGACCCTGGATCGCATCCAGGTCACCGGTTCGCATATTTCGATTCCCGGGCTCACCACCAACAGCCCGGTGATGACCGTCGATCGCGAAGAGATCAACCGCAACCAGCCGGTCACCGCCGAGGACTTCCTCAAGGTGCTGCCGGGCGCGACTCCGGCGATCGGTCCCGGCGTCAACAACGGCGCCAACGGCGGCGCCACCATCAACCTGCGCGGCCTCGGCGACAACCGCACCCTGGTGCTGATGGACGGCCGCCGCGTGGTGCCGTTCAACCTGTTCGGCGTGGTCGACACCAACGTGATTCCGCTGGCGCTGATCGACAGCGTCGATCTGGTCACCGGCGGCGCTTCGGCGGTGTACGGCGCCGACGCGGTGTCCGGCGTCGTCAACTTCGTGCTCAAGCGCAACTTCGAAGGCGTCGAGCTCAACACCAGCTACGGCCAGTCCAGCAAGCAGGACGCCGACCGCCGCAACACCACGGTCACCATGGGCGTGAACCTGGACGACGGCAAGGGCAACGTGGTGCTGAGCGTCGGCAAGACCGACAACGATCCGCTGCTGCAGGGCGGCCGCAAGTACAGCGTGTTCACCCTGGACTCCACCGACGGCAGCCAGGGCGGTTCGAGCGTCGGCATCCCGACCCGCATCGGCCCGATGGGGCAGTTCAACCCGGCCACCGGCGCGTTCGGCGGCATCAACCAGCGCTTCAACTACAACCCCTTCAACTACTTCCAGACCGAACTGGACCGTTGGCAGGCCACCGCGCTGGGCCGCTACGAATTCAACGAGCACGCCGAAGCCTATGCGCAGGTGCTCTACACCCGTTCCGACGTGACCTCGCAGATCGCCCCGGGCGGCCTGTTCGGCGCCGGGTTCGACGTCAGCATCGGCAACCCGATGCTGCCCGAGCCGGCCCGCCAGCAGTTGTGCGCGAACTTCAACATCGCCGCCGCCGACTGCGTCGTCGGCAGCGCCGCGACCTTCAACTCGTCCGTGCTGCGCCGCTCCACCGAGCTGGGCACCCGCAGCACCGACTTCCAGAACAAGGTCTTCCAGACCACCCTGGGGGTGCGCGGCAAGATCAACGACAACTGGCGCTACGACGCCTACTGGTCGCACGGCGAAGCCGACCAGCTCGTCGTCAACGGCGGCTTCCTGTCCTACACCCGCAGCCAGCAGGCGCTGCTGACCCGCGACGGCGTCAACTGCGTCGATCCGAGCGGCGGCTGCGTGCCGATCAACCTGTGGGGTCCGGAAGGCTCGTTCGGCACCGGCGCCAAGAAGTTCCTGGAAGTGATCACCTTCGCGACCCAGCGGGTCGAGCAGGAAGTGTGGTCGGGCACGGTCAACGGCGACCTGGGCGACGAGTTCAAGAGCCCGTGGGCCGAGTACCCGATCGGCCTGGCGTTCGGCCTGGAAGGCCGCAAGGTCGAGGCGATGAACCAGGCCGACGCCGCATCGCGCGATCCCAACGAGGTCCAGGGCGCCGGCGGCGCCAACCCCGACGTGCGCGGCAACCTGACCCTGCGCGAGGCCTATGTCGAGACGATCGTTCCGCTCGTCAGCGGCAAGAGCGGCGCCTACGCGCTGAACTTCGAAGCCGGCTACCGCCACAGCCAGTTCAAGTCGGGCGAAACCGACGTCGATTACGGCAGCTACAAGTACGGCCTGGAATGGGCGCCGATCGAGACCCTGCGTTTCCGCGGCATGTTCCAGCGCGCGACCCGCGCCCCGAACGTCAACGAGCTGTTCCAGCCGCTGACCAGCAGCCTGGACAACAGCGCGGTCGATCCCTGCCAGGCTTCGGAGCTGGCCAAGGTCGGCGGTCCGTCTAGCGCCATCGGCGCGCTGTGCGTCGCCACCGGCGTGCCGGCGGCGATCCTCAACAGCGCCAACGGCGTCGACGGCCCGAACTCCGGCCAGGCCTACGCCTTCATCGGCGGCAACCCGATCCTGGGCCCGGAAAAGGCCAACACCCAGACCCTGGGCCTGGTGTGGCAGCCGACCAACGACTTCTCGGTCACGCTGGACTACTGGAAGATCGACATCAAGGACGCGATCACCCGTCCGCTGCTCGGCGACGCGCTGTTCGGCTGCTACGACCAGGCGCTCAACCCGACCCTCAGCGTGAACCATCCGATGTGCCAGCTGATGATCGGTGCGCGTCATCCCACCGACGGCTCGCTCAACGAAGGCGCGCGCGGCCCGTTCCTGGACCGCTCCAACAAGGGCCGGATCAAGACCGACGGCTGGGATCTGGGCGTGCGCTACGGCATCCCGCTGGCCAACGAATGGGGCCGCATCGACTTCGCCCTGGACCTGACCAAGACCGACTCGTACGACTACCAGGCCGATCCGCTGGTGTACAAGCACGACTGCGTCGGCGTCTACGGCGTCTCGTGCAACGTCGCCGCCGGCATCATCTACGACTACAAGTCGAACTTCCGCGCGGTGTGGTCGATCAAGGACTTCGAGCTGGGCCTGAACTGGCGCCACCTGAGCTCGGTCGACGTCGAGCCGGGCCCGATCACCTGGTACAAGCCCTACACCTCGATCGACGCCTACGACTACTTCGACCTGACCATGGCGTACGAGCTGCCGTGGAACGCCCGCATCAACTTCACCGTGACCAACCTGGCCGACAAGACCCCGCCGGTCGTGGGCGGCAACATCGGCAGCACCACCTACAACAGCGGCAACACCTTCCCGCAGTTCTACGACACCCTGGGCCGTTACTACACCCTGGGCCTGACGATGCGGTTCTAATAAGAAATAGAAAGCTCCGAGTCGTTGGAGGCGGGCCTTGGCCCGCCTCCTTTTTTATTGGGCCTTCGATGTTTTTACTGGGCTTTCGACGTTCGAAGCCCGCGCCCGCAGCGACGCCGCGGCTCTTGTGGGAGGGGCTTCAGCCCCGACGCTTTCCGCTCAGGCCTCGACACCGCCCCCGCCCCCTCGCCTAACCCCTCAACGCTGCGCGCCGGCCAGGAACTCGCGATGCGCCGCCATCATCGCGTCCACCATCGCCCGCTCGGCCAGCGACAGCAGCGGGTTCCACACATCGAAGATCAGCACCACGCGCAGGTCGTCGCTGTCGTTGCGCGCCTCGTGTTCGATCGAATCGTCGAAGATCAGGGTCTCGCCGACCTTCCACTCGCGGCGCTCGAAGCCGACCCGGTAGCTGCACTTCTCCGGCACGATCAGCGGCAGGTGCGCGACCAGGCGCGCGTTGGTCTCGCCGTGGTGCGGCGGGATGTGGGTGTGCGGCGCCAGCGCCGAAAACATCGCGTTCGGACAGACGTCGGCGATGTCGGCCATGTCCACCGCCTCCAGCGCGGCGCGCGTGGCCGGGCAGCGCGCCAGGTGCGCATCGACCGGCTGCGAGTAGCTCCACAGCTTGTAGGTGCTCCAGCGCCGCGAATGGTTGAGTTCGCGCCATTGGTTGACCGGATCGCCGGGCTGGTACTCGATGTAGGGCGTGAACTCGGCTTGTTCGTCGCGCAGCGCCTGGCGCATCTCACGCAGGATGTCGTGGGTGCGGCTTTCCAGCTCGGGCGCCCAGGCGAATTGTTCGCGCTCGAAGAACGGGATCGCCGGCAACCGCGGCACGCACAGCTGGTTGCTTTGCGACAGGTAGGGCGTGCTGCGCCCGACCATGATCGAGGCCGCTTCCTGCCAGCGCCCGCGCGCGCCGAACTCCAGCGCCTCGCGCGTGCCGCCGACGCGGTGCTCCAGGAACGCGGCGAACTCGTCGCGGTACTCCTCGACCTTGCGTTGCGCGTGTTCGAGCTGCGAGCGCAGCATGTCCGGCCAATGCGGCTGCGGCGGCGCCACCGTCAGCGCGTTGCGCCAGGCCTGCGCGGCCGCGCGCGCCTGGCCCTGGCGCTCCAGCCACGAGGCCTTGGCCAGCAGGCCGGCCAGGAAGTACGGATCCAGCGCCAGCGCGGCCTGGATCGCTTCGGATTCGGCCTGGAGGTTGCCGCGCTCGCGCTCGACCATGCCGATCGACAGCAGGATCATCGGATCCCGCGGCGCGGCGTGATGCGCCGCCTGCAGCAGTTCGATCGCGCCTTGGGCGTCGCCGCGCTGCAGCGCGTGGACGCCGAGGCTGTAGAGCGCCTGCGGGTGCTGCGGCGCGAGCGCGCGCACCTGCTGCCACAGCCGCTCGGCGTCCTGCCAGCGTCCCGCGCGCGAGGCCAGGCCGGCGGCCTGGACCAGTTGGTTGACCTGTTCGCTCAAGACCGCGCCCTGCCCCGGGTGATGGTGATCGGCCAGACCATACACCGCCGGGCGCGCTTCGCGTATCGCGCATTGCGCGCGGCCAGCAGATCGGCTTGGCCGCTTATCGGCTCATACGCTCGTCGGCGCGGCGGCGCGGCGGCGCGGCGGCGCGGCGAACCAGCAAACCACCGAATCGGCGAATCGGCGAATCGGCGAATCGGCGAATCGGCGAGCGTAGCCATGGCGCACGAACCCGGCGCGGCGGCCTGTACGGCACGATCTCGCCCGCCGCGCCGGCGCGAAAACGACGACGGGCGCGAACCGGATCGGTTCGCGCCCGTCGCAGGCCCCGTGCGCCGTCATTGCGCCTGCCGTACGCGGCAGGCGCACGGACCCGCGCCGGTCAGTTCAGATCCAGACTCGCATCGCCGGAGAAGGTTTCCATCCGCACCCGGCCGGCGCCGCTGCCGTAGCGCTGCTCGAAGCTCGAACCCGGGCCGTGCTTGGGCCGCTGGATCTGCGCGTCCGGCGCGCGCAGGTCGCCGCTGAAGCTCTCCCCGCGCACCACCGCCGACAGGCCGCGCGGCAAGCGCAGGCGGACGTCGCCGCTGACTGTCTTCAGGCCGATCTCGCCGCCGTCGGCGAGGGCCGCGTCGATGCGCAGGTCGCCGGACACCGATTCGCCGGAAATCTTGTACAAGCGCGACTCGTGCGCCGCGAGTTCGACCCGTCCCGACACCGACTCCACCGAGACCTCGCCGCTGAGGCGGCCGCGCAGGTCGAGGTCGCCGCTGACCGTCTGCGCCGAGACCTTGGGGCTGTTGAGGGTCAGCCGCAGGTCGCCGCTGACGCTCTCGATCTCGGCCTCGCGCGGCGCGCCGGCCACGATCACGTCGCCGCTGACGCTTTCGATCTTGAGCTCGCGCGACGCCACGCCGGTGACGTCGACGTCGGCCGAGACCGCGTCGATGTCGAGCTTCGCGCGCAGCGGCACGGTGATGCGCAGGTCGGTCGGCTCGCTCTTGTCGCCGCCGGCGAGGAAGCCGATGCCGCTGCCGCGGTTGGGATAGCGCACCTTGATCGACAACTGCTGGCGATCGCCTTCGATCTGCAGCCGCTCCACGCCGTCGCCGAGCTCGCCTTCGATCTTGACCTCGGGACGATCCCAGACGCGGACCTGGATCGAGCCCTTGACGTTGTCGATCTCGACGCTGCCGAGCCCGTCGAGCGGCCGGCTTTCGTTGATCGGGGTGGAAGCGAAGGCCGGCAGCGCGGCGCCCAGGGCGAGGGCCAGCAGGCTGCCGGAGCAGGCGCGCAGGGCGCTGCGGTGGCGGAAGGCGGCGGACATCATCGGAGCGTTCTCCTCGGATCAGGTGTAGGCCACCAGGCGCTGGGCGAGCGCGAGACGGCGTGCGTAGGTGCGGCGCAGCTGTTCCAGCAGCATCCGCGAATCGGGGTCGTGCGAGAGCGCATCGAGGATCAGCGCGGCGTTGCGGTCGAGTTCGTCGAAGGCCGGCTTCATCGCCACGGTGGCCGACGACACCGGCTCGACTTCGCGCAGCGCGGCCTGGTATTGCAGGGTCAGGCCCTGGGCTTCGCGCTGGACCAGGCTCGGCGCGGCGGCCTGGGCGGCGACGGCGCGGCCGGCGACCGCATCGGCGGCCGGCGCGGCCGGGCCCTGCGCATGGAAGTGCGCGCCGATGCCGACCGCGAGCGCGGCCACGCTCGCGGCCAGGGCCAGCGGCGCCATCCAGTTGCGGCGCGCGCCGGCGGGGCGCGGCAAAGCGACGATCGCGGCCGGTTCCGGCGCGGGGCGGGCGGCGGCCGCGGCTGCGCCGACGGACGGCGGTTCGGCCGCGACGGCGCCATCGGCGCCGGCCGGGGCCTGTTCGCCCAGGCGCGCGGCGATGCCGGCCCACAGGTCGCGCGCGGGCGGCTGGTCGCGGCGCAGCGCGCGCAACTGCCAGCGCAGCGTATCGGGCAGTTCGCCCTCGCCGGCGCGCTCGGGGCCGCGCGGGTGGAGCTCGTTCTCGTTCATGCCTGTTCTCCGAGCCGGGCGCGCAGCAGGCTGCGCGCGCGATGCAATTGCGCCTTGGAACTGCCGACCGCCATGCCGAGTTCGGCCGCGATCTCCTCGTGCTTCCAGCCTTCCACGTCGTACAGCACCAACACCGCGCGGGCGCGCGGCGGCAGGCTGGCGACGGCGCGTTCCAGGTCCATCGACAGCGCGGTGACGTGGCCGGCCGAATCGGCGCTGCCGATCGTGTCGAACACGTCCTCGTCGCTGTCCTCGAACGGACGGCCGCGGCGGCCGCGCAGCTCCATCAGCGCGGTGTTGACCGCCAGCCGGTGCAGCCAGGTGCCGAACGCCGATTCGAAGCGGAAGTTCGGCAGCGCCTGCCAGGCGCGGACGAAGGCTTCCTGGGTCAGGTCCTCGGCGCGGGCGCCGTGGTAGCCGACCAGGCGCGCGATCACGCCGTGCACGCGGCTGGCGTGGCGCCGGTACAGCGCCTCGAAGGCGGCGACGCCGCCGGCGGCGGCCTGCGCGACCAGTTCCTGGTCGGCGTCGGCGTCGAGCGCGGGGGCGGCGTCGGGCATGGTGTCGTTCACGGCGGTCAGCATACTGAGTCCGATGCGGGGTCGGGGCTCAGGGTTTAAGGGCCAGGAGTGAGCTGAGAGGAGTGAGGAGTGAGTGGGGGCGCGACGGCCGGCCGCGACGTCGCTTCGGCCCAGGAGCCGCGGGCGGGTCGGTCCGGGCGGCGCACAGGCGGTTCGGGCCGCCCAAAAAGGAAGAGGAGCAAGGCCCGAGCAGGCCGACACGCCCCGCTCGCTCCTCACTCCTCTCCACTCACTCCTGGTTTTTAGCCTTTCAACGCCGCCGCGATGCGCTGCTGCTCGTCGTGCAGCGCCTGCGGCATGCGCGGGCCGTACTCGCGCAGGTACTCGCCGATGCTGTCGAACTCGGCGCTCCAGCCGGCCGGGTCGAAGCCGAACAGCTTGGCCTGGGCCTCGTCGCTGAGCGCGACGCCGTCGAGGTTGAGGTCGGACGCCTTGGGCAGGTGGCCGATCGGAGTGTCGGCCGCGCCGGCCGCGCCCTTGACCCGGCCGATCATCCACTCCAGCACGCGCAGGTTGTCGCCGAAGCCCGGCCACAGGAACTTGCCGTCGTCGCCCTTGCGGAACCAGTTGACGTGGAACACCTTCGGCAGCTTCGCCCCGGCCTGGTCGAACGACAGCCAGTGGGCGAAGTAGTCGGCGAAGTTGTAGCCGCAGAACGGCTTCATCGCCATCGGATCGCGGCGCATCACCCCGACCGCGCCGGTCGCGGCGGCGGTGGTTTCCGAGCCCATCGCCGCGCCGATCAGCACGCCGTGGGTCCAGTCGCGGGCCTCGAACACCAGCGGCACCAGCGAGGCGCGGCGGCCGCCGAACACGATCGCCGAGATCGGCACGCCGGCCGGGTTCTCCGCTTCCGGCGAATAGCTCGGGCACTGCCTGGCCGAGACGGTGAAGCGCGCGTTGGGATGCGCGGCCGGACCCTTGGCGGCGTCGAACGCGTTGCCGCGCCAGTCGGTGACCGGGGTCTGGCCGTTGTCCAGGCCTTCCCACCACGGCTGGTGGTCGGCGGTGACGCCGACGTTGGTGAAGATGGTGTTGGTCTGGATCGAGGCCAGCGCGTTCGGGTTCGACTTGGCCGAGGTGCCCGGCGCGACGCCGAAGTAGCCGGCTTCGGGATTGATCGCGTACAGCCGGCCGTCGGCGCCCGGACGCATCCAGCAGATGTCGTCGCCGACCGTCCACACCTTCCAGCCATCGCGGCGATAGCCTTCCGGCGGAATCAGCATCGCCAGGTTGGTCTTGCCGCAGGCCGACGGGAACGCGGCGGCGACGTAATGGGTCTCGCCCTGCGGGTTCTCGATGCCGACGATCAGCATGTGCTCGGCCAGCCAGCCCTCGTGACGGGCCTGGTGCGAAGCGATGCGCAGCGCGTGGCACTTCTTGCCGAGCAGGGCGTTGCCGCCGTAGCCCGAGCCGAACGACTTGATCGCCAGCTCGTCGGGGAAATGCATGATGAAACGGCGCTCGGGATCGAGCTCGCCGATCGAATGCAGGCCGCGCACGAACGAGTCGCCGCTCTCGATGCGCTTGAGCGCCGCGGCGCCCATGCGCGTCATCGTGCGCATGTTGGCGACCACGTACGGCGAATCGGTGATTTCCACGCCGCAACGCGCCAGCGGCGAATCGATCGGCCCCATGCAATACGGGATCACGTACATCGTGCGTCCCTTCATGCAGCCTTCGAACAGCGCGTCCATCTTGGCGTGGCCTTCGCGCGGCGCCATCCAGTGGTTGTTCGGGCCGGCGTCTTCGCGCTCGTTGGTGCACACGAAGGTCAGGTGCTCCACCCGCGCCACATCCTCCGGATGCGAACGGTGCAGGTAGCTGCCGGGATGGGTGTCCTGGTTCAAAGTCTCCAGGGTGCCGTCGGCGAGCATCCGCTGCAGCAGCGCCTGGTACTCGGCGTCGCTGCCGTCGCACCAGTGGATCGTGTCCGGACGGGTCAGCGCGGCGACCTGCGCTACCCACTGGTTGAGCGCCGGCAACGCGCTGCCCGCGCTCCCCGGCACGGACGTCGCGGGGGCGGGATCTTTCAAATTGGCATTCACGGCAGTGCTCTCCGGGGGATCGGAAAAGGAAGCGGTTTACGACGAGGGAATCAGCGTGGCCATCATGTGTTCGACATAGGCCTCGAACTCGTCGTGTTGCATGCGGGTCTGGTGCAGCTGCAGGTTGAGCTGCAGGAAGCCAACGTAGGCGGCGTAGAGCAGGCGCGCGCGGTGCTGCGCGTCGGTGCGGCTCAGGCCGGCCTGGCGGAACGAAGCGGTGAGATAGTCCAGGCGGCGTTCCGACACGCGGCCGATCACCGGCTGCACGGCCGGATGGTCCAGCGCCTTCAACAACTCGGAATAGATGATGTGCGACTTGACCTCGTGGGCGACGAGGTGGAACAGCGAGCGCAGGCGCTGGCGAGGATCGGGGATCGGTTCGAGCTGGCCGAACACGGTTTCCTGTTCGACCTTTTCCCAGCGCTCCAGCGCCGCGACCAGCAACGCGTCGCGCGAAGGGAAGTGCCAGTAGAAACTGCCCTTGGTCACGCCGAGGCGGCGCGCCAGCGGTTCCACCGCGACCGCGGCGACGCCTTGTTCGGCGATCAGGTCGAGCGCGGCCTGCGCCCAGTCGTCGGCGCTCAGGCGTCCGCTGCGTTCGGGCTTGGCGTCGGCCTTGCCCTCGCTCTTGGCGGAAGCGGACGACGCGGAGGACTTGGCGTCGGCGGACGCAGTGTCGAGCGCGGGCTCAGGCTTGTTCGAGGCGGGCTGGTTCATGGACGACAAGTTTATCCATACGCCTCGGTCGGGGACAGTACGCAGTGCAGCAAACCCGGCATTGAGTCAGGTTCGCAACGGCCCGGGAAATTGCTGCAATGCAACAGAACTTCGGCGAAAACGCCCGATGGCCGCAGCGGCGGGCGCGCGAACGCAGCGTTGCGCGAAAAACCGCGGCCGGTCGGTTGACAGCACTCCAAGGGCGAACCCATACTCGACCGTATGTTATGCGTTTGATGCCAGCGTTTGAATGGCCGGCATCACGCGCGAACCACCCGCACAAGCCCTAAATGGGGCCTGGCTCCCAAAGTCCGGCCTTCACCGCCAGATCGAATCCAGCCGCATCCCCTGGAGCGCCGTCATGAGTATCGCGATCCCCTTCCTCGCCTTCCTGCTTATCGGCGCGATCGCCGCCTACCACCGGCTGCGATTGCCGGTGTGGGCCGCGCTGACCGCGACCGCGCTGGTCGCCTGCTGGCTGCTCGGCGCCAACCCGACCGCGACCATCGTCGCCGCGGCGCTGGTCGCGCTGATCGCGCTGCCGCTGCTGATCCCGGCGATCCGCCTGCCGCTGATCACCAAGCCGCTGCTGGGCTTCTACACCAAGATCCTGCCGCCGCTGTCGGAAACCGAGCGCACCGCGCTGGAGGCCGGCACGGTCGGCTTCGAAGGCGAGCTGTTCTCGGGCAAGCCCGACTGGCAGCAGCTGCTGAGCCAGCCCAAGCCGGTGCTGACCGCCGAGGAACAGGCCTTCCTCGACGGCCCGACCGAAGAGCTGTGCAAGATGACCAACGACTGGCAGATCACCCACGTGGACGCCGATCTGTCGCCGCAGCTGTGGGACTACATCAAGAAGAACAAGTTCTTCGGCCTCAACATCCCGAAGGAATACGGCGGCCTGGGCTTCAGCGCGCTGGCCAACCACAAGGTCATCCAGAAGCTGGCGTCGATGTCGAGCGTGGTCAGCTCGACCGTGGGCGTGCCCAACTCGCTGGGCCCGGCCGAACTGCTGATGCACTACGGCACCCAGGAACAGAAGGACCACTACCTGCCGCGCCTGGCCGACGGCCGCGAAGTGCCGTGCTTCGGCCTGACCGGCCCGTGGGCGGGTTCGGACGCGACCTCGATCCCGGACTACGGCATCGTCACCATGGGCGAGTGGAACGGCGCGCGCGTGGTCGGCGTCAAGCTGACCTTCGACAAGCGCTACATCACCCTGGCGCCGGTCGCCACGCTGATCGGCCTGGCGTTCCGCATGTACGATCCGGACGGCCTGATCGGCGACAAGCGCGACATCGGCATCACCCTGGCGCTGGTGCCGCGCGACACCGCCGGCGTCGAAGTCGGCCGTCGCCACTTCCCGCTCAACTGCACCTTCCAGAACGGCCCGATCCACGGCAAGGAAGTCTTCATTCCGCTGAGCCAGCTGATCGGCGGCGAAGCCTACGCCGGCAAGGGCTGGCAGATGCTGGTCGAATGCCTGTCGATCGGCCGCTCGATCACCCTGCCCTCGTCCGGCAGCGGCGGCGCCAAGATGGGCGCGGTGGTCACCGGCGCGTACGCGCGCATCCGCAAGCAGTTCGGCCTGTCGGTCGGCCGCTTCGAAGGCGTCGAGGAAGCGCTCGCGCGCATCGCCGGCCACGCCTACGCGGTCAGCGCGCTGTCGCAGGCCACCGCCGCGGCGGTCGCGCGCGGCGAAAACCCGGCCGTGCCCTCGACCATCGCCAAGTACCACTGCACCGACATGGCCCGCGACGTGGCCAAGGACGTGATGGACATCCACGGCGGCAAGGGCATCATCCTCGGCCCGAAGAACTACGCCGGCCGCAACTGGCAGGCGGTGCCGATCATGATCACGGTGGAAGGCGCGAACATCATGACGCGCTCGCTGATGATCTTCGGCCAGGGCGCGATCCTGTGCCACCCGTGGGTGCTCAAGGAAATGAAGGCGGCGATGCTGCCCGACAAGAAGCAGGCGCTGCGCGAGTTCGACCAGAACCTGTTCGGCCACATCGGCTTCGCCATCTCCAACGCGGTGCGCAGCCTGTGGTACGGCCTGACCGCCTCGCGCATCGGCGCCGCCCCGGGCGACACCTACACCCGCCGCTACTACCGCAAGCTCAACCGCTATTCGGCCACGCTGGCGCTGATGGCCGACACCTCGATGCTGCTGCTCGGCGGCAAGCTCAAGTTCAAGGAATCGCTGTCGGGCCGCCTGGGCGACGTGCTGAGCCAGCTCTACATCGCCAGCTCGATGCTCAAGCGTTATGAGGACGAAGGCCGTCCGGTCGGCGACCAGCCGCTGCTGGCCTGGGCCTTCCACGACGCCGTGCACAAGATCGAGCTGGCGCTGTCGGGCGCGCTGCGCAACTTCCCGATCCGTCCGGTCGGCTACCTGCTGTGGGCGCTGATCTTCCCGTGGGGCCGCCGCGCGCAGGCGCCGAGCGACCGCCTCGGCCACCGCGCCGCCGCGCTGCTGATGTCGCCCAACGACGCCCGCGACCGCCTCGCCGAAGGCGTGTTCCTGACCCCGTGCGCGAACAACCCGGCCGGCCGCATCAACAGCTACCTGCAGAAGGTGATCCTGGCCGAGCCGGTCGAGCGCAAGTTCCTCAAGGCGCTGAAGAACAGCGACATCCAGGCGCTGGACTTCGCCGGCCAGCTCGACGAGGGCGTGCGCGAGGGCTGGATCACCGCCGAGGAGCGCAAGCAGCTGGAAGAACTGCGCGAGATGACCATCGACGCGATCAGCGTGGACGACTTCGACGCTGCTGAGTTGCGCTCGGCGGGTTACAAGCCGTATCCGCAGGACAGCGCCGGCCGCGGCGACACGCGCGCGGCGGCGTAAGCCGGTAACAAGGCGCGCCCATGTGCAGCGCAGCGTGACTGGAACGGCGGGCCTTCGGGCTCGCCGTTTTGGTATGCGGCGCTGGCAGCGCCCGACCGTCATCGATCAACCGCGACACCGCCCTCCTACCGTCATTCCCGCGAAAGCGGGCTCCGCTTTACTTCGGCGAAGCCGAACATCCAGAGACTTCAGAGTCATGTCGCGGTAAAGCCCTGGATTCCCGCATTCGCGGGAATGACGATAGGTAGGGACGACGCGAACTCCCCCTTCAAAGACGAGCCCATCGCCATGAGCGCCAACGTCCTCGCCCTCTACAAAAAACTCACCCGCTACCCCGCCGGCCACTGGCTGTTCTCGCGCGCGGTCTGCGTGAAGGCGCCCTACTTCGGCAGCATCAAACCGCGCTTCGAATCGCTCGAACACGGCCGCTGCACCGCCACCATCCGACACCGCCGCGCCATCACCAACCACCTCGGCACCGTCCACGCCATCGCCATGTGCAACCTCGCCGAACTCACCGGCGGGGTGATGACCGACGTCAGCATTCCCAAGTCGATGCGCTGGATTCCGATCGGCATGCAGGTCGAGTACCTGAAGAAAGCCGTCGGCACCCTGCGCGCCGTCGCGACGCCGGCCGCGCCCATCGTCGAGTCCGATGCGCCCTACGACCTGCCGGTAAACGTCGAAATCGCCAACCCCGCCGGCGAACCCGTGTTCCGCGCCCGCATCGCCATGCGCGTCTCGCCCAAACCCCAACGCAACTAGCCGCAGCCACCTGTAGGAGCGGCGCGAGCCGCGACCGCGACATCGCGCTGACGACGCAAGCCGGAGGTCGCGGTCGCGGCTTGTGACCGAAGGAACTCCCCTTGGGACGCCACTCTTACAGTCGGAAACGACACATCCGCGCGCCATCGGCACCGCAACCGGTGCCACAATCGCCGCCGCTCCCCACATCGGCCACGCCATGACCGCCACCCAGTGGATCTACCTCGCCGGCCTGCACAGCCTCGGTTTCGCCGTCTTCCACATGGCCTTCTGGCGGATCTTCGGCTGGCGCAAGACCCTGCGCACCGCGACCGTCGCCGACCGCGCGATCATTCAGATCCTCAACCTGCGCCTGATCTACATCGCGTCGGGCGTCGCCGCGCTGTGTTTCCTGTTCGCCGACGAGCTGCACAGCACCGCGCTGGGCCGCGCGGTGTTGTTGGGGATGTCGTTGTTCTGGGTCGGGCGGACCATCGAGCAGTTCGTGTTCCTGCGCATCAACCGGCCGATGGTGCATGCGCTGACGGCGCTGTTCGTGCTGGGTGCGGTGTTGTTCGCGGTGCCGCTGTGGATGCCGGCTTGAGCCATCGTTGCCGGCAAGATAGCGATCAGCCGTCCCAGGATCTCGGCTTGGCCGCCTCGCGCCAAACCACCACCATGAACACCGCCGACGCGATACAGAACATCGGCGCCAGCGCGAACGGCAGAATCGACGCCTGGCCGGCCTTGACCGAGATCCACGCGTTCGTGCCCATGATCGACAGGCTCGCTGCCGACTGCGCCCATCCGGACCATCGGGGCCTGTACCGCGCCGCGCAATGCACGGCCGCGAGCGCCAGGGACAGCGCCAACGCAGACCACGCGCCGTTGGCTGTCCCGAACCAATAGCAACCCAGCGCGAACACGAAAGCGAAGTAGCCCGTGAGCAAGGCATAAATTCCCAGCAGCGGCCATTTGCACCACGCCAGCGCCATCGCCCGCGAACTCGCCAACGGCCTCGCGACGATCGCCACGCCGGCCAAGACCAGCTCGGCGGCGAGGAAGCAAAACGTCAGACGCGGGCTCGACAGGAACACCCAGGCCATCAAGGCCTGCCCCAGCGCGAACACCCCGGCCATCGCCAGATAGCTCCACAGCTTCCGGAAGAACGAGCTGTTTTCCCACCAGGCCACCGCGCGCTCCCGCGTCTGGCGACCCTGTTCGAGCGCCAAGCTTACGGCGCCCGTGGGCTCGGGCGCTCGACGCCCCGCGACTGTGCCGCAACCGGGCGCGACCTACCTCGTCAGGACGCGCATTCCGGTTCGGCATCGGCCTGCGCCGGCTGCCCCACCGACATCAGCACGAATCCGACCACCACCGACAGTCCGACCAGCGCCGCCGCGGCATAGCCCACGCCGCCTACGCCGACCGCGTCGATCACCCGCCCGCCGACGATCGCGCCGACGCCGATGCCGAGGTTGGCGCCGGACACGTTGAGCGCCGCGGCGAACGCCGGCGCCTGCGGGGCCGACTTCATCACCCGCACGTGGCTGACCGGAAACAGCGCGGCCTGGGTGATGCCCCACAGCGCCAACGCGACGGCGAACAGCGGCAGGGTCTGCACCGAGGGCACCACCAGCACCAGGCCCATCGCCAACGGCACGCTGAAGATCAGCGAGGCGCGCAGCGGGTGGCGGTCGACGATGCGCCCGCCCAGGGTGTTGCCGATCAGGCCGACCGCGCCGAAGGCCATCAGCGCCCAGCCGACTACCGCGCCGTTGAGGCCGGCCAGACGCTCGAACATATCGGCCAGATAGGTGTAGGCGGTGAACATGCCGGCGAACAGGATCACCGACATCAGCACGTGGCCGACCACGCGCGGATCGCGCAGCACCCGGAACTGTTCGCCGAGCTTCGGCGGCTGCGCGCCGCGGCTGTCGGGCAGGAAGGCGTAGAGCATGCCGGCCTTGAGCAACGACGCGACGGCGAGCGCGACGAACGCGGCGCGCCAGCCGAACGCGTCGGCGATCAGGGTGCCGGTGGGAACGCCGATCACGGTGGCGCAGATCACGCCGAAGGAGATCATCGAGATCGCCTTGCCGGCGCGATCCTGGCCGGCGATGTCGACCGCGGTCTCGCTGGCCAGCGCCCAGAACACCGGCACGCCGAGCGCGGGAATCAAGCGCGCGAAAGCCATCACCCCGAGATTCGGCGCCATCGCCGCGACCACGTTGGACGCGGCGAACAGCAGCAGCACGACGATGAAGAGGCGCTTGCGTTCGAAGCGGGCGAAATAGGCGGTCAGGAACGGGCCGCTGGCGGCGACCGCGAAGGCGAACAAGGTCACCAGCAGGCCGGCCTGCGACACGCTCACGCCGAGGTCGCGTGAGAGCGAGGGCAGCAGGCCGACGAGGATGAATTCGGTCGTCAGCACGGTGAAGCCGGCGGCCGAGAGCAGGATCAGGGGGAGCAACACGGCGGACTCCAAAGACGGAACGTCGCCGGCGCGCGCAATGGCGCGCCGGTGCGGCGGGGAAGAGAGGGGATTCGCAGGGAACCGGGCCGGCGTGGCGTGGCCGGCGAGTGACTGCACTGTAGGCGGACGCGAGGGCGGGATAAACCGCAACGCCGCACCGGCATTGTTCCGGAACGGGGACAATGCGCGCAAGCCTTGGCGTTGCGGGCTTTGGCGAGTTCGGCGCGGATCGGGACTGTTTATCCCGGATCGCGAACTAGTCGCGCGCGACCGGGTGCGGCAGAGTGGGCGGCGCTTGTGGGAGTGCCTTCTGGCCCGATGCTCTTCGCTCAGGTCGCAGCGATCTGAAACAAGGGCATCGGGCCTGAAGGCCCTCCCACAAAAGCCAGGGAGCATCAGGCCTGAAGGCCCTCCCACAAAAGCTAGAGGGCCTCGGGTCTGAAGGCACCCACACAAAAGCAGGAATCCTCGGGCCTGGAGGCGCTCCCACAAGTTCGCCGACGCCCGTCACACCGCCTGAAACATCGCCGGCCTAGGCTCGACGCCCTGTCCCAACCCGAGGCGACGACGATGGCGAAAGTCCTGGTTCTGTATTACTCCGCGTACGGCCACTGCGAAAAGATGGCCGAAGCCGTCGCCGAAGGCGCGCGCGAAGCCGGCGCGCAGGTCGACATCAAGCGCGTGCCCGAGCTGGTGCCCGAAGAGATCGCGCGCAAGTCGCACTACAAGCTCGATCAGGCCGCGCCGGTCGCGCAGATCGCCGATCTGGAGCATTACGACGCCATCGTCGTCGGCACCGGCACGCGTTTCGGCCGGATGTCCTCGCAGATGGCCAACTTCCTCGACCAGGCCGGCGGGCTGTGGGCCAAGGGCGCGCTGCACGGCAAGGTCGGCGCGGCGTTCACCTCCACCGCGACCCAACACGGCGGCCAGGAAACCACGCTGTTCTCGATCATCACCAACCTGCTGCACTTCGGCATGGTGATCGTCGGCCTGAACTACGGCTATACCGGGCAGATGCGCCTGGACGAGGTCACCGGCGGCTCGCCGTACGGCACCACCACCATCACCGGCGGCGACGGCTCGCGCCAGCCGACCCAGAACGAACTCGACGCGGCGCGTTACCAGGGCCGTGAAGTGGCGGAGACGGCGAAGAAGCTGCACGGCTGAGCCGGCGTCGGGTTCGCGACCGGCGCGCGGCGAGGCGCCGGTTGCGGATGCGGCGATTCGGTTCACCGGCGCGGCTTCGGCGGATGGAAGCGGTTTGTGGGAGGGCCTTCAGGCCCGACGCCTTTCGATCAGATCGGAACGAAAAGCGTCGGGCCTGAAGGCCCTCCCACAACAGCGGGTCGCGCTACAGTCCCCGCACCGACGGACTAATAGGCGGCCGCCGCGATTACAGCAACCACCACGCCGCCAACGCAGCGATCGCCGGCACCGCCTGCACATAGAAGATCCGGCGACTGACGGTCGCCGCGCCGAACGCGCCGGCGACCACCACGCAGGCCAGGAAGAACGTCGCCACGTCCTGGCGCGCGCACACCAGCGCCCACACCAAACCCGCGACCAGAAAGCCGTTGTACAGGCCCTGGTTGGCCGCCAGCACCTTGGTCTGCTCGGCCTTGTCCGGGTTCATGCGGAAAGTCTTCATGCCCAGCGGCTTGGTCCACAGGAACATTTCCAGGACCAGGAACCAGGTGTGCAACACGGCGACCAGGGCGGTCAGGACGACGGCTAGCCAGGGCATGGGGCGGACTCATGGGTGCGAGCGCGCAGCATAAGCCCTGGCGCCGCGCTTGCGCCGTGGCGGCAATCGCGGGACGCGACGCCGACGCGGACGGCGCCCGCCTCAACTGCCCTTGTTCTCCTGCGCATGCCACGCCGCCAGCACCTCGCTTTCGCGCTGCGCCGACAAGCCTGCCTTGGGTTTGGCCCGGCGCTCCTCGGGCAACTTGCGCCACCACGCCAGGGTGTCGCGCACGGTGTCGCGCAGCGGCCGGTAGCTCAGGCCCGCCGCGCGCGCCTTGCGCACCGAGGTGTGGCCGAAACCGGCATATTCGCCGCGCGCGGGAATCCACACCGGCATGTCGCTCCACGGCGCCACTTTCTGCGCTTCGAGGAAATCGGCCGGCGCCCAGGTCAGCGTCGACTTCTTGCCCGCGGCCTTCTGCGATTCGCGCAGCAGCGCGCCCATGGTCAGCGCGCCCGGCTCGGCGTCGGCGTTGTAGATGCCGACGTGGCCGCGCTCGATGCACGCCAGCAGGAACGCGGCGAGGTCGCGCACGTCGATGAACTGGGTCGGATCCTCGGCGCTGCCGGGCGCGAGGATCTCGCCGCCGCGGTCGGCGCGCGCCGGCCAGTAGGTGAAACGGTCGCTGTTGTCGCCCGGGCCGACGATCAGCCCCGGCCGCACCACCGTCGTGCGGCCCGGCAGTTCGGCCTCGGCCGCCTTCTCGCACAAGGCCTTGAGGCCGCCGTAGGTCTCGCCGGTGACTTCGGTGACGTTGGGATCGGACAGCACCGCCAGCGTCGAAGTCTCGTCGGACGGCACGTCGTTCTTGGCGTAGACCGAAATGGTCGAGACCAGGAGATATTGTTTGACCTTCGGCGCGAGCAACTTCGCCGAGCGGGTCACGTCGGCGGGAACGTAGGCCGAGGTATCCAGCACGGCATCCCATTTGCGCTCGCCTGCCAAGGCCGAAAGATCGGTCTTGCGGTCGCCGTGCAGTTGTTCGATGTCGCGGTAGTCCTCGCCGGAGAACTTGTCCGGGTTGGTCTTGCCGCGGTTGAACAAGGTCAGCGTGTGCCCGCGCTTGCGCGCCGCCTCGACGAAATGCGGGCCGAGGAAACCGGTGCCGCCGAGCACCAGCAGTTTCAGCGGTTGCGGCTTGGCGGCGGCGAGCGCGCCGCCGGGCAGCGCGAGCAGGCTCGCGGCAGCCGCGCCGGCGGCGAGGAAATCGCGGCGATCGATGGTCATGCGGCACCTCGTGGGTTGGGTTCGGTAACGGAAGGAACGGGACCGGCCGCGCCGGGCAGCCCGCGCTGCGCGCGCACGATGCTCCACGCGCCGGCGGTCATGCCGGCGGCGGCGAGCGCGCCGGCGGCGAACACCGCCTGGGTGCCGAGCAAGGCCACCGCCTTGTGCACCCAGACGAAGGCCAAGTCGGTGCCGCGGAACACCGCGGTGTCGATCACCGCCTTGCCCTTGTAGCGCGAAGGCCGGTCCATGCGCGTGTACAGCGTCTCGCGCGCCGGCTTGGACAGGGCGAATTCGCTGGCGCGCTGCGCGACCTGCACCACCGCGACCATCATCGGCAGCGGCGACGCCATCAGCGCGGCGAAGCCCAGCATCAGGATCAGCCCCGGCATCAGCAGCGCCGGCGCGACGCCGTGGCGATTGAGCAGCCAGCGCGTGAGCAGCAGTTGGGTCAGGATCGCCAGCAGATTGACCGCGCTGTCGATGCGGGCGAAGTAGCGCGTGGCGGCTTCGGCGCTGGGATAGAACTCGCGCGCGATCGCCGACTGCTGGTTGTACAGCAAGGTCGCCGCGCCGACGCTGAAAAACAGGGTGATCGCCATCGCCCGCAGCGCCGGCCGCTGCCACACCAGGCGCAGGCCGGCCCACACCGAACCGCCCATCGCGCCCTCGCCGCTGGCCAGCCCGTACGCGCGCTCGCGCGCCATCGCCCACGGCCGCAAGCGCACCACGCACAACACGCACACCGACAGGAACCCGGCCGAGACCAACAGCAGGTTGGCCACGCCCAGGGGCTGCACCAGCCACTGCGTCAGCATCGGCCCGAGCACCGCGCCGGCGGTGCCGCCCGCGCCGATGTAGCCGTACACGCGCCGCGCCTGGCGGTCGTCGAACACGTCGGCCATGTAGCTCCAGAACACCGTCACCGCGAACAGGTTGAAGATCGCGGTCCAGACGAAGAACACCATGCCGCGGCCCGGCACCTGCGCATGGAAAGCCCAGTGGAAGCCGAACAGGCAGACGATGAAGACGCCGTACACCAGCGGCAGCAGCGCGCGCCGCGGGAACCGCGCGACCAGCGCGCCGTACACCGGCTGCAGCGCCAGCATCGCCACGAAGGTGCAGGTGAACAGCACTTGCAGCGCGAAGTCCTTGAGCTCCCGGCCGTGGCCGCGCGCGAATTCGATCCAGGCGTGCGGGAACACGGTGGCGGCATCGGCCGAGGCGCCCATCGCGTCGCGCACCGGACGCAGCACGTAGTAGCCGCACAGCAGGCAGAAGAAGTAGAGCAGCGACCACCACAACGGCGGCGTCCGGGCCAGGGCGCGACGCGGGCCGCTCATGCGCGCGCTCCGCGGCGGCGAACCCTCGCCCAGCGCTCATCCACGCCGCGCCGCGCACCGTCCGGCGCACGCGCACGACCGCATCCGCACCGCCCGCAAGGCTCGCGCATGGCCGCCACTCCCGTTTCCCGCGGACAAGCTAGCGCCGCGCCGACCGCGGCGGCGTCTGCGGATGGTCATCCCGACCTTCGGCATAGGCCGCGGACGCGTCGCTCAATCGCTCCAGCGCCCGCAGCACCTGTGCGCGCTGGGCGATCGGCCGGGAGGGATCGATCCGCACAACGGTCGCACCGGTGCGCGCCAGCGCCGCGACGGCGGCGGCGGCGCCTTGGTCGTCGGCCAGCACATATACGCGCCGGCCGGCCTGACAGCCCGCCGGCGCGTCCCGCGCGGCCTTGGCCAGGGATGCGATCAGCCCTTCCTGTTCGGGCGGCTGGGCGAAGGTCGTGGCGAACACCAAGGCGCGTGGGTCCTTGCCCGGGTTCGACAAGGCTTCGACGATCCGCCGGTGTTCCGGCAGATCGGCACGGCCGGCCTGCAGTTGCACCCGCATCAGGTTCGGCGAGGTCTCGCGTCCACCGGAGTCCAGGCGCCGATAGGCTTCGATGAGGTAGCGATTCCAGGCGCCGTAATCGCCGGTTTCCGGCGCCAGCAGCGGCGCGCGCAGGAACGCCTTCGCCGCCTCCCAGCGCAGTTGCTCCCGGGCGATGGCCGGCGCAGCCTGGGCATACGCACGCTGCAACGCAGCCGCGTAGCCGGGCGCGCGTTGTCCGGTCGCGGCGTCCAGGGACAGTTCGACATAGCCGGCGGGGCTCAGCCCTCCCTCCTTGTTGCTGGGAATGCTCACCCGCAGCCGCAGGCTGCGCCCATCGGCGGAGAATGCGTGCTCGCGGCCCCAGCCGATCGAGCTGACCGAACGCGGCAAGGCGCGGATGTAGTCGGCCGGCAACAACTGCGCCAGGCTCAGCGTGCGCACGCTGCGGCCAGTCGGGCCGTACAGCACGACCACGCGCGGTCCATGGCCCGCGGCGGCGTAATCGTCGAAGGTCGCCACCTGGCCGGTATTCGACACCACGCTCCACGACGGCGCCACCGGATTGCGCAGCGGCCCGCGCCACACCTGCGCCCAGCCCGTCCCTTGCCGGCGTTCCACCCGCGCTTGCGCTGCGTTTGCGGGCGCGACGTCCTCGCGTGCGGGCAAGGAAATGCCCGCCGACGGCGTCACCGTCAGCCGGTAGCGCCCATTGCCGGACAGGTAAGTCTCGACGCGCGGCGGTAAAAAAGTATCGGCCCGCGCCGGCCGCCAGGGCAACAAGCCCGCCAGCATCAGCATGAGCGCGCCCAACATCGCAGTACGTTCCATCGGATCGCGCTCCTCGTCCTTCAAGGCGGTGCGGCCGCCTTGGCGCAAACATTCAATGCCGCACCGGCTCCCTCGCCGCCGCGCGCAAGGTCAGCCGCGAAATCTCCGGCGGCACCCCGAACCGCACCGGCAGGATGCTGGTGCCGATGCCGGTGGACACGAACAGCGACTTGCCGTCTTCGACGAGGTAGCCGCCGGCGTAGCGCATCTGCGCCGGCACCACCGGGGTGCCCAGCCACGGCAGTTGCACCTGGCCGCCGTGGGTGTGGCCGGCGATCGTCAGCGACGGGCGCGGCGGAATCTCGGGGAACAGGTCGGGGTTGTGAGTCAGGGCGATCGCCGGGGCGTCGTCGCTCACGCCGGCGAAGGCGCCGGCGATGTCGTGGCGGGTCTCCCACTTGTCGCCGATGCCGACGATCCACAGCGTGCAGCGCCCCAGTTCGACCTTGCGCGCCTGGTCTTCCAGCACCACCACGCCGGCCGATTCCAGCGCGGCGCGGACCTTGCCGCCGTCCTTCCACCAGTCGTGGTTGCCGAGCACCGCGTACACCGGCTTGCGCGCGGTCAGCGGCTTGAGGTGCGGCGCCAGTTCGTCGGCGGAGATGTAGGTTCCGCCGAGCACGCTGAGGATCACGTAGTCGCCGGCCATCAGCACCGCCGGCGCGTCGCTGGCGACCAGCCGGGCGACGATCTGGTCGAGCTTGTCCAGGCCGTTGTGCGGCGAGCCGGTGTGCAGGTCGGCGACCACGTCCAGGCGCAGGCCTTCGCACTCGCGCGACCAGTGCGGCAGGGCGAAGTCGTAATCGCGTTCCACCAGTTGCCGCGGTTCCCAGAAGAAGCCCCAGGCCAGGCAGCCCAGCGCGACCAGCGTCGCGCCGACAAACAGGCGCTGCAGCCACGGGTTGCGCGGCCACGGCCGCCAGCCGCGCGGGCTCACCCGCGCGCGTCCTTCGCCGCCTCGTCGGCGCCGCCGCGCTGGACCCAGCGCGCCAGGTTCCAGCCGACCACGCCGGCGCCCAGCGCGACCGCCGCGCTGATCCCGGCCAACCCGGCCACGCCGGCGCCGGCGCCGCGCAGGGCGACCATGGTGCTGGCGACCATCACGTCGCCGAACCGCCACACTGCGGTGTCGACCGCGTTCTTGCCCTTGTAGCGCAGGGTGCGCGCGGCGCTGGCGAACAGGCTCTCGCGCGCCGGCCCGACCATGCCGTAGGACAGGCCGCGGCTGACCACCAGCGCCACCGCCACCGCCGGCAGCGGTCCGACCAAGCCGGCCATGCCCGACGGCAGCATCGCCACCAGCGCGCCGTAGCCGGGGAACAGTTCGGTCAGCGGCGCATAGGCGTTGCCGACCCACGCCGCCAGGCTCAACACCGCCACCGTCACCACCGACCACACCCCGATCACCGCCGCCGCGCCGCGCCGCGACAGCAGCCACGGCGTGATCAGCACCTGGGTGCTGAGCGCGACGATGTTGGTCATCAGGTCCAGGTCGGCGGCGAAACGGGTGCGCGAGACCGCGTCGGTGAACGTGGCCTTGGAGTAGTCCACGACCAACCCGTAGTTGACCGTGCCGATCCAGTCGCCCAGCAGCATCAGGATCGCCATCGAGCGCACGAACGGATTGGCGAAGATCTGCTTGAGCCCGTCGAACATGCCGCCGCCGATCGCCGCCTCGTGCTGGCCCTCGAAGCGGCGGGTGCCGTGCACGCGCGACCACTGCCCCAGCGCCAGCACCAGCACCAGCGCCAGCGCCAACAGGCCGGCGGAGACCAGCAGCAGCGGCGCCACCCCGATCGTGCCGACCAGTTGCCGGGTCAGCGCCGGCCCGACCAGCGAACCGACGGTGCCGCCGATGGCGATGATCGGGAACAGCCGCCGCGCCTGCCCCTCGCTCCAGATGTCGGTCATGAAGCTCCAGAACACCGACACCACGAACAGGTTGAACACGCTGATCCAGACGAAGAACACCACCCCCAGCGCATGCGCGCTGAGCGGGCCGCTGTCGCCGAACAGCGGCGCGAAACCGATCAGGCAGGCGATGAAGAAGCCGTACACCACCGGCACCACCACCCGGCGCGGATAGCGCGAGACCAGCGCCGAAAACGCCGGCGTCAGCGCCAGCGTGGCCAGGAACGAGGCGGCGTAGAACCACGGCAGCTGGGTCGAGCCGACCGCGGCGCTGAGCTGGTCGCGCACCGGCCGGATCACGTAGTACGCGGTCAGCACGCAGAAGAAATAGGCCAGCGACAAGGCCACCGCGCGCCATTCCCCGGTGTGGACCCGTCCGCCGGACAGGGTGGCGCCTTGCACTGCCGACATCGCGTCGCTCCATGAGTGGACCGGCGGCGGCGCGCCGCCGGTCCTGCAGATCGTGGTCGGCCGCGCGCCCTGGCGGGTTCGTCCCCGGGCCGTCGCGACCGCCGCCGCCCCGCGCCACCGTGGCGGCGGCGCGATTGCCGGCACGGTAGCCCAAACGCGTCGGCCGCCGCTACCACCGGGCGTGGCGTGTGGGTCGAAGCATCACCTTCGCGCCGCAGACCGCGTATCTCCCTGTAGCAGCGGCGCAAGCCGCGACCGCGACACCGCATATGCGACGCGACCTGCCCCCCCCCCGCAGTCGCGGCTCGCTCCGCTCCTGCCTGCCGGAAACGCGGCGCCGCCGCGCCAGGCCCCAATGTTGGGAGCATTTGCTCTAGCCCCGGCGCTTACGGTCGCCCGATGAGCGCCGCACGCCACGCCGCGCCGCAGCGGGAACCGCCAGTGCCCACCGAGTTCGACTACATCATCATCGGCGCCGGCTCGGCCGGCTGCGTCCTCGCCAACCGCCTCAGCGAGGACCCCGACACCCGGGTGCTGTTGATCGAAGCCGGCCCGCGCGACTACCACCCCTTCATCCACATGCCCGGCGGCATCGCCAAGCTGGTCAACCAGAAGGGCGTGAACTGGGACTACGACACCGCGCCGGAACCGCAGCTCGAAGGCCGTACCCTGTGGTGGCCGCGCGGCAAGGTGCTCGGCGGCTCCAGTTCGATCAACGCCATGTGCTACATCCGCGGCGTGCCCGGCGACTACGACGAATGGGCCGCGCTCGGCGCCGACGGCTGGAGCTGGAACGAGGCGCTGCCCTATTTCAAGCGCAGCGAACGCAACAGCCGTGGCGACGACGCCCTGCACGGCAGCCTCGGCCCGCTGTACGTGTCGGATCTGCGTCACACCAATCCGCTGTCGTCGGTCTTCGTCGATGCCGCCGAGCAGGCCGGCTACGCCCGCAACCGCGACTTCAACGGCCCGCAACAACAAGGCTTCGGTTTCTACCAGGTGACCCAGAAGAACGGCGCGCGCTGCTCCAGCGCGGTGGCCTACCTGGACCCGGCGCGCGAGCGCCGCAACCTGCAGGTCGTCACCGGCGCGCTGGTCAATCGCATCACCTTCGAACACGGCCGCGCCACCGGCGTGGTCTACCGCCACGGCGGCAACGCGCTGCACCAGCGCGCGACCCGCGAAGTGTTGCTGTGCGGCGGCGCGATCAACTCGCCGCAACTGCTGATGCTGTCCGGCATCGGCCCGGCCGCGCAGTTGCGCAAGCACGGCATCGAGGTGCTGGCCGACGCCGCGCACGTGGGGCAGAACCTGCAGGACCATCTCGACATCTGCACCCTGCACCATTCCACCCAGCGCATCACCTACGACCGCGCCAGCGAGCTCAAGGTGATCTTCGATTACTTCATGCGCGGCCACAGCGGCATCGGCAGCAGCAACATGGCCGAAGCCGGCGGCTTCGTGCGCTCGCGGTACGCCAGCGACGAGCGCGCCGACATCCAGTTCCACTTCGTCCCGGCGATGCTCGACGACCACGGCCGCCACCGCCTGGCCGGCGACGGCTACACCGTGCACGCCTGCTTCCTGCGACCGCGCAGCCGCGGCCATCTGGAACTCGCCAGCGCCAGCGCCGGCGACAAGCCGCGCCTGCATCCGAACTACCTCGGCGACGCCGACGGCTTCGATCTGAAGATGACGATCGAATGCGCCAAGCTCTCGCGCGATCTGCTCCGGCAGAAAGCCTTCGACGCCTACCGCGGCGCGCCGATCTTCCCCGCCCGCGACGACCTCGACGACGCCGGCCTGGAAGCCTTCGTCCGGGCCAAGGCCGAGAGCATCTACCACCCGGTCGGCACCTGCCGCATGGGCCGCGACGAGGCCTCGGTGGTCGACCCGCAACTGCGCGTGCGCGGTGTCGAAGGGCTGCGGGTGATCGACGCGTCGGTGATGCCGACCCTGATCGGCGGCAACACCAACGCGCCGACGATGATGATCGCCGAGCGCGCGGCGGACCTGATCCGCGGGCGGGCCTGATTCGGGATTCGCCGGCTGTTGTGGGAGGGGCTTCAGCCCCGACGCTCTTCGGCCGGATCGCCGCGAGCGGAACGAACAGCATCGGGGCTGAAGCCCCTCCCACAACAGCCTCCACCCGCCCGGCCTCGCCGCGGCCCAGCCTCGCACTTTCGCACCACTGAAAAGCCACATCCCCAGACCGGGCCACGGTTTGCAGAAAAACAATTAATCCCTGAAAAAACATCAACCTGAATACGGTTGTTGCGCAACTCCCTGAGATCGGAGCTAGAATCGGGACACCCCGGTCTTTGCAGGCGCTGAGCGATGAAACGCGATCTTTCCCGACGCTCACTCAACCCGTGGCGCCTGGGCGCCCTCGCCGGCCTGCTGACCCTGACCCTCGGCTCGACCGCGCAGACCTCGCTGCGCTGGCAGCCCGCCAATCCTTCCCTGCCCACGCCGGTCTCCACCGATGCGGTCGCGCGCGGCCAGGGCGTCGACGGCACCGCGCCGCAGGGACTGGGCATCGGCGCGCCGGCCAATACCAACCTGCGCGTGCAACCGCTGGCCGCCGGCTTCGACGTGCAGCAGTTCGAAGCCATGGCCCAGGCCATGGTCGCCGACCAGCGCATCCCGGGCATGGCCATGGCCATCGTCCACAACGGCCAGATCCTCAGCGCGCGCGGCTACGGCATCACCGACGTGCGCAACGCCGAGGCGATCGACGCCCACACCGTGTTCCGCCTGGCCTCGCTGTCCAAGAGCTTCGCCGGCACCCTGACCGGTTTGCTGGTCAACGACGGCACCCTGCGCTGGGACAGCAAGGTCGTCGACTACATGCCCGGCTTCCAGATGGTCGACGCCAACGCCGCGCGCACGGTCACCGTCGCCGACGTGCTCAGCCACCGCGTCGGCCTGAGCCACAACACCTACGACCGCGACCTGGAGAACTACGCCGACT
Source organism: Lysobacter yananisis (assembly GCF_031199375.1). Lineage (NCBI taxonomy): Bacteria > Pseudomonadati > Pseudomonadota > Gammaproteobacteria > Lysobacterales > Lysobacteraceae > Lysobacter > Lysobacter yananisis. The sequence goes on from NZ_CP133568.1 coordinate 275,483, forward strand.
ACCGCGTGCTCACCCAGAAGCTCGCCTACGCGCCGATGACCTGCCAGCCGGGCACCTGCTACGGCTACCAGAACATCGCCTTCAGCCTGATCGGCGACGTGGTCTTCGCCGCCACCGGCGACTTCTACAGCCAGGAAGTGCAGCGCCGCCTGTTCAAGCCGCTCGGCATGAACGACGCCAGCCTCGGCCTGGAAGGCATCACCGCCAGCGCGCGCTGGGCCAAGCCGCACGTGCGCGCGCGCGGCGGCTGGGCCTCGGTGACGCCGAAGCCGACCTATTACCAATTGCCGCCGGCCGCCGGCGTCAACGCCAGCGCCAGCGACATGGCGCAGTGGCTGATCGCCCAGACCGGCCACCGTCCCGACGTGCTGCCGCTGCCGCTGCTGGCGACCCTGCACCAGCCGCTGGTCGACACGCCCAGCGAGATCCGCGGCTCCAGCTGGCGCCGCCAGCGCATCGGTTCGGCCGGCTACGCGCTGGGCTGGCGGGTGTTCGACTACGCCGGCCACCGCGTGGTGTTCCATGCCGGCGCGGTGCAGGGCTATCGCGGCATGGTCGCGATGGTCCCCGAGCGCGACCTCGGCATCGCGGTGCTGTGGAACAGCGAGAGCGGCCTGCCGACCGGCATGCTGCCGACCATCCTCGACCGCGCCATCGGCATGCCGGTGCAGCGCTGGCTCGACGTCGACGGCTTCGACGACCCGGGCCTGTACGCGTCCGAGGGCGTCGGCCCGGCGCGCGACGTCAACGGCAGCAACGCGCAGAAGTCGACCGCGGCGCCGCGGTAAACGCTCGCGCGCGGCACGAATCGAAAGGCCCGCTTCGGCGGGCCTTTTCGTTGGCGGCTACCCCATAGCGGTGCTGTCGTGGGAGGGACTTCAGTCCCGACGCTTTTCTTTCGGATCGCGGCGATCGGAGCCGAAAACGTCGGGACTGAAGTCCCTCCCACAAGAACGGATGCCGAGTCGGAGCTCTGGGCGCAGCTCGCGCCCTTAGCGCGGATCGTTCTCCAACACCTGCTTGAGCCGCGTCAGTCCCTGCTCGTAGTCCTTGCCGACCATCTTTTCCATCAGCAGCCCGAACCAGCGCGCGATCGGGTTGTAACCATGGTCGCTGTCCAGCGCCCAAGTCACCCGGGTGCCGTCGCCCTCGGCCGCGAGCGCGTAGCTGGCGGTCGCCCGGCTGCCGTCGAACTCCAGTGCCAAGACGATCTTCTGCGGCGCCGACGCTTCGATTTGCTGGCTGCCGCGCCCGACCGTCTCGCCGTCCCAGGCCATGCGCGCGCCGACGCCGGATTCCGGCCCGGAGTAACTGTATTTCGCCTCCGGCTCCATCGCGTACCACGGCGACCACTCGTTGAAGCGCTTGAACGAATCGAGCATGGCGTAGACCTGCGCCGGCGGCCGGTCGATCGAAATCGAGCGCTCGACGTGGGTCGTCGACGGCAACAGCAGTCCGCCGCCGACGCAGACCAGCGCCAGCAGCAAAACCAGATAGAGCAAGCCCTTGAGCAATGCTTTCACGTCGCGGTCCCCTTCCGGTGGCGTTGCGCCGATGCTAGCGCCGTCGCGCGGGAAGCGAGGTGAGCGGCGCGGTTGGCCGACGGAAGGCGGAAGGCGGCGCGGGCGGACGCAGCGGCGGCGCGACGTGCGGTGCGCGATGGCGCGACGGGCAAGCGCCGCGGGACGGCCCGGGCCGCGCATCGGCCGAAGGCGAGGACGCTCGCGGCCGGCCGGCGCGCTTTCCGCCGGCCCAAATAAAAAACTCTCCCCCCGCCTGGGCTGCGGGGAGAGAGTCGGGTTACGGCTTAATCGGGGCGCTGATTCAGATCAGCGGCGCCGGGGTCGCCGGCATGGCGGCGGCCTTCGGCTTGCGGGCGCGCTTGGCGGCCTTCTTCGGGGCCTTCTTCGCGGCCTTCTTGGCGGTCTTCTTGACAGCCTTCTTCGCGGTCTTCTTGGTGGCCTTCTTCGCCGCCTTCTTGGCGGTCTTCTTCACGGCCTTCTTGGCGGTCTTCTTGGTCGCCTTCTTCGCCGCCTTCTTGGCGGTCTTCTTCACGGCCTTCTTGGCGGTCTTCTTGGCGGCCTTCTTGGCGGTCTTGCGGACGGCCTTCTTGGCGACCTTCTTCACAGCCTTCTTGGCGGTCTTCTTGGTGGCCTTCTTGGCGACCTTCTTAGCGCCGGCCTTCTTGGCGACCTTCTTCGTCGCTTTCTTGGCGGCGGACTTCTTAGCGGCTTTCTTAACGGCCATGGGATGGCTCCTCGTCAGTGGTCGATCAGGGATGATCAGGGGTGTAGCGGTAAGCCCAGTTATAAAGACTCTGTGGTGGCAGAGCCGCGGGAGTCGGACCCGCGTGCAACCGCCGGCGCGCGAGGCGCGTCGGAACGGATCGGGGATCGCGTCCGGCCGTGGCGGCGGCAGGACCGATGGCTGGCCCGCCCGGGTGGCGAGCCGGGGCGGAAGCGGCCGCGCAACCGCGCGACCAAACAAAAACCCGGGCCGCCGAACGCGTACCGGGTGCTTTGCGAGACGCCAGCGATGTCATCGGGACTTTGGATGTCATCGGCGAAGAGAGCGGGGCCAACATTTCTGCAGAGGAAGCGAATCCTGCGTCCACCGTTTTGACTGTCCGGGCGGAGGTTCGATTTGTGCTGCGTGTTGTCGCGCTGGCTGTTCTCACTCTCGTGGCAGTGAACGTCTGCTGGGCGAAACCTAATCACGCTTTTTGCAACTGTCAACAACCCCGGCGGATTTTTCTTCGCCGGCCCGACCGGCCCGGCGTGGACGGCGCGCGCGCGCGCATCGCGCGGCAACGCGCGCGCGCATCGAAGGCTACGCGAAAGAATTTCGACTACTACGCTGAAACCCAAGCGTGGCGCGGGTTTCCGCGTTGTCGCGTTTTTTCTTTTCGCGCATCGCGCGATGCGCGCGCGCGTTCGCCGACGCGCGCGAAGCGTTCGCGGCGACCTGTACCGGCAAGAAAAATTCCCTTCCGCCGACGCCGCCGATTTCGCGTCGCACAAGCCCGAATGCGCGAAAGTGCGCGAACTTTTTTTCCCCGCGACCGGCGTCGGGAAGGTCGGCGGCGACGACCGCCGCGTCCGCGACCGGCATGCGCGAACGCGCCGGTGCGGACGCGCGACGCGCGGGCGTCGGCGGCAACGACGCGCCGCCATCGCCGCGTCGCCGCCGCGGTTCGCCGACGCGAGCGCAGCGCGCGGCGCGCGCGCCGGTCGCGCGCGAACGCCACGGCGGCGTTGCCGCGAGCGCGGCGGCGGCGACGCGGCGATCCGTTCGAAACGCTACGCGAAAGTGGAGCGCGCGCGGCCGGACATGCGTTGCGTCGTCCGATCCGGCGGCCAGCATCGGTGCTGTCGGCGGCGACGGCGCACGAGCGCGCTCCCGCCTCGGCACCCGCACCAGCGCGGCCGGCGCGCTGCATCGCGACCGCGGCGTAAGACCGCCGCGCCGACCGCGACGGCACGCGACCGCGAGCGCGGTCGCGTGGATTTTCCCGAGCGAAAACGATGCATGCGCGTGGCGGCGCCGATGACGCCGGCGCCATCCTCGCTCGTCGGCGCGGCGGCATCGCCGCTACCGCAGACGCCGCCAGCGCCGCCCGGCAACACCCGCGCGACGCGCGCACCCACGCTGCTCGCTGGCATCGAAGCATCGTCGTCGAGCGGGGAGCGACCGGCGACGGCGGCGACGCGGCGCGCGCGATCGCGTTATGCCGGCGTCAACGACGCGCCCGCGAATGCCACCTCGTATTCGCATTCGAATGCTGAGCGGCGGCACGCGCGGTGAGTATCCGGCCATCGCCGGCGCGACGACGCGGCGGATCGAAGCGCGTCGGAGCTGAAGCCGCTCCCGCCGACGAACACCGCCGTCGTGGGAGGGTTCGGGTCGCGACGGCTTCGGTCGAGCAAGCTCGCGAGGAAGGTTCCGCCGTGGCGGATAGAAAAGCGTCGGGCCTGAAGGCCCTCCCACAGGAATGCCGCGACGAAGGTCACGCGGCCCTGGCAACGACGCCGACGGTTGTGGGAGGGGCTTCAGCCCCGACGCTTTCGGCTCAGGTTGCGGGGAAGGTTCGACCGCGCTTCTGGCGCATGCGCTTGGGCAGGTTTTACCGCAGCGGAAAGAAAAGCATCGGGCCTGAAGGCCCTCCCACAGGAATGCCGCGGCGAAGATCTCGCCGCCAAGGCAACGACGCCGACTGTTGTGGGAGGGGCTTCAGCCCCGACGCTTTCGGCCCAGCTCGCGAGGAAGGTTCGACCGCGCTTCTGGCGCATGCGCTTGGGCAGGTTTTACCGCAGCGGAAAGAAAAGCATCGGGCCTGAAGGCCCTCCCACAGGAATGCCGCGGCGAAGATCTCGCCGCCAAGGCAACGACGCCGGCCGTTGTGGGAGGGGCTTCAGCCCCGACGCTTTCGGCTCAGCTTGCGAGGAAGGTTCGACCGCGCTTCTGGCGCATGCGGCTAGGCAGATTTTACCGCGGCGGAAAGAAAAGCGTCGGGCCTGAAGGCCCTCCCACACGAATGCAGCGACGAAGATCTCGCCGCCAAGGCAACGACGCCGACTGTTGTGGGAGGGGCTTCAGCCCCGACGCTTTCGGCTCAGCTTGCGAGGAAGGTTCGGTCGCGCTTTCGGCGCAGGTCGCGAGGCAGGTCCGCCGCAGCGGAAACAAGACCATCGGGCCCGAAGGCCCGCCCACAACGAAACGGGGAGCCAGTCCCGGTACCGCGTCGCGGTCCGGTCCTGCGCTCCCCGTGGGGCCATGGCCGAGGGATCGGCCGCGGCGGACGGCTCAGTGGTCGTCGTCTTCCAGCAGCTCGGCGTAGTCGTCCGGCGACAGCAGTTCGTTGAGCTGGTCCGGCTCGTCGATCTCGACGGTGTAGATCCAGCCTTCGCCGTAGGCATCTTCGTTGATGGTCTCGGGCTTGTCGGACAGCTCGGTGTTGACCGCGGTGACGGTGCCCGAAACCGGCGCGTACACGTCCGAGGCGGCCTTGACCGATTCCACCACGGCCGACGCGTTGCCGGCTTCGACGCGGTCGCCGACGTTGGGCAGCTCGACGTAGACCAGGTCGCCGAGCAGGCCCTGGGCGTGGTCGGAGATGCCGACGGTGACTTTGCCGTCGCCTTCGACGCGGGCCCACTCGTGGGACTTCATGAACTTCAGATCGCCGGGAATTTCACTCATGGCAGGGGGCCTCGGACGTTGCGGGGAGCCGCGGATGATGGCGCGTAGTTTAACGATGCTGGCGCGTCATGGGAGGGGTTGACGACGATCGGCGGCGACGGCGCAGTTCAGGCGCCGCCGCGGCCGACGCCGCGGTTCAACGCGGTGCCGCGCCGGCGCCGGCCAGGAACGGCGCGCGCCCGCTGACCAGCGCCGCGCGCAGCGCGTCGACGCGATCCTGGCCCCAGAACGGCTCGCCGTTCAAGACGTAACCCGGCAGGCCCGGCAGGTCGTTGGCGATCGCCGCGGCGGTGTTGTCCTGATAGACCTCGGCCACCGCGCCGGTATCGGCCGCGGCGAGGATCGCATCGACATCGTGACCGGCGTCGCGCAACGCGCGCGCCAGCACGCCGCGGTCGGCGATGTCCTCGTCGTGCGCCCAGATCGCGCGGAACACCGTGTCCATGTACTGCGCCGGATCGCGCCCGGCCCGCACCAGCGCGATCGCGCAGCGGTCGGCCAGGCCCGGGTCGACCGGGAAGTGCTTCGGCGTCAGATTCAGCGGCACGTCGCGCTCGGCGCGCGCGCGCTGCAGTTCCACCACGCGATAGCGCTGGCGCGCCGGCGCGCGCTGGCCCAGCGGCAGGCCGCCGTTGGCGGAGAACAGTTCGAAGATGCGCACCGGCTTGTAGCGCAGGTGCGCGCCGGTCTCGCGCGCCAGCGCCAGCAGCGGCGCATGACCGAGGTAGGCGTAGGGCGAGATCAAGCTGAAGTAGTAGTCGACGGCGACGCTCATGCACGGCTCCGTTCATTTCGATGCCCGGTCCAGCGCGGCGGCCGGATCGGGAAGGTGGCGTCGCGGCCCGGGCGATGCGCCGGGCCGCTGGCTGGGTAGGCCCACCTGGATCGGGCGGGCGGATCGGGCGAGGCGGTTCGGAATCGGGCGGTGCGCGGACGACGATCGCGCGGGGCGCACCCGCGCGATCCCGGCCGCGCGGCGCGAATCAGCCGAGCACGCCGTCCTGCGCCTGGCCGTCGCGCACGAACGGGAACTTGACCACGCGCACCGGCACTTCCTTGCCGCGGATGTCCACGCGCACGTTGCCGGCCGCGCCGAGCGCGATCTCGCCGGCCGGCACGCGCGCGAACGCGATCGACTTGCCCAGGGTCGGCGAGAACGTGCCGGAGAGGATCTCGCCCTCGCCGTGCGCGGTCAGCACCTTCTGGCCGTGGCGCAGCACGCCCTTCTCGTCCATCACCAGGCCGATCATCTGCCGCGGCGCGCCGCCGGCCTTGTGCGCTTCGAGCGTGGCGCGGCCGATGAAGTCGCGCGGCTTTCCATCGGCATCCACGTCGAGCGCGACGGTCCAGGCCAGCGCGGCCTCGTACGGCGAGACCGTGTCGTCCATGTCCTGGCCGTAGAGGTTCATGCCCGCTTCCAGGCGCAGGGTGTCGCGCGCGCCCAGACCGGCCGGCTTCACGCCGGCGGCGAGCAGCGCGTCCCACAGCGCGACCGCGCGGTCTTCGGGCACGATCACTTCGAAGCCGTCCTCGCCGGTGTAGCCGGTGCGGGCGACGAACAGTTCGATGCCGTCGGCGGTCTGCGCCTGGCCGGCGACGAACTTGCCGAGCTTGCCGATGCGCGCGCGATCGTCCTCGCGCAGCAGGCCGATGAGTTTCTCGCGCGCGTTCGGGCCCTGCACCGCGATCATCGACAGCTCGGGACGTTCGGTGACGCTGACGCCGAACGCGGCGGCCTGCTGGCCGATCCACGCCAGGTCCTTGTCGCGGGTGGCCGCGTTGACCACCAGGCGGAAGTATTCCTCGTCGTGGAAATAGACGATCAGGTCGTCGATGACCCCGCCGTCCTGGTTGAGCATGCAGGTGTACAACGCCTTGCCGCTCTTTTGCAGCTTGTCGACCGAGTTGGCGACCAGGCGGCGCAGGAACTCGCGCACGCGCGCGCCGCGCAGGTCGACCACGGTCATGTGGCTGACGTCGAACATGCCGGCGTCGCGGCGCACCTGATGGTGCTCCTCGATCTGCGAGCCGTAGCTGATCGGCATGTCCCAGCCGCCGAAATCGACCATCTTGGCGCCGAGTGCGCGATGGGCGTCGTTGAGAATGGTCTTCTGACTCATGGGCGCGGCCTGCTCTGCTGGGTGGGGGTGGGAACCCGGGATTATCCCTCAAGCGCGCGGCGTGCGGGTTTGCCGTATTTCGGTACCCCGGCGAATGGTGGCGGTCGTGCCGAGACCTCGGCCGCGGTGCCTGGGGCTGCGGTCGCGATGAAAGTCCTTCGCGGCCGAAACAAAAGCGTCGGGCCTGAAGGCCCTCCCACAAAAGAAAGGCCCCTCACAAAAAGAAAGGTCCGCTGTTGTGGGAGGGCCTTCAGGCCCGACGCTTTGCGATCAGTTCGCTAGGCAGCGCGCGCCTCGACCGACGAACCGCTCACTCGCCCTCGGCGCCTTCGTTGTAGCACTGCACCTCGGCCGCCTTGATCTCGACGAAGCGGCCCTTGCTGCGGTCCAGGCGCACCGCCCAGCGCACCGCGTCGAAGGTCTCGCGCGCGGCGGCGTTCTCCACCAGGGTGTCGACGACGGCGATGACGCCCGGATCGCCGGCGCCGTCGTACAGGCAGGTCGAGATCGACACGCGCTCGCCGCGCTGCAGCCGCGGATACGCGACCACGTCGGTGATCTTCCAGCGCGCTTCGTTGCCGGCGCGGCCGATCAGTTCGGCGGCGTACAACAGTTGCGAGCGGTCTTCGTTGTCGTCGATGGTGCCGATGCTGCGCGCGCAGATCTGTTCGGCGCTGCGGCCGCTGCCGACGCAGCCGCCGGTGTTGGAGCGATAGCCGTCCGGATACGGCGGCACCACCCGGCCGATCCAGTCGCGCGTCGCCATCTTGTCGTCGCGCAGCGCCGGCGGCCGGGCGAGGATCGGGCCGCTCGGGACCGGGCCGGCCGCAGCCGAGGCGTTGGGCTTCGATCCGGCCTGGGTCGGCGGGTTCTGAACCGGCGCGCCGCGGGCCGCGCCGCTCTGCGCGGATGCGTTCTGGGGCGATGCGGCTTGCGTCGGCCTGGCTTGCGTCGCACCGCTCTGGACGGCCTTGTCCTGGGCGATCTTGTCGCGGATCGGATTGCTGCTAGCGGGCTTGCTGTCGACCATTTTGCTCTGCGCCGGATTGGCCGGCGCCGGCACGGTCGGCCCCGCCTGCGCGGCCAGGCACAGGCCCAGCGCGCACGCGCCCAGCGCCGCCGACGCGCGTCGGCGCGCGGTTGCGCGCGACCACGGCCTGGCGCAGCGCGGGCCCACGCTCAGCCCGCCGCTTCCACGTGCAGGACCATGGCCTCGGCGCCGACCACGCGCACCAGCGCGCCGGCCGGCAGGTCCGGGCCGCTGACGTCCCAGAACGCGTCGGCGATCTGCACCCGCCCGCGACCTGCGACGATGCCGCGCTCCAGCGGCACCACCCGGCCGATCAGTTGCTCGGCGCGGCGGTTCAACAGCGGCTGGTCGCTGGCCGGCTCGCGCTTGCGGAACCAGGTGCGGTAGACCTGCACCGAGACGAAGCTGAGCACCACGAACGCGGCGACCTGGGTCAGCACGGTGAGTTCCGGCAAGGCCAGCACCAGCACGAACACCGCCGCCGCGGCCAGCCCGAGCCAGAGCATGAACGCCCCCGGCGCCATCGCCTCGGCCGCGAACAGCAGCAGCGCGACGGCGGCCCAGGCGACGGTCGGCCAGTTCCAGCTCATGTCAGGCTCCGCTGCGCGGCGGCCGCGCGCTCGAAGCGGCCTGCTGGGCCATCGCATCCTTGGCCAGTTCGGCGATGCCGGCGAGGGAGCCGATCACGCCGGAAGACTCCATCGGCATCATCACGAACTTCTGGTTCGGCGCCTGCGCCAGCGCCTTGAACGCCTCGATGTACTTCTGCGCGACGAAGTAGTTGATCGCCTGCACGTTGCCGGCGGCGATCGCGTCGGACACCAGTTGGGTCGCCTTGGCCTCGGCTTCGGCCAGGCGCTCGCGCGCCTCGGCTTCGCGGTACGCGGCCTCGCGCTTGCCTTCGGCTTCCAGGATCGCGGCCTGCTTGTCGCCCTCGGCGCGCAGGATTTCCGACTGCCGGTGGCCCTCGGCCTCGAGGATGTTGGCGCGCTTCTCGCGCTCGGCCTTCATCTGCCGGGCCATCGAATCGACCAGGTCGCGCGGCGGCTGGATGTCCTTCAACTCGATCCGGTTGACCTTCAGCCCCCACGGATGGGTCGCCGCGTCGACCGCGTTGAGCACCTTGGTGTTGATCTCGTCGCGCTTGGACAGCGACTCGTCCAGGTCCATCGAACCGATCGCGGTGCGGATGTTGGTCATCACCAGGTTGAGGATCGCGATCTCCAGCTGGGCCACTTCGTACGCCGCCTTGGCCGCGTCCTGGACCTGGAAGAACACGATCCCGTCGACCTTGACCACCGCGTTGTCCTTGGTGATCACGTCCTGGCTGGGAACCTCCAGCACCTGCTCCATCATGTTGATCTTGCGGCCGACGTCGTAGATCACCGGGATCAGGAAGTGCAGGCCGGGGTCCATGGTGTGGGTGTAGCGGCCGAAGCGCTCGACCGTCCACTGGTAGCCCTGCGGGACCATGCGCACGGTCTTGAACAACAACACCACGCCGGCGAATACCAAGACCAGCGCCAGAATCGAACCGGCAGCGCCCATGTCGTCCCCCTTCGTCCTTATAGATAGGCGCAGTATAGGCCTTGGCGCCGGCTGCGACCCTTCACGCCCCCGGTGCATCCTTGCCTGGGAATGCCACCCGAACCCATGCCCCTGCCGCCGCCCGCGCCCGCCGCCGACCGGCCCGTGTCGAGCTTCGCCATCGACGTCCCGGAGACGCTGCTGGCGCGCGCCCGCGCCGGCGACGGCGCCGCGTTCGAGCAGATCTACCGCTGGTTCGAACGGCCGGTGTTCACCCTGGCGGTGCGCATCGCCGGCGACCGCGACGAAGCCACCGAAGTGCTGCAGGAGACCATGCTCAAGGTGCTCACGCGGATCGGCGACTTCCGCGGCCACCGCGACGGCAGCGGCACGCCGTTCTGGGGCTGGTTGCGCCAGATCGCGGTCAACGAGGCGCTGATGCGCCTGCGCAGCCGGCGCCGCCACGAGCACGCCGACAGCGAGGACGAACACCTGGCCGACGACCGCGCTCCGCCGCCGCCGGCCGCCGCCGACGCCGCCGCGCTCGGGCGCGCGCTGGCGCAATTGCCCGAGGCCACCCGCAGCGTGCTGTGGCTGTACCACGCCGAGGGCTACACCCATGAGGAGATCGCCACGCTGATGCAGCGCTCGATCAGTTTTTCAAAATCGCAACTCGCGCGCGGCGGCCGCCGCCTGCGCCAGTTGCTGGAACCGGAGCAGGCCCATGCCTGAGCAGTCCCCTACCCCGTCCGACTGGGCCGGCGCGTTCGCCGCGCTGCCCGCCGAAACGCCGCCCGCCGGCGGCTGGGCGCGCCTGGCCGAACGCCTGGCCGAACAGCCCGTCGCCGCCGCGGCGACCGCGTCGGCGTCCGTTGCCGCCACCGCGCGCCGCTCGCGCCAGCGCTGGGCGCTGGCGGCGATGCTCGCCGCAGCGCTGCCGTTGGGCCTGTGGCTCGGCCTGCGCGCGCAGCGGCCGGCGCAAGGCCCTGTGTCGGAACCGCTGGTGCGGCAGGCGCCGCCGGCCGCAGCGCCGCAGCGCGATGCGGTTACGGCGCCGACGCGAACCGACGACGGTAACCAACGCATCGCCGCGAGCGGAAAGGCCGACGGCGGAAACCGAAGCGTCGCCGGAAGCGCGGATCGCGGCCGCGACAGCGCCTCCGAAGCGCGTCCGACGCCGACGCCGACGCCGGCGACAGCCGACACGACGCAACCCACCCGCACCGCTACCGCCGAGCGCCGTTTGGCGACGGCCGCGAACGTCGTGCCGCAACCGCGCGCGGCCGCCACCGCGCCGTCCGACGCGACGCCATCCGCAGCGCCCGACCACGTTGCCCGCGCCTCCGACGACGCCCGCTTCGCCGCGCAATTGCGCGAACTGCAGGCCGAGTCGGCGCAATTGGAAGCGCTGGTGGCCGCCGCGCGCGACGAGCGCGTCGCCAGCGCCGCCGCCGCGGTCATGAGCGCCGACCTCGACCAGCGCCTGCGCCTGATCGACACCGCATTGATCGACGGCGCCCTGCCGGCCGTCTCGCGCGTGGCGCTGTGGCGCGAACGGGTCGACTCGCTGCGCGCGCTGGCCGGCGTGGAGAGCACCCAGCGCTGGTTCGCCGCACGCGGCGGCGAGCGCTACGACGGCGCACTGGTGCGCGTGGACTGAAGGCCGAATGCCCATGCACGAGCCCGCCCTGCCCCACTGCGCGACGCCCGCCTGCGAGCCGCCGTCCGCCTTCGCACCGCCGAACCGCAACGCCCGTCGCACCCCATCCACGCCCACCCGCCCGGAGGCCGCCATGTCGTTCCATTTCCTGCTCCCCGCCGCGCTGGCCGCCGCGGTCGCCGGCTCGCTCGCGGCTCCGGCCGTGGCCGCGCCGACGGCCGCCGCCCCGGCGCGCACCACTACCTATAGTTATGTCTATCGTTACAGCGGCGACGGCGCGCCGCAGGTGCTGGCGCAACTGGCGCCGGAACCGCCGCGCAGCGGCGCCTACCCGCGCGGCGCGATGCCGCAGCCGGCGCCGTTCGGCCCGGTGCTGATCAGCGACAACCAACGACGGCCGCAGTTGGGTGTGATCCTCGCGCCGGACGCGCGCAGCGGCGTGTCGATCCTCGCGGTCACGCCCGGCAGCGCCGCGGCGCGCGCCGGCCTGCACAGCGGCGACCGCCTGCTCGCGGTGGACGGCCGCAAGATCGCCGGCGCCGACGGCGAGGCGCGGCTGGGCAACGCGCGCGAACTGCTCGGCGCGCTCAAGCTCGGCCAGCCCGCGCGCATCCTCTACCAGCGCGGCAAGCAGGAGGCGACGCTCGAGGTCGAACCGCAGGCCGGCGAGCGGGTGATGATGTTCCGCAACGCCGACGGCAGCCGCTACGTGCTCAACACCGAAATGCGCAGCATGCGCATCGACCGCGACGGCCGCGCCGGCGTCGGCGAGGCCGGGGTCGCGGTGGCGCCGGGTCTGCGCACCGAGATCTACCGGATCGGCCCGGATCTGGATTGCGCCGGCAACGACAAGGACAAGCGCGCGGCCTGCAACATGCCGCTGATCAGCGAAGCGATGCGCTGGAACGGCCTCAACCTGGCCTCGGTCGATCCCAAGCTCGGCCGCTACTTCGGCGCCCAGCGCGGCGTGCTGGTGATCAGCGCGCCGCTCGAACTCAAGGGACTGGAAGCCGGCGACGTGATCCAGAGCGTCGACGGCCGCGCGGTCGACACGCCGCGCGAGGCGATGGACGCGCTGCGCGGCAAGCGCGAAGGCGCCCAGGTCGAGATCGGCTACCTGCGCGATCGCGCCAGCGCCAAGCTCAAGCTGACCGTGCCCAAGGCGGTGGCTTGGGTGCCGCCGCCTCCGCCGCCGGCGCCGCCCGCTCCACCCGCGCCGCGCGCGCCGCCGGCCGCGCCGGTGCCGCCGGCGCCGGCGGCGCCGGCGGTCGCGCCGCCTGCCCCGCCCGCACCGCCGCCGCCCCCGCCTCCGCCGCCTGCGCCGCCCAAGAGCAAGGTCGCGTCGGCGCCGCCGGCGCCACCCGCGCCGGTGCAGCTTGCGCGCGGCGCGCAGAGCTACCGCGTCGATTGAATCGCGCCGCGCCAACCCGGCCGCGCCGATCGCATGGATGCGGCGCGTGGGCCGGATCGCGCGGATCGAATCGCGCGGTTCGAGTCGCATGATGCGAATCGCCTGATTCGAGTCGCACGACTCGACTCGCGCGGCACAAGCCGCCGGATTCGAGCCGCACGATCCGACTCCCGCCGACCGCAATCGTCCCGCCCCACCCATCCAGTTTCCCCATTCGGGTCCGGCCGCCCAGCGCGCCCGGCCCCTTTTTTTTCGCGCCGCCAACCATTCAGCCCACGCGACCGGCAGCGACACCGCAGCCGATCCCTCTCGCACCGATACCGACTCGCGGCCAAGAAAAAGGCCGGGCATCCCTGCCCGGCCCGTTCCGATCCTCGCTCCGGCACCTGCGCTCCTTCGCCGGCCTGGCCGGAAATCGTTGCGTCGCCTCGCGCCGCTTACTCGGCCGGCGCCGCGACCACCCACTTGGCGAACACCGCATCGATGTCCTTGTCGGCGACCTTCTTGCCCTCTTCCAGCTTGCCGGCCTGCTCGAACAACGGAATGATCATCGCCATGCCGTCGACCTTGGTCTTGAGCCGCACGCCCGGCGCCTTGCCCAGGTAAGCGTCCCAGCGCTGGCGCACCTTGGCCCAGTAGCCCTGGGTCGCCTGCCAGTAGGTGTAGGCCGGCTTGAAGTCGATGTCCTTGGTCTTGACGTAGTCGTTGAAGCCGAACTCGCGCGCCAGTTCCTGCTGGCTGCCGTCGGGCTTGCGCAGCACCTTGGTGTTGAACTGCTCGTGGGTCCAGCCGTTCGGGGTCAGGGTGTGGCGGTTGATCGCGACGATGGCGTTGTAGTCGCTGCGCTTGGTGTACTCGCGCCGCGGCAGCGGGCGCCAGCTCGGGTCGCTGGTCCAGGTGGCGTTGCCATGGGCGTAGTCCCAGCGGCCGGTGCCGCAGTAGCGCGGCGCATCGCTGACCTCGTACACGCACTGGGTCCAGGCGCCGCGATTGAGTTCGGCCGCAATCGCGCGCACGTGCCAGGTCTGGTCGGCGCTGAACTCGAAGCGCTGCGGCGCCTCGAACGTCCAGTCCTGGCGCCAGTGCTTGGTCACGTGGCCGCTCTTGCCATCGACCAGGATGTGCTGCAGCACCAGCTTGGTCGGCGTGTCCTCGACCACGATCACGGTCTCGTTGCCGCCGCTGCGCATCGCCGGCGCGCGCTCGTAGCCGGGCTTGAGCAGCACGGTTTCGTCGAAGGCGAAGTCGACGATGTATTCGCCCTGCATCGCCAGGATCGAGGCGCGGTCGCGGACCGGATCGGCGGCCGGAGCGGCGGCGGTCTGGGCCATCGCTGACAGGCTGGAGAACAGGCTGATCGCCAGCACGCTGGCGCGGAAGTTACGGAGGTTCATGGAATCTCGCTTGGCTCTTTGGCTGAAAAACGAAAACGGAAAGGAAGGGAACATCCGCGCTCAACGCCGGCCGACGCCGGAGGCCAGGCAACAGCAGGCGTCGGCGCATTCGTCCAGGCGCGCGCCCTCGCCGGCGGCGATCCGCCGCGCCTGGGCCAGGCCCAGCGGCGACAGCTCGGCCGGATCGGCGAGCAGCACGCAGTGGCCGTCGGCATCGCGCAGCACCCGCAAGCGCAGCGCCTGCGCGCGGCGCCCGCCGCGCAGGCGCCGCCACCAGCGCGCCAGCGCCGGTACCACGGCCGGGCGGATCGCCGCGGCCGCGTCGGGCATCGCCGCGGCGACGTCGTCCCAGGCCAGGAAGTCGCTGTCCGGCAGCAGGTACAGCCGCCAGCACTCGCGCCCGCCGGCGTCGCAAAAACGCAGCGCTTCGCCGCCGCCGTCGCCCAGGCGTTGCGCGCTGCGCGCCGCCAGCCAACCGTCGAGGGCGTCGCGCTGGCGGCGCGGATGCACGCACAGCACCGTCGCCACCGCCGCCAGCCGCTCCGGCGCGGGCAGCGCGGCGCGCGCGCCGCCGCGCTGCGGCAACAAGGCGAAGGCGGACGCCGGCGCCGCGCGCATGGCTTACCAGCTCACCGCCACGCTGGCGCCGACGTTGCGGCCCGGCGCGGTGTAGCGGTCGAGGATGACGCTGGACGCGGTCAGCGCGCCCGGAACGTCGCCGCTGTCCCAGTACTTCTTGTCGCCGAGGTTGAACACGCCGACGTTGAACTTGGCGCCCGGAGCGAAGTCCCAGTGCGCGAGCAGGTCGAGCACGCCGTAGCCCGGCGCGGCGAAGCGGTTGGCCTCGGGCAGGTCGGTCTTGTGGCGGGCGAAGCGGCCGGCCAGCTCCACGCCCCAGCTTTCGCGGTCGTAGGCCACGCCGACGGTCGCGGTCAGCGGCGCGATCGATTCCAGCGGGCGGTCGTCGGTCTTGTCCTCGCCCTTGCTGTAGGCGGCGGCGAAGCGGGTCGACCAGCCGGCCAGCGACGGATACAGCGCGCCGAAGTCCACGCCGCCGCGCAGCTCGACGCCGCGGATGCGCGCCTTGTCCACGTTCTGCGACTGGAACACGATCAACGGCGTCTGCGGCGGGGCGCTGACCTGGCGGTTGGATTCGATGAAGTCCTTGTAGTCGTTGTAATAGCCCGACAGCTGCGCGTACACCGCCTTGCCGCTGTAGCGCAGGCCCAGCTCGTAGCCGTTGCTGGTTTCCGGCTTGAGGTCGGCGTTGGGGATCGCGGTGTAGCCGAACTGCAGGTTGGTGAAGCCGAGGTTGACGTCGCTGTAGGGCGGCGCGCGGAAGCCGCGCTGGTAGCCGCCGTACAGCGACCAGTCCTGGGCGAAATGCCAGACCGCGCCGAGCTTGGGCGAGACGCTGGTCTTGCTGAGGTCGCTGATCTTCACGCCCGGGTTGTCGCCGTTCCAGATCGCGTCGCTTTGCGGCTTGAGTTCGTAGCGATCCACGCGCACCGCCGGCACCAGCCGGAACGCGCCGTCGGCGAAGCGGATCTCGTCCTGCACGAACACGCCGGCATTGCGGGTCTTGCTGATCGGGAAATCGCGCACCGGGAACGCGTCGGGCGAGATCGTGCTGCTGACGACGCCGTTGGTCAGGTTGACCGAGCGGCCGTCGCGCTTCTGGCGGAACTCGGTCTGCTCGTATTCGAAGCCGTAGGTGAGCGTGTGTTCGACCGAGCCGGTGGCGAAGTCCTTGTGCGCAGTGGCCTCGGCGCCGTAGACGCGCTGGTCGAAATTGAACTCGCGCAGGCGCAGGCTCGGGCTGGTGTCGCGACCGGCGACCACGCTGGCGCGCTGCTCGCGGGTGCGCTGGGTCGTCTCGCTGTCCTGGCGGTAGACCTGCCAGCGCAGCGAATCGGCCAGGACGCTGTCGAGCGAGTCGATCTCGTGGGCGAAGGCGACCCGCGCGCGGGTCTGGTGGTCGTTGCCGGCCATCGACGCCACCCGCGTGCGCGGCGCGGTCGGCGGCAGGCCCGGGGTCAGCGCGCTCAGGCCCAGGGCGCTGAACACGTCGGTGGTGGTGCGGTCTTCGCTGCCTTCCACGGTCAGGCGGAAGCGCTGGTTGTCGCTCGGCGCGTAGACCAGCTTGGTCAGCAGGCTGCGACCTTCGAAGCGCTGCGGGTTGGCGCGGGTACGGCTGCCGTCGTGGGCGTCGTTGTCGCCCTGGTTCTCGGTCTCCTTGCCCTGGTGGTGGTTGACCACGACCAGGCCGGACCAGCGGTCGCCGCCGAACGCGGCGGTGGCGCTGCCGTAGAGGCCTTCGTTCTGGCTTTCGGCGCCGAGCTTGAGGCCGAAGTACGAAGTCGCGCCGTCCTTGAGGTAATCGGCCGGGTCCTTGGTCACGAACGAGACCACGCCGCCGAGCGCGTCGGAACCGTGCAGCGCGCTCGACGGGCCGCGCACGATCTCGACTTCCTTGACCGTATCCAGGTCGACGAAATTGCGGCCGGCGTTGGAGAAGCTGCCGATCGAGAAGCCGTCGGAGACCGAGACGCCGTCGACCAGCACGCGCACGCGGTTGCCGCCGAGGCCGCGGATCCGGATGTCGCCCAGGCCGAAGCGCTCGCGGTTGCCGCCGACGTCGATGCCGGGTTCGTAGCGGAACAGGTCGCGGATGTTGCGGGTCAGTTCGTTGTCCATGCGCTCGCGGTCGATCGCGCTGACCGTGGCCGGCACGTCCTGCACGGCGCGCTCGGTGCGGGTGGCGCTGACGACCACGCGGTTGAGTTCGTTGACTTCGCCGCCGGCGGCGTCGGGCGCGTCTGCGGCCTGCGCGGCCGGCAGCGCCAGCAACAGGGCGAGGGCCAGCGCGGAGCGCGCGGGGAGGACGGAGACGGAAACAGGGCGCGCGGACGCAGCCGGGGTATGGACGCGGGACATTCTTCGACTCGGTTGAATGGAACGGTGAGACCGAGGCGAGCTGGCATCCGGAGAGAGTCGGGGCTGGCAGCCTGGGAGAGAGGTGCTGGCGGGACGCACCGCGCCGCGCCCGGGGTGGGCGCGGAGCGGGTGGTGCTTGCGGTGGGGCGGGCCGGCAGGCGGCGGGCTCGGCAACGCGGTGGAGGTTCCTTGCGGCGGGGCGCTTGGGGCGTCCCGGGCTTGGGAATCTGGACCGACGTGGGAGGGGATGTTGCCGAGCGGGCTTGGCCGGGGCGCGCCGTGCGCGGGGTTACTTGGTCAGGATCAGCTTGTCGTTGCGGGTATGACGCAGGCGATAGACCTCGCCGCCGTGGCGGATCAGGACTTCGCGCGCGCCGCGCAGCAGCGCGGCGCTTTCGACCAGTCCGCCCTGGGCGGCGGCGACGACGGCCGAGGCCGCCGCGGCGGCCGGCGCGACCGCCGCCACCGGCGGGGCGACGACGGCCAGGGAACGATCAGTACGGGGCTTCAACTGCAGCACGGGGTTGCGCAGAGACATGGCAGCGACTCGTTCGGGGGGTGGGCTCCCGAATGATGATAATGATTCTCATTTGCCAGTCAACACGCGATTGCAGGAAATTGCGTGCCCGGTCCCACCGTTCGTCGGCCGCCGGCCCGCCCCCCCCCCGGCCGGCGGCCTCGATGCCGCGCTCAACGTGTGACCGCTTCCACCCTCTGCCATTGCGCGTCTTCCAGCTTCACGTCCAGCGCCCCCAGGTTCTGCAGCAACTGCTCGACCCGGCTCGCGCCGAGGATCGCGGTGGACACGTGCGGATTGCGCAGGCACCAGGCGATCGCCAGC
The DNA here is from genome assembly GCF_031199375.1 of Lysobacter yananisis. Lineage (NCBI taxonomy): Bacteria > Pseudomonadati > Pseudomonadota > Gammaproteobacteria > Lysobacterales > Lysobacteraceae > Lysobacter > Lysobacter yananisis. The sequence goes on from NZ_CP133568.1 coordinate 293,602, forward strand.
GACGCCGGCGCCACGCCCAGTTCCTGCGCCAGTTCGACGAACGCCGTCACCCGTTCCAGCCGGCGCTGCCCGCTCTCGCCGACCGCGACCCGCCGCAGCCACTCCTTGTCGGCGTGGCCGAGCCGGCTCTCGCCCTCGAAACCGGCGCGGTACTTGCCGGTCAGCAGGCCCGACGCCAGCGGCGACCAGATCGTCGCGCCGAGGCCGAGTTCGGCGTACAACGGCGCGTATTCGAGCTCGACGCGTTCGCGATGCAGCAGGTTGTACTGCGGCTGCTCCATGCTCGGCGGCTGCAGATGATGGGCGCGGGCGATCTTGTGCGCTTCGCGGATCAGCGCCGCCGGCCATTCCGACGTGCCCCAGTACAGCACCTTGCCCTGGCGCACCAGCGAATCCATCGCCCACACCGTTTCCTCCACCGGCGTGTCCGGGTCGGGGCGGTGGCAGAAATACAGGTCCAGGTGCTCCACCCGCAGCCGCTTGAGCGCGGCATGGCAGGCCTCGACCACATGCTTGCGCGACAGGCCGCGCTGGGTCGGCCGCGGCTCCGCCTCGGCGCCGAAGAACACCTTGCTCGATACGCAATAGCCGTCGCGCGGCAGGCCCAGCTCGGCGATCGCCTCGCCCATGACCCGCTCGGCCTCGCCGTTGGCGTAGCCCTCGGCGTTGTCGAAGAAATTGACGCCGTGGTCCCACGCCGCGGCGATCAGCTCGCGCGCGGTGTCGCGGCCGATCTGTGCGCCGAAGGTGACCCAGGCGCCGAACGACAGCGCGGACACCTGCAAGCCAGACGAACCCAGTCGACGGTATTGCATAACAAGCCTCCCATCCGATGATCGATTGCGGGCATGCTACGCCGATGAATGCGACGACCACGCGCGGCGGCGGCCGATGAATCCGGGCACCCGGGGCTTGCTCGCGGCGGCGGCCGCGGCCGCGATCGCCGTGTCGGGCTGGCAGTGGTGGCGCGCGCGCGACGCGGTGCACGCGCCGGCGCCGGCGCCGGCCGCGAGCGCACCGGCGGACATCGCGACGCCGACGGCGGCCGCGCCGACCGCGCGGCCCGCGCGCCCGCCCGATCCGGCCCAGGCCGGATACCGCCAACGCCGCCAGGACGAACTGCGCCAACGCGCCGACGCCGGCGACAGCCGCGCGGCCTGCCAGCTCGGCGTCGACCTGCTGCGCTGCGCCGACACCTCCGCCGCGCAGCAGCTCCTCGCCGGCGCCGAGCAGAACGCCAGCGCCGGCCTGGCGCCGGAACAACGCGCCTACATGACCCGGATGGAAGACCGCGCGCGCCAGCTGATCGCCGAATGCCGCGACGCGCGCAGCGACGCCTGGCGCCAGGGCAACCGCTACCTGCGCCAGGCCGCGCTGGCCGGCGAACCCGAGGCGATGTACCGCTACGCGCGCGGCGATTCGGTGTTGCTGGACTACTCCCATCTCAACACGCCCGAATTCGACCGCTGGCGCGCCGAAGCCGGCAATCTGCTGCAGCTTTCGTTCGAAGCCGGCTACACCCCGGCGCTGTTCGATCTGATGACCGCCTACAGCGACAATTCCTCGCCGATCACCGGCCTGATCGCCGACGACCCGACCAAGGCGCGGGCGATGCGCTTGCTGGTGGCGCGGCTGAGCGGCAACCCGGCCGATCCGCCGGCCTCGCGCGATGCGACGCTGGAGCCGGCGGCGGCGGCGTTGGCGGCGCAGTGGCAGCGCGACTACTTCGCCGCGGTGAAGACGCCGCTGCAGCGGATGCCGCGGGTGATGCCGGCGAGTTTCGCGGCCTTGTATGGGGAAGAGGGGGGCGAGGCGTCGGCTTGTTCGCAGTGAGGGGTGCTGTGGGGTGTTTGCGGGGTGGCGTGGTTTGCGGGATCGGGTTTGTGCGGTATCGGCTGTCTGCGCATACGTCCCTCGTGCACAGGTTTCGTCTGCGGCGACTCGTTCCCTGTCCGTCATTCCGGCGAATGCCGGAATCCAACCGAAGCGACAGGGCTCCGCCGGAATATTCCGGGACGAGGATCTCCCAGGCCGTCATTCCAGCGGAAGTTGGAACCAACCGAGGTTGCGTAGCTCCGCCGGAACATCCTGGAGCGTGGGCCTTCCAGGTCGTCATTCCAGCGAAAGCTGGAACCCATTTTGACTTTGCCGTTGCTCCTGCTTTTTCCGTTGCAACGAGTGATGACAAGCCGCCATCAAGAGCTTCCGTCCGCAAGCGGCCGGGTCACTTTCTTTGTCTTAAGCCACAAAGAAAGTAACCAAAGAAAAGGCCTTGTTTTTTCGGATCAAAAGCCACTAAGTCCAGTACCGGGCGCGGGGCCGCGCCATAAGGGGCATCCTGCCCCATGGCGCGCGTGCGCATCCATGCGCACGCCCTCCGGGGCTGCGGAACGACTGCATCGTGCTCGGGGGCGAGCACAAGCAACGGCAACAGCAAGATCACAATGGATTCCGGCGTTCGCCGGAATGACGGTGGGTGTGGCGGCGGCGCGGAAGGCTTGACGCGGTCGCTACTCGCTCGGCTCCTGCAGCCGGACACGAAACCAGCCGATGCCCTTGTAGGAGCGGCGCGAGCCGCGACCGCGATACTTCGCCGGCGACGAACGCCCGCTCCCTTCGAAATTCCGCTGCAGACGCGCACTGCCCTGCCGCCCGCGAACGACGCGACGCACACCCTCGCCCCTCGTTCAGCCGCCCAACCGCGAAAGCCTCTCATTTGCTGCATGACCCGATCGATATGGCTACAATGCGCACACTTTCCTCCTCCGGGGAGTAGCCCACCCGCCGGCGTCAGCTCGCGGGGGCATGCGTCAACACACTTGGCCAGCAGGCCATGGCGCATGAGCGGCAGCCAGCGCGCGCGTCCACGGACGCCGAGCCAGCGACCACGGGCAAGACCGAAGGCAGGCGTTGTGCGTACCCGGGTCGGGCCGCGCGGCGTTTGCCTTCGCGTCCACGCGAATGCCCGACCCTGGAGTTCCCATGGATCTGTCCCACTTCCCGGCTTGGGTCGTCGCCACCGCCGTGTCCACCGGTACCGTCGCGCTCGCCGAAATCGGCGACAAGACGCAGCTGCTGGCCCTGCTGCTGGCCGCGCGCTTCCGCAAGCCGGTGCCGATCATCCTCGGCATTCTCCTGGCCACCCTGCTCAACCACGCGCTCGCGGCCTGGTTCGGCACCCTGGTCGCCGCGTTCCTCAAGCCCGAAGTCCTGCGCTGGGTGGTCGCCGCGAGCTTCCTGGCGGTGGCGCTGTGGACGCTCAAGCCCGACCAGCTCGACGAGGGCGAAACCCAGTTCTCCGCGCGCGGCGCCTTCATCGCCACCACCATCGCGTTCTTCTTCGCCGAGATCGGCGACAAGACCCAGGTCGCCACGGTGTTGCTTGCGACCCGCTACGAGCCGCTGTGGGCGGTCATCGTCGGCACCACCGTCGGCATGCTGCTGGCCAATGTCCCGGTCGCCCTGCTCGGCGCCCGCTTCGCCGACCGCTTGCCGCTGAAGACCGCCCGCTTCGTCGCCGCGGCCGTGTTCGCCGCGCTGGCGCTGTGGGTGGCGATCCGCGGCATCGGCTGAGCCCCGCCGGCGCCGGTCCCGGCCGGCGCGCGCGACCGGCCGTCGCCGCGGCCGCGCCCGCCGGCGCGAATCGCGCCGCCGTGCGCGCGGCGGCGGGCCGCTCTCGCGCTATGCTCGCGCGGGGCCGCCGGGACGGAAGGACGGGGATGTACCAGGGCGTAGGCGGACGGATGCGCAGCGTGCTGATCGCGCTGCTGGCGCGGCCGGACGAAATCATGCTCGAGATCGGCGCCGGCGGCGAACTGCTGGTGGCGCGGCTGCGCGCGGTGTTGGCGGCGATGCTGCTGCTGTTGCCGTTGTTCAACGCGCTCGGCGGCGGCAGCGTCAAGGAGACCCTGATCGGCCTGGGCGGGGCGGTGTTCGTCAACGTGTTCTCGCAGCTGTGGCTGGCGCTGGCGCGACGCCAGCGCCGCTACCGCTGGCTGCCGTTCTGCACCGCCGCCTTCGACGTCACCGCCACCACCGCGGTGCTGGCAATGCTGGCGGTGCAACACCTGCCGGCCGGGCTCAACAGCCTGATCGTGTGGTGCGGCTACCTGCTGGCGATCCTGATGACCGCGCTGCGCAGCGACGGCCGGGTGACCCTGTTCTCCGGCGTGCTGGCGTTGCTGCAGTACGGGCTGCTGGTGCTGTGGGTGTTCGCCGCCGCCGGCTCGCCCGAGGACCTGATGTCCAGCGACTACGGCGCGGTCACCGTCGGCAGCCAGACCCAGCGCCTGCTGCTGCTGGCGATGATGACCCTGGCCACCTCGATGGTGGTCTACCGCATGCAGCGGCTGATCGAGATGTCCGGCACCGACGGCCTGACCCGGCTGCCGAACCGGACCTGGCTGACCCACCGCATCCCGCGCCTGTTCGACGCGGTGCGCCGCGACGGCGGCAGCCTGACCCTGGCGCTGATCGACCTGGACCACTTCAAGCGCATCAACGACGACTACGGCCACCGCCTCGGCGACCGCAGCCTGCGCCATCTGGTGGCGGTGCTGCGCGAGCAGGCCGAACCCAGCGAATGGCTGGTGCGGCTGTCCGGCGGCGAATTCCTGCTGGTGATGCGCAAGCCGCTGGGCACCGCGTTCGAGGAAGTCGACGCGATCCGCCGCACCGTCGCCGAGCGCCCGTTCGAGCCCGGCCGCGGCGCCGAGCCGCTGTGGCTGAGCTTCAGCGCCGGGCTGGTGACCTTCCCGCAGGAAGGCGGCGACCTGTCGCGGCTGCTGCGCCGCGCCGACCTGCGCCTGCAGCGGGCCAAGCAATCCGGCCGCAACCGGGTGGTGGCGCGCGATCTTTGACCGCCGCGCGGGCCGGCTGAACGATTCGGCCCGATTGGGCCTGATGCTGCGGACCACGGCGGCGCCGGTTCCGGCCCGCCCGCGCCCGTTTTGCCCGAACCGGCGCCCGAACGCGCCAAAACACCCGCCGCGAGCGCCGCAAACGCGGGTGCGGCTGCGCCCGGCCGCGGTTTTCGCCGCCGTTGCGCGGCGGCCCACGGACCGCGCCGACCGTGCCGTTTCGCCGCCGCCCCGCCCCAACGCCCTCGCGGACCGCTAAAATCGCCGGTTTTCGCGCCCTGCGCTGCGCCGCGGCTTGCCGCTGGATCGCTGTGCCTCTAGGCTGCGCCGACTAACTATTAGACGTCTAAAGCCGCCGGGGCTCCGGCGCCCGGGGAGAGTGGAGTGGATTCGATTTCGCGCGTGGGCTTCGGCCTGTTCGGTCTGGCGGTGCTCGTCGCCATCGCCTGGGTGTTCTCGGTCAACCGCCGCAAGGTCGATTGGAAGCTGGTCGCCATCGGCATCACCCTGCAGATCGCCTTCGCCGCGGTGGTGCTGCTGGTGCCGGGCGGCAAGGACGTGTTCGACGCCATCGGCAAGGGCTTCGTGCACGTGCTCGAGTTCGTCGGCGCCGGCTCGAAGTTCATCTTCGGCGACCTCATGGACGTCAGCAAATTCGGCTTCATCTTCGCCTTCCAGGTGCTGCCGACGATCATTTTCTTCTCCGCGCTGATGGGCGTGCTGTACCACCTGGGCGTGATGCAGGCGGTGGTGCGCGGCATGGCCTGGGCGATCACCAAGGTCATGCGCGTGTCCGGCGCGGAGACCACCAGCGTCTGCGCCAGCGTGTTCATCGGCCAGACCGAGGCGCCGCTGACCGTGCGCCCGTACATTCCGAAGATGACCGAGTCCGAGCTGATCACGATGATGATCGGCGGCATGGCCCACATCGCCGGCGGCGTGCTCGCGGCCTATGTCGGCATGCTCGGCGCCGGCGACCCCGAGTCCCAGGCGTTCTACGCCAAGCACCTGCTGGCGGCCTCGATCATGGCCGCGCCGGCCACGCTGGTGATCGCCAAGATCCTGGTCCCGGAAACCGGCGAGCCGCTGACCCGCGGCACGATCAAGATGGAAGTGGAGAAGAACACCGCCAACATCATCGACGCCGCCGCCGCGGGCGCCGGCGACGGCCTGCGCCTGGCGCTGAACATCGGCGCGATGCTGCTGGCCTTCATCGCGCTGATGGCGCTGATCAACGCGCCGCTGACCTGGATCGGCGAGCACACCGGCCTGGCCGCGGCGATCGGCAAGCCGACCGACCTGTCCACCATCCTGGGCTTCGTGCTCGCGCCGATCGCCTGGGTGATCGGCACGCCGTGGGCCGACGCCAACGTGGTCGGCGGCCTGATCGGCGAGAAGGTCGTGCTCAACGAGTTCGTCGCCTACACCCACCTGGCCGACATCGTGAACAACAAGGTCGCCGGCGTGAGCCTGAGCGAGGAAGGCCGCCTGATCGCGACCTACGCGCTGTGCGGCTTCGCCAACTTCTCCTCGATCGCGATCCAGATCGGCGGCATCGGCGGGCTGGCCCCGGAACGCCGCCAGGACCTGGCCCGCTTCGGCCTGCGCGCGGTGCTGGGCGGCTCGATCGCCACCTTCATGACCGCGACCATCGCCGGCGTGCTGACCCACTTCGCCTCGTAAGCGCATGAGCAATTCCGCCAACAAAGGCCGCGTCGTCGTGGTCGGGTCGTTCAACGTCGACCACGTCTGGGCGCTGCCCGCGCTGCCGCGCCCGGGCGAGACCCTGGCCGGCACTTACCACACCGGCCCCGGCGGCAAGGGTTTCAACCAGGCCACCGCGGCGGCGCGCGCGGGCGCGGCGACCGCGTTCGTGTGCGCGCTCGGCGACGACGCCGGCGGCCGCCTGGCGCGCGAGCTCGCCGCCGGCGACGGCCTGGACCTGCGCGCGCTGCGCTGCGCCGAGCCCACCGGCACCGCCGGCATCTACGTCGACGCCGACGGCCGCAACACCATCGTGATCGGCCCCGGCGCCAACGCCGAGCTGTCGCCGGCGTTCGTCGGCGAGCACGCGGCCGCCCTGGACGCCGCCCAGGTCGCGCTGACCCAACTGGAAACCCCGCTCGAATCGGCCATCGCCGCGTTCGCGCGCGCGCGCGATGCCGGCGGATCGACCCTGCTCAACCCGGCCCCGGCCGATGCGGTCGCCAGCGACGCGCTGTGGGCGCTGACCGACATCGCCACGCCGAACGAAACCGAGTTCTGCGCGCAGTTGCAGCGCCGCGGCGGCGACGCGCTCGACCCCGACGCGCTCGCCGGCCTCGACGACGCGGCGCTGCACGCGCACTGCCGGCGCTTGCTGGCGCACGGCAGCGTGGTGATCACCCTAGGCAAGTCGGGCTGCTTCGTCTCGCATGCCGACGGCGCGCTGCGCGGCGACGCGCAGGCGTTTTATCGCGTCGCCGCCGCGGCGGTGAAGGCCATCGACACCACCGGCGCGGGCGATGCCTTCAACGGCGCGCTGGCGGCCGCGCTGGCGCGCGACCCGGACGCGGCGTTCGGCGAACACGTGCGCTACGCGGTGCGCTTCGCCGGCCTGTCGACCGAACGCGCCGGCGCGGCGGCGGCGATGCCGAGCGACGCCGAGCTGCGGGCGCGGTTCGGCTGAGCTGAGAGCCGCACCGGGGTCGCGGCAGGGCCCTCGCCAGGATCTGCTTCTGTGGGAGGGCCTTCAGGCCCGATGCTCTTGTTTCAGGTCGCGGCAACCTGACCGAAAAGCATCGGGCCTGAAGGCCCTCCCACTGTCGTTCTGGCAGCACCTAAGCGACTGAAACGCCTGGATTTTCGGCTCGTTGCACGCGGCCTGCGCGATCGCAACGCCGTCCACGGCCTTTGACTTGAGAATGGTTCGCATTAACATGCGATCCCTGTCGCAGTTCCCAGGCCGCCCTCCCCATGCTCCGTCCCCAGCTTCTCGCCAGCGCCGTGCTGGCTGTCCTCATCGCGCCCATCGCCCAGGCCGAGGAGGCCAAGGACCTCGATCGCGTCACCGTCTCGGCCAGCACCAGCCGCACGCCCAACTCGGAAGCGGCGCTGGCCAACACCATCACCGTGATCGACGCCGAACAGCTCAAGCAGCAGTTGGCGGTGACCCAGGACGTGTCGCAGATCCTCGCCAACCTGATCCCCTCGTTCTCGCCCTCGCGGCAGAAGCTGACCAATGGCGGCGAAACCCTGCGCGGGCGCAAGCCGCTGTACCTGGTCGACGGCGTGCCGCAGTCCACCCCGCTGCGCGAAGGCGGCCGCGACGGCCACACCATCGATCCGGCGATGATCGAACGCATCGAGGTCATCCACGGCGCCAACGCGCTGCAGGGCCTGGGCGCATCGGGCGGCATCATCAACATCATCACCAAGCGCGCGCCGCGCCGCGACGGCGAGAGCTTCCAGGACGTCAACATCGGCGTCAGCAGCGCGCTGCCGAACCAAAGCGACAGCGTCGGTTACCGCGCCTCCTACCTGTTCGGCACCCGCAGCGGCGATGTGGACTTCGTCGGCGGCGCGTCGTACGCCAGCGAAGGGCTGTTCTACGATGGCAACGGCGACGCGATCGCGGTCAACGACATCCAGGGCGACCTGATGGACGCGCGCAGCTACAACCTGTTCGCCAAGGCCGGCTGGGACATCGACGAAGACAAGCGCCTGCAGCTGACCGCCAACCGCTACCAGCTGCGCGGCAACAACGATTACATCACCGTCAACGGCGACATCCGCACCGGCAAGCTCGCGACCTCCGCGCGCGGCAGCCGCGAAGGCCGCGGCGCGCAGAACCGCTCGACCTCGGTGGTGCTGGACTACACCGACAAGTCGCTGGCCGGCGGCTACTTCAACGCGCAACTGTTCTGGGTCGACTTCAACGGCCTGTACGGCGCCACCGACTGGGAAGACTTCTGGCGCGACGGCCGCGATCCGCACTGGTGGGACCAGTCGCAGAACGTGTCGGAAAAGATCGGCGGCAAGTTCGGCTGGTCGCGCGACAACCTGTTCGGCCAACGCCTGCGCGCGACTTTCGGCCTGGACTGGAACCGCGACAAGACCTACCAGGAACTGGTGGTGGCCAAGCTCAAGTGGGTGCCGCAGACCACTTACGAATCCTGGTCGCCGTTCGCGCAGGCCGAGTGGTGGGTGACCGACAAGGTCATGCTGACCGCGGGCGTGCGCCACGAGCGCGGCAAGCTCGAAGTCGGCGACTTCACCACCATCCCGTCCAACGCCGGCGGCAGCCGCTTCGTCCGCGGCGGCTCGCCGAAGACCCGCGAGACCCTGCCCAACTACGGCATCGTGTTCGAAGCCACCGACGCGCTGAAGTTCTACGCCTCGTATTCGGAGGGCTACACCGTCGCCGACATCGGCCGGGTGCTGCGCGGCATCACCACGCCGAACCAGAGCGTGGACAAGCTGGTCGACCTGTCGCCGGTGGTGTCGGACAACCGCGAGATCGGCGTGGACTTCGACAACGGCCGCTGGTTGGCGCACCTGGCCGCGTACTGGTCCGATTCCGACCTCGGTTCGCGCCTGCAGTTCGACCGCAACACCCAGAGCTATTTCGTCGTGCGCGAGCGTACCGAAATCCGCGGCATCGAGGGCAACGTCGCGTTCCAGTTCTCCGACAACGGCCGCGCCGGCGTGGGCTACGCGCGCGGCAAGGGCCGCTACGACAGCGACGGCGACGACCGCGTCGATTCCGACCTGCCCGGCATCAACATCAGCCCCGACCGCATCACCGCGTTCTGGGACCAGACCTGGAACGACTGGTTCTCGACCCGCCTGCAGGGCAGCCGCGCGATCGACCGCGACTTCGATTCCAAGGGCGTGCAAGTGGCCAGCACCGACGGCTACACCACCGTCGACCTGCAGGGCCGGTTCAAGCTGCCGCTGGGCCAGCTCAACGTCGGCATCGAGAACCTGTTCGACGAGCAGTACATCACCTACTACTCGCAGAGCACGCCGCGCAACGACACCTACGTGGCCGGACGCGGGCGCGTGCTCAACCTGAGCTGGTCGCACCGGTTCTGATCCCCGCCGCCGCCGCGCACGCCGAGCCATGAATTCCAGCCAGGCCGCCCCCGCTCCGCACGCCCCCGCGCCGCGCCGACTGCGCGCGGCCTTGAAGTGGCTGCACCTGTGGCTGGGGCTGACCCTGGGCAGCGCGTTCGCGCTGGTGGCGCTGTCGGGCACGGTGCTGGCGTTCCAGCGCGAGCTGGCGCTGTGGGCGTATCCGCAACTGCAGCGCGATGCCGACATCGCGCCTCAGCAGCGCGCGCGGGCGCTGGAGCGGATCGTCGCGCACTGGCAGGCCCAGGGCATGACCTCGCTCGACCTGCCCTCGCCGCAGTTCCCGGTCTGGCAGGGCTACTTCCCCGGCAACGAACGGCGCTATTTCGATCCGGCCAGCGGCGAGTTGCTGCTGACCCGCAACACCGGCAACGACCTGATCCTGTGGCTGCGCGATTGGCACACCCACCTGCTGGCCGGCAAAAGCGGCGAGCAGGTGCTCGGCGCGGTCGGCATCGCCGCGGTGTTCCTGCTGCTCAGCGGGCTGTATCTGTGGTGGCCGCGTTGGTCGGCACTGGCGGCGAGCCTGAAGTGGTATCGCGGGCCGCCGACCCGGCGCTGGTTCAGCTGGCACCGCGGCCTGGGCCTGTGGCTGTTGCCACTGACCTTGCTGGCGGCGATCACCGGCACCGCAATGGTCTACGACGAGATCGCCCGCAGCGCCTTGCGCGCGGCGTTCTCCGAAGCCGAACCGGCGAAGCCGCCGAAGCTCGCGGCGCGCGCCGACGCGCCGATCGACTGGGCCGCAACCCTGCGCGCGGCCGACGCGGCGGTGGCCGCGGATGGGCCGATTCCCGGCGCGCAATTGCGCCGGATCGGCTTGCCGAAGAAGGACAGCGGGCTGGTCACGATCCGCGCGCGCGCGGTCGACGAATGGCATCCGGTCGGGCGCAGCATGATCTGGATCGATCCGTGGCGCGGCGCGCTGCTGGGCGCGCGCGATGCGACCCGACAGGGCCCCGGCGCGCGCGCGTACGAGGCGATGTATCCGCTGCACGGCGGCTTCGTCGGTGGGCGGACGTGGCAGCTGCTGATCGCGCTGACCGGGTTGGCGCCGCCGTTGCTGTTGGTCACCGGCTTCCTGTTCTGGCGGCGCCGGCGCGGTCGCTGAGCGGCACCGGTTGCCCGCCTTGGCGAACTGCTTGGGCTTTTGTGGGAGGGCCTTCAGGCCCGACGCTCTTGTGTCGGATCGCCGCAGACTGACACAAGAGCATCGGGCCTGAAGGCCCTCCCGCATAAAGCGAAGGCATCGGGCCTGAAGGCCCTCCCACGAAAGCGCCGCCGCGGCTTTCCGGCGCGGAAAAATCTTGCGGGTGTTTCGTCCCCGCATCGCCCGTTCCCGTCCGGTCCGGCTTCACGAGCGCGTTCTAAGCTCGTGTACGTCTTATGCGCGTGCATCCACACGGCCACACCCGCCGCCGCGGCGGCGCCAAACTCGAGGGATCGGACATGGCAGGCAAGTACGTCATCAGCAAGCAGAGCAACGGGCAGTTCCACTTCGTGCTCAAGGCCGGCAACGGCCAGGTGATCCTCAGCAGCGAGGGCTACAAGCAGAAGGCCTCGGCGCTGGAGGGCATCGAGTCGGTGCGCAAGAACAGCCAGATCGACGCGCGCTACGAGCGCAAGAGCGCCGCCGACGGCCGGCTGTATTTCCTGCTTACCGCGAGCAATGGCCAGGCCATCGGCAACAGCCAGATGTACAAGGACGCGAGCGGCCGCGACGGCGGCATCGCTTCGGTCAAGGAGAACGGGCCGTCGCTGAAGGTCGAAGACACCGCGCCCTGAGTCCGGCTTGGCTCGGGCTGGGCCCGGGCCGGGTTCCGCCGTCGCGCCGGTCCGCTACGACCTCGGGCCGGCCGTAACGGCAGGCGCCGGCGGGCCGGCACCAGGCAGGCAGAGTCCGCGCCCTGCGACGGCCCGCATCGGCGCATCCGCCGATGACGCTCGCGCCCACGTCTGGCAGGCCTCCGCGCCGCCGCGGGGCCGCTCCGGGCGGGTGGCTTACAATGCGCGCATGCGCATCGGCCCCCATTCCATCGCCCCCCGGGTGATCCTCGCCCCGATGGCGGGCGTCACCGACAAGCCGTTCCGGGTGCTGTGCAAGCGCCTGGGCGCGGGGTTGTGCGTATCGGAGATGACCACCAGCGATCCGCGCTTCTGGACCACGGCCAAGTCGCGCCACCGCATGGACCACGCCGGCGAGCCCGCGCCGATCAGCGTGCAGATCGCCGGCACGGTGCCGCGCGTCATGGCCGAGGCGGCGCGCTACAACGTCGATCACGGCGCGCAGATCGTCGACATCAACATGGGCTGCCCGGCCAAGAAGGTCTGCAACGCCTGGGCCGGCTCGGCGCTGATGCGCGAACCCGAACTGGTGGCGCAGATCCTGGAGGCGGTGGTCGCGGCGGTCGACGTGCCGGTCACGCTCAAGATCCGCACCGGCTGGGACCACGACCAGCGCAACGCGCCGCTGATCGCGCGCATCGCCGAACAGTCCGGCATCGCCGCGCTGGCGGTGCACGGGCGCACCCGCGACCAGCAGTACACCGGCGTCGCCGAGTACGACACCATCGCCGCGATCAAGGCGCAGCTGTCGATCCCGGTGATCGCCAACGGCGACATCGATTCGCCGCGCAAGGCCGCCTTCGTGCTCGCCCATACCGGCTGCGACGCGGTCATGGTCGGCCGCGCGGCGCAGGGACGGCCGTGGATCTTCGGCGAGATCGCCCACTTCCTGGAACACGGCGAGGAACGCGCGCCGCCGGCGCTGGCGCAGGTGCGCGAGATCCTGCTCGGCCACCTCGAACACCTGCACGCGTTCTACGGCGAAGTCTCCGGCGTGCGCATCGCGCGCAAGCACCTGGGCTGGTACGCCAAGGACCGCCCGGAGAACACCGCCTTCCGCGCCGTGGTCAACCGCGCCGAATCGGCCGAGCAGCAACTGCGGCTGACGCGCGATTACTTCGATGCGCTGGTGGCTGGGGTGGTTCCGGAATTGCCGGCGGCTGCTTGAGCGCAGTCGGCGGTTCGATGTGGGATTGCGCCGCGACCTGAGCGGAGAGCGTCGGGGCTGAAGCCCCTCCCACAAGAGCATCGGGGTTCAAGCCCCACCATGAAGGCATCGGGGTTGAGGCCCCTTCCACGAGAGCATCGGGGGTTCAAGCCCTCCCATGAAAGCATCGGGGCTGAAGCCCCTCCCGCGAGAGCATCGGGGTTCAAGCCCCTCCCACAAAAACACCGGGGTCGAAGCCAATCCCATGGGGGCGGCGCGCGACCGTGGGAGGGCCTTCAGGCCCGACGCCTTTCGATCCGCCGCCGCGACAATCCGCCGCCCGCTGCGCTCGGGTTCAGCGCTTGCCCTTGCCTTTCGCGCGCGCGTACTCCTCCGGCGTCTGCCCGTTTTCCGGCACCGCCGGAAACGCCGGCGCGGTGCAGCCAGGCGTTTCCTCGACCAGCAGCACCGCCAGCACGTTCGGATTGAGGTCCTTGGCCGCGCCGCTGGCGGCGTCCACGCCGACGCCGATCAAGCCGCCGATCAAGGCGTTGCCGGCCATGCGCACCGCGCCGGCGCTGCCGAGTTCGCTGCGCACCTGGGTCAGGGCCTGGCGGTAGCCGGGCTTGCACAGCTCCACCGCGACCGGATGCTTGCGCTTGAGCTTGAGCACGCACGGCGTGGAGCAGCGTTCGCCGTTGGACAACGACACCGTCGCCGCGCCGGGCAGGCTGTCGATGGTCAGCGACTGGGTCGAGCCGCGGATGAAGGTCGCGCAGCCGCTGGCGGCGAGCGCGAGGGCGGCGACGGCTGCGGGCGCGATCGGCCGCAATGCGATCCATCGCGGAAGCAGGGGGAACATGGTCTACCTCGGGGGCGGGCGGAGACGTGGAGGCGCGGCAGTCCGGCGCCGCGGCGGCCCGATTATGCAGATTTGCAGGCCCGCCGACACTGGCCGCTTGTCACCCTGACCGCGGTCACGGGGCCCCCTGTCCGTCCGCGCCGCGCCGTCCTCGCGGCGGCCGCCGCGGCCGCGGCTAGCGCGGCGCCGCGGCCTCGCCGCCGCCGAGGTCGTCGCTCATCTCGCCGCTGAACTCGCTGCCCGGGCGGGCGTCGATGCCGGCGCGCGCGCGCATCGGCGTGGCCCGCTGCAACCGGCGCACATCGGCCACCGTATGTTCCGGCGGCACCGGCGCGGGCTCGCGCCAGATCCGCTGCCACATCGCCGGCAGCCGCGCGGCCGCGTCCCACGGCCATTGCAGCTGTTCCGGCGCGATCTCGCGCCAACCGCCGGCTTCGCGCCGGGCCACCGCGAAGCGGAAGTTGTAGTCCGGCTCGGCGCCCATGCGCAGGTCGCTCAGCACCAGCCGGCCGTCGCGTTCCTCGGCCTTCATGAAGCCGTGGTTGAACCACTGCAGCCGGTGCACCGCCGGATAGCCGCTGACCTGGGAATAGGCCAGCGAGTCGGACGGATACAGGCGGAAATGCATCGGCCCGCGGTCGGCCAGCAGCGAGCGCTCGCCCTCGACATAGCCGTCCGGCGTCATCGCCACCACCCGCCACAGCGCGGTGGTGAACGGCATCGGCACCGAGAAACGCGGCGCGTTCTCCAGCCCCAGCGCGGCCAGCGCCGGCTGCGCGGCCTGCTCGACCCGGTGCTTGGCCCACAGCGAGCCGCCCAGGTACAGCGAACTCAGCGCCAGCCCCAACGCCAGCGCCGGCTGCGCGCTGCGCCCGGCGCGCGCGAACCAGGCCCAGACGCAGGCGGCCAACAGCCACACGGTGTAGAGCGGATCGATGATGAAGATGCTCGACCACATCGTCGGCCGCGCCGGCAACGGCCACCACAACTGGGTGCCGTAGACGGTGAAGGCGTCGAGCACGGGATGGGTCAGCAGCGCGGCCTGCATCGCCCAGAACCAGCGCTTGGGCGATTGCGCCACGCGTCCACCGCGGCCGCGGCACCAACCCCAGATCGCCCAGGCCACGAACGGCAGCACCAGCAGCGAGTGGCTGATGCTGCGGTGCCAGGTCATGCGCGCGACCGGATCGCCGGTGAGCAGGTTGACCGGCAGGACGTCCAAATCCGGCAAGGTGCCCAGCGCCGCGCCGGCCAGCAGGGCCGCGCGCCGGTGTTGCGCAGGAGCGATGGCGGCGCTCAGCGCGGCGCCGAGCACGATCTGGGTAAGCGAATCCATCGCGGAATGCTACCGGCGCGGGCCCGCGCAAGGTGTTTGTTTTTCGTTGCATGCGCGCGCACGGACTTGCGCGGCCGCGGCGGCGCTCGCATGGTGGCCGCAAGCGGCCGCGTGCCGCGCTCTCATGGAATCCGCATGACCGCTCCCCTGCCCCTGGGCATCGTCGCCTGTTCCTCGGAAGGCGCGGCGCTGTGCTACCGCACGATCTGCGCCGAAGCCGCCGCGCTGCTCGGCCCGCACGCGCATCCTCAGATCGCCTTGCACGGTCACTCGCTGGCCGACTACGTGGCCTGCCTGGAACGCGGCGACCTCGACGGCGTCGGCGAACTGATGCTGTCGTCGGCGCGCAAGCTCGAACGCGCCGGCGCCAAGCTGCTGATCTGCCCGGACAACACCATCCACCAGGCGATGGACTACGTGCGGCCGCGCTCGACGCTGCCGTGGCTGCACATCGCCGAAGTGGTCGCGCGCGAGGCGCAGGCGCGCGGGTTCCGCCGGATCGGCCTGACCGGCACCCAGTGGCTGGTGGAGAGCGAGGTGTACCCGCGGCAGCTGGCAGCGTTGGGACTGGAGTACGTACGTCCGGGCGCCGAGCAGCGCGCGCGGATCGGGCGGCTGATCATGGACGAGCTGGTGTACGGCGTGTTCAAGCCGGAGACCGTCGCCTACTTCCAGGGGGTTATCGAGGACCTCAAGGCGCAGGGCTGCGACGCGGTGGTGCTGGGCTGCACCGAGATCCCGCTGATCATCGACGACGGCAATTCGGCGCTGCCGACGCTGGATTCGACCCGGCTGCTGGCGCGGGCGGCGTTGCGGGCGGCGGTGGCCGGGGTGGATTAGCGCATCGGCCTGAGGGCGGGTACGGCCTCGCCGCCGTAGCTGGCCGCAGGCAATCGGTTCCTCGCACGGGACGGCGGTGCCGGCGCGCCGACGGCGCGCGCAATGTCCATCGGCAGCGTCATCCCGGGTTAGAGCGGGCCGACTGGGCACGGCCATTGCTGGCGCACCAATGAGTCGCGAGAACAGGCATGATGGCGCAAGCCGCCGGCAAGGGCGCTGGGCTTTTTTTATGGATGAAGGTACTCAACGATGATTTCGCCTGAGTTGATCGAGCAACGGAAGTCCGAGCTCGATGATTTTTACGCAGAGGCTATTTCCGTGCTTGTCGAGTTCGTGGGGCAGATGGGAATAAATCCTGCGCCGCAAGTCCTGATCCATGCGGCCGACTACCTGCCTTTGCTCAGCACTGCCTTGAAGAACGTGGAACTGGACGGCGACGACGAGAAAATATGGCTCCACGCGAGGGTGGCATATTTTGTCGGGGAGTATTTCGCCCAGAGATACCAGGGCTCTTGGTATGTCAACGAAGATGAAGGATCTGTTTTTTACGGACGCTACGTGGTCGGGCGATTCTCCGCGTGGAACGACATGGCGCTTATGGTCGATCCGTTCGAGGTAGGTCGCAGCTATATAGGATCGCCCGTCCCCAGAAACTTGCAGGCGCTGGTCGATTCGGTGGATGCGGAGTTGAAAGATCGAAGCACGCGCGGCGAGTCACACAGGGCTTCGTAGGCTTCATGCGGTCATGAATCATGGCTTGAGGGGCCGCGGATTGGCGGCCCGGCCTGAGTCGGAGCAGTCCGGCCGGGGACTCTGGTTGCCGTGCGGGCCGTAACCCTGTCGAGGTGTGGGGCATCGATTCGACCGATCCTGATCGAACCTTCAGGCAGCGCTGAAAAACGCGCTGTTTTCCTTTGGGTTCGTCCAGTCAGGCGCGCCCTGCTCACTGTCCGGGAACGGATGCGCGCGCAGCCGGGCTCGCGAGCAAGGACAAACTGGGTCCTGACTTTCGCCCTCCAGCCGCCTCACGCCTCACGCCGCGTACGGCAGTTCCTTGCCGGCCGGCAACGTCCGCGGCGCGCGCGGCGGCAGCAGGGCGCGGGTCTCGCCGGTGTGGGTCAGCAGGCGAAGGGTGCCGTCGGGGTCCTCGACCAGCGCGGTCAGGCTCTCGACCCAGTCGCCGTCGTTGGCGTAGACGCAGCCCTCGCGCTCGAACAGCGACGCGCGGTGGATGTGGCCGCAGACGATGCCGTCCAGGCCGCGCTTGCGCGCATCGTCCAGGCCGGCCTGGACGAAGCGCGCGATGTAGCGCTCGGCCGCGCCGCTGCGGCGCTTGAGGAAATCCGCCAGCGACCAGTAGCGCTTGCCGAAGCGGCGCCGCACCTGGTTGGTGAGCTTGTTGCCGGTCAGGATGCGCTCGTACAGCCAGTCGCCGAACTTCTCCTGCATGCCGCCGAACTGGGTGATCGCGTCGTAGTCGTCGCCGTGGGTCACCAGCAGCCGGCGGCCGTCGGCGGTGAGGTGGATGGCGCGGCGGCGCACCTGCATGCGCGGCAGGGTCAGCCCGCAGAAGCGGCGGATCGAGCGGTCGTGGTTGCCGGGCACGTAGATCAGCTCGGTGCCGGCGCGCGCCAGCGCGTGCAGCGCCTCGACCACGCGGTACTGCGCCGAACCCCAGGCGGCGCGGCGCTGCGACATCCACCACAAGTCGACGATGTCGCCGACGAGGTAGAGCTTGTCGCAGCGCAGCCCCTGCAGGAAGTCGGCGAACTCCGCCGCATGGCAGTGCTTGGAGCCCAAATGCACGTCGGAAACGAACACGGCGCGGCGGCGTAACGGCAACGGCACGATCGAGGCGGGGCTCATGGCACGGTCTCGTGGCGGGGTCAGGTGTCCGGTGCGTGGGCCTGGGCAGCGTCGGTGCCGGCGTCGTTCGCCGCCTCGCCGTCGGCGGGCGGCGCCGGACGCGGCACGGCCACGCCGAGGTAGCGCTCGCGCTTCTTCGGCCGCAGCTGCTGCAGGTCCACTTCGATCAATCCGTCGACCGCGTCGCTGAAGGCGGGGTCCACGCCGAAGGCGAGGAAGCGCGCGCCGCCCGGCTCGCACAGGTCGGTGTACTGCTTGTAGAGCATCGGCACCGCGCTGCCGAGCGCGTCGAGGTTGTTCTTGAGCACGCGGAACGCGGTGGCCGCGTCGAGCGCGTCGAACTGCGGCGGCGCGGCGCGATACACGAACGGCTGCTTGGACACCGCGTCCGCGCCGGCTCCGCCGTAGTAGCGGGCGTAGTAGGCGACGATCTGCTCGCGCGCCGGGATCGGCAGCGCGGCGCTGATCGAGACCGGGCCGAACAGGTAGCGGATGCCCGGGTTGCGGCTCAGGTAGGCGCCGATGCCCTGCCACAGATAATCGATGCTGCGGCTGCCCCAGTAGTCCGGAGTCACGAAGCTGCGGCCCAGTTCCATGCCCTGGACCAGGCGCGGCACCGCGTCTTCGGCATAACGGAACAACGAAGCGGTATACAGCCCGGCCAGGCCGCGCTCGGCCACCACCCGGCTGCCGCGGGCGATGCGGTAGGCGCCGGCGATGCGCCCGGCGTCTTCGTCCCACAGCACGATGTGCTCGTACCAACTGTCGTAGACGTCCACGTCCAGGCGCTGGCCGGTGCCCTCGCCGACCTGGCGGAAGGTCAGCTCGCGCAGGCGGCCGATTTCGCGCAGCAGCGGCGAGCCGGCCGGCAGCGCGCCGACCCGGATCTGTTTGCCGTCGGTGGTGCGGCCCAGCGACTCCAGCGACTCCACCCCGGCGCGCACCAGCGCCGGGTCGACCGCGTCGATCAGCGCCTCCGGCCCGACCGGCGCCGGCCGCTCGCGCGGGGTGCCGACCGCGTGCAGCTCGCGCCGCACCTCGCGCAGCACCTGCTGGGCGTCGCCTTCGGCCGGCAGCCGGAACGCGCGGCCGATGTGCAGGGCGATGCGGCGCGCGCGGCGGGCGAACATCTCGCGCGCCAGCAGCGCGGTGCCGGCCGGCTTGAACAAGGCCGAGGCGCCGTAGAACAGCGCCGAATTGCGCGCCTCGATGCGGATCGGCAGCACCGGCGCGCCGGTGCGGCGGGCGAAGCGCAGGAAACCGCGCTGCCAGCGCCCGTCGGTGACCCCGCGCAGGCCCAGGCGGGCGACTTCGCCGGCCGGGAACACGATCACGCATTGCTCGGCTTCCAGCGCCGCCTCGATCGCGTGCAGGCTCTCCGCGCTCGGGCGGCCGCCGAGGATGCGCACCGGCAGCAGCAGGTCCTGCAGGCCGTCGAGCGCCAGCAACAGGTCGTTGGCGACGATCTTGACGTCGCTGCGGACCCGGCCGACCGCGTCCAGCAACGCCAGCGCGTCGACCGCGCCGGAGGGGTGGTTGGCCACGATCAGCAGCCGCCCGGTGGTCGGGATCCGGCGCAACTCGGCGTCCTCGACCAGGTAGCGCGACTGCAGGAACTCCAGCGAGGCGGTGACGAAGTCGAACCCGTGCAGATGCCGGGTTTCGCCCAGGAATTCATCGATCTGGTCGAACCTCGACCAACGGCCGAGGGTCCGCACCAGCGGACGGGCGAGCCTCGCCCTGCGGCCGCGGAACCACTGCGGATAACGTTCTTCCAATCGGCGTTCGAGTTGCAGCATGGTCTTCGTCGCATCGGGGGCGGCGGTATGCCGCGCAGCCTGAGCCGGCGCGGCGACAGCCACATGGCGGTTTGGGGACAGTCCGGTGACAGCCCTGTCCGGCCTGGGAGCGCCGCCCGGAAAGCGCGAAACGGCGATGCGTCGTCGCCGTGGAAGCCGGCCATCCTGGCAGCGGGTCCAGGCTGGCACCGGCGCCCCGCCCCGGCCTCCGCCGAACGGCCGACCCGGCGCGGGCCCTTCAGCCGCGCTTAACGCCCAGACAACCCTGGGGCACGGCACAATGCGCGCACGCGGCCGAGCTTGTACAATGCTCGGCCATCTTTCTATCCGAATCGAAGGATATTGCCTCGATGTCCAGCTATCTGTTCACCTCCGAATCCGTCTCCGAAGGCCATCCGGACAAGATCGCCGACCAGATCTCCGACGCCGTCCTCGACGCCATCCTGGCCCAGGACAAGCGCGCGCGCGTGGCCTGCGAGACGCTGGTGAAGACCGGCGCGGCGATCGTCGCCGGCGAAGTCACCACCAACGCGTGGGTGGACATCGAAGCGCTGGCGCGCAAGGTCATCAACGACATCGGCTACAACAATTCCAACGTCGGCTTCGACGGCCACACCTGCGCGATCATCAACATGCTCGGCAAGCAGTCGCCGGACATCGCCGCCGGCGTGGACCGCAAGAAGCCGGAAGAACAGGGCGCGGGCGACCAGGGCCTGATGTTCGGCTACGCCTGCAACGAGGCCCCGGAATTCATGCCGGCGCCGATCTACTACTCGCACCGCCTGGTCGAGCAGCAGGCCAAGATCCGCAAGCAGAAGAACTCCAAGCTGCCCTGGCTGCGTCCGGACGCCAAGTCGCAGGTCACCCTGCGCTACGACGACAAGCACCAGGTCGCCGGCCTCGACGCGGTGGTGCTGTCGACCCAGCACGATCCGGGCATCAAGCAGAAGGACCTGGTCGAGGGCGTGTACGAGCACATCCTCAAGCCGGTGCTGCCGAAGGCGTGGCTGGAGAAGCTGCCGAAGAACAAGGTGCACATCAACCCGACCGGCATCTTCGTGATCGGCGGCCCGGTCGGCGACTGCGGCCTGACCGGCCGCAAGATCATCGTCGACAGCTACGGCGGCATGGCCCGCCACGGCGGCGGCGCGTTCTCCGGCAAGGATCCGTCGAAGGTCGACCGTTCGGCCGCCTACGCCGCGCGCTACGTGGCCAAGAACATCGTCGCCGCCGGCCTGGCCGACAAGTGCGAAGTGCAGGTCTCCTACGCCATCGGCGTGGCCGAGCCGACCTCGATCTCGGTGACCACCTTCGGCACCGGCAAGATCAGCGACGACAAGATCGAGAAGCTGATCCGCAAGCACTTCGACCTGCGCCCGTACGGCATCGTCAAGATGCTCGACCTGATCCACCCGGTCTACCAGCTGACCGCCGCCTACGGCCACTTCGGCCGCAAGCCGAAGGAAGTCAGCTACGTCGACGGCGCCGGCAAGAAGCAGACCGCCACCGCCTTCTCGTGGGAGAAGACCGACAAGGCCGAGGATCTGCGCAAGGACGCCGGGCTGAAGAAGTAAGCCCGACGCGCCTCGCAACAGGAAAAAGGGCCGCGAAAGCGGCCCTTTTTCGTGGGAGGGACTTCAGTCGCGATGCTCTGGTTCCGGATTGCGAGGCGATCTGGCCGAACAGCGTCGGGCCTGAAGGCCCTCCCACAAAGGCCCGAGCGCCCATGCCCGCTGTCGTGGGAGGGACTTCAGTCCCGATGCTCTGGTTCCGGATCGCGGGGCGACCTGGCCGAACAGCGTCGGGCCTGAAGGCCCTCCCACAAAGGCTCGATCGCCCATGCCCGCTGTCGTGGGAGGGACTTCAGTCACGATGCTCTGGTTCCGGATCGCGGGGCGACCTGGCCGAACAGCGTCGGGCCTGAAGGCCCTCCGACACAGGCTTCATCGCGGGCGCCCGCTGTTGTGGGAGGGACTTCAGTCCCGACGCCTTTCGCTCAGACCGCAGCGCTCTCCCACAACGCAATCGCCGGCCTCAATCCTCGCCGACGCGCACCACCAGCTTGCCGAAGTTGCGCCCCTGCAGCAGGCCGATGAACGCCTCCGGCGCATTCTCCAAGCCGTCCACGCGATCCTCGCGCAGCTTCAGCGCGCCGCTGCCGATCCACTCGGCCATGTCGCGGCGGAACGCTTCGAAGCGCTGTTCGTAGTGATCGAAGATGATGAAGCCCTGCACCTTGATGCGCTTTTGCAGGATCGCCGACATCAGCAGCGGCACCCGGTCCGGGCCGGCCGGCGCGGTCTTGTCGTTGTAGTGGGCGATGATGCCGCACACCGGCACGCGCGCGCCGATGTTGAGCAGCGGCAGCACCGCGTCGAACACTTCGCCGCCGACGTTTTCGAAGTACACGTCGATGCCGTCCGGGCAGGCCTGCGCGAGCTGCGCGGCGAAATCCGGATCGCGCCGGTCCAGGCACACGTCGAAGCCGAGTTCGTCGAGCGCGTAGCGGCGCTTGTCCTCGCCGCCGACGATGGCGACCACGCGCGCGCCCTTGAGCTTGGCGATCTGTCCGACCACCGCGCCGACCGCGCCGGTGGCCGCGGCCACGACCACGGTGTCGCCGGGCTTGGGCTGGCCGAGGTCGAGCAGGCCGACGTAGGCGGTGAAGCCGGGCATACCGAGGCCGCCGAGCGCGTGCGAGGGCTCGGCCATGTCGCCGAGCGCGGTCAGGTCGCTGCCGTCGGACAGCGCATAGTCCTGCCAGCCGGCGTTGCCGAGCACCAGATCGCCGGGCTTGAAGTCCGGGTGATTCGAGGCGACCACGCGGTTGACCGTGCCGCCGACCATCGCCTCGCCCAGCGGCACCGCCGGCGCGTAGACCGGGCCGACCTCGTCCATCAGGTTGCGCATGTACGGATCGAGCGAGAGGTACAGCGTGCGCAGCAACACCTGGCCGTCGCCGGGCGCGGGCACGGGGCCGGTTTCGAGGCGCACATCCTGCGGGGTCGGCAGGCCCTGCGGGTGGGCGGCGAGGGCGAAACGGCGGTTGACGGCAGCGGTCTGGGGCATGGGACGGTGTCCTGGGTGGGTGGTGGAGGCACGGCTCGACCGGATCGATTAGACCGGTCGTCTAGTAGCGGGGCGAAAGAAAGGGCGGGTGCGCCGGGGCGCCCCGCCCTGTGGGGTTTTCAGTCTTGCGCGGGCAGCCCCAGCAGGTGCCGGGTGCCGGCCATCGCCAGATCCATCGGCTCGCGCTCGCGCTGGACCTTGGCCAGCAGGCTGGCGCCGATCCAGTTCTGGTAGAGCCCCTGGGCCAGGGAGTGCGGCTCCAGCCCGGCCGGCAGCGAGCCGTCGTCGCGGCCGCGCTCGATGCAGCGGGCGATCCGGGCGATGACCGCGCCGGTGCCGCGCTCCAGCGCCGCGCGCATGGGTTCGGACAGGTCGCAGACCTCGGCGCCGAGCTTGACCACCAGGCAGCGGCCGTCCGGATCGGACCCGGTCTGGGCCTCGCGCCAGTCCTCGAAGTAGGCGATCGCCCGCTGCGCGCCGCTGCCGGGCTGCGCCATCAGCGCGTCGACGTGCTGCAGGTAGTCGCTGAAATACGCCTCCAGCAGCGCTTCGCCGAAGGCTTCCTTGGAACCGAAGTAGTGATAGAACGAGCCCTTCGGCACCTGCGCCGCCGACAGCACCTCGGCCAGCCCGACCGCGGTGAAGCCCTTGCGCAGCATCAGCGGGTAGGCGACGTCGAGGATGTGCTTGCGCACGTCGTGGGGGACGGGGATGGCGTTCATGGGACGCGACTGTACGCCCGATTAGACCGGTCGTCTAGTCGCCAGCCTTGTGGCAGCCGGTGTCGTAGCAGCCGCTCTTGCGCCTCAGCCCGGCTCTTGTGGCAGGGCCTTCAGGCCCGATGCCTTTCGACCAGATCGCCGCGCCGGATCGAAAGGCATCGGGCCTGAAGGCCCTCCCACAAGAGCTCTCTCCACAAGACCTTCCACAAGAGCCCGGCCCGACAGTCCTCCGGCCCAAAGCCGCCCGGCGCCGCAAAAACAGCGACCCCGGCCGAGGCCGGGGTCGCCGATGACGCAGTGCGGCCGAATCGCGGCCGCTGCCGGCCGTTACTGCCCGGCCTTGGCGAGCGTCGCCGGGGACGTGGAGCAATGTCCCGGACCGGTGGCGCCTTCGTTGTAGGCGCCGAGGGTGCCCGCAAGCGCGATCGCCGTTTCCCTCGCCGGCCCCTTCGGCGCAGCGCTGCTGCGGCCGGCGAACCAGGCGCCGGCCTGGGCGATGGCGCTGGCGACCTGCGCAGGCGCGGTCGCGCCGGCTTCCACGTTCAAGCGCGCGGCCATGTACTGGTGCGCGAGGATGTAGTACGCGTTGCCTCCCTTCGGCGGCGTCCAGAACACGTGGTACCAAGTCTGGCCCGAGCCGAAGAACAGCGTGTCTTCGCCGATCTTGGCCCAGGTGGCGTCGTAGGGCGCCGGCCCGTACTTGGAATGGGTCTTCCAGTAACCCAGGGTGTAGGTGCATCCGCCGCTCGCGCACAGTTCCGGAACGCGGACGCTCAGCACCGCTTCGTCGCTCTTGCTCGCGCCGTTGTCGCTGTTCAGGGTCAGCACGTTCGGCACCATGAACTCGCAGCTCAGGCCCGGTCCCGTGTCGGCCGGCGGCAACCACGCGGCGGCCACGTCGAGGCTGCGCACGATGCCCGGATCGGGATCGACGTCGCCGGTGACGAACTGGGCGAAGCTGCCGCACAGCAGCGGCTGCACCGTCCAACCGAAGCCCGCGCCGAGGTTGAGCCCGGCGGTGCCGTTGAACAGATCGGTCAACGCCACGCAGCGGTCGGTTTCAACCGCCGGATCGCCGAACGCCACCACCGCCTGGTTCGAGCTGTAGCGCTTGAAGCCGCAAGCGCTGGCGTTGCCCTGCGCGTCGTAGCACTGCTGCACGCGCTGGATCGTGGCCTGGTTGGTGCCGCCCAGCTTGCCGCTCAGCGCGGCGCTGTAGCTGCAATGCAGCGAGGTCGCGGTCTGCGCATCGCAGGTCGGCACGACCGACTGGCTGCCGCCGTCGTCGAACGACAACGTGTCGCTCGGCGCGGACGGACTGAACACCGGGCTGACGTCGGCGGGCCAGGAGACCTGGATGTCGCCGCTGACGCCGAAGTTGCTTTCCGCCTCGGTGGTACGGGTGGCGGCGAGACGATAGACCGTCTCGTAGCTGCCGCCGGCGTTGAGCGTCACGTCGACGTCGTCGCACAGGTAGTTGCCCGCGTAATCGCCGGTGGCGATCGGATCGGCCAGGCAGCCCTGCATGCCGGTGACCTTGGCGTCGGCGGGCGAGACCACCACGTGCTTGTCCGGCGTCCAGGCGTAATCGCGGTCGTAGCGGGTCTGCGCGGTCTTGCTCACGCTGACCGTGCGGCACGCGACCTGCACCGTGGCCGAATCGCTGGCGCCGGCGTTGGTGTTCGCGCCGGTGCTCCAGGTGCCGGTGGCGGTGTTGGTCGAGTTGCCCTGGTCGGCGTTGCAGGTCAGCGGGTTGGGCCGCGGATACGTCCACACGTACGGCCCGGACCCCAGCGCGAAACTGTGGTCCACGCTGTCCGGCAGCATCGAATCGTCGACCGCGAAGCTGTCGCCGTAGCTCTCGTTCGGGTCGGCCGAGATCGAGAACGGCGCGCTCGCGGAGAACGTGTACGACTGGCCGCTTCGGGTCGCGGTGATGCCCGCGGCGTTGACGCCGCCGCTGGCGCTGGTCAGGAACGGGAAGCTCAGGCTGCTCAGATCGAACGCGTAACTGCAGTTGAGGATCACCTTGTCCGCGTTGGGCGCGGGCTTGCTGCAATCGAGCGTGTCGGTGTCGCCGCCCTGCGCGGTCCACTGCAGGCTGAACTGATTGGGCGCGTTGCCGAACTGCATGGTGTCGACCACCGAGCTCGCGTTCCAGCCGAAGCCGAACGGGTCGCGCACCGTGATCGTGCCGGACACGCGGTACAACTGGCGGGTCAGCGCGCTGGCGGTGACGGTGTAATCGACCTGGTGGCTGTCGCCGTCGAGCATGACGATCTGGTTCGGCGTCGCGGTCTTGTCGATGCTCCAGTCGGTGTAGCGCTTCCAGCTGGCGTCGGCGGTCTTCGCGCCGGTCGGGCGCGGGGTGAAGCAGAAAGTGACGTGGCTGACGCCGGCCGGCTGGCCGCTGCCGTTGTCGGGCGAATACAGGTTGGTGTCGTTGGCGACGCCGGGAGCGTAATGGAACACGTTGTAGGCATTGCCCCCCTTCACCACGACGTAGTCCATCGGCATGGTCGCGTCGAAGCCGATGTACTGCATCTGGCTGGGCGGGGTGTAGTTGAAGACGATGCTCTGTCCGGGAACGCCGAGGGTGTAGCTCTGGCCGTTGATCGGAGCGCTGCCGGTGCTGTAGCCCAGCCCCTGCCAGCTGCCGACGCCGGGAAGGTCGTCGCAACTGGTGAAGTTGCCGGGATACGTGGTCGGCAGGACCGAGGCGGCCCAGGCCCCGGAGGATGCGAGCAGCAGCGCCGCCGCGAGCAGCGGGCGCCAGGGACGATAGCGGGACATGACAGAACTCCTGAGCGGGGCGGCCGTGGCCGTCCGTCGTGTTCGCTCGGTAGCTCGGCCGTGCCGGCGCGCTGGGCCGGTACCCGGGAGCTTTGCGACGCCGGCTTTCGCCGGTTGTGCCTTTGTCGAGTCCTGGGGTCGAAAGGCGCCGGACGGCTCGACAGCGGGTCCGGCGGCAGCGCCCGCGATCCCCTGCGCTGCGTTGCCGAGGCGGACTATACGCCCGCCGGACACGGCCGGCGCAAGGCCGGCGCGTTGCGTTTTTGCAACATCACCGACCACCGCCGGATGGACCGCCGCAGGCGTCGGCCCAGGCAAGCGCCGCTGGGGAACGCCGCGCCGCCGAGGGCGGAACCGCCGCGGCGAGCGCCTGTTCCGGCCCTGCCCGCCGCAACGCGCCCCGCCGCTGGCATTCACTTGGCGCGGACGAAGCCCAACCGCTACGCAACGCAGGCACCAACAACGTCCGCGCCAGCGCGAACGCCGCTATGCTCCGCGCACGGCGCCCGCCGCCCCCAAGCCGGCGCCCGGCCACCACCGCACTACGACGAGGTGCTGCAATGCGAACTGCCCCGCACAACCCGCGCCGGACCGGCCTCAAGGCCGCAAGTCTGGCCCTGCTGATCGGCCTGGGCCTGGCCGCGAACGTCCAGGCCCAGACCATCGGCTACAACATCCGCACCGGCGACGTCTGGGTCGACACCCGCCTGGGCGAGATCAACGATTACGGCCGCCGTTACCGCGAACCCTTCATCGAGGAAATGACCGGCTACTACGGCGCGCCGCGCTCGTTGATCGACGAATTGCTCGACCGCCGCCGCTGGGCGCCGGGCGATGTCTACTACGCCTGCGCCCTGGCCCGCTCGCTCGGCGTGCCCTGCCTCAACGTGGTGCGCGAGTACGACCGCAATCCCGGCCAGGGCTGGGGCGCGGTGGCGCAGCGCATGGGCATCAAGCCCGGCTCGCCCGCCTTCCACGCGCTCAAGCGCGGCGCGGTGCAGACCTACGACCACTGGGGTTATCCGATCCGCGTCGATCAGAGCGTGCGGGTGGATTGGGCCGAACACGGGCCGGGCAAGGGGCGCGGCAACGCCAATGGAAACGGCAAGAGCCACGGCGGCCCCAAGGCGCACGGCAACTCCGGCCACGGCTACGACGACGGCCCCGGCAAGGGTCGCGGCAAGGACAAGGGCCATGGCGGCGGCAACGGCAAGGGCCATGGCAACGGCGGGGGCAAAGGCAAGGACAAGGGACACGGCAACGGCAAGGGACACTGAGCCCCGCCCGCATCCAAATCCCGCAGCGCAAGAACGAAAAAGCGCCGGCCCTCGCGGCCGGCGCTTTTCGTTTACGCCAGACGCGCGCGGACCGCGCGCGCCCGAATCGCGCTTACTTCGCCGCCTTCGCGCCTCGCCCCGCTTCGGCCTTGGCGCTCTCGGCCTTGGCGCCCTCGCCCTTCGCATTCTCGGGCTTCGCGTTCTTGACGTAAGTCTCCAGCCAGCGGTTGGTCTCGGCCAGCATGTGCAGGATCGATTCGCGCGCGCGGTAGCCGTGGCTTTCGTTGGGCAGCATCACCAGCCGCGCGTTGCCGCCCAGACCCTTGATCGCGGCGTACATGCGCTCGCTCTGGATCGGGAAAGTGCCCGAGTTGTTGTCCTGTTCGCCGTGGATCAGCAGCAGCGGGTCCTTGATCTTGTCGGCGAAGTTGAACGGCGACATCGCCTCGTAGGTGCTCTGCGCCTGCCAGTAATTGCGCTCCTCGGCCTGGAAGCCGAACGGCGTCAGGGTCCGGTTGTACGCGCCGCTGCGGGCGATGCCGGCCTTGAACAAACGGGTGTGGGCGAGCAGGTTGGCGGTCATGAACGCGCCGTAGGAATGGCCGCTGACCGCGACCCGGTTGCGGTCGACGACGCCGCGCCGCACTACCTCGTCGATCGCGGCCTGGGCGCTGGCGGTGAGCTGGGCGATGTAGGTGTCGTTGGGCTCGCGCTCGCCCTCGCCGACGATCGGCATGGTCGGGTTGTCCAGCACCGCGTAGCCCATCGCCAGGTACGGCAGCGGGCCCCAGTAGCTGACCGCGTTGAACTCGTACGGCGAGCCGGTCACCTGGCTGGCCGCTTCGGCGCTCTTGAACTCGGCCGGGTAGGCGTACATCAGCATCGGCAGCGGGCCGTCGCGCTTGGCGTCGTAGCCGGCCGGCAGGTACAGGTTGGCGGTCAGCTCGACGCCGTCGTTGCGCTTGTAGCGGATCAGTTCCTTCTTGATGTCGCGCAGTTGCGGCGTGGGATGCGGGAAATGGGTCAGCGCCACCGGCGCGGCGTCGCCGCCGAGTTCGCGCCGCTGCAGGTTGGCCGGTTCGGTCGGCGATTCGCGCACGGTCAGCACGGACTTGGCCGCGTCGTCGAGCACCGCCAACGGCTGTTCGAAGTACGGCGCCTGCGAATGGAACAGGCGCGTGCGGCGCTTGTCGGCGAGGTCGAGGCGGTCGAGGAAGGGACGGTCGCCCTCGCTGGAGGCGCCTTCGCCGATGAAGTACACGCTGCCGCCGTCGGCGCTGGTCAGCAGGCGTTCGCCGCCGGCGGCGTCGCGCACGCTGACCGGCTTGCCCGGATCGTTGTAGCGGTCTTCGCTGCGGCCTTCGCGGATCAGCTCCGGCGCGCGATCGCCGTGGTCGGGCGCGATCCGCCACTGGCGCACCTGCCGGGTCTTCCACCAGAACTCATCGATCAGCGCCAGTTCGCCGCTGCCCCAGTGCGCGCCTTCGAAACGCGAGGCCAGCCGCGCCAGGGTCTGCGGCGGC
Source organism: Lysobacter yananisis (assembly GCF_031199375.1). Classification (NCBI taxonomy): domain Bacteria; kingdom Pseudomonadati; phylum Pseudomonadota; class Gammaproteobacteria; order Lysobacterales; family Lysobacteraceae; genus Lysobacter; species Lysobacter yananisis. The sequence goes on from NZ_CP133568.1 coordinate 322,655, forward strand.
TTGTCGAACGGCGCGGCCTGCATGAACACCGCGTCGCGGATCTCGACCGCGCGCGCCGGGTCGCCGCCGTCCTGGGCCTCGGCCCAGACCAGGGTCGCCGGCGCGTCGCTGCGCCATTCGACTTCGCGCACGCCGGTGGGCACCGCGTCGTTGCCGGTCGGCAGGCCGTCCACCAACGGCAGGCGCGCGACTTCGTGCTCGAACCGGCCGTTGCCGTCGAGCACGTCGATGCGGCGCGCGAACATGCTCGCCGGCACCAGATACGAGAACGGCCGCTGCAGGCGCGTGGTCAGCACGTGGCGGCCGTCCGGCGAGACCGACACGCCGGTGTACAGGTCCGGCGCGCCGAGCTTGGCGACCTGGCCGGTCAGATCGACCGTCGCCAGTTGCGAACGCAGGTAGTACTCGAACTGGCGCGCGTCGTTCTCGTTGCGCAGCAGGTCCTGGTAAGTGCGGATCTGCTTCACGCCGCCGCCGGCGCGGGTTTCCTGGGTCGCCGGGCCGGTGGGCACGCCGCTGCCCGCCGGCGCGTCGCCCTGCCCTTCGGGCTGCAACCGCACCAGCAGGCTACGGCTGTCGGGCGTCCAGCCGTAGCCGCGGCCGGCGACGGTGTTGAGCCCGGCGACGAGCTTGCGCGCGCGCCGGGTCTCCAGTTCCACCAGCCACACCTCGTTGGCGCCGCTCGCGGCGTCGACGCGGTTGAACGCGAGCCAGCGCTGGTCCGGCGACCACTCCAGCGACGCCAGCGACAGCGGCGAGGGCAGGCCGTCGATCTGCACGGTCTTGCCGCTGGCGATCTCGAGCAGCTCCAGGCCGCTGGCGAAACTGAAACGGCTGGCCGCGCGCACGCGCGGATGGATGCGCAGGCCGGCGAGCTTGAGCTCGGGCTGGGCGACCACTTCGATTCCCGGCAACGACGGCGTGCGCATCAGCGCCATCCAGTCGCGGCGCGGGCTCAGCGACATCTGCGGCGGGCGCGGCGCGTCGACGATGGCCTGCAGCGGCTTGGGCGGCAGTTGGTAGCCGTCGCCGAACGCCGCGTTCGCGGCGGCCGGCGCGGCGGCGGGCTTGGCCGCCGGCGCGGCCTGCGCGGCCAGGCACGGCACCAGCGCGAGCAGCAACACACCCGGCAACGCCAAACCCGGCAACGGCAAACCCGGCAACGGCCGGCGGCTGCCCGGCGCGGGCGTGGAAGGTCGGCGGTCGGAGCGGCGCGCGTGCGGCTTCATGGAAGGTCGGTCCTCGGATGCGAAAAAACGCTGATGCGGGAAAGCACCGCTGCGCAACGCAGCGGATGCGGAACGTCGGAGCGCTGGCCGGCCCGGCGCCGTCGCGGCGACGGCGGCGATGGGCGGCGCGCTCCCCGCTTCGAGCTTAGCCGCCCGGCGCGCCGCGGCGCCTATGCCATTGGGGCCGGTCGCTCGTCGCGGGCGGGCCGCGCGCGTTGCCGGGACCGAGCCTTGCCGGAGCCGAGCTTTGCCGCAGCCGCGCGTTCAGGCCCGCGTTTCGGCCGCCGCGGGCCGCGCGATATACTTCGCGCTCAGCCCGCCGAGGGGCGCTGCGACCGTGACGGACACGGCCAGGCTCGGCGAGGCCCAGGTCCCAACGGCGCCCGGTTTGAGTCTTCGCGACTCGCCGGACCCGGCATCCCGCCGGCTCCCCCCGCACTGGAGCTAATCCGCATGAACGCTGTACCGAAGACCTTCTCGACCGAAGGCGATTACAAGGTCGCCGACATCTCCCTGGCCGACTGGGGCCGCAAGGAGATCGACATCGCCGAGCACGAGATGCCGGGCCTGATGTCGATCCGCAAGAAGTACGCCGCCGCGCAGTCGCTCAAGGGCGTGCGCGTGACCGGCTCGCTGCACATGACCATCCAGACCGCGGTGCTGATCGAGACCCTGCGCGACCTCGGCGCCGACGTGCGCTGGGCTTCGTGCAACATCTTCTCGACCCAGGACCACGCCGCCGCGGCGATCGCCGCCAGCGGCACCCCGGTGTTCGCCTGGAAGGGCGAGTCGCTGGAAGAGTATTGGGACTGCACCCTCGCCGCGCTGAGCTTCCCCAACGGCCAGGGCCCGGAGCTGGTCGTCGACGACGGCGGCGACGTGACCCTGCTGATCCACAAGGGCTATGAGCTCGAAAACGGCGACGGCTGGGTCGACACCCCGTCGGGCAACCACGAAGAGCAGGTCATCAAGAACCTGCTCAAGCGCGTCCACGCCGAGCGCCCGGGCTTCTGGCACGAAGTGGTCAAGCATTGGAAGGGCGTCTCGGAAGAGACCACCACCGGCGTGCACCGCCTGTACCAGCTGGCCGAAGCTGGCTCGCTGCTGGTCCCGGCGATCAACGTCAACGACTCGGTCACCAAGAGCAAGTTCGACAACCTCTACGGCTGCCGCGAGTCGCTGGCCGACGGCCTCAAGCGCGCGATGGACGTGATGCTGGCCGGCAAGGTCGCGGTGGTGTGCGGTTACGGCGACGTCGGCAAGGGCTCGGCCCATTCGCTGCGCGCTTACGGCGCCCGCGTCGTGGTCACCGAGATCGACCCGATCAACGCGCTGCAGGCGGCGATGGAAGGCTTCGAGGTCAACACCGTCGAGAGCACCCTGGGCCGCGGCGACATCTACGTCACCACGACCGGCAACAAGGACGTGCTGACGCTGGACCACATGTCGAAGATGAAGGACCAGGCCATCGTCTGCAACATCGGCCACTTCGACAACGAGATCCAGGTCGACGCGCTCAACGCCTCCGGCGCGACCCGCCTGAACATCAAGCCGCAGGTCGACAAGTACACCTTCAAGACCGGCAACTCGATCTTCCTGCTGGCCGAAGGCCGCCTGGTCAACCTCGGCTGCGCCACCGGCCACCCGAGCTTCGTGATGTCGAACTCGTTCTCCAACCAGACCCTCGCCCAGATCGACCTGTGGGCGAACAAGGATACGTACGAGGCGAAGGTCTACATCCTGCCGAAGAAGCTCGACGAAGAAGTCGCGCGCCTGCACCTGGAGAAGATCGGCGTGAAGCTGACCACGCTGACCGCCGAACAGGCCCAGTACCTGGGCGTGTCGGTCGACGGTCCGTACAAGCCGGATCACTACCGCTACTGATCGGCTTCGCCTTCGGGCGATGCGCCGATACGAAAGACGGGCGCCTTCGGGCGCCCGTTTTCGTTTGCGCGGATGCCTCGTACAGACCTCGCATCGCGTCGGCGAACGATCGGCCGCGTCGCGGCTTGCGCCGCTCCTGCAGGGCCGCGTTGCAGGAGCGGCGCAAGCCGCGAGCGCGCAAGAGACGCGTCAGCGCAACCTGAACCGCCTGCGCTGATTCCGCTCCGCGCCTTTCACCTAGGGTCTGTCCGAGCTGGCAGCCCCCTCCCCCACCGCTACCCTGACGCCATCCTTTCGCAGGAGCCCGCCATGGTCCGCCCGATCGACGCGCCTTCGTTTCCGACCTACACCCCGCCCGCCGACACTCCGGCGCCGGTCCAGGTCGGCACGCGCGAATACTACGAGCAGCGCCTGGCCGACTTCGAAGCGCGCAACCCCGGCATGACCCCGCCGGACTACTACATGGGCTACGGCGACAAGTACATGGAGCGCTTCGCCTCGCTCGACAGCACCGACCTGTCGCCGGCGGGCCTGGCTTGGCGCGACCGCACCACCTTGGCGCTGCAGACCGCGATCGAGGACTACCGCATCCGCGACCCGCAAGGCTTCGCCGAACTGGAGCGCGACCCCGCCGCATTCCGCGAGTTCGCCTTCGGCACCCATCCCGACGCCTACGTCGACTCGGGCCTGTACCAGCTGTCGGCGCAAGACCTGACCGTGATCGCGCTGACCCCGGACATCAACGACGTGCTGAGCCAGGAAGGCATCGACCAGACCAAGCTCACCATCGGCAAGCTCGACATCGACAACCTGCCCGGCATCCTCGGCGCCACCGCCGAGCAATACCTGCACGACGCCGGCCCGTTCGCGTTCACGCCGCAAGGCCTCGGCATCGGCCTGGGCAAGCAGGGCGAGCGCTTGTTCGACCGCTTGACCGAGCAGGACTGGTTCCCCAGCCTCGACAAGCTGCCGACGGTGGCGGTGCCGGATATTCGCGATCTGGTGCCGGATATCGATCTGCCGGACGATGTTCCGGGGGTGCCGTTTATTTGAGGCACCTGCCGTCGCCTTGCTTTGGTTGGGTAGCGAGCGAAAACTCAAAACATGCGCTCGAGAGCGTCCGCTTTCTTGCTGCCACGGCGCACCGCTTACCGCGTCGCGCCGTGCTCTTCACGCGCCATCCCGAAGCCCAAGATCGGCTCACTTCAAAGCAGAGCACCGCTCCCACCAGACGCGGTACTGCGACCGTACGTATTTGCCACCTTCATTCGCCAAGCGATCCTCGCACGGTCAATTCACCGTCTTTTGCGAGCGCTCATGAGGATCGACCATCGCGCGCCATCAGGCTGCCAATCGAACGAAGTGACATCATGCGCGTCATAGCTCAGACAGCTAGAGAAAAGACTCAAGAAAAGATGCAGCGCAACTTCTTTCTTGATATCCGCGTCAATGCAGATACTCACACATTCGCAAAGCACCACCTGACTTGATCAAATAAACGGCGTCACCTTTCACACTGACCAGTTCCTCAAGATCAGCCTCCGGAAAGCCCTTGCAATCAAAATTTGGGCTGCCTTGCTCACGGAGCTTCTGGAGGAAAGCACTATTGGCCGCCGATAATCCATCATTGTAGCCCACGTGGAAAAATGAAGACTTGGCATGCGAATAAACGAGGAATAGCAGCACCACAGCCAGTGCAACACCCGACACGGACAGCGACATATGTCTCGAAATCATGGACATTTGCTTCTCCTGATCACCGGATTCTGCCCCTTCCTGAAGCCCCAGCTATTCTCAACTTTTCCCTTATCGGTAGATGCGGAAATCGTCGTTCCATCGCCAGCATAGATTCCAACATGTCCTTCATACGCAACCAGATCGCCAGGTTGCGCAGGACCGGAAACCTTCGGCCACCCAAGCAAGTCATAGCTAGCGTCAGACAATGTCTGGGCACCCGGCGGATACCTCAACATCATTACAGAGAAAAGCGAGCCTCCAAGATTAGGCAGCGCATAGCCTGATTCTTCATAGATAGTATCTACGAACAAGTTGCATTTGTTTGTTTCGGCACCAAAACTGGAATTGACTTCGCTCCGATCAGCTTTGCGACTCCAATCCCGCATATCGGCTCGCGCGTTTTTCAACAATGCATCTACATTTCCGCAGGGGCATAGACCTTCGGGGTCGTAGTACTTCAACGGACCGGACTGTGCATAGGCATACAAGCTGATCCCGCCATCCAGGCCTGTGGGGTCACCCTGAATATATCGCCCCGTAGTTGAATCGTAATCGCGAAAGTAGTTGTAGACCAACCCGCTGGCCGCATCGAACCGCTGCCCCGGAAATCGCATATCGAACACGAACTTCGTACCGTCCATGTCAGGGTCTTCGTTCGGCATAGTGCTGCCAAACGCCTCGCCCTTCACGCTCCACGTCCACACCGCCTTGTTGCGTGTCGGATCGACCACGATCCGCGGCGTGCCCAGATGATCGGGCTCGATGTAGTACAGCTTCTGCGCCGTGGCGGAGCCCTCGATCACGCCGACCGGTAGCTCGTCCATCCAAACGACCTGCTGCAGCGCCGCGCCGGCGTTGTCGTACTCGCCCAACCAGCTGCCATCCTCGGCATACAGCGAATGCCGGATGCTGGTGTCGTTGTAGCGGCGCGCCTGCTGGCCCAGCCCGTTGTAGGCGTAGTTCATCTTCACCGCGCCGTCGACCTTGAATTGCGCGAGGCGGCCTAACTCGTTGTAGACGTATTACTAGGCGGTGCCGCCTACGCTGGCGGCGTTTCGCCGACGGCATCCGCTCTGGGCCCTGGCCCCTATGATGCCCGATTGGGAGGTGTTAGTGCAGCAATACCGCATTTATCCAAGGAGTAGAGCCATAGCAATCACCAGCAAAAGTATTGAGCCGATCGAGTCCACCATTTTTTCTGACGCAACCGATAAAATCGGCACTGCAATCATTAGCGACTGCTGTATTTTAACCCCCCTTCTAAGCAGGTAGTCGACAGCCAACTGTTCCGTCGACTGCAATCCTTGCGAAGATGAAAGGATAAAGTAGCCGCCGAACACCCCCCATGACATCGCCAGCAAAAAGGCGAACGTAGCGAGTACGCCAATAGTCCTTCCAAATCCAAAACCCTTCGAATCTATCCAGCGGATCAACCTTGCCGCCGCATAGCCTGCCAACACGAGATAAGCGGATAGAGCTCCCGCCAGGAGCACAAAGAACTGGGATTTCACCTCACCCAAAGGCCATATCGATACGACGATTGAGACGACCATCGCCAGCAGCGCTACAAGCCAACACCTGCCTTCACTCAAACGGAAGACCATTGGTCGACTCCCTGATCATAAGTCCAGCATCGTAACGAAGATTCGGATTGGATGCCTTCACCGCCGCCACATAGCTAACAAGCTGATCGGCAGAGATGGTACCTATTGGCGACCAACTTCCGAACATTTCTTCGTAGATCTGCTTCGCCTCATCATCATAGCTATCACACATCCGCCGCTTGCTTAATTTTATGAGCGGGATTGAGCTAACCCCGGATGGATCGCCGTCCAAATAATTCAGACCCTTGTCGAGCTGCTTGGCGGCACCAGGCAAGGGGCTCATCAGAAATGCTTTAAAGTCTCTTAACCTACCGCTCACCGGACCATAGAACCTCACCGAGAATCGGACTTGCCCTCGAAACTCTCCACCAAGAAATCTTCTAGCCCGGACATCCATAAGCCCCAGGGGATCAATGGTATTTAGTGGCTGCGCATCGGCGTAAACATAAGTATCAGCCCCACCATTCAGACCAATCGGATCGCTCTGAATGTAACGACCGACGGCCGAATCGTAGTCACGAAAGTAGTTGTAAACCAAGCCACTGACCGCATCGAACCGCTGCCCCGGAAACCGCATATCGAACACGAACTTCGCGCCGTCCAGGTCCGGATCTTCATTTGGCTGCGTATTTCCGAACGCCTCGCCTTTGACGTTCCACGCCCAAACCGCCTTGTTGCGCACCGGATCGACCACGATCCGCGGCGTACCCAGATGATCGGGCTCGATGTAGTACAGCTTCTGCGCCGTGCCGGAGCCCTGGATCACGCCGACCGGTAGCTCGTCCATCCAAACGACTTGCTGCAGCGCCGCGCCGGCGTTGTCGTACTCGCCCAACCAGCTGCCATCCTCGGCGTACAGCGAATGCCGGATGCTGGTGTCGTTGTAGCGGCGCACCTGCTGGCCGAGCCCGTTGTAGGCGTAGTTCATCTTCGCCGCGCCGTCGACCTTGAATTGCGCGAGGCGGTCAAGGTCGTTGTAGACGTATTGCTTCGCCGTGCCGCCGACGCTGGTGGTGTTGCCGGCTGCGTCGTAGCTGCGCGCGATGCCGGCAACGCTTTGCAGGCGGTGGCTGGTGTTCGGGAAGGCATAGGCCTGCACGGCGCTCGCTCCGCTCTTGAAGCTGGTGCGGTTGCCGGTGGCGTCGTAGCCGTAGGTCTCCAGCGGGGTCGCGGTGGGGCCATCCTGGGTTTGGGTCAGGCGGTCGAGCCGGTCGTACTCGTAGCGCGCCAGGATCGCGGATTGGTTCTGGGTGCTGAATCGGCTGACGTTGCCGACTTCATTGCGGGTCAGGTGCAGCGACAGGCCGTCCGGGGCGGAGCCGACCAGACGCGAGATGTCGTAATTGCGGTCGACGTTGCGCGTCATCGGTTGGTTGTTGCCGTATGCCCAGCCGGCCGCTGGGCCATATGCGGCGTAGCCCACGGCGGTCAGCAGGATTTCGCGCGACGCTCCCGTACGGGTCACGCCGATCTGGGTGATTCGGCCATGGCTGCCGCGCACGTAGTCGGCAACGCTCCCGTCCGGATAGGTCACCGATTTCAGCGTGCCGGCCGCGGTGTAGGCGTAGCGAAGGGTCAGCACGGGCCCGGTAGTGACCACGATCTTGCGCACCATGCGGCCGAAGCGGTCGTGGCAATAGCGCAAGGCGCCGCCGGTGCCGACGGACTGGCTCAGCCGCCCCTTGGAGAACGTTTCCCCGGCCGGACAGCCGGACGCGACCGTGTCGTAGGTGTAGGTCGTGCCCAGCACGGCAGTGGGGTAAGCACGCTGGGTCAGGCGGCCCAGCGCATCGTAGCTGTAGGTTGTCGTGATATTGCGCGCGTCGGTCCGGGTCTTGGTCTGGCCCGACGCATCGTAGGTGTAGCCGGTCACGCCGGTGTCCGGGCTGGTCAGCTGAGTCAGCTCACCGAACCCGTTGCGCGCGTAGACCGTGGACAGGCCCTTCGGATCGATCACCTTGGTCACTTGATCGAGTGCGTCGTACTCGATCTTGGTTTCCGCGTTGATCCGGCCGGTGCCGACGTCCTGCAAGGTTTTGACCAATCGTCCAAGCGGGTCGTAGTCCTGGTCGGTCACGCGGCCGAGCGCGTCGGTGGTCGTGTCCGGATGGCCCTCGGCATCGTAGGTGTAGCCGGTCGCGTGGTTCAGGCCGTCTTTGTAGGTCTGCACTTGACCCAGGACGTTGAACACCCGCGACAGCGTCGCCTGCACGGTGCCGGCGCTGTTCTTGGTGTCTTCGACCTTGCGGTTGCCGGCGAGATCCAGCGTGTACTGCACCGTCGCGCCGGAGCGGTCGGTCACGCCGGTCAGCCGCTGCGCGTTGTCGTAGGCGAAGGTCGTGAAGTTCCCATCCGCAAGCGTGACCTGCTTGGTCAGGCCGGTGGGGAAATACTCGATCTTGGTGACCAGGTCGTCCGTCTCGACCGCGTTGTCGGTACCACGCACCTTGCTGGCCGTCAGCCAGCCGCGGGTGTTGTACTCGGAGTCGGTGACCACGCCGTTGGGATCGACCACCGACAACACCCGGCCCTGCGCATCGTAGCCGGAGATTTCGGTGACCAGGCCGGCCGCATCGATGGTCTTGCGCAGGTCGCCCTTGCGGAAGGTGCACAGCGCCGGTGTGGTCGCGCAGGTGCTGTCGTCGCTGCCGTAGTACTCGAACTTGGTGATGTCGTTGACGTCGCTGCGCGGGCCATCCACCGACTTCAGCAGGCCCAGGATCGGACAGGTGCTGTTGGCGGCGACGACATCGGCGGCTTCGCAGTAGGCGTAGGCGGTGGTGCGAGTCACATTGGCGACGGTGTCGCGCACGGCCACGCTGATCGGCTGCAGGCGGGCGTTGCGGGCGATCCGGGTCTCCTGGTTGCCGACGGTCGAGCGGATCAGGCGGTTGCTGGCGACATCGGTCGTCGCGGTGCTGACCCGCTGCTCGGGCTTGCCGACGGCCTCGGTCGTCGTGACGGTGCGCGCGAGCGCGCCGGTGACCGCGTCGTTGGCTTCGGCGTAGGCGAACTCCGACTTGATGCCCTTGCGGTCGGTCAGGCTGGCCGGGCGGCCACGGAAGTCGGTGGACTCGGCGTTGTACATATTCTTGACCGTGCCATTCTCGTCCACGATGTCGCCGAACCGGCGCGGCAACACGCCGGTGCCGCTGGTCAGGCCATAGGTCGTCTTCTGGCCCAGCGAGTCGGTCACCTCGGTTCCGCCTTCGGGGCGGTAGGCCAGCGTGATCTTGTCGGCGCCGCCGTCGTGCTGGCTGGTGATCACCCGCCCCTTGGCGTCGTAGGCGAAGGTGCTGTAGCGCTTGTTGTCTTCGTGGGTCACGCCGGTCAGGTGGCGCGGGAAGCGGCTGTCTTCGTAGTGGTACTTGCGCTGGCCGCCGCCGGGAAACGCCGCGGTTTCGACTTGGCGCCCCGGCGTATAGGTGTAGCTGGCCAGGGTTGTGTTCCCCGACGCGATCGAGGAGATCAGCGCGTCGCCGGAGTTGCCGGCGTAGTTGAACTTCACCGACCGGCCGGTCGAGTGCGTCACCGAGTCCAGGCGGTCGTACGCGCCATAGCCATAGGTCAGCTTGGTTCCGTCCTCGGCCTGCCGCTCCGCCAGACGGCCTTGGCTGTCGAACACCAAGACCTCGCCCGAGCGATGCAGCAACCACTGCGAGCCCGAGGCGACGATCCGGTCGCCGCTGCTGTCGGCGGCAACGAAGGCGTTGCCTACCTTGGCGAAGCGGACCTGGTAGCCGTTGCCGCCGCTGAGCCCGAGCGTATCGGCCGAGATACTCAAGCGCAGGTCCAGCGAATGGGTCCAGCCCGGACCGAAGCTGCCGGAACGCACGGCGATGCCGGAATGGTAGCTGCGCGTGAGGGATATCCAGCCCAGGTCGAAATCGGTCTGGTTCTCGATCTTCTCGCCGGTCTTGACGTTGCAAGGATTACCGCGGTGACCGCCGCACCCGAGGATCTTGTCGGTGCTGATCGCCGCGACATCGCGCTCGTTCGCGCAAGCCCCGTACTTGTCGCTCCAGTTCATATTGACGGCGGGACATTGCATCCGGCGCGTGCGCGACAGCGTCATCGTATCCGTCGCGTCCTTCACGCAAGGCTGGGTCTGGGTGTTTTCGCCGCGGTAGTAGACGATGTCGAACACGCGATGCTCCAGCATCCCCGCGTGTTGCGGATCGGGCGGGCTCCAGGCCCCGGTGGCCGTGGCCTTCGCGGTCGCCGGGCAGGCCGGCGCCTGATCGTTGTAAAACGCCTCCAGCTCCGCCACCGCGAGCGCTTCGCTGGAGTGCGGCGCGCCGCCCAGGGTAGCGTCGTAGCCCCAGTCCGGATCCAGCGGCTGTTTCAAGCCCATCCAGTAGGTGATGGTGCCTTTGCCGTCGGCGCGCAGCAGGTTGTCTTTGACGACGGTGACGAAGGGATAGGGATTGGGTCCGTCACTGGGCCCGGGCAGCGCCTTGATCGCGTCAGCCGCCTGCTGATAGGTGTTGTAGGACGTCGTCTGGCCGGTCGGAACGACGATCTTCCATGCGATCTGGCTTTCCTGCGCGACGGCGGCGGAAGCGAAGATCGCCGCGAGCCAGAGTGCGATGGACAGCGAAAGCCGAAACCGGACGCAGCGTGCGAAGGCGCGCTGCGCGAAACGAATCCCTGTAAGCATGTTCGAACCCGAGAACGAAGGGCGCGGCGTCGACAGCTTTCACCTCGATGCCGGGGCGATCGTCGTTGACCGCCCGTCGACATTTTCGTTACCGGCGCCGCCGCGGTTCAAGTTCGAAAAAACAGTGATTTTTTGCTGATATCCGGCGTATTTACCGCATGAATACCGCCAAGAAAAACGGACGCTTCGCAGCGTCCGTTTCCTGCTCCATCGGCATCGGCCCATCGCATCGACCCGCCGCCGCGATCGCCATGCCACTACAACGACAACCGCTCGCGCAGTTCCCGCGACTGCCGCCGCGACACCTCGATCCGACTGCCGTCCCTGAGTTCGAGTTCGTAGCCGTCGCCCACCGCCGGTTCCACCGACTTCACCGCACGCAGGTTGAGCGGAGGGTTGCGCTCGGCGCGGAAGAACAGCGACGGGTCCAGCCGCGCCCATCGCCGCCGCGTTTGAGCTTGCGTCGCTTTACGACGGCGCTTACGGGCGCGCCGGCTCAGCCCGGCTCAGCGCCCAGAACGGGATCGCGCGCCGCAGCTCGAAGCCGTTGCGCAGGTACAGGCCGACCGCGCGCGGATTCTCCTGGCTCACGTGCAGGAACGGGACGCGGCCGCGCGCGTGGTTGTCGTTGGCCAGGAACGCCAGCAGCCGGCGCGCGTGGCCGCGGCCGAGGAAATCCGGGTGGGCGCAGATCGCGCTGAGCTCGGTGTAGCCGTCCGTGCCCATGCGCTCGCCGGCCATCGCCGCGAGCCGGCCGTCCTGGTAGATGCCGAAGTAACGCCCCAGCTCCATCGTGCGCGGCCGGAAGTAATGCGGATAGACCAGCGCGGTCAGCGCCAGCGCATCCTCGCGCCGGGCCGCGTCGAGCTCGACGATGGGCGCATCGTCGTCGCCGGCGTCGGGCGCCGCGATCGGCGCGCGGCAGATCATCTGCGCCAGGTCGGCGAGATGGCGCAGCCGCCAGCGCGGGCCGGGCCGGGGCGCCACCCCGAGGACCAAGGCTGTGTCGCCCGCGGGCACCAGCGCTTCGAGCGCCGCATCGGCGTCGGCACCTTCGCCGGCATCGGCGCTCGCCACGCCCAGGAACGGCGCCACCTCGGCCGGATAGCGGGCGACGCCGCCCGCGCCCAGCGCCAGCGCGCGATGGCGGCTCGCCAGGGAGGCCCAGATCGGATTGTCGAGATCGCCTTCGCTCATGCCGGCCGCCTGCAGGGACTGCCCATCGCAATGGCGGCGCGGCGGCGGCGGCTCAAGCCGGCGCGGAGTGCGACTTTGGTCGGACCTTGCCCCATCCAGCGATATTCCAATCCATCGCGATAAAGAGATATTATCCCGGCAACCCCGCCACGGTGCCGTCCCATGCTGCCGATCAGCTTCGAGTTCTATCCGCCCAAGACCGACGATCAGCGCAGCCAGCTCGACAAGACCGCGGCCAAGCTGCGCGGGTTCTCGCCGAGCTACGTGTCGTGCACCTTCGGCGCCGGCGGCTCGACCCTGAGCTATACGCCCGAGACCATCCGCCGCCTACGCGGCAAGCACGGCCTCGACGCGGCGCCGCACCTGTCCTGCGTCGGCGGCACCCGCGGCGAGATCCGCCAACTGCTCGAGCTCTACCGCGAGCTCGGCTGCCGCCGCCTGGTCACCCTGCGCGGCGACCTGCCCTCGGGCATGGCCAGCGCCGGCGACCTGCGCTATGCCAACGAACTGGTCGAGTTCATCCGCGCCGAGACCGGCGACCATTTCCACATCGAAGTGGCCGCGTACCCGGAAACCCATCCGCAGGCGCGCGACGCGCTGTCGGATCTGGAGAACTTCAAGCGCAAGGTCCGCGCCGGCGCCGACGGCGCGATCACCCAGTATTTCTACAACCCCGACGCGTATTTCCGCTTCGTCGACGACGTGCGCGCGGCCGGCATCGACGTACCGATCGTGCCCGGCATCATGCCGATCGCCAACTTCAGCCAGCTGCGCCGTTTCTCCGACCTGTGCGGCGCCGAGATCCCGCGTTGGATCGCCCAGCGCATGCAGGCCTACGGCGACGACGCCGACAGCATCCGCGAGTTCGCCGCCGACGTGGTCGCGCGGCTGTGCAGTCGCCTGATCGAAGGCGGCGCGCCGGGGCTGCACTTCTACACGCTCAACCTCGCCAAGCCGACGCTGTCGGTGCTCTCGCGCATCGCCTGAGCAGACGCGACGCGCGCGTCCCCGCGCGCGCTTGCGGGCGGCCGGGTTTTCGCGGCGATCGCGATGCGAAAGCGCGCGCGTAACCGTATACGCCCGACCGGCGACGCGCGTTCACCCAGCTGAAGCGAAACGACGCAACGCACACAAATGCGTCGTGCTGCCCAGCACCAATGACGAACTGCACGCGCAGGTCTCAGCTTGCGTTTGTCTTGCGACAAGTTCGGTCTTGAGCCGCGCGACCGCGCGCGCGCCCACTGGCGCCAGGATGCATCGCCACGACGAGCGGTGCCCTCGCGACCGCCACCGCCGGCCCGGCCACGGGCCGCGCGGCGCGCAGCGGTCCCCAATGGAGAGTGCGCACATGACTGTCCGCAACAAGCTCTTGCCGTTGAACTTCGCCATCGCCCTTTCGCTCGGCCTGGCCGGCGCCGCATCGGCCGCCGAACCGGCGCCGCTATTCGCCGCGCCGGCCGCCTCGCTCGCGCGCAGCGCCGACGCCGACAGCGCGTTCAAGGCCGCCAAGGCCGAACGCGCGGCCGTGCGCGTGGACCTGGTCCGCGCCGACGCCGCGCAGATCACCGAGACCCAGGACCAGTTGCTGCTCAACCTCGCCCCCGGCGTCAGCCTCAAGGCGCACAAGCTGCAGGCCGAAACCAAGCCCGGCGGCGTGGTGGTCTGGCAGGGCATGGTCGGCGACCCGAACGCCCAGCTCAAGCGCATCAACCAATTCACCGGCGCCGAGCTGATCGACAATCCGGAAGAGTCGGCGATCCTGGTGCGCCAGGGCGGACAGATCTCCGGCACCGTGCGCAGCGGCGGCAAGCTGTACCGCATCGACCCGCTCAAGGGCCAGGGCCACGCGATCAGCCTGATCGACGAATCGAAGATGCCCGAGGACCATCCGTCTTCCTACGCCGCCCTGCCGATGCCGCCGCTCAAGCTCGATCCGGCGTTCGACGAAGCCAAGGCCGGCGAAAAAGCGCCGACCGTGGTGCGGGTGATGGTGGTCTACACCCAGGCCGCCGCCAACGCGGTCGGCAACACCCTGACCAAGGCCAACCTGGCCATCACCGAGAGCAACCAGAGTTTCGCCAACAGCGCGGTCAACGTGCGCTTCGAACTGGCCGGCCAGTACACCGACAGCTACGTCAGCGCCGGCTTCGACACCGACCTGAGCCGCTTCGCCGGCACCACCGACGCTTACCTCAACAACTACCACACCACCCGCAACACCATCAAAGCCGACGTCAACGTCCTGATCATCACCGACCCGGCGTACTGCGGCCTGGGCTACCTCAACTCGAGCGCGACCAACGCCTTCAGCGTGGTCGGCGCGAGCTGCATGACCGGCTACTACAGCTTCGCCCATGAGATCGGCCACAACTTCGGCGCGCACCACGATCCGAACAACGGCAACAACACGATCTACCCCTACGGCCACGGCTACTGGGGCCCGGGCAACGCCTGGCGCACGATCATGGCCTACAACTGCGGCAGCAACTGCCCGCGCCTGAACTACTGGTCGAACCCGAACATCACCTACAACGGTTCGCCGATGGGCACGACGGCCAAGAGCAACAACGCGCGCGTGCTCAACCAGCGCGCCGCGACGGTCGCCGGCTTCCGCTGACCTTCGCCCCGCGCGCGGCGCTCACCGGCGCCGCGCGCGGATCGCGCGCTTCGGCGGCCGCGCGCCTTCGCTTATCCCTGCCGGAGCCGCGTCCGCTGCGATCGATCCCAGCAACGCAGCCTCGCCGCCGCATCCGGGAGTCACGGCCCCCGAATCCCCGCTCCCGTCGTTCCGGCGAAAGCCGGAATCCATTTTGATCTTGCGGTTGCGGCTGCCTTTGCCGTTGCTTGTGCTCGCCCTTAAGTCCGATGCAGTCATCCCGCAGCCCCGGAGGGCGTGCGCATGGATGCGCACGCGCGCCATGGGGCAGGATGCCCCTTATGGCGCGGCCCCGCGCCCCTTTCGAGCCCTAGTGGCTCTTGACTCGAAAAAATAAGGCCTTTTCTTTGGTTACTTTCTTTGTGGCTTAAGACAAAGAAAGTGACCCGGCCGCTTGCGGACGGAAGCTCTTGATCTTCGCTTGTCGTCACCCGCAGGCACACGCAAAAGCAGAACCCGCCGCGGCACGCCCCCTGTAGGAGCGGCGCAAGCCGCGACCGCGCCATCGCGGCAATTGCGAAAGTTTCATCGTAGGTGCGTTGTCGCGGTCGCGGCTCGCGCCGCTCCTACAGTCGGATACGCAACCCCGCCGCTGTCATTCCGGCGAAAGCCGGAACCCATTTTGATTTTGCTGCTGCCTTCGCCGTTATCGATATGTCACGCGATGACAAGCCACCATCAAATGCTTTCGTCCGCAAGCGGCCGAGCTACTTTCTTTTGTCAGCGCGACAAAAGAAAGTAGCCAAAGAAAAACGCTTGTTTAAGGTCACAAGCCACCAGGTCCAGCGCCTTGCGCAGGGATGCGCCGTAAGGGGCATCCTGCCCCTACGGCGCACGCGCGCATCCATGCGCGCGCCCTCCGGGTCTGCGCAGCTGGGGCCTCGTTTCAGGAGGAGATAAAGCAACAGCGAAAGCAAATGCAACAACAGCAACAGCAAAATGGATTCCGGCTTTCGCCGGAATGACGGCCGTCGAGGTCCTTCGCAATTGCCGTCTCGCAGCCTCGCTCCGCATCGCTGGTGCAGAAAGAAAACGCAATACGACCGACCGCTGGCGCGACCCAAGCCGCGACCACTCCACCCCGGCAACGACCGGCCGCCCCCACCGCGACCGCTGCACTGTCCCTGCGCCGCCCCCGGCGCTAGTCTTCGCCGATGCCTTCTGCCGCCCGTCCCAGCCTCCGCCTGTTGCCGCCGCTCGTCTTCGCCGCGGCGGCGCTGTCGCCCGCCGCCGCATCGGCGCAGATCCACCGCTGCACCGACGCGCGCGGCAACTCGGTCTACACCGATCGCGATTGCGCCGCGGTCGGCGGCGTGGATCGGCTGCCGCGCGGCAACGCCGCGGCGGCCAAGCCCGAGGCGGCTTACGCCGGCGGCTGCGCGCGCAACCTGCGCGATCTGGTCGGCG
This sequence comes from Lysobacter yananisis, assembly GCF_031199375.1. Taxonomy (NCBI): domain Bacteria; kingdom Pseudomonadati; phylum Pseudomonadota; class Gammaproteobacteria; order Lysobacterales; family Lysobacteraceae; genus Lysobacter; species Lysobacter yananisis. Next base: position 339,029 of record NZ_CP133568.1, read on the forward strand.
CGATCACCACCGCCATCGACGCCCACGACGGCAACAAGCTCGCCGCGGTCTATCACTTCGCCGGCATGTCCGACGACCAGGGCTACGCGGTGATCCAGCGTCTCGACGCGATCGCCCAGCGGCCGCTGCTCGACATCGCGCCGGTGATGGGCGCCGCGCCCGAACCCGCGCCGCCGCGTCCCGGTCCGTGGACCACGCTGCCGGCGGCCGCGCCGAACGCCGCGCTGGCGCCGCTGCCGCCGGCCACGCCGCCGCCCGCGCCCGCGACCGGCCTTGGCCGCCCCGCCGGCATGGACGGCGATCCGGCGCCCGCCAGCGATCCCGCCGCCGTCGCCGAAGCGCCGGCCGCGCCGGCTCCGGTCCACCGCCGCGCCGCGCCGGTCGCGCTGCGCCTGGAGCAGACCCTGGCCAACGGCGTCACGCCATCGCGCACCGTGTTCGGACTGACCCGCCACTTCGGCTGCTGGTGGATCAAAGGCGGTTGAACCTGCGCCTGAATGGGCGCATCCGACGTGCCGCGCAAGCCCATACGCCGCAGTCGCGTTGGGAAGGCGCCACCGCGCAGGGCACAATAGCGGTTTCCCCACCCGACGACGGAAGCCGACGATGCAATACCCCGAATGGATCTGGCAGAACGGTTCGATCAAGCGCTGGGCCGAAGCGACCACCCACGTCATGTCGCACGCGCTGCATTACGGCTCGTCGGTGTTCGAAGGCATCCGCACCTACGACACCCCGAACGGCCCCATCATCTTCCGCTTGAACGACCACAACCAGCGTCTGTTCGCCTCGGCCAAGATCTACGACATGCCGATCCCGTACTCGCTCGCGCAGATCAACGCCGCCTGCCATGAAGTGATCAAGGCCAACGGCCACAGCACCGACTACCTGCGACCGGTCGCCTACCGCGGTCTCGGCGGCTTCGGCCTGTCGGCCGACACGCCCACCGACGTGGCCGTGGCGACCTGGAAGATGGGCCAGTACCTCGGCCCGAGCGTGCTCGAGGAAGGCATCGACGCCTGCGTGTCGAGCTGGCAGCGCTTCGCCCCGAACACCATCCCGGCCGGCGCCAAGGCCGGCGGCAACTACCTCTCCGGCCAGTTGGTCGCGCGCGAAGCGCGCCGCCTGGGCTTCGGCGAAGGCATCGCCCTGGCCTCGACCGGCCTGCTGTCGGAAGGCGCCGGCGAGAACCTGTTCCTGGTGTTCAACGGCGCGCTGCACACCACCCCGGTCAGCGCAGCGCTGCTCAACGGCCTGACCCGCAACACCATCATCACCTTGGCCCGCGACGCCGGCATCGAAGTGGTCGAGCGCGACCTGCCGCGCGAGTACCTGTATCTGTGCGATGAGTTGTTCATGTGCGGCACCGCGGCCGAGATCACCCCGATCCGTTCGGTCGACGGCCGCCAGGTCGGCAGCGGCCGCCGCGGCCCGGTCACCGAGCGCATCCAGGAACTGTTCTTCGGCCTGTTCAACGGCAAGACCGCCGACAAGTACGGCTGGCTCGAAGCGGTGAAGTAAGCGCTGCGCGCACAAGGGCGCCGCGGCCGCCGGGAGCGGACGCGGCGCCTTTTTCTTTTGCGCTTGGCTGTTATGGGAGGGGCTTCAGCCCCGATGCTCTTCGGTCAGGTCGTCGCGATCTGAGGCAAGAGCATCGGGGCTGAAGCCCCTCCCACCACAGCCGCCGCGGCGCTCACTCGGCGGGTCGCGAAAACCGCAACGTCGCCACCACCCCGCGCTCCTCGCCCGGTTTGACCCGCACGTCCCAGCCGTACAGGTCGCACAGGCGCCGCACGATCGACAGGCCGATGCCGCCGCCCTGCGAGTGCCCGGCATGGGTGCCGCGATAACCGCGCTCGAACAGCTTGGCCGCGTCCTCCGCGCTCAGGCCCGGGCCGGAGTCGATCACGTCGACCGAATCCGGATGCAGCCGCACCACCACGTTGCCTTCGGTGGTGTACTTGACCGCGTTGCCGATCAGGTTGCCCAGCGCCACCGCGACCGCCGCCTCCGGCGCGTCCACCACCAGCCCGCGCTCGCCTTCCACGCTCAACGCCAGGTTCTTGGCGCCCATCTGCGCGCGGTGCGCGTCGAGCAACTGCTCCGACAACCGGGCCAGGTCGGTCGAGCCGTGACCGCGCTCGTTGCGCGACAGCAGCAGCAGCGCGCTGATCAGGTCGGTGCACTGCTGCTCGGCGCGCTGGATCCGCAACAATCGGTTGCGACTCTTCTCTTCCAGATCCGGCCGCGACAGCAGCAGCTCGACCGCGCCCTTGATCACCGCCAGCGGCGTGCGCAGTTCGTGGCTGACGTCGGCGTTGAACTCGCGGTCGCGCTGGACCACGTTGGTCAGGCGCACCGCGTAGTCGTCCAGCGCCTCGGCCAACTGGCCGACTTCGTCGTCGGGGAAGTGCGCGGCCAGCGCTTCGGACTGGGCGCTGCGGCCGGAACGCTTGATCCGGTTGGCCAACTCCGACACCGGGCTCATCACCCGCGAGGCCGCCCACCAGCCCACCAGCAGCGAGAACAGGGTGAACACCAGCACCGACAGATACAGCGCGCGGTTGAACTGGGCCTCGCTGCGCGCCGAGGACGTGGTGTCGTAGGCCAGGAAGAACCACGCCTTGGGCGTCTTGCGCACCGCCAGCTTGTAGGCGAACGGCCGGCCGTCGTCGCCGACGCCGTTCATGGTGACGATGCCGTCCTTGAGCTCGTACCACTCCGGCCGGTTGACCCGCACCGATTCGAACTTGTCCGGCGTATAGACGAACGCGCGCACCTGGTCGAAGCCGAACTGCGGGTTGCCCGGCGCCAGCTCGAACTGCTGCGCGGCCTTCTCGATGTTGCGGTTCATCGCGTCTTCGATCAACTGGTTCTCGACCCGCGTGCGGGTCCAGTTGGTGGCGAAGGCGAACATCGTTGTGAGCCCGAAACCGAGCAGCACGAACGACAGGATGATGCGGCTGCGCAAGCGCCGCCGGAAGCGCTTCTTCTTTCTCAGCCGCGCCGCGGAAGGATCGGACGGGGCCACGCGTCAGCCGTTTTCGGGCGCTGCGATGCGATAGCCGATGCCGTGGCGGGTCTGGATCAGCGGGGTGTCGAACGGCTTGTCGACCACCGCGCGCAGGCCGTGGATGTGCACGCGCAGGCTGTCGGAATCCGGCAGCTCCTCGCCCCACACCCGGGTCTCCAGTTCCTGCCGGGTGACCACCGCCGGCGAGGCTTCCATCAGCGCCTGCAGGATCTTCAGCGCGGTCGGGTTGAGCTGCAGCAGCTTGCCCTGGCGGCGCACTTCGAGCGTGTCGAGGTTGTATTCCAGATCGGCCGCGTTGAGCACCCGCGTCTGCACGCCGCGGCCGCGCCGCGACAGCGCGTTCAAGCGCACTTCCACTTCCTGCAGGGCGAAGGGCTTGATCAGGTAGTCGTCGGCGCCGGAGTCGAAGCCGGCGAGCTTGTTGTCGAGGCTGTCGCGCGCGGTCAGCATCAGCACCGGCGTCTGCTTGCGCGCTTCGTTGCGCAGCTTGCGGCAGACTTCCAGGCCGTCGATGCCGGGCAGGTTCAAGTCGAGCACGATGGCGTCGAAGTCGTGCACCACCGCCAGGTGCAGGCCGGTGATGCCGTCGGCGGCGAAGTCGACGGTGTGGCCGCGGTCTTCGAGAAAGTCGCCGAGGTTGGCGGCGATGTCCTGGTTGTCTTCGATTACGAGGATGCGCATGAGCTCGTCCCAATGGGGGTGGCGGTACGACCATGGCCGCACGCAACAGGTTCCGTAGGCGTCGCGCGCCAAGCGGCGACGGCAGGCGGTGGATTCTGCCAGAGCGTTTGTAAAATGAACGGGAAACGCCCCTGCCCGCAAGCAGGCGGCATCGCGCCGAAGCGGCGAATGGGCCAGAAGTCATGGCCCCGGGTCCGCGCCCCCTGCCCCCGATCGCGGCCAAAAAACAAAGGCCCAGACGCGGGGCCACCGCGCCTGGGCCAAAAGGTGTTGCCCCGATTACCGTAACCTGCGTTCGCCCAGATGACGTCTGACGAGGAGCGTGATTGGGTGGAGCGGCAGTGCTTCGGTGGGCCAAAGCTACGCGGATTTCGATTAAACCGTCGTTAAAAACGGTGTTAAATAAAAGTTATCCGCAACCGGAAATTGGAGTCGTCCGGGCCCGGCCCTTCCGCGCCGGGGACCTGCCGTTCGGCGGGTCACCGACAGATGACCTGCCCGGCTTGCCATTTGCCGGGGATCGGGCAAGCCAGACCCCGGGAAAACGCCCCGTTCAGCGTCTCGCGGCGAGCCGACGCGCCGGTTTTTCCCGGACCCGCCCGGCCACGTAGTCGACGATTTCGATCGCCACGTCGACCCCGCTGGCCTCCTCGATGCCCTCCAGGCCGGGCGAGGCGTTGACCTCCAGCACCAGCGGCCCGCGCGCGGACCGGATCAGGTCGACGCCGGCCACGCCCAGGCCCAGGACCTGGGCCGCGCGCACCGCCACGTCCTGCTCGGCGGCGCTGGCGCGCACGCCCTTGGCGGTGCCGCCGCGGTGCAGGTTGGAGCGGAAGTCGCCCTTGGGCGCCTGCCGCTTCATCGCCGCGACCACCTTGCCGCCGACCACGAAGCAGCGCAGGTCCGCGCCCTTGGCCTCGGCGACGAACTCCTGCACCAGGAAGTTCGCGTAGAGCCCGCGCAGCGCCTCGATCACACCCTTCGACGCCGACAGCTTCTCGGTCAGCATGACTCCGGCGCCCTGGGTGCCCTCGTTGAGCTTGATCACATGCGGCGGCGGGCCGAGCATCGACAGCAGGTCGGCGGTATCGTCGGGGTTGTCGCCGAACACGGTCGCCGGCAGGCCGATGCCCTGCGCGGCCAGCAGCTGGTGGCTGCGCAGCTTGTCGCGCGCGCGCAGGATCGCGTCGGAGGTGTTGGGGCTGTAGCTGTCCATCAGCTCGAATTGGCGCAGCACCGCCGAGCCGTAGCGGGTCACCGAGGCGCCGATGCGCGGGATCACCGCGTGGTAGCCGGCGATCTCGCGCCCCTTGTAATGCATCTGGAAGCCGTCGGAGGCGATGCGCATGTAGCAGCGCAGCGGGTCGAGCACGCGCACGCTGTGGCCGCGGTCGCGCGCGGCTTCGACCAGCCGGCGGGTCGAGTAGAGCTTGGTGTTGCGCGACAGGATCGCGAGCTTCATGGCGGGGTCGGCTGCAAGGTGGGAAGGGGATTCGGCGGAGTTGGGGCGTGTGCGCGCGGGTTCAAGCGTGCCGGACCGGACGCGCCGTTCTCGGACGCGCGGGCCGGTACGCAGGCTCAGGCGCGCGGCGGACGGCGGCGCACGCGCCCGTGCAGGAACGAACGCGCGGGATCGACGGTGAAGGCGTGCGCGACCGCGGTCCGGCCCAGCAGCATCGGGAAACGCATGCCGCGACGATCCGCCAGGTTCATGTCAATTTCGCGCTCGCTGCCGGCCAGACTCAGCACGGTGCGGATGAACACGCGGCGGGTGCGGTGGCCACCGGAGTCGGTGACCTCGCGCTCGTCGGCCACCGGCGCGAGCGCCTCGACCTCGCCGCCGCCGGCCGCGCCCGGGCGCAGGCGGAAGCCGACCCACGGCGCGCCGGCCTCGACGAAGCGCCATTGCGCCTCCACGTGCAGGGCCGAGCTGCGCGCGCCGGTGTCGATCTTGGCGCGCACCGCGGCGATGCCCAGGAGCGGCAGCGCGGCGTATTCGCGCCAGCCCAGGACGATCGGCGCGTGGCCGGACGGGCCCGCGGCGATCGCCGGCGAAGACAGGATCGGGGAAGACATCGCACCTCCGTTGTGGCGAACGCTGAAAGGACTCGGGGGCGACAACAGGGACGGCGGCGGGCGGCTTCGCGGCCGCGCGCCGGCCGGTCCGCAGCGGGCGCGCAAGCCGCGCCCGTGGCTGCGATGCGATGCGCGACGGCGGGCCGGCCGCGCGACCGGGCGCGCAGTCTAACTCGGCCGCGTTGCGAGCGTCGATGCGTTCGTTGCGGCGTCGGGCGGGAATGATTTTTTTACATCGGCCGGCACGCTCCGCGATGGCCGCGGCGTCGCCCCAAGCTGACCGATTCAGCCACGCCGACATCCCCGCCGCGTCCTGCGCGATCCAATCCGCGAGCGCCGGCCCGCACGCGCCGGCCGCCGGATCAGTTGCGGCAGTTGCGCCGTTCCTCTTCCACTTCCTGCGCTACCGCCTCGGCGCCGAGCACGGCCAGGTCGCGGATGTTCTTGCGCGTCTCCGCGCAGTCCGACGGACCGCCGCCGCCGAACAGCAAACCGATCTGTCCGACCGTCGACGCGATCGAACGCGGCGGGCGCATGCGGAAACGCTGCGCGCCCTGCCCCGGCAAGTCCGGCGCGCGGCGGGCGAAGGGCTTGGCCGGCGGCGACGGTGGCGCGTCCCACGGCGCGCGCGTGGCCGTGGCGGCGGGCGCGACCGGCACTGGCGGCGCGGGACCGATCGCCACCGCGGTCAGGCCGGCGTCGGTCGTGGGATCGGCGGCGTCGGCCGCTATGCGCGCAGGCGGCGCGCGATGGCGCGACGCGGGCTGCGCACGCGCAGGCGGGTTCACCGGTGGCGCCGCCGCTGGTTCGCGCGGCGCGGGCTCGGCGGGCGGCGGCAACCACACCAGCGTCAACGCGTGCGCGTCGACCGCGGCGCTGCGCGGCATCAGCGCCTTGCCGGCCAGCCAGAACAACGCGGCGTGGAACGCCACCACCGCCGTCCAGGCCAGCACCGATTCGCCGCGCGAGACTTCGCGCGCCGCGCCTGCGCGCACCGCCGGCGCCACCGGCGTCGATTGCTCAGCCTGCATCCCTCTGCCATCCCTGCGAGTCGTGCGAACCGCGCGAGTGTGCGCACAAGCGCGGGCCGTCGCGAGTGCCCGGCGAGGCCCTCGGTTGCTTGGCGTTCAAGCAGCGCTCGCCGCCGAACGGCGCCGGCTCGCCGCTGCCGCACCGGCCTCAGCCGGCCGCCGCGAGCGGCAGGTTGTGGCCGATCCGCCACAGCACGCCGGACGGATCGGTCAGGACGAAATCGCGCAGGCCCCAGGGCCGGTCCTGCGGCGGCTCCAGGCGCACGCCGAAGCGCTCCACCACGTCGGCGGCGAGCACCCGCGCATGCCAGTCGTCGGCGTTCTCCACCAGCAGGTGCATCATGAAGTTGCCGGCGTGCTCGGGCACATAGAAACGCTGCAGCAGGAAGCTGGTGTTGCCGTGGCGCACATAGGCCAGGTCGTCCGACGACCATGGCAGCTCGAAGCCCAGCGCCAGATAGAACGCCTTGGCGCGCTCGAAATCGCGCGCGGGGACGAAGGCCTTGATCTCGACGACGGTGAGGTTCATGCGCGATGTCCTGCTGGAGTCGACCGCGAGAATGGGCCGGCGCGGCGCCGCGATCAACCGCGCCGCCGCTATCATCCGCGGGCCGCCGGCGCGAACCGGCCCACACCCCGCTGCGGACGACGCCATGACCACCGCCACCGACCTCACCGCGCTGCTGCTCGACGCACTCGGCCAGCGCATCGACGCCCCCGCCGCCGCGCGCCTGGCGCAGGCAATGGGCGTCAAACCGTTCAAGAACGCCACGCCGAACAGCAGCGTGCATATCGGCAACCGCAAGCTCGGCCTGGAAGTGGCCGCCACCGCGCGGATCGTCAACCGCGCCTTTTTCCCGCCGCGCAAGGACGGCCGCCGCTGGGTGTCGTGGGTGTCGCACGCCTTCGTCTACCCGAACTACCGCGGCGCGCTGCCGCCGGGATTCGACTGGTCGCTCGACGACGCCGCGCTGGGCGCGCGTTTCCGCCGCCGCGTCGAAGGCGGCCTGGAGGAAGTGCGCTACACCCTGCCGCCGCCGCGCGAAGGGCTGGAAGCGAAGGCGACCCTGGACGAAGACCGCGACCGCCCGCGTCATCTGCTGATCCGCGTGGCCGAAGAGTCCGACTACGCCACGATCCATCCCGGCGGCGACCCCGCGCACTCGGTCGAAGACGGCTTCTTCGCCGCCTGGTGCGCGCTCAACGACGTGCTGCGCGCCGACCGCCTCGACGCCGACGCCCTCGCCGCGCTGCGCGAACGCCGGACCACCCCGCTCGCATTCCTGTCCGGTCCGCTCGGCGGCCTGCTGTGGCAGGGCGACGTGCGCCCGCGCCACGCCTCGTTCTGCCACGCCTACGCCAAGCGCCTGATGGCGCCGGACGCGGCCTGCGCCTTGTTCGACGCGCGCGAGCTGTTCGGCGACGCCAATTACTGGCGCAAGCCCGGCGAAGCGATGACCGAAGACAATTGGGAAAACTTCGACCGCATCGCGCCGCGCTATTCGCAGCGCCTGGCGCAGTGGCGGCGCGGCGAGATCCGCTCGACGGTGGACCGGCCGCAACCCGACGACGACGCGGATCGGGACTGAGCCGTCGCCGCGCTAGTCCGCGTCGGTGGCGAAGCGCAAACGGTTGCCGTCCGGATCGGTCACCGACATCTCGCGACTGCCCCACGGCGTGTCGTGCGGCGCTTCGGTCGGCGTCACCCCGTTGGCGCGGAAGCGACGATGGCATTCATCCACGTCCGGCACGATCAGATACACCGCGCCGCCGACTTCGCAATCGCCGGTGTGTTCGGTCAGGAACAAGGTCTGACCTTCGCGGGTGATCTGCAGGAACAGCGGGAACCCCGGCTCGAACTGGTGCTGCCAATCGACGCTGAAGCCCAGCCCGTCGACATAGAACGGCAGGCTGCGTTCGGCGCTGAGGACGCGCAGTTGCGGAATGACGGTCTGGCGCATGCGGACGCTCCTGAGGGATGAGGCGGTCGTGGCGGGCGACGGCCGCAGTGTCTCACTCTGGCAGGTGCGATGCCGCCGCCCCAGGGTTCGTGGCCGATTGCCGCCTCGTCGCCTCGTCGCCTCGTCGCCTCGTCGCCCCGTCAGCCCGCCGGGCCTTCCGCCTTGACGTAGACCTCCTGCCAAAGCTCGACCCGTCCCGACCCGTCGAACTTCAACAGCAGCATCGCCTCGAAGCGATCGACCGACCCGTCGAGCCGGTCGACCCGGGCGCTCATGACCAGGACCGCGGACGCCTCGTTCGCCACCGTCTCGTGCACTTGGTAATCGATGGCCGCGATCGTGCGCCGGAACCCGTCGAGGAATTCCTTGTAAGCGCGCCGATCGGCCTCGTAGGTCCGCCCGTTGGCCTTGACCACAAGCCGATCCGCGAACCGCTCGCCGACCGCGGCCTCGCTCAAGTCGCTGTCGTGGGTCAGATGCGCGCGGTTCCAGTCCAGGAGACCGAGCGCCCATGCTGCGTTCGCATCCGTTTTCGATTGCATGTGCCGTCCTGAGCGATTCGATCCGGGCCTCATCATAGTGGCCGGGCAGGCAGACGACGCGCAGCGGACTTGGCCGATTCCGGCGATATCGCTCCGCAGCGATCCCGCCATGGCAAGTCGGGGGCCGCGCGCCTCAATGGCGTTGCGCGTACTGCGCCGCCATCAGCGCCTGGATGTGCCGATACGGCTTGCAGATCATCTCGAAGGCCTCGTTGCGGTCGTCGCCGGCAACGCCAGGAAAACCGCTAACGCGCCCACAGGCGAGTCGTCGAAAAGTGTGTGGCAAGGCTGGGATGGCGCTTCCTGATCGGTCCGGCGCGTTGCGCGCCAGGGAAGCGAGACGATGGAGCGGGTGATGGGAATCGAACCCACGCTAGCAGCTTGGGAAGCTGCAGTTCTACCATTGAACTACACCCGCGTCGGATCGAAGTCTATGACGCGGCGGCGCGGGTGGCAAATCGGGACGGAGGGGCCGTCCTGTTCTGGTCGAAAGGCGTCGGGCCTGAAGGCCCTCCCACAAGCGCAGCCGAAGCGCCGATAGCTTTTGTGGGAGGGCCTTCAGGCCCGACGCTTTCGGCTCAGGTCGCCGCGATCCGGACAAAAAGAAACCGGGCCTCCCGGCCCGGTTTCTCGTTCCTCGCATCAAGATCGAACGCGGACAACCCATCGGCCGCCCGCGCCGGCATCAGAAGCCGCCGCCGATTTGCGCGAACACGGTCGTGTTGTTGCCGCCGTCCTGGTGGACGGTGGCGCTGGCGCCGAGGTTGGCGTCCAGGCCGAACAGCTTGGTGCGCACGCCGAACAGGAGGGTGCCGTAGTCCTGGTCGAATTCGCGGTTCTTGACCGAGTACCAGCCGGTACCCGGCAGGCTCTGCAGGCGCGCGTGGGCGTCCTTGGGCGCGTCTTCGAACTCGCGGTCCAGGGTCAGGCGCGCGTAGGGGCGGAACTTCTCGCTGTGGGTGTAGTTGACCTGGTAACCGACGCTGCCGATCAGCGAGTCGTAGCTCTGGTCGGGGTAGGCCAGCGAGGTCGACAGGGTCGGGTCGCTTTCGGCGAATCCGTCGATGTCGATGCGCTGGGCAACCACGCCGAGCACCGGGCCGTGACGCAGGGCCTCGCCGAACTCGTAGCCGGCGTTGATCGCGGCGGTGACGTTCTTGCCGTCGGTCGAGCCGTGGTGGGTGCGGGTGGCGATGCCGAGGTTGGCCTTGCGGTCGATGTCGAGGTCGAGCTTGGTGTAGCTCAGCTGGCCGTTGACCCAGGCGCGCTCGCCGTACCAGCCGATGAAGCCGCCGATGCTGGCTTCCTTCTGCTCGAAGTCGCCGTTGCGCAGGCCGAAGTCCTGCTTCTGCTGGCCGTAGCCGAGGAAGCCGCCGAACACCAGGTTGCCGCGGGCCCAATCGATGCCGCCGGTCAGCGCCGGACCGGCGCCGTCGTAGACGTCGCCGTGGCCGTAGCGCTGGAAGTCGCCGCGCACGCTGCTCCACCAGCGCATGCCGTCGCCGTCGGGACGTTCGGCGTGGCTGGCGACCTGGTCGGCGCGGGCGCGGCCGGTCATCGCGGCCGAGTTCGGCAGCACGGCGACGAAGCGCGGGGCCTCCAGCACCGAGATCGCGTAGTCGGCCAGGATCTGGTGCGAGCGCGAGGACGGATGCACGCCATCGGCGAAGGCGTAGGAGTTCGGCGCATCCGGCGCGGCGTAGTTCAGCGGGCTGCAGGTGACCGAGGACGCGGTGATCTGCGGGTTGCAGCCGGTGCCGGTGACGTTGCTGATGCCGAACGGCGCGGGGTTGTTCACCACTTCGCGGATCAGGTTGTAGGTGTCCAGCGGGATGAAGCGCAGGCCGGCCGCGCTGAGGCCGCCGTAGAGCGCGTTGTTGTAGGTGGTCGCGAGTTGGCTGCCGGCCGCCATCTGCGCCGGGCCGCCGGCGCGGAACTGCGGGGTCGAGCCCAGGTCGGGGATGTTCGGCACCAGGATGTACTGGGCGCCGGCGTTGTTGAGGGCGGCGACCACGCCGACCTGCGCGGTCACGGCCGCGCCGATGGTGGCCTGCGCCGGCGCGCCGCCGGCGACCGCGAACAGGTCGTTGGCGCCGCCCCACACGGTGTACAGGGCGTTGGGATCGGCGCGGCCGCCGTTGGCGGCGAGGTACTTGGTGGTCTGGGTCGCCAGCGAATCGATCGGGCCGAGCGCGCCGCTGGTGTTGGTGCCGGTGCGCGCGCCGCCGACGGCGTAGTTGGTGCCGCCCTGGTTGTCGCTGGCGGCGTTGGTGCCGTAGTAATCGGCCAGCCATTCCGACCAGACCAGGCCCGGGTTGGTGGTGAAGCGGCCGATCAGCGCGCCGTTGGGGCCGACCGCCTGGATCAGCGCCGGGCGGAAGTGGCCGGAATCGGTGAGGCTGTCGCCGATGAAGACGGTCTGCGAATAGGGGCCGCCGGCGAAGGCCGGGGCGGCGGCCAGCGCCAGGGCGGCGGCCAGCGCGGTACGAGCGGTTTTCATCAATGCACTTCCTTGCTTCTTATGGGGCTTGCGGTGGCGGCGCCCGCGGCCCGGAAACGGGCGGCGCGAGCGCCGGACAGGCGTGCTTCCGACGGTAGGCGCTGCGCATACGGCAGCGCATGGCGGCGGATGGCGCGAATCGAAACACGGTCACGGCGAGGCTGGCAAGGCGCAGCGCGGCAAAGCCGCGGGCGCGCGGCCGGCTCCCGGCGGCGGATTATGCGCCCGCCGGCGCGGATGCACCGGGGCCGGAGGTCACGGCGCGGGAAAGCGGCGCGGGCGGCGGCGCGGGATCGCGGCGGCGGGGCCGACGGCCGGGCCGGCGGTGTTGCCGGGCTTGGCGGTTGCGGCGGCGGCGTGCCGCAACCGGGAACGCGCGGCGGCGGCGGCGGATGCGGCGAATACAGGCGCGGCACGCGGCGACGGCGCGCGCAGCGGGCGATGTCGGTCCGGCCGCGCGGCTGGCCGCGCCACCCGGCAACGGCGACAATGCCGGCATGAATATTCTGCTCAATGGCGAAGCGCGCGCCCTGGTCGCGCCGGTCACCTTGCTCCAGTTGCTCGCGGCCGAAGGCCTGGGCGAGCGGCGGGTCGCGGTGGAGATCAACGGCGAGATCGTGCCGCGCGGGCGCCACGGCGAGACAGTGCTGGCCGAGGGCGACAAGGTCGAGATCGTGCACGCGCTGGGCGGGGGTTGAGCGCTGGGGCCGATGGCGGCGTAGTTGGGTTCGCTACCTCTAGGAGCGGCGCGAGCCGGGACTGCGGGGGCGCGGGCGATGGAACTTTCGCCGTGAATGCGGTGGCGCGGTCGCGGCTTGCGCCGCTCCTACAGGGGCTGCGGGCGGGATCGTCGTTAGTGGCGGTTACGTGGTGGAAAATCCGATGTGGATTCCAGCTTTCAGCGGAACGACGGTAAGACAGTGCGCGGCTCTCGCGGCCGTCTCGACGAGTACGCTTGCTCAGCGCCCCCTCGCACCGTCATTCCGGCGAAAGCCGGAATCCATGTTGATCTCGCTCTCGCCCTGCCCCGCGAATCCACAAGCTCAAGGGCGCTGCGCGCTCCAGTTGAAGTAGACCGGATTCCCCATCAGCGCCAACCGCCCCTGCGCATCGCGCACGTCGATACGCAGCCAATGGCGGCGGCCGTCGCTGGGCCAGTCGAACTCGAACGATTGTTGCGCCGCGCTCACCTGCGGCCGCGCGATCAACGCCGCCTTGGCGCCGTCCAGCGTCGCCTCGACCCGGCCGCCGGCGAGGTTGCGTACCTGTACGCGCAGGCGCGCGCGCTGGCCCGCGGGCACGACCAGTTCGCCGCCCATCGCGGCTTCGTTCGCGCCGTGCCGGGCCCGCAGTTCGAGCAGGCGGTCGCGGCTGCCGAAGGCGTCCACGAACACGTTGCCCGCGCGCAGGCCGTCGAGGATGCCGGCCTCGGACAGTTCGCGCGCGTGCACCACCGTGGTCGGCCGGCCGATGCGGCTGGGGCCGAAGGGTTCCTCGGCGGCGGTCGGCGCGTCGTGGTTGTCGCTGCCGCCGACGCCGGTGAGGCGGTGGCCGGCATCGAGTCCGCGCTGCCAGAACGCGATGCCCGAGCCCGGCGTGTCGGCGTCGCCGCCGTTGATCGCCTCGACCATGCTGACCAGGCCCAGGTCGGCAGCTGGCCGCGGCGTCCAGCCGCAGCCCATGCAGCGCTCGTCGGAGGGCCGGATCGGGTGGTTGATCGACACCGCCAAACCGCGCCGGCGCATCTGCGCCAGCACCGCGTTCCAGTCCGGCACCGCCGCGCTGCCGACACGGAAGTCGACCGGCGCGCGCACGCCGAAGACGTTGGCGTGGCCCTGGAAAGTGGTGATCTCCATGCCGGGAATCAGCAGCAGGCGGTCGAAGTGCGGCTGCAGTTCGCGCAACGCCGGCAGGTGCGAGACGGTGTTGTGCTCGGTCACCGCGACGAAGTCCAGGCCGGCCGCGACGGCGGCCTGCGCGCTGAGGAACAGCGGGCACGGCGCGCGCGCGCCGCTTTGGCCGGCGCAGTTGCCGTCGCTGTGGGCGCTGTGCATGTGCAGGTCGCCGCGGTACCAGCCCGCTTCGCTGCGCAACGGGGCCTTGTTCTCCTGTGGCAGCGCATCCGGCGTGGCCGCAAGAGTGAGGCGGATGCGCGCGGTGTAAGCGGCGTTGCCGCCGGCGCGGATGTTGGGGATGCCAAGCAACAGCTTCCATTCGCCCGGCGTCAGCGCGCCGGGCGAGTAGGACGCGGTGGCGTCGCTGGCTGCGACGCTGAAGCGGCGCTTGTTGCCGCCGCTCCAGCCGCGAAAACCGTCGCGGCCGAGGAATTCGCCGGGGCCGAGCAGGCCGAGGTCGATGGTGGTTTTGTCGCTGCGGTCGTAGTCGAACTCGACTTCGATGCGGGCGGTCCCGGCCGGAACCTGGAACGGGAGTTCGCGGTAGGTTTGGTTGTCGGCGCCGGTGATGCGGCCTTGCAGGATGAGATCAGCGGGCCCCGCGGCGACGAGTCGCGCGTGCGTCGCTTCGTTGGCGTGTGCGGGCCCTTGCGCGAGCGCGGGCGCGCTCATGCACGACGCGGCCAGCGCGACTGCGAGCGCGCAAGCCGCCGCGAGGAGGTGCATGGCTTTGCCCTGGAAACCCGTTAGCCCGCGCGCCCTCACACCGTCATTCCCGCGAAGGCGGGAATCCAGAGGCCTCAAGCGTTCTCGCACGAAAAGCCCTGGATTCCCGCGTTCGCGGGAATGACGGCTGGGGTGGCGCGGACGGGTCGGATCGTTCATCGCTTCGGTCGATAATTGCGTATCGGGCATCGCACCGGCTCAGTCGTGCTCGTCGAACGTGCCGCTCGCGTACGCTTCTCACGCGCGCTTCTGACGCGCATTCCTCAGTCGTGCTTCTCGGGCGCTTCCACAGCCCTGTGAGCGCAACGATCCTGCGCGCGCAGCGGATTGCACCGCACCACCTCGCTGCGCGGAAACGTCACCCGATAGCGGCTGAAACGCAGATCGGGCTTGGGATAGTCGGTGGAGATGTACTGCGCGCCGCTGGCGAACGCGGCCTCGCGCCGGCGCGGATCGTTGCGGCGCGCTTCGGCGGTATCGGCGTCGGCGCGGGTGCGCACCAGGAAACCGGCGCGCACCGCCGCGCGGATGCGCTCACCATCGGCGACCGGATCGTTGATCGTCAGATAGGCCGCGTCCGCCGAGGTTTCGTCGCCGTTGACGAACATCGCCCGCCCCTGCAGCGAACGCCGCGCGCCGCGGTACAGCGCGACCTTGCGCGGTTCCTCGTCGAGCGCGAACAGGACTTTTCCGCGCGCGACACCGAGCTTCGGCCAGCCGCCGGCGAGCACCGCCTCGCGCAGGGTCGCGGCGCGGCCGCGCACGTCGTCGGGCGTAATCAACTCGTCGGCCGCGAACACCGCGCGCACTTCGGCGTCGAGCGCGTCGAAGGCCTTGGCGTCGAACGCCAGCGGCGCGGCCGCGCCGGGCCCGCCCTTGCCGTCCTTGGCGTTGATCAGGATCAGGATCGGCGCGTGCTGCGGATGCTGGCGCGACCAGGCGCGGATCTGCCGCAGGCATTCGACGAAGACCATGCATTGGCTGCGGAAGTCGATGTCGGCCAGGTGCATGACCTTGAACCCCGGCTGCGCCATCCGCGCGGCCACGCCCGACGGCCACGGCCCGGCCTCGCCGTAGCCCTGGCGCAAGGCGCCGGGCGGATGCGCGTAACGGCCGCCTTGCGGGTCGTAGTAGACGTCCAGCTCCAACTGGCGCATGCCCAGTTCGAGTTGCTCGTGCAGCGGCGCGTGGGCGTAGTCGAGCGAATCCGCGCCGGCGGCGTCGCGGGCGCGGTGCGCGGCCAGTTCCTCGGCCGGGATCGCCAGCTTGTAGCTGTTGTGGGTGCCGATGGCCTGGACGTCGGCGAGGCCGAGGTTACGGTCGATCCAGGCCTCGGCGCAGTCCGGCCCGGCCTGCGCGGCGTCGGCGGCGTCGAGCTTGCAGGCCGGATCGACCGGCCGCGGCGCGGCCGGTTCGTCGTGCGCGCGCGCCGTTCCCGCCAGCGCGCAGCACAGTCCCAACGCCAACATCGGCAATGCCCAAGCCTTCATGTCCGCTCTCCGCATCGAAACCGGCAACGATACGCCCGCCACCCGACCGCCGCCGCTCAGAACCGGTACATCAGCGCCGCGCGGTAGCCGCGCCCCAGCAACGGCCGGGCGATGAAGGTGTTGTTGCCGGCGTCGGCGCTCTGCAGCTCGCCGGCGCGCGGGTTGCCTTCGGTCAGGCCCAGCGAATTGGTCAGGTTGTCGGCGTACAGGTACAGGCTCAGCCCCGGCGCGAACTCGTAGCGCGCGCTGGCGTTGATCACGTAGTACGACGGCAGCTTCACCGAGTTGGCGGTATCGACGAAGCGCTCGCCTTCGTGCTCGTACGAGACCTGCAGGCGCAGGCGCTCGTCGAGCAGGTTGAGGCCCGGCACCACGCGGAAGCTGTTCTTGGGCACGCGGATCAGCTGGTTGTCGACGAAGTCGCGCAACACCGGCGCGCCGTTGACCAGTTCGGTGTAGCGCAGGCCCTTGTACTTCGGGTCCTGGATCGTTGCGGTCGCCTGCAGGTCGAACCAGCGCACCGGGGTCCAGAAGCCTTCCAGCTCCAGGCCGGTGGTCTTGGTGTCGGCGAAACCCTGCTGCACGGTCGAGGCGCCGCTGCCCAGGTCGAACACGTAATTGCTGAAACCGACGTTGTCGTACTTGGTGTAGAACAAGGTCGCGAACAGGTCGAACTGCTCGTTGCTGAACTTGTAGCCGATCTCGCCCAGGTCCATGGTCTGGGTGACCGGGCGGCCGTTGGGATCGTTGGCGCAGGCGGCGAGCTTGGCCAGGTCGCAGTTGGAGTACTTGGTGATGTAGCTCGACAGGCTCGGCAGGCGGAACGCCGGGGTCCAGCGCGCGAACACGCCCTGGTGCGGATCGAACTGCCAGTTGGCGCCGACGGTCCAGCCGATCTTGTCGAATTTCTGGTCGTAGCTTACGAAGCTGCCCGAGCCGGTGAGGATCTGCGAAGTCGCCGCGGTGCCGAGGTTGACCTGCTTGCGCACTTCGGTCCAACCCTCGACCTTGACCTGCTCCCAACGCACGCCGGCGTCGATGCGCAGCTTGTCGTTGACCTGCCATTCGTCGGACAGGTACAGCGCCTGGGTGGTGGAACGGCCGCTGGCGTTTTCCCACTCGTAGCCGTAGCGGTACACGCCCTTGTCGGTCAGCGTGCGCAACGGCCGGCCGGCGGCGTCCACCGCGACCAGGTCGAGCAGGCGCGCGTTGTCGCGCACATCGGTCAGCACATTGGACGAATAACGATCGAAGTCCTGGTCGAAGCGGGCGTAGTAGTAACCGAGCGTGACATCGTGGCTCTGTCCGCCGAAATCGAAGCGGCGCATCAGGCGGGTGTCGCTGATCAATTCATCGACCGGCATGGTCACGCCGCGCAGGCCGGAGATCGTCATCAGCCCGTTGCCGTTCTGGTTGGATGCGAACGCCTGTTCCGGCGCATCCACATAGCGCAACTGCGCGCCGACCGCGCCGGGCACCGAGGCGATCAGCTTCTTAACCGCCGAATCGGCGTAAAACTTGGCGTCGCTCTGCAGGGTCAGCGGGAACACGCCGTTGCGCTGGGTGCGGGTGCGGCTGTAGCGCAGCGACTGCGCCAGCTGGAAGCCGGCGCCGAGGTCGTAGTCGAACTTGGCCGTGTACTGGTCGCGCTTGACCTGGGTGCCGAGCGCGTTGTCGAAGTCGTACAGCGAACCGTCGCCCTGGATCATGCCCAGGCGCCGGGTCTGCGGCCCGGCCAGGGTGCCGTCGTGGGCGTCGAAGCCGGGCACGCCGCGGATCTTGCCGTCGGCGTAGCTGCGCATCGGGATGCCGAGGTACAGCGCGACTTTGTCGTCCACGCGCTTGTAGTCGAAGCTGAAGTTGCCGCGCTCGAACGCGCGCGACAGGTTGATGCGGTATTGGCCGCCGTCGTTGGCCGGATAGCCCGGGTCGCGCAGGCCGTCGTCGCTGCGCCAGAAGCCGCCCAGGCCCAACTTCCAGCCGCCGCCGAGGGGCGTGCCGAAGAACAGGTCGTAGCGGGTCAGGCCGTAGTCGCCGACGGTGAGCTTGGCCACGCCTTCGGCGCTGTCGCCGACGCTGCGCGGGATGAAGTTGATCGCGCCGGCCGGGGCGTTGGAATAGAACACCGACGAGGGCCCGCCGCGCACCACTTCGACCCGCTCGACGGTCTCGTCGAGGCGGAAGGCCTGGTCGCCGTTGAGGTAGCCCAGGGCCGGATCGTGCTGGACCGGGATGCCGTCTTCGAGCAGGGTCACCGAGCCGAAGCCGTCGACCGGGATGCCGCGCGCGCGGATGTTGCCGCTGGCTTCGCCGCCGCTGGCCTCGACCCAGAAGCCCGGCACCGACTTCATCGCCTCGGTCACCGAGGTCGGCGCCTGCAGGCGCAGGCGCTCTTCCTCGATCGCGGTGATCGAGTAGCTGGTCTCGGCCTTGCTGCGCTGGCGGGTGCCGGAGCGGCCGGTGACGATGACTTTGTCGAGGTCCACCGCAGCGGCGGAGCCCTCGCCGTCCGAGGCCGATGCAGGCGTTGCGGCGTCGGCCCGCGCCGCGCCGGAAGCGCCCGAAGCCGCCTCCTGCGCCGAAACGGTGGCGGAAAACCCAGCACAAACGAGGCTGGCGGCCAGGGCGAAGCGGATCGCCCGGGTGAGCTGGCGGGAACGAGAGGTCATGGCGGCGGACGGCGGATTCGGAAGGAAGGGATCGCTGCCGTCGGTTCCGTCCGAAGCCGTGCATGGCGCCCGGCAGCCGCGATGAATGCTGAACGCCAAGGCTTAAAGATTCGTGACACGGCGCGCGCAATTGCCGCCAGATCCGGTCAAGTCCGCTGCCGATGGAGCAGCTTCGGCCCTTGCGGGAGGGCCTTCAGGCCCGACGCTCTTGTTCCAGATCACCGCGATCGGACCGGAAAGCGTCGGGCCTGAAGGCCCTCCCACAGGGAGCCGTCGGGCCACAGCGGCCACCTCGACGCCCCACGGCCCGCCCCCCATCGGCCATAATTGCGCGATGACTGACACCGCCTTCTCCGATCCGCTGGTCATCGCCGGCAAGACCTACCGCTCGCGCCTGCTCACCGGCACCGGCAAGTTCAAGGACCTGACCGAAACCCGCCTGGCGACCGAGGCCGCGGCCGCCGAAATCGTCACCGTCGCGATCCGCCGCACCAACATTGGTCAGAACCCGGGCGAGCCGAACCTGCTCGACGTGTTGCCGCCGGACCGCTACACCCTGCTGCCCAACACCGCCGGCTGCTACACCGCCGACGACGCGGTGCGCACCTGCCGCCTGGCCCGCGAGCTGCTCGACGGCCACACCCTGGTCAAGCTGGAAGTGCTCGGCGACCAGCGCACCCTGTTCCCCGACGTGATCCAGACCCTCGCCGCGGCCGAAACCCTGGTCAAGGACGGTTTCGACGTCATGGTCTACACCTCCGACGACCCGATCCTGGCCAAGCGCCTGGAGGAAATCGGCTGCGTCGCGGTGATGCCGCTGGCCGCGCCGATCGGCTCGGGCCTGGGCGTGCAGAACAAGTACAACCTGCTGGAGATCGTCGAGAACGCCAAGGTGCCGATCATCGTCGACGCCGGCGTCGGCACCGCCTCCGACGCCGCCATCGCGATGGAACTGGGCTGCGACGGCGTGCTGATGAACACCGCCATCGCCGGCGCGCGCGAGCCGATCCTGATGGCGCACGCGATGAAGCTGGCGGTCGAAGCCGGCCGCGCCGCGTTCAAGGCCGGGCGGATTCCGCGCAAGCGCTACGCCAGCGCGTCGAGCCCGGTCGACGGGCTGATCGGCTGATATGACGGACCCGTTCTCCAGCGACGGCCACAAAGCCCCGCCCAAGCCGTTCACGGTCGAGGAAGGCCGCCGCCAGGTGCGCAGCTTCGTGCTGCGCCAGGGCCGCTTCACCCCGGCCCAGCAGCGCGCCTTCGACGAACTGTGGCCGCGCTTCGGCATCGACTACGCCGGCTCGCCGCGCGATTACGACGCGATCTTCGGCCGCAGCGCCAAGCGCGTGCTTGAAATCGGTTTCGGCAACGGCGAGGCGCTGCGCTACGCCGCGCAGAACTACCGCGATCGCGACCTGATCGGCATCGAAGTGCACGCCCCGGGCGTGGGCCGGCTGCTCAACGCCCTGGCCGAGGACGGCAGCGATCATGTGAAGCTCTACCACCACGACGCGGTGGAAGTGCTCAACCACGAAGTCGCCGACGGCAGCCTCGACGAGGTGCGGATCTACTTCCCCGATCCGTGGCACAAGAAGCGCCACAACAAGCGCCGCCTGGTCCAGCCGGCGTTCGCCGAACTGCTGGTGCGCAAGCTCGCCGCGGACGGACGCTTGCACCTGGCCACCGATTGGCAGGACTATGCCGAACAGATGTGGGACGTCCTGGACGCGACCAGGGGGCTCGCCAACCGCGCAGGTCCGCGCGGCAGCGTGCCGCGACCGGAATGGCGCCCGCAGACGCACTTCGAGACCCGCGGCCAGAAACTCGGCCACGGCGTCTGGGACCTGCTGTACGACCGCGTGCCCGACGACCGTGTGCCCGACAACGGCGGCGGCACGGCGCAGCAGGCGTAGCGCGGACAGGTTTTCCTAGCGACCCGACCGAGACCCCGACCGAACCGGCATGGACACCTCCCTCGCGCTCACCACCGACATGATGCTGGTGCTCGGGCTGGTGGTGTTCACGATGGCGATGTTCCTGTTCGAGCGCGTGCGCGCCGACGTGGTCGCCCTGGTCGTGCTGGTGCTGCTGGGCCTGTCGGGCCTGGTCGAGCCGGACGAGCTGTTCAACGGCTTCTCCGGCAACGCGGTCATCAGCATCATCGCCACCATGATCCTCGGCGCCGGCCTGGACCGCACCGGCGCGCTCAACCGCCTCGCCGGCTGGCTGCTGCGGCGCGCGCACGGGGTCGAGCAGCGCCTGCTGCTGCTGACCACGGCGGTGGCCGGGCTCAATTCCTCGTTCATGCAGAACCCCTCGGTGATGGCGCTGTACATGCCGGTCGCCGCGCGCCTGTCCTCGCGCACCGGCCTGTCGCTGCCGCGGCTGCTGCTGCCGATCGCCGCGGCCATCGTCATGGGCGGCGCGCTGACCATGGTCGGCAACTCGCCGCTGATCCTGCTCAACGACTTGCTGCTCAACGCCAACAGCAACCTGCCCTCGGGCGCGGCGACCATCGAGCCGCTGAAGATGTTCGCGCCGCTGCCGATCGGCATCGCACTGCTGGCGGCCTCGCTGGCGTATTTCCATTTCTTCGGCGACAAGCTGCTCAAGGACGACAGCGACAAGGGCGCGACGCCGGCGCGCACCCAGAGCTATTTCGCCAAGGCCTACGGCATCGACGGCGACGTCTACGAACTCACCGTGACCGCCGACAGCCCGCTGGTCGGCATGTCGCTCGGCGAGGCCGAGACCCTGCGCGGCGCGCCGCTGCTGCTGGCGCTGAAGAGCGACAACGACTCGCGCCTGGCGCCGCCGGCCGACACCCGCATCTGGGTCGGCAGCGTGCTCGGCGCGATGGGGCCCAAGCAGCAGGTCGCCGACTTCGCCCAGAACCATTTCCTGCGTTTGTCCTCGCGCCTGCGCAACTTCGCCGACTTGTTCAATCCCAGCCGCGCCGGCATCTCCGAGGCGGTGGTGCCGGCGACCTCGGCGTACATCGGCAAGACCGCGGGGGACCTGCACCTGCGCAAGCAGTCCGGCCTGAGCCTGCTGGCGATCAACCGCGACAAGACCGTGCTGCGCGACAACGTCCGCGCCGTGCCGATGCGCGCCGGCGACATGCTGGTGTTCCACAGCATCTGGACCGACCTGGCCAGCGCCGCGGCGAGCAAGGACCTGGTCGTGGTCACCGACTACCCCAAGGGCGAGCAGCGCCCGCACAAGCTCAAGATCGCGCTGGCGATCTTCGCCGTGGCGATGCTGCTGGCGCTGTCCTCGCGCCTGCCGGTGTCGATCGCGCTGATGACCGGCGTGGTCGGCATGCTGATCACCGGCGTGCTCAACATCGACGAGGCTTACTCGGCGATCAACTGGAAGACCGTGTTCCTGATGGCCTGCCTGATTCCGCTGGGCTGGGCGATGGATTCCAGCGGCGCGGCGGCGTGGATCGCCGGCCACAGCATCGAGCGGCTGCCCCACGGGACGCCGGTGTGGGTGCTGGAGATCTTGGTCGGACTGCTGACGACCGCGTTTTCCCTGGTCATCAGCCACGTCGGCGCGACCATCGTGGTGGTGCCGCTCGCGGTCAACCTCGCGCTCGCGGCCGGCGGCAACCCGACCGCGTTCGCGCTGATCGTGGCGCTGTCGGCGTCGAACAACTTCATGACCGCGTCGAATCCGGTGATCTCGATGATCACCGGGCCGGCCGGCTACAGCGGCAAGGAACTGTGGAAGATCGGCGGGCCGCTGTCGTTGATCTATACCGTGGTGACGGTGTTGATGATCAACGTGCTGTTCTGGGGCAAATAAAGCGACGCCATACCACGCACGCCCCGAAGCCCGGCCAACCGGATAACCCTCCCGCTCCCGCGCCCCCACCTGGGCTGCCTGCAGGAGCGGCGCAAGCCGCGACTGCGAAAACGCACAGCGCGCGCAAGCAAGAAGCGCCGCCGCCCAAACAGATCGGGCACTACGGCGCGATCGCAAGCGTTCGCCGGCGATCAATTCCCGCAGTCGCGGCCCGCGCCGCTCCTACAGGTGGGCCAGGCGGCTTACGCCAGCCAGACTCCGCCGTCGCGCACATCGACCGCGACCGCGCGCAACGCTTCGCCGCGGCACGGCCCGGCCACGCACTCGCCGCCGCCCAGCTCGAAGCTGGCGCCGTGCGCCGCGCACACCAGCAGCCCGTCCTTGCTCTTGAGAAATTGCCCGGGGGCCCAATCCAGTCTGCGTCCGGCGTGCGGGCAGATGTTGAGCCAGGCGCGCACGGCGTCGCCGTCGCGGTAGAGCAGCAACGATTCGGCATCGCCGTCGATCGTCGCTTCGACCTCGGCGAAACCGCCGTCGGCCAGGCGCTCCAGCTCGATCAAGGGCTGCGCGCCGGAGCCGTCGTCGCCGGATGCGTTTAACGAAGTTCTCACACCATCGTTCATGCCTGGAACGATACTCATCTGTCCGGCCCAGGCCGCATTGTCTCACGACGACCGAAAATGTTCGCCCAGACCTTCCGATTCGCCGATCAACGTTCGCAATGGAATGCGTTCCAGTCGCGCGTGCGCAGCGCTTTCGAGCCGCGCAAGCCGCGTCACCGCCTCCTGCGCTTCGTCCTCGGCGTGGTCGGGCTGGGCCTGCTGGCGCTGCTGGTGTTCTTCAGCGTCTTCGTCGGCGCGGCGATGATCGCGGTCGGACTGGCCTACAAGCTATGGCAGCGCCGTGGCAAACCGATGACAGCGCGGGCCAAGGGCCCCGGCGACGTGGTCGAGGGCGAGTTCCGCGTGGTCGCGCCGCAGGCGCTGCCGCGCGCCGCCGACCGGGCCCGCTGAGCGCATGAGCGACGTCGTCGCGGCCGCGCCGGCCACCCGCATCCCCGTCCGCGGCCAGGGCCTGGCCGCCGATGCCGCCTTCCCGGTCCACCGCGTCTACTGCGTCGGCCGCAACTTCGCCGACCACGCCCGCGAAATGGGCGCGGCGGTGCCGACCTCGGCCGCCGACCGCGGCCGCCCGACCTTCTTCCTCAAGCCCACCGACGCGCTGGACACCGGCGAGGCCGTGCCCTATCCGCCCGGCACCACCGACCTGCACCACGAGGTCGAACTGGTGGTCGCGCTCGGCCGCGACGCGCCCGCCGGCGTGCTGCCGGTCGAGGACGCGCAGGCGCTGGTCTACGGCTACGCCGTCGGCCTCGACCTGACCCGCCGCGACCTGCAATCGCAGGCCAAGGCCAAGGGCCTGCCGTGGGACACCGGCAAGTCGTTCGACCACGCCGCGCCGATCAGCGCGATCGTGCCGGCCGCCGACGTGGGCGAACTGGGCGCGCGCGCGCTGAGCCTGGAGGTCAACGGCGAGCTGCGCCAGCGCGGCACGCTCGACGACCTGGTCTGGAACGTCCCCGAAATCCTGCACGAACTCTCGCAGCTGTACGCGCTGCGCGCCGGCGACCTGATCTACATGGGCACGCCGGCCGGCGTCGCCGCGCTGCAGCCCGGCGACCGCTACCGCGCGGTGCTGGAGGGCGTGGCCGAGCTGCACGGACACATCACCCCGCCCCGGCTATAGTCCGGCCCCGGCGCCGCCCGGATCGGCCGGCGCCGTCCACCGTCCTTCAGTCGTAACCTGGGAGAGAGCATGCGATGGGCATGATCAGCGAGTTCAAAGAGTTCATTGCGCGCGGCAACGTGGTCGACCTGGCGGTCGGTGTGGTCATCGGCGCGGCCTTCGGCAAGATCGTCACCGCCCTGGTCGACGGCATCGTGATGCCGGCCATCGGCTACATCACCGGCGGGGTCAGCGTCAGCGACTGGAAATACGTGCTCAAGCCCTCCCAGCTCGACGCGGCCGGCAAGGAAGTGGCGGCCGAAGTGGCGATCAAGTACGGCATGTTCTTGCAGACCGCGATCGACTTCATCCTGATCGCGTTCGTGATCTTCATCGTCCTCAAGGCGTACAACAAGGTGCGCAAGCCGGCCGAGGCGGCGCCGGCGGCGACGCCGGAAGACGTGCTGCTGCTGCGCGAGATCCGCGATTCGCTGAAGAAGTAAGCGAGCCGCGCGTAGCCTTCGAAGGGCGCCACCTCGTGGCGGCCTTCTTCGTTTCCGGGCGCAGCCACGCATGGCCGACAAAACCGCCGCCACCGACGCCTGTTGGCGCGACTATCTCGGACGCGCCGGCGGCGGCGCCGACGACTACGCCGTGTGCAGCTTCGGCGACAACCCGTGCGACGCCGCCGAGCTGGCGGCGCCGAATCGGCAAATACGGCAAAACGATGGACGACCAAACGCGCGAACCGGCGCGGATCAAACCCCGCTGCGGCCAGCGACAAAAATCCCGCGCGTCCGGCGTGACTTTCCTCAGGTAGCGCGCCCGCCGCGGGTTGTTAAGCTCGGCGTTTCGCCTACGCCGCGCGACCTCCCGCGCGGCCGGCCAGCACGAGGAGATTGGGGATGCGCGCACCGCTGTGGGCAGCGATGGCTGCCGTGTTGTTCACGGGTTCGATCCTGGCCGGCGATGCCGCCGCCGCACAGCGCGAAACGCGCATTCCCCAGGCCGCGGTCGATGCCGCCGGCGAACTGCGCGAACGCGCGCTGGCCAGCGACCTGGGCTTCAAGATCACCGAATCGCTGACCACCGAAGTCGGCCCGCGCCTGGCCGGCAGCGAGGCCGATGCGCGCGCGGTGGCGTGGGCGCAGGCCAAGTTCCGCGAGCTGGGCTTCGACAAGGTCTGGACCGAGCCGGTGACGTTCCCGAAATGGCAGCGCCGCAGCGAACATGCCGAGGTGCTCGGCGCCAGCGCCCAGCCGTTGCGCCTGACCGCGCTCGGCGGCAGCCCGGGCGGCACGGTCGAGGGCGAGGTCGTGCGCTTCGCCGACCTGGCCGCGCTGGAAGCGGCGCCGGCCGGCTCGCTGGCCGGCAAGATCGCCTTCGTCGACTACGCCATGCAGCGCGCAAAGGACGGTGCCGGCTACGGTCCGGGCGGTCGCGTGCGCGGCCGCGGCCCGTCGGCGGCGATCCGCGCCGGCGCGGCCGGCTTCCTGATGCGTTCGGCCGGCACCGACTCGCACCGCATGCCGCATACCGGCATCACCCGTTTCGACGAAGGCCTGACCCCGGTGCCGTCGGCGGCGCTGTCGGCGCCCGACGCCGACCAGCTCGCGCGCCTGACCGCGCGCGGCGCCACCCGCGTGCGCGTGGCCCTGGACTGCGGTTGGGACGGGCAGGCCACGTCCTACAACGTGATCGGCGAGATCCGCGGCAAGGGCAAGCCCGACGAAGTGGTGATCATCGGCGGCCACCTGGACTCGTGGGACCAGGGCACCGGGGCGATCGACGACGCCGCCGGCGTCGGCCTGACCATGGCCGCGGCCAAGCTGATCGGCCAGAGCAAGCTGCGCCCGGCGCGCACCGTGCGGGTGATCGCCTTCGCCAACGAAGAGCAG
This sequence comes from Lysobacter yananisis, assembly GCF_031199375.1. Lineage (NCBI taxonomy): Bacteria > Pseudomonadati > Pseudomonadota > Gammaproteobacteria > Lysobacterales > Lysobacteraceae > Lysobacter > Lysobacter yananisis. Next base: position 365,067 of record NZ_CP133568.1, read on the forward strand.
GGCTTGTACGGCGGCAAGGCTTACGCCGACAAGCACGCGGCCGACGTGCGCAAGCATCAGATCGGCGCGGAGAGCGACTTCGGCGCCGGCCGCATCTATGCCTATTCCAGCTCGGCGCCGGACTACGCCCAGGCCGCCGACAAGCAAATCGCCGATGCGCTGGCGCCGCTGGGCATCGAGCACACGCCCGGCAAGGGCGGCCCGGGCCCGGACATCGGCCCGTTCGCGGCCAAGGGCCTGGCCTGGGCGCGGCTGGCGCAGGACGGCAGCGACTACTTCGATTACCACCACACGCCCGACGACACCCTAGACAAGATCGATCCCAAGGCGCTGGCGCAGAACGTCGCCGCGTACGCAGTGTTCGCCTACCTGGCGGCTTCGGCCGACGGCGACTTCGGCAGCGCGCCGAAGCAGGTGTCGCCGCCGGAGGAGTGAGCCCCGGCCGACGCCGGACGCTCCGCTTGCAGCAGCAGGAGCTGCAGGCCGATGCCTTGGCTCTTGTGCAAGAGCTCCCAGGCCAATGGCCTTGGCTCTCGTGGGAGGGCCTTCAGGCCCGATGCTCTCCGCTCAGATCGCCGCAACCTGAGCGGAGAGCATCGGGCCTGAAGGCCCTCCCACAAAAGCATCCAGCCCCCCACAAGCGCATCGCCTTCGCGGCCTCGCCGCGAAGCCATCGGCGCCGCGCGCCGGAACCGTAGCCGCCCTCACGCTTTGCCGCGCGCACCCTGCCCTGTCCGCGCGCCGCTTTGCGTTATTTCCGGAACAGCGCGCCGTCCGGCCCGCCCTTCCGGAGCCGCCCTTGCGATGACCGACGCCCGCGACGACGCCGCCGAACCCACGCAGCGCCGCGACGACGGCCGGGCGCCCGGCGCCGACGCGGCCTCGCCGCAGCTCGCGTTGGCGGCGCTGCAGCGATCGCTGCGCGAGGCCACCGTGGCCTTGGGCGCGCGCGCGCTGGCGCAGCAGGGCGAAGCGGCGTTACGCGCCGACGCGGTCCTCGCCCATGGCCTGAGCCGGTTGAAAGCCCACCTGTCCGCGGCCGGCGACGGTCCGCACGCACCCGAGGCGACCATGAGCGAGAACACCGACAACGACGACACCGACGGCACCGCGGCGACGCCGAACGCCTCCGCGGGCGCGCACGCCGGAAGCAACGGCAGCGCCCCGCCGCCGGCCGGCGACGATGCCGATCCGTCCCAGCCCGAGCCGGAGGAACTGCTCGAACGCCTGCGCGCCGCGCTCGCCGGCGGCGAGCCGTATCGCTACGGCGGGATCAACCAGCAGATCGAATCGGCGCTCAAGCAATCCAACGAAGCCGTGCTCGGCGCGGCCGGCGAATTCGCCTACGGCCACCGCGCCGCCACCGACGCGTTCGCGTCCGGGCTGCGCAAGGTCTCCGACGCGCAGCACCGGCAGAACCTGCAGACCCTGCAGGCGGCCGCGCTGGCGGTGTGCCTGGACGCGATGCTCAAGCAACCGGATCAGGCCGAGGAGTACGCCGGCCTGCTCGAAGCGATCAAGCACATCGTCTGAGCGGCGCATGTCGCTGTTGTGGGAGGGCTTTCAGGCCCGATGCTTTTGTTTCAGATCGCCGCGGACTGAGCGGAAAGCGTCGGGCCTGAAGGCCCTCCCACCAAGAAACTGCAGCGCCTGCACAGGCGGCGGCGCTGGTGGTCTGCCTGGACGCGATGCTCAAGCAGCCGGATCAGGCCCGGGAATACATGAGCCTGCTCGAAGCAATCAAGCACATCGTCTGAGCGGCGAGCGCCGCTGTCATGCAAGGGCATCTTCTAGCGGCGAGCGCCGCTGTTGTGGGAGGGCCTTCAGGCCCGACGCTTTTGTTCCAGATCGCCACGAATTGAGCGAAAAGCATCGGGCCTGAAGGCCCTCCCAGCAAGCACCCGCAACACCAAGACGCGATCGCCAGCGCTCAGCGCCGCGACCGCCACGCAGCCAGCAGCACCGCGGTCGCGGCGGCGACGTTGAGGCTTTCCACCCGCCCGGTGCCGGGAATCGACAGGCGCCGGTCGCAGGCGGCGGCCAGTTCGCGGTCCATGCCTTCGCCTTCGGCGCCGAGCACGTAGATCAGGCGCGGCGGCAACGGCGCGGCGAACACGTCCTCGCCGCCGCCGACCACGGTCGCGGCCAGCTCGAAGCCGGCGCCGCGCAGCTGGGCGACGGCGTTGTCGCTGCGGCCCAGGCGCACCATCGGCACCGCTTCGGCGCCGCCCTCGGCCACGCGCGCGGCCGCGCCCGACAGGGCCAGGGTCGAGTCCTTCGGCAACAACACCGCGGCCACGCCGAAATGCGCGGCCGAGCGCAGGATCGCGCCGAGGTTGTGCGGGTTGCCGACGCCGTCGAGCCACAGAGCCAGCTGCGGCCCCGCGGGCAAGTCGCGCAGCCAACTCGACAGCGGCGCGGGTTCTTCGCGCAACACTTCGGCGACCACGCCTTCGTGGTGGCCGCTGGCGGCGAGTTTGTCCAGGTCGGCGCTCTCGACCACGCGATAGCCGACGCGGTTGGCCACGCACCAGGCCAGCAGCGGCTGCAGTTGCGGGATGCGCGGCGCGTCCAGGTACAGCTTGCGCAGCGCCTGCGGCCGCTGCGCGAACACCGCGCGCACCGCGTTCAGGCCGTACAGGCGGATCTCGGCGTCGCGACGGGCGCGCTGCGGGTGCGGCGCGCCGGCGGCTGCGTCGCCCTGGTCGTCGTCGTCGTGGCGGCGATAGCCGCGCTCATGACGCTCGTGATGGCGGCCGCGCGGGCGCTCGTCGTGCTCGACCTCGTCGTGGCGCGCGCGCTGGTCGCGGCGCTGCTCGCGCGAATGCGGGTGATGCGAGCCGCCGCGTTCGCGCCACGGGCCCTGCCCGTCGCCGCCGGCGGGCGCGCCGGCGCCGCCCTGACCGCTGTGAGCGCCCGGGCCGCCTGGGCCGCCTGGGCCGCTCTGACGGCTTTGGCCGCCCTGGCCGGGGCCGCCATCGCCCCTGGGCGCGCCCGGTCCGCGCTGCCCGCCGCCCGCGCCATAGGGACTGCCGGGCGGCTTGCGCGGGCCGCGCGGGGGATCGTCACGTCGCATCTTGCAGGCTCCTTCTCGCCTTCGCGAACACACGCAGGTCGTGCACGTGCCCGTGCTTGTACACGGCGCAACGCTGCACGCCCTCTTCTTCGAAACCGTTCTTCAACAGCACCCGCGCCGAGGCCGGATTGTCGTCGAGCACCATCGCGCACAGCCGGTACAGCTGCAGCCGCTGCATCGCCCACGGCGCGAACGCCGCGATCACCCGGGTCATCAGCCCCGCGCCCCACAAGCGCTGCCCGAGCCAGTAACCGAATTCGGCGCCGTGGCCGCGTTCGCCGCGTCCGGGGTGCGCGCCGATGCCGCCGACCGCGCGGCCGTCGACTTCGATGGCGAACACCGGATGCTCGAGATCGATGACCTGGCCTTCGAGAAAACGCTCGCCGTCGGCGCGCGTGTACGGGTACGGGAAACGGTCGCTGAGCGCGCGCGAGACCTGGGCGTCGTCGGCGTGGACGAGCAGGCTGTCGAGGTCGTCGCGACGCCAGGGACGCAGCACGAATCCCTCGCCCTGCGGCGGCGGGAGGGTGGCGGGATCGGGGTTCATGCGGGTAGCCTAATTTCGCCGTCGCCGCGCTGCAAACGCCGCCGCCGCGGCACGGCCAGGAGCGGCGCATGCGGACCTACCCGATCGAAGAAATCCACAGCGGCGAAGACGACGGCTGTCTGTGGGTGAGCCTGGGGTTCGCGTCCGAGCACCGGCCGCTGGACGTGCTGCACATCGTCTGCGGGCTGCGTCCCGACGCCCAGGACCGCGCCCTGGGCATGGCCGCGATCTACCTGGAACGCGACGACCAGAGCCGCGGCGGCTATGCCGGCGCCGACCGCATCCATGCCGGCGAACAGGCGGTCGCGCTCGAACTGAACGACGACGGCCGCCGCAGCCTGGAATTCGACGCCGCGCTGCGGCTGACCTGGGCGGACGCGCAGGCCGGCAAGCGCGAGGCGCTGGCGATTCTGGCGCGCATGAGCGGATACGAGTGCGGGCGCGTGGTCGAGTGCGAGCCGGCGGCGGGCGCTGCCCGCACAAGTACAAGCTCCAGCACAGGCACAGGCACAGGCACCACCACAGCCTGACGGACCTGTCCGCGTCCCCAGCCGGCGGCATCGCATATCGCCGCACCCGCGCCGCCTCAGCGGCCGCGCCTAACGTTTCCTCTCCCCGGATTTACCGACATGAAGATGTACATCCTCGTCCGCGACGACGTGCCGCTGGGCTTCGCCATGGTCGCCGTCGCCCATGCCTCGCTGGCCGCCTACCTCAAGTTCCGCGACGCGCCGGAAACCGCGCAATGGCTCGACGGCCCGTTCTTCAAGGCGGTGTGCAAGGCCAATGCCCGCGAGTTCGAGAACGCCAAGGCGGTAGAGGACCATGTGGTGCTGACCGAATCGGCGCTCGGCGGGCGCGAGGTCGCGATCGCGTTCAGACCGCGAGAGGAGTGGCCGAAGATGTTCAAGTTCCTGCGCCTGTACAAGGACGCCTGACCGCCCGTTTTCTCCCTGTAGGAGCGGCGCGAGCCGCGACCGCGACAACTCAACTACGACGAAACCGACGGCGTAATCGCATTGTCGCGGTCGCGGCTCGCGCCGCTCCTACAGGGGCTGTCGGGATTACGCGTGGCCGCCGGCTTGCGGAGTGTCCTGCTCCAGCCGCTCGAGTTCCTGCGCCACCGCTTCGGGCGATTTGGTGAACCGCGCCAGCAGCACGTAGAACGCCGGCACGATGAACAGCGACAGCAGGGTCGAGAACGACACGCCGAAGATCACCACGATGCCGATGGTCGCGCGGCTGGCCGAACCGGGACCGCCGGCCAGCACCAGCGGCACCGCGCCGACCACGGTGGCGATCGAGGTCATCAGGATCGGGCGCAGGCGCACCGCCGAGGATTCGACGATCGCCTGGTGGATGCTGCGGCCTTCGTCGCGCAGCTGGTTGGCGAATTCGACGATGAGGATGCCGTTCTTCGCCGCCAGCCCGACCAGCATGACGATGCCGATCTGGCTGAACAGGTTCAGCGTACCGCCGGTCATCCACAGCCCGAGCAAGGCGCCGAGCACGCCCAGCGGCACGGTCAGCATGATCACGAACGGGTGGATGAAGCTCTCGAACTGCGCGGCCAGCACCAGGTACACCACCAGCAGCGCCAGGGTGAAGGTCATCAGCACCGCGCCGCCGGCCTTCTGGTATTCGCGCGATTCGCCCTTCCAGTCGATCTGCGCGTGCTCGGGCAGTTCCTCGGCGACGACCTGGTTCAACCACGCGATCGCCTCGCCGACGGTGTAGCCCGGGGCGACGCCGGCGCTGACGGTGATCGCGCGCAGGCGGTTGAAGCGGTTGAGGCTGCCGGCTTCGGCCAGTTCCTTCAGTGTCACCAGATTCGACAGCGGCACCAACCCGCCGTCGCGCGCGCGCACCTGGATCGCGGCGAGGTCGGCCGGCGAGGCGCGCAGGTCGCGGTCGGCCTGCACCATCACGTCGTACTCCTCGCCGTTCTGGACGAAGGTGGTGACCCGGCGCGAGCCCATCAGGGTCTCCAGCGCGTGGCCGATGTCGGTGACGCTGACGCCGAGGTCGGCGGCGCGCTGGCGGTCGATCTCGACCCGCATCTGCGGCCGGGTTTCCTTGTAGTCCGAATCGGCCGAGAACAGGCCCTTGTTCTGCTCGATCCGGGCCAGGATGCGGTCGCGCCACTGCGCCAGTTCGGCGTACTCGGGGCCGCCGAGCACGATCTGGATCGGCTGGCCGCGGGTGCGCACCAGGCCGCCGCCGACCTGCGGCAGCGCGCGCACGCTCGGCAGCGCGCCGAGTTCCGCGCGCAGGCTGTCGGCGACCTGCGCGGTGCTCTTCTCGCGCCGCTTCCAGTCCTGCAGGAACACCGCGATGCGGCCGGTGTGCATCTCCTCGCTGGCGCCGAAACCGCCGGGCACGCGAGGGTTGTAGCGCTGGATGGTCTGGTCCTGGCCGGTGTGGGCGGCGACGATTTTCTCGACTTGCTGCACCTGCTTGACGGTGTAGTCGAAGCCGGCGCCTTCCGGGCCCTGGATCGAGATCTGGAACGAGCCGCGGTCCTCCTGCGGCGCCAGTTCCGACGGCACCAGCTTGAACAGGCCGAAGCTCAGCGCCAGCGCCGCCAGCAACAGCGCGCCGAACAGCCACGGCCGCTCGACCGTGCGGTCGAGCAAGCCGCGATAGCCGTTGGACAGTGCGTCCAGGCGCGCATTGATCCAGCGATTGACCGGATTCGATTTTTCCTGGCTGTGCGGGCGCACGAACTTGGACGACATCATCGGCGTCAGGGTCAGCGCCACGAACGCCGACAGCGCGACCGCGCCGGCCAGCGCCACCGACAGTTCGCGGAACAGCCGTCCGGTATTGCCTTCCATGAAACCGACCGGCAGGAACACCGCCACCAGCACCGCGGTGGTGGCGATCACCGCGAACGCGACCTGCTTGGTGCCGCGCGCGGCCGCGACCAGCGCCGGCTCGCCGAGGTCGGCGCGGCGCTGGATGTTCTCCAGCACCACGATCGCATCGTCCACGACCAGGCCGATGCACAGCACCAGCGCCAGCAGGGTCAGCAGGTTGATCGAGAAGCCGAACGCGTACAGCGGAATGAACGCGGCGATCAGGCACACCGGCACCGTCACCGCCGGGATCAGCGCGGCGCGGAAGCTGCCGAGGAACAGCCAGATCACGATCAGCACCAGGACCACGGCTTCGACCAGGGTGTGGTAGACCCGCTCCACCGCCGATTCGATGAACACGGTGGTGTCGAAGGCGACGAAGATGTCGGTGCCTTCGGGCAGGGTCGGGCGGATCTTGTCGGCCTCCGCGCGCACCGCGCGGGCGACGTCGAGGCTGTTGGCGGTGGACGTCTTGACGATGCCCAGGCCGATGTTGGGCTCGCCGTTGCTGCGGTAGTAAGCGCGGCGCTCGGCCGACTGCAGCTCGATCTTGGCCACGTCGCCGAGCCGCACCACGTAGCCGTCGGCGCCCTTCTTCAGCGGGATCTGGGCGAAGTCGGCGGGCTTCTGGTAGCTGCGCGCGACCCGCAGGGTGAAGTCGCGCGATTGCGATTCGATCCGGCCGGCCGGCAACTCGACGTTCTCCGAGCGCAGCGCGTTCTCGACTTCGTTGACGGTGATGTCGCGCGCGGCCAGCGCGTCCTGGTTCAACCAGATGCGCATGGCGTAGCGCTGCTGGCCGCCGATGCGGACCTGGGCGACGCCGTCGACCGAGGACAGCCGGTCCACCACGTAGCGGTCGGCGTAATCCGACAGCTGCAGGGTGTCCATCTTCTTCGAGCTCATGTTGAGCCACAGCACCGGGTCGGAGTCGCTCTCGACCTTCTCCACTTCCGGCGGATCGGCCTCGTCGGGCATGCGGTCCATGACCCGGCTGACCGCGTCGCGCACGTCGTTGGCGGCGGCTTCGATGTCGCGCTGCAGGGTGAACTCGATGCTGACCGAGGCGCGGCCGTTGACGCTGCGCGATTCGATGGTCTCGATGCCCTCGATCCCGGCGAGTGCGTCTTCCAGCACCTGGGTGATGCGGGTTTCCACCACCGCCGCCGAGGCGCCGGGATAGGTCACGTCGACCGAGACGATCGGCGGGTCGATCGCCGGCAGCTCGCGCAGGGTCAGGCGCGAGAACGCCATGATCCCGAGCACGATCAGCAGCAGGCTCATGACCGTGGCGAACACCGGCCGGCGGATGGAGACGTCGGACAGCATCATCGCCGCGCGCTCCCCTTGCCCTTGCCGCCGCCGTCGCCCTGGGCCGCGCCGCGGCGCGCGTGCGGGCCGCGCCGGGCGGGCACGTAGACCGGCGCGCCGGGCTTGTCTTCAGCCTCGCCCCCGGCGGACGCGCGCGGCTTCAACCCGGGCACCACCGCGCGCAGCCACTTCAGCAAGCCCGCCTCAGCCATTGCGGCCGTCCTTCGCGGCGCCGGACGGCGCGCCGGCTTCGCGCGCCGGCGCGCCGGCGGCCTGCACCTTGCTGCCGGCGCGCAGCTTGCCGGTGCCGTCGACGACGATGGTGTCGCCGACCGCGAGGCCGTCGAGGATCTCGGCCAGCCCCTGCCGGCGCGAGCCGACCTGGACATCGGCGCGCTCGACCGTGGCGTCGGGCTTGAGCCGGTAGACATAGGAATCGTTGCCGACCTGCACCACCGAGATCTCCGGCACCAGCAGCGCCTGCCGCTCGGGCTGGATCAGGGTCACCTGCACCAGCATGCCCGGGCGCAGCAGGTGGCCGGGATTGGCGAAGTCGGCGCGCACGGTCACCGCGCGGGTGGTCGGGTCCACGCGCGCATCGACGGTGCCGACGCTGCCGTGGAATTCCTTGCCGGCATAGGCCGCGCTGGTGCCGGTCACGTCCTGGCCCTTGGCTACGCGCGCGAGCAGGGTCTCGGGCACCGGGAAGTCGATGTAGACGCGCTCGGTGTCGTCGAGGGTGGCGATCGGCGTGCCCGGGGTCACCAGCGCGCCGGGGCTGACCTGGCGGATGCCGAGCACGCCGGCGAACGGCGCGCGCACCTGGCGATCGCCGATGTCGGCCTTCATCTGCTCGACCCGCGCGCGGGTGGCGTCGCGGGTGGCGCGCTGGGTGTCCAGGGCCGAGCGCGCGATCAATTGCTGCGCGGCCAGCTCGGTCTGGCGCTGGTAGAGCTGCTCGGCTTCCTTGGCGGTGGCCTCGGCCTGGGCCAGCGCGGCGAGCTGGGCCTTGCCGCTGAGGGTGACCAGCGACTGCCCGGCGGCGACGTGGTCGCCGCTGTCGAAGTGCACGCTCTGCACGATCTCGCTGACCTTGGCGGTGACCGTGACCGACTCGCGCGCCTTGACGTTGCCCAGCGCCTGCACGGTGTCGTTCCAGGCGCGCAGGCGCACCGGCTCGGCGGTCACCGGGATCGGGCGGTCGCCCTGGCCGCCGCCGGGCCCGCCGCCCGCTCCGGCCTGCGGCTGGCCGCCTTTGCCGCACGCCGCCAGGGCCAGGGCGAAAGCGAGGAGACAGCCGGAACGAAGGGCGGGACGTGGTCGCATGCGGATCTCTGAACGGGGCTGGCGAGTGCTGGCGTGGACGGCATAGCGGCGCCTCTCCCCAGGAGCGCCGCACGCACCGTCCGCGCGGACGGTGCGTGCCATGCGGTTTGCGCGACCTGCGTTGCCGCAGCCGGTGGCGCCCAGGCCGCAGGGCGGTGAAGCCGCGCGATTCTAGCCGCGGACTGTGAACTCGCGCGTGGGCCATTGGTTGACCGCTTCGCCCCGGATTCGGCAAACCGTCCGCTCCGGCGCGCGACCGCGGCCGGCGACGCCGCCGCGCAGCGCGGCCGGGGGCATACTCCAGACTTTCCCCCACGGAGCCGTCCCATGATCTACGACAGCATCCTGCAGACCATCGGCCGCACCCCGGTGGTGCGCCTGCACCGCATCGCGCCGGGCCATGTGGCGCTGTACGCCAAGGTCGAGGCGTTCAATCCCGGCGGCTCGGTCAAGGACCGGCTGGCGCTGGCGATCGTCCTCGACGCCGAGGCGCGCGGCCTGCTCAAGCCCGGCGACACCGTGATCGAGGCGACCTCGGGCAACACCGGCGTGGCCCTGGCGATGGTGTGCGCGGCGCGCGGCTACCGCTTCGTCGCGGTGATGACCGAGACCTTCTCGATCGAGCGGCGCAAGCTGATGCGCGCCTACGGCGCCAAGGTCATCCTCACGCCCGCGGCCGAGCGCGGCAGCGGCATGGTCCGCCGCGCCGCCGAGCTCGCCGAGCAGCACGGCTGGTTCCTGGCCCGCCAGTTCGAGAACCCGGCCAACCCGGCGTTCCACCGCAACACCACCGCCGCGGAGATCCTGCAGGACTTCGCCGGCCGCCGGCTCGACCATTTCGTGACCGGCTGGGGCACCGGCGGCACCCTCACCGGGGTGGCGCAGATGCTGCAGTTGGCGCGGCCGGAGGTGCGCGTCACCGCCTGCGAACCGGCCGGCGCGGCGCTGCTGTCGGGCAACGCCTGGGCGCCGCACAAGATCCAGGGCTGGACGCCGGACTTCGTCCCGGCCGTGCTCGACCGCGACGCCGCGCACGAGATCGTGCCGGTCGACGACGTGCTGGCGCGCGACACCGCGCGCCGGCTCGCCGCCGAGGAAGGCATCTTCGTCGGCATCTCCGCCGGCGCGACGATGGCCGCGGCGTTGCAGGTCGCGCAAGGCGCGGACGCCGGCGCGGTGGTGCTGGCGATGCTGCCCGATACCGGCGAGCGTTACCTGTCGACGTTCCTGTTCGAAGGCGTCAACGAAGGCAGCGACGAGGAGTGGCTGGCGTCGCTGGAATGACGCGGCGCGGGGCTTCGGCGGTGTCGCCGTAAGCGCGGTGTCGCGGTCGCGAACGAACCGACCGAAGCCCCTGCAGGAGCGGCGCAAGCCGCGACCGCGCCACGACGACGGCGGCGAAACCCACGCGACCGCCGTCCGCCTACGACCGAACGCTCACCACAACACCCACGCCACTGCCAGCGCCGCGACCGCCGCCAGCAACGCCCACGCCACCAGCTTGCCGTTGTTGTCGCCGCGCACCACCGTCGATCCGGCGGCGGCGCCGCGGCCGCGACCGCCACGCTTGCGCGCGATCTCGTAATCGCCGATGCGGCGCAGCGCCTCGGTCGCGGTCGCGCCGTACTTGCGTTCCAGCAGCTGCCAAGCCGCACCGCGGTCGCCACCTCGCAGCAGCGATGCCACGTCCGCGGGCAGTTCGCCCGGCGCGGACGCCGCGGCATCCGGCTGCGCTGCATCGGCATCGATACCGACGTCCGCGCCGACGTCTCCGCGCAGATGCGCTTCCACCCGCTGCTTGGCCGTGCGCAGATCGACATCGTGCGCGAGGCGCACCAGCTTGATCGCCTCGATGATCTGGCCGCGCTGCAGCGCTTCCAGCGCGGCCGCCGGCAGGCCCGCGGTTTCGCGCGCCTCGCCGGCCGGCGAAGACAGCGACGCCGCGGAACCGGCCAGCAACGCGTCCGTGCGCGCCTCCACCGCGTCCTTGGCCGCGCGCAACGACGCGCCGGGATTGGCGTCGAGCACCGCCTTGATCGCCTCGACCTTGCGCTGGCCGCGGATCAGCGCGTCGGCGCGCGTAGGCACGAACAAACCCGGTTCCAAGGACATCGCGGCGCTCCCTGCGGATGGACGCGCCCAGCCTAGCCGCGCCCGACCGCCGGCGCCACGGCGCTCAGCGCGAGGCCAGCGCCAGGCGCGCGCCGAAGCCGAGCATCATCGTGCCGATCACCCCGTCCAGCGCGCGCGCGACCCTGGCGCTGCGCATCGCCCCGGCCATGCGCGCCGACCCGATCGCGACGATCGCCAGCCACACCGCGCCGATGGCGTAGTGCAGGCCGATCATCAGCATCGAATCGCGCGCCATGTGCGGGCCGGGCGCGAGGAACTGCGGCAGGAACGCGAGGTAGAACATCGCGATCTTCGGGTTCAGCGCGTTGGTCAGCGCGCCCTGGGCGAAGGCGCGCCACAGGCTCGATGCCGGCGGCGCCAGTTCCAGCTCCAGTGCCGGCGCGTCGGCGCGCGGCCGCAGCGCCGCGCGCAGGGCCCTGATGCCGAGGAAGGCCAGATAGAACGCGCCGAGCATCTTCACCGTCCAGAACGCGCGCTCGGAATACATCAGCAACTGGGTCACGCCAAGCGCGAACAGGGCCACGTGGAACAGGCCGCCGCTGGTGGTGCCGGCCGCCGCGGCCAGGCCGCGGCGCGCGCCGCCGGCGACCGCGTTGCCCATCACCAGGAAGGTGTCCGGGCCGGGCATCAGCGTAAGCATCAGCGCGGCGACGGAGAAAGCGAGCCACTGGGTTTCCATGAGGGGTCCGGTCTGGCTTGGCGGGGAATCGAAGCGCCGAAAACGAAAAACGCCGGCGCGAGGCCGGCGTTTTCGGAGGCTGCGGAAGCGACAGCTTACGCCGCCGACTTCCACTGGCCCAGCGCCGCCAGGCCGTTGGCCTTGGCGCGCTCGTACACGGTCTGCTGCGCCTTGGCGTAGTTGTTCACCAGGTCCTGCGACCACAGCTTCAGCGCCGCCGACTGCATCGCGCGGCCGTAGGAGAACGACAGCGGCCACGGGTTCGGGCCCATCTGGTTCATGGCGTTGAGGTGGGCGGTGGCGTCCTCGTCGGACTGGCCGCCGGACAGGAACACGATGCCCGGCAGGGTCGCCGGCACGGTCGACTTCAGGCACTGCAGGGTCGCCGCGGCGACGTCCTCGACGCTGGCCTGCTCGGCGGCGGTGGTGCCCGGCAGGACCATCGAGGCCTTCAGGATGGTGCCTTCCAGCAGCACGCTGTGCTCGTACAGCGCGCCGAACAGCGAGCGCAGGGTGACTTCGGTGACTTCGAAGCAGGTGTCGATGTCGTGGCTGCCGTCCATGATGACTTCCGGCTCGACCATCGGCACCAGGCCCTGCTCCTGGCACAGCGCGGCGTAGCGCGCCAGCGCGTGGCTGTTGGCTTCGATGCAGGTGCCCGAGGGGATGTCGTCGCTGATGTTGATCACCGCGCGCCACTTGGCGAAGCGGGCGCCGAGCTTGTAGTACTCCTCCAGGCGCGCGCGCAGGCCGTCGAGGCCTTCGGTGACGACTTCGCCCGGGAAGCCGGCCAGCGGCTGCGGGCCCTTGTCGACCTTGATGCCCGGGATGATGCCGTGATCGGCCATGTGCTTGGCGAACGGCACGCCGGCCTTGGTCGACTGGCGCAGGGTTTCGTCGAACAGGATCGCGCCGGAGATGTAGTCGCTCAGGTTCGGCGTGGCCAGCAGCAGCTCGCGGTAGGCGCGGCGATTCTCTTCGGTGTTCTCGATGCCCACCCCGGCGAAGCGCTTGGCGATGGTGGTCGTCGACTCGTCGATCGCGATGATGCCCTTGCCCGCGGCGACCATGGCCTGGGCGGTTTCGGCAAGCTGTTCGATGCTCATGGAGATCCTGCGGCAGCGGTGGGAAGCCCGCGATTATAGCCGCTGGCGGTGAACCTTGCCCCTCGCTGCGCCTTCCGAATCAGGTACTTGCGCCCAGTTTCGGCGGTAACCGTTTTCAAGCGCGACAGGTCATCAATACCAACGCGCGCCGCCGCGCGCGGCGGCGGCCCGTTCAGTCGGCGCCTCGGCGCGGCGCCGCCACGCCCCGTCGCGATTGCGCGCGCCGGCCGCAACGCCTAGCCTGCGCACCCAAGATTCGCCGCCAAGGACTGCACCGATGCCGTTGTTCGCCCGCTCCCTGCCGCAGGTCGCCCTGCTCGCCGCCGCGCTCGCCGCCGCCGGACTCGCCCATGCCGGTCCCGCCGACGACGAATTCGCCGCAGCCGTCGCCGCCTGCAAGGCCGCGCCGAAATCCGGCACCCGCTATGTCGCCGTCACCGGCGCGTTCATGCGGCCGGTGCCGCGCGCCGACGGCGGCGTGGTCGCGCGCATCCCCATCGCCGCGGCGGTGACGCTGGAATGCGAGCGCGACGGTTGGGTACGCGGCACCTCGGAACTGCCGCAGCCCTCGGTCGGCTGGATCCGCGCCGACCTGCTGCAGGCCAAGGCGCCGACCCTGGCCTCGCTCAACGCCGACTACGCCGCGGCCGCGCCCGACCAGCGCAAGACCGTGGCCGAGCGCATCGTCGCGCTGGCGCCGTACCAGGCGCCGGGCCACCAGTTGCTGATCGACACCTTGAGCAAGGCCGGCGACGCCGAAGGCGCGCGCAAGGCCGGCGAATTCCGCGACCGCATGCTCTCGCCCAAGCCCGAGCGCCTGAGCGGCGAACCCAAGCTGCTGTTCGTGGTCGAGCGCGGTTACGCCGCGCCGCTCGCGCGCATCGGCGACGACGGCCGCTTGCAGGACGCCGACGCCAGCACCCGCTATTTCCCGCCGCTGCGCGGCTTGTATTTCTTCCGCCGCGGCGGCGCCGACGGCATCGCCCAGGTGCTCGACGTGGCGCTGTCCGACGTCACCGGCGAGGCGCACGTGCGGATCGCGCCGGCCACCGCGCGCAGCGACGATGCCCGCGGCCTGGCGACCAACTTCCCCGCCACCTCGGCCAAGCCGGTCGCCGACGCGGCGGCGCCCGCGGCCGCGCGCAAGGCCGCCGAGGACGCGCTGCGCGCCGGCCTGCGCCAGCAGAAGGTCGAGCGCGCGCAGATCGAACGCGCGCTCAAGGCCAAGCCCGACCACGAACGCGACCTGGGCATGGAGCTGCACAGCTTCGAGGCCGGCAGCGCCGGCCCGATGGCGATCGCCACGGTGGTGTGGAACCTGCCGGTCGCCGGCCCGGACCAGGTCGAGACCAGCGTCGCCGCCTCGGCGATCCTGGAAGGCGACGGCAAGGGCGGCTACCGCGTGGTCGGCAGCCAGAGCAGTAGCAACGGCGGCGACATGCTGGAATCGCCGCGCTTCTTCGACCGCCTCGACCTCGACGGCGACGGCGTGCCGGAGCTGATCTTCCAGGTCGGGCAGTACGAAGGCGTGGACTACCAGGTCTGGTCGCGCAAGGGCGGCCAGTGGAAGAAGGCCTACCAGGGCGGCTACGTCGGCGTCTGAGCGCTGGCGTTGCGGCCGGTCCTTATCGGTCGGCCCATCGCGTGATTCCGGCGAAAGCTGGAACCCGGTTTGATCAAGCGGTACGACGGAACCGGTTGGTTCCGTCGTAGTTGCGTTGTCGCGGTCGCGGCTTGCGCCGCTCCTACAGGGAGCTCCGGCGACAACGCCCCTGCTCCGTCATTCCGGCGAAAGCCGGAACCCATTTCGATCTCGCTTTCGCGGTTGCCCAGGCGAAGGAAGGCGACTACGACGGAACCAGGAGGTTCCGCCGTAATCGCATTGCCGCGGTCGCGGCTTGCGCCGCTCCTACAACACGCTCCGGCCGAAGCGCTCAGCCGTTGTAGGGCTGGAACTTATCGCGCGGCAACAGGCCTTCGAGCGTGGCGATCGAGGCACTGCCGACCTGGCGATGCAGGTCGGCATTGGGCCGGTAGTGGCCGCTGTCGTTGCTCCAGCGGGTGATCTCGCCGTCGCGGAACGAAACTTCGCCCGCGTAGTAGACGTCGCCGCCGCGGGAAATGGCGGTGTGCCCGCCGGTGGCGCGCTCGCCGATCCACACCTGCGAGGGATTCGACACCGGAATCACGAACACGAAGTCGCCGTTGGCCGCGGCGCGCTGGCCCGTGCTCGGGTCGGTCAGGTGATAGCGGCCGTCGCCGTCCTTGCCCAGTTCCTGGTGCGGCTGGCGGCCGCGCACGTCGTCCTGGTTGCGGATGCGCTCGACGTCGGGCCGCTGCGGGGTGGCCGCCAGTTGCACCATGTTGTCGACGCGATCGTCGATCAGCGGCCTGAAGCGGGCTTCCGCCGCCGCCGGGATCGGGTTCTTGACCAGCGCGTTGAGCTGGCTGGCGGCGGATTCGATCCCCGACCAGTGCTTCTCCTGTTCGCGCGCGCGCTCGGCGTTGACCTGCGGCCCTTCGGGATGGGCCGCGCGCCGCGAGGCGGCGTTCTCGCGTTCGGTCGCGACCTCGCCCCTGTAGGCGTCCATCGCGCCCTGCACCACTTCGCGGTAACGCTGCATGCGCTGCTCGGGAGTGAGATCGGCCTGCGCGGGCTGCGGCGCCTGCGCGCCGGGCTCGGCCCACTGGCCCGGGCCGTTGCGCTGCCAGTCCAGCGCCGGACCCTGCTCCGGGCCCGCCGGCTGTTGCTGCCGCGCGTGGCGGTCGCCGAGGTGTTCGTTCAAGGCCCTGACGTCGTAGCTCGGGCCGGCCTGTTCCGGCGCGGCCTGCGCCTGTTGCGGCTCCTGGCCCTGTTCTTGTTCCTGTCCGGAAATGCGCAGTTTCATGCTCTGGACTCCTGTGGGGGAAGAAACACGCGAAAACGCGAACGCACCGGCCCTACGGGCCGGCGCGATGCGATCGGCGACGGTCGCGGCGCGACCGCGCGGCTTACAGTTCGCCCAGTCCTTCGGCGCTGCCGCCGTCGCCCACCTGCAGCAGGCGCAGGGTATTGGTCGCGCCGTGCTGCTCCATGGTGTCGCCGCTGGTGAAGATCATCCGCTCGCCGGCTTCGAGCATGCCGGCGTCGAACAACTGCTTGACCACGTTGCGCGCGGCGTCGCGCGAGGCCATGCCGCGGCTGTCGAAATCGATCGGATAGACGTCGCGCATCAGCGCCATCTGCCGGCGCGCGCCGGCATGGCGCGAGAACGCGTAGATCGGCGCGTTCGAACGGAAGCGCGAGAGGAAACGCACGGTGCCGCCGGATTCGGTCATCGCCACGATCGCGCGCACGCCGATGTGCTCGGACAGGAACATCGCCGCCATGGCGATGGCTTGGTCGGCGCGCTGCAGGTTGCGCGGCGCGGCCTCGAAATCGGTGTCGTGGTCGAACTGGCGCTCGGCGCCCAGGCAGATGCGCGACATCGCCTCGACCGCCTTGACCGGATAGCGGCCGGCGGCCGATTCCTGCGACAGCATCACCGCGTCGGTGCCGTCGATGACCGCGTTGGCGACGTCGAGCACTTCGGCGCGGGTCGGGATCGGATTGTCGACCATCGACTGCAGCATCTGGGTGGCGGTGATCACCACCCGGTTGCGCGCCAGCGATTCGCGGATGATCTTCTTCTGCAGGCCCGGCAGTTCGGCGTCGCCGATCTCGACGCCGAGATCGCCGCGCGCGACCATGACCACGTCGCTGGCTTCCACGATCTCGGCCAGGTTCTCGATCGCCTCGGCGCGCTCGATCTTCGACACCAGCGCCGCCTCGCTGCCGGCGGCGCGGGCGATGGCGCGGGCGTCGTTCATGTCCTGCGCGTTGCGGCAGAACGAGACCGCGATGAAGTCCACGCCGATCTGCGCGGCCACGCCGATCAGTTCCTTGTCGCGTTCGGTCAGCGCGCCCAGCGACAGGCCGCCGCCGAGCTTGTTGAGGCCCTTGCGGTCCGACAGCGCGCCGTCGTTGAGCACGGTGGTGACGATGCGCTCGCCTTCGACCGCGCCGACGCGCAGTTGCAGCAGGCCGTCGTCGAGCAGCAGCACGTCGCCGGGGGCGACGTCGCCGGGCAGGCCGAGGTAGCTCACGCCGACCTCGCGCAGGTTGCCCGGCGGCGGATTGTCCTTGGCGATCAGGTCGAAACGGTCGCCGGCCTTGAGCAGTACGCGGCCTTCGGCGAAACGTTCGATGCGGATCTTCGGGCCCGGCAGGTCGGCGAGAATGCCCACTTCCACCCCGACCCGCTGCGCCGCCTCGCGCACCGCTTCGGCGCGCGCGACCTGCGACGACGGATCGCCGTGGGAAAAGTTCAGGCGGACCACGTCGACGCCGGCCTTGAGCAGGGCGTCGAGAACGCCCGGCGGATCGGTGGCCGGGCCGAGCGTGGCGAGGATCTTGGTGCGTCGCGGACTGTGGGACATGGCAGACTCTCTGGACTGCCGGCCACGCTAGCATAGCTTGGCTGCATTGCGCGGGCCCGGCGGCGCAGCGGCCGGCACGCGCAAACGCCGTATATCGCACTGCGCGCGGCGCATACCGCGGCGCATGTCACCCTTCCGCACCGCACCGCCGCGCGGCCTCGCCGCGACCGGCTCCACCGCCTTCCGGACGCACCATGCCCTTGCCTCTTTCGCCGCATAGCCAGGCCATCGCCGACTTCCTCGCCGCGCTCGACGGCTTCCCCGTGCTGCAGGGGCCGCGCGTGCGCCTGCGCGGCCCGCGCGAGGACGACGCCGCGGCGTTGTTCGCGCTGTTCGGCGATGCGCGGGTGACCCGCTTCTGGAGCCGGCCGCCGATGCAGGACATCGCCGAGGCGCGCGAACTGATCGAGCAGATCCACGCCGGCATGCAGGCGCGCAGCCTGCTCAACTGGGCGATCGCCGACGAGAACGACGCGCTGGTCGGTACCTGCACGCTGTTCCGCTTCGACGCCGCGCACCGCCGCGCCGAACTCGGCTACGCGCTGCATGCCGACCATTGGGGCCGCGGGCTGGCGAGCGAGGCGACCGCGCTGGCGCTGGATTGGGCGGTCGACCGCGTGGGCCTGCACCGCATCGACGCCGGCATCGACCCCGACAACCAGGCCTCGCGCGCGCTGCTGCACCGCCACGGCTTCCTCACCGAAGGCCGGCAGCGCGAGAGCTTCTTCGTCGGCGAGCGGGTCACCGACAGCGAATTGCTGGGCTTGCTGGCCAGCGACTGGCGGCAACGGCGCGCGACGGCTGCCGCGGCGTTGCGCTGAGCCATTTGCAGAGCCGCGCGCATCCAGCCGCACGCTCGAGCCGCCGCGAATCGGGCGCAGCTTCATGCGCCGACCGCGATGCCGACCGTAGGAGGGACTTCAGTCCCGACGCTTTGCGCTCAGGCGACGCGAAGCGGCCGGCAGAGCATCGGGACCGAAGCCCCTCCCACCCAGCCGATCCCCTGGCGATCCGCTCCTGGCCCCTCCCCTGAACACTGGCCCGCGCGGCGATCGCAACGCGGGCGCGGCCGCGGACGCGCGCCGCCTCGTCGCGGCGGCGGCGTCCGCGAGCGGCGGGCGGACGGTCAGCTTTCGACCGCGCAGCCCTGGGTGAAACGCTTGTTGCTGCCGCTGGTGTCGCCCCAGCGGCCGTCGGCCGCGCCGCAACCGGCGGTCCAGCGGCCGATCTGCGCGCCTTCGGCGTTGTAGTAGGTCCAGGTGCCCTGCCAGCTGTTGGCCAGCGCGGCGAACGACATCGTGCCCGCCAGCGCCACGGCGAAGGCCGCGGAGAAGAATCCGATACGACGCATGTGCCTGCTCTCCCGAGTTCGCGGCGCTCATTCGCCGCGCAAGCACGCTAGCCGAGCGCGGTCGCGCGGTGTGCGAGCGGCTGTCACCTCGGATGTCATGCCGTTGCGTAAGCGTGATTGGCTTCGCTTTTGGCGTTTTTTGGCCGCGGCGCAAACGGCGGAAGGGGCCGCGGTCGCGCGGCCGGGCGCGCGAGAGCGCGCATGACAGCGCGGACGCGGCCCCTCTTCCGCGCGGGCCCGCTTACAGGCAGATCGTCGGCGAATCCTTCCAGCGGTTGGTCCTGACGCCCCACTGGCTGAAGTGCACGTTGTCGCAGTCGTTGACCCAGCGCCCGACCAAGTGTCCCTGGTCGTCGTAGAAGTCGCGCTGGTAGCCCGGCGCCAGCGGCGGATACTGCGGGATCGATACCGCGCTGGTCGCCATCAGCGCGACCAACAGTCCCAGTGCGGCGGCTTGAAGCTTGCGGCTCATCGCTCGTTACTCCGGTGCGCGGCCTCCTTGGCCGCGAGCGGACGCTAGCATGCGTGCGGCGCGCGCCGCGCCCGACCGCGCCGTGATCGCAGTCGCGAAAACGCGCCGGTGCTCGGGCCCCGGCGACGGACGGACGACCGGTTCGGCCGGGCCGCGATCGCCAACATGACGCGCGCCGATGCGCGAGGGCCGCGCCAACGAAGCCGCACCAACGAAAGCGGCCGCGAGTGCGGCCGCTGCGATATCCACCGATGCCGCCGCGCTCAGGCGGCGAGCAATTCCGGCAACTGCGCCGGCGCCGTCGCGATGCGCTGCGCGCCGGCCTGGCGCAGTTCCTGTTCGCTGCCGAAGCCCCACAGCACGCCGACGCCGGCCATGCCGTGCTGGGCCGCGCCTTCGATGTCCATGCGCCGGTCGCCGATCATCACGCACTGCGCCGGGGTCAGGCCGAAACGGCCCAGCGCCTCGCCGATCAGCTCGACCTTGTGGGTCAGGCGGCCGTCGTCGGTGCAGCCGACGATGTCCTCGAAGTGCGCGCCGAACGGCAGGTGCTCGAGGATCTTGCGCGCGTTGTTCTCGTTCTTGGCGGTGACCACGGCCATGCGGTAACCGGCCGCGCGCAGGCCGTCGAGCAGTTCGGCGATGCCGTCGTAGACGCTGTGCTCGGTCCAGCCTTCGCGGCCGTAGCGCTCCAGGTACAGCGCCACCGCCTGCTCGACCTTGTCCTCGTCGCCCAACAGCGGCTGGAAGCTGGTGCGCAGCGCCGGGCCGATCCAGCCGCGCAGCGCTTGCGGGTCGGGCACCGGGTGGCGCATGGTCTCCAGCGCATAGGCGATCGAGCGGGTGATGCCGACCGAGGAATCGATCAAGGTGCCGTCGAGATCGAAGAACAACACCGGTTGTTGTGCGCTCATCGCTCAGCCCGCGCGCTGCTTGAGCGCGGCCACCGCCGGCAGTTCCTTGCCTTCCAGGAACTCCAGGAACGCGCCGCCGCCGGTGGAGATGTAGCCCACCTGCTCGGCGATGCCGTACTTGTCGACCGCCGCGAGGGTGTCGCCGCCGCCTGCGATGGAGAACGCCTTCGACGCGGCGATCGCGCGCGCCAAGGCTTCGGTGCCCTTGCCGAAGGCGTCGAATTCGAACACGCCGACGGGGCCGTTCCAGACCACGGTGCCGGCCTGCGCGATCATCTGCGCGTAGCGCGCGGCGGTGTCCGGGCCGATGTCGAGGATCATGTCGTCGGCGCCGACCGCGTCGACCGCCTTGACCGTGGCCGGCGCATCGGCGGCGAACGCCGGAGCGACCACGACGTCGGTCGGCACCGGAATGTCGGCGCCGCGCGCCTTGGCGTCGGCCATGATCTTCTTCGCGGTGTCGATCAGGTCGTTCTCGACCAGCGACTTGCCGACGTTGTGGCCCATCGCGGCGATGAAGGTGTTGGCGATGCCGCCGCCGACGATGAGCTGGTCGACCTTGGACACCAGCGAGGACAGCAGTTCCAGCTTGGTCGAGACCTTGGAGCCGGCGACGATCGCCAGCAGCGGCCGCGCCGGGTTGTCCAACGCCTGCGCCAGCGCGTCCAGCTCGGCCATCAGCAGCGGGCCGCCGGCGGCGGTCTTGGCGTAACGGATCGCGCCGTGGGTCGAGGCCTGGGCGCGGTGGGCGGTGCCGAAGGCGTCCATGACGAACACGTCGCACAGCGCCGCGTACTTCTTCGCCAGCGCCTCGTCGTCCTTGCCCTCGCCGACGTTCATGCGGCAATTCTCCAGCAGCACCAACTGGCCGGGCGCCACTTCGACGCCATCGACCCAATCCTTGACCAGCGGCACCTCGATGCCGAGCAGTTCGGACAGGCGCGCGGCCACCGGCGCCAGCGAATCGGCCTGGCTCCACTGGCCTTCCTTGGGCCGGCCCAGATGCGAGGTCACCATCACCGCCGCGCCCTTCTCCAGCGCCAGCTTCAGCGTCGGGATCGCGGCGAGGATGCGCTGCTCGGAGGTGATGCGGCCATCGTCGATGGGGACGTTGAGATCTTCGCGGATCAGCACTCGCTTGCCGGCGAGATCTAGGTCGGTCATGCGGACGATGGACACGGGGCCTCCTGGGCGATGCGGAAACGGGGATGCGCGGACGGACCGCGGCCGGCTCGGGGCGCGGCTGGGGTGGCTATTGTCGCGGGGGCGGGGGGCGAAGGGAACCGTTGGGCTGAATGGCGGGAGCGCGGGTGGTTCCGAGGGCAAGGGCGCTTTCGTCGTCGCTGTCCTGGCGCGGTCGCGGCTTGCGCCGCTCCTACAGGGGCTGCGGCCGGTTCGTATCCGGCGGCGGCGCTGCGTCTGCGGGGATTGCGGGGACTGCGGCAACACAGTCCCGCCGAAACCACCCACCGTCATTCCGGCGAAAGCCGGAATCCATTTTGATCTTGCCGTTGCCGTTGCCGTTGTCGTTGCTGTTACCGCTGCTTGTGCTCGCCCCTGAGCCCGACGCAGCCGTCCCGCAGCCCCGGAGGGCGTGCGCATGGATGCGCACGCGCGCCATGGGGCATGGATGCCCCTTATGGCGCGGCCCCGCGCCCCTTTCGAGCCATAGTGGCTCTTGATCCGAAAAAGATAAGGCCTTTTCTTTGGTTACTTTCTTTGTGGCTTAAGACAAAGAAAGTGACCCGGCCGCTTGCGGACGGAAGCCCTTGATCTTCGCTTGTCGTCACCAGCAGGCACACGCAAAAGCAGAACCCGCCGCGGCACGCCCCCTGTAGGAGCGGCGCAAGCCGCGACCGCGCCATCGCAAACACAGTGAAAGTTCCGTCGTAGCTGCGTTGCCGTGGTCGCGGCTCGCGCCGCTCCTACAGTCGGATACGCAACCCCTCGCCCGTCATTCCGGCGAAAGCCGGAGCCCATTTTGATTTTGCTGCTGCCTTCGCCGTTATCGATGTGTCGCGCGACGACAAGCCACCATCAAGAGCTTTCGTCCGCAAGCGGCCGAGCTACTTTCTTTTGTCAGCGCGACAAAAGAAAGTAGCGGCGGAGTCAATGTCCAAGTGCATCACCCTGCGCCCGCGGGTTTTTGAGTTCCTCATAGAGCACCTCGACGGGCGAGCGCCTGCCCAGGCTACGACGGGGGCGGTTGTTCATTTCCCACGCCACCTCCTTGAGGCGCTGCGCAGAATGCACCGACAGATCGGTGCCCTTGGGAAAGTATTGCCGCAACAAGCCGTTGGTGTTTTCGCAGGTTCCGCGTTGCCACGGGCTATGGGGGTCGGCGAAGTAGATCGCTAAACCAGTGCGTTCGCTCAACTGCCGATGCGATGCCATTTCCTTGCCCTGGTCGTAGGTCAAGGTCTTCTTCAAACTTTCCGGCACACCTTCGAACGCCGAGCTGAAGGCCTCCAGCACCGTGTGCGCGGTCGCGTCGGCGAGCTTGACCAGCTTGACGTACAAGGTGCGGCGGCAGACCAATACCCCAATCGCCGAGCGATTGTGCGCGCCCACGATCAGGTCGCCCTCCCAATGCCCCGGCATCAGGCGCTCATGCGCGGCCGGCGGCCGCAGGCGGATGTTGGTAGATCCGGCAGATGGCCGCGGGCGTCGCTTCCCTGGCGCGTGCGGCGGCCGGACTTGCGCCCCTGCCGCAGCAGACGGGTCACCTGGCGGCGCAATTCGCCGCGCGGCATCGCATAAATCGCGGTATAGATCGTTTCGTGCGACACGCGCAGCCAGGGCCGGTCCGGGTACAGATCGCGCAGTTTGTCGGCAATCTGTTGCGGCGACCAGCACCGTTCCAGCCAATAGCGCACGCGTCGCCACAGCACGGTGTCGCGTCGCAGCTTGCGGCGCACCCGCGCCCGCCGACGCAGCCGTTGGGCCCGCCGGCCCGCCCGGGTCGCATCGTAGCCAGGGTCGAAACGGGGGCGTCCGCGCAGCGGCGGCCCCGAATGGGACCGAAACCCATTACGGCGCAACTCGCGAGCGATGGTGCTTTGCGCCCGACCCAACGTCTGGGCGATTTGCCGTCCGCTCGCCCCTTGGGCGATCAAGACCATGATGGCCCCGCGCTCTTCTGCGCTCAGATGTGAATACTGCTGGCCCATTCACAGTGCCTCACTGAGGTGATGCACTTGAGGTTAGAGACCAGCAGCCAAAGAAAAACGCTTGTTTAAGGTCACAAGCCACTAGGTCCAGCACCTTTCGCGGGGATGCGCCGTAAGGGGCATCCTGCCCCTACGGCGCACGCGCGCATCCATGCGCGCGCCCTCCGGGTCTGCGGAACTATGGCCTTGCTCGATGTGGAGGAAAAGCAACGGCAACGGCTATGAATTTCCAGCACTGCCGCAACAACACCCAAAGCCATCGCGACACCAAGCGCGTTGCCTCACGCTTGCGGCGTCTTCCCCGAACGCAACAGACTCATTGCGAAGCCCACCACGATCAACGCCCCGCCCACCAGCACCGCCCACAACAGCCACGAACGCCAGTCGCGCTCGGGCTCCGGCGCCGCCAGCGCCGCGGCGCCGGCGAGGTCGCTGGGCGCGCCCAGGCTCGCCTCGGCCGGACGCCAGTCGTTGCCGCGCGATTGCCGCAAGGCGTCCACCAACTGCGACAGCGGCGAATCGGCGCGCGCGGCGCGGCCGCTGCCGGCGACCAGCGCGTACGGCGGCTGGCCCTGGGCCAGGAACACCACCACTTCCGGGCGGTAGCCCAGGCGCAGCACCGGTTCGCCCGGCACCGCGCCGCTGGCGCGCAGGCGCCACAGTCGGTCGCGCGAGGTGCCGGAAAGCTGGCGCGCGGGCGAGCGGTCGCCCGCGCCCTGCCCGGCCACCGCGTAGGCCATCCACGGGCCGGCTTGCGCGCGCCAGCCTTCGTCTTCGCTGTCGCGGCTGTCCAGCCGCCACTGCAGGGCGTGGTTGCCGGGCAGCGCGACGTCGGCCTGCTGGATCGGGAAGCGCCCGTCCAGGCGGTATTCGAACGCAACGCCGCCGTCCTTGAGTTGCACCCGCGCGCCCTTGAGTTCGCGCCATTGCAGCGGCGCGCCGGCCGCGGTCGCGCTCAGCTCCGCTTCGACCGCGACGATCTGCGCGCCGCGTTGCGGGTCCTGCGGGGTCAAGCGCAGGTAGCGCGCCTGTTCGCCGACCGCGTCGAAGGCGATGCGCCGCTGCACCAGGCGCTGGCCGTCGCGCTGCAGGTCGAGCAGGCGGCCGCTGCTGGTCACGCTGCGCCAATGGTCGAGGTCGTCGCTGGCCTCGACCGAATAGGCCGCGTCCAGCGCCGCGCCCGGCGCCCATTGCAGCTGCAACGCCTGGATCGGCGCGCGCACCGCGCTGGCGTCGATCAGCAGCGCGGTCTGCGGCAGCTTGGCGGTGTCGCCGGCGGTGCTGCGCGCTTCGACCCGGCGCAGGCGGCCGTCGGTTTCCACTTCGCTGATCAGCTCCCAGCCTTTGTTCGTCCCGGCCGGCGCGGCCGGCAGCGGGAACCACGGCAGCGAGCGGCGCTGCGGCGCGCGCGCCAGCGGTTGCTCCGGCGC
The DNA here is from genome assembly GCF_031199375.1 of Lysobacter yananisis. NCBI lineage: Bacteria > Pseudomonadati > Pseudomonadota > Gammaproteobacteria > Lysobacterales > Lysobacteraceae > Lysobacter > Lysobacter yananisis. The sequence continues at coordinate 389,898 of NZ_CP133568.1, forward strand.
GAACACCTCGGCCGGCACGATGGCGCCGCCGGCGTCGATCACGTCGATGTCGCGCAACTGCGCGCTTTGCGCCTGCGCGTACACGGACGGATCGAGTTCGACCCGATACGCGCCGCCGTCGTCGCGGCTGAGTTGCAACGGCCATTGCCGCGCATAGTCCTGGCGCGGCGCCGCGGCCAGCGGCAAGGCGAGAACCAGCAGCGCCAGCGTGAGGGAACGGGATTTCATGCGGAAGCGTCCTGCTCGGTGCGTGAATCGGAAGGAGGTTCGCCGCCATCGGCCTGCGCATCGCGCGACGGCGGCGCCGGCGCGAAGTAGCCGACCAGCGTGCACAACAGGCCGTAGGCGATGAACGAGGCGATGCCCAACAGGTTGCCCAGGTGGCTGCGGTCGATCAGCACCAGCTTGGCCAGCACCACCGCCATCAGCACCGCGCCGGCCAGCCACAGCCCGCGCTGGCCGCGGCGCGAGCCGGCGATCCAGCCGGCCACGCCGAGCACGCTCCAGGTCACGGTCAGGCTGGTCTGCACCAGGCTGGCCGAATACATCGACGGGCTCCAGGCCACGCCGCCCCAGAAGTGGGCGCTGCGCAGCACCTCGACGGTGACCAGGGCGAAGCCGCCCAACGCCAGCAGCGGCACCCGGCGCCGGCCGAGACCGGCCGGGACCAGCGTCGAAGCCAGCCAGGCGCCGAGCACCGACAGGGTTCCCCACTGGATCAGGGCCTGCGGATTGAGCAACGGCAGCCACATCAGCGGCGCCGGGTCGGCGTCGCTGCCCAGGCGCACGATCGTCGCAAAGGCCAGCACCAACGCGAAGCCCGCCATCGCCCCGCCGCGCCACTGCGCGAAGCGTTCGGCCACCGGCCGCTCGATCAGGCCCGGCCGCCACAGGCAGGCCGCGGCCATCGCCAGCAGCGGCGCGGTCAATGCGGCGAACTGCCAGCCCGAGCCGAACGCGGTGGCGTCGTCGCGCAGCCACAGCTGCAGGCACACGCCGGGCAGGATCGCCCACGACCACAGCCAGCCCAGATGGGCGAACGCGAGTTCGCCCTTGCCGCTCGCGCGCAACGCGCGCAGCAGGCGCCAGCCCAGCAGCGCATACGCCGCCCACGCCAGCCAGCCCCAGTTGCGCAACGGCCACAGGTGGCCGTCGATGTGCCACAAGGCGAACAGGGCCGCCACCGCCGGCGCCAGCATCGCGGTCGCCGACAGCGCCCGCCACGGATGCCGGGCGAAGATTTCCGCGGCCAGCCAGGCGCTCGCCACCGTCAGCGCAAAACCCGCGTTGGCGCGCGCGGCGGACGGCACGAACGCCTCGATCTGACCGGCGAACGCGCCCAGCCACCACAGCAGGCCCCACAAGTAGTACAGCCCGGCGAGCGCCGCGGGCGCACCGGCCGCGGCGCTGCGGCGGTAGCTGGCGGCGCTGGCCAGGCCGGCCAGCGCGATCAGCAACGCGCCGGCGAAGTTGGCGTTGAGGAAGATCCAGCGCGCGTCCCAGATCTCGTCGCTGGCGCCGATCGCGAAGGCCATCGCCGCGGCCAGTTGCAAGCCGGCGCCGGTCAGCTGCGGCAGCAGGCGCTGCTGGCGCAGGCCGAGCCAGACCAACGCCGCGCCTTCCAGCGCGAACACGCAGGCGGTGGCCTCGGCGGCGAGCGCCAGCGGCACCGCCAGGGTCGCGAAGCCCACCCCGAGCAGCGCGTACGGCGTGCTCAGCGCGAAGAAGCGCGAGTCGCGGCGCAGCCACCACGCCAGCGCCGCGTACAGCGCGCCCAGGCCCAGCGCGCAGAACGCCAGCGGCATGCGCGCGCCTTGCAGCAGCCCGGCCTGCAGGCTGAAGGCGATCAGCGGCGTGCCGAACACCAGGCAGCCGTCGATCAGGTCGCGCCGGCCGGCGGCGCGGCGGCGCGCGTACAGCACCGGGATCAGCAGATAGAAGGCGAAGAACAGCAGCAGGAACGGCTCGGTGGTCGAGTAATGCTCCGGCCGGTACTTGAGCACGCCCCACAGCGTGCCGATGCCCCAGGTGAAGGCGAAGCCGAGCAGGTTCAGCACCCGCCACGGCCGCCACCAGGCGATGGCGAAGATGCCGGCGTTGAGCACGGCGTAGTAGCCGAACAGGGCGACGTGGTTGCCCGAGCCGGTCGACAGCCAGATCGGCGCGAGGAAGCCGGCGAGGATCGCGAACACCGCCAGCGCCATCGCGTTCTGCTTCACCGACAGCACGCCGGTGCCGGCCACCAGCACCACGCTCAGCGCGAACGCGGCGCCGGCCGGGATCATGCCGTAGAGCTTGAACGCGGCGAACACCACCAACAGCAGCACGCCGATCGCGCCGCCCTGCAGGCTCAGCGCGAACACCCGCTTGCGTTCGCGCTGGCGCCAGCCGAACACCAGCGCGGCCATCGCCGCGGCGGCGACGCCGGCCAGGCGCAGTTCCACCGGCACCCGCATCCAGCCCTGGTCGCTGGCGTACTTGAGCAGGGCGGCGACGCCGGCCAGCAGCACCAGCATGCCGACCTTGACCGGCACGTTGCCCTCGGTGAACCAGCGCCGCAGCCAGCGCGCGGCGACGGTGACGACGTCCGGCTGAGCCGGCGCGCGCGGCGCCTGCGGGCGCGGCGGCGGCACCGGCGCGGCGGGCGTCGAGGTCGGGGGCACCGAAGTCGAGGGCGGCGCAGCCGCGGGCAGCGGCGGCGGTTGCGCCGGGGTCGCCGCGGGGCGCTCTGGTGCCGCGCTCGCAGGGCCGGGGGCGGCCGGGACGGCGACGGAAGGCGCCGAAACGCGCTCGCCCTGCGCCCGCGCCGCGGCCTCGCGTGCGCTCGATTCGGCCAGGGTCGCCTGGTGGCCCGCCGGTCCGCCCGACTGGCGCAGGCGCTCGACTTCGCGCTCCAGCCCGCTCACCCGGCCGCGCAGCGAGCCGAGCTGGACCAGCGCGACCACCAGCAGCACCGGTACCGCCAGGACCGCGAGGACCAGCAAGACAATCAGCGATTCCATCACGTTTCCCCTATCCTTATGGCGGGCACGTTACACCAACCACGGCACCTTGCGGGGGTGTCCTTCACCCCGTGCATACCTTGCTGACTCACCACATATCGCGTTGACGAAATCGACGAACCCCACTATGTTGTGTCCGTCGGTGCCGGTCGAGAGACCGGCTGAATAGGGAAGCCGGTAGGGAGGGCCCGCGGATCGCCGCGCGGCCGCCGAAGCCGGCGCTGCCCCGCAGCGGTATGGGAAACGAACGGGCCATGGCACTGGGCGCGACAAGCGCCTGGGAAGCGGCCCCAGTAGGACAAAAGCGAGGAACGAGCGGAGAGGAGTGAGGAGTGAGCGAAGGCGGATCGCTGCGGCTCGCTCCTCACTCCTCTCCGCTCTGTTTCTGGCTCTGAGTCCCGAGCCCGAAGACCTGCCGACAGCCGCGCGTCGCACAACCGCGCGGTCCCGGCCCAATGGAGTCTTCGGGGGAAGACCGGCCGGTGTCGCGGCACGACGGGGCCACCGTCGCGTCCGACCGCTTCGGCGCCATGCGCGGAGCGGCCCGTGCCCGGAACCTTCCGGCGCGCGCGACACCCAGCCAGCGCTCCGACGCTCCGCGCCCGCGGGGGCACGGCCGTGCCGTCGGCGACGCCGCTTTATGCGGTTCGCTGCCGATGGCGCGTCCGCGTTCTCCGCACCGTGCACCCACGCCCCGGAGCAATGCCATGACCACACTGGAAACCGATTCGTCCGTCGCCCCCGCCGCGGACGCCGCCGCCGCCCCCGCTACCAACGTCAAACCGGCACGCAGCGCACAAGACGCGCCCGGCTTCGCGCTGACCCCGCCGGCCGCGAACCTGACGATGAGCGTGACCAAGCGCAGCGGCCGCCGCGAGCCGGTCGACCTCAACAAGATCGTGCGCGCGGTGACCCGCTGCGCCGAAGGCTTGTATTCGGTCGACCCGATGCGCGTGTCCACCCGCACCATCTCCGGCCTGTACGACGGCGCGACCACGCGCGAGCTCGACGAGCTGTCGATCCGCACCGCCGCGCTGCTGACCGCCGAAGAGCCCGAATACGGCCGCCTGGCCGCGCGCCTGCTCGCCGGGGTGATCGAGAAGGAAGTCGCCGGGATCGAGATCCACGCGTTCTCGCAGTCGGTCCAGCGCGGCTTCGACCTGGGCCTGATCAACCAGCGCCTGCTCGACTTCGTCCAGGCCAACGCGCGCAAGCTCAACGACGCGATCGACCGCAACCTCGACGCCAAGTTCGACTACTTCGGCCTGCGCACCCTGTACGACCGCTACCTGCTGCGCCACCCGACCGCGCGCACCGTCATCGAGACCCCGCAGCAGTTCTTCCTGCGCATCGCCTGCGCGCTGAGCGAAGACGTGTCCGACGCGCTGGCGCTGTACCGGCGCATGGCCCAGCTCGACTACATCCCGTCCTCGCCGACCCTGTTCAACTCCGGCACCACCCACGAACAGCTGTCGAGCTGCTTCCTGCTGGATTCGCCGGAAGACTCGCTGGAAGCGATCTACAAGCGCTACATGGACGTGGCCAAGCTGAGCAAGTTCAGCGGCGGCATCGGCCTGAGCTACACCCGCATCCGCGCGCGCGGCTCGCTGATCCGCTCGACCAACGGCCTGAGCAACGGCATCGTGCCGTGGCTGAAGACGCTCGACGCCTCGGTCGCCGCGGTCAACCAGGGCGGCAAGCGCAAGGGCGCGGCCTGCGTGTACCTGGAGCCGTGGCACGCCGACATCGAAGAGTTCCTGGAACTGCGCGACAACACCGGCGACGAAGCGCGCCGCACCCACAACCTCAACCTCGCCAACTGGATTCCCGACGAATTCATGCGCCGGGTCGAGGCCGACGCCGACTGGTCGCTGTTCGACCCGGCCAAGGTGCCGCAGCTGACCGACCTGTGGGGCGAGTCGTTCGAACGCGCCTACCGCGCCGCCGAGGCCGCCGGCCAAGCGGTCAAGAAGGTCAAGGCGCGCGACATCTACGCGCGGATGATGCGCACCCTGGCGCAGACCGGCAACGGCTGGATGAACTTCAAGGACAAGTCCAACCGCGCCTGCAACCAGACCCTGCGCGACGGCAACGTGGTGCACCTGTCGAACCTGTGCACCGAGATCCTGGAAGTGACCTCGCAGGACGAAACCGCGGTGTGCAACCTCGGCTCGATCAACCTGTCGCACCACGTCGAAATCTTCGAGGATGGCAAGGGCGCGTTCGATTTCGAAAAGCTCGCCGAGACCGTGCGCCTGGCCGTGCGCCAGCTCGACCGCGTGATCGACCTGAACTTCTACCCGATCGAGACCGCGCGCCGCGCCAACCTGCGCTGGCGTCCGGTCGGCCTCGGCACGATGGGCCTGCAGGACGTGTTCTTCAAGCTGCGCCTGCCGTTCGACTCCGAGCCGGCGCGCAAGCTCGGCCGCGAGATCGCCGAAGCCATCTACTTCCACGCCCTGTCGGCGTCGAACGAACTGGCGATGGAGCACGGCAAGCACCCCGGCTACGAAGACACCCGCGCCAGCATCGGCGAACTGCAGTTCGAAGCCTGGGGCGTGGAACCGTCGCAGCCGGAGCGCTGGACCGAGCTACGCGCACGCATCAAGCAGCACGGCCTGCGCAACTCGCTGCTGGTGGCGATCGCGCCGACCGCGACCATCGCCTCGATCGCCGGCTGCTACGAGTGCATCGAGCCGCAGGTGTCGAACCTGTTCAAGCGCGAGACCCTGTCGGGCGACTTCCTGGTGGTCAACAAGTACCTGGTCGAGGAGCTCAAGAAGCTCGGCATGTGGACGCCGGAAATGCGCGACCGGATCAAGATGGCCGAAGGCTCGATCCAGGCGGTGACGGAGATCCCCGAATCGCTGCGCCAGGTCTACCGCACCGCGTGGGAACTGCCGATGCGTTCGCTGATCGACATGGCCGCCGACCGCGGCGCGTTCATCGATCAAAGCCAGTCCTTGAACCTGTTCATCGAGAGCCCGAACATCGGCCAGCTCAGCTCGATGTACATGTACGCCTGGAAGAAGGGCCTGAAGACCACGTACTACCTGCGCTCGCGTCCGGCGACCAAGATCGCCAAGACAACGGTCAGCGCGCCGGCCGCAGCGCCGGTGGCGCCGAAGCCGGAATACACCGAGAGCGACGCGATCGCCTGCTCGCTGGAAAATCCGGAAGCCTGCGAGGCTTGCCAGTAAGGTCGAGAAGTGAGCGGAGAGGAGTGAGGAGTGAGCAAGGGCGGTCAGGGGTGCCTGGCTGCTCTTCTCAGGACGGTGAGCATGCGGCTTATCTCGTCGATCAGCGATTTTATTTCTGGCAGATCGGCGGTTCGCAACCAGCCTACCCGCTCGCAAATCAGCAACTGGGTGTGTAGCTCCGCCAAAGATCCGTGCGCGATCGACAGAAACTGCCGTCTCTCGCGCTTGGATTCGCGAGTCCATCCCTCAGCCGTATTGCTCGGCACCGAAATTGCCGCCCTGTTGAGTTGCGACCTCATACCGAATCGCTCCATCGCCGGCAATTGCCGAGACACCAGACAGACCTTTTCGGCCAGTCGAATAGCTTTATTCCAGACAACAGTTTCTTGGTAGTGCACGACGGCCTCCTTGCCCCCAAGGTCTCAGCTCGCCGGCACACCTGCATTAGGAAAACCGCCCATGTCCTCGTCAGCGATGTCCTCGCTCACTCCTCACTCCTCTCCGCTCACTCCTAAGCTGCTCGATCCAGGCTTCGACCTGACCCTGCGCCCGATGCGCTACGCGCAGTTCTACGAGATGTACCGCGACGCCATCCGCAACACCTGGACCGTCGAGGAAGTGGATTTCTCCCAGGACGTCAACGACCTCAAGCACAAGTTCGGCCCGGCCGAGCGGCATCTGATCGAGCGCCTGGTCGCGTTCTTCGCCACCGGCGACAGCATCGTCTCCAACAACCTGGTGCTGAACCTGTATCAGCACATCAACGCGCCGGAAGCGCGCATGTACCTGTCGCGGCAGCTGTACGAGGAAGCGCTGCACGTGCAGTTCTACCTGACCCTGCTCGACACCTACCTGCCCGACCCGAACGAGCGCGCCAAGGCCTTCGACGCGGTCGAGAACATTCCCTCGATCCGGGCCAAGGCCGAGTTCTGCTTCCGCTGGATCGACTCGATCCAGGGCGTGCAGCGGATCGAGACGCGCGAGCAGCGCCGCCAGTTCCTGCTCAACCTGATCTGCTTCGCCGGCTGCATCGAAGGCCTGTTCTTCTTCGCCGCGTTCGCCTACGTCTATTACCTGCGCTCGCGCGGCCTGCTCAACGGCCTGGCCTCGGGCACCAACTGGGTGTTTCGCGACGAGAGCTGCCACATGGCGTTCGCGTTCGAGGTCATCCGCACCGCGCGCGAGGAAGAGCCGGACCTGTTCGACGACGAACTGCGCGCGCAGGTGGTGAAGATGTTCGAAGAGGCGGTGGACTGCGAATACCTGTTCGCCCAGGACGTGCTGTCCGGCGGCGTGGTCGGCCTGTCGCTGAAGGACATGCGCCAGTACCTGGAGTACTGCGCCGACCAGCGCATGGTCCAGCTCGGCATGCCCAAGCACTTCGGCGCGACCAACCCGTTTGCGTTCATGGACCTGCAGGACGTGCAGGAAGTGACCAACTTCTTCGAACGTCGGGTGTCGGCGTATCAGGTCGGCGTGCAGGGCGAAGTGGCGTTCGACGAAGCCTTTTGAAGCAGGAGTGAGCGTAGAGGAGCGAGAAGTGAGCGCAGGCTCGCTTCGCCCTCTGCGCTCGCTCGTTTCCCATGCTCATTCCTCACTCCTCTTCGCTCGCTTCTCGCCCCATGACCGAAGCCCGCATGACCGAGATCGTCTTCCCCGACCACACCAACCACCTGGGCACGCTGTTCGGCGGCCAGGCGCTGGCGTGGATGGACAAGGCCGCCTTCATCGCCGCCTCGCGCTACGCGCGCCGCACCGTGGTCACCGCGCGCTCGGAGCAGATCGACTTCCACCTGCCGGTGCCCAAGGGCGCGCTGGTCGAGCTGATCGCGCGCGTGGTCGAAACCGGCCGCACCTCGATGCAGGTCGAAGTCGAGATGATCCGCGAGGACCTGCTGACCGGCGAATCGCAGCTGGCCACGCGCGGGCGCTTCACCATGATCGCGCTCGACGTCGAGGGCAAGCCGACCGCGGTGCCGCCGCTGCCGGCCGCGCAGGCGTAGCCGACGCCGCAACACAGCGATCCGGCGCGCCGCCGCGCCGGCGCAAGCTGCGGATATTCCTCGGCGCGCGCGATTCCTACAGTGCCTCGCACCTCCACTACGGATACCGCGATGCAACTGGACCACTACCGCACCCTCGGCCGCAGCGGCCTGCGCATCAGCCCGATCTGCCTGGGCACCATGACCTTCGGCGACGACTGGGGCTGGGGCAGCGACGAGAACGAAGCGCGGCGCGTGTTCGACGCCTATCTCGAACGCGGCGGCAACTATGTCGACACCGCGAATTTCTACACCGGTGGCAGTTCGGAAACCCTGCTCGGCCGCTTCGCCCAGGGCCGCCGCGACCGCCTGGTGATCGCCACCAAATTCTCGCTGTGCACCGACCCGGGCGATCCCAACGCCGGCGGCAACCACCGCAAGAACCTGCGCCGATCGGTCGAGGCCAGCCTGCGCCGGCTCGGCACCGACTATCTCGATCTGCTCTACCTGCATGCCTGGGATGCGACCACGCCGGTCGAGGAAGTCATGCGCGGTTTCGACGACCTCGTCCGCGCGGGCAAGCTGCTCTACGCCGGCGTCTCCGACCTGCCGGCGTGGCAGGCCGCGCGCATGCAGACCCTGGCCGAACTGCGCGGCTGGTCGCCGCTGGTGGCGCTGCAGACCGAATACAGCCTGGCCCAGCGCGACAGCGAGCGCGAACTGCTGCCGATGGCGCGCGAACTCGGCCTCGGCGTGAGCGCGTGGTCGCCGCTGGCCTCCGGCGTGCTGACCGGCAAGTATTCGCGCGCCGACCTCGACCCGGCCACGGCTCAGGGCCGGCGCGCGGTCGCGATCGGCAACGGCGCGCTGACCGAGCGCGCGCTCGACATCGCCGAGGTCGTGGTCGACATCGCGCGCGAGCTTGAGCGCCCGCCGGCGCAGGTCGCATTGGCGTGGACCTTGCAGCGGCCCGGCGCGATCGTGCCGGTGATCGGCGCGCGTACCGAAGCGCAGCTGGTGCAAAACCTCGGCGCGCTGGAGCTCGCGCTCGGCGCCGCGCAGCTGCAACGGCTGGAACAGGCGAGCGCGATCGCGTTGGGGTTCCCGCACGATTTCCTGGCCCTGCCCGGCATCGTCGGCGCGATGTTCGGCGGCGCGCGGGTGCGACGCGATTGGTGAGGCGCTGGGTAAAGACGGACTTCAAAGCAGAAGGGCGCGGCGACTGAGGGCCGCGCTTTCCGGTACACCACGTCCCCAACTCCGCCACTCCGGTTGCGGGCCGCGCTTTCCACTACAACGCGCTCCCCCACCCCGTCATTCCGGCGAAAGCCGGAACCCACCTTGATTTTGCCGTTCCGCTTTTCCGACCGTCGCAAGAGCAACGGCAAAATGGGTTCCGGCTTTCGCCGGAATGACGGGGTAATGAAGCGGGGCGAATCGGAGGCGAAGCGAAGCCGCGGAACAGACGCGCAGCGCAAACGCCACGGCGAAACGGAACGGAAGCGACGGCAGAGAATCCGCGCGCGGCAGCGCCGCCGCTCGCCTACAGCACGCCTACTTCGCCGCCTTGTCGGCCTTGGCGGGCGGCTCGTTCTTGCCCGCCGCGCCGGCCGGCTTGCCGTCGGCGGGCTCGGCCGCGCCCTCGCCCGCCGCGGCCTCGTCCAGCAACGGCGGCGGCAGGTCGCGCGCGTACAGGTCGGCCGGGCTCTCGCCCGGGCAGGTCTTGTCCGGGAAGCCGAACTGGGCCTGCAACTGCTCGGCGCATTCGGGCATCGACTCGAAGCTCTTGCCGGTGCCCATGCACTGCGCGTCGAACGCGCGGCGGAAGGATTCGCGGCGGCGGACGAAGTCGTCGCCGCACTTGCGCGCCAGACGGATCCGGTCGAGGTCGTCCTGGGCGGCGTTGGTGCCGTCCAGGCCGTATTGCTTGAGTTCGTCCGGGGTCAGGATGCGCAGGTCGCGGTTGGCCACGGTCATCATCAGGTCCGAGACCGCGGTGGCCACGCCGTTGCGCTCCAGGTAATCGCGCACCTGCTGGTTGATCGCGCGCAGTTCGCGGCTGAGCTCGGCGCGCGAGGTGGCGGTGGAGCGGTCGCGCATCAGCCGGTGGATGCCGACCTTGCCCTCGATCGAGCGGGTGTCGCCGGCCGCCAGCACCAGCACGCAGGCGCTGTGGCAGACCGAGTTCTCGCGCACCCAGATCGCCCAGCCCGATTCGGCGATGGAGTCGCCGGCGCGCAGCGCTTCCTCGACGTGGCCACCGCTGGAGTCGATGTCGAGGATGCGGGTCGGGATCTCCATGCGCGCGGCCATCGCCGCGACCCGCTGGGTCAGCGCGGTGAAGCCGGCGCCGATCTTGCCCTGGTAGCGCACCCGCACCACCCCGCGCTGCTGGCACGGCGACATCGCGTCGACCAGGCTGAAGAAGTCCAGCGATTCCAGGGTGTCGCCGTCGCCGAAGCGCGGGTAGTCGTATTCGCAGCTGATCCGGGCGCTGCCGCCGTCGAGCTTGGCCGGCGGCCAGTAGGTGCCCTTGAGGATGTCCTCTTCGCTGACCGCCGCCGGCGCCGGCTTGGGCATCTCGTTCTGGCTGCCCAGGGTCACCGCCGCGGCCGGCGGCGCCTGCGGGTCCCGGCCGCAAGCGGCCAGCGCCAGCGCGCACAACGCCGCGAACGCGGCGGCCAGGAGCCTGCGGGAAAGGAACGGGGAGCGTTGCGGAACCATGTGTCGAGCCACCGGAGTCGGAATCGCGCGGGACCGTCCTGGCCCGCGCCGCGCGCTGCGCCTGCAAACGTTAGCGGCAGGCTCGTCCAAGCTCAACGAGCACGACGCGCGTGGGCGGGCCGGGCTTCATGTTGACGCGGGGCGGATGAACCCGGGGCGAGGACGGACCGCTCGCGCGCGCAACCGACAGGTGCGGCAAACGTGGCGGGAGCGCGGCGATCTGACCGGACAGCATCGGGCCTGAAGGCCCTCCCACGATCGCTGGAGCCTTCGATGTTCCCGCCGCTGCCGCACCGCCCCTGACGCTTGGGAGGGCCTTCAGGCCCGATGCCGTTCGTCCCGGCCCGACCGGTGCCGCAAACCGCCGCAGTGTCATTTGACTTCGCCGGGCCCGCTGCGTACCTTGGCCGCGTCTCGGTGAACATCGCTTCATACAGATAAAGCGATGGGACACGCCGGCCACGGTTGACGCCGCGGCCGGCCAGAGGGAATCCGGTGCGAATCCGGAGCTGCCCCGCAGCGGTATGGGAAACGAACGGGCCTTGGCACTGGGCGGTACGCCTGGGAAGCGGCCTTAGTAGGCGGAGCGAGGGGTGAGCGCAGAGGAGTGAGAAGCGAGTAAAGCCCTTTGGCTTTTGCTCGCTTCTCACTCCTCTGCGCTCACTCCTCGCTCAAAGTCCCGAGCCCGAAGACCTGCCGCGACCGGAAGGTACGCCTTCCGTCCGACTCCGGTCCCGCTTCGCCGTCGCGTCCGCGCGATGCGCGCGGCGGGCCGGCTCGCCCGCGGGGGCGGAGGTCGAAGCCAACGGATCGATCCGCAGTCCGGCGCACCCGCGTCCGGGCCGGCGCGGCCGTGGTCTCCTTCGTTGCCCTGCGTCATGCCCACGCATCGCAGGTATTGATCATGATCAGCGTCACCACCCTCGGCTTCCCGCGCATCGGCGCGCGGCGCGAGCTCAAGCAAGCCCTGGAATCGTTCTGGAAGGGCGACCGCGACGCGGCCGCGCTGCAGGCCACCGCCGCCGGATTGCGCGAACGCCACTGGCGCCTGGCCGTCGCGGCCGGCGCCGACAGCGTGCCGTGCAACGATTTCTCGCTCTACGACCATGTCCTCGACACCGCCGTGCTGTTCGACGCCATCCCGGCCTCGCACCGCGCCGCGTTCGAGGACGATCCGCTCTCTGGCTATTTCGCCCTCGCCCGCGGCCTGCAGGACGGCCGCCGCGACCTGCGCGCGCTGGAAATGACCAAGTGGTTCGACACCAACTACCACTACCTGGTCCCGCAGTTCGAACCCGGCCAGCGCTTCTCGCTGCGCGCCGACAAGCCGCTGGCCGAACTGGCCCAGGCCCGCGCGCTCGGCCTGGACGCGCGGCCGGTGCTGCTCGGCCCGGTCACCCTGCTCAAGCTCGGCAAGCGCACGGACGGCGGCGATCCGCGCGAACTGCTCGACGCGCTGCTGCCGGCCTACGCCGAGCTGCTGGCCACGCTCAAGGCGGCCGGCGCGCAGTGGGTGCAGATCGACGAGCCGGCGCTGGCGCTCGACCTCGACGACGCCGACCGCGCCGCCTACCGCCGCGCCTTCGACGCGCTCGCCCAGGCCGACTCGCCGCAGCGCCTGCTCGCGACCTACTTCGGCGCGCTCGGCGACAACGCCGCGCTGGCCGCGCAGTTGCCGGTCGAAGCGCTGCACTTGGATCTGGTGCGCGCGCCGCAACAGCTCGAAGCGGTGCTGCCGCTGCTGCCGGCCGACCGCGCGCTGAGCCTGGGCGTGGTCGACGGCCGCAACATCTGGCGCGCCGACCTCGACGCCGCGCTGAGCCTGGCCCGCCGCGCCGGCGAACGCGCGCGCTGGCTGGCGCCGTCGTGCTCGCTGCTGCACGTGCCGACCGACCTGGAGCTGGAACGCAAGCTGCCCGGCCCGCTGAAGCAGTGGATGGCGTACGCGAAGCAGAAGATCGAAGAGCTGCGCCTGGTCGCCGGCGCGCTGGCCGGCGACGCCGCGGCCGAAGGCGAACTGGCCCAGGCCGCCAGCGCGCGCGCCGCGCGCCTGGCCTCGCCGCTGCTGCGCAACGCCCAGGTGCGCAAGCTCCTGGCCGCGGTCGAGCCGGCGATGACCCGCCGTGCCAGCGCCTATCCGCAGCGCATCGCGCTGCAGCAGCAACGGCTGAAGCTGCCGCTGTTCCCGACCACCACCATCGGCTCGTTCCCGCAGACCGCGCAGGTGCGCCAGGCCCGCGCCGAACACAAGGCCGGGCGCCTGGACGACGCCGGTTACCGCGCCTTCCTCGAAAACGAAACCGTGCAGTGCCTGCGCGAGCAGGAAGCGCTCGGCATCGACGTGCTGGTGCACGGCGAGTTCGAGCGCAACGACATGGTCGAGTACTTCGGCGAGCAGCTCGACGGCTTCGCCTTCACCTCGCACGGCTGGGTGCAGAGCTACGGCTCGCGCTGCGTCAAGCCGCCGGTGCTGTTCGGCGACGTCGCCCGGCCCAGGCCGATGACGGTGGAATGGAGCCGCTTCGCCCAGGACCACGCCGCCAAGCCGGTCAAGGGCATGCTGACCGGGCCGGTGACGATCCTGCAGTGGTCGTTCGTGCGCGACGACCAGCCGCGCGCCGACAGCTGCCGGCAGATCGCCCTGGCCCTGCGCGAGGAAGTGCTGGACCTGGAGGCGGCCGGCATCGCCGCGATCCAGATCGACGAGCCGGCGCTGCGCGAAGGCCTGCCGCTGCGCCGCGCCGACTGGCCGGCGTACCTGGCCTGGGCCGGCGAGAGCTTCCGCCTCGCCGCCAGCGGCGTCGGCGACGCGACCCAGATCCACACCCACATGTGCTACGCCGAGTTCAACGACATCATCGACGCGGTCGCCGCGCTCGACGCCGACGTGATCTCGATCGAGACCTCGCGCTCGCGCATGGAGCTGCTCGACGCGTTCGTGCGCTACCGCTACCCCAACGGCATCGGCCCGGGCGTGTACGACATCCACTCCCCGCGCGTGCCCGACGAAGCGGAGATGCGCGAGCTGCTCGACAAGGCGCTGGACGTGCTGGAACCGGCGCAGCTGTGGGTCAATCCGGACTGCGGCCTGAAGACCCGCGGCTGGCCGGAAGTGCGCGCGGCGCTGCGGGCGATGGTCAGCGCGGCGCAAGGCCTGCGCGAGGCGGCGCGGGCGGAGGCCTGAGCCGGACGGTCCGGCGGATGCGTCGCGCCGCGTGCGCGGCGCGTCCGGCGCGGCCGAGGCAACCGACGCGGGCGCTCGCCGATGCGCGAACGCCCGTCGTTTGTTCCCTGCGAACCGCGCCAATCCGACCACCGCGAAACCCGCATCGCCGCCGTTTCGCGATACGCACCGCCTGCGGCCACGCGCCGCGACATCCGCTACCCGCGCTGCGATCCTCGCGCGATCAAGAACAAAACCCGTTGCGCCCGCGCCGCTTGGCCCGGTACAGCGCTTCGTCGGCGCGATCCATCGCCGCATCCAGTTCGTCCACGCTGTAGGCCATCGCCACGCCGATGCTGCAGGTCAGCCGGCCGTGTTCGCTGTCGCGGTGTTCGATGTCCCGGCGATACAGCCCGAGCAGGATCGCGCGGGCGATGTTGAGCACGCGCGCCCGGCCGACCCCGGGGATCAGCACGCAGAATTCCTCGCCGCCGGCGCGCACCACCGCGTCGTCGCCTTCGCGCACTTCGGCGCGGATCGCCGCCACCGCGGTGCGCAGCGCTTCGTCGCCGGCGCGGTGGCCGTAGCGGTCGTTGTAGGCCTTGAAGTGGTCGACGTCGAGCAACAGCACCGCGACGCTGCCCAGGCGCGCGCCCTGCGCGGCCAGCGCCTGCACGAATTCGTCGCGGCCGCGACGATTCAGCGCGCCGGTCAGCGGGTCGGTGCAGGCGACCCGGTCGAGTTCGCGCAGGGCCGCGCGCAGTTGCTCGGTGCGCTGCGCCACGTCGTGTTCGCGCTCGGCCAGGCTCTGGCGCAGTTCGGCGTGGGCGTGGTCGAGCCGCGTCGACAGGTCGACGATGGCGGCCAGCACCGGCTGCAGTTCCTCCGGCATCGGTACGTCGCCGGCCGGCAGGCCCGGCGCCGGCGCGGCGCCGCTGGCCAGCGCGCGCAGCCGCTGCAGCAGCAGCGAGGACGCGCGCGCCAGCACCCGCGCATACCACACGAACGCCAACGCCGCGCCGAGCACCGCCAGCAGCAGCAACTGGATCATCGACATCGCCCGCTCCAGCGCCGGGCGCGCGGCCAGTTCCCGCGGCGCCACCGCGTACAAGGTCCAGCCGCCGCGGGTGCGGGCCGCGGCGACGAAGGCGTGGCCGCCGTCGGGCATCACCGGCACCGCGCGGCGCGCGGCGCCGGCGTCGCGCTGGGCCAGCGCGGGCGCGAAACCGGTGTCGGCCGCGCGCTGCATGAACTTCAGGCCGATGCCGCCGCTGGCGTGGATGACCCGGCCGGCGCGGTCCAGCAGCACGGTCTCGTAGTCGCCGTGGCCGTTTTCGTCGTAGACGTGGGCCGGCGCCAGCGAGGCCTCGATCACCCCGGCGAAGGCGCCGTCGCGGTAGCGCGGCACCGACACCACCACCAGCGGGTCGCTGCCCAGGCCGCGGCCGACGAAGGCGTCGGAAATGTAATCCCGCCCGCTGCGCGCCGGCTGGCGGAAGTAGTCGCGGTCGGAGACGTCCAAGCCGACCGCGCGCGCGGCCGCCGCGGCCGGCGCGGCGCCGATCACCCGGCCGCGCGCGTCGGTGGCGATCAAGGTCAGGATCGGCGGGTAGCGCCGCTGCAGCTCGGGCAGTTCCACGCTCCAGTCCAGGCGGTGGCGCGCGCCGGCCGCAGCCAGCACGTGCAGGCTGGCCTGCAGCGCGGCCAGGCTCTCGTCGAGCTCGTGCGCGAGCACGTGCGCGCTGGCGGCGGTGCGCGCATCGATCTCGTCGAGTTCGGCCCGGTAGCGGGCGAGCACCATCGCCGCGCCGAACGCCAGGCTCGGCAGCACCACCGCCATCACCAGCAGGCCGAGGAACTGCCGATACAAGCCGCGCCGCACCGCCGGCTGCATGCGGCCCGCTTCCGCAACCGATTTTTTGTGCCTCGCAAAACGAAACAGCCCCGCCGAAGCGGGGCTGTTTCGATGCGCGGTGCCGGCGCGGAGCCAGCGCCGCCGTTCAAGGCGGCGCGGCGGTGGCGGCGATGGCGGTTGCGGGGTCTCGTCGTCCATGCGCGTCTCGCACGCCCGGGGCCGGTGCGGCGGCTTACTTGCCGACGACCACCTTGACCATTTCCAGGCACTTGTTGGAATAGCCCCACTCGTTGTCGTACCAGCTCACCAGCTTGACGAAGGTGCCGTCCAGCGCGATGCCGGCGTCGGCGTCGAAGATCGAGGTGCGCGCGTCGCCGCGGAAGTCGGTGGCGACGACCTTGTCCTCGGTGTAGCCCAGCACGCCCTTCAGCGCGCCTTCCGACTGCGCCTTCATTTCGGCGCAGATCTCGGCGTAGGTGGCGTCCTTGTTGAGTTCGACGGTCAGGTCGACCACCGACACGTCCGAGGTCGGCACGCGGAACGACATGCCGGTGAGCTTCTTGTTGAGCTCCGGGATCACCACGCCGACCGCCTTGGCCGCGCCGGTGCTGGACGGGATGATGTTCTCCAGGATGCCGCGGCCGCCGCGCCAGTCCTTGTTGGACGGGCCGTCGACGGTCTTCTGGGTCGCGGTGGCGGCGTGCACGGTGGTCATCAGGCCGCGCTTGATGCCCCACTTGTCGTTGAGCACCTTGGCCAGCGGCGCCAGGCAGTTGGTCGTGCACGAGGCGTTGGAGACGATCGCCTCGCCCTGGTAGGTCTTGTCGTTGACGCCGTAGACGAACATCGGCGTGTCGTCCTTCGACGGCGCCGACAGCACCACCTTCTTGGCGCCGGCGTCGAGGTGCTTCTGCGCGGTGGCCTTGTCGAGGAACAGGCCGGTCGATTCGACGACGACTTCGGCGCCGACCTCGTCCCACTTGAGGTTGGCCGGGTCGCGTTCCTGGGTCAGGCGGATCTTCTTGCCGTTGACGACCAGGGTGTTGCCTTCGACCGCCACGGTGCCCTTGAAGCGGCCGTGGACCGAGTCGTACTGCAGCATGTAGGCCAGGTAGTCCGGCTCGAGCAGATCGTTGATCGCGACGATTTCGATCTCGCCGTCGAAGTTCTGCACGGCCGCGCGCAGCACGTTGCGCCCGATGCGGCCGAAGCCGTTGATGCCTACCTTGATCGTCATTGCGATAACTCCTGCGTCCGCCGGGGCGGGTCGAAGTGGGGAAACCGCCATTCTAGCAAGGCGGGGCCGGCGTCGCAGTCCGGCACGACCGCGGCCGAGAGCGACCGTGAGCCGCGCCCGGACTGCGATGGCAATCAAGGTTTGCGGTTTTACTGCGCATTTAGAGTGCGCGGCAGGCTTCGGCCTGTTCAGAAAACCCGGCATTCCGCACTCATCTGCAAGGGGGACTCAAGGAATGAACCATCGACTGACCGGCGGCCTCGTCGCCGCCGCGCTCGCCTGCGCGGCCCACCCTGCCCTGGCCCAGCAGGCCGGCACCTTCACCGTCGGCATCGGCGCCCACCAGGTCCAGCCCAAGTCCAACAACGGCAGCGTGCTCGGCGGCACCGCCCAACTGGAGATCGGCGACAACGTCCAGCCCACCATCACCTTCGAGTACTTCCTGCGCGAGAACCTCGGCATCGAGGTGCTGGCGGCGACGCCGTTCAAGCACGACATCGACATCAAGGGCCTGGGCAAGGTCGCCACCACCAAGCACCTGCCGCCGACCTTCTCGCTGCAATACCACTGGAACAGCCAGGGCACGGTCTCGCCGTTCGTCGGCGTGGGCGTGAACTACACCACCTTCTTCAGCGAGAAGACCACCGGCCCGCTGCGCGGCGCCAAGCTCAAGCTGGAGGACTCGGTCGGCGTGGCCGCGCACGTGGGCGTGGACTTCATCCTCAACGAGCGCGGCGCGGTCCGGGTCGACGCGCGCTGGATGGACATCGGCACCGACGTGAAGCTCAACGGGCAGAAGATCGGCAAGGCCAACATCGATCCGCTCGTGTACGGGCTGGCGTACGTGTTCAAGTTCTGAGCGGCGCCTGGGTCATGCAGCGGGGCCGCGCCGCCGGGCGGCGCGGCCTTGATCGTGGTGATCGGATCGAACCGCGTCGGGGCTGAAGCCCCTTCCACAAAAGCGCAGGCCGTCGCGGTCGGAGGGCTGTTGTGGGAGGGGCTTCAGCCCCGACGCTTTCGTTCCAGATCGCCACCCCTCGCACCGCCAGCTTCGGACAGCGGCCCGCGCCACCGGCTCCGGTACAGTGCGCGCCATGACCGCCCCCCACACTTCCGCCCGCCGCCTGCTCGCCGCCGCCGCGCTCGTCCTCGCCCTGCCGCTGCCGGCCCTGGCCTGGGGTCCGCAGGGCCACCGCCTGGTCGCCGAACTGGCCTGGAACGACATGTCGCCCGCCGCGCGCGCCGAGGCCGAGAAGCTGCTCGCCGGCGAGCCCGACCCGACCCTGCCCGGCATCGCCAACTGGGCCGACCAACTGCGCGCCGAAGACCCGGACCTGGGCAAGCGCAGCGCCAAGTGGCACTACGTCAACCTCGGCGAGAGCGATTGCCGTTACGACGCCGCGCGCGACTGCCCCGGCGGCAATTGCGTGGTCGCGGCGATCGCCGCGCAGAGCGCGATCCTGGCCGACCGCCGCAAGCCGCGGGCCGAGCGCCTGCAGGCGTTGAAGTTCGTCGTCCACTTGGTCGGCGACGTGCACCAGCCGCTGCACGCCGGCTACGCCCGCGACAAGGGCGGCAACGATTTCCAGCTCGCCATTCCCGGCCAGCCCGAGCGCCCCGGCGGCTACGGCGCCAACCTGCACTCGCTGTGGGACAGCCGCATGCTCAGCATGAGCAAGCTCGGCGACGACAAGTACCTGGCCCGGCTGGAGAAGATCCAGGTGCCCGCGGTCAGCGCGCTGGCGCTGCCGCCGCCGGCCGCCGACTGGGCCGAGGACTCGTGCAAGCTGGTGCTGCAACCGGGCTTCTATCCGCCGACCCACAAGCTGGCGCCGGACTATGTCGCCACCTGGCGGCCGCTGGCCGAGACCCAGTTGCGCCTGGGCGGCGAACATCTGGCCAAGCTGCTCGACGCCGCGCTGGCGCCGGGGCGCTGACCGCCGCGTCGCGCCGCCCTGCCGCGCGACGCCGACGCCGGACCGCGCATCGACGCGGCCGCTTGACATGGCCGCTTAACATGGCCGATCGGCGTGGCGGGTTAACGTGGCGCACCGACGCGCCGCGCCGCATCGGACGACGGATCGGCGCGGCCCATCGCGCCGACGTCCGGCCGATACGGCGCCTCGTATCGGCCGCGCCCGCGCGGGAACCGACGAAGAACGCGGCGCCGCCGCACCGAGAGCCGCCATGCCGCCCGCCCCCGCCGCCGCGCCGCACGTCAGCGCCTTCCATCATCGCGACACCGGCACCTGGACCTACCTGGTCGCCGACCCGGCCACGCGCGCGGCCGCCATCGTCGATCCGGTGCTCGACTTCGACCCGCGTTCGGGCCGCACCGGCCTGGACAGCGTCGCGCCCTTGCTCGAACGCGCCGCCGCCGACGGCCTGCGCATCGACTGGCTGCTGGAAACCCACGCCCACGCCGACCACCTCAGCGCCGCGCACGCGCTGCGCGAGCGCCTGCGCGCGGCGGACGGCCGCGCGCCGCGGCTGGCCATCGGCCGCCGCATCGGCGAGGTGCGGCGGGTGTTCGCGCCGCTGTTCGGCCTGTCCGACGAAGAGCCCGCGCGACAGCCTGCCGCGTTCGATCATCTGTTCGACGACGACGAAAGCTTCGCCGTCGGCGCGCTGCCCGCGCGCGCGATCCCGGTGCCCGGCCACACCCAGGACAGCCTGGCCTACCTGATCGGCGACGCCCTGTTCGCCGGCGACTCGCTGTTCATGCCCGACAGCGGCACCGCCCGCTGCGACTTTCCCGGCGGCGACGCGGCGATGCTGTACCAGTCGATCCAGCGCCTGTACCTGCTGCCCGAGGCGACCCGCGTGTTCGTCTGCCACGATTACGGCAAGGACGGACGCGAGCCGGCCTGCGAGACCACGATCGGCGCGCAGAAGCAGGGCAATCTGCACGTGCGCGCCGACACCGACGAAGCCGGGTTCGTGGCCCTGCGCGAAGCGCGCGACCGCACCCTGGCGGTGCCGGCGCTGATCCTGCCGTCGCTGCAGGTCAACCTGCGCGGCGGCGCGCTGCCGGAGCCGGAGGCCAACGGCGTGCGCTACCTGAAACTTCCGCTCGACCAACTGTGAGGATGCGCATGCGCCGCACCGATGCCCGTTTGTTGTCCTTGTCGCTGCTGTTGACCGTCGCTTTCGCCGCGCAGGCGCAGCACCGGCATGCCGACGCCGAATCCAAGGCCGCAGCCGCGCCGACGGGCCCGGTGGAGGTCAAGCTGGACGAAGCGCTGATCGCGCGGCTGCCGCAGGTGAAGGCCGAGGGCGAAGCGCACGGCCGCAAACTCAGCTGCGAAGGCGTGGCCCTGGTCGAACTGCTGCGCGCGTCCGGCGCGATGCCGGCCGCGCCGTTGCGCGGCGCGCAACTGGCGCGGGTCGCGCAGGTACGCGCGCGCGACGGCTACCGCGCCGCGTTCTCGCTCGGCGAACTCGACCCGAGCCTGGGCAACCGTCCGGTGGTGCTGACCCGCCGCTGCAACGGCGCCGACCTGCCGGCCGAAGACGGCCCCTGGCGCCTGATCGTCCCCGGCGAATCGCGTCCGGCGCGGTGGGTGCGGCAGGTCGAGTCGATCCGGGTGAGCGGCGCCGACTGACTGAGGCAAGGCCTTCAGGCCGGGCACTGCGCTCTTCTGTGGAAGAGCCTCCAGGCCCGACGCTGCGCTCTTCTGTGGGAGGGCCTTCAGGCCCGACGCTGCGCTCTTCTATGGAAGAGCCTCCCGGCCCGACGCTGCGCTCTTCTGTGGAAGAGCCTCCAGGCCCGCCGCTGCGCTCTTCTGTGGGAGGGCCTTCAGGCCCGACGCTTTCCGCTCAGATCGCGGCGATTTGAGACAAAAGCATCGGGCCTGAAGGCCCTCCCACAACAGCCCAGGCCCTGCGACACCCAGGCGCTCCAACAGCCCCTCCGACAACGGCCATCGAACCCTTCCGCCACAGCCTCGGGTTACTCTGCCTCCACCTCCCCGCAGGCCCGTCCCCATGAACGTCCGCCGCCGCTTCCTCGGCGCCCTGTGCGCCCTCGGTCTCGCCTTCGCCGCCGGCGCCGCGCCCGCGCAGGAGCAGAACGCGCAGCCGCTGACCGTGTTCGCCGCCGCCAGCCTCAAGGAATCGCTCGACGAAGCCGCCGCCGCTTACCAAACGCAAACCGGCCAGGCGGTGCGCGCCTCCTACGCCGCCAGCTCGGCGCTGGCGCGGCAGATCGAACAAGGCGCGCCGGCCGACCTGTTCTTCTCCGCCGACCTGGACTGGATGGACTACCTGCAGCAACGCCAGTTGCTCGTCGACGCCAGCCGCCGCAACGTGCTCGGCAACACCCTGGTGCTGATCGCGCCGAAGGACAGCCAGGCCAAACCGCTGGCGCTCAAGCCCGGCACCGACCTGCGCCCGCTGCTCGGCGAAGGCCGCCTGGCGCTGGCGCTGACCGCGAGCGTGCCGGCCGGCAAGTACGCGCGCGCCGCGTTCGAGAAGCTCGGCGTATGGCGACAACTGCAGCCGCGCGTGGCCGAAGGCGAGAACGTGCGCGCGGCGCTGATGCTGGTCGCGCGCGGCGAGGCGCCGCTGGGCGTGGTCTACGGCAGCGACGCCCAGGCCGAACCCAAGGTGCGGGTGCTGGCGACCTTCCCCGCCGACACCCACGCGCCGATCGTCTACCCGGTGGCCGTGGTCAAGGCCAGCCGCCACCCGGGCGCGGCCGCGTTCGCGCAATGGCTGCGCGACAAGCAGGCGGCGGCGATCTTCCGCCGCCACGGTTTCGCGCCGCTGCCGTGAATCCGGCCGCGAACCCGGCCGCGACGCCCGTGCGGTCCGACCGCGTCGCCACCGCGAACGCCGCGGCATCGCGATGAGCGAGGGCTTCGCCGGCTTCAGCGCGGCCGAGCTGACCGCGATCGCGCTCAGCCTCAAGGTCGCCGCGGCCGCCACCGTCTGCAGCCTGCCGTTCGGCGTGGCGGTGGGCTGGCTGCTGGCGCGCACGCGCTTTCCCGGCAAGCTGCTGGTCGACACGCTGATGTACCTGCCGCTGGTGCTGCCGCCGGTGGTCACCGGCTATGCGCTGCTGCTCGGCTTCGGCGCGCAGGGACCGATCGGGCGGTTCCTGTTCGAGCACTTCGGAATCGTGTTCGCGTTCCGCTGGACCGGTGCCGCGCTGGCCAGCGCGATCATGGGCTTCCCGCTGATGGTGCGCGCGATCCGCCTGTCGATCGAAGCGGTGGACCGGCGCCTGGAACAGGCCGCGGCCACGCTCGGCGCCAATCCGTGGCGGGTGTTCTTCGGCGTGACCCTGCCGCTGGCCTGGCCCGGCCTGCTGGCCGGCGCGGTGCTGTGCTTCGCCAAGGCGCTGGGCGAGTTCGGCGCCACCATCACCTTCGTGTCCAACATCGCCGGCGAGACCCAGACGCTGTCGTCGGCGATCTGGGGCCTGATGCAGACGCCCGGCGCCGAGTCGGGCGTGCTGCGGCTGGCGCTGGTCGCGGTGGCGTTGTCGTTTGCCGCGGTGTTCGCCTCGGAATGGCTGGTGCAGCGCCAGCGCGCGGGGACGCAGCGATGAACGCCGCGGTTTCCGCCGCGGACAACGGCGGTTTCGACATCGACATCGAACTGCGCCGCGGCGACGCGCGCTCGGGTTTTCGCCGCACGTTCGCGATCCGCAGCGAGCACCGGGTGATCGCCGTGGTCGGCGACTCCGGCGCCGGCAAGACCTCGCTGCTGCACGCCATCGCCGGCCTGCTGCGGCCGGTGCGCGGACGCATCGTCGTCGCAGGCGAGACCCTGTTCGACCGCGAGCGCCGCATCGACCAGCCGGCGCACCGCCGCCGCATCGGCTACGTGTTCCAGGACGCGCGCCTGTTCCCGCACCTGGACGTGCGCGCCAACCTGCTTTACGGCCTGCGCGGCGCGGGCGCGCGCGAGCGCCGCTTCGAACTGGACGCGATCGTCGAGTTGCTCGGCATCGACCACCTGCTGGCGCGCGGCACCGCCGGCCTGTCCGGCGGCGAGATGCAGCGCGTGGCGCTGGGCCGCGCCTTGCTGTCGCAGCCGCGCATCCTGCTGCTCGACGAACCGTTGTCCATGCTGGACATGAACCGCCGCGACGAACTGCTGCCGTACCTGCAGCGGGTGCGCGAGGAAAGCGGCTTGCCGATGATCTACGTCAGCCACTATCCCGAGGAAGTGCGGCGGATCGCCGAGGACGTGCACCGCATCGGTTGAGCGACGGCGCCGCCATCGCCGAGGGGACGAACGCGCCCGGCAACATGCGCGGGCGCGCGAACGAACCCAGGCAAAAACCGCCGCCACCGCGCCGTGGCCATCGGCGCGGCAGCGCAGGCTTACTGCGCGCCGATCCGCAACGCGTCCAGTTCGGGCACTTCGGACGCCAGTCCCGGCGCATCGCCGCCGGGCGCGGCCGGGCTTTGCGTATCGGGCTCGAAGTCCACCGGCACCCGCACCCACGACGCGACCGGCCGGCCCCCGACCGTGCGCGGCGTGAACGACCAATTGCGCGCGGCGTCCATCGCCGCCTGGTCCAGTTCGGCATGGCCCGAGCTGCGCTTGAGCCGCAGGTCGGACACGCGGCCGTCGATGGCCACTTCCAGCTCCAGCATCACCCGGCCGCCATTGCGGCTGCCCTGCGGCCACTGCGGCGGCGACAAGCGCCCGTATCCGACTTCGGTCGCGGCCGCGGCCTTGGCCGCTCCGGCCGCGGCCAGCGCCGCCTGCGGCTGCGCCGCCCAGGCCGCCGCCGCGCCGGACAACACCAACGCGCAGATCGATACCGCGCCCGCCACGCGACGTCCGCGCGCGGCGCTGCGTTTGCTCAACATCATGATTCGCTCCTTGAGTGGATGGACTTGGCCCCAGTGGCAACTCAGCGGCGCGGGGCCCGGCGCCAGCTGGGTCTTGAGCAATGCCTCGGCATAGGCGCGGCGCGCGCCGGGATGCGCGCGCATCACCCGCTCGTCGCAGGCCAGTTCCTGGTCGTGATGGAAACTGCGCGCACACAGGTGCAGCAACGGCTGGAACCACAGCAGGCAGCGCAGCGCCGCGACCGCCGCGCCGGCCCACAGGTCGCCGCCGGCGATGTGCGCGCGTTCGTGCGCGAGCATCAGGTCGCGCTCGCGCTCGCTGTAGGCGCTGTCGAAATCCGCGGGCACCGCGATGCGCGGCCGCAGCAGGCCGAACGCCGCCGGCAGGCCGGCGCGGTGCGGCGCCTGCAGCAGGCCGTCGGCGCGCAACCGCGCCCGCGCCAGGCCGCGCTGGAAGCGCCATTGCTGCGACCCCATCCAGGCCGCCGTCGCCAACGCGCCGCACGCCCAGGCCGCCAGCCACCACGCGCTGGCCGTGTCCGCGCCGCGGCCGTCCGGCGCCGCGGCCAGCGGCGCCCACACCGTCAGGGCCGGCAACGCGCCGATGTAAGCCTGCGGCGCCGGCAACAGCGTCGCGATCGACGCCGCCGGCACCAGGCTCCAACCCGCATAGGCCGCGCCGGCGCCGAACGCCGCGCGCAGCGGCCGGCGCAGGATCGTCACCGCCAACGCCGCCGCGCCGGCGGCGACAGCGGCGCGGGCGAGCATCGGCAACAGCGCGGCGCAGCACTCAGCGAGCGTCATCGTCGAGTTCCTCCAGCAGCTTGCGCAGTTCGGCGATGTCCTTGCGGCTGAGCTTGCGGTGCTGGCTGAAATGCGCGACCAGCGGCGCGACGCGGCCGCCGAACAGCCGCTGCAGCAGGCCCTGGCTCTCGTCGAGCAGCCAGTCCTCGCGCTTGAGCACCGGCGCGTACAGATAGCGCCGGCCGTCCTTCTCGGCGCGGATCGCGCCCTTGTTCAACAGGCGGTTGAGCAGGGTCTTGACCGTGGCCTCCTGCCAGGACTGGGCGTCGGCCACGGCCGCGGCCACCTCTTCGGCGGCCAGCGGATGGCGCTGCCACAGCACTTCCATCACCACCGATTCGGCTTCGCTGATCTGCATCGTTTACATCCGTAATTTTTATTGAGATTACACCCGTAAACGAACAATGCAAGCCCCCGCCGCGTTGACGGGCCCGGTGCGATACTGCGGCGATGAGCCTTTCCCCGCGCCCCGAGCCCGTCCGTTTCCAGTCCCTCGCCGACGCCGTCGACTTCCTCTACGCGCGCCTGCCGGGCCCGCTGCACGTCGGCGCCCCGCTCGGCCTGGGCAAGCCGCATCGCCTGCTCAACGCCTTGTACGAACGCGCGCAGCGCGAACCGGCGCGGCGCCTGCACCTGTACACCGCGCTGTCGCTGGACCCGCCCGCGGCCGGCAAGGGCCTGGAGGCGCGGTTTCTGCAACCGTTCCTGCAACGCCACTTCGGCGACGACTACCCGCGCCTGGCGTATGTGCAGGCGCTCAAGCGCAACGCGCTGCCGGCGCACATGGAGGTGGAGGAGTTCTACCTGCAATCGGGCGCGCTGCTGCGCTCGCAGGCGGCGCAGCGCCGCTACGCCAGCCTCAACTACACCCACGTCGCGCGCGCGCTGGCCGAGCGCGGGGTCAATGCGGTGGTGCAGAAGGTCGCGGCCGATCCGTCCGGCGGCGGGCGGCTGTCGCTGTCGTGCAATACCGATCTCACCTTCGACGCCGTCGACGCGATCGTCGCGCACGGATTGCCGCGGCCGCTGCTGATCGCCGAAGTCGATCCGCTGCTGCCGTGGATCGACGGCAGTGCGGCGGTGGACGCCTCGTTCTTCGATGCGGTGGTGGCGCCACCGGGGCCGTATCCGAAATTGTTCGGGCTGCCGCGGCAGCCGGTCAGCGATGCGGACTACGCGATCGGCTTCCATGCAAGCACCTTGGTGCGCGATGGCGGGACCTTGCAGATCGGGATCGGGACGTTGGCGGATGCGCTTTGCCATGCGCTGGTGTTGCGGCATACGGACAATGCGGCGTATTGGCGGGTGTTGGAGGCGTTGGGGTATGAAAAGGCTGGCGAGTCCGGCGGTGCGGGAGGCTCGCCGCTTGCACACACCGCTTCGTCGGATGTTGACCTGTCCACTACCCATAACGCGATGGCGACAATTGCGCCGCTTGCCCCCTTTAGCGTTGGGCTTTTTGGCTGCAGCGAAATGCTCAACGAAGGCTTCCGCCGCCTGGTCGAAGTCGGCGTGATCAAGCGCAAGGTCGTCGACGATCTCGATTTCATGCGGAGGCTGCACGAGGGCCGCGCCGATGCCGCCGACCTGGAACGGCTCGAACGCGAGGGCGAGTACCTGCAAGGCGGCTTCTATCTGGGCTCGCAGGATTTCTACGACTGGTTGCGCGACATGCCCGAAGCCCAGCGCCGCGGCATCAGCATGCGCCGGATCAGCGAGGTCAACGAGCTCTACGGCGGCAACGAAACACTGGAACGCCTGCAGCGCCGCGACGCGCGCTTCTTCAACAGCTGCATGATGGCCACCGCGCTCGGCGCGGCGGTGTCGGACACGCTCGACGACGGGCGCGTGGTGTCCGGCGTCGGCGGCCAGTACAACTTCGTCGCCATGGCCCATGCCCTGCCCAATGCGCGCTCGGTGCTGATGCTGCGCGCCACCCGCGACGGCGGCGGCGAAACCCGATCCAACGTGGTCTGGAACTACCCGCAGGCGACGATTCCGCGCCACCTGCGCGATGTCTACGTGACCGAGTACGGCATCGCCCATCTGCGCGGCAAGACCGACGAAGACTGCACCCTGGCGATGGCCGCGATCGCCGGCAGCGGCTTCCAGCAGCCGCTGCTGCAGGCCGCGATCGGCGCCGGCAAGCTGGCGCCGAAGCTCCACCGCGCGAGCGACCGCAACACCCCGCAACGGCTGCGCGCCGCGCTGGCGCCGCTGCGCGCGCAGGGCGTGCTGCCCGACTACCCGCTCGGCAGCGACTTCACTGCCGTCGAGCAGCGCCTGGTCAAGGCGCTGGCGTGGCTGAAGGCGAACACCGCCACGACCGGCGCCAAGGCGCGTACCGCGCTCAAGGCGTGGTTCTCCGGCGGCGCGACGGATGCCGAAGCGATGCAGCGCATGGGGCTGGAGCGGCCGGCGGGGTTCGCCGAAAAACTCGAAGCGCGGCTGGTGGCGTTGGCGTTGCGCGAGACTTCGGCGGACTGATCGGAAAGCGTCGGGCCTGAACGCCCTCCCACAAAGGCTCGCCGCCAATGAATGAGCCGATCGCCGAGGCTCGCAGTCATGACAGCGGACCCGACGGCTGTTGTGGGAGGGCCTTCAGGCCCGACGCTCTTCGATCAGTCCAGATCGCATCCCAATACGGATAGTCGCCGACTCGCCGCACCAAACCGGCGCGCTTGGGATTGGCGACGATGTAACGAGCCGCCGGCAACAGTTCTTCTTCTGTGCGCAAGGCCCGGTCGTGAAAGCCCGGCATCCAGACGAAACCCTTTCGGTTCAGGGCCCGATTGACCGTTCGCGCCGCCCGTCCTTTCATCGAAGCGACCACGCTTTCCAGGCGAACCTCGCTGTTAAACCGGATCAGCCCGTGCCAGTGATCCGGCATCAGCACCCAGCACAGCAACTGCGCGCCCAGCCATTTGTCCGGATCGGCGATGGCGTCCGCCGCGACGCGGGCGACATGGTCGCTGGCGAACATCCGCCTGCGGCAGATGCAGACCGTGGTGACCAGGTAGATCCGTTGTTGCTCCGAGCAGCGGCCGCGGCGCAGGGCGCGATAACCGGGAGAATCCGAAGGCGAGTTCATGCCCGCAGCATTCGGCACCCGGGCGGCTGCGATCATCGGAGTGTGCCGTTGGCGCAGGTAGGAAAGTACTGCCTTGGCTGATCGGAAGGCGTCGGGCCTGAAGGCCCTCCCACACAAGCGCCCCGCAGCAGCGCTTCGCCCTTGTGGGAGGGCCTTCAAGCCCGACGCCTTGCGATCAAATCGCGCAAAAGAAACGGGGCGCAAAAGCGCCCCGATTCTTTCGGTCTTTGCGACCCTCGGGCCGCGCGCCCTCAGCCCAGCTTCTTCACCGTGGCCACCACCCGATCGACGGTGAAGCCGAAGTACGGGAACAGCGCTTCGGCCGGGGCCGAGGCGCCGAAGCGGTCGATGCCGACCACGTCGCCGTCCAGGCCGACGTACTTGCGCCAGAAGTCGCTGACGCCGGCTTCGATCGCGACGCGCTTGCGCACGGCGTTGGGCAGCACCGACTCGCGGTAATCCAGCGGCTGGCGGTCGAACACGTCGGTCGAGGGCATCGACACCACGCGCACCTTGACGCCTTCGGCGCTCAGCGCGTCGGCGGCCTGGGTGGCCAGGCCGATCTCCGAACCGGTCGCCAGCAGGATCACCTCCGGCGCGCCGTCGCTGTCGCGCAGCACGTAGCCGCCGCGCGCGATCTGCGCCACCTGCTGCGCGTCGCGCGGCTGGTGCGGCAGGTTCTGGCGCGAGAACACCAGGCAGCTCGGGCCGTCCAGGCGCTCGATCGCGGCCTTCCACGCCGCCGCCGACTCGACCGCGTCGCACGGGCGCCACACGTCGTTGTGCGGGATGTAGCGCAGGCTGGCGAGGTGCTCGACCGGCTGGTGGGTCGGGCCGTCTTCGCCCAGGCCGATGGAGTCGTGGGTGTAGACGTGGATCACGTGCGCGCCCATCAGCGCGCTCATGCGCACCGCGTTGCGGGCGTAGTCGCTGAACACCAGGAAGGTGGCGTCGAACGGGATGAAGCCGCCGTGCAGGTTGAGGCCGTTGCTGATCGCGCTCATGCCGAACTCGCGCACGCCGTAGTAGACGTAGTTCGCGTTCGGATCGGTGGTGGCGACCGACTTGCTGGCCTTCCACAGGGTCAGGTTGGAATGCGCCAGGTCGGCCGAGCCGCCGATCAGTTCCGGCAGCAGCGGCGCGAAGGTCTCGATCGCCATCTGCGAGGCCTTGCGCGAGGCGATGGTCTGGCCATCGGCCTGCAGCTTGGCCAGGTACGCGTCGGCCTGGGCGGAGAAGTCGGCCGGCAGCTCGCCGGCGATGCGGCGCTTCAGCTCGGCGGCCTCGGCCGGGAACTGCGCGGCGTAGGCGTCGAAGGCTTGCTGCCACTGCGCCTGCGCGCCCGCGTGGTCGCGGTTGCGCCAGCCGGCGTAGATGTCTTGCGGGATCTCGAACTCGGCGTACGGCCATTCCAGCGCGGCGCGGGTCGCGGCGACTTCATCCTTGCCCAGCGGCGCGCCGTGCGAGGATTCCTTGCCGGCCTTGGCCGGCGAGCCGAAGCCGATCGTGGTGCGGCAGCAGATCAGGGTCGGCTTGTCGTCGTGCTTGAGCGCGGTCTCGATCGCGGTCTTGATCTCGACCGGGTCGTGGCCGTTGACCTTGCGGATCACGCGCCAGCCGTAGGCCTCGAAGCGCGCCGCGGTGTCGTCGGTGAACCAGCCGTCGGTGTTGCCGTCGATGGAGATCTTGTTGTCGTCCCAGAACGCGACCAGCTTGCCCAGGCCCCAGGTGCCCGCCAGCGACGCGACTTCGTGCGAGATGCCTTCCATCAGGCAGCCGTCGCCCATGAACACCCAGGTGCGGTGGTCGACGATGTCGTGGCCTTCGCGGTTGAAGCGCTGGGCCAGGATCTTCTCCGCCAGCGCCATGCCGACCGCGTTGGCCAGGCCCTGGCCGAGCGGACCGGTGGTGGTCTCCACGCCCGGGGTCTCGAAGTTCTCCGGATGGCCCGGGGTGCGCGAGTGCAGCTGGCGGAAGCGCTTGAGCTCCTCGATCGGCAGGTCGTAGCCGGCCAGGTGCAGCAGCGCGTACTGCAGCATCGAACCGTGGCCGTTGGAGAGGATGAAGCGGTCGCGGTTGAACCACTTCGGATCGGCCGGGTTATGGCTCAGGAAGTCGTTCCACAGCACTTCGGCGATATCGGCCATGCCCATCGGCATGCCGGGGTGGCCGGAGTTGGCGGCCTGCACCGCGTCGATGGCGAGGAAACGGATGGCGTTGGCAAGATCGCGGCGGCTGGGCGTCGTCATGGGGCTCGGGCGGCTGAGGCTGGGAAGCGGAGCGAGAACCGGCCCGGGGCGTGCCCGTTTCGGGCGGCGGGGCCGGCGAAGAGCCGCCATTGTCCCATCCCGGGGCGGCCGTGTCGCCCCGAACCCGTTCAGCGGCCGCTGGAGCCGTCGACGCGCCTCCCCCCGCCCCGAACCGGCAGATTCGGCACGCCGCAGCGGGAGCGCGTGGGCCGCGCCCCATCGAAGCCGACTGGCGCTGCCGTCTCGGCCCAAAGCCGCGAATCCTCCCAGCCGTCGTTCCGGCGGAAACCGAGTCCCACCCAAACATCGCAGCCCTGCCGTAGCAACCGAGGTTCCGCATCCAAACCCCGTCATTCCGGCGAACGCCGGAATCCATTTTGATCTTGCCGCTGATGTTGCCGTTGCCGTTGCTTGTGCTCGCCCCCAAGCGCGATGCAGTCGTCCCGCAGCCCCGGAGGGCGTGCGCATGGATGCGCACGCGCGCCATGGGGCAGGATGCCCCTTATGGCGCGGCCCCGCGCCGCTGCGAGCCCTAGTGGCTCTTGATCCGAAAAAAGAATGCCTTTTCTTTGGTTACTTTCTTTGTGGCTTTGGACAAAGAAAGTGACCCGGCCGCTTGCGGACGGAAGCCCTTGATGGCGGCTTTTCGTCACTCGCTGCAGCGCAAAAAGCAGGAGCAACAGCAAAGTCAAAGTGGATTCCGGCGTTCGCCGGAATGACGACCTGGAGCGATCTGTTGCTTCGGGACGTAACGGCGGGACTTCATCGCTTCGGTTGGATTCCGGCGTGCGCCGGAATGACGGCCTGGAGCGATGTGTTGCTTCGGAATGTAACGGCAAAACCTCATCGCTTCGGTTGCATTCCAGCGTTCGCCGGAATGACGATCTGGAGCAGATTGTTGCTTCGGGATGTAACGGCAGGACTTCGCCGCTTCGGTTGAATTCCGGCGTTCGCCGGAATGACGGCCGTTGCGGTTCGTATCCGACTGCAGCCACGTCGCAAGCCACGACCACGGTTACGCGACTAAGACGAAACCCACGCAATAGCCGCATTTTCGCGGTCGCGACTCGCGTCGCTCCCACACAAAGCGCCGCGCAAAGAAAAAGCCCGCCGGACGGCGGGCTTTTCGCAGATCGCGGATCAATCCGCCAACGTCTCCGCCGGCGGATCCTCCACCCCGCGCGACACCATCGACGCGATGGCGATGTCGCCGGTGACGTTGAGCGTGGTCCGGCACATGTCGAGGAAATGATTGACGCCGAGGATCAGGCCGATGCCCTCCGGCGGCACCTTGACCATCGCGCAGATCATCGCCACCACCGGCAGCGACCCCGACGGAACGCCGGCCGTGCCGATGCCGCCGAGGATGCACACCAGCATCACCATGACCTGCTGGCCCAGGGTCAGGTCGACGCCGAAGAACTGGGCCAGGAAGATCACCGTCACGCCCTCGAACAGCGCGGTGCCGTTCTGGTTCGCGGTCGCGCCCACGGTCAGCACGAAGCGCGAGATGCGCCGCGGCAGCTTGAGCTCGTCGGCCACGCGCAGCGCGGTCGGCAGGGTCGCGTTGCTGGAGGCGGTGGAGAACGCCAGCACCATCGCTTCCTGCGCGCCCTTGAAGAAGGCCAGCGGCGAGCGGCCGCCGACGAACTTGATCGCCAGCGAATAGACCACGAACAGGTGGATCGCCAGCGCCGCCACCACCACCGCGACGTACTTGGCCAGCTTGAACAACAAGTCCCAGCCGAACTGCGAGGACAAGTTGAACATGAAGCAGAACACCGCGTACGGCGCCAGCTTGATGACCAGCCCGATCAGGGTCATGGAGATTTCGAACAGGCCCTGGATGCCGTCGCGCAGCGTGTCCACCGCCTTGGACTTGGTCAGCACCATGCCCACGCCGATCATCAGGGCGAAGAACATCACCGCCAGGATCGCGTCGTCGGCCGCGGCCTGGACCACGTTGCTGGGCACGATCGACACCAGCATCTGGATGCCCTTGGGCGCGTCGGCGCTGCCCTTGACGATGCTCTGCGCGCGCTCGGCGTTCTCGCTCATCAACTGCTGCGCCTGGGTCGGGTCCATGCCCGCGCCGGGTTGGAACACGTTGACCATGACCAGGCCCAGCACCACCGCCAGGCCCGACATCACGATGGTCAGGCCGAGCGTGCGCCAGCCGACCCGGCCGAACGCGCGGATGTCGCCCATCTCGCTCACGCCCATGACCAGGGCCGAGAACAGCAGCGGGATCACCAGCATGAAGATCAGGCGCAGGAAGATCTCGCCGGCCGGGCCGGTGATCACTTCGGTGAACAGCTTGAGCAGCGACTCGCAGCGCCAGCCGGTGGCGCCGGCCTCGCAGGCCTGACCGGTGAGCTGCGCCCAACTGATGCCCCCGACGCCCGCGGCGTAGACGATCAGGCCCAGGCCGAGGCCGGCGAGGAAGCCGATCGCCATCTTCCAGTGCAGCGGCAGCTGCTTGCGCGCGTTCTGGGTTTCGCTCATGGATACGCTCGTTACCACCCGGCCAAAACAATCGGCAGGATACACCAGGGGTCCGCAAACGCCCGGACGGTGGGGTTTGGAAGCGCCGCAGCATGCGCGCCGCGCGCCGTTTCGCGCGGAACGGCGCGGGGTGGCGGCGATGGGCCGCTCGCGTGGGAGGGGCTTCAGCCCCGACGCCTTCCGCTCGGGTCGCCGCGATCTGCAACGAAAGCGTCGGGACTGAAGTCCCTCCCACAACAGCGCAAAGCGCCGGCTTCGGGCTGCATTTGTGGGAGGGGCTTCAGCCCCGACGCCTTCGGCTCAAGTCGCCGCGATCTGCAACGAAAGCGTCGGGACTGAAGTCCCTCCCACAACAGCGCAAAGCGCCGGCTTCGGGCTGCATTTGCGGGCTGCATTTGTGGGAGGGGCTTCAGCCCCGACGCCTTCCGCTCAGGTCGCCGCGATCTGCAACGAAAGCGTCGGGACTGAAGTCCCTCCTACGACAACGCAAAGCGCCGGCTTCGGGCTGCATTTGTGGGAGGGGCTTCAGCCCCGATGCCTTCGGCTCAGGTCGCCGCGATCTGCGACAAAAGCATCGGGACTGAAGTCCCTCCTACTGTTATTTGCCCGGCGGATACAGCGGCGGCAGCGGCGAAGGCCGCTGCGCGGCGCCTTGCCGCCAGTGCGGCCCTTGCGCGAACGCGGCGCGCAGGCGGTTGCGCGCGTCGACGCCGTCGCCGCCGCCCCAGCGCGCGCGGCGCAAGGCCTGCACGGCGTCGCGCTGGGCCGGGTCGGCCAGGCGTTCGACCAGTTCGTCGTCGTCGGCCGCCGGCGGCTTGGCCAAGCCGCGCAGGACGCTGGCGATATGTTCGAAGTCGCCGCGGTCGATCAGTTCGCGCAAGGCCGGCAGGTTCAGCGCCAGCGATGCCGGCGGCGCCGCGCCGGTAGCGGCGCCGGCCGCCTTGGGCGCGGCCGCGGCCATCAGGCGCGGCTGCGCGCGCAGCTGCAGCGCCCACACCAGGGTGCCCAGCCACAGCAGCGCGAACAGCACCGCGGCGATCGCCCAGCCCTTGTGCACCGCGCCGCCGCTGCCGCTCGCCACGGCGGCGTCGATCGCGGCCGGCGCCGGGTCCGCGCCGGCCTCGGCCTTGCCGCCCGCGCCGCGCGCGGCGGCCACGGCCGGATTGGTCGGCGCGGCCTGGGTGCCGCCGATGCCCTGGCCCACCGTCCAGCTCAGCGGCGGCAGGGTGGCGGTGCGCGCGGCGCGCGCGTTCACGTCCCACCAGTCCAGACGCAGGCCGTCCAGACGCACCTCGCCTTCGCGCGAGGGCACCAGCGAGAACTTGCGGGTCAGCTTCACCCGCGGCCGCCCGCCGACGAAGGTCTCGTCGGCCTGGACCGGATCGGCGAACACCTGCACGCCGTCGATCGGCGGCAGTTGCAGCTCCGGCATCTGCGCCAGGCCGGCGCCGTCGACGCTGGCCTCGATGGTCAGGCTGGCGGAATTGCCGACGCGCAGTTGCTGCGGCGTGGAGCGGTAACTCAGGGTCAGGCTGCGCAGCGGCAGCCATGGCTGCGGCGCGTCGGCCGGCACCGGCCGCACCTGCAGGGTGCGCGCGCGGCTGACCGCGCGGCGGGCGTCGCCGCCGCTGCCGGTCAGCTGCTCGATCAGGGTCGTGCCGACCCGGCCTTCGAACACCGCCGCCGGCATGGTCAGCGGGCCGCTGCGCTCGGGCACCAGCAGGAAGCGGCGCTCGACCACGGTGTAGCGCTGGCCGTTGGCGGTGCGCTCGTACTGCAGGTCGTCGCCGACCTTGGTCAGCGAGGCGCCGTCGGGCACCGGCTGGTCGATCTTGCCGCCGAGCACCGGCGTGGACGCGTACAGCCGCACCACCCAGCCCACCGCCTGCTGCACGTAGGGGCTGCTGTCGTCCGGCGCGGCGTCGATGAACACGTCGCTGGCGCCGACCGCTTCCTCCGGCACCGCGGCCGGGGTCGGTTCGACGTACAGGTCCACCGGCGCGGTGCGCTGGCCGGCGACTTGCAGCGGCGGCACGCTCATGCGGCCGCTGCGCAGCGGCCGCAGCACCGCGCTGTAGCGGCTGCGCGCGACCATGCCCTGCGCGCCCGGTTCGATCCGGGTGTCGACGCTGGTGCCGACCAGTTCGAAGTTCGCCGACAACGGCGCATAGTCCGGCGCGCCGCCGACCCGGCCGACGACCTCGACGTTCAAGGTCGCCGTCTCGCCGGCGCGGATGCTGCTGCGGTCGAGCCAGGCGCGCACCTGCGCCGCGGCGCCGGCGCTGAAGCCGGCGAGCAGCAGGCACAGGGCGAATTTGAGCAGGTAACGCGACATCGCCTCAGTCTCCCTCCAGCGCCGACATCTGCCGGCGCGCGTACTCGATCTTGAACCGTTCCCGCAGCAGGCTGCCCGGGTCGTCGGGAACGCGCTTGAGCCAGGCGTCGTTGGCCTGCTGGCGCTCGCGCTGGGCCGGCGTGCGCGCCGGCTCGCGCGCGCCCGGCGGCGGCTGTTGCGCGCGCTGGCGCTCGAGCTCGCGCTGCATGCGCTCGCGCTGCTCCTGGTCGGCGCGGCGCTGCTGCTCGGGATCGTCGGCGGGCTTGGGCCGGTCTTGCGGCTTGCCGTCCGGGTCGGGCTTCGGCGGCGGCGATTGCGGCTTGCCGTCGGGCTTTTGCTGCGAATCCGACGGCTGCGGCTTGGGATCGTCCTGCTTGGAACCCGAAGACGGTTTCTGCTGCTGTCCCTTGCCGTTCTGGTTCTGCGGCGGCGGCCGCTTCATCGCCGCCTCCACCGCGCGCTTGTTGGCGAGCGCGTCGGCCATGCCCGGCTGCTGCTTGAGCGCGCGGTCGTAGGCGGCGATGGCCTCCGGATAGCGGCCCTGGCGCGCCAGTGCGTTGCCGAGGTTGTACTGCGCATCGGCGCCCTGGCCGCGCTGGTAGAGCTCGCCGGCCTGCTCGAAGCGCCCGGACCGATAGGCCTGGTTGCCTTCGACGATGCGCTCGTGCGCGCTCTGGTCGGCGCGCTGCCACAGCGACTGCGCGCGCGCCGGCGCGGTCGCCAGCGGCAGGCCCAGGCACAGCAGCAACGCCAGCGCGCCGGCGCCGGCGCGGCGGCGGAACGCGAACAGCGCCAGCAGCAGCAACGGCGGCAACAGCCAGTAACCGTCGTCCTCGCGCGCCAGCCGCTTCTCGCCGGCGCCGGCGCCGACGCGCGCGTCGCCGCTGCCGGCGTTGCCGATCTGCAGCGCGCGCAGGTCGCTGTCGTCGGCGCTGAGCGCGGCGTAGCGGCCGTTGCCGGCGCGCACCAGATCCTGCAGCGACGGGGTGTCGAGCCTGACTTTGACGATGCGGCCGTCGGGGCGCTGGAACGCGGCGCCGCTGGCGCTGCCCAGGCCCAGCACCGACACGCTGTAGCCGTCGCCGGCGGCCTTGGCCGCGGCGCGGTCGGCGGCGCTGTCGCCGCGGTCGGTGATCAGCACGATGCGGCCGCGCTTGAAGCCGCCCTGGCGCAGCAGCCGCGCCGACCAGGCGATGGCGCGGTCGCTGCGCTGGCCGTCGCCGGGCATGATGTCCGGCGCCAGCGAATCCAGGAACACCGAGATGTTGTCCGGGTCGTCGGTCAGCGGCGCCACGGTGAAGGCGTCGTCGGCGTAGACCACCAGCGCGATCTGGCCGCCGCCGGCGCGCGCGCGCAGCAACGCGGCGAGCTTGGCCCGGGCCTGGGCCAGGCGGCTGGGCGGCAGGTCGCCGGCGAGGCTGCGGCTGGACAGGTCCAGCGCCACCACCATCGGCGTGCTGCCCTGCCACAGCGGCTGCTCGCCCTGCGACCAACTGGGCCCGGCCAGCGCCAAGACCGCCAGCGCATAGCCCAGCGCAGCCGCGCCGGCCGCCAGTTGCGAACGCCGGCCCGGCGCCGCGTCGAGCAGATGCGGCAACAAATGCGCATCGACCGCGCCCTGCCAGACGTTGCGCTGGCGGCGGCTGCGCCACCACCACGCGCCGAGCAGCGGCAGCGCCAACAGCGCCCACAGCCACTGCGGGCGCAGGAAGG
Source organism: Lysobacter yananisis (assembly GCF_031199375.1). NCBI lineage: Bacteria > Pseudomonadati > Pseudomonadota > Gammaproteobacteria > Lysobacterales > Lysobacteraceae > Lysobacter > Lysobacter yananisis. The sequence goes on from NZ_CP133568.1 coordinate 426,570, forward strand.
TCAGCGGCGCCAGGTGTTCGAACCACGCCGAAGGATTCATGCCGGCCTCCGTCGCGGCCACGCGAACGCCAGCAGGCCCAGCGCCAGCGCGGCACCGAGCGGCCAGGGATAGCGCTCAAGCCGCGGGCGCACCGCCTTGCCTTCGCGCTGCACCGGTTCGAGCCGGTCGATCTCGGCGTAGATGCCGGCCAGCTCGGCGGTGTCGCGGGCGCGGAAGAAGCGGCCGCCGGTGAGGTCGGCGATGCGGCGCAGCGCCGCTTCGTCGACCTCGGCGCCGCCGCTGGTCGGCAGGCGCACGCCGAACAGGGTCAGCACGCCGTCGCCGCCGAACGCGATGGTGTGCACGCGCACGCCTTCGTCGCGTGCGATCTGGGCGGCGCGCATCGGATCGGGGGTGCCGGGCGTGTTGACGCCGTCGGTCAGCAGGATCAGCACGCGCTCGCGTTCGGGCAGCTGGCGCAGGCGCCGCACCGCCAGGCCGATGGCCTCGCCGATCGCGGTCTCCTGCCCGGCCAGGCCGACCAGGCTGTTGCCGAGCTGGTCGCGCACGGTGTCGCGGTCCAGGGTCAGCGGCGCCAGCACGTAGGCGCGGTTGCCGAACACCACCAGGCCGACGCGGTCGCCGACGCGGCGGTCGAGGAAGTCGGCCAGCACCGCCTTGGCCGCGGTCAGGCGGTCGACGTTGCGCCGGCCCAGGGTCATGTCCTGTTCGCTCATGCTGCCCGACAGGTCCAGCGCCAGCATCATGCCGCGGCCGACCTGGGGCGGGCGGATCGGATCGCCGAGCTGTTGCGGCCGCGCCGCGGCCAGGCACAGCAGCGCCCAGGCCAGCCACAGCAGCCAGCCGGCGCCGCCGCCGCGCAGGCCGCGCCCGCCGGCCGCGGCGACCGCGTCCAGGCGCGCGCCGAACGGCACTTTCAGCGCCGCCGAAGCGTCGCGCGCCGGCGGCAGCAGCCAGCGCGCCAGCAGCGGCAACGGCAACGCCGCCAGCCACCAGGGCCAGGCGAACAATTCGCGCCACTCGGCGATCAACGCGCCCAGCCCGGTCATCGCGGCGCGCTCGCAAAGACGCGGATCATGCGCGCACGCCCATCCATTGCAGGAACCGCCGCCGCGCCAGTTCGCGCAGCGCGGCCGCCTGGGCCGGATCGACCTGGCGCCGGTAGCCGCCTTCCAGCAGCAGCCGGCCGGGACCTTCGGCGAAATCGCGGCGCTTGCTGCCGCGATCGAGGAATTCCAGCCAGGCCTGGCCGTCGAGGGTGTCGGCGGCGCGGTCGCGGCGGCGGCCGGCGCGGCGCAGCAGTTCGGAGATCGCCGCGACCTGCGCGACCGGCGTGGTCGCCGCGGCCAGGGCTTCGTCGAACACGCGCTCGGCCTCGCGCCGGCGGCGGCTGCGGCGGCGCTGCCACCACCACAGCGACAGCGCCAGCGCGGCCAGCGCCGCCAGCAGCAGCCACCAGCCCGGCGCCAGCGGCCACAGCGAGGGCGCGCCCGGCAGATGCACGTCGCGCAGCGGCAGTTGTTGCGGCGAAGCCATCAGGCCACCAACGGCCGGGTGCGGCCCAGCAGCGGCAGCCAGGACTCGCTGGCCGCGTCGGTCGACAGCGCCTGCACGCGCACGCCGCGCGCCGGCAGTTTTTCCAGCGCGGCCTGCACCGGCGCGACGAAGCTGGCGTGCCAGCGTTGGCGCTGGGCCGGCGCGCCGAGGTCGAGCTCGATGCGCTGGCCGTCGTGACTGAACGGCAGCGCGGCCTGCGGCGGCGCGGCTTCGATCGGATCGGTCAGCAGCAGCACGATCACTTCGTGGTGCTGGGCCAGCACCGCCCAGCGCCGCTGCGGCAGCGCGGCGACGCTGCCGGGCTCGGCCAGCACCACCATGCGCGACCCCGGGCGCAGCAGGCGCGCGGCGTGGTCGAGCGCGACCTCCAGCCCGGCGTCCTCGGCCGGCGGCTGCGCATACCAGCGCACCATCGCGTCGAGCACGCGCAGCGCGCCGCGCGGACCGCTGCCGGGATTCACCGGCGGCTCGCGCAGGCTGCCGCGCAGCGCGGCGATGCGGTCGCCGTCGCGCGCCGCGGCCCAGGCCGCGACCGCGCCGGCGCGCGCGGCCTGCACCGACTTGAAGCGCACCCGGGTGCCGAAGTACAGCGCCGGCGAGGTGTCGGCGACGATCAGGCTCAGGCGCTCGCGCTCGGCCTGGAACAATTTGGTGTGGGCGCGGCCGGTGCGCGCGGTCAGCCGCCAGTCGATGTGGCGGGCGTCGTCGCCGTTGGAGTATTCGCGCGACTCGGCGTACTCCATGCCGCGCCCGCGCAGCGGCGACAACGCCTGCCCGCTGACGCCGTGGCGTCCCTGGCGCGCGCTGCGGCGGCCGGCGACGGCGGCGCGCAGCGCCACCAACTCGGCCAGGCTGGGAACGACGCCGTCGCTCATCGAGTCCTCTCACTCCGATCCGTGGGTGAACGCGACACGCTCGTCCGCGCAAGCGCGTCCGCCGCGATCGCCGCTGCCGCGGATCGCGAAGCTGCGATCGCGAAATTCCGATCCCGACACTGCGATTTCAAAGCTCGATCCGCAAACACGATCCCGCCCCATGGCCTCAAGGCAACGGCACCTTCTTGAGCAATTCGCCGAGCAGGCGATCGCCGTCCCAGCCTTCGGCGGTGGCCTCGTAGCTCGGCAGGATGCGGTGGCGCAGCACGTCCGGGGCGATCGCGCGCACGTCGTCGGGAGTGACGAAGTCGCGTCCGGCCAGCCAGGCGTGGGCGCGCGCGCAGCGCTCCAGCGCGATCGAGCCGCGCGGGCTCGCACCCCAGGCGATGCGCCGGGCCAGGGTGGCGTCGTAGCGGGCGGCGTCGCGCGAGGCCAGCACCAACTCGACCAGGTAACGCTCCACCGCCGGCGCGACGTGCAGGTCCAGCACCGCCGAGCGCGCGGCGAACACGTCCGCCAGCGGCATGCGCTGCACCGCGACCGGCGCGGGCTTGAGGGTCTGGCGGGCGCGCTCGCGCGCCAGCCGCAGGATCTCGGCCTCGGCCGCGGCCTCGGGATAGCCGATGCGCACGTGCATGAGGAAACGGTCGAGCTGGGCCTCGGGCAGCGGGAAGGTGCCCTCCTGCTCGATCGGGTTCTGGGTCGCCATCACCAGGAACAGCGGCGGCAGCGCGTAGGTGGCGCGGCCGACGGTGACCTGGCGCTCGCCCATCGCTTCCAGCAACGCCGACTGCACCTTGGCCGGGGCGCGGTTGATTTCGTCGGCGAGCAGGATCGGATGGAAGATCGGCCCGGCCTGGAACTCGAACCGGCCTTCCTGCGGACGCCACACCTCGGTGCCGGTGAGGTCGGCCGGCAGCAGGTCCGGGGTGAACTGGACGCGGGCGAAATCGGCTTCCAGGCGCGCGGCCAGCGCGCGCACCGCGCTGGTCTTGGCCAGGCCGGGCGCGCCTTCGACCAACAGGTGGCCGTCGGCGAGCAGGGCGATCAGCAGGCGCTCGATCAGTTCGGACTGGCCGACGATCTCGACGGCAAGCGCGTCGCGCAATTGCCTGAACGCGTCGTGCAGGCGGGCGACATCGGCGGGAGAAGTGGCGGCAACAGGGGTTTGGGCGTGATCGGTAGCGCTGTCCATCCGGTATCCATGGCGGCGAAGCGGGCAAACGAAGGCATTACTTTAACGGGCAATACGGCATCGGTACGGCGATTCTGACCGAAGTTCGCCGCGCAGGTTCAACCCGCGGACGCGATCGGACCCCGGCCCGGCCGCGCGGGGCGCGCTTGCGCCGGGTTTTCGCCGGGAACGGCAAACCCGGCGGCGACGGCACGAGCCGCTCGCCCGCCGGCACGCCTCAGCGCCGCCGGCCCGCACAAACGCGAAGAGGGCCCGAAGGCCCTCCTCGCTTGCGCCGCGGCGCGTTCAGCGCTGCGCGACCTTCATCACCTTGGGGGTCACGAAGATCAGCAGCTCGGCCTTGTCCTTGCTGCGGGTCTTCTTCTTGAACAGGTTGCCCAGGAACGGGATGTCGGCGAGGAACGGCACCTTGCTCAGGTCGCTGCGGTCGCGGAACTCGTACACGCCGCCGATCACGACGGTCTGGCCGTCTTCCACCAGCACCGCGGTGTTGATGTTGCGCTTGTTGATCTGCGGCACTTCGCCGATCGAAGTGTTGACGTAGCGGCTGATCTCGTCCTTCTTGACGTCCAGGTTCAGGAACACGCGGCCGTCGTTGGTGATGGTCGGATTGACCTTCATCTCCATCAGCACGTCCTTGAACTGCACGTTCGGGATCGGAATGCTGTTGCCGCCCTGCTGCGGCGAGATCGTCACGTAGCCGACCTCCTCGCCCTGGCGGATCACCGCCTCGCGCTGGTTGCTGGTCACCACGCGCGGGTTGGACACCACTTCGCCGCGGCCCTCGGTCTGCATCGCGCTGAACTCCATGTCCAGGTCGACGTACTTGCCCAGGATGGTGAAGGCGATCGCGCCGGCCGGGTTGAGCCGGGCCAGGTTGGTGTTGAGGCTGGCCGGGAACAGGAACGCCGGGTTGGTCAGGGTCTGCAGCAGCGAACGGGCCTGATCGTTCAACGTGGCGTACTTGGCCGGATCGGACACGCGGAACGTGTCGGCGTCGTCGGTCAACTGCCTCGCCTGCTGCCGGATCAAGTCGTTCTTGGCAGCGATGTTGCGATAGTTGTTGATGCTGTCCAGCGTGCCGCTGGTGATCACATCGCCCTTCTGGCCCGACACGCCGAAGCGCGCACCCAGGTCGCGGGCGAAGCTTTCGCTGGCGATGACGATGCGGGCCTCGATCAGGACCTGGTCGACCGGGCGGTCGATGACCTTGATCAGGTCCTTCATCTGCGCGACTTTCTTCGGAATGTCGCTGATCATCAGGGTGTTGGTGCGCTCGTCCGCCACCAGTCGCCCGCGCGGAGACAGGAAGCCGTTCTCGTTGCTGGAGTTGCTGTTGGCCGCGCCGCCGGAGCCGCCGCCGATGCCCTTGGCCTCGGTCAGCGCCTTATAGATCTGCGCGGCGTTGTGATAGTTGATCTGCACGTACTCGGTGACCAGATCGACGCGGTTGTCGAGCGCGATGCGCGCGTCCTCGCGGTCCTGCTCGTACTTGGCGACCTCGGCCTGCGGCGCGACCCACACCACGTTGCCGCTGCGGCGCTTGTCCAGGCCCTTGGCCTGCAGGACGATGTCCAGCGCCTGGTCCCACGGCACGTTGACCAAGCGCAGGGTGACGTTGCCCTGGACCGTGTCGGCGGCGACGATGTTGAGGTTCGACTCCTCGGCGACCAACTGCAGCACGGTGCGCACCGGCACGTCCTGGAAGTTGAAGGTCACCGGGCGGCCGGAGTAGCTGCGCGCGGCGACCGGAGCGCTGCCGCCGATCGTGCCGGACGTCGGCGCTGCGGTCGCGGCGGGCCTGGCGCCGACCGCGCCGACCGCGCGATTGCCGGCCTGGGCGGTGCGCGGCACCACCTCGACGATGTAGTCGCGGCCGGTCTGGTAGGCCATGGTGTCGACCGCGCCGGCGGTGTTGAGCACCAGTTGCGAACCGGTGCCGGCGCTGCGCGCATCGATGCGCTGCACCGGCGTGGCGAAGTCGGCGACGTTGAGCGGGCGCTGCAGCGCCGCCGGCAACTGCGCGTTGCCGACGTCGATGGTGACCTGCGAGCCCTGGCTGCGCATGTCGGGCAGCGCGCCTTCGCCGCTGAAGCGCACGATCAGCTTGCCGGAGCCGCCGTCGCCGCGCTTGAAGTCGATGTTGGCGACCGAGATGGTGCCCGGCAGCTGCTTGGCGGGGTCGTTGCTCGGCGTCGGCGCGACCGCCGGGGCCGGCGCGAGCGCGGGCTTGCCCGCGGCGGCGACCGGTTCGGCGGCGTTGACCGCGCTGATGCCGGCGAGCAGGCCGAGCGCGAGCCCGGCCAGACGGGGCGCGGCCATGCGGGCGCCGGATGCCATGGGGCGTCGGTCCGACGGCATGCGGTTGGCGTTGAATACGATCATCATGCAATCCCCTTATTGATCTTCCAGCGCCACGGAAGCCGGTCGTTCCAACCAGCCGCCAGCGCCATCCGGCACCAGTTCCACCAAGTCGATGCGCTCCTCAGACACGCCGGTCACGCGACCGTCGTTCTGCCCCATGTACGCACCGGGTCGAACACGATAAGTCACTTTGTCGGGCGCCATCACCAGCGCCACGATGTTCTTGCCCGTACCCAGGGTACCGACCATGTCCAGGCCGTCGAGCGGGAACGCTTCGAGCGGCTGCTTGCGGCGCACCTTGTCCGGACGCACGCCGGAGCCGCTGTCTTCGTCGGTGAAGGCGGTGCTGAACGGGTCGCGCAGGTCCTGCGCGGCGTATTCGAAGGTTTCGAACTGCTGCATCACCGGCAGCGGATCCAGCGGCGGCGCCGGGCGCGCCTTGACCTCGGCGACCCACTTCTCGAGGTTGGGCGCTTCGCCGGGCGTGCTGGTGATGCTGCGGAAGCAGCCGGTGGCCGACAGCGCCAGGACCACGGCGCAGGCGGCGAACAGGCGGGAAGGCTTGGACACGGAACTCGCTCGCATGTCAGTTGCCCTCCTTCTTGGCGCCGTCCGACCCGTCGGCGGGCGGGCTCTGTGCGGCCATCTCTTCCTCGTCCAGGTAGCGATAGGTCTTGACCGTGCCGGCCAGCTCCAGCGGGCTGTTCGGGGTGATCCCGCCCATCGCGTCCTTGCTGTTGTTGCCCTTGGGCTTCAGCGAGATGTCGTGCATGGTCATGATGACCACGCGCGGCAGCGAGGCCACGCCGCTGACGAAGGCGCCGAACTGGTGATAGGTGCCGACCATGCGCAGCGCGATCGGCTTCTCGGCGTAGAACTCCTTGGGAACCTCAGCGCCGGGCTGGAACAGTTCGTTGGAGATGCCGGTGGCGAGCGCGGTCTGCGAGATGTCGACGATCAGGTCGGGCATCTCGGTCTTGCTCGGCAGCTGGCGCAGCATCTGCTGCAACTGCTGCTCCATCTGGGTGAGTTGCTGCTTGAGCGGCTCGAGGTTGGCGGCGCGGCCCTGCTTGGTCTCGAAGGTCTGGCGCAGCTCGGTTTCCTTGCCCTCCAGGCTTTCCAGCTGGGTGCGCTTGTCGCTGACGAACAGGTACCAGGCCAGGCCGACGATCACCAGCCCGACCACGGCGCAGAACACGATCTGCGCCTGCCGCGGCCAGCTGCCGATGTTGTTGAAGTCCAAGTTCTTCATCGAAGCCTTCTTGCTCACGACGCGGCTCCAGTCTTGGTGGGGGCGGCGGCCGGCGCGGCGGGCTTGGCCGGCGCGGCGGCGGGCTTGGCGGCCGGCGGCTGCGCCGGCGCGGCGGGCGCCTGGCCGGGCTTGGCCGCGGCGGGGCCCGCGGCCCCGCTGCGGGCGGCGGCCGGAGCGGCGGCGGCGGGCGCGGCGCCCGCGGGAGCGGGACCGGCGGCCGCGACCGGCGCATTGGCCGCGGCGGCTTCGGCCGGAGCGGCCGGCGCGTCGGGAATGCCGTCGCCGTCCTCGTCCTTGGGCGCGTTCGGATTGGCCAGCTTGACCGTCAGCTTGAACTCGTACGGCAGGCCCTTACCGCCGCCGTCCTTGGCCTCGATGATGGTCAGGTCCGGCTTGCTCATCCAGCCGGAGACCTCGAGGTTGCGCATGTAGGTACTGACGCGGGCGTTGGACTGCGCGCGGCCTTCCAGGGTCAGGGTCTCGGCGTCCTGCTTGATCGCGGTCAGCACCGCGCCGTCGGGAATGGTGCGCACCAGCGAATCGAACAGGTGCACCATCTGCGAGCGGTTGGACTGCAGCTTCTCGATCACTTCCTTGCGCGCGAGCAGCTTGGCCTTCTTCTTGTCGAGCTCCTCGATCTCCGCGATCTTCTTGTCGACCTCGGCGATCTGGCCGTCGAGGAAGCTGTTGCGCTTCTCCTGGCCGCTGATTTCGTTGCTGTAGTAGAAGACGATCAGGAACGACAGCGCCGCCGCGGCCAGGGCCGACAGGCCCAGCATCGCGCCGAATTCCTTCTGCCGTGCCTTGCGGCGCTCGGCGCGCCACGGGAGCAGGTTGATGCGTGCCATCAGTCGAAGCTCCTCAGGGCCAGGCCGCAGGCGATCATCAGCGCGGGAGCGTCCTGCGCCAGCGCGTGCGCTTGCACGCGCGGCCCCAGGGTCATGTGCGCGAGCGGATTGGCCACCGTGGTCGGGATGCCGAGCTGCTCTTCGACCATCTCGGCGATGCGCGGGATCGAGGCGCCGCCGCCGGCCAGGACGATCTGGTCGACGCGGTTGAACTCGCTGCCGGCGTAGAAGAACTGCAGCAGGCGGCTGACCTGCTGGACCATGGCTTCCTTGAACGGCTCCAGCACCTCGGCCTGGTAGCTCTCCGGCAGCCCGCCCTGGCGCTTGGCCAAGCCGGCTTCCTCGTAGCTCAGGCCGTAGCGGCGCATGACCTCGTCGGTCAGCTGCTTACCGCCGAACACCTGCTCGCGGTGATAGAGGCTGCGGCCGTTGCGCAGGACGTTGAGCGTGGTCATGGTCGCGCCCGAGTCGACCAGGGCGACCAGACCGTCGCGCGGCCCGCTGAGGGTGTCGGCGAGCAGCGCGAACGCGTTCTCGATCGCGAAGGCTTCCACGTCCATGACCCGCGGGGTCAGGCCGCCGAGCTCCAGCGCCGAGGCGCGCACTTCCACGTTCTCCGAACGCGACGCGGCGAGCAGCACCTGGATCATGTCCGGGCTGCCCGGCATCGGGCCGAGCACTTCGAAATCGTGGTTGACCTCATCGATCGGATACGGCACGTAGTTCGCCGCTTCCAGCTCGACCTGCGACTCCAGATCGTCCTCGTCCAGGTCGGCCGGCATGCCGATGACGCGGGTGATCACCGAGGAACCGGCGACCGCCGCGGCGGCGTGCTTGGCGCGGGTCCCCGAGCGGGCCACGGCGCGTTTGATCGCCTCGCCCACCGCTTCGACCTCGACGATGTTCTTTTCCACCACCGCGTTCGGCGGCAACGGCTCGACCGCGTAATGCTCAACGCGGTAGCGATTGCCCGCACGCGAAAGTTGCAGCAACTTTACCGCGGTCGAACTGATGTCCACGCCGACGAGAGCCGGCTGGCTTTTTGTGATGAGTCCCACAGTTATCTCCCCATGCCACAAGCGCTTACGCGCACTTCGTGTGGCCCCGGCTTAGATAACGGACTTTTCACAGGCTGGCAACCACTTCTTTCACGATTGCCAACCCAGTCGTGCTTTTTTGACCTTTGGCGTCACGTGACCGCCACGGTCAGTCCACCTGGGCGACACATACCGCTGCAGCCCCCGAAACCGCGATTCAGGGCGCGGTTCGCGCGGCCGGGGCCGGATGCGCTGCGTCCGCGCCGGGCTTGCGCGCTCGGTTGGCCCGATCCTGCCGCCGGGTCGGCACCGCGATCCGTGCCGGCGCCTGCAATTCGCCCGCGAACCACCACCGCACAGTGCGCGCGCGCTCACAGCTCGCGCAAGCCGTGCCAGCCGCGCGTGAGACTGCGTGAGCGCCAGCGCGGCCGGCGGCGGCCCGGCGGCGGCCCGGCGCCGATCCGGCAGCGACCCGCCCGCCAGTCCGCCCCGCTCGCCGCCGCCCGCGGACGGGACCGGCCTGCCCCACCCCGGGGTGCCGCGCCGCGTCACCCCGGCCGCGGGCGAAGCGCGACCCGGGTCGCGTTCCGCGCTCATCTATACTTCCCCGCCACGACCCCAAGACACCCGGAAGCCCAATAGATGTCCCGACTTCGCCGTTGGCTGCGCTGGGCGCTGTACGCGTTCATCGGCGCGGCCCTGCTGGGCGCGATCGCGCTCGGCACGCTGTACTACCTGATCGTGCCCAAGCTGCCGGACGTTGAGACCCTGCGCACGATCGAGCTGCAGGAGCCGATGTACGTCTACGCCCGCGACGGCCGCCTGATGGCGATGTTCGGCGAGACCCGGCGCTACCCGGTGGCGATCGAGGACGTGCCCGACCGGCTCAAGAACGCGTTCATCGCGATCGAGGACTCGCGCTTCTACACCCACCACGGCATCGACTACAAAGGCATCGCGCGCGCGGTGTGGCTGCTGGCTACCACCGACGACAAGCGCGTGCCCGGCGGCTCGACCATCACCCAGCAGGTCGCGCGCCAGTACTTCCTGAGCTCGGAATACAGCTACAAGCGCAAGCTCGGCGAAATGCTGCTGGCGATGCGCATGGAGCGCGAGCTGAGCAAGGACGAGATCTTCGAGCTGTACTTGAACAAGAGTTTCTTCGGCAACCGCGCCTACGGCGTCGGCGCCGCCGCCGAGTTCTACTACGGCAAGAAGATGAACGAGCTGAGCCTGGACGAGATGGCCTCGCTCGCCGGCATCCCGAAGTTCCCGTCCAGCGGCAATCCGCTGAGCAATCCCGACCGCGCCAAGATCCGCCGCGATTACATCCTCGACCGCATGGCCGAGCAGAACTTCGTCACCCGCGCCGAAGCCGACGCGGCCAAGGCGGTGGCGATGCACGCCAGCCCGCACGAACGTCCGGTCGAGGTGTACGCGCCGTACGTGGCCGAAATGGTGCGCCAGGAAATGGTCGCCCGTTACGGCGCCGAAGCGCTGACCAAGGGCTACCACGTCACCACCACCATCGACCCGGAGCTGCAGACCGCGGCCGACAAGGCGATCCGCGACGGCCTGTCGGTGTACGACCGCCGCCACGGCTGGCACGGCGTGGAGCAGCACTTCGAACTGGCCCCGAGCGAGGACGCCACCGCCGCCAAGGTGCGCCTGCGCGGCATTCCGGCCCAGGCCAACCTGTTGCCGGCGGTGGTGCTGTCGACGGCCGGCGGCCAGGCCAGCGTGGTGCTCGGCGACGGCACCGAACTCGCGCTGAGCGAGAAACAAGGCTTCCTCGGCCGCAGCCCGGGCAGCCTGCTCAAGCGCGGCGACCTGGTGCGGGTGGCGCGGATCGAGACCGCCGCGCCGGCGCCCGCGGCCAAGCCCGGCGAAACCGCCGCGCCGCCGACTGCGCCGCCGACCATCAGCTACCGCCTCGACCAGTTGCCGCAGGCGCAGGCCGCTCTGGTCTCGCTGGAACCGGGCAACGGCGCGTTGCGCGCGCTGTCCGGCGGCTACAGCTTCGCCGGCGCCAAGTTCAACCGCGCCACCCAGGCGCGGCGCCAGCCGGGTTCGAGCTTCAAGCCGTTCGTGTACGCGGCCTCGTTCGAGCGCGGCTACAACCCGGCGTCGATCGTGCTCGACGCCCCGGTGGTGTTCAAGGACCGCCGCGGCCACCTGTGGCGCCCGCAGAACGACGGCGGCAACTTCGCCGGCCCGATGCGCGTGCGCGAGGCGATGGTGCAGTCGCGCAACCTGGTCTCGGTGCGCCTGCTCGACGCCATCGGCGTCGACTTCGCGCGCAAGTACATCAGCCACTTCGGCTTCGACATCGAGCAACTGCCGCCGAACCTGTCGATGTCGCTGGGCACCGCCTCGCTGACCCCGCTGTCGGTCGCGCGCGGCTACGCCACCTTCGCCAACGGCGGTTTCCGCATCGATCCGTGGTTCATCGACGAGGTCAAGGACCGCGCCGGCGCGGTGGTGTTCAAGGAAAAGCCCGCCACCGCCTGCCCGCAGTGCGTCGGCCGCGGCGGCACCGCCAGCGCGGCGCTGCCGGCCAACAACGTCGTCGACGGCTTCGACCTGGGCCCGGCGCCGGGCGCGGTCGCCGACGCCAGGAAGCCCGATCCGAAGAAGGACAAGAAGGACAAGGCCAAGCCCGAGGAGCCGGCGAAGAAGCTCACGCCGGAAGAGATCGCGCAGATCAAGGTCGCGCCGCGCGCGATCGACGACCGCATCGCCTACCAGATCGTCTCGATGCTGCGCGACGTGGTCAAGCGCGGCACCGGCACCGCGGCCAAGGTGCTCGGCCGCGACGACGTCGGCGGCAAGACCGGCTCGACCAACGACCACCGCGACGCCTGGTTCTCCGGCTTCGGCGGCCCCTACGTCACCACCGTCTGGGTCGGCCGCGACAACTACAAGTCGCTGGGCTATCGCGAGTACGGCGGCAAGGCCGCGCTGCCGATCTGGATCGACTACATGCGCGTGGCGCTCAAGGACCAGCCGATCCGCGACAACGAACCGCCGGAGGGCATGGTCAAGGTCTCCGTCGGCGCCAGCGGCGCGCTGATTCCCGACGGCGCCGGCGGCATCGTCGAGTGGGTCAAGGCCGAGGACCTGGAGCGGATGCAGACCTACACCGACTACGGCAGCGAAGACCAGGCGCCGTCGGAAGAGTCGTTCGACATCTTCTGACCGCGGCCCCGTCGCGAAACCGAAAGCCGCACGCCTCGCGCGTGCGGCTTTTTTTCTGCCCGGGCCATGGCTTCTGCAGGACAGCCCGCGGCGTTTGTGGGAGGGCCTTCAGGCCCGATGCTTCGAGCGGTTGTGGGAAGGCCTTCAGACCCGACGCTCCGAGCGGTTGCGGGAGGGCCTTCAGTCCCGACGCTCCGAGCGGTTGTGGGAGGGCCTTCAGGCCCGACGCTTTCCGGTCAGGTCGCGGCGATCAGAAACAAGAGCATCCGGCCTGAAGGCCCTCCCGCAACCGCCTGAACACCGCCCGCTTGCCCGATCTGGCGCCTCGCCGCGCGGCCCGGCGCGGACATTGCCGCGCCGCGCGGACGTGCTAGCTTTGGGCTGCCGGTGCACCCCGGCCGCGGCGAGCGCCCTCGCCGTGACGTGCCCGCCCGGAGGTCGAGATGCACCAGGCCCGACAGCACGCACACCAGCATGCGCAGACCCGCACCCGCGAGCGCCGCAGGCGCGTCGCCCACGAGGCGGCCCGGCTGATGGCCGAAAGCGGCTACCGCGACTACCACCAGGCCAAGCTCAAGGCCGCCGAGCGGCTCGGCATCTTCGACGACGCCTCGCTGCCGGCCAACCGCGAGATCGAGGACGCGCTGCGCGAGTACCAGCGCCTGTTCCAGCGCGAGCACGCCGACGGCCTGCGCCAGCGCCGCGAGGCCGCGCTGCGGGCGATGGAGTTCTTCGCCGGCTTCGAACCGCGCCTGGTCGGCCCGGTGCTCGAGGGCACCGCCGACGCGCGCAGCCCGGTCGCGCTGCACCTGTACTGCGACGATTTCGAAGCGGTCCCGCGCTTCCTCGAACAGCACCACATCCCGGCCGAGACCCGCGAGCGCCGCCTGCGCCTGGACCGCGAGCGCGCCGAGGACTTCCCGGTCTGGGTGTTCAGCGCCGAGGAGTTGGGCTTCGACCTGACCGTGCTGCCGCTGGACGTGCTGCGCCAGGCGCCGCTGTCCAACATCGACGAGAAACCGATGAAGCGCGCCTCGACGGCGCAGGTGCGGCAGATGTTGGCCGAAGAGGAAATCTCGCTGTTCGAACGCGGCTGAGCCGGGCGCGCCAGCGGCGCCTGCGTCCGGGCTCCCGCGCAGCGCTCCGCATCTGCGATCGCCCTGCATATGCGTACGAGGCGCTTGTGGGAGGGACTTCAGTCCCGACGCTTTCGTGCCAGACCGCGGCGAGCGCATCGAAAGGCGTCGGGACTGAAGTTCTTCCCACAAAAGCCGAAGGCGTTCCGCAACGGCCGCGACAGCGGCTCACTCGACCGGATCGAAGCGACATGCAAGGACTGCAACCACGCACCGCCCCCGCGGCCGACGGCCGGCATCCGCGCCGCCTCATCCGCAACATGCTCCTGGCGGCCGCGATGGCGTCTGCGGCGCTGGCGTCGGTCGCCGGCGCCGACATCAGCGCGATGCCTGCCGCGTCCGCCAGCCCGGCCTCCGCAAACCCAGCCTCCGCCAAGCCCCGCCCCGCGCCGGCTGCGCGCGCCAGCGCAGCAGTCTCCACCGTCGCCGACCTCGTCGCGCGCCTGCGCGCCCGCGCCGCCGCCTCGCAACGCAGCCCGGCGGTGCGCGCCGATTACCTCGCCCTGCTGCGCGCGCAGGGCCTGAGCGAGCAACAGCTGCCCTACCCCGACTTCGCCTGGCTGCGGTTGCTGTTCGAAGCCTCGCGCGACGGCGGCTATTGGAACCTGCGCTGGGCGATCACCGACCGCGAACCCAAGTCGGACGCGATCTGGCGGCAATGGCAGAGCGTGCGCGCACCGGCGCCCGACCGCGCCACCGCGGTCGCCGAATGCGACGAACTGTCGGCGTTCTACGCCGTGCTGGCGCGCCTGGGCGGCGTCGACGGCGTCGGCCTGCTATGGCCCACGTCCAATCACACGGTCGCGGTCTGGAGCCGCCCCGGCCCGCCGCGCGAAGCGCGCATCGTCGTGCCGACCACGCTGATCTTCCTCGGCCGCAACGACAGCTTCGGCACCCGCGGTTTCGATCCGTGGAAGCAGAAACGCATCTATCCCTACACCCGCGCCGACATCGCGCCCTCGCAGCGGCTGCCGCCGGCGCTCGCCGAATTCCTGATCGCCCAGGCCGACCGCTACGCCGACGCCTCCGGCCTGAGCCTGCAACGCCTGCGCGAGTTGCGCGAAGGCGTGCTCAAGGGCGCGCTCGGCGCCGGCGAAGCCGCAAGCCAGGCGCGCCGGCAACGCGATGCCCTGCCCGCCGGCGCCCAGGCCGATCTCGCCGCCTACGCGCACTTCATCGCCGCCATGCGCGGCCGCGGCCCCGAGTTGGACTGAGCCGCGCGCCGACGCTGCGCACGAAAACCTCCGGCCGAAGCATGGCGCGGCCCGTCGACGCCGGCACCCGCCGCGACCGCGCGCGATCCATCGCCGCCATGCGCGTCCGCGGCCGGCGCGCACCGAGCCACGCGCCGACGCCGCAAACGAAAACGCCCCGCCGAAGCGGGGCGTTTACCGGCGTCGAGCGCTTGCGACCCGCGCGAGGCGGATCGCGGCGCGGCTCAGCGCTTGTCGGCGGCGACGTAGTCGCGCACGCCGTGGCCGGTGTAGATCTGGCGCGGACGGCCGATCTTGTTTTCCGGGTCGTTCTGCTGTTCCAGCCAATGCGACACCCAGCCGGCGGTGCGGGCGATGGCGAACATGACGGTGAACATCTCGACCGGAATGCCGAGCGCCTTGTAGATGATGCCGGAGTAGAAGTCGACGTTCGGGTAGAGCTTGCGCTGGACGAAGTAGTCGTCCTTCAGCGCCGCCTCTTCCAGCTTCATCGCCACGTCCAGCAGCGGGTCGTTGATGCCCAGCTCGCCGAGCACGTCGTGGGTCATCTTGCGCACCAGCGCGGCGCGCGGGTCGTAGTTCTTGTAGACGCGGTGGCCGAAGCCCATCAGGCGGAAGCCCGATTCCTTGTCCTTGGCCTTTTCGACCGCCGACTTGACGTTCTCCGGACGGCCGATCTCGTTGAGCATCTTGAGCACGGCTTCGTTGGCGCCGCCGTGCGCCGGCCCCCACAGCGCGGCGACGCCCGAGGCGACGCTCACGTACGGGTTGGCGCCGGTCGAACCGACCAGACGCACGGTCGAGGTCGAGGCGTTCTGCTCGTGGTCGGCGTGCAGGATGAACAACAGGTCCATCGCCTTGGCGGCGACCGGGCTCAGCTCCAGCGGCTCGCTCGGCACTTCGAACAGCATGTGCAGGAAGCGCGTGGTGTAGTCGAGGCTGTTCTTGGGATAGCGGATCGGCCAGCCGATCGAATAGCGGTGGCAGGCGGCGGCGATGGTCGGGACCTTGGCGATCAGACGGATCGCGGCCAGGCGGCGCTGCTCCGGATCTTCCAGGTCGAGTTCGTTGTGGTAGAAGCTCGCCATCGAGCCGAGCATGCCGACCAGCATCGCCATCGGATGGGCGTCGTGGCGGAAGCCGTAGAGGAAGGTGCGGAAGGCCTCGTGCATCATCGTGTGATGCGTGACCTCGTGCTCGAACTTGGAGAATTCGCCCGCGGTCGGCAGTTCGCCGTTCATCAGCAGGTAGGCGACTTCGAGGAAGTTCGACTTCTCGGCCAACTGCTCGATCGGGTAGCCGCGGTACAGCAGCACGCCGGCGTCGCCGTCGATGTAGGTGATGGCCGACTTGCAGCTCGCCGTCGCGGTGAAGCCCGGGTCGTAGGTGAACATCCCGGTTTCCTTCGGCAGCTTGCCGATGTCGACGCAGGAGGCGCCGAGGGTGGGATGCTGCACCGGCAGGGCAAAATTCTTGTCGCCGGCGGCGACGCTCACCTGGTCCAGGCGTTTGTTGGAATCTTCGGACACGAAACACTCCTCAGTCTGCCTGCCGCAGGGATGGCCGCGACAGGAGGGCAACGGGGGGTCGCAAGCACGTTGCGATAGTGAATTATCGCACAACGCATTCCGAGCCCAAGCTCGGACTTTGGTCGCGGCGGCGGGCTTGGCGCGACGGATCGTTGCGTCGGCGCGGCCGCGGGAGGCGGCCACCGGTCAGTATTCGACCGCCCGGTTGCCGGGATGTGGCGGCTGGATTCGCGGGGCGCGGCGGCAGCGGGCGGCGCGGGGCGACGTCGATCCGCTGGGCGGCCGACGGGTATGCAGGCGGTGTGACGGCTTGCCGGAGCGGCCGGTTCGTCGCGCCGTATCCGCCGGCAAACGCGCCCGACACGAGGGATGGCTTTTGTGGAAGGGGCCGCTGTGGTGGGAGGGGCTTCAACCCCGATGCTTTTCTGTCAGGTCGCGGCGACCGGAACGGAAAGCATCGGGGCTGAAGCCCCTCCCACAAAAGCATCCGCGCTGGACCAAGCCGGCAGCCAAACCGGACGCAAACGCAAACGGCCGCCCTTGCGGGCAGCCGTTGTGCGTACAGCCAAGCGCTTGCTGCAAGTTCCGGCCGGATCGCTCCGGCGCGGCACGCGATTACTTCTGCGCGCCGTAACGCTTGCGGAACTTGTCGACGCGACCGCTGGTGTCCATGATCTTGTGCTTGCCCGTGTAGAACGGGTGCGAGGCCGACGAGATATCGACCTTGATCAGCGGATACTCGGCGCCGTCGAGCTTGATCGTTTCCTTGCTCGACAGGGTCGAACGGGTCAGGATCTGGAAATCGGTGGTGACGTCCTGGAACACGACGTCGCGGTATTCGGGATGGATGCCTGCCTTCATGGCACTCAACCTTAAGGTGTGCGGGAAAGTCGAGCAGTATAGACAGGCCCTGGCGGTTCGCGCAAGTCCAGGCCGCACAAAGAATTTGATCGCAGCGGCCCTTGAGAACTCCGGCCTCGCCCTGCCCCGGCCGGGACGCCGCGTCGCGGCGGCTAAACCCGCTGGTTCGAACCAGCCGGCGCGACCAGACCCGGCCAGACCAAGGCCCGACCGGAACTCCGGCCCGGCCTCGCCCGCGCCGCCTCAGCCCGCGGCCAGCGCCGCCGCGATCAAGCGCTCGAACCGGGCCTGATCGTATTTCATCAGGATCGACACCTTGTCCGCGCGCCCTTCCTGCCGGCGCCAGTCGACCACGGTCGCGCCGCGGCTGTGGGTGCCGTCCAGTTCGATCGACACCGGCCGGTCCTGCACGTCCAGCGCGCCATCGGGTTCGAGCGCGAACGCCATCGCCAGCGCATCGGCCGCATGCCATTCGTCGCCGCGGCGGTCGATTGACCACAGCCGGGTCTTCTCGGAAATGCGCTCGTAGAAACGGCCGCGCTCGGCGCCGGCGGCGAGCCAGCCGACCACGCGGTCGTGGTGCAGGCCGTGCGCCATCACCGCTTCCCAATCGGCCAGGTCGATGCGTTCGAACGCCTCGAACACGATGTGCGCGGCTTCCGGATCGAAGTAGATGTTGAACTCCGCCGCCGGAGTGATGTTGCCCTGGCAGGTCACCGCGCCGCCCATCACCACCAGGCGCGCGATGCGTTGCGGCAGGGTCGGATCGAGCTTGAGCGCGAGCGCGACGTTGGTCAGCGGGCCCAGCGCGACCAGCAGCAACTTGCCGGCATGCTGGTGCGAGAGGCGAATGATCGCCAGCGCCGCATGCTCGGCTTCGACTTGGCGCTTGGCCGCCTCATAGCCGACGTCGCCGAAACCGTCCTGGCCGTGCACGTAGCCGGCGTCGGGCGAAGGATGCAGCAGCGGCGCGTCGGCGCCGGCGAACACCGGGATGTCCTGGCCGGCCACTTCGCACAGCTTCAGCGCGTTGGCCACGGTGTGCTTGAGGCCGACGTTGCCGGCGGCGATGGTCAGGCCGACGATCTCGTGGTGCGGGTCGTTGAACGCCATCAGCAGCGCCAGGGCGTCGTCCACGCCGGGGTCGGTGTCGATGAGCAGGGGAATGCGATCGGTCATGAAGTCACTCGTTGTGCGGAACAGTGCGCAGCGACGTTCGCCGCGCCGGCCGGTGCGGCCGAGGGGGCCGTAACGGCCGGGACAGCGTGCAGTGCGCCTTGGTAGCGCAGCAGTTCGCCGAAGGGAAACCACGAGAAGGCGACGGCGAAGCGATAGCGTTCTTCGCCGTCGATGCGCTCGATGCGCTTGCTCGCATCGGTACGCGGAAACAGCGAGCGCGGCAGCGGCAGGCCGCGCGCGCTCAGGCCGAGCAAACGCCAGCGCCAGCCGCCGCCGTCGAGGTCCACGCCCAGGCGCAGGCGCACCGGGCCGGTGGTTTCGAGCCAATGCCCGTCGGGCCAATGCCCGACCGGTTCGAACACCGAGCGCAGTTCGCCGCCGTCGTCGAAACGGCGCAGCCACAGCATGCGCGTGGGTTCGTGGACGATATCGACGCGGAAACCGCGGCGCGGGCGGTCGAGCGGAATGCCGAGCCTGCGCGCCAGGCGCCGGCCGAGAACGCCGGCGAGGCCGCGGCCGCTGCGCAGCTCGATCTCGCCGGCCAGCGCGCCGCCGTCGCGGTGCAGCGCCTGCAGCAAGGGGTGCAGCCGGTCGAAGGCCGGGCCGAACCATCCGATCGCCGCGTTGTGGGGCTCTCCCGGCATCCGGGTCGGGCTCTCCTGCTGGCGGGACACTATGCCCTAACTCGGGCGGGCGGGGAAATCGCCGGAATCGGCGAATTCGCCGGGTTTTGCCGGCTCGGGCGGCTGCGCCGGCCCGGGCGAATGCGCCGGGGCGGGCGCGCAGCCTCCGCCCCGCGCGCGGCGTGCCGACGCGACCGCGCCGGCATGCAAGCTCACAGTCCCTGGCCCGGCGGCAGCCGCGACAGGATCTCGGCGGTGTCCCAGACCGCGCCCTGGGCGAACCAGAACTCGTCGACGCCGCGCGGCCACGGGTCGTCGCCGCCGGGGAAATAGTCGACCACGGTGACGCTGTCGGCGTTGCCGTAATGCACGACCAGATCGTCGCCGGAACGCTCGACCGTAGTCGTGGCCGGATCGACATCGGCCTGGAACTGCAGAACTGCGATGAACTGGCCCAACGGGTCGCTGTGATAGACGCGGTCGTGTCCGTCGCCGGCGGAGAACACGAAGAACGGATTGCCCTGGCCGCTGTACAGCGCATCGTCGCCGGGGCCGCCGGTCAACACATCGTCGCCGTCGCCGCTGTCGAGCACGTCGTCGCCAGCGAGGCCGTAGAGCGCATCGTTGCCGTCCAGGCCTTCAATGGTGTCGGCCTGCGCGGTGCCGTAGAGCGTGTCGTCGCCGGAGCTGCCGACGATGCTGGCGAGGATGTGGGCCGAGGGCGCGTCCGCACCGCGCGGCGATGCGGAAAACAGGCTCGGCACCGCGCGCCGCAAGCGCGCCTGCTGCGCGCGCGCGGAGGCGCCGGGCGCGAGGTCGGCGCCGCGGCGCACCTCGGCGACCGGCGCGCGGGCGGCATCGGTGCCGGGCGGGAGATCGGAAAGCACAGGCATGACGGACTCCTTGTCGATGACGCGGATCGATGGCGCGGCGGTCGGACCTGCGCACGCCGCCATCGGTGGCGTCCGCAAGCCCGATCATTGCAGCACGGCGCCGGCGCAGGCGCTGCGACGCCGTGCCGTCGCGACGTGGGCACCGCCGCGACGCCTGCATCGCGGTCGCCGCCGCATCGAAGCGAGTCCGGACCGCGACGATGCTGCGAAAGGTGAGCGGCCGCCGCCTCGATGTCTCAGGGCGTTCGCGCCAAGGCGATGGCGTGCCGGGACGACGGCCCGGCCGGCGCGATCACGCCGATGCGATCACGCCGACGCGTAGCGCACCGCGCCGCCGACCCAGCGCGCGACGATGCGTTCGGCCAGTTGCGGCGATTGCGCCAGCAGGCGCTCGCCGACCTCCTGCACCAGCGGCAGCAGGTCGGCGTCGCGGCTCAGGTCGGCGACGCGGAAGCCGGCCAGGCCGGTCTGGCGGGTGCCGAGCAGTTCGCCGGGGCCGCGCAATTCCAGGTCCTTCTGCGCGATGACGAAACCGTCGTGGGTCTGCCGCATCGTTTCCAGGCGCTGCCGCGCCAGCCCCGACAGCGGTGCGCGGTACAGCAGCACGCAGCTCGACGCGGCGCTGCCGCGGCCGACCCGCCCGCGCAGCTGGTGCAACTGCGCCAGACCCAACCGCTCGGCGTTCTCGATGATCATCAGCGAGGCGTTGGGCACGTCGACGCCGACTTCGATCACCGTGGTGGCGACCAGCAGGTCGAGCTCGCCGTCCTTGAACGCGCGCATCGTCTCCTGCTTTTCCTTGGCCTTCATGCGCCCGTGCACCAATCCCACGCGCAGCGGCGCGAGCTGTTTCGACAAATCCTCGAACGTGCTCTGCGCGGCCTGCGCGACCACTTCGTCGGACTCGTCGATCAGCGTGCACACCCAATAGGCCTGGCGGCCCTCGGCGCACGCGGTGCGGATGCGCTGGACCAGTTCCGGCCGGCGCTCTTCGCTGAGCGCGACGGTCTGCACGGGCGTGCGCCCGGGCGGCAGTTCGTCGATGGCGGAAACGTCGAGGTCGGCGTAGGCGGTCATCGCCAACGTGCGCGGGATCGGCGTGGCGGTCATCACCAGCTGGTGCGGCACGATCGCGTCGACGCCGACCGCGCCGCCGGCGCCCTTGTCGCGCAGCGCCAAACGCTGGTGCACGCCGAAGCGGTGCTGTTCGTCGACGATGGCCAGGGCGAGGTCGTGGAAAGCCACGCCTTCCTGCATCAGCGCGTGGGTGCCGACCACGACCTGGGCGCTGCCGTCGGCGACCGCTTCCAGCGCCTGCTTGCGCGCCTTGCCGGTGACCTTGCCGGCCAGCCACGCCACGCGGATGTCGAGCGGCTCCAGCCAGCGACGCAAATTGTTGAGGTGCTGCTCGGCCAGCAATTCGGTCGGCGCCATCAGCGCGGCCTGACGGCCGTGCTGCACCGCCAGCATCGCCGCCAATGCGGCGACCACGGTCTTGCCGCTGCCGACGTCGCCCTGCACCAGCCGCAGCATCGGCGAGGGCTTGGCGAGGTCGGCGCGGATCTCGTCGAACACCCGCCGCTGCGCGCCGGTGAGCTTGAACGGCAGCGACTTTCGCAGTTTCTCGGCCAATACCGCCTGCTTCAGCGGCCGCGCCTTGTGCGCCTGCTGGGCGATGCGCTGGCGGCGCAGGCTGAGGTGGTGGGCGAGCAGTTCTTCCAGCGCCAGCCGCCGTTGCGCCGGATGGCGGCCGTCGATCAGCGCGGCGACGTCGGCGTCGGCCGGCGGGCGGTGCACGGTCAGCAGCGCTTCGCGCAAGGTCGGCAGCTGCAGGCGACGGCGCAGTTCGTCGGGCAGCAGTTCCAGCGCGTCGTCGCCCGGCAGGCGGTCGAGCGCGTAGCCGATCAGCTTGCGCAGCGTCGCCGGGCCGATGCCTTCGATGGCCGGATAGACCGGATCGAGCGACTGGCCGAGTTCGACTTCGGCCGCATCGTCGAGGATGCGGTAGCTGGGATGGACGATCTCCAGCCCGTGCTGGCCGGGCTTGGGCGTCCCGTACAGCCGCACCCGCGCGCCGACCTGGAACTGGGCGACCTGGGCGGCGCGGAAATGGAAGAAACGCAGCACCACGTTGCCGCGCGAGTCGTCGCCGACCGCGACCCGCAGCATCGGCCGGTAACGGAATCCGCGCTCGACCGCCTCGACCCGCCCTTCCACCTGCGCCGCCACGCCGGGCCGCAGGCTGCCGATCGCGGTTAGCTGGGTGCGGTCTTCGTACTGGCGCGGCAACTGCAGCCAGAAATCCTGCAAGGTCAGCAGCCCGCGCGCCGCCAGTTTCTCGGCCACGGCCGGCCCGACCCCGGGCATGCGCGGCAACGGTTGCGTGTGGAGATCGACGGTGGGCCCGTCCTTACGGCTCTGCATGGGCGTAAGGATAGGGCGGGAGCCGCGGATCGGGAAAGCCGAGGCCGCGACGCGCGGCCGGCTCAGAAGGTTTTCAGCTGTATCGACGACACCGCGGCGAAGAACGCGATCAACGCCGCGACGCCGAGCAGCGCCGCAAGCGCGCCGCCGACGCCGGCCGTACCGCGCGCCCAGCGGCAGCCGACGAAGAAGATTCCGGCCAGTACCGTCAGCGGCGCGACGATGAACACGAGCTCGCCGATCGAACTTCCTGGCGAGTCGGCGCTCCACTCCCGCAGCGCCGACGCGGCCCGCCACAACGCCAGCAGCAGGCACAGGCCCGACAACGCGGCGAACGGGTAGCGGCTCATCCGCCGCGCCCGCGATCTCAGCGACTCGTATTTCCGGTAGTGCCTGGCCATGCATCGCCCCCCGATTCGGGACGATAGATAGCCAAGCCTGGCGCGCATGTCCAGCCGCGGCGGCGTCCGGCATCGGCGCGCCGCCGGGTCGCGGGCGGCCGGGCGAGCGAGCGGGCGGCGCCCGCCCGCTCGCGTCGCGCCGGATCAATAGCGCGCGCTGAACTCCATCCCGTACGTGCGCGGCTCGGTCAGGCGCGCGCCGACCGTGCCGAGCACGTTCTTGCCGTAGGTGCCCAGCGAGTTGACGTACTGGTTGTCGAACAGGTTGTTGCCGTAGATCGCCAGGCCCCAGCGGTCCTGCGGCGAGGTCCAGGCGATGCGCAGGTCGGTGCGGTTCTGCGCCTCGCCCAGGTCCAGCGCCGGGCTCACCCCGCAGCGGTTCTGCGCGCGCGACTCCTCGCTGCAACGCACTTTGCCGCGGTAGGAGTGGCGCAGGGCGATGTTGATGTCGCCGTTGGCCTCCATCGGGATGCGGTAGTGCAGGCCGCCGGCCGCCGACCAGTACGGCAGGCCGGTCGGATCGCCGCTCGCGTCGATGCCGTCGGAGGTGACGTAGTTCTTGTAGGTCGAGTCGATGAAGCTGGCGTTGAAGTCCAGGCCGAAGTTGTCGGTGGCCTGCCAGCGCATGTCGAAGTCCAGGCCGTAGGCTTCCAGGTCCGAGGTGTCGACGACGAAGCGCGGGATGTCGGTGCTGCTGTCCAGCCGCACCGCCTGGCGGTTGTCGTAGACGTAGTAGAACAGCGAGGCGTTGAGCTGCATGCGCTGCTGCGGGAACGCGGTCTTGATGCCGGTCTCGAAGTTCCAGACGTCCTCGTTCTCGAAGCTGCTGCCGATCTGCAGCGAGTTGAAGCCGCCGGCCTTGTAGCCCTTGGCCAGCGAGGCGAACACCATGGTCTCGTCGCTGATGTGGTAATCCACGACGAAGCGCGGGCTGAGGTCGCTCCAGCTGTTGGAGGTGCGGCGCAGGACGCCCTTGTTGAGCATCGCCGGCGGGTCGATGAAGGCGACGTCGAAGACGAAGAAGTCGCGCGGGATGCCGATCACCTGGAACGCGCCGAGCGCGTCGAGCTGGTCGAGCGCGGCATCGAGCCCGGGCGAGGAACGCGGGTTGTTGAGCCAGCTGAATTTCTTCTCGTCGCGGGTGTAGCGCAGGCCGACGGTGAGGTTGAGCTTGTCGCTGACGTGCCAGATCACGTCGCCGAACACCGCGTAGGCACGGGTGTCCAGGGTGTTGCGGAAGGTCTCGTTCCAATTGTGGCCGAGCAGGCGGATCGGGATGCCGAGCTGGGCCAGGCCGGCATCGACTTCGCCGAACAGATAACCCGACTGGGTCGGCGCCATGCCCAGGTTGTGGACGATGGTGTCGACCGAGTCGGTGGTCGCGTTGACCTCGCTGGTCTGGCGCGCGCTTTCGTCGAAATAGCTGGCGCCGGCGACCCAGTCGAGCTTGTCGGTGCTGCCGTTGAACTTGAACTCCTGGTAGAAGCTGCGGTTGCTCTCGGTGTTGGTCGAGTCGACGTAGAGGTAGCGGCGGTTGGTGCCGTCTTCCTCGACCCGGTTGACCGAGTCGTAGTCGCGCCACGAGGTGGTCGAGGTGAAGCCGCCCCAGTCGGTGCCGTGATCGACGATCAGGGTCACGCCGTCGAAGCGGCGCGATTCCTCGTTGCCTTCGGCGTCGCTGACGGTGCCGATCTTGCGTGGGTCGAGGTAGGCGCGTTCGTCCACCGGCAGCGGCGCCAGGCCCGGCGCCGGCGGCAGCGCGACGATGCCGGTGGTGGCCTGGCCGAGCTGGTCCAGGCTTTCGTGGTCCCAGCTGATCAGCGCGCTGGTGCGCTCGCCGAAGCGGGTCTTGAACGCGGCGCGGGTGGCCCAGTTGTTCTCCGGGTTGAGGTCGCGGCCGGTTTCGGCGTCCTGAATCCAGCCGTCGGCGTGGTTGACCAGCGCGTTGAAGCGGAACGCCGAGTCCTCGCTGACCGGCAGGTTGAGCATGCCGTCGACGTACTGCTTGCCGTAGTTGCCGACGCGCAGCTTGGCCTTGACCTCGGTGGCGCGGGTGTCGGGCTTGCGGGTGATGATCGAGATCGCGCCGGCGGCGGTGTTGCGGCCGAACAGCGTGCCCTGCGGGCCCTTGAGCACCTCGATGCGTTCGACGTCGGTGAACGGCAGCAGCACGCCGCCGCCGCGGCCGGCGTAGACGCCGTCCACGTACACGCCCACGGCCGGGTCGGTGCCGATGCCGAAGTCGTCGGTGCTGATGCCGCGCAGTTCGAACCCCGGCTGGGTCGGCTGCAGGCTGTCGACCACCAGCCCGGGCACGAAGCTGTCGAGGTCGCCCAGGTCCTGCGCGGCGACGTCGTCGATCAATTGGTTGGTGACCACCTGCAGGGCGATCGGCACGTCCTGCAGTTCCTGCTCGCGGCTCTGCGCGGTGACGGTGATCTTGTCCAGTTCCTTGGGCGCGGCGGCCGGCTCCTGGGCGAAGGCGGCCGGCGCGGCCACGGCGAGGACGCCGCCGCACACGGCGGACAGCACGGTATTGGTCGCGATGACCAGGCGGTGTTTGCGCAACGACATCGAAAGCTCTCCCCTCTCGTTCGTTCTTGCGTTCGTCGGTTGATGCCGGCGCGTTCGTCCGACGCGCCTTGTGTTTTCGGTATTGCTCCCAGCGTTCTCTGCCATCGCTCCCGATCAGCCGCACTGCCCCTGTTGCGCGGCGATCCAGTCGCGGATCAACTGCACTCCCTCTTCGTGCACCACGCTGCGGCCGAGCTCGGGCATCATCACCGAGGGATCGTCGCTGCGCATGCGGTAGACCAGGATCGATTCGTCCGGCTTGCCCGGCACCACGCCGTAGCGATGGTCGCCGGTGCCGTGGCCGGCCGCGATCGGCAGCTTGCACCGGCCCAGTCGCAGCGGCTCCTGCGTCGCCGCGTTCAACCACAGTCCCGAGGTGTTGCCCGGGCCCTTGGGGCTGTGGCAGTGGCCGCAGTTGATGTCGAGGTAGGCGCGGGCGCGCGCGTCCAGCGGCGCGGCCGGGTCGCGCCAGTTCGCGTCGCGCGGCGCCTGTTGCGGCGCGGGCGCGCCTTGCAGGTAGCCGGCCCGGGTCCAGCGCGCGATCTGGTTCTGCAGGCCGTCGTCGGGGTAGGCGAAGTCGCGGTTGAGATGCCGCGCCTTGGGACCGATCGGATGCAGCGCCTTGGACTTCATGTCGGTGCCGTGGCAACCGGCGCACTGGTTCTGGTCGGGCACGGCGTAATCGGCGCTCTCGCGGCCGCCGTCGGCGGCGACCAGTTCCAGCGACACCAGTTCGCCGCCGCGCATCAGCTTCGCGCCGGTCTGCTCGCGGTTCCACACGTACGGCAGCGCCACCCAGCCGTCCTGGCGACGCAGCAGCAGGCGGGTTTCGATCAGCCGCACCTTGCTCATCTCCAGGCCGCCGCCGCGCAGGTCGGGGCCTTCGTCGTAGCTGCGCAGCACCGCCTCGCCTTCGCCGCGCGGGTAGTAGAAGGTCTTGCTGAAGACGGTGCCGACCGGGAAATCGAACTCTTCATCCGCGGCGTAGTTCGCGGCTTGCCCCTTCGGCATCCACACCGTGCGCAGCTTGTGCGCGTAGTCGGAGAACAGCGCGGTGTTGAGGTCGTACGGCAACACCTCGCGGTTGAGCTGCAGGCGGCCGCCGGCCACGCGCAGCAGGTTCCAGTCGGCCAGGCTCTCGGGCTGGCCGTCGGCGAAGAACCGCACCGGCGCCCACGGCGCGTCGGCGGCGGGCGCGGCGGGCGCGACGGCTTGGGCGGTGGGCGAAGCCTCCTGCGGCTTGCCGCACCCTGCGACCAGCAACGACAACAACACGGCGACAACGGCGCAACGCATCGACAATGCGGACATCGGTCAACCGCGCTTGAGGTCGATGGCCGGCAGCTTCGGCAACTCGCACGCGTAGGGCTTGGTGTCCTGGCTCGGGTTCTTGTAGCCGCCGGGGCCGTCGGCGTTGACCACGCCGGACACGTCGCGGATGCAGATCTGCGGCCCTTCCTTGCGCTGGGTGTTGGCGTAGCCGTCCCACAGCACGTCCGGCAGATGACCGCTCAAGCCGAACAGCGCGGTCTTGAGCGCCTTCAGGTCGAAGCCGTCGGGCGAATCGCCGCCGCCCTTCAAGCGGTTGCCGTAGATGTTGATGCGCTCGGGATACGGGTCGAACTCGCTGGAGGCCTTGTCGTCCTTGTAGCCGGTGGAATAGACGCTGGAGACGATGATGTTGGTGGTGGCGTTGTCGCTGATGTCGTTGTCGAAGATCTCGACGTCGTCGTTGGAGTTGACCACCACGCCGCTGCCGGCCGGCACGCTCGCCACCGGCGTGCCCTTGGCGCCGAAGTTGGCGGTGTTGTTCTTGAACACCTTGTTCTTGTAGACCCGGATCGCCCCGCCCTGCTGCGACAGCGCCGGCATGTTGAACACCAGGATGCCGCCGGTGTTGTTGGTGGCGGTGTTGTCGTAGACGTCGGCGTTGACCGTGTTCTCGATCTCGATGCCGGCGACGTTGAACTCGGCGCGGCTGTTGCGCACGATCACGTCGCGCGACTGGCCGACGTAGATGCCCGCGTCGGACGCCCCGATCGCCACCGAGTTCTCGATCAGCACGTTGCGGGTCTTGACCGGATACAGCCCGTAGCCGCCGTTCTTGGTGCTCGGCCCGCCGGTCCACTCGACCCGCACGTTGCGGATGGTGATGTGCTCGCCTTCGTTGACCTTGAGCCCGTCGCCCTTGCTGTCCTCGATGGCGATGTTCTCGATCAGGAAGTTGCTGGCGTTGACCAGCAACCCTTCGGCGCCGGCCTTCTGGCCCTTGAAGCTGAGCACCGACTTGTCCGGGCCGGCGCCGCGGAGGGTCACCCCGTCCACGCGCAGGGTCAGGCTGCGGTCGAAGCTGTAGCGCCCGGGCGGGACCTCGATCACATCGCCGGGCTTGGCATCGATCAGCTTGGTGCGCAGGGTTTCGGCGAACGCGGCGTCGCCGGCGGCGACCTCGGGGGTCGGCGTGTGCTGCGCCTGCTCGGGGCCGCAGGCGGCGACGGCGGCGACGGCCGCGGCGAGAAGGCAGGCGCGCAGCGGCAGGCAAGGCGGGTTCATCGACGGCTTCATGAGGTTCCCCGAGGCGGTGGCGGCGCCGCGTCGCGCGTGTTGCGGCGCGGCATGCCGGCGGTGGCTAAGTGACGAGTCTCCGACGCAGTCGCGAGCGCGCGTGAGGGCGATTGCGGCACACTAGGGGGGCATTCGCGGTCAACCGTGCGGCCGAGTATCGTGAGGGGCGATGCGCCAGCCATCCGACCAAGACGGCATCGACAAGGGCGATGCCAAGGGCGACGTCGCGCTGATGTCGCCGAACCTGCTGTGGGGTCTGCTGGAAACCGCGGACCGGATCGGCGCGCCCAGCGACGACTGGTTCGCCGGCACCGGGCTGAGCCGGGCCCAGGTCAGCGACCCCGGCGTGCGCCTGCCCGACCGCCCGACCGCGGTGGTGATCGAGCGCGCGCTCAAGGTGCTGCCGCCGAGCATCGGCCTGGACATCGGCCGGACCCAGCACGTCGGCAACTTCGGCCTGCTCGGGCTGGCGATGACCACCGCGGCGACCTTCGGCGAAGCGCTGCAGATCGGCCTGCGCTTCACCCCGGTGGTCGGCAGCCTGATGCGCTTCGTCGAGAGCGCGTCGGAATCCGGCACCCTGGCGCTGGCCGGGCAGATGACCATCGCCTTCCCGTCGATCCACCGCTTCGTCGCCGAGGAATTCTTCAGCAGCTGCCTGGCCCTGGCGCGCGGCCTGGTCGGCGACAAGCTGCGGCCACAGCGCCTGGAGTTCAGCTATCCCGAGCCGGAATACCGGGCCAAGTACGACGACGTGTTCGGCTGCCCGCTGGCCTTCGACCAGCCGCAAGACCGGCTGGTGCTGGACGCGGACTGGCTGGCCGCGCCGTTGCCGACCCACAACCCGATCGCCTCGAAACAGGTGCTGGCGCTGTGCGAGGCGCAGATGCCGTCCGGCGCGGTGCCCGGCGAAGCCACCGCCGCGGTCGAGCGCCTGCTGCGCGCGCAGTTGCCGCAGGACCCCAAGCTCACCGACATCGCCGCGCAGATGCACGTCAGCGAACGCACGCTGCGGCGGCAACTGACCGGCGAAGGCACCAGCTTCCACGAGATCCACGACCGCCTGCGCATCGACCGCGCCTACGCGCTGCTGCGCGAGCGCGGGCCGAGCATCGCCAGCGTCGGCGCGGCGATCGGCTACAAGGATCCGCGCGATTTCCGGCGCGCGTTCAAGCGGTTGACCGGGGAGACTCCGCGGGCGCTGCGCGAGCGGTTGTGGACGGAGATGGCGCGCGAGCGCAGGTAGGGCGCGCGGTGGCAGGCATCGTTCCTGTAGGCGCTGGGCAAGCTGCGGCCGCGCGAATCCGGCTGCGGCGCAAGCACAGCTTTTAGCCAGTCTGGCGAAGACCTGAATCTGAAACCTGTTGCTGTTGCTGTTGCTGCTGTTGCTGCTGTTGTTGCCCTTGCTGCCCCCGCCACTTCGCTTGAGGCCCATGTCCCGCAGACCCGGAGGGCGCGCGCATGGATGCGCGCGTGCGCCGTAGGGGCATGGATGCCCCTTACGGCGCATCCCCGCGAAAGGTACTGGACCTAGTGGCTTTTGACCTTAAACAAGCGTTTTTCTTTGGCTGGCGGAGTCAATGTCCAAGTGCATCACCCTGCGCCCGCGGGTTTTTGAGTTCCTCATAGAGCACCTCGACGGGCGAGCGCCTGCCCAGGCTACGACGGGGGCGGTTGTTCATTTCCCACGCCACCTCTTTGAGGCGCTGCGCAGAATGCACCGACAGATCGGTGCCCTTGGGAAAGTATTGCCGCAACAAGCCGTTGGTGTTTTCGCAGGTTCCGCGTTGCCACGGGCTATGGGGGTCGGCGAAGTAGATCGCTAAACCAGTGCGTTCGCTCAACTGCCGATGCGATGCCATTTCCTTGCCCTGGTCGTAGGTCAAGGTCTTCTTCAAACTTTCCGGCACACCTTCGAACGCCGAGCTGAAGGCCTCCAGCACCGTGTGCGCGGTCGCGTCGGCGAGCTTGACCAGCTTGACGTACAAGGTGCGGCGGCAGACCAATACCCCAATCGCCGAGCGATTGTGCGCGCCCACGATCAGGTCGCCCTCCCAATGCCCCGGCATCAGGCGCTCATGCGCGGCCGGCGGCCGCAGGCGGATGTTGGGTAGATCCGGCAGATGGCCGCGGGCGTCGCCTTCCTGGCGCGTGCGGCGGCCGGACTTGCGCCCCTGCCGCAGCAGACGGGTCACCTGGCGGCGCAATTCGCCGCGCGGCATCGCATAAATCGCGGTATAGATCGTTTCGTGCGACACGCGCAGCCAGGGCCGGTCCGGGTACAGATCGCGCAGTTTGTCGGCAATCTGTTGCGGCGACCAGCACCGTTCCAGCCAATAGCGCACGCGTCGCCACAGCACGGTGTCGCGTCGCAGCTTGCGGCGCACCCGCGCCCGCCGACGCAGCCGTTGGGCCCGCCGGCCCGCCCGGGTCGCATCGTAGCCAGGGTCGAAACGGGGGCGTCCGCGCAGCGGCGGCCCCGAATGGGACCGAAACCCATTACGGCGCAACTCGCGAGCGATGGTGCTTTGCGCCCGACCCAACGTCTGGGCGATTTGCCGTCCGCTCGCCCCTTGGGCGATCAAGACCATGATGGCCCCGCGCTCTTCTGCGCTCAGATGTGAATACTGCTGGCCCATTCACAGTGCCTCACTGAGGTGATGCACTTGAGGTTAGAGACCAGCGCTACTTTCTTTTGTCGCGCTGACAAAAGAAAGTAGCTCGGCCGCTTGCGGACGAAAGCTCTTGATGGTGGCTTGTCGTCGCGCGACACATCGATAACGGCGGAAGTAACAGCAACGTCAACATGGGTTCCGGCTTTCGCCGGAATGACGGACGTGGGGTCGCGCACCCGACTGTAGGAGCGGCGCAAGCCGCGACCGCGACAATGAAACTACGACGAGACTTTCGCAATCGCCGCGATGGCGCGGTCGCGGCTTGCGCCGCTCCTACAGGGGCGTGCCGCGGTGGGATTCGTCTTTACGTGTGCGTACTTGTGACGACAAGCGAACATCAACAGCTTCCGTCCGCAAGCGGCCGGGTCACTTTCTTTGTCTGAAGCCACAAAGAAAGTAACCAAAGAAAAGGCCTGTTCTTTTTCGGATCAAGAGCCACTATGGCTCGAAAGGGGGCGCGGGGCCGCGCCATAAGGGGCATCCTGCCCCATGGCGCGCGTGCGCATCCATGCGCACGCCCTCCGGGGCTGCGGGACGACTGCGTCGGGCTCGTGAACGAGCACGAGCAACAGCAAGATCAAAATGGATTCCGGCTTTCGCCGGAATGACGGTGGGCGGCGGCGATCTTGCTGGCAGAAGCTCCTGCAGGAGCGGCGCAAGCCGCGACCGCGACAGGCCGATGACGACGGACGTTGCCGCAACCCGCGCTGGTGTCGTTCTCGGCTTTTCTCTCGACAGCAGCGAACGTCCGCCGCAGTCCAATTGTCGCGATCGCGGCTTGCGCCGCTCATGCAGGAAGCAAGTGCAACCGCATTCCATAATGCGAAAAGGCCGCCCCGGTCGGGGCGGCCTTTCGCGTGCATCGCGGCTGGGCGACAACCTCAGCGCAACACCATCACCGCATCGACTTCGAACGCGACCCCGCGCGGCAGCGCCGAGACTTCCACGGTCGAGCGCGCCGGATACGGCGGGTTGAAGTACTCGCCCATCACCGAGTTGACCTTGCCGAACGCGCCCAGGTCGGTCAGGTACAGGCCCAGTCGGGCGATGTCGGCGAGCGAGCCGCCGGCGGCTTCGCACACCGCCTTGAGGTTCTGGAACGCGCGGTGCGCCTGCGCTTCGATGTCGCCCTCCACCACCAGCCCGCTCGACGGGTCGAGCGCGATCTGGCCGGAAAGGTAGACGGTGTCGCCCACGCGCACGGCTTGCGAGTACGGGCCGATGGCGGCGGGGGCTTTGTCGGTCTGGATGATTTCGCGGGACATGGGTTGGCAGCCGGAAATGAAGGGGATATGGCGACAGGGAACGCGAGCATCGTAGCGGCTGGATCGCGCGCCGCAAACCGTTGCGCGGCGCAAGCAGTTCGCCGGCTGACACTCGATGCCCGCCAGTATGCCGCCGCGCCGGGACCGCGAACCCCACGCGCCTCCCAGTCCGCTTTTGCGCGCGTCCTTCATTCCCGCGACGGCCGACGGCCGACGGCCGCCGCCGGCGGCTCACATCCGCTGCACGCCCAACACCACCGGCAGGCGCCGCACCCGCCGCATCACGTCGGCGAGGTGGCGGCGGTCGTGCACTTCGATGGCGAAGCGCATCACCGCGATATTGGCGTCGCGTTCCAGGTACTCGACGCGGTCGATGTTGGATTCGGCTTCGGCGATCGCCGCCGCGACCTGGGCCAGCGAGCCGGGGCGGTTGTCGACTTCGATCCGCAGCGCGGCGGCGAAGTCGCCGGAGACCTGCCGGTCCCAGCCGATCGCCACCCAGCGATCGGGCGACTTGCGGTAGTCGGCGACGTTCGGGCAATCCAGCCGGTGCACCACGATGCCGCGGCCGGCGGTGTGGTAGCCCATGATCTCGTCGCCCGGCAACGGCAGGCAGCAGTTGGCGAAGCTGATCACGCCGCGCTCGGAGCCGGTGATGAGGATCTTGTCCTCGGGCAGGCGCGGCCGGTCGATGGCGCGCCCGCGCGACTTGCCCGGCGCCTCGCGCGCCAGCGCCAGCGCGACCTGGTTGGGCATGCGGTTGCCCAGCGCGATGTCGGCCAGCAACGCCTCCAGGCGCGGATAGCGGTTCTCGCCGAGGTAGGCCTCCAGGCGCAGCGCCGGGGTGCGGTCGAGCGAGGTCTCCAGCGATTCCAGCGCGCGGTCGAGCATGCGGTGGCCGAGCTGCACCGCGTCCTCGTGTTCGAGCTGCTTGAGCTGCTGGCGGATCGAGGTGCGGGCCTTGCCCGAGACCACGAACTCCAGCCACTGCGGCTTGGGCGAGGACGACTTGGCGGTGATGATCTCGACCCGCTGGCCGCTGGCCAGCTTGGTCCGCAGCGGCACCAGCTTGCCGTCCACGCGGGCGGCGACCGCGCGGTTGCCGACGTCGGTGTGGACCGCGTAGGCGAAGTCCAGCGCGGTGGAATTGCGCGGCAGCGAAAGAATGTCGCCCTTCGGCGTGAACAGGTAGACCTCGTCCGGGAACAGGTCGACCTTCACGTTCTCCAGGAACTCCAGCGACGAGCCGGTCGCGCGCTGCGACTCGACCAGGTTGGCGATCCAGCTGTGCGCGCGCGACTGCGCGCTGTTGGGGCCTTCGCCGCCGTGCTTGTACGACCAGTGCGCGGCGATGCCGCGCTCGGCGACCAGGTCCATGTCCTCGGTGCGGATCTGCACTTCCACCGGCGAGCCGTAGGGGCCGAACAGCACGGTGTGCAGCGACTGGTAGCCGTTGGCCTTGGGGATCGCGATGAAATCGCGGAAGCGCCCGTCCAGCGGCTTGTACGCCGAATGCACCACGCCCAGCGCGTGGTAGCAGTCGGGCACGTTCTTGACCACGACGCGGAAACCGAACACGTCCATGACCTGGTTGAAGCTCTTATGCTCGTTGTGCATCTTGGTGTAGATGCTCCACGGCGACTTCACCCGGCTGATCAGCCGGTGCGGCAGCTTCTCTTTCGCCAGCCTCTGGGCCAGGTGCGCCTCGATCTGCACCAGCGATTCGCGCCGCACCACCGGCTGGGTGCGGATGCGCTTTTCGATCACCGCGTGGCGCCAGGGGTGCATGGCGCGGAAGCCGAGGTCCTGCAGTTCGGCCTTGATCAGGTTCATGCCCAGGCGCTGGGCGATCGGGGCGTAGATCTCCAGCGTTTCCAGGGCGATGCGTTGTCGCGCCTCGGCGCTCTGCGCGCCGAGGGTGCGCATGTTGTGCAGGCGGTCGGCGAGCTTGATCAGGATCACCCGCAGGTCGCGCGCCATCGCCAGCAGCATCTTGCGGAAGCTCTCGGCGGCGGCCTCCTGGCGGTCGCGGAACTGCAGCTTGTCGAGCTTGGTGACGCCGTCGACCAGTTCGGCCACGGTCGCGCCGAACTCGGTGGCCAGGCACTCGCGCGTGACCGGGGTGTCCTCGATGGTGTCGTGCAGGATCGCCGCGACCAGGGTCTCGATGTCCAGGCCCTGCTCGGCCAGGACCTTGGCCACCGCCACCGGATGGGTGATGTAGGGCTCGCCGGACTTGCGGGTCTGCCCGGCGTGCGCGGCGGCGCCGACCGCCCAGGCCCGGCGCAGTTGCTGGCGCTGGGGCTCGGGCAGGTAGTGCGCGGCCAGTTCCAGCTCGCGCACGTAGTCCGGCAGCTCCGTGTCTTCGGGAGCGGCGGGATAGGTCTTCAGCGCGGGCTCGGCAGGGGTCATAACGGAAATTTACGCGCGCGGTACGGCAAGTGGCAACGCATCGTCATGTTCTGGATGTGGCGGCGGTGAGATGGGGCGCAAGCAATCGGGCGCGGGACGCGGCGGCGGGCGGCGGCGGCGTTCAGGAAAACGTGGGCTCGACGGCCGGATCCGCGCTGGATGCAGGGGCCGCCCGCTGTTGTGGGAGGGGCTTCAGCCCCGATGCTTTCCGCTCAGATCGCCGAGATCGGACACCAGAGCGCCGGGGCTGAAGCCCCTCCCACATCAGCCCGGCGGCAGCCGGCAACGGCGGGCGGGTTCGAAAGCGGGCCAACAACGGACGGGCCCAAAAAGAAAACGGCCCCGCGAAGCGGAGCCGTTTCTCGGTCGCGGCCTGCGCCCGGTCGGGCGAGGCTGCGGGCGGCCCGCGCGGCGGCGGGCCGGGGGACTCAGTCGTCGCCCTTGGACAGGTCGTCGTCGGCCACCACTTCGGCCGCGGCCCATTCCAGGGCTTCGCGTTCCTTGCGCTCGCGCTCGGCCTTCTCGACCGCGTCGATGTAGTCCGGGTTGACCTGGCGCGCGGCGATTTCGCGCAGCGCCAGCACGGTCGGCTTGTCGTTGGCTTCGCTGTTGTCGAGCTGCGGCTCGACGCCGTTGGCCAGCTGGCGGGCGCGCTTGGCGGCCAGCATGACGAG
Source organism: Lysobacter yananisis (assembly GCF_031199375.1). Lineage (NCBI taxonomy): Bacteria > Pseudomonadati > Pseudomonadota > Gammaproteobacteria > Lysobacterales > Lysobacteraceae > Lysobacter > Lysobacter yananisis. The sequence continues at coordinate 461,322 of NZ_CP133568.1, forward strand.
TTCGAAGCGGTTGGGGACCACTTCCAGGCAATCTTCGACGGTGATGCGGGCCATGGGGCTCCTGCGGCCGGGTCGGCCGTCTTGCAAACGGATGGGGACCGGGAAGTCTAGGCGCAAGCGCCCCGAAACGCAAGGTTTCGGGCAATTAACCCTTACGAATCAACCCGATAGCCCCTGTAGGAGCGGCGCAAGCCGCGACCGCGACACCCCACATTCGGCGCAAGACCGGAACCCCGCGGTCGCGACTCGCGTCGCTCCTACAGGCGGGCTTCCAGCCTCATCGCGACCGGGCGGGCCTCAGCCCTCGTCGACCAGCAGCGCCGTGATCAGGCGCGAATGCCGCGCCACCTGCGCCTCGCGCCGCAGCCGGCTGGCGGTGAAGATCGCGCACATCTCGTCCACCGCGGTGTCGAAGATCTCGTTGACGATGACGTAGTCGAACTCGCCGTAGTGCGACATCTCATCGCGCGCGGCGGCCAGGCGCTGGCCGATCACTTCCTCGGTGTCCTGCCCGCGCGAGCGCATGCGCGATTCCAGCGCCTGCCGCGACGGCGGCAGGATGAACACGCTGACCGCGTCGGGCACTTTCTTGCGCACCTGGCGCGCGCCCTGCCAGTCGATCTCCAGCAGCACGTCCTTGCCGGCCGACAAGAACGGCTCCACCGACTGCCGCGCCGAGCCTTTCCAGTCGCCGTGCACGCGCGCGTGCTCGAAGAAGTCGCCCTCGGCGACCATCGCCTCGAACTCCTGCTCGCTGACGAAGTGGTAGTGCTCGGCATGGCGCTCGCCCGGACGCGGCTTGCGCGAAGTGAACGAGATCGACAGGCGGATGTTCGGGTCGCGCGCGAGCACCGCGTTGACGATGCTGGATTTTCCGGCTCCGGAGGGAGCGGCGACGATGTAGAGGGTTCCGCGCATGGGTCGGTGGAATGTCCGCTTGGAGATGTAGCAAGAGCGAGAAGTGAGAAGAGAGGAATGAGAAGTGAGCGAAAGCGGCTTGCGCTCGCTCCTCGCTCCTCTTCGCTCTTTACTCGATGTTCTGGATCTGCTCGCGCGCCTGGTCGATCAGCACCTTGAGCTCGACCGCGGCGGCCGAGCTGCGCGCGTCGACCGACTTGGAGCCCAGGGTGTTGGCCTCGCGGTTGAACTCCTGCAGCAGGAAGTCCAGGCGCCGGCCGACCGCTTCGCGCAGCTTGAGCACGCGGCGGGCCTCGGCGACGTGGGCGTTGAGGCGGTCGAGCTCTTCCTCGACGTCGAGCTTCTGCAGCCACAGCACCAGTTCCTGCTCCAGGCGGCCGTTGTCGGCCGGCTGGGCCAGGTCGGCCAGACGGGTTTCCAGCTTGGCGCGCTGGCCGGCGCGGATCGCCGGCATCATCGCGCGGACTTCGCCGGCGATGCGCTCGATGCCGTCCACGCGCTCGCCGATCGCCGCGGCGAGCTTGCCGCCCTCGCGTTCGCGCGAGGCGACGAATTCGTCGAGCACGTCGTCCAGCAGCGCCAGCGCTTCGGCCTGCAGCGCGGTGGGATCGGTGGCCTGCGCCTGCAACACGCCGGGGAACTGCAGCAGCTCGGTGAACTCGGTGCGCAGCGCCGGGAAGCGCGCGGACAGGTCGATGGCCAGGTCGCTGAGCTCGCGCAGGCGGCTCGGGTTGAGCTGCAGCGCGTCGCCGCCTTCCGGCGCGCGCAGGCGCAGGGTCAGGTCGAGCTTGCCGCGGCCGACGCGGGCGGCGATGCGTTCGCGCAGGGCCGGTTCCAGCACCCGCAGCTCGTCGGCCAGGCGCACGCCCAGCTCGAGGAAGCGGTGGTTGACCGAGCGCAGCTCGCAGCCGAGCGTGCCCCAGGGTGTCGCGCGTTCGCCGCTGGCGAAGGCGGTCATGCTGCGGATCATTCGCAGGTTTCCGAGCCTTACGGGGGGTGAATGGTAAACTCGCCGGCCCTCAAAACGGTAACGCCGCGCCATGACCGGTCCCATCGCCGCCCCCGCCCAGGCCTCGGCCGGCCCCCAATCCGGCCCGGTCGCGCGTCCCAGCGGCCGCCTGGCCGACCAGTTGCGCGAGGTGACCATCGAGCGCGGCTACACCCGCCACGCCGAAGGTTCGGTCCTGGTCAGCTTCGGCCAGACCCGGGTGCTGTGCACCGCCAGCGTCGACAACAAGGTGCCGGCGTTCCTGCGCGGCAAGGGCGAGGGCTGGGTCACCGCCGAGTACGGCATGCTGCCGCGCGCGACCCACACCCGCAGCGACCGCGAGGCCGCGCGCGGCAAGCAGGGCGGGCGGACCCTGGAGATCCAGCGCCTGATCGGCCGCGCCCTGCGCGCCTGCATCGACCGCAAGGCGCTCGGCGAACGCACCATCACCCTGGACTGCGACGTGCTGCAGGCCGACGGCGGCACCCGCACCGCGGCGATCACCGGCGCCTACGTGGCCCTGGTCGACGCGGTGCGCTGGCTGCAGGCGCGGCGCGAGATCAACCGCGACCCGATCTTCGGCGCGGTCGCGGCGGTGTCGGTCGGCATCTACCGCGGCACCCCGGTGCTGGACCTGGACTACGCCGAGGACAGCGACTGCGACACCGACATGAACGTGGTCATGAACGACGGCGGCGGCTTCATCGAACTGCAGGGCACCGCCGAGGGCCACGCGTTCCGGCGCGAGGAACTCGATGCGCTGCTGGCGTTGGCCCAGGCCGGCATCGGCGAACTGGTGGAGAAGCAGCGCCAGGCGCTGGCCGGCTGAGCCGCGGCGCGCGCGCGCCGCAACGACATCGACGGCGCCACTCGCGGGCGGGCAGGAAAGACGCGGCGGACGATGGGGGATCGGTCCTCTTCGCTCGTTATTTCTTTCCTCCCGCCCGTTCGCATTGGCGCCAACCACGGCAAAACTCCGCATCCGCGCCGCCCGGCTTGCGCGCACTGCATCGCAGTTCGCGCGTTGGGCGCTGAACTTTCCGGCGCCGGTCGCGTTCAATCGCCCCGACGGCGTCGCGCCCGCGCGCGGCGCGATCGGCACGGCGGTCGCGCGCGCGGCAGCCCCGTTCGCGCCGCCTGCGCGTTGTGTGCCTGGGCGGCGGCCCGACCCGGCGCGGCTTCGACTACGACCGCAACGTTTTTCCCTGTTCGCAAGGCTTACGCATGAATCGCAGCATCGGCAGCATCACCCTGGTCGTGGACGACTACGACCGCGCCATCGATTACTACACCCGCGCGCTCGGCTTCGCCCTGCTCGAAGACATCGACCTCGGCGGCGGCAAGCGCTGGGTGCGGGTGGCGCCGGCCGCCGGCGCGCAGACCGCGCTGCTGCTGGCGCAAGCCGCCGACGAAAACCAGCGCGCGCGCATCGGCGACCAGACCGGCGGCCGGGTCGGCTTCTTCCTGCACACCGACGACTTCCATCGCGACCACGCCGCGATGCGCGCCCAGGGCGTGCGCTTCCTGGAATCTCCGCGCGTCGAGACCTACGGCACGGTCGCCGTATTCGAAGATCTGTACGGTAATCGCTGGGATTTGCTGGAATTGAAAGCATGAAACTGGTGCTGGCCAGCAGCAACGCCGGAAAGCTGGTGGAGCTGCGCGACCTGCTCGGCGCCACCGGCATCGAACTGGTGGCGCAATCGGACCTGGGGGTCGAGGACATCGAGGAAACCGGCAGCACGTTCGTCGAGAACGCGCTGCTGAAGGCCCGGCACGCGAGTGCGGTCACGGGCCTGCCGGCGCTGGCCGACGATTCGGGCATCTGCGTGGACGCGCTCGGCGGCGCCCCGGGCCTGTATTCGGCGCGCTACAGCGGCCGCCACGGCGACAACGAAGGCAACATCGACAAGCTGCTGGCCGCGCTCAAGGACGTACCCGACGAGCGCCGCGGCGCGCATTTCTATGCGGTGATCGTGGCCCTGCGCCACGCCGGCGACCCGCGTCCGATCATCGCCGAGGGCGTCTGGAACGGGCGCATCCTGCACCGGCGCCAGGGCAGCCGCGGCTTCGGCTACCAGCCGGTGTTCCTGGACACCGAACACAACATTTCTGCCGGCGAGATCGACGACGCGCTCAAGAACCGGGTCAGCCACCGCGCCCGCGCCCTGGCCGCGCTGCGCGAACGCCTGCCGGAGCTGGCCCGGTGAACCGCATGCTGCGCGCCGACGCCCCGCATCGCCGCGCATTCCGCACCGGCGGCCACACCGTGGCCACGGTCGCGGTGCTGTACCTGCTGGCCCTGCCGATCGCGGTGTGGATCCGCCAGGACGGGCTGCAGACCGGCGCCACCGATTTCGCCAGCGAGTTCCGGTTCGCGTTGTGGCTGCTGGCCGCGCTGGTCGGGCTGGTCGCCGCGGCGGCGGTGCAGCGGGTCAGCCTGGGCGCCGCCGGCGACGGCGCGATCCGCTACGCCAACATCACCAGCCTGCACCGCAGCCGCAGCTTCGCGCCGGAGGAAGTGCAGGCCATGTCCCTGCACCGGGCCAAGGACGGGCGCCTGCGCCTGACCTCGACCCTGGAGCTGCGCCTGGCCCCGGCCGCGCACCGGCGCTGGACCACGGTGACCCTGTTCGACGGCGACATGTCCGGCGACGGCCGCGCCGAGCCGCTGGCCTCGATCATCCGCCAGGTGGTGCAGGCGCGGCCGGACGTGGCCCTGGATACCAATCTGCGCGCGCTGCTGGCGGCGCGGCGGTACGGGGCGTCGTCGCTGGAGCGCTGAGGCCGGGGAGCCGCCTCCGGCCGGGGACACCGCCAGCGAACCGGTAGCGGCCGCTTCGCCGCGCCGCGCTCGCCCGGCTTTCCCGCCGTACCCGCGCCGCCCCTGCCCGGGCGGGCTAAACTGCGCGCCTTCCCCCGACCGATTCCCGGGCCTTTGCCGCCCGCGCCCGCCTCTTGAGCGTCGCCCTCGTTCCCCCGCCGCTGTCGCTGTACGTGCACCTGCCCTGGTGCGTGCGCAAATGCCCGTACTGCGACTTCAACTCGCACGAAGCCCGCGGCGCGCCGCCGTTCGCGGCCTATGTCGATGCGCTGGTCGCCGACCTCGAGCACGACCTGCCGCTGGTCTGGGGCCGCACCGTGCACAGCGTGTTCTTCGGCGGCGGCACCCCGAGCCTGTTCCCGCCGGAGGCGATCGACCGCTTCCTGCAGGCGGCCAGCGCGCGCCTGCGCTTCGCCCCGGGCTGCGAGATCACCCTGGAGACCAACCCGGGCACCGCCGAACACGGCCGCTTCGAGCTGTACAAGGCGGCCGGGGTCAACCGGTTGAGCTTCGGCATCCAGAGCTTCGACGACGGCTGCCTGCAGCGGCTGGGCCGGATCCACGGCAGCGCCGAGGCCGAGGCGGCGGTGAAACTGGCCCGCGACGCCGGCTTCGACAATTTCAACCTCGACCTGATGTACGCCCTGCCCGGCCAGACCCTGGCGATGGCCGAGTACGACCTGGAGCGCGCGTTCGCGCTGGAGCCGGCGCACATCTCGCATTACCAGCTGACCCTGGAGCCCAACACCGTGTTCGCGGCGCGCCCGCCGCAGGACATTCCCGACGAGGACAACGCCTGGGACATCCAGGAACGCTGCCAGGCCCTGCTCGCGCAGCGCGGCTACGGCCAGTACGAGGTCAGCGCCTACGCCCGGCCCGGGCGGCAGTGCAAGCACAACCTCAATTACTGGCGCTACGGCGACTACCTCGGGATCGGCGCCGGCGCCCACGGCAAGATCAGCCTCGGCGCCGAACAGGCGATCGCGCGGCGCTGGAAGCTCAAGCATCCCACCGCCTACCTGGCCCAGGCCGGCACCGCGGCGGCGATCGGCGGCGACGAGCGGATCGCGCCGGCGCGGCGGCCGTTCGAGTACATGCTCAATGCGCTGCGGCTGGTCGAGGGGTTCTCGCTGGACTCCTTCGAGGCCTCCACCGGCCTGGGCCGCGACGCGATCGCCGCGCAGTTGGCCGAGGCCATGGCCGCGGGCTGGCTGGAGCGCGACGGCGACCGGGTCCGGCCGACCGAGCTGGGCCGGCGTTTCACCAACGATGTGGTGGCGCTGTTCCTGGATGAGGATGCCGCCACGGACGACACGGGCGCGGCGCGGCTGCTTTGAGTGCGGCTGCTTTAAGTGCGGCTGCGTTGAATGCGGCGGTCCTGGGCAGGCCCGCTTGAGCGAGCTTGGCTTACGCGCGATCACGCTCAGCGCGCCCGCCCTGGACGCGTCGGCCTTAGAAGAAACGCTCACCGCCTGAGCCGGCCGTCACCGGCGTGCAGCGCCGGCCGCAAGCCGTGCCGCCGGCATCACGGCCCAGACACATCGCGGCACTGAGACTCGCTGCTGGCCGCCGCGTCGGGGACTATGCGTTTGTGCCAATGGTCGCCTCCTGTCGGCGGTCCGCCGCGCCCGCTCCGCCGGGCTGGGCGGGCGCCGGGGAGGCGTGGTTATATTTCCCGGTCGTCAGTACCGAATGCACATGCCCGCCACGTTCGACCCCCTGGACGCCTCGCCTCGGGCCACCCTGGCCACGGCCGCCTTGCCGCGCCGCGTGCGCCGGCTGTTGGAGCAGCTCTACGCGCTGGTCAGCGACGAGATCGCGCCGCAGATGGAGCGGATGCTGGCCGAATTCGAGCAACAACTGTTCCGCCAGGCCGACCAGGCGCGCAATCCGGGGCTGCAGTCGGGCTATCTGGAAACGCTGCGGCTGGTGCGGCTGCGGCGCTCGGATCTGATTCCGCGCTATCTAGTGGGGCTGGAGGCGGAGCTGTCGCGGGTGCGGGAGGCGGCGGCGGAAGGGACGTCGCGCCCGGCTGCGTCTGCGGCGCCTGAGTTTCGGGAACTTCGGTTGGTCGAAGACAGCGAGATCGACGAAGCCACCGTCCTGCGCAGCCTCGCCAGCCGCCACGAATCGCGCGCCGGGCTCGGCCTGTTGCTGCTGGGCCAGCGCTTCGGCGTGCTGGCCGGAGCGCCGGCGTTCGACAGCGAACGCCTGCCGGTCGGTCCGCACCGGCTCATCCGCCGCTTCGCCCAGGCCTGCCAGCCGCTGCAGATCCCGCTGGAATCGCGGCTGGACCTGTACCGCGTGTTCGACCAGCAAGTGATGCTGGGCTACAGCGCCCTGGTCGAATCGATGAACCTGCTGCTGGCGCGCGACAACGTGCTGCCGAGCCTGTCGTTCGTGCCGCTGCGCGCGCGGCCGAGCGCGCAGGACAAACCGGCGCCGGCGCCGCGCGCCGAAGCCGACACCGACACCGACACCGACACCGCGGCCGAGACCGCGCGCGAACCCGGCGCCGCGCCGGCCCCCGCCGCCGGTCCGCGTCCGCACACCGCCTGGACCGCGGCGGCCGCCGCGCCGGCCGCCGACGCGCTCGACTTCGCCACCCTGCAGCGCTGGCTGTCCGAGCGCCGCGACCTGGTCGAGAAACTGCGCCCGCGCCCGCCGCAGGCCGACGCGCCGCCCGCGCCGCCGGCCCTGGCCACCGGCGAACTGATCGAACTCATCGCCGGCCTGGACGAGGCCGCCGGCCGCGGCGCCCAGCCGCTGCGCAAGATCGCCGACCTGCGCCAGGCCCTGCTCGCCCAACGCCGCGCCGCCGGCGCCGAAGCCGCGCTGTCGCGCGAGGACGGCGACGTGTTCGAACTGCTGGGCCTGCTGTTCGACGAGATCGACCAGCGCCTGCGCGGCGACGCGGTGATCTCCAACCTGCTCAACCGCCTGCAGACGCCGTTGCTGCACGCCGCCTTGCGCGACCGCTCGCTGCTGGCCGCCGACGGCCACCCGGCGCTGCAACTGCTCAACACCGTGGCCGAGGCCGGCGCGCGCTGGACCCCGGCCGAAGAGGCCGACCCGCAACTGCACGAACCGCTGCGCCAGGCGGTCGAGCACGTGGTCGAGCAGCGCGGCTCGGCGCAGGCGTTCGATTCGGCCAACCAGCGCCTGCAGGAGCACCTGCACGCGCTGGCGCGCAAGGCCGAGGTGGCCGAGCGCCGCCACGTCGAGGCCGCGCGCGGCAAGGAAAAGCTCGAACTGGCCAAGCGCCGCGCGCAACAGGCGCTGTCCGATCTGGTCGAACAGGGAACCGGCGCCGGCCAGCGCCTGCCGCGCTTCGTCCAGACCCTGCTGAGCCAGGCCTGGACCGACGTGCTGACCCTGACCCAGCTGCGCCACGGCGAAGACTCCGAAGCCTGGCAACGGCAGTTGCAGATCACCGGCCAGATCGTGGCCGCCAACCAGGGCGGCGGCGGCGCGCGGCTGCACGGCCTGGACGGCGACATCGAGCACGCGCTGACCCTGGTCGGCTACCACGGCGACGACGCCCGCGCGATCGCGCGCCAGCTCACCGTCGGCCCTGCCACCGGCGAGGACGCGGCCTCGCGCACCGAACTGGCGATGAAACTGCGCCAGCGCAGCCGCCTGGGCGAGGACGGCGCGGCCGCCGCCGCGACCGCGCCGCGCACGCCGCTGCCGCCGCGCGACGAACGCGAGCAGGCCTGCTTCGAACGCCTGCGCGCGCTGCCGTTCGGCACCTGGTTCGAGTTCGTGCAGAACCAGCAGGGCGACGCGGTGCGGCGGCGGCTGTCGTGGTTCAGCCCGGTCACCGACAACGCCCTGTTCGTCAATCATCGCGGCCAGCGCGTGGCCGAGCACTCGCTCGACGCGCTGGCGCGGATGCTGGCGCGCGGGCAGGCGCGGATCGTCGAGCAGGAACGCAACCGCCTGGTCGACCGCGCCTGGCACGCCGCGCTGGACGCGTTGCGCGGCTTCGGCGGCCGCGGCCGCGACGAGCCGCCGGAGCGGCCGGCATGAACGACGAGTTCCGCCGCGCGCGCCGGCGCCGCATCGTCGAAACCGTGCAGGTGATCGACACCATGACCGAACAAGTGGTCGGCCACCTGGGCAACCTGTCGGAGACCGGCATGATGCTGATCGCCAGCATGCCGCTGGCCGACGACGCGCTGTATCAGCTGCGCTTCGACCTGCGCGACGCGCCGCGGCAGGCGCCGATCGAAGTCGGCGCGCACCTGCTGTGGCAGGACCGCGCCAGCATGCCCGGGCAGACCTGGGCGGGCTTCCGCTTCATCGCCATGCCCGAGGACGGGATGGTGCAGCTGCGGCAGTGGCTGGATTCGCCGGGCGGCAGCTTCGAGTAGGCGAGTGCACGGCGACCTGAGCGGAAAGCATCGGGGCTGAAGCCCCTCCCACAACAGCCAAAGCATCGGCCCTGAAGCCCTTCCCGCAGCGGCCCTGGCTCGAGGCCGGCGCGGCTTTTGTGGGAGGGCCTTCAGGCCCGACGCTTTTCGGCCGGATCGCCGCGAACGCCCCCGGCCAATCCCCCGCCCGCGCAAGCCCCGCCGCGCGCGGATGCGGCAAAATGGCGGTCCCCGGCCCTGTGGCCCGCCATCCGCCCGACGCCATGAACGCTCCCGCCGCCTCCCCCGCCGACCTCTACGCGCAGCACTTCGCCGAGCAACAGCGCCGTGCGGCGCAAGCGTTGGAGCGCGGCGGTTTCGATCACCTGGTCGTGCCCAGCGGCACCCTGCACTATCAGGTCTTCGACGATCGCGACTATCCCTACGCGGTCAACCCGCAGTTCAAGGCCTGGGTGCCGCTGGTGCGCAACCCCGGCAGCTGGCTGGTGTTCACTCCGGGCGCCAAGCCCAAGCTGGTCTACCTGCAGCCCTTCGATTACTGGCACGTGGTGCCGCAGGCGCCGAGCGGGCCGTGGGTCGAGCACTTCGAGGTGATCGTGATCCGCGAGCCGTCCGACGCGCTGGCGCACCTGCCCCAGGACCCGGCGCGCTGCGCGATCCTCGGCGAGCCGCAAAGCGCGCTCGGCGGGTTCGCGCCGAACAATCCGCCGCCGGTGATCGATTACCTGGAGTACCACCGCGCGTTCAAGACGCCGTACGAAGTGGCGATGATGCGCGAAGCCACGCGCAAGGGCGTGCGCGCGCACCGCGCCGCCGAGGCCGCGTTCCGCGCCGGCGCCAGCGAGTTCGACATCCACCTGGCCTACTGCGCCGCCGCGCGCCAGGACGCCAACGAGCTGCCCTACGGCAACATCGTCGCGCTCAACGAAAACGGCGCGGTGCTGCACTACATGGAACTCGGCCGCGAAGCGCCGGCGCAGTCGCGCAGCTTCCTGATCGACGCCGGCGCCAGCCATGCCGGCTACGCCTGCGACATCACCCGCACTTACGCCGCCGACGCGAACGGCGAATTCCAGGCGCTGATCGACGCGGTCGACGCGGCCCAGCAACGCATGTGCGCGCAGGTGCGCGCCGGCTTCGACTACAAGCAGTTGCATCTGGACGCGCACCTGGCGCTGGCCGGGATCCTCAAGGATTTCGGCGTGCTCAGGGTCTCGCCCGAAGCGGCGGTCGCCAACGGCGTCAGCAACGTGTTCTTCCCGCACGGCATCGGCCACGGCATCGGCCTGCAGGTGCACGAGGTCGCCGGCTTCGCCGCCAGCGACCGCGGCGGCCGCATCGACAAGCCGGCCGGGCACCCGTACCTGCGCCTGACCCGCACCCTGGAGCCGGGCATGGCGGTGACGATCGAGCCGGGCCTGTACTTCGTCGACCTGCTGCTCGACGGCCTCAAGCGCGGCGAGCACGCCGCCGCAGTGGATTGGGCGCGCATCGACGCGTTCCGTCCGTTCGGCGGCATCCGCATCGAGGACGACGTGGTCTGCACCGACGATGCGCCGGTCAACCTGACCCGCGAAGAGTTCGCCGCCGCGGCCTGAGCGCCGCCCGCACCGGAGCGCCGCCATGCACGACCGCCACGATCCCTTCCTCGCCGCGCTCGACGCCTACGCCGCGGCGGTGAAGGCCAAGGACGTCGACGCCTTCGCCGCGCTGTACGACGAAGACGTGCACGTGTTCGACCTGTGGGGCCGCTGGGAACTGCGCGGCCTGCCGGCGTGGCGGGCGATGGCGCAGGAATGGTTCGGCTCGCTCGGCGAGGACACCGTCGTGGTGACCCATGCCCACGCGCAGTCCCAGGCCGGCGCGGAACTGGCCTACGGCCACGCGCTGCTGACCTACACCGCGTACGCCGCCGACGGCTCGCGCCTGCGCTCGCTCGACAACCGCATCAGCGCGGCGCTGGCGCGGCGCGGCGAGAGCTGGAAGATCGTGCACGAGCACACCTCCGCGCCGGTCGACCATGCCAGCGGCAAGGCGATGCTGAAGCGCGACGGGGCCGACTGAGCGTGGAAGGGCCTTCGGGACTCAGAGCCCTCGGTTCGAGCGAGCGCAGGAAGGCCGCGCGGCCTTCCTGCCCTGCTTACCTCCATCCGCCTCACCAGACCTCGAACGTCCGCCCGCTCTGCACGCCCTCGACGCTGCGCCGGTAGGCCAGCGCCGCGCGCGCGGCCGGCACCGGCTCGAAGCCGGGGAAGAACGCGCCGTAGGCGTCCATCGATTCGCTCAGCACGCTCGGGCTGACCGCGTTGATGCGCAGGCCGCGCGGCAGTTCGCAGGCGGCGCCGGCGACGAAACCCTCGATCGCGCGGTTGACCGCGCTGGCGTTGGCGCCCGCGCGGATCGGCTCGGCCGAGACAATGCCGGTGGTCAGGGTGATCGAGCCGCCATCGGAGAGGTGATGCTGGCCCAGCAGCGCCAGCCGCACCTGGCCGAGCAGCTTGTCGTTGAGGCCGATGGCGAAGTCGGCCGGCTTCATTTCGCTCAGCGGGCCGAAGTGCAGCGCGCCGGCAGCGGAGACGATGGCGTCGAGCTTGCCGGTCTTGCGCAGCAGCGCCTCGACGCTGGCGTCGTCGGTGATGTCGACCGGGTACTGCGCGCTGCTGCGGCCAGCGGCGAGGACCTCGTGGTGGGACAGGGTCTGGGCGATGGCGCGGCCGAGGGTGCCGCTGGCGCCGACGAGCAGGATCTTCATGGGGACGTTCCAGGGAGGGGAAACAGGCGTCCAGTCTGCGCGCCGTGGCGTGCACGGTGAATGCGCTAGCATTTCGCGCTCCCCTAACCCTGGGTTAGCCATGGACCTGCTGCGCGCGATGGCGGTGTTCGTCTCGGTCGCCGACACCGGCAGCTTCGCCGCCGCCGCGCAGGCGCAGCGGCTGTCGGCGGTGATGGTCGGCAAGCACGTGCGTCAGTTGGAAGAGCGCCTGGGCGCGCGGCTGCTGCAGCGCGACACCCGCAAGCAGCGCCTGACCGAGGCCGGCGCCGCGTTCCTGGCCGAGGCGCGGCAGGTGCTGGAGCAGGTGCGCCGCGCCGAGACCGTGACCGAGCGCCTCGGCGACGGCGCGCGCCCGCGCGGGCATCTGCGGGTCAGCGCGCCGCTGACCCTGGGCACGGTCGCGATCGCGCCGCTGGCGACCGCCTACCTGCGCGCCTATCCGGACGTCAGCATCGACCTCGCCCTGGAAGACCGCGCCGCCGACCTGATCGCCGAGGGCTACGACGCCGCGATCCGGATCGGCCCGCTGCCCGATTCCGACCATCTGGTCGCGCGGCCGCTGCGGCCGTACCGGATGATGGTGTGCGCGGCGCCGTCCTACCTGCGCGAGCGCGGCACCCCGGCGAGCCCGGCCGAACTGATCGGGCACAGCTGCCTCAACCACCTGCTGTGGCATCCCAACGCCGGCTGGCGTTTCGCCAGCCTCGGCGGCGAAGCGCTGCGCCTGCACGGACGCTTCGCTTCCAACCACGGCGAAGCGCTGCGGCGCGCGGCGCTGGACGGCTGCGGGATCGTGCTGCAACCGGAAGTGCTGCTGGCCGAAGACATCGCCGCCGGCCGGCTGGTGCCGCTGTTCGAAGACGACCTGCCGCCGCCGCGGCCGGTGCACCTGCTGTACCCGCGCGACCGCCGGCCGCTGCCGAAGCTGAGCCGGTTCATCGAGCTGGTGATGGAGACGTTGGGCCCGCGGGAATGATCGAAATCCGACGGTAGGAGCGGCGCGAGCCGCGACCGCGACAACGCAATTACGACGAAACCTTCGTCGCGAGCGAGGTGGCGCGGTCGCGGCTCGCGCCGCTCCTACAGTCGCTGCGTTGCGGCTCTCTTAAGCCGTCATCCCCGCGAAAGCGGGGATCCAAAGACTTCAGAGCCATGTCGCGATGAAGCCCTGGATGCCCGCATCCGCGGGCATGACGACGGCGGGCTGCGCGCGGACCGTTGAACGTCCGCGCCGCCTCGGGCCTACGCCGCCCGCCGCTGCGCCATCAGCGCCTCGATCTCATCGGCGCTGCGCGCCAGCCGCGCGGTCAGCACTTCGTGGCCTTCCTTGGTGATCGCCACGTCGTCCTCGGTGCGGATGCCGATGCCGCGCCAGCGCGGCTCCACGGTGCTGTCGTCGGGCGAGACGTACAGGCCCGGTTCGATGGTGAACACCATGCCCGGTTCGAGCAGGCGCGACTCGCCGTCGATGCGGTATTCGCCGACGTCGTGCACGTCCATGCCCAGCCAATGCCCGGTCTTGTGCCGGTAGAAGCGCTTGTAGCCGCCCTCGGCGAGGTTGCGCTCCAGGCTGCCCTTGAGCAGGCCCAGCCGCAGCAGTCCTTCGGTCAGGGTCTCGACCGCGGCCAGGTGCCCGGCTTCGTACGCCACGCCCGGCCGCGCCTGCGCCAGCGCCGCGGCCTGGGCCGCGCCGACCAGGTCGTGCAGCGCGCGCTGTTCGGCGCTGAAGCGGCCGCTGACCGGGAAGGTGCGGGTGATGTCGGCCGCGTAGCCGCGATACTCGGCGCCGGCGTCGATCAGGATCAGGTCGCCGTCGCGGGCCTGGGCGTTGTTGGCGCGGTAGTGCAGCACGCAGGCGTTGGCGCCGGCGCCGACGATGCTGCCGTAAGCGGACTCGGCCTCATGCCGGCGGAATACGCATTCGATCTCGGCCTGCAGTTCGTACTCGTGCACGCCCGGCCGCGCCGCGCGCATCGCCGCCTCGTGGGCGAGCACGCTGATGTCGGCGGCGCGCTGCATGAAGCGCAGTTCGTCGCGGTCCTTGAACAACCGCAGCTCGTCGAGCAGGTGCCCAAGCTCCAGGAATTCGTGCGGCGGCTGCGCGCCCTGGCGCACCATCGCCCGCACCCGGTTGAGCCAGCCGATCAGCTTGAGGTCGAACTCGGCGTCGCGGCCGAAGTGGTAGTACACGCGCGAGCGGCCTTCCAGCAGCCCGGGCAGGATGTCGTCGAGGTCGGTGATCGGATACGCGTCGTCCAGGCCGAACGCCTCGACCGCGTCCTCCGGGCCGTAGCGCGGCCCGTCCCAGGCTTCGCGCTCGCGGTCGCGCTCGCGGCAGAACAGCAGCACCTCGCCGTGGACGCGGCCGGGCACCAGCACCAGCACCGACTCGGGCTCGGGGAAACCGCTGAGGTAGCTCAGGTCGGAGTCCTGGCGGAACGGGTAATGGGTGTCGCGGCTGCGGATCAGTTCGTGCGCGGACGGCACGATCACGATCGCGTCGGGGCCGGCCATTTCCATCAGCTGCCGGCGCCGGCGCGCGTGCGCCTTGGCCGGCATGGTCAGCGCCGCCAGCATTTCAGTTCAGCCGCTGGCGGTGGCGCGCGGCCAGGGCCACGTCGCCGTGCAGGCCGAGCGCGGCGACGCGGACGAATTCCTCCAGTTCCGCCAGCGCTTCCTCGTCTTCCTCGTCGCCCTCTTCCTGCGGCGCGGTGGCGGCGAACTTGGCCAGGTCGCCGAGCGCCTCGCGGCTTTCCTCCGACAGGTTCGGCGCCGCGCCCGCGGCCAGGCCGAAGCCGCCGAGGAAGCCGCGGCACCAGTCGAACAGCGCGCCGCTGCGTTCGCTCAGCGAGGCCTGGGCGTCGGGCAGCAGCAGTTCGAAGCCGAACTCGGCGTCGCCGATCTGCGCGACCGTGGCCGCGCGCAGGCGGTCGAGCGCGCCGCCGGCGGCCGGGGTCGCGGCGGACGGGTCGGCGAGCACGCGCGCCGGCCATTCGCGCACGTCGGCGCCGCCGCCGGCGAGCCAGCCGCACAGCGCGCCGTGCAGTTCGGCGGCCGAAGTGCTGAGGGTCAGGGCCAGGCTTTCGGCCTCGACCTCGGACAACAGGGGAAGAGAATTCGCGGGCACGGGCACGCCATCAAGGGGATTGCGGGCAGTTTAGCGCGCGCGCGGCTTGCCGCGCCGGCCCTCACGCGGCCTACACACCGGCCCGGCCGCAGCCGCGCCAGCGCACGGTTTCGCGCGCGGTTGCGCCGGCGCAGCGCGACCGGGGCGCGCAAGTGCTTGTTGCCGCCATCGGCGCCTGCCTACACTGCGGCTCTTGCGTGCCTGCGCCACGGTGTCCGTGCGTCCCTCGTCCCCCGCCGCCCTGTTGACCGCCGTCCTGATCGCCCTGCTGTCGTGCGCGGCGGCGTGGCCGCAGCGCGTGGCGGCGGCGACCCGCGATTTCTACTTCTCGCGCCTGGGCAGCGAGCTGGGCCTGAGCCAGAACTCGGTCACCGCGTTCGCCCAGGACGCGCACGGTTTCGTCTGGGTCGGCACCCAGGGCGGTTTGCACCGCTACGACGGCCAGCGCTACCTCGCCTACCGCCACGATCCGCGCGACCCGGCCAGCCTGCCCGACAGCTACGTCACCGCGCTGGCGCTCGACGGCCAGCGCGCGCTGTGGGTCGGCACGCACTCGGAATACCTGGCGCGGCTGGACCTGGCCAGCGGCAGCATCCACCGCTACGGCGCGCCCGAGTCGCAGGCCGGACGCCAGGTGGTGTCGCTGCTGCCGTGGCGCGAGCAGGTGCTGATCGGCACCCTTGCCGGGTTGGAACGGTTGGACCCGCAGACCGGCACCCGCGAGTTGTTGTTGGCGCTGCCCGGCGAAGCCACCCGCCCGGCGCCGTGGCAGGGCCTGGCCGAGGGCCGCGACGGCAGCGCCTGGTTCGCCAGCGCCGCCGGCCTGCACCGCATCCGCGTCGACGGCCGGGTCGAGCGCATCGGCGCGGCGATCGCGCTGCGCAGCGTGCTGATCGATCACCGCGGCGTGCTCTGGGCCGGCGGCGGCGACGGCCTGTACCGGCTCGACGGCCGCACCGGCGTGCTGGTCAAGATCGAGGACGAAGCCCTGGCCGGCCTGCGCGACGCGCGCGCCCTGGCCGAGGCGCCCGACCACCGCCTGTGGATCGCCGGTTTCGGCACCGGCCTGTACCGTTACGACCCGCAGACCGGCCACAGCCAGCGCGTCCACGCCGAGCCCGGAGTCGAGGCCAGCCTGCCGGAAAACACCGTCGATGCGCTGATGATCGACCACGGCGGCCTGCTGTGGGCCGGCGGCATCTTCCGCGGCGTGGCCGTGGCCGATCCGCGCGGCACCCGTTTCAGCTATGTGCTCGACCTGGAAGACGCGCGCCCGGACCGCGCCGCCGCCGACGCCAGCATCCGCGCCCTGGCCCAGGACGACAGCGGCGCGATCTGGATCGGCACCGACAACGCCCACCTGCGCCGCTACGACCTGTCCGGCGACCGCTTCCAGGACATGACCTCGCTGCTGCCGGCGAACGCCCGCCAGGTGGCGGCGATCGCGCGCCAGCCCGAAACCGGGCCCGCCGATGCCGACGCGGCCACGGCGACCGCCAGTGACGCGCCCAAACCGGTGCCGCCGGGCCGGCTGTGGCTGGCCACTTCCGGTGGCCTGCTGCGGCTGGACCCGGGCACCGGCCGGATCGAGCCGGTCGACCTGCGCGGCTACAAGGACGCCGCCCTGCGCAGCCTGCGCTTCGCCCGCGACGGCAGCCTGTGGCTGGGCAGCGACGACATCGGCGCGCTGCATTACCTGCCCGACAGCGGCGTGCTGGTGCGCTACGCCTACCGCGAGGGCGACCCCAAGGGCCTGAGCCATCCGCGCGTCAACGCGATCCTGGAGGACCGCCACGGACGCATCTGGTTCGGCACCGGCGACGGCCTGGACCTGCTCGATCCCAAGACCGGCTACCTGCGCCATTACCGCCACGTCACCGACCAGGCCGACAGCCTGCCAGGCAACGTGGTGCGCGCGCTGCACCAGTCCGCCGACGGCTCGATCTGGGTCGGCACCCCGGCCGGGCTGAGCCGGGTGGTGGAATTCGGCGACGGCCGCATCCGCTTCGAGCACCCGCTGGCCGAAGTGCTCGGCGACCATCCGGTGCCGGTGGTGTTCACCATCGCCGAGCGTCCCGACGGCCGCCTGTGGCTGGGCACCGACACCGGCATCCTGCGCTTCGACCCGGGCGCCTCGCTGGTGCGCCGCTACGGCCTGGCCGACGGCCTGCAGGACCTGGAATTCAACGCCGGCGCGGTCGCCGCGCTGGCCGACGGGCGCCTGGCCTTTGGCGGCGTGCGCGGGCTCAACCTGTTCGATCCGGCGCGCATCGCCGACTCGCGCTACACCCCGCCGGTGCGCCTGCTCGGCGCCTGGATCGGCTCGGACACCAGCGCCGGCTCCAGCGCGCTGTGGCAGTCGTCCAAGCTCGAAATCCCCGACGGCGCCGGCATCCTGCGCCTGCGCATCGGCGCGCTCGACTTCGGCCCCAACAGCGGCATCCGCTATCGCTACCGCATGGACGGGTTCGACCGCGACTGGATCGACAACGGCCCGCGCCAGGACATCACCTACACCCGCCTGCCGCCGGGGCGCTACCTGTTCCGCGCCCAGTCGACCAACCGCGACGGGGTCTGGAACACCCAGGAGCTGACCATTCCGGTCGGCGTGGATCCGCCGCTGTGGCGGCACCCGCTGGCGATCGCCGCCCTGGCGCTGGCCGCGCTCGGCCTGCTGCTGAGCTTCGGCTGGCGCTGGCACCGCGCGCGCCAGCGCGAACGCGGCTACTTCACCCAGATCCGCGAACGCGAAGAACGCCTGAAACTGGCGCTGTGGGCGTCCGGCGAACAGTTCTGGGACTACGACCTCAAGCGCCGCGAGCTGCACCGCATGCGCGTGGACGACCACAACGCGCAATCGCCCGAGATCGGCGTGCAGGCCGACATCGCCGACGATCACGAGATCCACCCCGACGACCTGCCGCGGGTCGCCGAGCTGCTGCGCAAGCACCTCAAGGGCGACGCCGCGCTGTTCCTGTCCGAGCACCGCATGCGCACGCCCAAGGGCGACTGGGGCTGGGTGCGGGCGCGCGGCCGGGTGGTCGAGCGCGACGGCGAAGGCCATCCGGTGCGCGTGGCCGGCACCGGCCGCGACGTCACCGCGGTGCGCAGCGCCGAGCGCGAACGCCGCATCGCCAGCGAAGTGCTGCGCTCGATGGCCGAGGCGGTCGCGGTGTTCGACCGCGACTTCGTGTTCGTCTCGATCAACCCCGCGTTCTCGCGCATGACCGGCTATCCCGAGGGCGAGGTCATCGGCCAGACCACCGGCCTGCTCGACAGCCGCCAGCACGATCCGGAGTTCTACTCGGACATGCGCGACGAGCTGCAGCGCAGCGGCCGCTGGTCCGGCGAGATCTGGCAGCAACGCAAGGACGGCAACGAATTCCTGTGCTGGCTGCAGGCGTCCATCGTGCTCGACAGCAGCGGCCAGCGCGGCCACTACGTCGCGGTGCTGACCGACATCACCGACCAGAAACGCGCCGAGCAGGAACTGCGCTATCTCGCCAACTACGACACCCTGACCAGCCTGCCCAACCGCACGCTGCTGTCGGAGCGGCTGTCGCGGGCGATCGTGCGTGCGCGCCGCCACGGCCACCGCATCGCCCTGCTGTTCCTCGACCTGGACCGGTTCAAGGACATCAACGATTCGCTCGGCCACGCCGCCGGCGACCGCATCCTGCGCGCGGCCGCGGTGCGGCTGCAGGAAACCGTCGGCGCCGAACACACCGTGGCGCGCCTGGGCGGCGACGAATTCACCGTGGTGCTGGAAAACCTGGACACGCCCGAGCAGGCCGAGGACGTGGCCCGGCGCATCATCAAGGCGTTCGAAGCGCCGCTGGACTTCGACGAACGCCACGACGTGGCGATCTCGCCGTCGATCGGCATCAGCGTCTATCCCGACCACGCCCAGGTGCCGACCGACCTGCTCAAGCACGCCGACACCGCGATGTACCAGGCCAAGGCCGCCGGCCGGCGCACCTTCATGCGTTACACCGAGGCGATGGACATCGAGATCCGCCAGCGCGCGACGATTTCCGCGGCGCTGCGCAAGGTGCTCGACCGCAACGAACTGCGGCTGGTGTTCCAGCCGCGGCTGTCGCTGCCGGAAGCGCGCATCACCGGCGTGGAAGCGCTGCTGCGCTGGCACAGCGCCGAATACGGCAACATCCCGCCGACCCAGTTCATCCCGCTGGCCGAGGAAAGCGGGCTGATCCTGGAGATCGGCGAGTGGGCGATGCGCGAGGCCTGCAGCCGCCTGCGCCAGTGGCGCCAGCACGGGCTCGACCAGCTGTCGGTGTCGGTCAACGTCTCGGCGATCCAACTGCTGCGCGGCGACCTGCCGAAGATGGTCGCCCGCGCGCTCAGCGAGAGCGGCATCCCGCCGTGGCGGCTGGAGCTGGAACTGACCGAAAGCGTGGTCATGTCCAACGCCGCGCACACCTCCAACACCATGCAGGCGCTGCGCGAACTCGGCGTGGCGCTGGCGGTGGACGACTTCGGCACCGGCTATTCGTCGCTCGCGTATCTCAAGCGCCTGCCGATCAACACATTGAAGATCGACAAAGAGTTCATCAGCGACCTGACCCGCGATCCCGACGACGAAGCCATCACCACCACCGTCATCACCATGGCCCACTCGCTGGGCCTGAACGTGGTCGCCGAGGGCGTCGAACTCGAAGAGCAGATGGAATTCCTGCGCGCGCACGGCTGCGACGAGATCCAGGGCTACTGGCTGGCCAAGCCGCTGGAAGCCGACGCCTGCCTGGCCTTCATCAAGCAATGGCAGCCGCCGCAGAACGTGCGCGCCGCATTCTGAGCGCCTTCGGCGGCGGGCCTGCGGGGCCCGATGCCTTAGCTCTTGTGGGAGGGCCTTCAGGCCCGATGCTCTCGTTTCCTATCGCGGCGAACTGACCGGAAGGCATCGGGCCTGAAGGCCCTCCCACAACAGCCCTGCCATGACAGCGCTCCCGCAAGCGCCGCATCGCCGCGCGTCCTGCGACCTTCCCTGAGGGTCTATGTGCGAACGCGACCGCGGTCACGCCGCGAACGCGGCGCAATGCCGCACAACCCCCATGGATTCGCGTCCGGCAACGGCAGATCGACCGAACATTTCGGATTAGCCAATCCGGTCAATATTCATCCGGACCTCACACCCGCGGAAAGGCTTGACCCTGGACTATGGTCCAGACCGAACACTGGCGACGCACCGGGCGCCTTACGACACGGAGGTGGGAGTTGAAGATCGGGGAGTTCGCGCAACGCGTCGGGGTCGGCATCGACACCGTGCGCTACTACGAACGGCAGGGCCTGCTGCCGCTGCCGATGCGGCAGCTGTCGGGCTATCGGCGCTTCGAAACCAAGGACGTGGCGCGGCTGCAGTTCGTCCGCCGCGCCAAGAGCCTGGGCTTCACCCTCGCCGAGATCCGCGAACTGCTGGCCCTGCTCGGCAGCCGCGGCAGCGACATGGCCGGGGTCAAGGCGGCGACCACGCAGAAGCTCGCCGACGTCGAGGCCAAGCTCGCCGAGCTCGTGCACATCCGCGACCTGCTGCAAATGCTGCTCGATTCGTGTCCCGGCCGCGGTGCGGTCGAATGTTGTCCGATAGTCAACGCCTTGGAGGGAGAGAAGCACATGAGCGGTCCGCATCCATTGGAGAAACCGTCCGATGGCACCACAGCCCCGCAGCGCAGCTGTTGTTCGGCCGCGCGCACCTGCGAGACGCAGGACGCCGCCAGCGCGGTCGATCCGATCTGCGGCATGCAGGTGAACATCGAAACCACGCAACACCACGCCGAGCAGTCGGGCGTGGGCTACTACTTCTGCTCGGCGCAATGCCGCCAGCAGTTCCTGGAATCCGGCGCGCCGGCCGCGCGCTGAGACTCCGGGCGACAAGGGGACGGCCGCTCGCCCACGCCGGGCGGCCGTAGCGCCGGGGCCGCGCCGCATCGCGGCGGCCGACGCGCCGTTCGGGGCTTCAACCGTTTCGACGTTGCAAAGACTCGCCCAGGTCGCGACCGCATCGGTCGCGGCGCGTCCGCCTGCGCGTCCGCCTGCGTATCCGCGACAGACCGCGCAGCCTTCCATCCGCCAGCCGAACCATCCATCCGCCAGCCCAAAGGGGAACACATGAGCGCCACCCGCATGATCCTCGACGACACCCACGCCGCCGTACCGCAACCGCCGTCCGCGCCGCACTCGGCCCTGGCCGCGGCGCCCGACTCGCTCATCCAGGCCTTGCGCCCGGACGCGTCCTACGCGCAACTCGCGCTCGCCGCCGACGAACTGCTGGCGCTGACCCGCCGCGGCCTGGCCGGCGACTCCGAGGCCTACGCGCAGTACCAGTCGATCCTGCTCGACCTGCACCTGCCGGCCGATCCGGCCAGCGAACCGACCCGGCGCTGGCTCGCCAGCCAGGTCTATCGGGTCGAGGACGAATTCGCCCCCGCGCTGCCCGACTTCCAGCCGGTGCCGGTGGAACAGTTCCGCGCCGCCATCGACGCCGAAATCGAATCGCGCACCCGCGTGCGCCACCCGATGTCGCAATACCTGTTCCAGGGCCAACCCTCCGAGCGGGACGTCCGCTTCTTCCTCGAGCACCACTGGATCCGCTCGTACAACTTCTACAGCCTGCTGGCCGAGCTGGCGTTCCGCTTCGAGGACATCCGCGACGCCTCGGTGTTCTACCGCAACCTCTACGGCGAAGCCGGCGCGGAAACGCCCGATCGCTCGCATCCGGCGCTGCTCTCGCACCTGATGACCCACTTCGAGATCCCGCTGCGGATCGATTTCGCCGCGCTGCACCCGCTGGAAAAGGCCTACCTCAACAACCGCATCCGCTGCGTGCGCCACACCGACGTGGCCTGGGGCCTGTCGCTGCTGTACGCGGTCGAATCGGTCAGCTGCGTCAACCACCTGCGCATCTACGAGCTGCTGCAGCGCATGGGCGTGCCCGAGGGACCGAGCGAGTTCCACCGCCTGCACGGCACCCAGGACGAGATCGACACCGAGGAGATGTGGGAGCTGATCGCCAAGTACGCGCAAAGCGAAACCTTCCAGCGCACCTTCATGCAGTCGCTGGCCCGCCACTTCGACATCAACCGCGCCTACTTCGATCTGCTGTGGCGCCAGATGCAAGGCCCCTCCTTCCACTGAGCCCACGCCATGAACGCAGTCATGAACGCCACCATGCCCGCCAGCGTCGCCCCGAATCATTCGCTGCCCCAGCTCGACTCGCTGCAGAGCAACCGCGCCCGCATCCTGGCCCGCGCCCTGCATCCCGAGGCGCCGTACGCGCACCTGCAGACCGCCGGCAAGACCCTGTCGGAACTGGCCGAAACCGCGCTCAAGGGCGACCGCGACGCGCACCACGAATACCAGAAGCTGCTGTACATCCTCTCGCTCAGCGACGACACCGGCACCGCGCTGACCCGGCGCTGGCTGTCCAACGAGGGCTACCGCGTCGAGGAGCGCCACATCCCCGCGGCCGACGTGCCGCACGCGCTGTCGGAAGCCGAGTTCCTCGCCCGCATCGAGCAGGAAGTCGCGGCGCGCTCGCGCGAGAAGCACCCGATGTCGGAATACATCTTCGAAGGCCGCGCCAGCCGCGCGCAGCTGCAGGTGTTCCTGCGCCGACAGTGGTTCCGCACCTTCCGCCTGTACCGCGACGCCGCCGACTTGCTGGTCAACCTGGTCGACGTCGACGAAGCCGCCGCGCTGGGCCGCTATCTCTACGGCGAACTCGGCGAAGAGAGCGAACAAGGCTCGCACCCGCGCCTGCTCGCCAAGCTGCTGCGCGCGATCGGCCTGGACGCCGATTTCCAGGCGGTCAGCACCCTGCCGGAAGAGATCGCCTACCTCAACAACCGCGTGCGCAGCTTCCGCAACCCGGACGTGGGCTGGGGCCTGGCGGTGTTCTACATCACCGAGATCGTCGTGCCGGGCAACCACGAGAAGCTGTACAAGGCGCTGCTCAAGGCCGGCCTCAGCGAGGACGAGGCCGAGTACTACCGCATCCACGTCAGCCTGGTGCCGCCGCGGGCCAAGCGCGAGTGGTCGCTGATCGCCAAGCGCCTGCCCGACCACGCCTTCCAGAAGTCGTTCCTGACCTCGCTGGCGCAGCACTTCCGGGTCGAGCGCGCGTACTACGACGCGGTCTGGGACGAGATGCGCGCCGTGCAGTAAGCCCGCCGCCACCCGCCAGCCCCTCACGAGCCAGCCCCTCACGAGCCAGCCCCTTACAAGCCAGCCAGCCGAGCCCGCCGCCATGCCCAGCCACGTCACCGAATCGCGCCTCTACGGCGGCGTCTACTCCGCGCCGGAGTTCGCCGCGGTGTTCTGCGACCGCAACCAACTGCGCCAGTGGCTGGAAGTCGAGCGCGCGCTGGCGCTGACCCAGGCCGAGATGGGGCTGATCCCGGCGCAGGCGGCGCGGGAAATCGACCGCGCCGCCTGCGCCGAACAGTTCGACCTGGTCGCGCTGGGCCAGGAAAACCGCCGCACCGGCCACATCCTGGTGCCGACCATCCGCGCCCTGGCCGAACGCTGCGGCGGCGGCTGGGGCGAGTACGTGCATTACGGCGTGACCACCCAGGACATCCTCGACACCGGCCTGGTGCTGCAGATCAGGCAGGCCTGGGCGCTGACCCTGGCGCGGCTGCGTTCGATCCGCGAACACCTGCTGGCGCTGGCGCGCGCCCACCGCAGCACGCCGATGGTCGCGCGCACCCACGGCCAGCAGGCGCTGCCGACCACGTTCGGCTATAAGGTCGCGGTGTGGATCGACGAGATCGACCGCCACCTGCAGCGCTTCGACGAAGCGCACGAACGGGTCATGGTCGGCAACCTCACCGGCGCCGTCGGCACCATGGCCGCGTTCGGCGCGCACGGCTTCGAACTGCAACGGCGCACCCTGGCCCGGCTCGGCCTGGGCGCGCCGCGCACCAGCTGGCACTGCGCGCGCGACCGCATCCTCGACGTCGCCGGGCTGCTGGTGCAGGTCGCGGTCACGATCGGGCGCATCGCCAACGAGGTCTACCACCTGCAGCGCACCGAGATCGACGAAGTCCGCGAGGGCGCGCCGGCCGGCAAGATCGGCAGCAGCACCATGCCGCACAAGCAGAACCCCTCGACCATCGACCTGATCAGCGCGCTGTCGCGGATGATCCGCGCGCAGATGCTGGCGCTCACCGACGCCGCGTTCCACCAGCACGAACGCGACGGCACCGCGTGGCGGATCGAATGGGCGGCGCTGCCGGAAATCTTCGTCTACGCCGGCGCGCTGCTGGCGCGCATGGACGAAGTGCTCGCGGCCGGCCTGGAGATCCGGGTCGAACGCATGCGCAGCAACCTCGACCTGCTCGGCGGCCGGCTGCTGTCGGAGCGGGTGATGCTGGCGCTGGGCGAGTGCGTCGGCAAGCAGACCGCGCACGAACTGGTCCACGAAGCCTCCATGCACGCGCGCCACGGCGAACTGCCGTTCCGCGACGCGCTGCTCGGCGACGCGCGCATCCGCGGCGCGTTCGCTGCGCAGGCGCTGGAGGACCTGCTCGATCCGGTGACCTACGTAGGACTGGCCGCCGACATGGTCGACCTGGTCGCCGGCGACGGCGCGCATGACACACCGGGCGCAACCGCGTCCGGGCACTGAACGCAACATCGCAACCGCAAGCGTTTCCACCCCGCCACCGAGAACGGAAGGAATGCGATGGAACCCCAGACCCTGGTCCAAATCCCGCTGCCGCCGCCCGCGGCGTTCACCGCCTCGGCCCATTGCGCCGACGGCCACACCCACGCGCTCGCCGATTGCCGGCACGAGCACAGCCACGTACTCGATTCCAAGACCCACGGCGGCGGCTACGCCCACGCCGCCACCCGCGCGATCTTCTGCAGCCGCTGCCGCCTGCAGCGCTGGCTCGACGTGGAAGCCGCACTGGCCATGGCCCAGGCCGACGTCGGCATGATTCCGCGCGCGGCGGCGCTGGAGATCCAGCGCCGCGCGGTGCTGCCGGCGATGGACCTGGAACGCATCGCCGAAGGCGTGGCCCGCACCGGCCACTCGCTGATGCCGCTGCTGCACGCGCTGCAGGACGCCTGCAACCCCGACGCGCGCGAGTTCGTCCACTACGGCGCCACCACCCAGGACATCCAGGACACCGCGCAATCGCTGGAACTGCGCGACGTGCTCGACACCCTCGACGAAGCGCTCGACGGCCTGCTGCTGCGGCTGTCGGCGCTGGCCGACCGCCACCGCAACTCGGTGATGGTCGCGCGCACCCATTCGATCCCGGCGCTGCCGACCACCTTCGGGCTCAAGGTCGCCGGCTGGATCGACGAACTGCTGCGCCACCGCGATCGCCTGCGCCAGGCGCGCCAGCGCGTGCTGGTGGTGCAGCTGTTCGGCGGCGTCGGCACCATGGCCGCGTTCGGGCCCAAGGCGATGCCGCTGCTGGAAGCGTTCGCGCGCCGGCTCGGCCTGGACGTGCCGCTGGCCGGCTGGCACGTGGCGCGCGACCGCGTCGCCGAATTCGTCAGCACCCTGGCGATGATGACCGCGACCCTGGCGCGCGCCGCCGACGAGATCCGCACCCTCAACCGCTGGGAGATCGGCGAGGTCGAGGTCGGCTGGAACGAGCACCAGATCGGCAGCAGCACCATGCCGCACAAGCGCAATCCCGAGGGCTGCGAGCAGGTGGTGGTGATGGCGCGGCTGGCCAAGGCCCAGGTCGCGCTGGCGCTGGACGCGATGATCCTGGAACACGAGCGCGACTACCGCGGCACCCGCCTGGAATGGTGCGCGGTCGCCGACGTCTCGCACTACGCGCTGATGGCGACCAGCCTGCTCACCGACACCGTCGCCGGCCTCACCGTCAACGCCGCGGCGATGGAGCGCAACGCGCGCGCCTTCAGCGACTCGATCTGCATGGAAGCGTTCGTGTTCGAGATGGCCGGCAAGCTCGGCAAGAGCAGCGCCTACGAAATCATCTTCGAGCTGACCCAGGCCTGCCAGCGCGACCGCGTGCCGATCCGCGAGGCGGTCGAGGCCGATCCGCGCGTGCTCGCCGCGGTCGGCGAAGGCCGGCTGGCGCGGCTGTTCGAACCGCAGGCGCACCTGGGCATGGCCGCGGCCATCGTCGACGGCGTGCTCGGCGAAGTCGGCCACCGCCGCTGAGCGCGCCGGCGCCTTCCATTTCATTCAAGCGATCCCATCTTCGAGAGGACCACGGCAATGGCTGACGGCAACGCGATCGACACCGACAAGGTCGAGAAATTCTCGGCCCGGATCATGGAGGACTACGGCAACACCCTGCGCGGGGCGATGCTCTACATCGGCGACAAGGTCGGCCTGTTCAAGGCGCTGTGGCGCCTGGGCGCGGTGACCCAGGAGGAACTGGCGCGCGACACCGGCCTCAACGCGC
The DNA here is from genome assembly GCF_031199375.1 of Lysobacter yananisis. Taxonomy (NCBI): domain Bacteria; kingdom Pseudomonadati; phylum Pseudomonadota; class Gammaproteobacteria; order Lysobacterales; family Lysobacteraceae; genus Lysobacter; species Lysobacter yananisis. Next base: position 487,742 of record NZ_CP133568.1, read on the forward strand.
GCTACCTGCGCGAGTGGCTCGGCAGCATGGTCACCGGCGGCTACCTCGACTACGACCCGCAGGCGCGGCGCTACCGCCTGCCCGACGAGTTCGCGCCGGTGCTGGCCGACGAGGACTCGCCCTACTTCGCCGGCGGCATCCTGCAGCTCAGCGTGCCGTTCGTGAGCATGGCCCCGCGCATCGCCGAGGCCTTCCGCAACGGCGGCGGCGCGCCGGAGGAGGCCTACCCGCTGGAGACCTGGCAAGGCATGGAGCGCATGACCATGCCCTGGTACAAGCACCATCTGGTGCAGCGCTGGATTCCCTCGCTCGACGGGGTCGAGGACAAGCTGCGCGCCGGCGGCACGGTCATGGACTTCGGCTGCGGCAGCGGCCTGGCCGCGATCACCATGGCCCTGGCCTATCCCAAGTCGCGGGTGGTCGGCTGCGACTTCCACCTGCCTTCGATCGAACGCGCGCGCGCGAATGCCGTAGCGGCCGGCGTCGCCGACCGGGTCAGTTTCGAAGTCGCCGATTCCGACGTCCTGGTCGGGCAGACGTTCGACTTCGTGACCACCTTCGTGGTCATCCACGACGCCGCCGACCCGCAGCAGATGCTGCGCGACCTGCGCGCGGCGACCGCCGACGACGGCACCTACCTGATGGTCGAGCTCAACCTGTCGGAGGAACTGCACGAGAACATGAACCTGTTCGGCCGGGTCATGTATCCGCAGAGCACGCTGTACTGCATGACCTGCTCGCTGTCGCACGACGGCGCCGGGCTGGGCGCGTTCATGGGCGAGAAGCGCGCCCGCGCCATGGCCAGCGAAGCCGGATTCGGCCGTTTCCGCAAAGTGCCGTCGGAACGGCCGCCGCTGCCGGCATTGTTCGAACTGCGGCCCTGAGCCGGGCGGGGACGGGCGCGCCCGTCCCGAGCCTGTCCGGTCCGCGCCGGGCTCGCCCCGAGTCTGCCCGGCCGCGACGCCGGGACCGGCCACGGCCCGGTTCCGGTTCGCGCCTTCGCGTTACAGGATCGCCGCGCGGCCGGCCTCGCCACGCCGGCTGCGCGGTGGTCCGCCCCCACGCCGGCCGCGGCGTGGGGGCCGATCGGATGCGAGCCGCCCCCCGCAATCCGCTCGCGACGAGCCGCATCGTCGCTGAATACGGCAGGCAGACAGGTCCTGCCCTGTGCCGCGCGCCACGCCGCGCCGGACATCCGCTGCCGCAACCGCGGCGCAACCGGCCGCGCGTCCGCCTTGACCACCCCCGCCCGCTCCTGCCATCGTGCCGGGATGGATCGCGCCGAACTGATCGCCGAACTGCAAGCCGTGCTCGCCCGGGTCGACGAACTCGGCGACCGCGTGCGCCGGCTCAGCGACGAGAACCGCAGCCTGCGCCAGCAGCAGGAGCAACTGGTCGGCGAACGTTCGGCCCTGCTGGCCAAGAACGAACAGGCGCGCACCCGCGTCGAAGCCATGATCGCCCGGCTCAAGTCGCTGGAGCAGCACACCTGAGCACGTCCCCGCCGCACACGCAGTCCCCCGAACTCGCCCATGAGCCTGCCCGCATGAGTACGACGAGCGAAGCCGTCAGCATCCGCCTGCTCGACCGCGAGTACACGGTCGGCTGCGAGCCCAACGAACGCGAAGACCTGCTCGCCGCCGCGCGCATGCTCGACGGCAAGATGCGCGAGATCCGCGGCGGCAACCGCATGGCCGCGCTCGACCGCGTCGCGGTGCTGGCCGCGCTCAACTTCGCCCACGAACTGCAACAGCTGCGCGGCGAAAGCGGCGGCCGCGAACGCGAGCTGGCGCGCACCCTTGACGACCTGCACCGCAAGCTCGACAGCCTGTTCGACGCGGCCTCGCGCTGAAGCGATCCGCCGCCGCATCGTCTCGGCAACGCGACGACGGCGCCGCCCGGCCGATCGCGCGCCGCGAACCGGCACGACGCGCACATCGCGACCTCGTTCTCGTTAACGGAAACCGCGCGCGCACGCTGCGACGCGGCGCGACGCGCGTCACGCCGCGCCCCGTTCATGCCGCGCGACGACGAACGCATGAACCATCGCCGACGAGCGGATTCGCCTGCCGGCATGCGCGCGCTATACTGCGCGCACGTCCTCTGCTGTGCGCGACGGCGTGCGCAAACATTCGCCTTGTCCCTTAATGACGACACCGGGGACGCGCCGGAAGCCTGGAGTGCAGGTCCGCCTCGCAGCGGGAAGCCCGAAGGCGTCCAAGCGTTCCCACTTGAACCCCGGGTTCAAGGTCGTTTCGCAAGCATCGCCATTGGCGGAGGACTACTTTTCCCGGAACGGGCGCGACGTCACCCCAGGTGATTTCGCGCCCGTTTCCTTATGTACGCGGGCCCGCCCTCGCCCCGCACCCACCATGCCGAGCCCCCCGACCGCATGACGGACGACCGCACCACCCTGCGCCGCGAACTGCGCGCGCGCCGCCGCAACCTGCCCGCCGCCGCCCGCATCGGCGGCGCCGAGGCGCTCGCCGCGCAACTGCTCGCGCTGCCGTTCGCGCCGCCGTCGGGCTACGTCGCCGGCTACTGGGCCATGGACGGCGAAATCGCCCTGCACGCCTGGCAGCTGCGCCTGCCGCGCGATTGCGTCTACTGCCTGCCGGTGCTGCACGCCGACCAGCGCCTGCGTTTCGCGCCGTGGCGCCCGGGCGACGCCTTGGTCGCCAACCGGTTCGGCATCCCCGAGCCGGCGCTGGCGCCCGAATCGCTGCTCGAACCCGAGCAGATGAGCCTGATCGTGCTGCCGCTGGTCGGATTCGACGGCCGCGGCCACCGGCTCGGCATGGGCGGCGGCTGGTACGATCGCAGCCTCGCCTTCCGCCAACGCCGCCCCGCCCCGCCCTGGCTGGTCGGCGCCGGCTTCGAACTGCAGCGCGTCGAGCGCCTCGACGCCGCCGACTGGGATGTCGCGCTGGACGCCGTGTGCACCGAAGCCGGCACCGTGGACTGCCGCTCCGCGCTGTACGTCTGAGATCCCCCAACCGCGATGCGACTGCCCCCGCATCCGAACCTTGCGAGCCCCCCGCATGACCGCACGACGCCGCTACTGGCTGATGAAGTCCGAACCGGACACCTTCTCCATCGACGATCTTGAACGCGTACGCACCGAGCCATGGAACGGCGTGCGCAACTACCAGGCCCGCAACTACATGCGCGACGGCATGAAGGTGGGCGACGGCGTTCTGTTCTATCACTCCAACACCGCGGTGCCCGGCATCGTCGGCATCGCCACCATCGCCGCCGAGGCGTATCCGGACCCGACCCAGTTCGATCCCAAGTCCGACTACCACGATCCCAAGAGCACCCGCGAGGACCCGCGCTGGCTGTTGGTGGACGTGGCGTTCGAACGCAAGCTCTCGCGCACCATCGCGCTCGACGAGATCAAGGCCCGCGCCGACGAACTCGGCGAGGACTTCGCCCTGACCCGTCGCGGCAACCGACTCTCGGTGCTGCCGGTGTCGGCGGCGCAATGGAAGCTGTTGCTGGCGATGGAGTGATGTCGCCGGGAGCGGGGCATCGGCAACGGCAACGGAGATTCGCGACAGCGGCTCCCGCGTCTCCCGATGCCCTGTTTGCCCATTCCCTGTTCCCGTACCCAACCACCACACCCTGGACGAACATGAGCGAAACCAAGCGCCTGGCAGCCGAAAAAGCCATCGACTACATCGAAGACGGCATGATCGTCGGCGTCGGCACCGGCTCCACCGTCGCCTATTTCATCCAGGCCCTGGGCCGGATCAAGGAGCGCATCAAGGGCGCGGTGTCCAGCTCGGAACAGAGCACGGCGCTGCTGCGCGAACTCGGCATCGAGGTGCTCGACCTCAACAGCGCCGGCCAGTTGTCGCTGTACGTCGACGGCGCCGACGAGTGCGATCCGAACAAGTGCCTGATCAAGGGCGGCGGCGCCGCGCTGACCCGCGAGAAGATCATCGCCGAGGCCAGCGCCAAGTTCGTCTGCATCGTCGACCCGTCCAAGCAGGTCAAGGTGCTCGGCAAGTTCCCGCTGCCGGTGGAAGTGATCCCGATGGCGCGCAGCCTGGTCGCGCGCCAGATCGTGGCGATCACCGGCGGCCAGCCGGTGTGGCGCCAGGACGCGGCCGGCAACGGCGTGGTCACCGACAACGGCAACGTCATCCTCGACATCCACAACCTGGCCATCGCCGAACCGGTCAAGCTGGAAAACGCGCTCAACCAGATCCCGGGCGTGGTCGCGGTCGGCCTGTTCGCGCGACGCAAGGCGGATGTGGTCATCGTCGGCGGCGAGCCGCCGGTGGTGCTGTAAGTTGCCGCTGCGGCCGCTGTCGGCCGCGGATCGGATCGCGCCCGGCCGCCTGCGGCCGGGCTGACGATCGGGTGTCATCGCTCGCGGCCGGATGGCCGGTGTGGTTTCGCCGCCCTACGCCGGACAAGCGGGCGCGTTGCGCCGCTCGCCGAGGCGGCGTCGATCGAACGCCTCCCGCCGGCTGCACGACCCGCTCCGTTCGTCGCTTCCGAACGGACACCCGGTTCCCTCCGGCCGTCTGCGGCCGGACAATGCGCGCGCCCGCCGTCTCCGGCCGGCGCGTTCCAGTCGCGGCAACGGACGCCGCGCCCCCAACCCGGGCGGCTCGCCCACATCATCATGAGTACCGACCACTCGCCTTACGGCGCTGTCTTCAATCATCAGCTTTGGGACCTGTCCTCGCTGATCCTCACACCCGCCTCGCCGCCGCGCTCGACCGCGGCGTCGCCCGCTACCCGATCCACCGCTCGCTGCGCCTGGCCGCGCGCACCCACGTCGACGCCATGTTCGACGACCTCGCGACCCAGCTCGGCCTGAGCGCGCACCGCCCCAGCGGCCGCAACCTGCTGCTCGACGGCGAAGGCGTGTTCGTCGATGCCCGCGCCGGCAGCAAGGCCGATTACTGTTCGTTTTATTTCGGCGTCTGGGCCGACTCGGTCGAACGCGCCGAAGCGGTCCTGCAAACCGTGCAGGCGCGCATCGAACCGGTGCGGATCCGCGAGCCGATGTTCTCCATCGACTGGAACTTCCTCAGCGGCAACGGCGAATTGCAAAGCGCCAGCATCGAGGAGCTCGCCGACGACGTGCTGCTCGACGAGGCCTACCCCGAAATCGGCGACGTCGCCGGCTTCATCGACCGCTACCTGCGCGCCAAGGAAACCGTGCTGGTGCTGCAGGGCCGGCCCGGCACCGGCAAGACCCGGTTGATCCGCGCCATCCTCGGCGAGATCTCGCGCCGCAACGAAGGCAGCGCGCAGGCGCTGTACACCGGCGACAAGAAAGCGCTGGAGTGCGACGAGATCTACGTCAAATTCATCACCGGCGACGACCACGCCTTCGTCGTCGAAGACGCCGATCACCTGCTGCGTCCGCGCGCCGAAGGCAACGAACACCTGCACCGCTTCCTCGCCATCGCCGACGGCGTGGTGCGCGCGCAGGGCCGCAAGATCGTCTTCTCGACCAACCTGCCGAATGTCGGTGACCTCGACGATGCGCTGGTGCGGCCAGGCCGTTGCTTCGCCCACGTCGACGTGCGCGAACTGCGGCTCGACGAGGCCGCGGTGCTGATCCGGCGCCTGGCCGGCGAACGCGGCCTGGACGCCGACGCCGCCATCGCCGCGGTCGCCGGCAGCGGCAATCGCAGCCACTCGCTCGCTGCGATCTATCAGGCCGTCGACCGACTGAAGTGAGCCCGTCGCGGGCGGCCCATCGCGGCCGCCCGCCTCTGGCTTGACCGCGATTTCCTGCGTGTAGGAGCGGCGCAGGCCGCGACCGCGAAGCCGCACATACGACGCAAGCGCGATGTCGCGGTCGCGTCTGGCACCGTACCCAACGCCGCGCCATTCATCCACCGCGGCACAACCTGCAACCTGTTGAAATGGCAACGAATCTCGTCACCTGAGACTGACGCTACGGAAGATGAACAACCGCCGCGCTGCGCCATCCGCCGCGCAGCGCGATACTGACGTCCCCAGCATGGCCCCGCCGCCGTGACCCTGCGTTGCCTGTTCGTCGACTTCAATTCCTACTTCGCCTCGGTCGAGCAGTTCGACCGCGAGGAGTTGCGCGGACGCCCGGTCGGCGTGGTGCCGGTGATGGCGGCCACCACCTGCTGCATCGCCGCCAGCCGCGAGGCCAAGGTCCACGGCGTCAAGACCGGCACGCCGGTGCGCGAGGCGCTGGAGCGCTGTCCCGACATCGCCCTGGTGCAGGCGCGGCCGGCGCGCTACGTCGAGCTGCACCATCGCCTGATCGCCGCGATCCAGGACTGCATCCCCATCGACGGCAAGCCGCTGTCGATCGACGAAGTCGCCTGCCGCCTGATCGGCCGCGAACGCGAGCGCGACAACGCCGTGGCGATCGCGCGCAGGATCAAGCGCACGCTGATCGAGCGCGGGCTGGACCCGATCCGCTGTTCGGTCGGCATCGCGCCGAACACCTTCCTGGCCAAGACCGCGTCCGACCTCGACAAGGTCGACGGCCTCACCGTGATCGAATCGACCGACCTGCCGCAGGCGCTGCATGGACTGCAGTTGCAGGACCTGTGCGGCATCGGCCCGTCGATGCTGCAGCGGCTCAACGGCGCCGGCATCGACACGGTCGCGCAGCTCACCGCCGCGCCGCGCGAACGGCTCAAGGCGATCTGGGGCGGTATCGAGGGCGAACGCTTCTGGGCGCAATTGCGCGGCATCGAACCGCCGACGCGGCAACGCGCCGCGGTCGCCTCGGTCGGCCACTCGCACGTGCTCGACCCGCAGATGCGCAGCGCCGAGGGCATACGCTCGGTGCTGTTCAAGCTGCTGGCGAAAGCGGCGATGCGGCTGCGCCAGGAAGGCTGCAAGGCGCGCGGGCTGAGCCTGCACGTGCGCTTCGTCGGCCGCGAACAGCGCTACAGCCGCGACCTGTCGTTCGCGCCGCTGGACGACTCGCCGACCTTGCTCAAGCTCATGGCCGATGCGCTGGAACCGCTGCTGCGCGCCGCCGCCCGCGGGCGCTGGCGGGTGGAACGGTTCCCGCCGCTGTCGGTGGCGGTGTCGCTGATCGACCTGCTGCCCAACGCCGGCGACAGCGCCGCGCTGTTTCCCGAACGCGAGCGCAACCATGCGCTCACCCGCGTGCTCGACCAGGTCAACCGGCGCTACGGCAACAACCGCCTGTACTTCGGCGCGATGCAGGACGCGCTGGCCCAGGGCGCCGCGCCGATGCGCATCCCGTTCCAGCACATTCCCGACGAAGCCAGCGAAGCCGACCTCGGCGCCGCCGCCCTGGTCGCCGATCCGAGCCTGGACGAGCTCTGGCTGCAGCGCGAGCGCCAGTTCAAGGCGATGGCCGAAAACGCGCACCGGCAGGAACGCGAACGCAGCGCCGCGCGGCCGGCGGCGCCGGCGCCGGCGCCGGCGCCGGCGCACCAGCCTTCCGGCGTCGGCGGTTGGGTGCGCAAGCGCCAGGGCTCGCCCGACGATGGCGGCCGCGGTACTACCGGCTCCTTGTTCTGACGGGCCGCTGGTTCCGATGGACTGGTTGCTCCGATGGGCTCCGCGTTCTGACGCGCTCGCCGCTCTGACGGACTCCGCGCCCTGACCGATGGCTTAATTCCGCCCGAGCCTTGTTCCAACCGGCTCCGCGTTCCGACCGGCGCCCTCCTGTAGGAGCGGCGCAAGCCGCGACCGCGACCTCGCACATACGACGCAAGCCGGAGGCCGCGCTCGCGGCTCGCCTCGCTCAAAACAAAAAGCCCTCCTCCCACAAGGGAAGGAGGGCTTGCGGCCGATCAGCGCACCCGCTTCGCGCAGGCGCAGTGGAGGCTTACGCCTCCACCCCGACGAAGCCGCCGGTCTGCCGCTTCCACAGCCGCGCATACAGCCCGTCACGCGCGATCAGCTGCTCGTGCGTCCCGGTCTCGATGATGCGGCCCTTGTCCATCACCACCAGCCGGTCCATGCGCGCGATGGTCGAGAGCCGGTGCGCGATCGCGATCACCGTCTTGCCGGCCATCAGGGTTTCCAGGCTTTCCTGGATCGCCGCCTCGGCCTCCGAGTCCAGCGCCGAGGTCGCCTCGTCGAGGATCAGGATCGGCGCGTTCTTCAACAGCACCCGCGCGATCGCCACGCGCTGGCGCTGGCCGCCCGACAGTTTCACCCCGCGCTCGCCGACCAGGGCTTCGTAGCCCACTCGGCCCTCGCCGTCGACCAGTTCCGGAATGAACTCGTCCGCACGCGCCTTGCGCACCGCTTCGAACATCTCCTCGTCGCTCGCGCCCGGCCGTCCGTACAGCAGGTTGTCGCGGATCGAGCGATGCAACAGCGAGGTGTCCTGGGTGACCACGCCGATCTGCGAACGCAGGCTTTCCTGGGTGACGCCTGCGATGTCCTGGCCGTCGACCGCGATGCGGCCGCCCTCCAGGTCGTACAGGCGCAGCAGGATGTTCATCAGCGTCGACTTGCCCGCGCCCGACGGACCCACCAGGCCGATCTTCTCGCCCGGCTTGACCTGCAAGTCGAGATCGGCGATCAGGCCGGCATCCTTGCCGTAGTGGAAGTGCACGTTCTCGAAGCGCACCTCGCCCTGGGTCACCTGCAGCGGCTTGGCGCCGTCGCGATCGACCACGGTCAACGGCTTGGAGATCGTCTCGATGCCGTCCTGCACCGTGCCGATGTCCTCGAAGATGCCGTTCACGGTCCACATGATCCAGCCCGACATGTTGTGGATGCGGATCACCAGGCCGGTGGCCAGCGCGATCGCGCCGACCGTGATCGAGCCCTTGTGCCACAGCCACAGCGCGAGGCCGGTGGTGCCGACGATCAACAAGCCGTTGAGGATGGTGATGCTGACGCCCATCAACGTGGTCATGCGGGTCATGTCGCGCGAGCGCTGGGTCTGCTCGACCATCGCTTCGGCCACGTATTCCTCCTCGCGCCGCGAGTGCGCGAACAGCTTCAGCGTGGCGATGTTGGTGTAGCCGTCGACGATGCGCCCCATCAGCTTGGAACGCGCGTCCGAGGCCCGCCACGAACGCAGCTTCACCCGCGGCACGAAGTAGCGCATCAAACCGATGAACAACACGATCCACACCGCCAGCGGCGCCACCAGCCAGACGTCGGCCTGGGCGAACAGGTAGATCGCCGACGCCGAGTACACGACCACGTACCAGATCGCATCGAAGGCTTGGGTGGTGGATTCGCGCAGCGACGGACCGGTCTGCATGATCCGGTTGGCCACGCGGCCGGCGAAGTCGTTCTGGAAGAAGCTCAGGCTCTGCCGCAGCATGTAGCGATGGGTTTGCCAGCGCACCAGATTGGTCATGCTCGGATGCACGGTCTGGTTGAGCAACAGGTCGTGCAGCCCCAGGCAGACCGGCCGCGCGACCAGCATCACCAGCGCCATCCACAGCAGCTCGTCGCCGTGGCGGACGAACAGCTCCGTAGCCGGCGTGGTGTTGACCAGGTCGACCACTTTGCCGAGATAGTCGAACATCACCACCTCGACGATGGCGACGAAGAAACCGACCACGGTCAGGATCACGAAGATCGGCCAGGCCTGGCGGATGAAGTGCCAATAGAACCCCGCGACCGAACGCGGCGGCATCTGGGCCGGCGCCGGACGGAACGGGTCGATCAACGATTCGAACCAACGAAAAATCATCATGGCGTTGTGCCTTGTTTGAACTTGTCCATGCGAGGCGCGCCCGATCGGGCCCGGCCTGTGCTGGAACTGGAACGACTCCCGCCGCAGCGCCGACACCGCGACGCGCCGGAACCGGCGCGTACGCGCGACGCATGCGAGCGACTTGGCGCCCGATGGGCGCCGGACGAGTAACGGGAGTGGGGGGAGGCGGACGGGCGCGCGCGATCCAGGGCCACAGCGGCCTGGAACGAACAGCGGTCAGCCAAACGCAGCCCGGCGCGGATCCGGAACGAGCGGATCCCGGGCTGGTTACACCGACTTAACGGTGACGGACCTTGCCGGTAATTGTGAACTTCATCTTTCGCCTCTCCTTTCGACGGAGCCGATCCCGGAGCGTCATCGCGCGGCGGGCGTCGGCGGCACGGCCAAGCCCCGTCGGGGGCGATATGGCCGGCAAGCTGCGACCGGCGCGATGCCGGTAACCTGCAGCCCGGCGAGTTTAACCGCAGTCGGCGGCCCGAGTGTGCAGCACGGCTGAATGTCCGCGTTTCTTTTTGTAGCGATCGAGCGCTTGCGGTAGCAGTCGACGTGCGACGCGGTCTACGGCCCCGTGGTCGGATATAGGCGCTGGTACTGCAGAAGCTCTCGCGGCGATGCCGTCGATTCTATTTTCGACGTGCAAAAGAAGAAGGCCGGATCCTTGGGATCCGGCCTTCTGGGAAAAGCCCCTGGCGATGACCTACTCTTGCATGGCTTAAGCCACACTACCATCGGCGCATGTGCGTTTCACTTCCGAGTTCGGGATGGGATCGGGTGGTTCCACACAGCTATTATCACCAGGGAGAGGGTGGAGGGTCGCAGGTCTCGATCGATTGAGTTGCGCTCACGCTCACGTTGGTTTGCTTTCAACGGACTGGTGCCCGTTGTCGGCGAATAGATTGGAATGTAGCGAGTCAGTGTTGGTTTGGAGTGTCGACGCGTCGTCGAGTCCAAGGCCACTTGAGGTTATATGGTCAAGCCACACGGATCATTAGTACAGGTTAGCTCAATGCGTTGCCGCACTTACACACCCTGCCTATCAACCACCTAGTCTTGATGGTTCCTTTAGGGGAGTCGAGCTCCCGGGAGATCTCATCTTGAGGCGCGCTTCCCGCTTAGATGCTTTCAGCGGTTATCGCTTCCGAACATAGCTACCCGGCAGTGCCACTGGCGTGACAACCGGAACACCAGAGGTTCGTCCACTCCGGTCCTCTCGTACTAGGAGCAGCCCCTCTCAAATCTCCAACGCCCACGACAGATAGGGACCGAACTGTCTCACGACGTTCTGAACCCAGCTCGCGTACCACTTTAAATGGCGAACAGCCATACCCTTGGGACCGACTACAGCCCCAGGATGTGATGAGCCGACATCGAGGTGCCAAACACCGCCGTCGATATGAACTCTTGGGCGGTATCAGCCTGTTATCCCCGGAGTACCTTTTATCCGTTGAGCGATGGCCCTTCCATACAGAACCACCGGATCACTAAGACTACTTTCGTACCTGCTTGATCCGTCGATCTTGCAGTCAAGCACGCTTATGCCTTTGCACACAGTGCGCGATGTCCGACCGCGCTGAGCGTACCTTCGTGCTCCTCCGTTACACTTTGGGAGGAGACCGCCCCAGTCAAACTACCCACCATACATGGTCCCCGACCCGGATAACGGGCCCAGGTTAGAACGTCAAGCACGACAGGGTGGTATTTCAAGGATGGCTCCACTGCAGCTAGCGCCACAGTTTCATAGCCTCCCACCTATCCTACACAGACGAACTCAACGTTCAATGTAAAGCTATAGTAAAGGTTCACGGGGTCTTTCCGTCTTGCCGCGGGAACGCTGCATCTTCACAGCGATTTCAATTTCACTGAGTCTCGGGTGGAGACAGCGCCGCTGTCGTTACGCCATTCGTGCAGGTCGGAACTTACCCGACAAGGAATTTCGCTACCTTAGGACCGTTATAGTTACGGCCGCCGTTTACTGGGGCTTCGATCAAGAGCTTCGCCTTGCGGCTAACCCCATCAATTAACCTTCCAGCACCGGGCAGGCGTCACACCCTATACGTCCACTTTCGTGTTTGCAGAGTGCTGTGTTTTTGATAAACAGTCGCAGCGGCCTGGTCACTGCGGCCCCCCTCAGCTATTAACCATGGAGGGCGCACCTTCTCCCGAAGTTACGGTGCTATTTTGCCTAGTTCCTTCACCCGAGTTCTCTCAAGCGCCTGAGAATTCTCATCCTGCCCACCTGTGTCGGTTTACGGTACGGTCTGCGTAAGCTGAAGCTTAGGAGCTTTTCCTGGAAGCGTGATATCAGCAGCCTAGCCCTAATGGGCCGGTCCTTAGTCTCAACGTTGCCCCCCCGGATTTGCCTAAGGGGACCGCCTCAACTCTCTCACCAGGACAACCAACGCCTGGCCTGCCTAACCTTCTCCGTCCCTCCATCGCACTTACGCGAGGTGCAGGAATATTAACCTGCTTCCCATCGACTACGCATTTCTGCCTCGCCTTAGGGGCCGACTCACCCTGCGTCGATTAACGTTGCGCAAGGAAACCTTGGGCTTTCGGCGTGCGGGCTTTTCACCCGCA
>NZ_CP133568.1:505000-1237500 GCF_031199375.1 Lysobacter yananisis
GCCCCAGGCGCCAGCGCGCGGCCTGTACGCGATCACGCCCGACGAGGCCGACACCGCCCGCCTGCTGGCGCGCGCGGCGACGGTGCTCGACGCCGGCGCCGCCTGGTTGCAATACCGCAACAAACTCGCCGACGCCGACTTACGCGAAGCACAGGCTCTCGCGCTGCTGCCGCTGTGCCGCGAACGCGGCGTGCCGCTGATCGTCAACGACGATTGGCGCCTGGCCGCGCGGATCGGCGCCGACGGCGCCCACCTGGGCGAGGACGACGGCGAACTGGCCGCCGCGCGCGCCGCGCTCGGGCCGGACGCGATCCTCGGCGCATCGTGCTACGACGACATCGCCCTGGCCCGCGCCGCCGCCGCGCAGGGCGCCAGCTATGTCGCCTTCGGCGCGTTCTTCCCCTCGCCGACCAAGCCCAACGCGCGCCGCGCCGCGCCGGATCTGCTGCAACAGGCCGCGGCGCTGGGCCTGCCGCGGGTGGCGATCGGCGGCATCACCCCGGACAATGCGCGCAGTCTCGTCCGCGCCGGCGCCGACCTGCTGGCGGTGATCAGCGGCGTGTTCGACGCGCCCGATCCGGCCGCCGCCGCGCGCGCCTACCTTTCCTGCTTCGAAGATCCCATCCATGAATAACGCCCGTTCGCACGAACTGTTCACCCGCGCCTCGCAACTGCTGCCCGGCGGCGTCAATTCGCCGGTGCGCGCGTTCAAATCGGTCGGCGGCGAGCCGTTCTTCGCCCAGCGCGCCGAAGGCGCGTACCTGATCGACGTCGACGGCAACCGCTATGTCGACTACGTCGGCTCGTGGGGCCCGATGATCGCCGGCCACGCCCACCCGCAGGTGCTGGCCGCGGTCGAGCGCACGATGCGCGACGGGCTGAGCTTCGGCGTGCCCAATGCGCTGGAAGTGGCGATGGCCGAGGAGATCGTCAAGATCGTGCCGAGCTGCGCGATGGTGCGCATGGTCAACTCCGGCACCGAGGCCACGCTGTCGGCGATTCGGGTCGCGCGCGGCGCCACCGGCCGCAACCGCATCGTCAAGTTCGAAGGCTGCTACCACGGCCACGGCGACAGCTTCCTGGTCAAGGCCGGCAGCGGCGTGATGACCCTGGGCCTGCCGAATTCGCCGGGCGTGCCCTCGGCGCTGGCCGACCTGACCCTGACCCTGGCGTACAACGACTTCGACGCCGCGACGAAACTGTTCGATGAGGTCGGCGGTGAAATCGCCGGCCTGATCATCGAGCCGATCGTCGGCAACGCCAACTGCATCCTGCCGCGCGACGGCTACCTGCAGCACCTGCGCGCTCTGTGCACGCAGCACGGCGCGCTGCTGATCTTCGACGAAGTGATGACCGGTTTCCGCGTCGCGCTCGGCGGCGCGCAGCAGCTGTACGGAATCGAGCCGGACCTGAGCACCTTCGGCAAGATCATCGGCGGCGGCATGCCGGTCGGCGCGTACGGCGGCCGGCGCGAGTTGATGAGCCAGGTCGCGCCGGCCGGGCCGATCTATCAGGCCGGCACGCTCAGCGGCAATCCGGTGGCCATGGCGGCGGGGCTGGCGACGCTGGAACTGATCCAGGCGCCGGGCTTCCACGCCGACCTGGAACGCCGCACCCACACCCTGTGCGACGGGCTGGAAGCGGCCGCGCGCGAGGCCGGCGTGGCCTTCCACACCACCCGCGCGCCGGGCATGTTCGGCCTGTATTTCCGCGAGGGGCCGGTGGAAACCTTCGACGACGCCAAGGCCTCGGACACGGCCAAATTCAACCGTTTCTTCCACGCCATGCTCGAGCGCGGCGTGTACCTGGCGCCGTCGGCGTTCGAGGCCGGGTTCGTGTCCAGCGCGCACGGCGAAGCGGAAATCGCGCAGACCCTGGAAGCGGCGCGCGCGGCGTTCGCGGCGCTGTAAAACACGCGGCGTTGCCGTTAGCGCGCAAACGAAAGGGCCGGCGAATCGCCGGCCCTTTTTGTATCCGCGCCGGCGTCGCCGGCGCGCTCAGAACGTGAACGTCGCGCTCAGCCCGACGTTGCGGCGCGCGCCGAACCAGCAGTCGCCGCGGCCCATGCAGATGCTGAAATAGCGCTTGTCGGTCAGGTTGTTGACGTTGAGCGCCCAGCGCCACGCGCCGGTTTCGTACGACACCATCGCGTCGGCCAGGGTCACCGCCGGCGTGGTCGGCGCCGGCGGGCTGTCGAACGCGCTCATGTAGCGCAGGCCCAGGCCGGCGGCGAAACCGTCGCGGCCGCCGAGACTGAAGCGCTGCTTGCCCCACACCGCGGCCTGATGGCGCGGGGTGGCTTCGAGCTGCTTGTCGTTGTCGAGGTAGTTGTAGTGCGCGGTGATGTCGAACGAGGACGTCACCTTGCCGGTGACTTCCAGCTCGAGCCCGCTGACCTTGGTCTTGCCGGCCTGGATGTTGACGTTCGGATTGCTCGGGTCCGCGACCAGCCGGTTTTCCTCGCGCAGCTCGTAGGTCGCCGCGGTGAAGCTCAGATCGCGCCCGGCGGGCTCGAACTTGACGCCGGCTTCGACCTGCTCGCCCTTCTTCGGCCGGTAACGCGCGCCGGTGAGGGCGTTGGTGCCGGCCAGCGGGGTGAAGGATTCGCTGTAGCTCACGTACGGCGACCAGCCGGCCCAGTCGTGGAACATCACCCCGAGGCGCTTGGTGGTGGCGCTGGACTTCTCGTCGGCGGCGCCCTCCAGGCCGTTGGTGACGCGGTCGTGGCGCAGGCCCGCGACCACGATCCAGTGCTCGCCGAGCTTCATCTGGTCCTGCAGGTATGCACCGACCTGGCGCTGGCTGGTCTTGACCGGCGTGGGCATCGGCGGCCGCGTGTACGGTACGTAGACCGGGTTGAAGATGTCGATCGGCGGCACCGTGTCGAACATCTGCGCTTCGTCCTGCTTGAAGCGCACCGCGTCCAGCCCGGCCACCATCTGATGCTCGATCGCTCCGGTCTTGAACAGGCCCTCGACGTGCTGGTCGATGTTCTGCATGCGCACGTTGGTCTTGGCGAACCAGCCTTCGCGCGGCAGCAGGCGCTGCTGCGGATCGATGAAGGGATCGGTGGGGTTCGCGTACGGATTGCCGTAGGCGCTGACGTAGTCGACCTTGTTGCGCGCGGCGCGGAACGACTGGCGCACGACCCAGTTTTCGTTGAAGCGGTGCTCGAACAGCCAGCCGGCGGTGGTGCGGTCGGTGTCGTAGTGATCGCCGGGATTGCCGATGTAGCGGCTGGCCGGGACGCGCCCGTTCGGGTTCGGCGCCTGCAAGCCGCTCCAGCCGAAGAACTGCGAGGTCGAGCCGGTGCGGTCTTGTTGCCAGCGCAGTTGCAGGGTCAGCGAGGTGTTCTCGCTCGGCTTCCAGGTCAGCGAGGGGGCGAACAGGCGGCGGTTGTCGTCGACCTGGTCGACCTGGGTCTCGCTGTCGCGGTACACGCCGATCAGGCGGTACATCCAGGTGCCGTCGTCGGTCAGCGCGCCGGTGAAGTCGGCGTTGGCCTGGCGGCGCTCGAAGCTGCCGAGCTGCACGCCGACTTCGCGCCGGGCCTGCGCCTGCGGGCGCTTGCTGACCAGGTTGACGACGCCGGCGGTGCTGCCCTGCCCGAACAGCATCGAGGCCGGGCCGCGCAGCACTTCGATGCGCTCGAGCATGTAGGGATCGGTGCGTGCCGAGCTGGTGTAGTAGTTGAACGAGCTGCGCAGGCCGTCGAGGTATTCGTCGGGCGAGCTGCCGCGGATCAGGGTCCAGTCGCCGCGCGAATCCAGGCCGTAGGCTTCCGAGCGCACGCCGGCGGCGTAGTTGAGCGCGTCCTGCACGTTGGTCGCGCCCTGGTCGGTCATGCGCTCGCGGGTGATCACGGTGATCGACTGCGGGGTCTCGCCGATCGGCGTTTCGGTCTTGGTCGCGGTGGCGGCGGTGGCGGCCTTGTAGCCGTCGCCGGCGCTCTGCACGACGACGTGGTCGAGGGTGGTGGCCTTGTCGCGTGCGGCCTCGGCCGCGGCGGCGTCGGCTTCGTCCGCGGCGGCGGCCGGCAGGCTCAGGGAAAAGGCGATGGCCAGGGTCAGGGGCGCCAGGGAGGGGCGGCGGCGGGACATGAGGGGGAGGCTCCGGAAGGCTACGGCAAACGAGAATTATTATCGTTTGATTCGTGCCCGGGGGTAAAGAGCGGGATTTCTACGGGTTTCGGGCGCGATGCCGTGGCCGCAGCACCCTGCAGGAGCGGCACGAGCCGCGACCGCGGAGTATCCGTTCACGGCGTACGTCCGAACGCGCGTGGCAGGCGTACCGGCTGCGCGCGGCGTTCGTCGTGGTTGCGTTGGCGCGGTCGCGGCTTGCGCCGCTCCTACAGGGAGGCTTCGGGCAGACGCGCGGCGAGACGCGCGGCGAGCTCGTCGAGAACTGGGCGCGGGCCGGGCGCCGGGATGCCCTTGGGGTACACGCGCAGCAGCCCGTCGCCGACTCGGCGCGGCTGCACATGCAAATGCACGTGCGGGACTTCCTGGCCGCCGGCCTCGCCGTTGGATTGCCACAGATTGAGGCCCGGCGGCCCGAATTCGGCGGCGAGCGCGCGCGCCATCCGCACCGCCAGCGCCATCATCCGGCCGGCGGTGGCTTCGTCGAGTTCGTACAGGGTTTCCACGTGCCGGTTCGGCACGATCAGCACGTGGCCTGGAACGGCTTGGCGCAAATCGACGAACGCGGCCAGATGCTCGTCGCGATGGACGAAGCTCGCCGGGGCGCGCCCGGCGAGCAGTTCGCAGAAGACGCAGGACGTCGCCACCGCGCCGCGCCAGTCAGCGGCCGAGGAACTGCAGCAGCGCCGCGCGCAGGCGCTGCAGGCCGTCGGCGATGTCGGCATCGCCGATGTTCAGCGCCGGCACGAAGCGCAGCACATCGGGGCCCGCCTGCAGCAGCAGCAGGCCCTGCTCGACGCAGCGGTCGAGGATCTCGCCGGCCTTGCCGGCGTGCTCGTCGCGCAGTTGCGCGCCGATCATCAGGCCGCGCCCGCGCACTTCGGAAAACAGGCCCAGCTCGGCGTCGAGCGCGGCGACGCCGGCGCGGATCGCCTGCGCCTGGCGCGCGACATTGGCCATCAGCTCGGGCGAACGCAGCTCGCGCAGCGCCGCGCCGGCCACCGCCGCCGCCAGCGGGTTGCCGCCGAAGGTGGTGCCGTGGGCGCCGAACTGCATCGACTGCGCCGGCTTGGGGCCGACCAGCATCGCGCCGATCGGGAAGCCGCTGCCGAGCGCCTTGGCCAAGGTGACCACGTCGGGCCTCACCTGGTAGGCGTGGCAGGCGAACAACTCGCCGGTGCGGCCCATGCCGCACTGGATTTCATCGAGGATCAGCAGCGCGCCGTGGCGGTCGCACAACTCGCGCAGGCCGCGCAGGAAGGCGTCGCTGGCCGGGGTCACCCCGCCCTCGCCCTGCACCGGCTCGACCAGCACCGCGCACACCGCGCCGTCGGCCATCGCCGCCTCGGCCGCGGCCAGATCGTTGAACTCGCTGTAGCGGAAGCCCGGCGGCAGCGGCTCGAAGCCTTCGTGGTACTTGGGCTGGGCGGTGGCGGTGACCGCGGCCAGGGTGCGGCCGTGGAAGCTGCCGCGGAAGCTCAGAACGACGCGGCGCTCGGGTTCGCGGCCCTCGCCGGTGGCCCACTTGCGCGCGAGCTTGATCGCCGCCTCGTTGGCCTCGGCGCCGGAATTGCACAGGAACACCCGCTCGGCGAAGCCCGACGCCGACACCAGTTGCTCGGCCAGCCGCAGCGGCGGCTCGCTGACGAACACGTTGCTGGTGTGCCACAGCTTGCCGGCCTGCTCGGTCAGCGCCGCGACCAACGCCGGATGGGCGTGGCCGAGCGCGTTGACCGCGATGCCGGCGCCGAAATCGACGTATTCGCGGCCGTCCAGGTCCCACACCCGCGAGCCTTTGCCGTGGTCGAGCACGATCCGGCGCGGGCGGTAGACGGGCAGGTAGTAACGCTCGGAAAGGGCGTACAGCGAGGCGGTGTCCATGGGCGGCGGGGCATGCGGAGGGGAAGAGAACCGCCATTGTCGCAGGTCGCCACGGCAGGTGCAGGCCCGCCGGCGGCATCACGCCGCGCTGCGCGGCAGCGGGCACAATGGCCGGCCTGCGAGGAGAGGACAGGCATGCGACTTCTGCTGGACCCGCAACTCAATCCGGCCGCCGAATCGGGCTGGCGGCGGCGCTGGTTCGACATCATCCACCGCCACGACACCCCGCCGTCGCGCAATTTCGACCTGCTGCTGATCGCGCTGATCCTGGCCAGCGTGCTGGTGATCATGGGCGACAGCGTGCCGCGCTTCCACGCGCGCTGGTCGTCGTGGCTGTACGGGCTGGAGTGGATCTTCACCGTGCTGTTCACCATCGAATACGGCCTGCGCCTGGCGGTGGTGCGCCGGCCGTGGCGCTACGCGCTGAGCAGTTGGGGCCTGATCGACCTGCTGTCGATCCTGCCGACCTACCTGTCGCTGCTGATCCCGGGCAGCCAGAGCCTGCTGGTGGTGCGGGTGCTGCGCATGCTGCGGCTGTTCCGCATCCTCAAGCTGACCCAGTACGTCGAGGAAGGCGGCATGTTGGTCGGCGCGCTGTGGCGCAGCCGGCGCAAGATCTTCGTGTTCATCAGCGCGGTGCTGACCGTGGTGGTGATCTTCGGCGCACTGATGTACGTGGTCGAAGGGCCGGAACACGGCTTCACCAGCATTCCCACCGGCATGTACTGGGCGATCGTGACCATGGCCACGGTCGGCTTCGGCGACATCGCGCCGGGCACGCCGCTGGGTCGCTTCATCGCCTCGGTGCTGATCCTGATCGGCTACAGCGTGATCGCGGTCCCGACCGGCATCTACACCGCCGAACTGGCCAGCAGCCTGCGCGAAGCCAGCCACGAGCGCGGCCACCTCGACCGCCGCGGTTGCCCGCAATGCGGTCTGGAAGGGCACGACCCGGAAGCGCTGTTCTGCCGCAATTGCGGGCATCATCTGCCCACGCCCATGGGCTAGCCGCGCGCGGCGGCCCGGGCCGACACCGTCCACGCCGAGGGGAAACGCCATGCGCCGTCGCCGTACCGCTGTGCCGTCGTCCGCCACACCGCTGTCCGCGAGCCTGCTGTCCACGAGCATGCTGTGCACGAGCCTGCTGTACACGAGCGTGTTGTCCGCCGCGCTGCTGTGCGCCCTGCCCGCCCGGGCCGCGCCGCCGAAGATCGCCATCGCCGAGACCGCCGCGTTCGACGCGGCCTCGGTCGCGCCGTTCGCCGGCGATTACGCCGACGTCTACGCCTACCTGGGCAAGCAGCGCGAGCGCAACCTCGCCCAGTTGCAGCGCTGGGTGCGCCAGCCTTCGATCAGCGCGCAGAACAAGGGCATCGCGCAGATGGCCGAGTTGCTGCGCGCGGATCTGCAGCAGTTGGGCTTTCGCGACACCGCGCTGGTGCCGACCTCGGGCCATCCCGGCGTGTACGGTTATCTCGACGCCGGCGCCGAGCACACGCTGGTGGTTTACATGATGTACGACGTGCAGCCGATCGAGCCGACCGGCTGGAAGGTCGATGCCTTCGCCGGTTCGCTGGTCGACGAGCCCGGCCTGGGCAAGGTGCTGATGGCGCGCGGCGCGACCAACCAGAAAGGCCCGCAACGCGCCTTCCTCAACGCGCTGGAGGCGGTGATCAAGACCCGCGGCAAGCCGCCGGTGAACCTGATCGTGCTGGCCGAAGGCGAGGAGGAACTGGGCTCGCCGCACTATCCTGAAGTGGTAGCCAAGTACGCCGACACCCTGCGCAAGGCCGACGGCGTGTTCTTCCCGATGAACACCCAGGGCCGCGACGGCGAGGCCTCGATGTTCCTCGGGGTCAAGGGCATCGTCTACATGGAACTGGAAGCCAAGGGCAACGCCAGCAGCGGCGGCCCGCAGCGCGCGGAAGTGCACGGCTCGCTCGCGGCCAAGCTCGACTCGCCGAGCTGGCGGCTGGTGCAGGCGCTGGCGACGCTGACCGGGCCCGACGGCGAGATCGCCGTGCCCGGCTACCGCGATGCGATCCGCGCGCCCAATCGCGAGGAACAGCAGTTGTTCAACGGCATCGTGCGCGGACGCGAGGCCGATGCCGCCAAGCAGCTCGAATCGCTGGGCGCGGCGCGCTGGAAGAACGGCCGCGACTACCGCGACGCGACCGCGGCGGAACTATTCGACACCACGCTCAACATCGACGGCCTGGTCGCCGGCTACACCGGCGAAGGGGTCAAGACCATCCTGCCGCACCGCGCGGTGGCCAAGGTCGATTCACGGCTGGTGCCCGACCAGACTCCGGACCAGGCGCTGGCGCTGATCCGCAAGCGGCTCGACGACAAGGGTTTCCAGGATGTCGAGATCCGCAAGCTGTCGGGCTACCCGCCGGCGCAGACCTCGGTGACCGCGCCGCTGACCCAGGCCGCGCTGAGCGTCTACCGCAAGTACGGCCAGACCCCGCCGGTGGCGCCGCGCATCGGCGGCAGCGCGCCGTACTACGTGTTCACCCAGACCCTGGGCCTGCCGATGATTTCCGGCGGCCTCGGCCACGGCAGCGGCGCGCACGCGCCGAACGAATACATGGTGGTGGAGCCGGCCGCGGGCTCGAAGGTCGCCAGCCTGGAACAGGTGGAACGGTTCTACGTGGACCTGCTGTATTCGCTGTCGGATGCGTTGAAGCGGCCGAAGCCGTAACGCGATGAAGCGCGGCGGCCGGCGGCTCGACAGGCGCCGGCCGTGCGCGCGGCGGCGGCGGCCGACATGAAGGCCGGACGCGTCCGCGTGCATCGCTTCGCAAAACACCTGAGAAGTGCCGCGCCACCGCCTCGACGGACGCCACGCCGGCGAGCGTCATTCCAGCGAAAGTCGGAATCCATTTCGGCTTTCGCTTTAACGCGCCGCATCGCGAACGCGCCGCCGAAAACCGCGCCGCCGTTCGCCGCAACGAAAGCCCGCGCGCCTCGCAGCTTTCGCTTTGCCGCGGCACCGCACGCGCCGCACCGCGCGTTTCCGGCCTTTTTCCCTGTTGCCGACGCGCCCGGAAACTTTCACCCCGCGTTTGTTTGCGGCGCTAATCCGCGCCGGCATTGGCGCGCGGATTTACACGCCCGCGAGCGCAT
This sequence comes from Lysobacter yananisis, assembly GCF_031199375.1. NCBI lineage: Bacteria > Pseudomonadati > Pseudomonadota > Gammaproteobacteria > Lysobacterales > Lysobacteraceae > Lysobacter > Lysobacter yananisis. The sequence continues at coordinate 514,150 of NZ_CP133568.1, forward strand.
TGACGCTGCCGAGAAAGCGGCGGAGTAATCGCCGCCGCCGTCTTCGCCGCGCTCGCGCCGTCGATGCGGCGACAAGGTTCCAGGCGATCCGCGCAACGCCGCCCCGCGGCGATCACTCCCGCACCCGGAGAACGACCATGCGACATCCCGCTTCATGGCTCCTGCTGTCCCTCGCGTTGCTGTCCGGCGCCGCGCTCGCGCAAACCAAGACGGTGGTGCCGTTGGGCGGCAACGCCTTCATCACCCGTCCCGCCCCGGCCCGGGAGGAACTGGTGGACGACACCGGCCTGCACAACTGGAGCTCGAACCGGGCCGTCGCCAGCGTGTACTTCTACGTCAAACAGCCCGGCCAACTCGACCTGGGCCTGGTCGGCGCCTTGAACGGCGCCACCCGCAGCACGGTCGAGGTCAGCGTCGAGGGCCAGCGCCGGCTCGCGCTGCTGTCCAGCGGCGCGACCGCGTTCCCGGTCGGCCGCTTCCGCGTGTCGCGCCCCGGCTATGTCAAGGTCGACCTGCGCGGCGTGCGCAGCGACGGCGATTACTACGGCGACATCAGCGGATTGGAAGTCGGCGGCAACGCCGCGTCCGCGGGCCTGGTGTTCGCAAACGATCCCGCCAATTTCTACTGGTCGCGGCGCGGGCCGTCGGGTCACCTGGGCTTCTCGGTGCCGGCCGACACCGAGTATTTCTACAGCGAAGTCACCGTGCCCAAGGGCCACGACCACATCGGTTCGTACTTCATGGCCAACGGCTTCAACGGCGGCTATTCCGGCATCCAGGTCAATTCGGCCAGCGAACGGCGGGTGTTGTTCTCGGTGTGGGATTCGCCGACCGGCAAGACCACCTTGCTGAAGAAGGGCGCGGACGTGATCGCGCAGGACTTCGGCGGCGAGGGCACCGGCGGCCAGAGCTTCCTGCGCTACGACTGGAAGCCCGGCCAGACCTATCGTTTCATCACCCGCGCGCATCCGGACGGACACGGCAGCACCCTGTATTCGGCGTGGTTCGGCCTGCCCTGCGCGAACGGCCGCCGCGACTGTCCGTGGAAGTTCATCGCCACCTGGAAGTACGACGGCGCCTCCACCTATCAGAAGGGCGTGTATTCCTTCATCGAGTGCTTCAACCCCGACCTGGGCTATCTGGACCGCAGGGCGTGGTACGGCAACCAGTGGGCGGTCAGCAACACCGGCGCCTGGACCGAGATCACCTCCGCGCGCTTCACCGTCGATGCCACCGCCAGCAACCGCCAGCGCCTGGACATCACCGGCGGCGCAGTCGCGCCGGCGTTCTATCTGCGCAATACCGGCTTTTTCAGCCGCGCGGAAACGCCCGGGACGACCATCGTCCGCCAGCGTTCGCACCAGCGGCCGAACGTGAACCTGGCGGCGTTGCCCGAGCCTTCGCCGTAAGCGAAGCGGCATCGGCGAAACGCTTCGGCATCGGCGAAAAGCCCCGCATTCGCGGGGCTTTTTGTCGGTCGCGGGTTTATTCGCCGGTTTGTCGGCGCCGGCAGTTCAGAGGAACAAGTCCGGCAGCAGCGGCTTGCCGGGCTCGACCGCGTATTGCGCGAAGTCGCTGACGCCGGCTTCCTTCAATACGTCTTCGTCGATGAGGAAGCGGCCGTAGAAGTCCTGGGCCGGGCGCACCAGCACTTCGCGGACCGCGTCGGCGACGATTTGCGGTTTGCGGCAGCGGTCGAGGGGGACGCCGGGGATCATGTTCAGAGCGTCGGTGGCGATGATGGTCTTCGGCCAGAGGGCGTTGATCGCTACTCCGGTTGGACCGAACTCGCCGGCCAGGCCCAGGGTCACGAAGCTCATGCCCATCTTCGCCAGGGTGTAGCCGGTGTGCGGCGCCCACCACTTCGGGTCCAGGCTCGGCGGCGGCGCCAGGGTCAGGATGTGCGGGTTGGCGGCCTGGCGCAGGTACGGTAGGCAGGCCTGCGCGCACAGGAAGCTGCCGCGCGCGTTGACCTGCTGCATCAGGTCGAAGCGCTTCATCGGCGTGTCCAGCGCGCCGCGCAGCCAGATCGCGCTGGCGTTGTTGACCAGGATGTCGAGCCCGCCGAACGCATCGACGGTGGCGGCCACCGCCGCGTTGACCTCGTCTTCCTCGCGGATGTCGCACTTCAGCGCGAGCGCGCGGCCGCCGGCGGCCTCGACCTCGGCGGCGACACTGTGGATGGTGCCCGGCAGCTTGGGATTGGCCACCGCCGACTTGGCCGCGATGGCGATGTTGGCGCCGTCGCGCGCGGCGCGCAGCGCGATCTCGCGGCCGATGCCGCGCGAGGCGCCGGTGATGAAGAGGGTTTTGCCTTGGAGTGTGGACATGGGCGGCCTGAGATCGGAAGAGTTGGGATCGAAGGAGATGGAATCGAACGGAATGCGTTCGGCGCGGGCGTCGCCCTCATCCTAATACCAAGCCGCGGGCGCCGCCGTTATCGGCGCCGCATCGCGCTCGCCTGCACGCGGTTGGCCGCGGATTCGCAACACGGGCCGCGCCACCCGGACCGTACGTTTCAAACGATGGTGTTTGAATCGCTATCGTTTGAATCGCTATCGTCTGAAGCGCCATCGTTCGAAGCGCGCCCGTCGCGAATTCTGCGCGGCCGGCGTCCGCGCCGCGCGCTCAGGGCTTGGGGCCCTGCCCTTCGTTGTCTTCCCAATGCAGGATGCGCCGGGTCACGAAGCGGTACACCGGCTTGCCGGTGACGAACCACAGCTCGCGCACCCAGGAATGGCGCTTGAGCACGCGCCGCTCGACCGGCGTCAGGTGTTGCGGGCAGTACGTGCGCTTGTGCTTGAGCAGGTGACGCAGGTCCTCGCGCGCGAGCAGGCGCATCCAGCGCGAGCGCGGGTCGCCGCGCACGGCCAGCTGGAAATCGATGATCGCCGGGGCGCCGTCGGCCAGCACCAGCCAGTTGGCCTCCTTGGCCAGATCGTTGTGGGCCAGCCCGCGCCGGTGCAGGCGCTGCAGCAGGCGCCGGGCGCGGCGGAAATAGGCCAGGTCGCCGCGCGGCGGGCGCTGGTACATGGCCGCGCCCTCCATGTAACTGCGATCGAGCTTGCGGCCGTCCCAGCCCAGCAAGCGCGGGGTCGCCTCCAGGCCGTCGATCCGCTCCAGCGCGCGCGCCTCGCGCCGCGCCAGCCACCACGCCGGCAGCCGCAGCCACCACGGCACGTGGCCCAGGTCGCGGCGCACGAACAGGCCGCGGCCGTCGCGCATCAGGGCGATGCGGCCGAAACTATCGGCCTTCAGCGCGGTCACTTCGATCACGTCCGACATGCGACGCAGTGTACTTCGGGCCGGCGCGGCCCGGTTCCGCAAGGCCCGCGGACGGGCCGCCGACGGGGTTACAGGCCGTTACCCGCGGTCACGCCAAGTGCCTGCGGTCACGTTGCCGCTTCATCCTCGCCACAGCCCGCCCTGCCTATAATCGACCGATGGATTCAGCCTGGCTCGAAAGCGCGACCGCATGGATCGCGGCCCATCCCATCGCCGCGGGCGTCGTGATCTTCCTGATCGCGTTCTGCGACGCGTTGATCATCCTCGGCATCGCCGTTCCCGCGCTGCCCCTGCTGTTCGCGGTCGGCACCCTGGTCGGGCTGGGCCACATCAACGGTCCCTATGCGCTGGTCTGCGCGACCCTGGGCGCCTTCGCCGGCGACGCGCTGAGCTATTGGGTCGGCTATCGCTGGGGCCCGCAACTGCGCCAGCGCTGGCCGTTCTCGAAGTATCCGCAATGGATCGACCGCGGCGAAAACCTGTTCCACCGCCACGGCAGCAAGAGCATCGTGATCGCGCGCTTCGTCGGCGCGGTGCGGCCGTTCGTACCGGCCATCGCCGGCATGCTGCGCATGCCGATGCGCCGCTATGCGCTGCCGAGCCTGTTCGCCTGCGTGACCTGGTCGGCGCTGTTCCTGGCCCCGGGCTGGGTGCTGGGCGCGTCCTACGACGCGGTGGCCGCGGTCGCCGACCGCCTCGCGGTGGTGCTGGGCGCGCTGCTGATCGCGGTGGCGGCGGTCTGGGCCGGCGTGCTCTACACCTGGCGCTGGTTCGCCAACCACGCCGACCAGATGCTCGCGCGCGCGCTGCGCTGGACCCGCGCGCATCCGCGCCTGGGCCGCTACGCCGCGGCGCTGATCGACCCCAACCGGCCCGAATCGGCCTCGCTGGTGATGCTGGCGGTCTGCCTGCTGGCGATCAGCTGGATCTGGTTCACCCTGCTGGCGACGCTGCTGGCCAGCGGCGGGCCGCTGCAGATCGACCACACCGTGCACGAGTTCATGTGGACCCTGCGCAATCCGCTGGCCGACCGGCTGATGGCGGCGCTGGCCTGCCTGGGCGACCCGATGGTGCTGGCGCCGGCCTCGATCGCGGTGCTGGCCTACCTGGCCTGGCGGCGGCGCTGGATGGCCGCGGCGCACTGGGTCGCGGCGATCGTGTTCGGGCTGGCGCTGACGTCGCTGCTGGAATGGGCGATCGACATGCCGCGCCCGCCGACCGCGCCGGCCGGCTTCGGCTTCCCGTCGGTGGCGGTGACCATGACCACGATCGTGTTCGGCTTCTTCGCCGTGCTGATCGCGCGTGAGCTGCCGGGGCGGCAGCGGGTGTGGCCCTACCTGTTGGCCGGCGTCGTCACCACCTTGGTCGGCTTCGCCCGCCTGTACCTGGGCGCGCACTGGCCCAGCGATCTCATCGGCGGCACCTTGTTCGGCATCTTCTGGCTGCTGGCGCTGGGCATCGCCTATCGCCGCCACGTCGCCCGCTCGTTCTGGATGCGGCCGCTGGCGTGGCTGTTCTACACCGTGTTCGCGATCGCGGCGCTGTGGCATGCGCCGCGCGCGGCCGACCCGCTGCTGGCCAAGTTCGCCTCGGCCACGCCGACCGCGACCCTGGACGCCCAGCGCTGGTGGCGCGGCGACTGGGCCACGCTGCCGGCGCAGCGCAACGAGCGCGACGCGCGCCGGCGCTGGCCGCTGGACCTGCAGGTCGCAGGTCCCCTGCCGCCGCTGCGTGCGACCCTGGAAGCGGCCGGCTGGCGGGTGCAACCGCAGGCCGGCTGGCTCGCCACCATCGCCCTGCTCGACGACGACACCCCGCCGCGCGACCAGGTGGTGCTGCCGGCAACGCTGGACGCGCAGGCCGAATCGCTGCTGATGCTGCGCGACGGCCCGACCCCGGACGTGCAGTACGCGCTGCGGCTGTGGCCGGCCCCGGCGGTGCTGTCGGACGGCACCCCGCTGTGGATCGGCACCACCCAGACGCTGAAGCTCAACAAGCCGTTCGGCGCGGCGGCGCTGTGGCTGCCGCAGCCCGACGACGGCGCCGCGCACGCTCAGGTGCGGCGCGCGCTGGTCGGTTTCGTCACCGTCCAGCAGGCGCACCCGAAGAACGGCGTGGAAGTGCTGCGGCTGCGTTCGCAGTATTCCGGGCCGCAAGCCGCGCAGTAAGCGGCGTCAGGCGCGCCGCTCAGGGCAACAAGGTCAGCAGCCGTTCCAGGCGTTCGTGCGGATCGTCCAGTTGCAGCAGCATCTGCCGCTGCTGCAACGCCAGCGGCAGCAGTTCGGCCAGGCGCCAGCCGACCCAGGCCGCGTCGTCCAGGCGCGAATGCGGCGCCAGCGCGTGCTCGCCGCCGGCCTGTTCGAGCAGACGCTCAAGCAAGGTCACCAGCAGCGAGTGCTGCGGCCGCACCACCTCCTCGCCGTCGGGCTCGCACCAGCGCACGTGCGCCACCTGCAAGCCGTTGTCGCGCACCCGCGCGCGCTCGGCGCGGAAGCGGCGGGCGCCGCGCACGCGCAGGGTCAGCAGTCCGTCCTCGCCGGTGCCGAAATCCTCGATCAGCGCCTCGGTACCGTACGCGGCCGCCGACGCCGGCTCGCCGACCTCCTCGCCCTGCATGATCAGACAGACGCCGAACCCGCGGCCGAGCCGGCCGCATTCGCGCACCAGGTCGAGATAGCGGCGTTCGAACACGCGCAAGCCCAGGCTCGCGCCGGGGAGCAGCACGGTGTGCAGTGGGAACAGGCCCAGCGAATCGGCGTCGGAGGTGGGCATGGCGGCAGTGTAACCGGCGCAGGTTGGAGCATCTAACCGGGTCGGGCGGTTGCGGGGCGGAGGGCGTGACCGAATTCCGATTCGCCTGGGCCTTGCGATCCCAACGCCGATCCGGCACCAGCCGGAATCCCATTTCGACCTTACTGCCGTTGCCGTTGCCGTTGCCGTTGCCGTTGCCGTTGATACTGCCGTTGCCGTTTCGCTTTGACGCAACCCCACGCGAGGCCCCTGCCCGGCGGACCCGGAGGGCGCGCGCATGGATGCGCGCGTGCGCCATGGGACAGGATGTCCCTTATGGCGCAGCCCCGCGTCCGGTGCTGGACCTAGTGGCTTTTGACCTTAAACAAGCGTTTTTCTTTGGCTACTTTCTTTTGTCGCGCTGACAAAAGAAAGTAGCTCGGCCGCTTGCGGACGAAAGCTTTTGATGGTGGCTTGTCGTCACGCGACACATCGCTACGGCGAAAACAGCAGCAACGTCAACATGGATTCCGGCTTTCGCCGGAATGACGGTTGTGAGGATGCGTATCCGACTGTAGGAGCGGCGCAAGCCGCGACCGCGGCAACGCACGCCGTAACTTTCGCTGCAGGTGCGATGGCGCGGTCGCGGCTTGCGCCGCTCCTACAGGGGGCGTGCCGCGGTGGGGTCTGCGTTTGCACGTTCGTTCGGGTGAAGACAAGCGAAGATCCAGAGCTTCCGTCCGCAAGCGGCCGGGTCACTTTCTTTGTCTGAAGCCACAAAGAAAGTAACCAAAGAAAGGGCCTTATCTTTTTCGGATCAAGAGCCACTAGGGCTCGAAAGGGGCGCGGGGCCGCGCCATAAGGGGCATCCTGCCCCATGGCGCGCGTGCGCATCCATGCGCACGCCCTCCGGGGCTGCAAGACGACTGCATCGCGCTCGGGGGCGAGCACAAGCAACGGCAACGGCAAGGCAACATGGATTCCGGCTTTCGCCGGAATGACGGCAGGTAGGATTCGCCGCAGTTGGCTTGTCGCGGTCGCAGCGAACGTCCCGCCGCGGCGCGTAGCCGCAGCCTGTCCCGCCGCCGCCCGAACGTACCCCGCGGACGCCCCTCAACCGCCCTGCAGCGCCGCGAAGAACCGCCGCGGGGCGCCGTCGAAGCCGCCGTTGGACATGAACACGACGTGGTCGCCCGCGCGCGCGCGTTCGCGCAAGGCCGCGATCAGCGCGTCGGCGTCGGCCACCGCCACGCCTTCGCCGCGCAGGCCGGCGACGACCTTGCCGGCATCCCAGGCCAGTTCCGGGCGGTGCAGGAACACCACCGTATCGGCCTCGCGCAGCGACGGCGCCAGGGCGTCGGCGTGCGCGCCCAGACGCATGGAGTTGCTGCGCGGTTCCATCGCCACCACGATCCGCGCCGCGCCGACGCGCGCGCGAAGGCCGGCCAGCGTGGTCTCGATCGCGGTCGGGTGATGGGCGAAGTCGTCGTAGACGGTGACGCCGGCCGCCTCGCCGATCACTTCCAGGCGGCGCTTGACGCTGCGGAAGTTCGCCAGCGCCGGCAGCACCGCGGCGACGTCCAAGCCGACCGCGTGCGCCGCGGCCAGCGCCGCCAGCGCATTCATCACGTTGTGCCGGCCGAGCAAGGGCCAGCGCACTTCGCCGATCTCCGCGCCGCAATGCAGCAGCGCGAACGCGCTGCCGTCGGCTTCGATCAGGCGCGCGCTCCATTCGTAGTCGCCGCCGTCGAGGCCGAAACGCTCCACCGGCGTCCAGCAGCCCATCGCCAATACCTCCGCCAGGCGCGCGTCTTCGCCGTTGACGATCAACCGGCCGCGCCGCGGCACGGTGCGCACCAGGTGGTGGAACTGGCGCTGGATCGCGGCGACGTCGGGGAAGATGTCGGCGTGGTCGTATTCCAGGTTGTTGAGGATCGCCACCAACGGCCGGTAGTGGACGAACTTGCTGCGCTTGTCGAAGAACGCGGTGTCGTACTCGTCGGCCTCGACCACGAACTCGCGGCCGGCGCCGATGCGCGCGGAGGCGCCGAAGTCCTCGGCCACGCCGCCGATCAAAAAGCCCGGCGCGCGGCCGGCGGCTTCCAGCAGCCAGGTCAGGATGGTGGTGGTGGTGGTCTTGCCGTGGGTGCCGGCGACCGCCAGGGTGTCGCGGCCCGGCAGCACGCGTTCGCTGAGCCACTGCGCGCCGGAGGTGTAGCGGCGGCCGTCGTCGAGCACCTGCTCGACCGCCGGATTGCCGCGCGAGAGCGCGTTGCCGACCACGATCTCGTCGCAGTCGGCGGAGATGTTGTCGGGCGTGTAGCCCTGGCGCAGGGCGATGCCGAGGCGTTCGAGCTGGGTCGACATCGGCGGATACACCGCCTGGTCGCTGCCTTCCACGTCGTGTCCGAGTTCGCGCGCGAGCGCGGCGACGCCGCCCATGAAGGTGCCGGCGATGCCGAGGATATGGAGTTTCATTCGGAGATACGCTGAAAATCGATCACAAAAGAATCGCCGTCGAAATCGACGACACGCCCTGTTACTTCGGGCTTGGTGTGGAATTTCTTGCGCACCGCACTGGCATCGCGACCGGCATCGATCCCTTCGCGGGACAGAGGGGTCGCAACGACCAGGCGCACCGGTAAAGACGACGCAACCGCTTGAGCAAGATGCTCTTTGAGCAAACGGTTGCCCGATTCATTACCGAGCCAGCGCGACAGGCGATCGCGGTAGCGCAGCGTGCTCGCGTCGGGCCTGTCGAAATACAGGCTCCAGCAACTGATCACCAACGCGTCGTCCTCGGCTAGGGCCGAGACAGCCCATTGCGGATTCGGAAGCTTCGCGCCGAAAGACGCGAAGCACTCCGTAAACGACTTCACGAATCGGCCGACCGGCTCAGCCCACCGTCGGCGCCGGCTCCAGCGCCTCGACGATGCGGGTGAACACCTGGTCCAGCGAGCCGACGCCGTCGACCACGGTCAGGCGGCCGTGCTGGCGGTAGTACTCGATCACCGGCGCGGTGACGTCGTCGTAGACCTTCAGGCGGGTGCGCACGGCTTCGGGGCTGTCGTCGATGCGGCCCTGCTCGGCGGCGCGGCCGGCGATGCGCTGGACCAGCAGTTCGGTCGGCACTTCCAGCTGCACGGCGAAGTCCATCGGCTGGCCGATCTTCTGCAGCAGCGCGTCGAGCGCGTCGGCCTGGGCGAGATTGCGCGGGTAGCCGTCGAGGATGAAGCCGCCGCGGGTGTCCGGACGCGAGAAGCGGTCCTCGAGCATGCCCAGCAGGATCTCGTCGCTGACCAGATTGCCGGCGTCCATCACCGCCTTGGCTTCCAGTCCCAGCTTGGTGCCGGCGGCGACTTCGCCGCGCAGCAGGTCGCCGGTGGAAATGTGCGGCACCTGCAGGTGGTCCTTGAGCCGTGCGGCTTGCGTGCCCTTGCCCGAACCGGGCGCGCCCAGAAGTACCAATCGCATCTACATCGCTCCTAGAACAGATGAAACCTTGGCGGCCGTCGCATCGCGGCGGTCCCGGAGCCCTGCGGCCGCCCGCCGGGCCTCGCCGCGGGCTGGCCTGAACGAGAGGCGGCGCTACACTCGAAGCGGCCTGCCACCCGCCGGGCGGAATATTGCGGCCAGCTTACCGCAAACCGGCGCCAATCCTGGAATCCCCATGCCGACTGCCAAAACCGCCAGAAAATCCGCCGGCAAACCCGCCGGAAACCTGCTTTACGCGCAATCCGGCGGTGTGACCGCCGTCATCAACGCCACCGCCGCGGGGGTCATCGAGGCCGCCCGGGCGCGCAAGGTCCGGGTCCTGGCCGCCCGCAACGGCATCCTCGGCGCGCTGCGCGAGGAACTGATCGACACCTCCAAGGAGTCGGCCGCGGCGATCCGCGCGCTCGGCCATACCCCGGGCGGCGCGTTCGGCTCGTGCCGGCTCAAGCTCAAGGCCCTGGACGCCGACCGCGCCCGCTACGAACGCCTGCTGGCGGTGCTGCAGGCGCACGACGTGCGCTGGTTCCTCTACAACGGCGGCAACGATTCGGCCGACACCGCGCTCAAGGTTTCGCAGTTGGCGGCCGAGTACGGCTACCCGCTGACCTGCGTGGGCGTGCCCAAGACGGTCGACAACGACCTCGCCGTCACCGACTGCTGCCCGGGCTTCGGCTCGGCCGCCAAGTACACCGCGGTGTCGGTGCGCGAGGCCGCGCTGGACGTGGCCGCGATGGCCGAGACCTCGACCAAGGTGTTCGTCTACGAGGCCATGGGCCGCCACGCCGGCTGGCTGGCCGCCGCGGCCGGCCTGGCCGGCGCCGACGCCGACGCGGCGCCGCACCTGATCCTGTTCCCCGAGCGGCCGTTCGAGGAGGCCGACTTCTTCGCCAAGGTCAAGGCCACGGTCGAGCGCGTGGGCTATTGCGTGGTGGTCGCCAGCGAAGGCATCCAGACCGCGGACGGGCGCTTCGTCGCCGACGCCGGCGGCGGCAAGGATTCCTTCGGCCACACCCAGCTCGGCGGCGTCGCCTCGCACCTGGCCGGGCGGGTCAAGGACGCGCTCGGCTACAAGGTGCATTGGGCCCTGCCCGATTACCTGCAGCGTTCAGCCCGCCACCTGGCCTCCAAGACCGACGTCGAGCAGGCGCGCGCGGTCGGCAAGGCGGCGGTGGAGTACGCACTCAAGGGGATGAACTCGGTGATGCCGGCGATCGTGCGCAGTTCCGATGCGCCGTACCGCTGGAAGATCGAACCGGTGCCGCTGAGCAAGGTCGCCAATCACGAGAAGAAGATGCCGGCGAACTTCATCCGCAAGGACGGTTACGGCATCACCGCGGCGGCGCGCAAGTACCTGGAGCCGCTGATCCGCGGCGAGGTGCCGCCGCCGTACGGGCGCGACGGCCTGCCGCAGTACGTGACGCTCAAGAACGTGGCGGTGAAGGCCAAGCTGCCGCCGTTCGAGGGCTGAGGGCGACGCCGGCCGCCGCTCGTCGTCGTCCGACGCGCGGCGGCCGCAGCGGCGGACCAAGGCCCGGGGCGCGCGGCTAAGATGGCGGCCACGCGCCCGCCGCCCCGGCGGGCGCCGTCCAAGGAAGACGTCACCGATGAAAGCCCTGCCGCTGCTTGCCGCCCTCGCCCTGTGCCCCACCGTCGCGCTCGCCGGCGCGTGCGAGAACAACTTCACCAGCCAAGGCGACCCGCGCAACGGCGCCGAGTACCGCACCTCGACCGTCGTCGAAGGCGTCGGCGTCGGCAGCGCGCTGGCCCAGTTGCGCGTGATCGCCCAGGGCAACAAGTACAAATACTTGAACGAAACCGGCGACGCGCGCAGCGGCACGCTGACGATGGAGTATCCGCGCGCGCTGGGCTACGAGGCGTTCCCGGTCGCCTTCACCGCGACCGCCCGCGACGGCGGTGCCGAGCTTTCCGTGCACACGCGCACCAGCCGCGGCACCAATTTCAAAGACGCCGAATCGCGCGCGCACCTGTGCGGGCTGCTCGCCCAGGTCAAGTCCGGCGCCCGCGGCGACGCCCTCGCCGCGAGCGTGCGCAAGGCCGAAGGCGCGGGCACCTCGCAGGTGGTGCAGATCGCGCCGCGCAAGCTGTCCGACGAGATCGAGAAGCAGATCCGCAACAGCCTGCGCGGCCCGGGCGCGTCGCCGCAGATCATCAACGAGCGCTACAAGGGGCGCCGCTACCGCATCGACGGCCAGCTCTACACCAAGGAAACCGACACCTACGGCCCGCGTCCGAACAGCCACGGCCGCCAGGTGACCTTCGACATCGTCAAGAAGGGCGGCCTGATCAGGGCCGCGGAAGTGGGCGTGGTCGCGCACACCCATACGCAGATCGTATGCGAACTCGCGCGGGGCCAGGAAGGCTATGCCGACCGGCTGGAATCCGGCGACTACATGACCCTGACCGGCACCTTCCGCATCTACGAAGGCGGCCAGTTCATCCTCACCGGCTGTCGCCCGGACTGAGCGGCCGCGGCATGAGCGCCCGCCCCGTCCGCGCGACGCCGCACAGCGGGGCACCGCTGCCGCCCGCGCTGGCGGCGTGGGTGGAGCGCAGTTGGGCCAGCGCGCGGCCCGCGAGCGCGCCCGCCTGGCCGCGCGAACATTCGCTGCCGACCGGCAGCCTGCATCTGGCGCTACGCCTGGACGGCCCGCCGCTGCGCACGTACGCCGACGCCGACGACGCCCTCGGCCGCTCGCATCCGCCCGCGCTGCTCGCCGGCGCGCGCGCCGGCTACGTGATCAAGGACGCCTCGCGCCCGGCCGCCTCGGTCGGCGCGATGCTGCGGCCGGGCGCGGCCCTGGCGCTGTTCGGCGTGTCGGCGGCGGAACTGGAGGGCGGTTACGTCGGCCTGGACGAACTGTGCGGCGCAGGCGCGGCCGACGGGTTGTACGAGCGGCTCGCCGCCGCGGCCGACCCGCGGTCGCGGCGCGGGCTGTTCGAAGCGTTCCTGCGCGCGCGGCTGCGGCCGGTGCGCGGACTCGATCCGCAGATCGTGCGCGCGGTGCGGTCGCTACAAGGCGCCGCGCCGGGCGGCGACTGCGCCGCCGGCGCCGACGAACGCCGCGTCGCCGGCTGGGTCGCGGCCAGCGGCCGCAGCCACCGCCGTTTCATCGCCGGCTTCCGCGACGCCGCCGGCCTGAGTCCGAAACGCTATGCGCGGGTGCTGCGGTTCAAGCGCCTGCTGAGCGCGCTGGCGGCGACGCCGCGACCGGATTGGGCGCAGCTGGCGCTGGACGGCGGCTATTTCGACCAATCGCACCTGATCCGCGAATTCCGCGAGTTCGCCGGCGTGTCGCCGCGCGCCTACCTGGCCGCCGCGGCGGCCTCGCCGCATCACCTGCCGATAGGCGGCCCGGAGCCCGTGTAGGAGCGGCGCAAGCCGCGACCGCGCCACTGCGCTTACGGCGCAAGCCGCGGTGACTCGCACCGATCGCCCGAGCGACCACGATTTCAGCCTTCCGGCACGAACGACCTCGATGCCACGCCCGCGCCGCGAACGGCCGCAGCGCGGTCGCGGCTCGCGCCGCGCCTACAGGGGCAAGGCCATCAGCGCGCGCTGCGGGTAAATTTCGTCCAATACGCGGCAGCGCCTGCGCGCGCAGGCTGCGCCCACCCCATTCCAGGAGCCCGCCATGGCCGTGCACGAACTGTTCTCCTATCTCTGCGTCGGCGACGCCCAGGCCGCGGTGGCGTTCTATTGCAAGGTGTTCGATGCGACCGAGAAGTTCCGCCTGGTCGAACCCGGCGGCCGCATCGGCCATGTCGAGCTCGACCTGGGCGGCACCACCTTGATGCTGTGCGAGGAATTCCCCGAGGTCGACATCCGCCGCCCGGTCGCCGGCGCCGGCCACAGCCATACCCTGCACCTGCACGTGGACGACGCCGACGACGTGGTCGCCCGCGCGGTCGCTGCCGGCGCGCGGCTGGCGATGGCGCCGCGCGATCATTTCTACGGCGAGCGCTCGGGCACGGTGATCGATCCGTTCGGCCATCGCTGGAACATCGGCCACAGCATCGAGGCGCTGGAACCCGACGAGATGCGGCGCCGCTACGACCGCGACCCCGGCTGCGGCGACGCGACCGGCGCTTGAGCCGCCCCGCCCGCTGGCTCGCGCCTGCGCGTTGCCGATCGAACCGCCCCGCCTGCCGCGGATCGGCGCGCGGCCCCGGATTCGCCCACGGGCCGCGCCGCGCCGCCCATCGCTCGTGCGGGCTACGGCCCTCGGCGTCGCGGCCTGCGCCGCGCTTATCTGTGCGCGGCGTCGCCAATGTCCCGTGCCGCGCCGGTCGCGCAACCGAAAAACGTTGAACCGCCCACCCGATTGCGGCAATCTGCCGCCGCAAGCGTTCATGCGGGGCGCAGGGACGCAACGCTTTACAGGCTTTAGGCCATTACAGGGAGTCCTTCATGAAAGGCAGGTTTCTGGTTCCGTTGATGCTGCTGGTCCCTTCCGTCTCGGCCGTCGCCGGCCAGTGCGAAGACAATTTCACCAAGAAGGGCAATCCGCTCTCGGGACAGGAGTACTTCACCTCGGTGCAGGTCAACGGCCTGGCGACCGCCAGCGCCATCGGCCAGGTCCGCAACAACGGCATCGGCCAGAACATGGTCGTGCTCGACGAGGACCTCAGCGCCGGCACCCTGGTGCTGGAGCAGCCGTCCTCGACCCTGCACCGCCCGCTGCCGGTCCAGGTCACCGCCGACAACGCCGGCACCGTCACCATCTCGCTCAAGCTGCGCAAGGGCTCGTTCGGCAACGCCAACGAGATCAAGAAGTCGATGTGCGACCTGATCGGCTCGCTCAAGCCGGGCAAGACCGCGCCGCCGCGCTCGGCCGCGCCCAAGCCGCTGCCGATCCAGATCAGCGCGCAGCAGCTGGCCCAGGAAATCGACGCCCAGGCCAAGGAAAACGCCGCGGTCATCGCCGACCGCTACAAGGGCCGCCAGTACACGGTCAAGGGCGTCAACGCCGGCGTCAGCGACGGCAAGAGCGGCCGCTACTACGTGACCTTCCAGACCGGCGGCTCGCTGCTGCCGGGCCTGGTCGAGAGCGACAGCAAGCTGTTCGACACCCGCGTGCGCTGCGAACTGCAGCCCAGCCAGAAGGCCTATGCGCTGACCCTGCGCGCCAACGAGCGCATCCAGCTCACCGGCACCTTCCGCGAGTACAACGCCGAAGACTTCGTGGTCGAGCTCAACGACTGCGTCGGCGTCAAGTAAGCCGCGGCTCGGGCCGGCGCGGACCTGCGCGTCCGCGCCCGCCGGGCAACAAGCGAAAGGGCCGCGCGAGCGGCCCTTTCGTCGTTTGCGGCGGGGCGACGCGCTCAGCCGCCGCAGGCCTTGCCTTCGATCGTCATCGACGCGGCGAACATCGGCACCGCGGCCAGCTTGGCCGCTTCGGCGCGGGCCTTCTCGTCCTGCAGATACAGTCGCGCGCGGCCCTGCGCGTCGAGCTCCGGCGGCGCCACCGCGGCCGGCTTGCGCCACACCCGCACCACCGCCTGCTGCTGCGGACAGGCGGCGCTGGGCACGCGGATCACATCGTTGAACTTCCAGCCCGCCGCTTCCGACGGCCGCGCCTTGGCCGCGTCGACGAAGCGCGCGCGCGGCTGGCAGTTGGGACTGCTGCGCACCACCGCGAACTTGTAGGGCTCGGCGGCCTGGCCGGTGAAGGCGCCTTCCAGGCGCGCGCAGGCCTCGGGAATCTGGCGCAGGGTGTGGACGCTGCCCGCCGGCTGCGCCGGCACCGAGCCGGAACGCTGGATCTCGGGGACCGGATCGGCCGCGAACGCGGCCGGGGATACGAATGCGGCGAGCGCCATGGCGGCGCCGAACGCGGGAAGAAGTCTGCGCATGGCGGCTCCTGATTGCGGGGCCGGGGCAGCCTCGCACGCGATGGCTGAACCGCCACTTCACCCTCGCCCGCCGGCCGCGCGGAGCCAATTCGGCCCGGGGCCACCCCGCATCGGACAAAAGAGCCTTGAGGCTGAAGGCGCTCCGCTTGTCGTGGGAGGGCCTTCAGGCCCGATGCCTTCCGCTCGGGTCGCCGCGTCGCATTGGAAACAAAAGCATCGGGGCTGAAGCCCCTCCCACAACCGCATCGTTCCCTGTGGGAGGGCCTTCAGGCCCGACGCCTTCCGCTCGGGTCGCTGCGTCGCATCGGAAACAAAAGCATCGGGGCTGAAGCCCCTCCCTCAACCGCCGCGCTCCTGTGGGAGGGCCTTCAGGCCCGACGCCTTCCGCTCAGGTCGCCGCGTCGCATCGGAAACAAAAGCGTCGAGGCTGAAGCCCCTCCCACAACCGCCGCGCTCCTGTGGGAGGGCCTTCAGGCCAGATGCTTTCCGCTCAGGTCGCCGCGTCGCGTCGGAAACAAAAGCATCGGGGCTGAAGCCCCTCCCACAACCGCCGCGCTCCTGTGGGAGGGCCTTCAGGCCCGACGCCTTCCGCTCAGGTCGCCGCGATTTGAAACCGCAACATCGGGCCTCAAGGCCCTCCCGACCACCGCATCCGGCGCAAACGATGCGGCTACGCAACATGCCGGCGCACTAAATCGCGGCGCGCAATGCCGCCAAAGTCGTCGCCGTCAAGCGCGCGTGACGGCTGGACGGACCGCCGGCGCAAGGGTTTCGTGACTTCGTTCGCAGCCCCGCCGCACGCCGCGCGATGCGCGCCGCCGGCGCCGTCGCGGCGGTTCCTCCGGCCCATCCCCTATGCGATAGTCGCCGCATGCCGCGTCCGCAACTCGGCATCGCTGCGATGCAACACGCGCCGCGCACAACGCGATCCGCGGAACACCGGTCCACGACCGTACGCGGCACAAGTCGAATCCGTTGTCCCGTGATGTCCACTTTTCCACTTGGGGAGGGGTTTCATGCTGGAGCAGTACGGTTTGATTCTGGCGCTAGGCTGCGCCGTCATCGCGATCCTCTATGGAATCGTGTCCGCGCGCTGGATCAGCGCACAACCCGCCGGCAACGAACGCATGCAGCAGATCGCCGGCGCGATCCAGGAAGGCGCACGCGCCTATCTCAACCGCCAATACACCACCATCGGCATCGCCGGCGCGGTGCTGTTCGTGCTGATCGGACTGTTCCTCAACTGGCCTACCGCGATCGGCTTCCTGCTCGGCGCGGTGCTCTCCGGCGCGGCCGGCTACATCGGCATGAACGTGTCGGTGCGCGCCAACGTGCGCACCGCCGAGGCCGCGCGCAAGGGCATGGGCCCGGCGATGGACGTCGCCTTCCGCGGCGGCGCGATCACCGGCATGTTGGTGGTCGGCCTGGGCCTGCTCGGCGTGGCCGGCTACTGGCTGGCGCTGGCCAAGCTCGGCATCGCCGGCGAGAAGGCGCTGCACGCGCTGGTCGGCCTGGCGTTCGGCTCGTCGCTGATCTCGATCTTCGCGCGCCTGGGCGGCGGCATCTTCACCAAGGGCGCGGACGTCGGCGCCGACTTGGTCGGCAAGGTCGAAGCCGGCATCCCCGAGGACGACCCGCGCAACCCGGCGGTGATCGCCGACAACGTCGGCGACAACGTCGGCGACTGCGCCGGCATGGCCGCCGACCTGTTCGAAACCTACGCGGTCACGGTGATCGCGACGATGCTGCTCGGCGGGCTGATGGCGAGCACGGTCGGCGGCAACGGCGTGCTGTATCCGCTGGTGCTCGGCGGCGTGTCGATCATCGCCTCGATCATCGGCGCGTTCTTCGTCAAGGTGAAGGCCGGCGGCTCGATCATGGGCGCGCTGTACAAGGGCGTGATCGTCTCGGCGGTGCTGGCGGCGATCGCGTTCTATCCGATCACCACCGAGTTGATGCGCGACTCCAGCGTCGGCGCGATGAACCTGTACTGGTGCGCGCTGATCGGCCTGGTCCTGACCGGGGTGATCGTGTGGATCACCGAGTACTACACCGGCACCCAATACAGTCCGGTCAAGCACGTCGCGCAGGCCTCCACCACCGGCCACGGCACCAACATCATCGCCGGCCTCGGCGTGTCGATGAAGTCGACCGCGCTGCCGGTGATCGCGGTGTGCCTGGCGATCTGGGGCGCGCATGCGCTGGGCGGGTTGTACGGCATCGCCATCGCCGCGACCTCGATGCTGTCGATGGCCGGCATGATCGTGGCGCTCGACGCCTACGGTCCGATCACCGACAACGCCGGCGGCATCGCCGAGATGGCCGAGCTGCCGTCGGAGATCCGCGACATCACCGATCCACTCGACGCGGTCGGCAACACCACCAAGGCGGTGACCAAGGGCTACGCCATCGGCTCGGCCGCGCTGGCCGCGCTGGTGCTGTTCGCCGATTACACCCACAACCTGCAGACCGCGCATCCGGGCAAGGTGTTCGCGTTCGACCTGTCCGACCACATGGTCATCATCGGCCTGCTGATCGGCGGCCTGATCCCGTACCTGTTCGGCGCGATGGCGATGGAAGCGGTCGGCCGCGCCGCCGGCGCGGTGGTCGAGGAAGTGCGGCGGCAGTTCCGCGACATCGCCGGGATCATGGAAGGCACCGGCAAGCCGCAGTACGACAAGGCCGTGGACATGCTGACCAAGTCGGCGATCAAGGAAATGATCGTGCCCTCGCTGCTGCCGGTCGCGGTGCCCGTGGTCGTCGGCCTGCTGCTCGGGCCGAAAGCGCTGGGCGGTCTGCTGATCGGCACCATCGTCACCGGCATCTTCGTCGCGATCTCGATGACCACCGGCGGCGGCGCCTGGGACAACGCCAAGAAGTACATCGAGGACGGTCACCACGGCGGCAAGGGTTCGGAAGCGCACAAGGCCGCGGTCACCGGCGACACCGTCGGCGATCCGTACAAGGACACCGCCGGCCCGGCGATCAATCCGCTGATCAAGATCATCAACATCGTCGCGCTGTTGCTGGTGCCGTTGTTGCCGGTCGGCGATGCGACCAGCGCGGCGGCCGAGGCCATGCCGCCCGCGGCGACGGCGTCGGCGCACGGCGACAGCGCCGCATCCGGCGGCTCCGAAACCGGCTCCGGATCGAGCCGCACGGCCGACGGCAACGAGGGTGGGGGTGCCGCTGCGGGCGCCGACATGGCCATGGCCGCCACCGATCGCGCCAAGCTATACTTCGATCTCGGCTCGGCGCAGTTGCCGGCCACCGCCGCGGGCGACCTCGGCGGCGTGCTCTCCGCGCTGCAGGCCAAGGCCGACAGCAAGGCGCGCATCTCCGGCTTCCACGACGAATCCGGCAGCGCCGCGACCAACGCCGAACTGGCCAAGCAGCGCGCGCAGGCGGTGCAGCATTGGTTGCAGGAACAAGGCATCGCGGCCGAGCGCATCGAACTGGACAAGCCCACGGTGACCGAGGGCGGCGGCGACGCCAGGGAAGCGCGGCGGGTCGAGGTCAGCGTCGAGTAAGCGCACGCTGCGAGCCTCGTAGATCCACGAAAACGGCGGCCCTCGCGGCCGCCGTTTTCGTTGCCGGCTTGCGGCGCCGCGCGTGCGCGACGCCCTGCCCCGGCGCTGTCCGCGCTCGCGCAGACAGGCGCGGCGCCGCGGTTTGCCGCACACTGGCGACCCGCTCATGTGCAAGGACCGCCGCCGATGCGCCCGCTGCCGCTGTTGTCGCTGTTGCTGTTCGCCGCCCTCGCCGCCTGCTCGCGGCCGCCGCTCGCCGACGCCGGCGACGACCTCGCCGCCGCGCGCGCCGCCCACCCCACCCAACTGCGCGAACGCGTGCGCGACGGCAGCCCGGCGCTCGCGCCGCCGCCGCAGGTGCTGCAACTCGTTCAGTACCGCGCCGAAGGCGGCCAGCTGTCGGCCTACCAGACGCCGCGTCCGGACGCCGCCGGCAAGCGCCCGGCGATCGTCTGGATCACCGGCGGCGACAGCAACACCCTCGGCGACGTGTGGAGCGAGCAGCCGCGCGACAACGACCAGACCGCGGCCGCGTTCCGCGACGCCGGCCTGGTGGTCATGTACCCCTCGCTGCGCGGCGGCAACGACAACCCCGGCGTGCGCGAAGGCTTCTACGGCGAAGTGAACGACGTGCTCGCCGCCGCCGATTACCTGGCCAAGCTCGACTACGTCGACCCGCAGCGCATCTATCTCGGCGGCCACAGCACCGGCGGCACCCTGGCGCTGCTGGTCGCGCAGAGCGATGCGCGCTTCCGCGCGGTGTTCGCGTTCGGCCCGGTCGCCGACGTGTCCGGCTATGGCGAGCGCTACGTGCCGGTGGCGCAGGACGACGACAAGGAAATCCGCTTGCGTTCGCCCGGCTACTGGCTGGCCTCGATCCGCAGCCCGGTGTTCGTCTTCGAAGGCGACCACGACGCCAACACCGAAGATCTGGAGGCGATGCGCAAGGCCAGCGCCAACCCGCTCGCGCACTGGTACGTGGTGCCGCGCGCGAACCACTTCAGCGTGCTGGCGCCGACCAACGAACTGATCGCGCGCAAGATCCAGGCCGACACCGGGCCGCGCACCACGATCGCGTTCGACTCGGCCGAACTGCAAGGCCTGGTGCGCTGAAGCGGAACGAAAAGCGTCGGGGCTGAAGCCCCTCCCACAAAAGCCGGGGCACACCGATTCTGTGGGAGGGCCTTCAGGCCCGATGCTTTTCGATCAGGTCGCTGCACCACATCGGAAACAAAGGCATCGGGGCTGAAGCCCCTCCCACAAAAGCCGGGCCACGCCGATCCCGTGGGAGGGCTTCAGGCCCGACGCTTTTCGCTCAGGCCGCGTCGCCGTATCGGACGCAGCCATCGAGCCTCAAGCCGCGAACGCGCCCTTGGCCACGTCGAACCACGGCGTGCACAGCATCTGCTGCGCGTCGGAGGCCGAAAACGACGCGCTCCACACTTCGCCGTCGGCGGTCTTGGCCGGCGCATGGAAAAGCGACGCCTCGAACGGCATCACGCCCAGGCACCAGCGCAGGCGCTTGGGCTCGGCCTTGCTCCACAGTTGGATCTCGAACCGGCCGGCCAGGGTCGCGCCCGGCGCCAGCTTCATCGCCAGCGGCGTCGGCGGCGAGGTCGGCGCGGGCACGGACAGCGGCTGCGCCGCGTGCACGAGCTCCACGTCGCCGTCGCGCTCGACCAGCGCCGGCGATGCGACCGCGCCTAGCGTCTGCCGTCCGATACCGGCCTGGTGGCGGTCGCCGCGGTCGAACACCGCCAGCGGCGCATCGCCGGTGTTGCGCAGGCGATAGCTCACGCGCAACCCGCGCTGCGCCGGGTCGTAGGCGAACTCGGCGTGCAGGGTCGCGCCCTGTCCCTGGATATCGGCGGCGGTGGCGGGCATGGCGGCGTGCGCGGCGGTGGCGGAGAGAAGTCCGAAAAGCGCCAGGGAAGCGGCGCGAAGGTGGCGCGGGAGCGGCGGCGGTTGCGTACTCATCGGTTCGATTCGCTTCCTGTAGCGGCTATCGCGCTGGCGCGGGAGGCATCGTAGCGGCTGAGCGGAAAACATCGGGGCTGAAGCCCCTCCCACGATGCGAGTATCGCGCTGGCACGGGAAGCATCGTAGCGGCTGAGCGGAAGGCATCGGAGCTGAAGCCCCTCCCACGATGCGAGCGCCGGCCGCGATCGATACGAAGGCCGCCGGCGATGGATGCGGGCGGCCTTCGTCCCCGAACCGGTCACAGGCTGTAGTTCGGCCGGTCCGGCAGGCCCAGTTCGGCGCGCATCCCGTTCTCGGTGAGGTGGTCGGGGTTGGCCGTGGTCTTGGGCGTGGCCGGGTCGCCGTCGAAGTCGTAGGCCGGCGCGCTGGTCTCCAAGCCCACCGCCTGGCGCTCGGCGTTGGGCACGCGGCCGCTGTCCGGACCGCTGCCGACGTAGGTGCCGGGCTGGAAGGTGCCGGTGACGCCGTTATAGGCGTGCGACATCTCGTGGTAGAGCACGCCCACCGGCGCCGGGAACGCGTCCATGTGGAACGAGGGGTTGTAGCTGATCTGCACGTCGCCGCCCTTGCCCGGACGGCCGTTGACGATGTCGGCGTCGTTGCTGAAGGTCTGGGCGTAGCCGTTCTCTTCGTTGGCCAGTTCCTTGATGGTGACCGTGTTGCCGCGCGCGGCGGCCTTGTCGAACTCGGCGAGCATGCGCTGGCCGTTGGGCGAGGCGCGCAGGAATTCGATTTCGGCGCCGACGCGCTGCTTGAACGCGTCGGAGCCTTCGATGGTCACGCCCTTGGCCGCGCCGATCTCGACGTTGACTACGGTGTTGCGCGCGCCGCTGGCGGCGTTGATCAGATCGACCGCGCGCTGGGCGTAGACGGTGTCGTTGCCGGACCGGTTGTCGACGCTGTCGCGGCCGTCGCCGGTATAGACCGCGTCGTCGCCTTCGCCGCCGCGCAGCGCATCGTCGCCGAGGCCGCCGGAAAGCATGTCGTGGCCGCCGCCGCCGTCGAGTTCGTCGTTGCCGCTGCCGCCTTCGAGGAAGTCGGTGCCGGCACCGCCGAGCAGGCGGTCGGCGCCGTCGCCGCCGTAGACCACGTCGTCGCCGTCGCCGGCGTCGATGACGTCGTCGCCGCTGTTGCCGAACACGTCGTCGCGGCCGGCGCCGGTGCCGATGCGGTCGTTGCCCAGGCCGCCGTCGACGCGGTCGTTGCCGGCGCCGGTCGTCACCGTATCGTCTCCGGCGCCGGCATCGACCACGATATTGACCTTGACGTTCGGCGCGACGGTGATGGTGTCGTCGCCGTCGCCGCTGCGGATCGTCAGCTCCTGGTTCTCGGTCAGGCGCACCGCGTAGTTTTCGCCGTTGACGCCGACGTCGAGGGTGCCGTCGTCGCGCTGGGTGACGTTGACCTGGTCGTTCTTGGCGCCGGTGGTCAGCACGATCTGGTCGGCGCTGACGTACTGGCGCCCGCCGCCGGCGTCGGCCAGGGTACGCTCGCGCGCGATCGAGACCTCGGTGCCGTCGTGCAGCGGGTCGACCTGCACCGGCTTGCCGTCGGGCGTGCTGGATTGGGTGCGCTGCTGCGGATTGGTCGCGCTGCCGTCGATCTCGACCGTGCCGTCGGCGGCCAGGCGCGCGGTCGGTTCGATCGCCGCGGTCTGCAGCAGCGTCAGCGGCTCGGGCGTCACCTGCCGGTTCGGGTCGGAGGCGGCCGGGTTGTCCCAGTAGGCATCGGCCTGCGGCGGCGCGGGGCGGGTGGCGTCGAGCTGTACGGACATGGCGGACCTGCGCGGTAGGAGTACGAGGCTTCCTAGATACGCACAGGTATGGCTGCGTCCAAGCTAGCGCCGACCCCAGCTAGGGTCGGCCCCAGGCCGGGCGGCATCGCGGTGGGAGGGGCTTCAGCCCCGATGCTTTCGGCTCAGGTCGCCTGGGGGCTTCATCGCGGCGGAGAGAAAAGCATCGGGCCTGAAGGCCCTCCCACAAGAGCCCATGTGGGAGGGGCTTCAGCCCCGACGCTTTCGGCTCAGGTCGCCTGGGGCTTCATCGCCGCGGAAAGAAAAGCATCGGGCCTGAAGGTCTTCCCACAACGCTCAGCGCACTTCCAGCTCGTAGATCCGCGTCGCCGGATCGGCCGGGTCCTGCGCCGGTTCGCTCACCTCCAGCCGCACGTAGCGCGCCCAGGTCGGGGCGATCGCGTGGCGGCGCACGGATCGGCGGTTGTCGCGCACCCGCACCGCCGGTTGCCAGCGCTCGCCGTCCTCGGACAGCGACAACGTATAGGCTCGGGTGTTCATCGCCGCCGGTTCGCCGCCGGCGCCGGCATACTTGAGCACGAACTCGCGCACCCGCCGGCGCTGTTGCAGGTCGACCTGCAGCCATGCCGGCCGCTGCAGCGTGCAGTACTTGTGCTCGGTCTTGCTGCTGAGCCGGCCGTCGAAGGCTTTGCCCGCTTCTTCGCCGGGCTTGCAGATCGGCGAAGCGGTGGCCGGACGATTCAGCGCGTAGTTCTCGCCGCGGCTACCATCGTCGCCGGCCGCGCCCGGCCGCGGCCAAGCGACCGCCAGCGCTGCGCACGCCACCACGATCGCGCGGGCGATCGCCAGGTTCGCGTCGTTCATGCCGCCTCCTGCCGCTGCAGCCATTCGCGCTTGCTCTGCAGCGCGGTCTTGTAGCGCCCGTCGTGGCTCCAGCCCGGCGGCATCAGCAGGTAGCGCAGCTTGTTGCCCAGCCCCGGCGCGGCGGCGACGTCGCGCGCCAGCGCGTGGAACTCGCCGAGATACGCATCGAGGAAACTGCCGGGCTTCATCGGCCGGGTGATGCCGTACTCGATGCGGATGTCCTCGCGCTGCGCCTGATAGGTGCCGAAGACGCGGTCCCAGACATTGAGCAGATTGCAGAAGTTGGTGTCCATGTACAGCGGATTGCGCGCGTGGTGCACGCGGTGATGGGCGGGCGTGAGGATCCAGCGGTGCAGCCGCCCGAGCCGCCCGTCCTTGAGCACGTGCTCGCCCAGATGGATGAACTGTCCCCACAACCCGTCGATGAACATGATCAGCAGCAACAGCGGCGGGCTGACCCCGGCGAGGATGCAGATCGTGGTGCGCACGATGTCGGCGTACGGCGCTTCCAGGAACAGATGGGCGTAGTTGACCGACAGGTTCATCGCGGTCGGCGCGTGGTGGGTCGAGTGCAGGCACCACAGCAGCCGCACCTTATGCGCGAGGTAGTGGTAGACGAAATGGGCGAACTCCCAGACCACGTAGCCGTACAGCAGTCCCCACCCGCTCAGCTCGACCTGGAACAGCGCCAGCGGCTGGAACAACGCGATGCACGCCGCGATCATGCCGAAGCTCAGCACCGCGCCGATCAGCCGGTTGGCGACCAGGGTGATGAACGGGATCTTGTAGTCCTCGAGCCGGAACTTCCGCCGCGCCAGCGTGCGCAACAACTCGTACAGCAGCAGGACCGGGATCACCGGGTACAGCAGCGCCTTGGCCCCGTCGGCGCTGAGCAGGGCGCGGTAGCCGTCGGCGGCCAGCAGCTCCAGCAAGGCCCCCAGGCCGAAGAAGTCCACCAGTTCGTGCAGCGCCTGCGATCCCCAGTCCATCGCGTTCCCCCGGCTCCGAGTGGGCGTTTAGATCGATCTATATCGGTATAGCCAGGGCCCGGGCCGGTCTCAAGCGCGGGCTGGAAAATGCACGCGCAAGGCATTGGACGGGCACTTGGCGGGTTTTGGACGCGGCGCGCGGCGCCGCCGGCCCGGGCCGGCGCCGGGCGCCGCTGGCGCATCGATCGACGCCGAAGCCGGCCGCTTCGCCGCCGTTCGACGATTACGCCGGCGCTGCCCGACCTCGGGCCCGCCCCAGGGGCCGGGCGCCGCGCGTGCTGCATCGCAGCAGCCGGACGCGTAAAATAGGCCCCCTTTCCGGCCCGTTCCCCTGCGGGCCCCATTCCATCCGGCCCGCGCGACGCGGGCCCCAGCAGTCGGAGCACACATGGGTCTGGACCACGTCCCCACCGGCAAGAACCCGCCGCACGAGATCAACGTCATCATCGAAATCCCGAAGGATGCCGAGCCGGTCAAGTACGAGGTCGACAAGGCCTCCGGCGCGATCTTCGTCGACCGCATCCTCTCGACCCCGATGCGCTACCCCTGCAACTACGGCTACGTCCCGCACACCGTCTGCGGCGACGGCGACCCGGCCGACGTGCTGGTGGTGCTGCCGCTGCCGCTGATCCCCGGCTCGGTGATCCGCTGCCGCCCGGTCGGCGTGCTGCGCATGAGCGACGAAGCCGGCAGCGACGAGAAGCTGCTGGCGGTGCCGGTCGACAAGGTCTTCGCCGGCTACTCGCACATCCACGACATCGACCAGGTCAGCCCGCACTGGCTCGAGCGCATCGGCCACTTCTTCGAGCACTACAAGGACCTGGAGAAGGGCAAGTGGGTCAAGCTCGACGGCTGGGGCAACGCCGAAGAGGCCAAGAAGATCCTGGTCGAGGCGATCGAGCGCTACGCGGCCGAGGACGACAAGCCGAAGTTCTGAGCGCGCGACGCCATGCACGCGTAAAAAGGCCGCCTTCGGGCGGCCTTTTTCGTTGCCGCGCGCTCGCGTCGTTCGCATCGCCCGCGCCGGGCTTTTGTGGGAGGGGCTTGAGCCCCGACGCTTTCCCATCCGGTCGCCGCGACCGGATGGGAAAGCGTCGGGGCTCAAGCCCCTCCCACAAAAGCTTGGCGCGAGTTCGTCGCGCGATCCGCCAACGCAAAAAACTACGGCCCCTTTCGGGGCCGTAGTCGTGTCGCAAGTACCGCTCAGGCTTCGATCAGAAGCGCTGGGTGTACTTCATGTACACGAAGCGGCCGATGTCGAAGCTGCCGTTGTAGACGAAGCTGCTGTTCGGCTGGCTGTACATGGTCTGGCCGATGTGGTCGAACACGTTGT
The DNA here is from genome assembly GCF_031199375.1 of Lysobacter yananisis. Taxonomy (NCBI): domain Bacteria; kingdom Pseudomonadati; phylum Pseudomonadota; class Gammaproteobacteria; order Lysobacterales; family Lysobacteraceae; genus Lysobacter; species Lysobacter yananisis. The sequence goes on from NZ_CP133568.1 coordinate 539,983, forward strand.
TCGCGCCCAGCGCCACGGTGGCGTTCCACGGAGTGTTGTAGCGGACCTGCACGTCGTGGAAGGTGTTGGCGCCCACTTCGCGGACCGGCACGATGCCGCGGTACGAGGACTGGTAGTTCGGCTTGTTGCACTCCGGACCGCCGTCGAGATCGTACGCGCACTCTTCCTTCAGGCCGCCGTAGTAACGGATGCCCCAGCTCGCGCCGAAGTCGCCGCGGCTCCAGTCGGCGTTGAAGTTCGAACGCACGCGGAAGTTGCTCGCGCCGTCGGCCACCCAGCTGGTGCGCTGCTCGACCGGGGTGTTGGCTTCGCCGTCGCGCTTGTACTCGGAGTAGTCGACGTAGGTCGTCTTCCAGGTGAAGGCGAAGTTGCCGTACGCGGTGTCGGCCAGGCGGTAGGAGATGCCCAGGTCGTAGCCCGCGGTCTCCTGGTAGCCGGCGTTGATCAGCGTGCGGGTCACGTCGACGACCTGGCCCTGGTTCAGCGGATCGGTGTCGCGGACGAAGCGGTCGCAGGCCGAGTCGATGCCGAGCACGTAGCAGTTGTTCAGGATCGAGGTGACGGTCTCGGACGCGATCACGTTCTCGATCTTGATCTTCCACCAATCCAGGCTGATGTCGAAGCCGCTGAACCAGCTCGGGCTGTAGACGAAGCCGATGTTGGTCGACTTGGAGGTCTCGGGCTTCAACAGCGGGTTGGAACCGGACAGGAACGCGCTGTCGGACTGGGCATTCGGGCCGGTGGCCGGATTGCCGCCCGCGGCGGCCTGGCGGAAGTTCGCCGGGACCACGCCCGCGCAACGCTGCGCGACCTGGCCGTTGCGCACGGCCGCGCCGAACAGGGTGTCGCACGGATCGGTGTAGTTGTCGAAGCTCTCGCCGACGCCGCCGTACAGATCGTTCACGGTCGGGGCGCGGAAGCCCGTCGCGTAGGTGCCGCGGACCAGCAGGTCGTCGATCGGCTTCCACTTCAGGCTGAACTTGCCGTTGGTGGTGTCGCCGAAGGTGTCGTAGTCGGAGTAGCGGCCGGCGATGTTGAACGACAGCTCCTTCGCGAAGGCCACATCCGACAGCACCGGCACGGCCAGTTCGACGTAGAACTCATCGAGCGAGTAGCCGCCGTGGGTGGAGCTGCCGGCCAGATCCGAGCTCAGGCCCGACTGCAGCAGGGCGTCCGGCTCGTAGTTGGCGGTTTCCTTGCGGTGCTCGTAACCCGCGGCCAGGCCGAGGTCGCCCGCCGGCAGCGTGGCGAGCACGCCGCTGAGGTTGAGGCTGTAGACCTGGGTCTTGTTGGTGTAGCTGTCGTGGGTCGGCAGGAACAGGTACTTCTGCAGTTCCGGATTGCTCAGCGCGCCCGGACCGTTGGAGTCCGGACCCAGCAGCGGGTTCCACGCCAGGCAGCCGGCGATCGGCGCATCCGGAGTGCCGCAGCGGGCGACGCCGCCGGCGTCGACGAACGACGGGCCCAGGGCCTTCTCGACGTTCGGCAGGAACAGGTTGCCGGTGCCGGTCTTGCTGCCCTTGTTCTGGTTGTAGAGGTAGCTCGCGTCCCAGTCCCAGGTCTTGCCGGCCAGTTCGAAGGAACCTTCCAGGCCGCCGCTGAAGCGATAGGTGCTCAGCTCGGACTTGGTCTGGCGCGGCATTTCCCAGGTGCGGCGGATGACGTTGGCGTCGTAGCCCAGCGGGTTGAACGCGCTGCTGCCCTTCAGGCTCAGGTCGCCGTCGTAACGGCCGAAGCCGACCGAGCGGAACGGATAGCCGGCGATCTGCTGGGTGGCTTCGCGATCCGTATAAAGGATGTCGGCCTTGGCGCGCAGGTTGTCGGTGATGTCGAACTCGGCGTTGGCGAACACCGAACGACGCTCCAGGCCGGTCGAGAGATACATCTGCTCGTTCGGATTGGACAGGTCGTTGATGTCGGTCTCGTGGAAGTTGCCCAGCGAGCCGGTGCTCGTGCTGCCGCGGTTGGCGGTGTACGAGATGTCGTCCTTCGGATTCAGCGGGGTCTGGCGGTTGTCGATCAACGCGCCCCACTGGGTGATGCCGTTCCAGCCGTTGTCGTCGCCGGCGACCGGCGAGGGATGGCCGCGGCCGTTCGGGTAACGGGTGAAGGAACGATCCTTGGCCATGACCGGATCTTCCTTGCTGTACTCGGCGCCCAAGGTCACCGAACCGCGCTCACCGGTCTGGCCGATGACGAAGTTGTAGGTTTCCTTGTTGCCGTCGCCCTGGCCGTACTGGCCGAGGTAGGCGCTGCCTTCCAGGCCGTCGAAGCGCTTGCGGGTGATGATGTTGACCACGCCGGCGATCGCGTCGGAGCCGTACAGCGCCGAGGCGCCGTCGGTCAGCACTTCGATGCGCTCGATGATCGAGGTCGGGATCGAAGCCAGGTCGGAATAGCCGCTGGAGCTGATGCCCATGCGCTTGCCGTCGATCAGCACCAGGGTGCGTTCCGGACCGAGGTTGCGCAGGTCGACGTACTGGCCGCCCACGTTCTCGCCCGAGGCGAGCGCGTCGGCGCGCGAGATCGCCGGCGAACCGGTGGCGGTGATGTTCTGGACGATGTCGGCGACGGAAGTGAAACCCTGCTTCTGGATTTCGGCGCGCGACATGGTGACGACCGGCTGCGACGTCTCCAGGTTGGCCTGGCGGATGCGCGAACCGGTCACCTCGATGCGATCGAGAGTGGTGGGGGTCTTGGAGGCATCGGCTTCCTGAGCGCCGGCGATCGCCGGGACCAGTGCCGACACAAGCGCCGCGGCGATGGCGGACGGCAGAACGCCGTACCGCGCCGTGGGGCGCAGACTACGATGGTTCATCTATCTCTCTCCAGTAATCTCGTTATGGGCGTGTTAAAACGCCTTGCAAAAGTACGTTCGAAGTCTCCGCACTGCTTTGCGGGTGCCAACGGGAGACTTTGCGAAGTCAGGCGTGGAAGCCACTGTCATCGCATTCGAGAAAACGCGACGCACGCATGAAACGTGATGAATTCCCGGTGTTTTTGACCGTTCGCGGCGCATCGCCGCGATCGACGCGCGCGTAGCGGCGCGGCTTGCCGCGCATTGGCGAATCGCTTGCCGAATCCGTCGCGAAGCTTTGCATCGCGTCTTTGCGCTGCGTGTCCGCTCGCGGAGAAGCCGCTGATTGTTGGTCGCCGCGCGCATACGCATGCGCTGCGATCCGTATCGACTTCGATGCGCGCACGACGCGAGCGCATCGCGCCGACACGATCGCGACGCAGTGGATTCGAGCGATTTTCGCGGCATTTGCGCGGTTGGCGCGCATCGCGCTCGACGCGCGCGGATGCGAGTTCGCGCGTTCGAGCTGAACGAATCGTTCAGTCGGCGAGAAGTAGGGAATGGATCGCGATGCGCGTGGCGATCGCATTCTTGCGATGCGGACATCAGCGTCGATGCAACGCGACGCAACGAACGCAACGCAACGCAACGCAACGCAACGCAACGAATGCTCAGCGCATCCGCGCTGCGATGCTGAACGATTCGTTCATGCTCGCACTGCTCTTGCACACGCACACACGGACACATGCAAGCACGAACGCACCGCGAGCCCGCATTCGCGCACAAACGACGCGCGATGCAAACCGCTGCGCCAACGCAGCGTGTCGATCGATAAGTAAGGAGAGAGAGGGAACGACCCGCAAGGCGCGAAGGCGCGAGCGCGCCGGCCCGATGCCGCCGCCGAGGTCCGGCTGCGCGCGGTGCGCGCAGTCGAAACCTCGGGGCGTTGCTGCGGTGTCGCTGAAGTCCGGCCTACGGGGGGAGGCGGCTGGCGGTATCGGCTTGGCGGCGGCGCCGGATTCGCATCGGGCGGGCCGTGACACGGCGGATACAGCGGGCTCGGAGGACTGCGTTTGCTGCGTTTGTTGCCAACTGTCGCTTCGGATCGTGTTGCCCGGCCAGGTTTCGGCCGTTTCGGAACGCGCTTCGGTGTTTCGTAACGCTTTCGTCGCCTGCGCCGGCCGACGTCAGCTCGCCATCGCCAGCTTGCGCAACGGCACCGCCGAGACCACCGCCGCACGCGCGGCTTCGGCCTTGGCGGCCGCGGCAGCGCTGCGGTAACGCGTGGCCGAGGTGCCGAAACGGGCGCGGAAGGCGCGGGCGAAGCTGCAGCAGTTGTCGAAACCGCTGGCGGCGGCGACCTCGCCGATCATCATCGAGGTGTTCTTCAACAAGTCCGCGGCATGTTCCAGGCGCATGCGCGCGGAGGCGGCCTGGGGGCTCTCCTCGTACAGGCTGTGGAAGGTCTTGGAGAAGTACCAGCTCGAGAAGCTGGTCAGCTCGGCCAGTTCGCTGATGCGCACGACCCGGTCGCAGTTGCCTTCCAGGTACAGGCGGGCGCGCTGGAGGCGGCCGAAGACCTGGCGCTTGCGGCTGCGCGAACGGCCCGGGCAACGCTGGATGCGCGCGGTCAGCTCGCGCTGGACGCCGGCCAGGTGCAGCAGGATCGGACGCAGGGCGTTGAGATCGAAGCCGGTGTCGGCTTCGCCGTTGCGGGCATGGGCCTGGCGCCACAGGCGCAGGGCGATGCGCGCGTCGTGCCGGTTCATGCGGCCGCGGCCGGCGTACAGGGTGCTGTCGGCCAGGCGGGCCATCGCCTTGATCGCGTCCGGGGTCAGGTTCAGGCCGATGCAGACGCCGTAACGGTCGGCCTGCAGCACCGGCTTGGAGTCGCGCTCGAACGCGATCCAGTCGCCGCGCTTGAGGCGGAACTTGCCCTCTTTGGCTTCGACCCACGAGCTGCCGCGCAGCTGGACCCATATCGAGAAGTGAGTCCCGGACAACTGGGCGCTGCCCAGTCGCGAGACACCGACGCAACTTGCCTGAGCGGAGTGATCCTGCGCGTCCAGCTGCAGCAGCTGTCCGCGATCCGCCCACAATGCTTGCTCCATTGGTCCACCTCATTTGCGGGGAATGAGGTTTTTATTTGCGCGAGCAACGAACCCCGGCGCAGGAAATTTGACGGAGAGTTAGGCGAATTCGGAACGATGTCACATCCGACGAACTTCCGAAAGGTCTTTTCCCAACCAGATCAATCAGTTGAGCCAGCCGGGGACGAAGGTCTTCGGTTCCTCGGGCAGGTCCATGTAACCGATATCCGCGCCATCCCACTTGGCCAGGGCCAGATAGACGGTGTCGCCGCGCGGGCTCAGGCTGAATCCATTGATCGCCGAGCGCCGGCTTTGGTCCAGGCACAGCACCGAGGGCGGCAGTTCCGGGGTGGCCATCCGCCGCATCAGCGACAGGCAGGTCGGCTGCTGGTCCATGTAGCGCAGCTCGCCGGTGGCGACCGCGACGTCCCACAGCCGGTAGCGGTCGGCGACCGGTTCGCTGTCGTCGATCTGGCGGATGCTGGCCGCGGCCAGGCCCAGGTCGGCCTGCCACAGCCCGGACTGGGTCTGGCGGGCGAACAGCAGGCGGTTGTGGGCCGGGTCGGCCTTGGCTTCGACCACGTCGTCGATCGCCGCCAGCAGCTTCCACGGCGAGCGGCTGCGGTCGAACAGGTGCAGGCGCAGGCGGCCGTCGCCGGCGCCGGCCAGCACCAGCATCCGGTTCGGATCGGGCAGCTGCATGGCCTGGATCGGCTCGTCCACCGGCGCCGGCAGGCGGGTGACCCGGCCGCTCGCGGGGATCACCTCGAAGATCACGTTGCGCCCGTCCGCGTCCGGCCCGACCACGCTGACCCGGCCGCTGTCGGCCGACCACGAGGCGCCGTAGCGGGTGCCCGGGGTCACCCCCGGCAGCATGCGCAGCGAATCGGGCTGGTCCAGGTCGGCCCACCACAGATGGTTGCTGCCGGAGCGGTCGGAGAAGAACACGATCTGGCGCCCGTCCGGGGCCACCGCCGGCAGCATGTCGCGCGCCGAGGACGGGAACAGCGGGTCGACCACGTGCACCGCGCCCTTGGAGGTGTCGCCCAGCACCACCCGGAACAGGCCGAAGTACGGCTTGCGCTGGACGAACGCCGCGGCCGGGCGCGAGGCCGCCACCGCCGGGAACTGCGCCGACTCGATGCCCAGGTCGCGGGCCTGGCCGGTTTCCAGGTCCAGCCGGTACAGGCGGGTGTCGCCGTCGATCATGCGTCCGAACAGGATGCTGCGGCTGTCCGGCAGCCAGTCCCAGCCGCGCACGTCGGCGCTGAGCTGGCTCAGGCGCTCGGCCGTGCCGCCCTCGGCCGGCAGGCGCCAGAAGTCGCCCTGGGGGTTGTTGCGCAGGAACACGATCCAGCGCCCGTCGGGCGAGAACCGCGGCGACAGGTCGAGGTTGCCGGCGCCGGTGCGGTACGGCACTGCGCGCCATTCGCCGCTGGCCAGGTCGAGCACGCGCATCCCGACGATGCCCTGGGCGGTCTGCATGCTGCCGAAGATCAGGCCGCGGCCGTCCGGGGTCCATTCGAAGGTCGGCGGGTTGCGCGGGTCGCAATCGCCGATCTCGCGCTCGGCGCCGCCGTTGGCCGCGATCAGCAGGACCTTGCACGCGCGCGCCGGGTCGACCCGCAGGAACGCGATCGAGCGTCCGTCCGGCGACCACGCCGGGGCGCTGTCCTCGGCCAGGCCGCTGGGCCGGGTCAGCTGGCGCGGCGGGGTCTGGTCGGTGGTCTGGACCAGGATCGCGGTACCGCGCTGGCCGTCGGGAATGGCGACATAGGCGACCAGGGCCGCGTCCGGCGACAGGGTCGGCTGGACTTCGAAGCCCGGCATCGAGGTGATCAGCCGGTACGGGCGCGCGGCATTGGCGACCCGGGCCGGGTCGAGCGCGGCCGGCGCCGCGCCGGGCGCGTGCGCCTGTCGGGCCAGCGACCACCACACCAGCAGCACGACCAGGACCAGCACCACCGCCACCGTGGCGACCAGCGAGCGCCAGGTGCCGCGCGGACGCGGCTGGTTCGGCAGCGGGACCGGTTCGATCCGCTCGGCGCGCGCGATGGCGGGCGTGGCCACCGCGGCCGCGGCGCCGTCGGCACCCGCCGTCGCGACGCTCGCGCCTTCGCCCGCCGGCTCGGCCTCGCCGGCCGCGGCCGCCTGCTCCGGCACCAGCCAGCGCACCTTGGCCAGCAGCCGGTAACCGTTCTTGGCGATGGTCTCGATGTAGCGCGGGTTGCCGCGGTCCTCATCGAAGGCCTTGCGCAGCTGGGTCACCGCCTGGGTGACCACGTCGTCGGTCGGCAGGGTGTCGGGCCAGACCTCGGCCAGCAGCGCGTCGCGGCTGACCACCCGGTCGGCGTGATCGACCAGCACCAGCAGCACGCCCATCGCCTTGGGCGTGATCCGGCGCGGCCGACGCGCCCCCGGCGCGCGGATCTCGCGCAAGGGGATGTCGACCACGCAATCGCCTACCCGCAGGTGCTCGGCGGGCAAGGACGGCGTGGATGGCTCGTGGGTTCGCGGCATGAATCCTGCTGATGGTGCGCACTTGCCCGCGGTGGGTCATGTGCCTGAACGCCTAGGCACAAGACAGACCAACCGACATATCCGGCATGGCGCGGTGGCGCGATCGGAAAGGCGCGCCGACACTGCTTGTTCTAGCCGCCTATTCTAGCCCCCGCCAAGCCGCGCCGCCCCGGTCCGCAACGTCGCAGGGGCGGCTTTGGGGCCGGAAACGCCGAAACGTATCGTTCCAAAACGCGCGCGCCGGCACGTGTTCATGTGTAACGCACCGCAGCTACACCGATTACGTCATCACGCTGCGAATCGCGTGCCTTTGTGACAGCGTTTCGCCCCCGTTCAGGCGTTCAGCTCCGCGGCGCCCGTCAGGCGCACGATCCGCACCTACGGCCGCGGCTGCCGCAGCATGGTCAGCCCGATCAGCCGCGACACCACCGCCGCGATGTAGCCGACCCCGGCGAACTGCTCGAACATGGTCAGCACGCGCGCCGCCGGCGACATCGGCAGGATGTCGCCGAGGCCGACCGCGGAAAGGTTGGTGAAGCTCAGGAACAGCAGTTCCAGCCAGGTGCGCGGCTCGCCCGGCCGCTGCGCGCCGACGAAGCTGTCCGGATACCACGCCTGGCAGACCAGGAAGGCGTAGGCGAAGCCCCAGGCCAAAAGAGTGAACGTGGCCCCGGCCGCGAACAGCTCGTCGGCGGTGACCTTGTGGTCGCTCATCATGTAAGCGATCAACGCGCCCGCCGCATAGAAATACAGCGCCGCCTCCAGCGCCGAGGACAGCACCAGCAACCCGGGGCTGGCGAACAGCACCGAAAGCACCGACAGCGCGAACGCGGGGATCGCGATGATCCATGCGATCCACTTGATCGCCGGACTGCGGTTGACCACCCACACCGCCAGCGCCAACACCAGCACCCCGAACGCGCCGAACACCACCCGCCCGCCGCCGGCGGGTTCGAACAGCGGATACACCGCCAGGCTCAGCAACTGCGCCGCCAGCAGGAACGCCGAGGGGTGGCGGCGGGCGAGAGCGCGCCATTTGAGGGAGGCGTAGCTGGGCATGGGGCTAGGGCGAGGAGTGAGCGGAGAGGAGTGAGGAACGAGAAGAAGCAGGCGACAGCATGCCCTGCTTTTGCTCGTTCCTCACGCCCCATCCGCTGCTCCCACGACCCGGCGCGCTCGGCGAAGACGAGCGATGAGCCGCAAGCAGCGAGGAGCCCCGCTTTCGCTCACTCCTCCCCGCTCACTCCTGCCGCGCCGTCAGGCGCGGTGGTAGACCTCCGCGCCCTGCGCGCGGAACTCCGCCGACTTCTCGGCCATGCCCTCGTTCACCGCCGCGCTCTCGTCCAGGCCGTGCTCCTTGGCGTAGTCGCGCACGTCCTGGGTGATCTTCATCGAGCAGAAGTGCGGGCCGCACATCGAGCAGAAGTGGGCGACCTTGTGCGCCTGCTTGGGCAGGGTCTCGTCGTGGTACTCGCGCGCGCGCTCCGGGTCGAGGCCGAGGTTGAACTGGTCCTCCCAGCGGAACTCGAAACGCGCCTTGCTCATCGCGTTGTCGCGCGCCTGCGCGCCCGGGTGGCCCTTGGCCAGGTCGGCCGCGTGCGCGGCGATCTTGTACGCCATCAACCCTTCGCGCACGTCGTGCTTGTTGGGCAGGCCCAGGTGCTCCTTCGGCGTCACGTAGCACAGCATCGCGGTGCCGTACCAACCGATCATCGCCGCGCCGATCGCCGAGGTGATGTGGTCGTAGCCCGGCGCGATGTCGGTGGTCAGCGGGCCGAGGGTGTAGAACGGCGCTTCGCCGCACACCTGCAGCTGCTTGTCCATGTTTTCCTTGATGAGCTGCATCGGCACGTGGCCGGGGCCCTCGATCATGGTCTGCACGTCGTGCTTCCAGGCGATCTGGGTCAGCTCGCCGAGCGTTTCCAGCTCGCCGAACTGGGCCGCGTCGTTGGCGTCGGCGATCGAGCCCGGACGCAGGCCGTCGCCGAGCGAGAAGGCCACGTCGTAGGCCTTCATGATTTCGCAGATGTCTTCGAAATGGGTGTAGAGGAAGTTTTCCTTGTGGTGCGCCAGGCACCACTTGGCCAGGATCGAGCCGCCGCGCGAGACGATGCCGGTGACTCGGCGTGCGGTCAGCGGCACGTAGCGCAGCAAGACGCCGGCGTGGATGGTGAAGTAGTCCACGCCCTGCTCGGCCTGCTCGATCAGGGTGTCGCGGAAGATTTCCCAGTTGAGCTCCTCGGCGCGGCCGTCGACCTTTTCCAGCGCCTGATAGATCGGCACCGTGCCGATCGGCACCGGCGAATTGCGGATGATCCACTCGCGGGTTTCGTGGATGTGCTTGCCGGTGGACAGGTCCATGACCGTGTCGGCGCCCCAGCGCATCGACCACACCAGCTTCTCCACTTCCTCGGCGATGCCCGACGACACCGCCGAATTGCCGATGTTCGCGTTGACCTTGGTCAGGAAGTTGCGGCCGATGATCATCGGCTCGCTTTCGGGATGGTTGATGTTGTTGGGGATGATCGCGCGGCCGCGCGCGACTTCCTCGCGCACGAACTCGGGGGTGATGATCTTCTGGATGTCGGCGCCGAAACTCTGGCCCGGGTGCTGGCGCAGCAGGTGCGCCTCGCGGATCGACTCCAGCCGCTGGTTCTCGCGGATGGCGATGTATTCCATCTCCGGCGTGACGATGCCGCGGCGTGCGTAGTGCATCTGGGTGACGTTGGCGCCGGCGATCGCGCGGCGCGGCAGCGGACGGTTGCCGAAGCGCACGTGGGCGAGCTTGGGGTCGTGCTCGCGCTGGCGGCCGAATTCCGAGGACAGGCCCTTGAGCAGTTCGGTGTCGCCGCGCTCGGCGATCCAGTTCGCGCGCAGCGGCGCCAGGCCCGCGGCCAGGTCGATGTTCGCGTCCGGGTCGGTGTAGGCGCCGGAGGTGTCGTACACCGCCAGCGGCGCGTTGTCCTCGCCGCCGAAGATGGTCGGCGTGCGATCCAGCGCGATCTCGCGCATCGGCACGTTCAGGTCCGGGCGCGAGCCTTGCACATGGATCTTGCGCGAGCCGGGGATCGGGCGGGTGACGTCGGCCGACAACTTCTCGGCTTGCTGGATCAGCTCGGAGGGAACCGCGTTCATGGAAATTCGTCCGCTTTGGAGGGGCTTGTGAGGAAAAGCCGGCCGCACACCTGACGGTGCGGCGCTGCGAGCCGGAAGGCTCGCGCAAAGCGGGCGCGCGGACGCTGGATTCGCGTCCTGCGAAGCTTCCCTACGGCGGTCTCAACCGCATCAGGTTCGAAGGGACTGTCTCAACCGCGCGACCGTGCCGGCCCGCCGCGGTACCCCCGCTTCAAGTGCGCATTAGACCCGGAAACCGGCGCCGGCGCCAATCCCGCCCGCGGCGACCTCCGTCGCAAGCCGGCGCGGCCCGCCTTGCCGGCGTCACGCGCGCTCGCTAGCGTGCTCGCATGAACCCACTGCGCCCGCTCGCCCTGCTGCCCCTCGCCGCCGCCTTGTTGCTTGGCGGCTGTCTCCTCGGCCACACCGTGCGGCCCGCGCCGCAAGCCGAACTCGCGGCCGAACGCGCCCGCGCCGGCGAGTTGCTCGAACGCCTGCGCCCGCTGTGCGGCCAGGCCTTCGCCGGCCGCATCGTCGCCGACACCCCGCGCAGCGCCGACGATCCCTTCATCGGCAAGACCCTGGTCATGCACGTGCGCGGCTGCGAGGACGACGCGATCCGGGTGCCGTTCCAGGTCGGCGAGGACCGCTCGCGCACCTGGGTGTTCCAGCACCTGGCCATTGGCCTGAGCCTCAAGCACGACCATCGCCACCGCGACGGCAGCGAGGACGAGCTGACCATGTACGGCGGCGAGCTCAAGCCCGGCGGCGCGCCGGGCCGCTACGAATTCCCCGCCGACTCGCACAGCCGCGCGCTGTTCCGCCGGCTCGGCCGCGAAGTCTCGGTGCCGAACGTGTGGGCGGTGGAAATCGACGCGCAGCGCTTCGTCTACGAACTCGCACGTCCCGGCCGCTTGTTCCGGGTCGAGTTCGACCTGACCCGGCCGGTGCCCGCGCCCCCGCCGCCCTGGGGCGGCTGAGGCGCGGACCCGCCGCAGCGGCGACGACACGAGCCGCCGCCGCCGCGAACACGCGGACCTGCCGCGCGGGCCTCAGTTCGGACCCGGGTTGGTGTAGTAGCCGTAGCAGTAGTTCTGCCCGCCCTTGGTCAGATAGAAACGGCTGCAGTTGGTGTCGTAGCTGCTGCCGGTGGCGGTGATCCGATAGCCGGACAGATACGTGCCGTTGAGGTGGTAGAAGCTGCCGTTCTGCTTCAGCGACCAATGCTCGTGCGGACCGGTCGAGCTGCCGCCGTTGCACAGCGCCTGCGCCTGGGTGTTGGCCGGATTGGCGATGGCGGTGTTCATCGACACGTTGGCGCCGGTGTTGTACTGGATGTTCATCAGGTGGTAGTAGGTCGTCGACCAGCCGCCGGTGTGCACGATTTCGGCGAAGCACGAGGAGTGGCGCTTGAACGAGCCCGCCGCCGACGCCGACACCCAGTTGCCGTTCTGGTTGCTGCCCCAACCGCCGCCGCGCGACATGTCGAGCGACGACATCGGGTAATTGCCCGAGCCGGTGTTGGTGTGCGCGCCGCCGACATGCCAGCTGGCGCCGCGCGGGAACGGGAACTGCAACAGGCCGTTGGGCGACAACGGCTGCACGTCCGGGCCGGCCTTGGCGAAGCGGTCCGACGGCGCCTTGGCCTGGCGCGCCTCGTTGAACAGGCGGCCGTAGACCAGCTGGAATTCGCCGTCGCCGCGCAACGCCGCGGCCGGCTCGTTGTCGCCGGAGCGCTCGAACAGCGCCTGCAGCGGATTGGCGCGGGCCAGCGTCACCGGGCCCTTGGCGCCGTCGGGATCGCGCTCGTACAGCGACTCGCGCAGCGCCAGCGCCACTTCGCGCGTCTGCGCGCCGAAGCCGTCGGCGCGGGCGAGCTTGCCGAACGGACGCGCCGGCGCGCGCTTGGCGCTGACCGCGCCGCTCTGCTGCTCCATCAGCGCGATCAGCACCTTCGGGCTGATGCCGCTGTAGCCGGCCCAGTGCGAGATCTCCTCCGAATGCTTGCGCAGGTGCGGCGCGCGCTTGGCCAAGTAGGCGTCGATGTCGAAGTCGAACATCTCGTCGTAGGAATACACCAGGTCCTCGCCCTGCAGGCCCTGGCCCTGCGCATTGGCGGTACCGCCGATCGCCGCCAGCGCGCAGCACAGCGCCAGCCCCAGTCCCGCCTTGGAAATCGTCTTCATGTTCTTCTCCCGAGAAAGACGTCGAAGCGTGCAATGGACGGCGCGGCGGCCGCGCGGGCCGAACCGGGCGATGGCCGATGCGCGCGCCAGTGCGCACGACCGTTCGTCGCCAGCGGAACGCCCGCGACGGCAGTCCGTAAAATCGCGGGCGGCCGGACTGTGACCGCAGCGGTCGGCGCTGTCGTGCGACGCAGTTCAAATCGGCGCCGCACATGCGCCGGCGCACGGCCATTCCTCAATGCGCTTCACACCCGATGCGCGAGCGCGTCGCCAAAGCGGCCGTGGCGCGGCGCCGCGAGCATGAACGCAATCGGGCGCGGCGCACACAATGCGCACGCGCGCTGCAGACAATGCTGCGATGCCGCGTGGGCGAGCGCGGCGCTGGCGGCGCGCGCCGCGTCGGCGACGCGCGCCGCGCGCATCTGCGACACTGGCGCCTTGCACGCCAAGGAGAGCCGCGCATGCCCGTTTTCGCTTCGTCCGCTTTCGCTTCGTCCGCTGTTGCTTCGTCCGCCTCTGATTCGTCCGCGCCTGATTCGTCCGCTTCCGGTTCCCCGGTCGTGCGTCGTTCCTCTGCGTCCCTTGCCCGCATCGTCCGCCGCGCCGCGCCGTTGCTGCTCGCGGCCGCCCTGCCGCTGAGCGCGCTCGCCCAGGCGCAGGGCCTGGAGCTGCACAGCGCCGACCTGCGCGAAGGCGAGACCATCGCCGCCGCGCACGTGTCGATCGCCTGCGGCGGCGGCAATCAAGCGCCGGCGCTGGAGTGGAAGAACGTTCCCGAAGGCACCCGCAGCTTCGCCATCACCGTGTTCGATCCCGATGCGCCGACCCGCGGCGGCTGGTGGCACTGGGCGGTGGTCAACCTCCCTGTCGCGACGACTTCGCTCGAACGCGGCGCCGCCCCGCCCAAGCCCGCGTTGCAACTGCGCAACGATTTCGCCAAGACCGGCTACAGCGGCCCCTGCCCGCCGCCGGGCAAGCCGCACCGCTACGAATTCACCGTGTGGGCGCTCAAGAGCGACGCGCTGCGGCTCGACGCCAAGGCGCCGGCGGCGATCGCCGGCGCGATGGCCCGCGCCGACGCGCTCGGCCACGCCACGATCACGGTGCAGTACGGCCAGGCCAAAAAGTGAATCGAGCGAATGGAGCGACGCCGCGGCGCGGCGGGCATCGCCGGGATCGGTAACCGCCGAAACCATCGGCCCTGGCCGTTCGGACAGGGCCGGCCGCCGCCGCGCGAGCGCGCGCCGACCCGCGCGGACAGGGGAGTCCAGCGCGGCGCACAGTTTGCCGATGAAATTTTTTCGGCCCTCTTGACGCGCTGCACAACGGCACGGTATTGCTAGGCCCATGCACGCCGCCCTCGCCCTCGTCCGCTCCGTCTCGACCCTGCCGCACGGCCGGGTAGGCGCCGTCGCGGCGATGTCGATTACCACTACCGGTACCGGTACCACCCGCCAACGGGTGCGGACGGGCGTGTCCAGCTGAACCACCACGCCGCTCCGCACCCGATCCCGGGTGCGGGCTGCCGGCCCCCACTCGAACGGACCGCGGAGCTCCACCAGGAGCCTTGCCATGTCGTCCGCCCCACCTCAAGCCGCGTCGGTCCACCACGCCTCGGACACCCAGCCCGATGCGGCCGCGGCCGATGACCACCTTGCCGCCGACGCCGCGGCCAAGGCCGCCGCCTACGCCGAGGCGACCCTGTCGCCGGCGCGCCACGCGCACAAGTTCGGCGGCAGCAGCCTCGCCGATCCCGACCGCTACCGCGTCGCCGTAGGCCTGCTCGACGACGGCGCGCGCGAACGCGTCGCCGTGGTCTCGGCCATGCAGGGCGTCACCGACGCGCTGCTGGCGCTGGTCGCCGCGGTCCGCGACGGCCAGGACTGGGCGCCGGCGTGGAGCGCGCTGCGCAAGCGCCATCTCGACACCGCGCTGTCGCTGGACCCGCACCGCCGCCACGGCACCATCGAAGCGCTGGAAGGCGAATTCGAGCGTCTGCGCGACACCCTCGAAGGCCTGCGCCGCGACGACGACGAAACGCTCGCCGCGGCGCTGTCGGGCCTCGGCGAGGTGTGGTCCTCGTACCTGATCCACGCCGCGCTCGGCGGCGCGCCGGCCGGCTGGGCGCGGCTGGACGCGCGCGAAGTGCTGGTGGTGCATCCGGGCGAGATGGGCGTGGCGGTGGACTGGGCGCGCAGCCGCGAGAACCTGGGCGAATGGCGAAAACGCAACGACGCCGCCAACGTCGTGGTCACCGGCTTCGTCGCCCGCGACCCGCACGGCCGCGACACCACCCTGGGCCGCAACGGCAGCGACTACTCCGCTGCGATCTTCGCCAACCTGTTCGACGCCGACGCGCTGACCATCTGGACCGACGTCGACGGCGTGCTCTCGGCCGATCCGCGGCTGGTCCCCGATGCGGTCTGCCTGCCCTCGATGTCGTACGCCGAAGCCTGCGAACTGGCGTATTTCGGCGCCAAGGTGCTGCACCCGCAGACCATGGCGCCGGTGCAACAGCGCGGCATTCCGCTGCGCATCCGCAACACCCGCAACCCGCAGGCGCCCGGCACCCTGATCAGCCTGCGCCCGCAGCCCGGCGCCGCGCCGGTCAAGGGCCTCAGCCTGGTCCACGACCTGGCGGTGCTGGAGCTGGTCGGCAACGGCATGGTCGGCGTGCCCGGCGCGGCCGAGCGCCTGTTCGGCGCGCTGCGCGCGGCCGGGGTGTCGGTGACGATGATCTCGCAGGGTTCGTCCGAACATTCGATCTGTTGCGTGGTGCGCGCAGATCAGGCCCAGCGCGGACGCAACGCGATCGTCGCCGCGTTCGCCGAGGCCATGGCCGACGGCCAGGCCCAGCACGTATTGGTGACGCCGGACATCTGCGTGCTGGCCGCGGTCGGCGACGGCATGGTCGGCCTGCCCGGCGTCGCCGCGCAGTTGTTCGACGGACTGGCCAAGGCGCGGGTCAACCTGCGCGCGATCGCCCAGGGCGCGGGCGAGCGCAACATCTCGGTGGCGATCGCCGCGCGCGACGCGACCCGCGCTTTGCGCGCCGCGCATTCGGCGTTCTGGCTGTCGCCGCAGTGCATTTCGGTCGGCGTGATCGGCCCGGGCAAGGTCGGCCGCGCCCTGCTCGCGCAGCTGTCCGCCGCGCAGCCGCGCTTCCAGCGCGAGGCGCGCCCGCAGTTCCGCCTCGACCTGCGCCTGCGCGCGCTGGCCGACAGCCGGCGCATGCGCCTGGCGCCGCGCGCGCTGGAGTTCGAGGACGCGCAGGCGCTGGAGCACGAATCCGAGCCGCTGGATCTCGACCGCTTCGCCGCGCACGTACGCGCCGAGCACATCCCGCACGCGCTGATCGTCGATTGCAGCGGCTCCGACGCGGTCGCCGCGCGCTATCCCGACTGGCTCGCCGCCGGCATCCACGTGGTCACCCCGAGCAAGCACGCCGGCGCCGGCCCGCTGGCGCGTTACGACGCCATCCGCGAGGCCGCGCGCCACGGCGGCCAGTTCCGCTACGAAGCCACGGTCGGTGCCGGCCTGCCGGTGATCCAGACCCTGCGCTCGCTGCTCGACACCGGCGACGAACTGACCGAGGTCGAAGGCATCCTGTCGGGCACCCTGGCGTGGCTGTTCAACCGCTACGACGGCCGCACCCCGTTCTCGGCGCTGGTGCGCGAGGCGCACGAACTGGGCTACACCGAGCCCGATCCGCGCGACGACCTGTCCGGCACCGACGTGGCGCGCAAGCTGGTGATCCTGGCGCGCGAAGCCGGGCGGCCGCTGTCGCTCGATCAGATCGAAGTCGAGAGCCTGGTGCCGGAGCAGTTGCGCGCGGTGTCGAAGGAGGAATTCTTCGCCCGCCTCGACGAACTCGACGCGCCGCTGCAGCAACGCTTCGACGCCGCGCGCGCGGCCGGCCTGAGCCTGCGCTACCTCGCCCGCCTCGACCGCGACGGCCGCGCCAGCGTCGGCGTAGTCACCCCGCAGCCGGGCCACGCCGCGCTGCACGGCGCGCTGACCGACAACCTGATCCAGTTCCGCACCCGTCGCTACGCCGACAACCCGCTGGTGGTGCAAGGCCCGGGCGCCGGCCCGGACGTTACCGCCGCCGGCGTGTTCGGCGATATGTTGACCATCGCCCAGACCCTCGGAGCCCGCGCATGAGCGCCGCCCTTCCCTCCGCCGACGAGGCCGACGCGATGCCCGCGCAGCACGCTCCCCCACAGCAGGCGCGCGCGTTCGCGCCCGGCAGCGTCGGCAACATCGGCGTGGGCTTCGACGTGCTCGGCCATTCCATCGACGGCGTGCGCGACGTCGCCACGGTGCGGCGCATCGACGAGCCCAGCGTGCGCATCCGCGCGATCCGCGGCGCGGTGCCCGGCGCGGACGCGCTGCCGCTGGAAGCCGCGCGCAACACCGCCGGGCAGGCGCTGATTTCGCTGCGGGAAAAACTCGGCCTCGCCCACGGTTTCGAACTGGAACTGGACAAGGGCATTCCGCTCGGCTCCGGCCTCGGCGGCTCGGCGGCGTCGTGCGTCGCGGCCTTGGTCGCGGCGAACGCGGTGCTGGCCAGGCCGTTGCCGCGCGAGGCGCTGTACGAATTCGCGCTGGACGGCGAATCGGTGTCCAGCGGCAGCCGCCACGGCGACAACGTCGCGCCGATGCTGCTCGGCGGCGTGGTCATGGCGACCGCGACCCGGATGATTCCGCTGGCGGCGCCCGACTGGCTGTACGCGGTGGTGGTGCACCCCGACCAGGTGCTGGAAACCCGGCGCGCGCGCGCGGTGCTGGCCGAGCCGTATCCGCTGGCGCAGGTGGTCAAGCAGAGCGCGCACCTGGCGCTGTTCCTGACCGGCCTGCAACGCGGCGACGCCGGCCTGCTGCGCGAAGGGCTGGTCGACCTGCTGGTGGAACCGCGGCGCGCGCCGCTGATTCCCGGCTTCGCCGAAGTCAAGGCGGCCGCGCTCGACCACGCCGCGCTCGGCGCCAGCATTTCCGGCGCCGGGCCGAGCTGCTTCGCCTGGTTCGCTTCGCGCGCCGACGCCGCGGCGGCGGCGATCGCGATGCGCCAGGCCTTCGCCCAAGCCGGATTCGATTCGCGCGCCTATGTCACGCCGGTGGCCGGGCCGCGCGCGGAGGTGCTCGACTGAGCCGGAGCCGCCGCGCCGCAACGCTCCGCCCTCGTCCCCTGCCCCGCACCGGCCCCGCGTTCGCGAACGCGACGCCGGCGCGGCGCCTTCAACCGGATTGCGCATGAACTTCCTCAGCACCCGCGGCCAGACCGCGCCCACCGCCCTCGACGCCGCGCTCGCCGCGGGCCTGGCGCCGGACGGCGGCCTCTACGTTCCCGAAACCATCCCGACCCTCGACCGGCCGCTGCCGGCGCGGGCCCTGCACGAAACCGCGCACGCCGTGCTCGCGCCCTACTTCGTGGATTCCGCGCTGCGCGACCGGCTCGGCGCGATCTGCGCGCAGGCGTTCTCGTTCGACGCGCCGCTGCGGCCGCTGGCCCAGCCCGACAGCTGGCTGCTGGAGCTGTTCCACGGCCCCACCGCCGCGTTCAAGGACTACGCCGCGCGCTTCCTGGGCGGCGCGCTGTCGGCGCTGCGCGCGCCCGACGCGCCGGACACCACCATCGTGGTCGCCACCTCCGGCGACACCGGCGCCGCGGTCGCCGCGGCGTTCCACCGCCGGCCCGGCTTCCGCGTGCTGATCCTGTACCCCGACGGCCGGGTCTCGCCGCGCCAGGCCCACGGCCTGGGCTGCTGGGGCGACAACGTCCAGGCGCTGCGCGTGGACGGCGACTTCGACGCCTGCCAGCGCCTGGCCAAGCAAGCGCTCAGCGACGAAGCGCTGCGCGCGCAACTGCCGCTGAGCTCGGCCAACAGCATCAGCCTGGGCCGGCTGCTGCCGCAGGCGGCGTACTACGCCCACACCGCCGCGCGCTACTACGCCGACCACGGCGAGCCGCTGAACTTCATCGTCCCCACCGGCAACCTCGGCAACGCCTGCGCCGCGCTGGTGGCCAAGCGCATGGGCGCGCCGGTCGGCGAACTGCGCCTGGCGACCAACGCCAACGACACCCTGCCGCGCTACTTCGCCGGCGCCGACTATTCCGCCCAGCCGACCCGCGCGACCCTGGCCAACGCCATGGACGTGGGCGCGCCGAGCAATTTCGAACGCCTGCGCCACTGGCACCGCGACGACGCCGAACTGCGCGCGGCGATCCATGCCGAAGGCGTGGACGACGCCAGCATCGAACAGACCATCCGCGCCGCGCCGCAGCGCTACGGCATCGTCCCCTGCCCGCACACCGCGACCGGCCTGCGCGTGCTGGAGACCCTGCGCGCGCAAGGCGACGAACGGCCGTGGGCGGTGGTCGCGACCGCGCATCCGTCCAAGTTCGACAGCATCGTCGAGCCGCTGGTCGGGCATGCGGTGCAGCCTCCGCCGGCGCTGGCCGAATCGCTGGCGCGGCCGGCCTCGGCCGAGCCGATGGCGGCGGACTATGCGGCGTTGCGCGAGCGCTTGCTGGCCGGAGCCACGGTCGTCGCACTCTAAGGAACGCGCGTTCTATCGCCGCCGCCATGCCGGCGATCGGGACTCGCATGAACGCGGCCCAGCCCTTCGCCGACAGGGGCCGGGCCTGCGGCAAGCCCGGCCTGTGACGGTTTAAGCGGCTCGCGATGATTGCCGCGGAAACTATTGACAAGCCCCAAACGGCCATGTTCTTCTCGACCTATGACGCAGCGCAGCAACCACCGCCAGACGACTTCGAAGGCCATCGCGGCCTCGGCCGAGTCCGCGCGCGCCGCGCAGCTCCGCAACACCCTGCTCAAGGCCGCTCCGGCCATCGCCAGCATTATTCTTGCGCTCGTACTTATTACCTCGCTTACCAGCGCGGGAGTCGGGTTCGTGTAGCAAAACCACACAGCCCAAGGTCGAAGAACCTCGAACCCCGCGCCCGAAAAGGCGCGGGGTTTTTCGTTATGCGGCCCTGGGTTCCTTGCAATACCGCACGCGGACGTGCGGACACGGCGACGGATTCGCCCCCAAGGAACGCCGTTCGTGAGAAGCAACGCCATCAAGCAAGGCCCGGCCCGAGCCCCCGCGCGCGCGATGCTGCGCGCCACCGGCCTGGACGACGCGGCCATCGCCAGACCGCTGGTCGCCGTCGTCCACACCTGGAGCGACGTCTCGCCGTGCAACATCACCCTGCGCGACCTCGCCCAGCACGTGCGCCGCGGCGTGCACGACGGCGGCGGCACGCCGATCGAGTTCAACACCATCGCCGTCACCGACGGCATCGCCATGGGCAGCGACGGCATGCGCGCGTCGCTGGCCTCGCGCGAGACCATCGCCGATTCGATCGAACTGGCGGTCTCGGGCCACTGCCTGGACGCGATGGTGCTGCTGGTCGGCTGCGACAAGACCATTCCCGCCGCGGCGATGGCCGCCGCGCGTTTGGACATCCCGACCGTGATCCTCTACGGCGGCACGATCATGCCGGGCCATTGCCCGTCGAAGAAGAACAGCGCCGACGACAAGCCGCTGACCGTGCAGGACGTGTTCGAAGCGGTCGGCGCGCATTCGGCCGGACGCATCGACGACGCCGAACTGCACCGGATCGAGTCGCACGCCTGCCCCGGCGCCGGCGCCTGCGGCGGCCAGTTCACCGCCAACACCATGGCGATGGTGCTGACCTTCCTGGGCTTGTCGCCGCTGGGCTACAACGACGTCCCGGCGATCCACGACGACAAGCCGGAAACCGCGCGCCTGTGCGGCGAGTTGGTGATGCAGCGGCTGCGCGACGGTTCGCCGACGCCGCGCCAGCTGATCACCGCCGCGTCCTTGCGCAATGCCGCGCGCGCGGTCTCGGCCACCGCCGGCTCGACCAACGCCGCGCTGCACCTGCTGGCGATCGCCCACGAGGCCGGCGTCGCCTTCGACCTGGAAGAATTCGAAGCCGCCGCGCACACCCCGGTCATCGCCGACCTGAAACCCGGCGGGCGCTACACCGCCGCGGAAATGTTCGAATTCGGCGGCGCGGCGCTGGTGGCGCGCGAGCTGGAGACGGCCGGTCTGATCGAGGATATTCCGACGGTCACCGGCCGTTCCTTTTTCCAGGAGCTGGGCGAAGCGACGATGGCCGCGCAGCAGGACGTGGTGCGCCCGGTCAGCGATCCGATCAAGCCGCGCGGCGGTTACTCGATCATCTACGGCAACCTCGCGCCGGAAGGCTGCATCCTCAAGCTGGCCGGCCACGGCCGCGAACATTTCGAAGGCCCGGCGCGGGTGTTCGATTCCGAAGAAGCCGCGTTCGCGGCGGTGCAGGCGCGGCAGATCCAGGCCGGCGACGTGGTCGTGATCCGCTTCGAAGGCCCCACCGGCGGCCCCGGCATGCGCGAGATGCTGGCGGTGACCGCGGCGCTGGTCGGCCAGGGGCTGAGCAACGACGTCGCGCTGATCACCGACGGCCGTTTCAGCGGCGCGACCCACGGCTTCATGGTCGGCCACATCTCGCCGGAGGCCGCGCACGGCGGCCCGATCGCGCGGCTGCGCGAAGGCGACCGCGTCGTCATCGACGTCAAGACCCGCACCCTCAGCGTCGCCGCCGAGCTGGCGTCGCGCGAACCCGCGCGTATCGCCGCGCGCGTGACCACCGGCGTGCTGGCCAAGTACGCGCGCAGCGTCGGTTCGGCCTCGCGCGGCGCGGTCACCGCGCCCGGCCCGCTGCAGGCGCAGAAAAAGATCGAAGCGACCCTGATCGAAACCGCAGCGTTAGAACCCGAAACCTCCGAACCCGCCTGACCTCTCTCTCGCTCCTCACTCCTCTCCGCTCACTCCTCCCTACGAGACCCGCCATGACCAGCACCGCCTCCCGTCCCAAGATCGCCGTCGTCGGCTACGGCAGCCAGGGCCGCGCCCACGCCCTCAACCTGCGCGATTCCGGTTTCGACGTCACCGTAGGCCTGCGCCCCGGCGGTCCGACCGAGATCAAAGCCAAGGCCGACGGCTTCACCGTCAAGACGCCCGCCGAAGCGGTCGCCGGCGCCGACCTCGTCGCCGTGCTGACCCCGGACATGGTCCAGCCGCAGCTCTACCGCGACGTCATCGAGCCGAACATCCGCCAAGGCGCCTGCCTGCTGTTCGCGCACGGCTTCAACGTGCATTACGGCCAGATCGCGCCGCGCGCCGACCTCGACGTGGTGCTGGTCGCGCCGAAGGGCCCGGGCGCGCTGGTGCGCCGCGAATACGAGATCGGCCGCGGCGTGCCCAGCGTCTATGCCGTGCACCAGGACACCAGCGGCCGCGCCGAGGAGTTCGCCCTGACCTACTGCGCCGGCATCGGCGGCGCGCGCCAGAACGCGATCAAGACCACGTTCAAGGAAGAGACCGAGACTGATCTGTTCGGCGAGCAGGCGGTGCTGTGCGGCGGCGCGACCAAGCTGGTCCAGGCCGGCTGGGAAACCCTGGTCGAGGCCGGCTACCAGCCGGAAGTCGCCTACTACGAGTGCCTGCACGAGCTGAAGCTGATCGTCGACCTGTTCTACGAAGGCGGCATCACCCGCATGCACGAGTTCATCAGCGAGACCGCCCAGTACGGCGCGCTGACCCGCGGCACCTATGTCGTCGACGACAACACCCGCGCGCAGATGCGCAAGGTGCTGGCCGAGATCCAGGACGGCACCTTCGCCAAGCAGTGGATCGCCGAATACGCCTCGGGCAACGCCAACTACAAGGCGCTCAAGCGCGGCGATCTGGAGCATCCGATCGAAGCGGTCGGCAAGAAGCTGCGCGCGAACATGAAGTGGCTCGACAACGCTCCCAAGACCGCGGCCGCTCCGGCGCCCGCGCCGGCCGCGGACCGCGGCGAACGACAGGAAGAGGCCGCCTGATGAACGGTGCCCGCTGGCTGGCGCAAGCGCTGGCCGCAGAAGGCGTGGACACGCTGTTCGGTTATCCGGGCGGCACGATCATGCCTTTCTACGACGCTTTGCATGGATCGGACCTCAAGCACATCCTGGTCCGCCACGAGCAAGGCGCGGCTTTCGCGGCCAACGGCTACGCCCGTGCCAGCGGGCGAGTCGGTGTTTGCGTAGCCACCTCCGGCCCCGGCGCGTCGAACCTGGTCACCGGCATCGCCGACGCGATGCTGGACTCGGTGCCGATGGTCTGCATCACCGGCCAGGTCGCGACCTCGCTGATGGGCACCGACGCGTTCCAGGAGCTGGACGTGTTCGGCATGACCCTGCCGATCGTCAAGCACAGCTTCCTGGCGCGCAGCGTCGACGACCTGCCGCGCATGCTCGGCGAAGCGTTCCGGCTGGCGCGTTCGGGCCGGCCGGGGCCGGTGCTGATCGACCTGCCCAAGGATGTGCAGAACGCCGACGCCTCGCACCTGCCGGCGCACGCGCCGCTGCCGACCGATCCGGTCCCAGCCGCGCCGGATGCGTCGTACCACGAGGCCGCCGCGCTGATCGCGCATGCGCGCAAGCCCTTGGTCTACGGCGGCGGCGGCATCTCGCTGGGCGATGCGGTCGAGTCGTTCCGCGCCTTCGTCGAAGGCAGCCAGATCCCGGCGGTGCTGACGCTGAAGGGACTCGGCGCGCTGCCGGCCGATCACGCGCTGAACCTGGGCATGCTCGGCATGCACGGCAACCGCGCGGCCAATCTGTCGGTGCAGGAGTGCGACCTGCTGATCGTCGTGGGCGCGCGCTTCGACGACCGCGCCACCGGCAAGCTGGCCGAGTTCGCGCCGAACGCGCGCGTGGTCCACATGGACCTGGACGCCTGCGAGATCGGCAAGCTGCGCCACGCCGACGCCGGCGTGCGCGGTTGCCTGCGCCGCTCGCTGGACGCGCTGACTCCGGCGATCACCGCGCAGTTGCAGGGCCGCAACGGCGGCGCGCGTCGCGCCTGGCGCGACACTTGCCTGCAGCGCAAGCGCGAATGCGCGCCGCGCTACGACGCGCCCGGCGAGACGGTGTACGCGCCGGCCTTGCTGCGCGCGCTGTCCGAACGCGCGCCGCAGGCGGTGGTGGCCTGCGACGTCGGCCAGCATCAGATGTGGGTCGCCCAGCATTGGCGCTTCGACGATCCGCGCAAGCACCTGACCAGCGGCGGCCTCGGCGCGATGGGCTTCGGCGTGCCGGCGGCGTTGGGCGCGCAGTTGGAGAACCCCCAAGCGACCGTGATCTGCGTCAGCGGCGACGGCTCGTTCCTGATGAACGTGCAGGAGCTGGCCACCATCGCCCGCTACCGCCTGCCGGTGAAGATCGTGCTGCTCGACAACCAGGCCCTGGGCATGGTGCGGCAGTGGCAGGAGCTGTTCTTCGAGCGCCGCTATTCCGAGATCGACCTGTCCGACAACCCGGACTTCTGCGCGATCGCCGCCGCGTTCGGGATCAAGGCGATGTACGTCGACCGCGCCGATTCGGTCGACGAAGCGCTGACTTACATGCTCGACACCCCCGGCCCCGTGCTGCTGCACGTGGCCATCGACCAGGCCGCCAACGTCTGGCCGCTGGTTCCGCCGAACCACAACAACGCGCAGATGCTGGACCCCGAAGCGAGCGACGCCGACGCGATCGCCAGCCTGACGCCCCCCGCCGAAAAGGAGAGCGCCCATGCGATACCAGCTTGATCTGACCCTGCGCCAGGCCGAAGGCGCCCTGGCCCGGGTACTGGGCGCCGCCGAACGCCGCGGCTTCCGTCCGCTGTCGGTGGACGGCGAAGCGCAACCCGACGGCGACCGCTGGCACCTGCGCATGACCGTGGAAGGCGACCGCGCCGACACCGCTTTGCAGAGCCAGCTCGCCAAGCTCTACGACTGTCTTGCCGTTGAGGTTTCGCCATGCACCTGACTACCGAAGTTCTCGAACGTCCCGAACAAGCGCAGGCGCCGGCGCATGCGGCCGCGACGGTGCGCGAGCGGGCGCCGGCGCCGAGCCGCAGTGGGGAGGCTTTCGATGCGGCTGAGGGCTCCGAGTCCCGCGCTCGCGGCGAAGTCCCGGTTTCCCAGCGTCAGCCCGTCATTTGGTTCGACGGACAGTTCATCGCCGGCGACGCCCCCGAAGCGCCGCTGACCACCCACGCCATGCACTACGGCACCGCGGTGTTCGAAGGCATCCGCAGCTACGCCACCGGCGACGGCGGCGCGGCGGTGTTCCGCCTGCCCGAGCACCTGGAGCGCATGCGCAAGGGCGCGGACATGTTCGGCATCGACTTCGACGTCGAACGCGCCGGCCGCGCGGTGCTGGACACGCTGCGCGCCAACGGCCACCGCGACGCCTACATCCGCCCGCTGACCTGGATGGGCACCGGCAGCATCGGCCTGGACGTGGACCCGCTGAGCCAGCACCTGATGGTCGCCACCATCGCCAAGGTCGTGCACCTGGGCGGCGCGCGCACCCGGCTGACGGTGTCGCCGTGGAAGCGCAACCCGGCGACCTCGCTGCCGCCGCTGAAGCTGTCGGGCGCGTACGTCAATTCGATCCTGGCCAAGCGCGAGGCCAAGCAACGCGGCTTCGACGAAGCGCTGTTCACCGACGACAAGGGCTATGTGGTCGAGTGCACCGGCGCCAACGTGTTCATGGTCAAGAACGGCGAAGTGACCTCGGTCGAGCACCGCGACGCGCTGCCGGGCATCACCCGCGACACCATGATCGCGCTGTCCGGCGCGGCTTCGCGCGAAGTCACCCTGCACGAGCTGCTGGACGCCGACGAAGTGTTCGTCTGCGGCACCGCGGCCGAGGCCTGCGCCATCGACGTGCTGGACCGTCGCGTGTTCGGCGACAACCCGGTCACCCGCGAGCTGTCGGCGCTGTACGCGAAAGTCGTGCGCGGGCAGGACAGCCGCTACGCGCACTGGCTGACGGCGGTCTGAGCATGGACGGCGACGTAGTACGCAACCCAGTCCGCGCCGGCGCCGCCGCGCGCGGGCCCGACGTCGGCGCCGCCGATCTGCTGGCGGCGCAGGCGCGGTTGCGCCGCTACCTCAGCGTCACCCCGCTGCACCACGCCGAGCGCTTCGGCTGCTGGCTGAAACTCGAGAACCTGCAGCGCACCGGTTCGTACAAGGTGCGCGGCGCACTCAACGCGCTGCTGGCCGCGCGCGAACGCGGCGATCACCGCCCGGTGATCGCCGCCTCGGCCGGCAACCATGCCCAGGGCCTGGCCTGGGCCGCGTATCGCCTCGGCGTCAACGCGATCACGGTGATGCCGCGCTGCGCGCCGCAGACCAAGATCGCCGGCGTCGCCCACTGGGGCGCGACCGTGCGCCTGCACGGCGACACTTACGACGAAGCCAAGGCTTTCGCCATCGAACTGGCACAGCAACACGACTACCGCCTGCTGTCGGCGTTCGACGATCCCGACGTGATCGCCGGCCAGGGCACGGTCGGCCTGGAGCTGGCCGCGTTCGCGCCCGACGTGGTGCTGGTGCCGATCGGCGGCGGCGGTCTCGCATCCGGCGTCGCATTGGCGTTGAAGTCTCAGGGCGTGCGCATCATCGGCGCCCAGGTCGAAGGCGTCGATTCGATGGCGCGCGCGCTGCGCGGCGACCGCCGACTGATCGAACCGGTCGCGACCCTGGCCGACGGCGTGCGGGTCAAGGACCCGGGCCGCCTGACCGAACGCCTGCTGGCGGACCTGCTCGACGACGTGGTGATCGTGCGCGAAGCCGAACTGCGCGAAACCCTGGTCCGGCTGGCGCTGGAAGAACACATCATCGCCGAAGGCGCCGGCGCGCTGGCGCTGGCCGCCGGCCGCCGCATCGCCGCCAAGCGCAAGTGCGCGGTGGTCTCCGGCGGCAACGTGGACGCCGGCGTGCTGGCGCAGTTGCTGTCGGAAGTGCGACCGCGCGCACCGCGGCGCCCGCGCCGTCGCAATCGCGACACCTCGCTGTCGCGCGCCGGCGCCAGCATCGAGGTGGACATTTACCAACTCGCCAATCTGCCGCCGCCGCGCGCGGCCGCGGCCTCCGCTCGACCTTCCCCCTCCCCGCATCGCACCGTTACAGAGGACGTCACCCCATGAACGACTCGCCCGGCCCGGTAGTTCCCCCGATTACGGGAACCGCCGAAACGCCCCAGCACGTCACGATCTTCGACACCAGCCTGCGCGACGGCGAACAGTCGCCCGGCTGCAGCATGAGCGCCAGCCAGAAGCTGCGCTTCGCCCATGCGCTCAGCGAGCTCGGCGTGGACGTCATCGAGGCCGGCTTCCCCGCGAGTTCCGAGGCCGACCTCGAGGGCGTGCGGTCGATCGTGCGCGAAGTGCGCGGTTCGTCGCTGGCGACCTTGGCGCGCTGCCATCCCGGCGACATCGAAGCCTGCGCGCGCGCGCTGGAAGGCGCGGCCAAGCCGCGCATCCACGTGTTCATCTCCACCAGCCCGCTGCACCGCCAGCACAAGCTCAACCTGGACAAGCAGCAGGTGCTGGAACGCGCGGTGGCCGCGGTCGAGCAGGCGCGCAAGTACGTGGACGACGTCGAGTTCTCCTGCGAGGACGCGCTGCGCACCGAGCACGATTACCTGGTCGAGATCTGCGGCGTCGCCATCGCCGCCGGCGCGCGCACCCTGAACATTCCCGACACCGTCGGCTATACCACGCCGAGCGAGATCCGCGCGCTGTTCGAATACCTGCGCGACAACGTCCGCGACGCGCACAAGGCGGTGTTCAGCGCCCACTGCCACAACGACCTGGGCCTGGCCGTGGCCAACAGCCTGGCCGCGATCGAAGGCGGCGCGCGCCAGGTCGAGTGCACCATCAACGGCATCGGCGAGCGCGCCGGCAACTGCGCGCTGGAAGAACTGGTGATGGCGCTGCGCGTGCGCAACGCCTATTACAACGCGACCACCCGCATCGACACCCGCCGGCTGGTGCCGACCTCGCGCCTGCTCTCGCGCATCACCGGCATGGTGGTCCAGCGCAACAAGGCGGTGGTGGGCCAGAATGCGTTCGCGCACGAGTCGGGCATCCACCAGCACGGCATGCTCAAGCACCGCGGCACCTACGAGATCATGGCGCCGGAAGACGTCGGCTGGGCCCAGTCGCAGATGGTGATGGGCCGCCACAGCGGCCGCGCCGCGCTCAGCGACCGCCTGCAGACGCTGGGCTTCAGCCTGGACGAGGCGCGCCTGAATTCGGTGTTCGCCGCGTTCAAGACCCTGGCCGAGAAGAAGCGCGAAGTGTTCGACGCCGACCTGGAAGCGCTGGTGCTCGGCGCCGACGCCAAGGCCGCACGCGGCTACCGGCTGGTGCGCGCCCACGTCAGCACCGGCGTATCCGACGGCAGCCTGCCGACCGCGAGCGTGCAACTGGTCGATCCCGACGGCGCCACCGTCAGCGAAGCCGCGGTCGGCGACGGCCCGGTGCACGCGATGTTCGCCGCGCTGGCGCGCGCCACCGGCGTGGACTTGAACATCGACAACTACCACGTGTCGAGCGTGACCACCGGCGACGACGCCCAGGGCCAGGCCAGCGTGACCGCGCGCGTGGACGGGGTCGAGCTGACCGGCTCGGGCACCAGCACCGACATCCTCGAGGCCAGCGCGCTGGCGTGGCTGGAACTGGCGAACCGCGTGGTGCGCACGCAGCGGCAACCGCAGCCGGCGGCGGCGCCGCGCAAGGTCGCCGCGACCGCATAAAGCACCAAAGCCCCTCTCCCGCTTGCGGGAGAGGGGTTGGGGTGAGGGCCGCGCGCCCTCATCCGGCCCTTCGGGCCACCTTCTCCCGCACGCGGGAGAAGGAAAACCAATAACTCAAAGCACAAAGCCATAGTCGACTCCACCATGACTGCAGCCACTCAACCCACCACCTTGTTCGACAAACTGTGGAACGCCCACCTGGTCGCGCCCGAATCCGAGGCCGCGCCGGCGGTGCTCTACATCGACCTGCACCTGATCCACGAAGTGACCTCGCCGCAGGCCTTCGCCGAACTCGAAGCGCGCGGCCTGGGCCCGCGCCGGCCCGACCTGACCAAGGGCACGCTCGACCACTCCACCCCGACCCTGCCCGCCGGCGCCGACGGCCGCCTGCCCTACTACACCGCCGAAGCCGAGCACCAGGTCGACACCCTGCGCCGCAACTGCGCGCGCCACGGCGTCGAACTGTTCGACTACGACAGCGCGCACCGCGGCATCGTCCACGTGATCGGCCCGGAACTGGGCCTGACCCAGCCCGGCCAGACCATCGTCTGCGGCGACAGCCACACCGCCACCCACGGCGCGTTCGGCGCGCTGGCCTTCGGCATCGGCACCAGCGAAGTCGGCCACGTGCTGGCCACCCAGTGCCTGCTGCAGCGCAAACCCAAGACCCTGGCGATCAACGTCGAAGGCGAACTCGCGCCCGGCGTCGGCGCCAAGGACCTGATCCTGCACATCATCGGCGCGATCGGCGTCAACGGCGGCACCGGCCACGTCATCGAGTACCGCGGCTCGACCATCCGCGCGCTGTCGATGGACGAGCGCATGACCGTTTGCAACATGTCGATCGAGGCCGGCGCGCGCGCCGGACTGATCGCGCCGGACCGGGTCACCTTCGACTATCTCGCCGCCACCCCGCGCGCGCCGCGCGACGCCGACTGGGATCGCGCGGTCGCGCGCTGGAGCGCATTCAAGACCGACGACGGCGCCGCGTTCGACCGCGAAGTGCATATCGACGCCGGCGCGATCAAGCCGACCCTGACCTGGGGCACGCACCCGGGCCAGGTCGCGGCGATCGACGCGCGCCTGCCGCAGGCCGACGACGCCGACGAAGCCAAAGCGCTGGCCTACATGGGTTTCGACGGCGGCGCGCCGATGGCGGGGCGGCCGGTTGACGTGGTGTTCGTCGGCAGTTGCACCAACTCGCGCCTGTCCGACCTGCGCCAGGCCGCGCAGGTGCTGCGCGGGCGCCGCGTGCATCCGCGCGTGCGCATGCTGGTGGTGCCCGGCTCCGAACAGGTCAAGCGCGACGCCGAGGCCGAGGGCATCGATGCGGTGGTGCGCGCGGCCGGCGCCGAATGGCGCGAGCCGGGCTGTTCGATGTGCATCGCCATGAACGGCGATCTGGTCGGCGCCGGCCAACTGGCCGTGTCCACCAGCAACCGCAATTTCGAAGGCCGCCAGGGCAAGGGCGCGCGCACCCTGCTGGCCTCGCCGCTGACCGCCGCGGCCTGCGCCGTGGCTGGTCACGTGGTCGATCCGCGCGAGTATCTGACCGACGTCAAGGAGGTCGCGTAAATGTCCAACGGCATCTCCGAAGTCGTCTCGCGCACCGTGGTGCTGCGCGAACGCAACATCGACACCGACCAGATCATCCCCGCGCGCTTCCTCACCACCACCGAGCGCAAGGGCCTGGGCAGGTTCGCCTTCAACGACTGGCGCTATCTCGCCGACGGCGCGCCGAACCCGGAGTTCGAGTTCAACAAGCCGGCCAACGCCGGTGCCGCGATCCTGGTCGCCGGACGCAACTTCGGCTGCGGCTCCTCGCGCGAACACGCGCCGTGGGCGCTGACCGACCTGGGCCTGCGCGCGGTGATCAGCAGCGAAATCGCCGACATCTTCCGCAGCAACTCGCTCAAGAACGGCCTGCTGCCGATCGTGGTCGAGCAGGAACTGCTGGACGAATTGCTGGACCGGCCCGGCATCGAGCTCCGCATCGACGTGCGCGACCGCCGCCTGCACCTGCCCGACGGGCGCAGCGTCCAGTTCCCGCTCGACGCCTTCGCCCAGACCTGCCTGATCGAGGGCGTCGACCAGCTCGGCTACCTGCTGCGCCAGCTCGACGCCATCCACGTCTACGAACAACGCCGCGCCGCGGCCCACCAAGAATCCCCACAGGAGCAAGTCCATGCGCGCTGACATCGTCGTTCTCGAAGGCGACGGCATCGGTCCGGAAGTCACCGCCGCCGCGGTCCAGGTGCTGCAGGCGCTCGCCGCCCGCTACGGCCACCAGTTCGAACTGCAGCGCCACCTGATCGGCGGCGCCGCCATCGACGCCAGCGGCGAGCCGCTGCCGGCGGCGACGCTGCAGGCCTGCCAGCGCAGCGATGCGGTGCTGCTCGGCGCGGTCGGCGGGCCGAAGTGGTCCGACCCCAAGGCCAAGGTGCGCCCCGAGCAGGGCCTGCTGGCGCTGCGCAAGGGCCTGGGCCTGTACGCCAACCTGCGCCCGGTGCAGCCGCACGCGGCCACGCTCGGCGCCTCGCCGATCAAGCCGCACCTGCTCGCCGGCGTGGACATGATCGTGGTGCGCGAACTCACCGGCGGCATCTATTTCGGCGACAAGCAGCGCAGCGCGTCGGCCGCCAGCGACCTGTGCGAATACAGCGTGGCCGAGATCGAACGCGTGGTCCGCCGCGCCTGCCAGCTGGCGCGCGGCCGCCGCGGGCACGTGGTCAGCGTGGACAAGGCCAACGTGCTGGAAACCTCGCGGCTGTGGCGCGAGGTGGCGACGCGGGTGGCGCGCGAGGAGTTCCCCGACGTGACCCTGGAACACCAGTTGGTCGATTCGATGGCGATGCATCTGATCGCCAAGCCGCGCGCGTTCGACGTGATCGTCACCGAGAACATGTTCGGCGACATCCTCACCGACGAAGCCTCGATGCTGGCCGGTTCGCTCGGCCTGCTGCCCTCGGCCTCGCTGGGCGAGGGCAAGGTCGGCCTGTACGAGCCGATCCACGGCTCGGCGCCCGACATCGCCGGCCGCGGCATCGCCAACCCCTGCGGCACGATCCTCAGCGCCGCCCTGCTGCTGCGCCACTCGCT
This sequence comes from Lysobacter yananisis, assembly GCF_031199375.1. Classification (NCBI taxonomy): domain Bacteria; kingdom Pseudomonadati; phylum Pseudomonadota; class Gammaproteobacteria; order Lysobacterales; family Lysobacteraceae; genus Lysobacter; species Lysobacter yananisis. Next base: position 571,442 of record NZ_CP133568.1, read on the forward strand.
GGGCCTGGACGCGGAAGCGGCCTGCCTGGAACAGGCGGTGGCCGCGGTGCTCGACGCCGGCGTGCTGACCGCCGACCTGGCCCCGGCCGGCGAGGCCGCGACCACCGCCCAGTTCACCGCCGCGGTGCTGGCCCAGCTCGACCTGCCCTGCCACGTCGCCGAACTGCGCGACTGAAACGCGGCGGCCGTCGCTCTCCCGGCGGGAGAGCGACGGCGCGGACTCCTTCCCAACGGCACAGGGCCCATGCATCGCGACCGCATTCCCCGACAACAAAGCGGACCCACCGCTCTCTCCGGCAACACCATTCCCCTCGCCCGATGCTCCCTCGCATCGGGCTTTTTTTCGTCCGCGCGCCGGCGCGCGACCGACATCGATCCCTCACTCGCCATTGATGTGAACCCAGGCAACAATCGCGGCAACACGCTGTGCGATCATCCCGACGCACCCTGGGCAGGCGCCACGCAGCCCGCAGTCCGAAGCGAACGCGCCCCCGAAACCGCATGACCGAAGCAGAAGCACCCACGGCCGACCTGCTGATCGTCGGCGGCGGCATCAACGGCGCGGCGATCGCGCGCGACGCGGCCGGACGCGGATTGTCCGTGGTGCTGTGCGAGCGCGGCGACATCGCCTCGCACACCTCCAGCGCCAGCACCAAGCTGATCCATGGCGGGCTGCGCTATCTCGAACAGTTCGAGTTCGCCCTGGTCGGCAAGGCCCTGGCCGAACGCAAGCGCCTGCTGCGCATGGCCCCGCACATCATCTGGCCGCTGCGCTTCGTGCTGCCGCACCAGCCGCACCTGCGTCCGGCGTGGATGATCCGCATCGGCCTGTTCCTCTACGACCGCCTCGGCGGGCGCCGCAGCCGCGAGCTGCCGGGCTCGCGCTCGGTCAACCTGCGCAAGCACATCGCCGGTCGGCCGCTGCGCGAGGAATTCAGCCGCGGCTTCGTCTATTCCGACGCCTGGGTGCAGGACGCGCGGCTGTGCGTGCTCAACGCCATGGACGCGGCCGAACGCGGCGCGCAGGTGTGGGTGCGCACCGCCTGCATCGGCGCCGAACGCGGCGCGCGGCACTGGCAGGCGCAACTGCGCGGCCCCGACGGCGCGCTGCGCCAGGTCCGCGCGCGCGCCCTGGTCAACGCCACCGGGCCGTGGGCGGCGAGCTTCCTCGACCAGGTCGCGCACGTCGCCCACCAACGCAACCTGCGCCTGATCAAGGGAAGCCACATCGTGGTGCCGCGCCTGTTCGACCACGACCACGCCTACATCTTCCAGCAGCCCGACCGGCGCATCGTGTTCGCGATTCCCTACGAACACGACTACACCCTGATCGGCACCACCGACGTGGACTACCGCGAAGACCCGTCGGCGCCGCGCATTTCCACCCAGGAAATCGACTACCTGTGCGCCGCCGCCTCGCGCTATTTCCAGCGCCCGGTGCTGGCCGAGGACGTGGTCTGGACCTACAGCGGCGTGCGCCCGCTGCTCGACGACGACAGCGACAAGGCCTCGCAGGTCACCCGCGACTACGTGCTCGACCTCGACCGCGAAGGCGCGCCGCTGCTGAGCGTGTTCGGCGGCAAGATCACCACCGCGCGCAAGCTCGCCGAGGAAGCCTGCGACACCCTGGCGCCGCTGCTGGACAACCGCCGCGGCGCCTGGACCGGCGCCTCCAAGCTGCCCGGCGGCGACCTGCCGGACGCCGATTTCGAGGCGTTTTTCGAGGACTTCAGCCTGCGCCGGCCGTGGCTGCCGGACCCGCTGGCCTACCGCCTGTGCCGCAACTACGGCAGCCGCGCGCTGCGCATCGTCGAGAGCTGCGTGCGCCTGGAGGACCTCGGCGAGCGCTTCGGCGCCGATCTGTACCGGGCCGAAGTGGATTACCTGATCGACTTCGAATGGGCGCGCACGGCCGAAGACATCCTGTGGCGGCGCTCCAAGCTCGGGCTGCGCTTCGATGCCGCGGGGCGCGAGGCCCTGCAGCGCTATGTCGCGCAGCGCACATGACCGCCGCGTTCTCGCCAAACCTCCCTGTAGGAGCGGCGCGAGCCGCGACCAACCGAAGCGACGCAATGCCACGCCTCAGTCCGAAGTTGCGAATGCATGCCGGGCTCTACCGTCTTGCCGGGCTTCGGATGGAGCGCTTTCGTTCGGCGCTTCGGTTGGTCGCGGCTCGCGCCGCTCCTACAGGTAGCCGTCCGACAACATCGATGTAATTGCGACACCAAGGAGATCCACCGCAATGGCGACACCGATGGCGCAATACCTCAGCGAATTCATCGCCACCGCGATGCTGATCCTGCTCGGCAACGGCGTGGTCGCCGGCGCGCTGCTGAACCAGTCCAAGGCGCAAGGCGCCGGCTGGGGCGTGATCACCGCGGCCTGGGGCCTGGCGGTACTGATCGGCATCTGCATCGCCGGTCCGACCAGCGGCGCGATCATGAATCCGGCGCTGACTATCGGCCTGGCCGCGATCGGCAAGCTGGCGTGGGCGCTGGTGCCCGGCTTCGTGATCGCCCAGATCGCCGGCGCCTTCGTCGGCGCGACCCTGGTGTGGCTGACATATCTCGCCCACTGGCGGGTCAGCGACGATCCCGAACTCAAGCGCGCGATCTTCTGCACCTCGCCGGCGATCCGCGACACCAAGGCCAACGTGCTGACCGAAGTCATCGGCACCTTCGCCCTGACCTTCGGCGCGCTCGCCATCGGCGCCAACAACTTCGCTCCGGGCCTGGGCCCGCTCGGCGTCGGCCTGCTGGTGGTGGTGATCGGCATGTCGCTCGGCGGCCCGACCGGCTACGCCATCAATCCCGCGCGCGACCTCGGCCCGCGCCTGGCCCACGCGCTGCTGCCGATCGCCGGCAAGGGCGGCTCGGACTGGGGCTACGCCTGGGTGCCGGTGGTCGCGCCGATCGTCGGCGCGGTGCTGGGGGCGTTCGCGTTCCAAGCCGTTTACGGCTAGGAGCGAGCGCAGAGGAGTGAGGAGTGAGCGAAAGCGCTCCCTTCGCCTCCACGCTATCCTCCGCCCGCGGCCTGAAGCTTTTTCTCGCTCCTCACTCCTCTCCGCTCACTCCTCGCCCTGACCGCCATGAACCAGCGCTACATCCTCGCCATCGACCAAGGCACCACCAGCTCGCGCGCCATGCTGTTCGACCGCGACGGCAGCATCGTCGGGGTGGCGCAACGCGAGTTCGAGCAGATCTTCCCGCGGCCGGGCTGGGTCGAGCACGATCCCAGCGAGATCCTCGCCAGCGTGCAGACCACCGCCATCGAGGTGATGACCAAGGCGCGGGTGAGCGCGTCGCAGATCGCCGGAATCGGCATCACCAACCAGCGCGAGACCACCGTGGTGTGGGACCGCCACACCGGGCAGGCGGTGCACAACGCCATTGTCTGGCAGTCGCGGCAGACCGCGCAGATCTGCGAGCAGCTCAAGGCCGACGGCTACGAGGCGATGGTGCGCGAACGCACCGGCCTGCTGATCGACGCGTATTTCTCCGGCACCAAGGTCAAGTGGATCCTCGACAACGTCGAGGGCGCGCGGGCCAAGGCCGAGCGCGGCGACCTGCTGTTCGGCACCATCGACACCTGGCTGATCTGGAACCTGTCGGAAAACAAGGCCCACGTCACCGACTACTCCAACGCCTCGCGCACGTTGATGTACGACATCCACAAGCGCCAGTGGTGCCCGGAACTGCTGGAGATGCTCGGCGTGCCGGCCTCGATGCTGCCGGAAGTCCGCTCCAGCAGCGAGGTCTACGCCCACACCGGCGCGCGCCATTTCTTCAACAACTCGGTGCCGATCTGCGGCGTCGCCGGCGACCAGCAGGCGGCGCTGTTCGGCCAGGCCTGCTTCGAGGCCGGCATGGCCAAGAACACCTACGGCACCGGTTGCTTCCTGCTGATGAACACCGGCGAAAAGGCCGTGCGTTCGGACAACGGCCTGCTGACCACCATCGCCTGGGGCATCGACGGCAAGGTCGAGTACGCGCTGGAGGGCAGCATCTTCGTCGCCGGCTCGGCGGTGCAATGGCTGCGCGACGGCCTGCGCATGCTCGGCAAGGCCAGCGACTCGCAGGCCTACGCCGAGCGCGCGCGCTCGACCGAGGGCGTGTACTTCGTCCCGGCCTTCGTCGGCCTGGGCGCGCCGTACTGGCGCAGCGACGTGCGCGGCGCGGCGTTCGGCCTGACCCGCGGCACCAGCAAGGAACACTTCGTCCGCGCCGTGCTCGAATCGCTGGCTTACCAGACCCGCGACGTGCTCAGCGCGATGCAGGCCGACGCCGGGATCGAACTGACCTCGCTGCGCGCCGACGGCGGCGCCATCGCCAACGACTTCACCGCGCAGTTCCAGGCCGACATCCTCGATGTCGCCCTGGAGCGGCCGCGGATCAACGAGACCACCGCGCTCGGCGCGGCGTATCTGGCGGGATTGGCGGTGGGCTTCTGGGACAGCCGCGAACAGATCGCGCAGCAGTGGCAGATCGAGCGCAGCTTCGCGCCGAAGATGCTGGAGGCCGAGCGCGAGAAGCTGTACGCGGGGTGGAAGCGGGCGATCGAGGCTACGCTCGCTTTCAGCGTCGGGCATGCGTAGGCGGCAACCCCGTAACCCGATCCGTTCCGCTGCGCCACGCACAACCCCGTCATTCCGGCGAAAGCCGGAGCCCATTTTGACTTTGCTGTTGCTGTTGCTATCGCTGCTCGCGGGCAAAGAAAGGCAAGATCAACAACGAAAGGCAAGATCAAAATGGGTTCCGGCTTTCGCCGGAATGACGGTTTTTCGCAACGAGCAATGGGTTGGGCGGGCGAGGCTGCGGCCGCAGCCGCGGCTGCAATCGCGACCGCAGCCGGAGCCACAACCCCGACTCAGTCTTGCTCCGGCACCTTCACCTTGAACCACGCCGCGTACAACGCCGGCAGGAACAGCAAGGTCAGCGCCGTCGCGACCAGCAACCCGCCCATGATCGCCACCGCCATCGGCCCGAAGAAGGCGCTGCGCGACAGCGGGATCATCGCCAGGATCGCCGCCAGCGCGGTCAGCACGATCGGGCGGAAGCGGCGCACGGTCGCATCGACGATCGCCTTCCACGGCTCGTGGCCCTCGGCGCGGTCCTGTTCGATCTGATCGACCAGGATCACCGAGTTGCGCATGATCATGCCGGCCAGCGCGATCGTGCCCAGCATCGCCACGAACCCGAACGGCACCCGGAACACCAGCAGGAACAAGGTCACCCCGATCAGGCCCAGCGGCGCGGTCAGCAGCACCATGAACGCTCGCGAGAAGCTGCGCAGTTGCAGCATCAGCAGGGTGAACACCACGAACAGGAACAGCGGCATGCCGGCGTTGATCGACTTCTGCCCGCGCGAGGAATCCTCGACGCTGCCGCCGACCTTGATCGAATAGCCGTACGGCAGCTGCGCGCGCAACGCGTCCAGGGTCGGCGAGATCTGCGCGGTCACGCTCGCCGGCTGGGTGCCGTCGTAGATGTCGGCGCGCACGGTCATGGTCGGCTGGCGGTCGCGATGCCAGATGATGCCTTCCTCGAAGCCGTACTCCAGGGTCGCGATCTGGGTCAGCGGCACGCTGCGGCCGCTGCTGGTCGGCACCATCAGATTGCCGAGCATGTCGAGCTGGATGCGCTCCTGGTCCGGGCCGCGCAACAGCATCTCGATCAGGCGGTTGCTCTCGCGGTAGGTGCTGATGTGCGAGCCCGACAGCGAGCTGGACAGGAACTGCGACAGCTGCGCCGAGCTGATGCCGAGCGCGCGCGCGCGTTCCTGGTCGACCTGCAGGCGCACCACCTTGCTCGGCTCGTCCCAGTCGAGGTTCACGTTGGCCACGTGCGGGTTCTCGCGGATCTTCTCGCGCACCTGGTAGGCGAGCTTGCGGACCTGGTCGATGTGCTCGCCGGAGACGCGGAACTGCACCGGGTAACCGACCGGCGGACCGTTCTCCAGCCGGGTGACGCGCAACTGCAGCTCGGGGAAGCGCGGCACCACGTCGCGGATGACCCATTCGCGCAAGGCTTCGCGCGCCTCGAGGTTCTTGGGCATCAAGACGAACTGGGCGAAGTTGGCCGCCGGCAGTTGCTGGTCCAGCGGCAGATAGAAGCGCGGCGAACCGGTGCCGACATAGGCCACGTAGTTGGCCAGGTCCTTGCGTTGCTTGAGCAGCGCTTCCAGGCGCGCGGCCTGCTCGGCGGTCTGGCGCAACGAACTGCCTTCGGCCAGTTCCATGTCGACCATCAGCTCCGGCCGCACCGAGTCGGGGAAGAACTGCTGCGGCACGAAGCGGAACAGGAAGATCGAGCCGACGAAGGCGGCCACGGTCACCGCGATCACCAGCCAGCGCCGGCGCACGCACCACAGCACCCAGCCGCGGAAGCGCACGTAGAACTTCGACTCGTACGGATCGTGGGCGTGGCCGTCGATCGCCGGCTTCGGCGCGATCACCTCGCGCAGCGCCGGCACGCGTCGGGCCAGGCCCTCGCGCGCGCCGTTCCAGCGCGCGGCCAGCGAGCCGGGCTTCGGCGGCGCGGCCGCATGGCCGTAGTCCGGAAGCAGCTTGTCGCCGAGGAACGGAATGAACGCGACCGCGGCGATCCACGACACGCACAGCGCGATGGTCACCACTTCGAACAGCGAACGGGTGTACTCGCCGGTGCTCGACGCGGCGGTGGCGATCGGCAGGAAGCCGGCCGCGGTGATCAGGGTACCCGTCAGCATCGGGAAGGCGGTGCTTTCCCAGGCGAACGCGGCCGCGCGCAGGCGGCTGTAGCCCTGCTCCATCTTGATCGCCATCATCTCGACCGCGATGATCGCGTCGTCGACCAGCAGGCCCAGCGCCAGCACCAGCGCGCCGAGCGAGATCTTGTGCAGGCCGACGCCGAAGAAGTCCATGACCGCGAAGGTCATCGCCAGCACCAGCGGGATCGACAGCGCCACCACCAGGCCGGTGCGCAGGCCGAGCGAGAAGAAACTCACCAGCAGCACGATGGCCACGGCCTCGGCCAGCACCCGCACGAACTCGCCGACCGACTCCTCCACCGCCGCGGGCTGGTCGGCGACCTTGCGCAGCTGCATGCCGGCCGGCAGGGTCTGCTGCAGGCGCGCGAATTCGGTTTCCAGGGTCTTGCCGAGCTTGAGGATGTCGCCGCCTTCCTTCATCGACACGCCGATGCCGATCGCGTCCTCGCCCATGAAGCGCATGCGCGGCTGCGGCGGGTCGGCGAAGCCGCGGCGCACGTCGGCGACGTCGCCGAGGCGGAAGGTGCGGTCGCCGACCCGGATCGGGAACTCGCGGATCTGCTCGACCGTCTTGAACTGGCCGTCGACGCGGATCGGCACGCGGCTGGACGGGGTTTCGAAGAAGCCGGCCGGCACCAGCGCGTTCTGCTGGTTCAGCGCATCCTGCACCGCCTGCGCCGGAACGCCGAGGGTGGACAGCTTCACGTTCGACAGCTCGACCCAGATCTTCTCGTCCTGCACGCCGAACAGCTCGATCTTGCCGACGTCGGGCTGGCTCTGCAGCGCCAGTTGCACGCGGTCGGCGTAGTCCTTGAGCACGGCGTAGTCGAAGCCCGGCCCGGTCAGCGCGTAGATGTTGCCGAAGGTGTCGCCGAATTCGTCGTTGAAGAACGGGCCGACGATGTCGTCGGGCATGGTCGGCCGGATGTCGCCGATCTTCTTGCGCACCTGGTACCACAGCGGCTGGATGTCCTTGGAGCGCATCGAGTCCCTGGCGGCGAAGATCACCTGCGACTCGCCGGCGCGCGAGTACGAGCGGATGAACTCGTACTGGCCGGTCTCCATGAGCTTCTTCTCGATCCGCTCGGTGACCTGGCGCGAGACCTGCTCGGCGGTGGCGCCGGGCCACAGCGTGCGCACCACCATCACCTTGAAGGTGAAGGCCGGGTCCTCGCTGCGGCCCAGGCGCAGGTAGGACATCGCGCCGGCCAGGGCCAGCACCAGCATCGCGTAGACGATCAGGCTGCGGTGGCGCAGCGCCCATTCGGAAAGATTGAAGCGCATGGGGTCGGTTCGCTCTTGCGTTCTTTAACGCGCGCACACAAGCGGGCGCGGGGTCCGGCGGGCCGGAAGGTGCGGGCGCGGCGCGCGGCGCGGCGAAGCGTCGGCGCGAGCGGGCGGGGCGGCGGCGTTCACCGCTCCACCGGATGGTTCTCGCGATCCACCGGCGCCACCTTCTGGCCGTCGCGCAGCAGATGGCCGCCGGCCACCACCACCCAGTCGTCCGGGCCCAGACCCGCGCGCACCGGCACCCGCTCGGGGCCGTAGGGCCCGGTCGCGACCGGCTTGAGCTTGACCGTGCCGGTGCGCGGATCGGCGACGAACACCGCACGGCCCTGGCCGGTCTGCTGGACCGCGGCCAGCGGCACGCTCAGGCCCGAGGCGGCGGGGTTGGCCTGGTAGATGCGCGCGCTCTGGCCCAGTTCCAGCGTGCCGGCGGGCGCATCGACGGCGACCCGCGCGGCGTAGGTGCGCGAGGCCGGATCGGCGGCCGGGGCGACTTCGCGCACCCGTCCGGGCCAGCGCTTGCCCGGGATCGACCACAGCTCCACCTGCACCTGCTGGCCCGGCTTGAACGCGGCGATGACGCCTTCGGGCACGGCGAAGGCGACTTCGCGCGCGCCGTCGGCGGCCAGCGCGAACACCTGCTGGCCGGCGGCGACCACCTGCCCGGCCTCGGCGGCGCGCGAGGCGATCACCCCGGCGGCCGGCGCGCGCAACTGGGTGTAGCCCGACTGGTTGCGCGCCACTTCCCAATTGGCCCGGGCCGAATTGAGCTGGCCTTGCGCGGCCTTGGCCTGGGCGTCCTGGGCGTCCTTGGTCGAGCGGCTGACCAACTGGTCCTTGGCCAGTTGCTCGTAGCGGACCTGGTCGGCTCGGGCGCGGGCGTACTCGGCCTCGGCCGCGGCCAGCTGGGCCTGGGCGGCGCGGGTCTGCGCGTCCAGATCGCCGGGATCGAGCACCGCCAGCACCTGCCCGGCGGCCACGTGCGCGCCGACGTCGACCTTGCGCTCGACCAGCTTGCCGCCGACCCGGAACGACAGCGGGCTTTCCTCGCGCGCGCGCACTTCGCCGGCGTAGGCCGAAATCGCGGCGACCGCGCCGCCGGGCTTGGCCACCAGCACCGGCCGCGCGCCCTCAGCGGCGGGCTTGCCGCCGCCGCAAGCGCTCAGGGCCAGGACCAGTGCGGCCGCCGGCCACAGCCGGGCGGAAGCGCCGGCGACGGGAAAGCGGCCTGCGGGACGGACATGACCGAAGCAGGCATGATCTGCGACGGAGGCAGAAAAAATCCGGCTGCGCATTGCGGACGGCCTCTTTGAGAATTAATGTACTTGCCAGTACTGTATAAATATCAAACCCAACAGTCCAGTATTTAAGCATGGTCTCGCCCCGACCCTCCAGCCAAACCGATGCCGCCGGTCAGAAGGCTTCCGCCGCGAAGCCGGCCGGCCCCGGCCGCCCGAAGGACCTGAGCAAGCGCAACGCCATCCTCGAGGCGGCCAAGCGGCTGTTCCTGATCGAGGGCTACGACGGCGTCAGCATGGATCAGATCGCCGCCGAGGCCGGCGTCTCCAAACTCACCGTCTACAGCCATTTCGGCGACAAGGAGACGCTGTTCGCGGCCGCCGTGCGCGCCCATTGCGAGCAGCACCTGCCGGCCCTGCTGTTCGCGCCCGAGCCCGGCACGCCACTGCGCGAGCGCCTGCTGGCGATCGCCCAGGCCTTCTTCGAGATGGCCAGCGCGCCCGAGGCGATCCGCATCCACCGCCTGCTGTGCACCCCGCAACTGGCCCAGTCGCCGCTGACCCGACTGTTCTGGGACGTGGGCCCGCAGCGCCTGCACGAGGAATTCGCCGGTCTGCTGCGCAGCCGGGCCGAGGCCGGCGAACTGGACTTGGCCGACGCCGACACCGCCGCGCGCCAGTTCTTCGCCGTGCTCAAGGGCGAGCCGTACGCCTTGCTGATGCTGGGCTATCCCCTGCCCGGCAAGGCCGAAACCCGCGCCCACCTGGAGGCCTCGGTGGACATGTTCCTGCGCGCCTATGCGCGGCGCGGGGGCTGACCGTGCCGAGCTTGGCGGCGCCCGCGCGCAACGCTAAGTCCCCGGCGTGCCAGGAGTTCTGGTGACTTTCGGCACTGAGCCAGGTTGCCCGGGTGGTTAATTCTTTTTCCGCCGGGCGCGCGCGGTCCCGGTAGAATTCGCGGTTCCCGCGCACGAATTCCGAAGAACCCCCAATGACTACGATCGATTACGCCAAGGCCCGAGAACTGATGGTCGAACAACAGGTTCGGCCCTGGGACGTGCTCGACCCGCGCGTGCTCGACGTGCTGGCGGAGCTGCCGCGCGAGGCGTTCGTCGCCGACGCGCACAAGAACCTCGCCTACGCCGACCTGGCCCTGCCGCTGGCCCACGGCGAGTTCATGATGAAGCCGGTGATGGAAGGCCGCACCCTGCAGTCGCTGGCGGTGGACCCGACCGACGACGTGCTCGAGATCGGCACCGGCAGCGGCTACCTGACCGCCTGCCTGGGCCGCCTGGCGCGCGAAGTGGTGAGCCTGGAGATCCACCCCGACCTCGCCGCGACCGCGCGCCAGCGCCTGGCCGCGCAGACCATCCTCAACGCCCAGGTGGTCGACGCCGACGCGCTGAACTACAGCACCGACCGCCGTTTCAACGCGATCTGCGTCACCGGCGCGGTGTCGCAGATCCCGGCGCAGTGGCTGCAGTGGCTGCAGCCCGGCGGCCGCCTGTTCGTGGTCCGCGGCCGTTCGCCGGCCATGGAAGCGGTGCTGGTCGGCGGCGGCGAGCGCAACGAAGTCAACGCCTCGCGCATCCAGTCGTTGTTCGAAACCGACCTGGCTTACTTGCAAGGCGCCGCGCCCGCGCCCGCCTTCGAGTTCTGACCGTCCTGTCAGTTGTACGTCAGCACCCCGTAAGAGCCCGCGTGCCAGCATGCGGACCCATCAAAACACGCAAGTTCAAGGAAGCCGCATGATTCGCCGTCCGCTCGTTCTTGCCCTCGTCGTCGGCCTGCTGCCCGCGGCCGCGTCGGCCGAAGACCTGCTGCAGACCTACGAACAGGCGCGGCAGAGCGATCCGAGCCTGTCCCAGGCCGAATCCAACCGGCTGGCGACCAAGGAAGGCCGCATCCAGGCGCGCGCGCGTCTGCTGCCCTCGCTGTCGGCCGACGCCAAGCTGACCAAGAGCCGCAGCGAGAGCGTGTACCGCGCCACCCGCAACGGCTCCTCGACCGATCCGGACGACGTCGACATCCCCAACGGCACCGACGTGCGTTCCGACAGCACCAACCGCAGCTACGGCATCAACGCCAGCCAGGTGCTGTTCGACCGTTCGCTGATCAAGAACCTGCAGAGCGAGAACAAGCTCAGCGAAGCGGCCGACTTCACCCTGGAATCGGCCAGCCAGGACCTGATCGTGCGCACCGCGCAGGCCTACTTCAACGTGCTGGTGGCGCTGGAGAACCTGGCCGCCGCCGAAGCCGCCGAGACCGCGCTGCAGAAGCAGTTCGACTACACCACCAAGCGCCTGGAAGTCGGCCTGGCGCCGATCACCGACGTGCACGAAGCGCGCGCCCAGTACGACAACGCGCGCGCGCTGACGATCACCGCGCGCAACACGGTCGAGGACAGCTACCAGGGCCTGAGCCAGATCACCGGCCAGCCGGTGACCACGCTCAAGGCGCTGCCGGCCGACTTCAAGCCGAACCTGCCGGAAACCCGCCAGGTCGACGCCTGGGTCGACAACGCGGTCGCCACCAACCCGGCGCTGCGCGCGCGCAAGCTGGCGGTGGAATCGGCCGACATCGGGGTGGAAACCGCGCGTTCCGGCCACTGGCCGACGCTCAGCCTGACCGGCGGCTACGGCGACAACGCGACCTGGGGCGACACCCACGCGCTCGGCCAGACCTTCGGCCAGCCCGGCAGCGCCAGCCACGGCCCCAGCATCGGCCTGACCTTCTCGGTGCCGCTGTACGCCGGCGGCGCGGTGCAGTCGGGCGTGCGCCAGGCGCTGGCGCGCCGCGACGCCGCCCAGGACCAGTACGAACTCGAACGCCGCCAGTTGGTGCGCAACACCCGCAACGCCTACCAGACCCTGGTCGCCGGCATCAGCGAAGTCGAAGCGCGCCGCCTCGCCGTGGTCTCGGCGCAGGCCGCGTACGACGCCTCGCAGGTCGGCCTGGAAGTGGGCACCCGCACCGTGCTGGACGTGCTCAACAACCAGCGCACGCTGCTGCAGGCGCAGCAGTCTTACGCCCAGTCCAAGTACAACTTCCTGCTCAACCGCCTGCTGCTGGAACAGGCCGCCGGCTCGCTCGACATCGCCGACGTGCAGGACGTCAACCGCCTGCTGACCGCCGAAGCCGCCACCAACCTGGCGCCGCCGCCGACGATGCGCTGACGCGCGGCTGCGCAGCGGGAACGACGAAAAACCGCCGGTCTTCCGGCGGTTTTTCGTTGCGCGCGATTGCGCGGGAATCGGTGGGAGATGCCGCGCGGGAGCGTCTTCAGACGCGTCCGAAAGCGCCGCTATCGCTAGCGTCGTCACGCGCGCGGCCGCCCTCGTCCGATCCGCCGCTGTCCGTGCAGCGCGACGGCGCACAAGAATCGTAGTCGCGGCCCCCACCCGCGCGGCGCCGCCGCTTCGCCACGAAGCGCTTCCTTCCCAGCATGGAGCCGATCATGAACCTGTCCGTCCGCAAACCGCTTTCGCGCCTGGCGTTCGCCGCGCTGCTCGCCGCCTCGTCCGCCGCCGTCGCCGCCGGCAGCTACACCGCGACTGCGTCCTCCAGCGGCCTCACCGAACAAGAAGCCGTCGCCAACGTCAGTCGCGAACTCGTCGCGTACTGCCAAGGCAACGGCGACCGCGCCGGGGCGGTGACCGTCCTCGGCATCCATCCCGACCCTTACAACTATGTGCTCTTCGCCGAAGCCAGCATCGTCTGCCATCGGCAATAAGGCTTCGCCCGCGCGCGCCGTTCGCGGCGCGCGCGATGGCGCCGGGAACGGCGCCGCGCGCGTTCGCGATGCCTGCCTTCGCGATGCATACACCAGCCGCCTGCACGGCGGCTTTTCGTTCGCCGCACAGGCTACGTCGTCGCCGCCGCGCGTCCGGCGGCAGAGCGAAAAAAACGTTCTGATTCGTCTGATTGCACCCGCTTCCGCGCACAGCGTCACAGGCGCCTGGGAAAAGCCCGACGCGCAGCGACAGCGACGGCCGCGCTGCGCGATTAGCTTCGTGAACGGACGCGTCGTCGCCGATCGCGCGGCGCTCCCGGTCGCATCCCTCGGACGCGGCCGCAATCCTCCCAACTCAGGAACGACCTCATGACCCTGCGCACTCTCGTCGCAACCGCCGCCGTGTCCGCCGCGCTGTTCGCCAGCGCCGCCCACGCCCGCACCGTCCGCTTCGACGCCACCAGCCTGGTCCGCGGCAACACCGAAGCCGCCGCGCTCGCCAACGCCAAACAGGCCGCGGTAAACGCCTGCACCGCGCAGGGCGGCAGCGTCGCCGGCCAGCCCAGCGCGAAGATCTTCCGCGTCCTGGGCACCGATCAGGGCGGCGGCGATTTCATCGTCACCAGCTACGAGGCCACCGGTTCGGTCGCCTGCACCAAGGAAGTCCCGGACGGCGACAACAATCAGACCGGCAACTTCTGAGTCGTAAGCCAAGGCAGGCATCGCCTCGATTGCGCCGGCGCGTGCCGGCGCAATCGCTTCGGGCGCTTCGGCAGCGCGCAGCAAGCCATCGCCGGTCGGGCGCGGCGCGGTCGCCGGCGACAACAGACTGCAGTCTGCAGACGCCTCGAGCGTCGCGAAGTTCGTCCGCCGCAACACGGCACGTACGGCCACCGGCGTACGCAGCGACACGGTGCATCGGCAGCCGCCACGCCGACTGCCCGGTCTATCCGAGCTTGCGGCGTCGCCCGCGCATCGGTCGTTCGCCATCGATCGCGCAATGGCGATGGCGCGGCGTCGATCGATCGCCATCCACCGCGCGCCGTCTGTCGCTGATCGTCTATGGCCCGTCGTCTATCGCCCGCCGTCAGCCGCGCGACTTCAGCAACGCGGCTTCAGCAACGCAGCTTCACCGCCACGGCCTCACTGCCGCGGCGGCAACGCCGGCTGCAGCAGCGCCATCGTCCGCGCCAGCGCGCCGCGGCCGGTTTCCACCAGCGCGCGGCCGGCGGCGACCATCTGCGCGCGCTCGGCCGGATCGGCCAGCAGGCGCTCAACCGCCGCTTCGACCTGCTCGGCGTCCTGGCCGATGCGCAGCGCGCCGGCGTCGTCCAGGCGCTGGGCGATCTCGACGAAGTTGTGCAAGTGCGGGCCGGTGACGATGGCGGTGCCGGTCGCGGCCGGTTCGAGCAGGTTGTGGCCGCCGATCGGCTGCAGGCTGCCGCCGACGAAGGCCACATCGGCGCAGGCGTAGAAGCTCATCAGTTCGCCGAGGGTGTCGATCACGAACACGTCGTCGCCCGGCTGCGGCCAGCGCGCGCGCGAGCGCGTGGACACCTGCCAGCCGGCGCTGCGCGCGTTCTCGGCCACCACGCGGAAACGCTCGGGATGGCGCGGCGCCCACAGCAGCAGCAGCCCGGGGAAACGCTCGCGCAGGTGCCGGTGCATCGCCACCGTCACCGCCTCTTCGTCTTCGTGGGTGCTGGCGGCGATCCACACCGGGCGCTCGCCGGTGTGGCGATGGCATTCCTGGGCGAAGTCTTCCAGCGCATCGGGCACGCTGACGTCGAACTTGAGGTTGCCGGTCTCCACCACCTGGCGCGGATCGGCGCCGAGTTCGACGAAGCGCTGGCCGTCGGCGTGCGATTGCGCCGCGACCGTGCGCACCGTGCGCAACGCGCGGCTGACCAGCGGCGCCAGCACCCGATAGCCGCGCAGCGAACGCTCCGATAGGCGCGCGTTGAGGATGTAGGCGGGAATGCCGCGGTCGCGGCAGCCGAACAGCAGGTTCGGCCACAGCTCGGTTTCCATGATCAGCGCCGCGCACGGCTGGTGATGCTTGAGGAAACGGCCGACCGCGCCGGGCAGGTCGTAGGGCAGGTAGACGTGCTCGACCGAATCGCTCCAGGCCGCGCGCGCGCGGTCGGCGCCGGTCGGCGTGATCGTGGTCACCAGCAGGCGCAGGTCCGGGCGGCCGCGGCGCAGCGCGTTGACCAGCGGGATCGCGGCGTTGACCTCGCCGACCGAAACCGCATGCAGCCACAGGGTGCGGGTCTGGGCCGGCCCGCGGTAGACCGCGTAGCGCTCCAGCCAGCCGCGGAAATACGCCGGCTGGCGAAAACCGCGCCAGATCAGGTGATAGACCGTGACCGGAGCCAACAGGTACAGGGCGACCGAATACAGGCCGCGCAACAGGCGCTCGATCAAATCCTTCCGCATGGCGCCAAGGATAAAGGCTGCGGCGGCGGTTCGGGGTGGAGGCGGTGTTCATGAAGCAGATCCGGCGTTTGCGGCCGTCTGCCGTCGGCGCTGTTCGGGCTCCGTCGTTCGGGCTTCGTCGCTCCGGCGAAAACCGCGACCTGGCCGCTTTTGTGGGAGGGGCTTCAGCCCCGATGATCTCCGCTCGGATCGCCGCGTCGCTTCGGACACAAAAGCGTCGGGCCTGAAGGTCCTCCCACAAGAGCGGCGGTTCGCGATTCCCGTCGCGAGTCCGCCGCTGTTTTGCGTTCGCGGTGAGCTGCGGCTCAGGCGCTGCATCAACGGCAACGTCAAAATGGATTCCGGCTTTCGCCGGAACGACGGGGTCGGAACGGCCCGACGGCACGGTGCAGGTATGGACATGGACATGGACGTGGGAGCGGGCGGCGTGGCGATACGGCGACGCCAGGCCATGGTCGCGGTACCCACGCCACGATTTCGCCCAAACCCGCGTCGCCCGATCCCACGTCGCCCCTTCATCGCCCGCCGCGCCACGGGCCACGCCTCGGCGCCGGGCGATGCGTTGCGCTCACGGCATCGCCGCCCGCAGCGAATAAACTATCGCCATGGCCGAACCCGCCCTGCCCCCCCGTCCTTCCCTGCTCTCGCCGCGGCTGTGGCCGATGTGGCTGGCGCTGGCCGCGATGTGCGCCGGCGCGCGCCTGCCGTGGGGCCTGCAGCGCCGGCTCGGCGCGCTGATCGGCGCGTTCGCGCTGCGCGCGGCCGGCACCCGCCGGCGCGCGGCGCAGATCAACCTGAAACTGTGCTTCCCCGAGAAGAGCGAGGCCGAGCGCGAGGTCCTGCTGCGCGAGAGTTTCCGCGACCTCGGCATCGGCTTCTTCGAATTCGCCCGCGCCTGGTGGGGCGGGGTTGAACCGATGCGGCGCACGGTGCGGATCGAAGGCCTGGAGCTGCTCGACGAGGTCCGTGCCGCCGGCCGCGGAGTGCTGATGGTGTCCGGCCACTTCATGACCCTGGAGATGTGCGGCCGGCTGATGTGCGACCGCCTGCCGCTGGCCGGCATGTACCGCAAGCACCGCAATCCGGTGATGGAATGGGCGGTCAAGCGCGGCCGCCTGCGCTACGCCGCGGCAATGTTCACCAACGAAGAGATCCGCCCGGCGATGCGCCACCTCAAGCAGGGCGGCTTCCTGTGGTACGCGCCGGACCAGGACATGCGCGGCAAGGACACCGTGTTCGCGCCGTTCTTCGGCGTGCCGGCGGCGACGATCACCGCCACCCACCAGTTCGCGCGCCTGGCCGGCTGCGCGGTGGTGCCGTTCTTCCATCGCCGCGAAGGCGCCGACTACATCCTGCGCGTCGGCGCGCCGCTGTCGGACTTCCCGTCCAGCGACGCCACCGCCGACAGCGCGCGGGTCAACGCCCAGATCGAAGCGATGGTGCGGCAAGCGCCGAGCCAGTACCTGTGGATCCACCGGCGCTTCAAGCGCCGGCCGGCGGGGATGGTTTCGCCGTATAAGAAACCTGAGGAGTGAGCGTGGAGGAGTGAGGAGTGAGCGAGAGCGGCGACGCAAGCGGCTCTCGCTCACTCCTCACTCCTCCGCGCTCACCCCTCGCTCCTGGGCTGGGCCAGCAGGCTGCCCGCATACAACGCCGCCAGCAGCAGCGTCAGCCCGCCCCAGAAGGTCGAATAGAACGCCAGGTGGGTGTTGAGCGGGAACACCGTCACCGCCAGCGCCACCATCGCCGGGCGCGCGCGTTCGCGCGCCTGCGCGTCGGCGAAGGCCCAGGCGCGCCAGGCCAACGCGGCGCCGGCCAGCCACAGCAGCAGGCCGAACCCGCCGGTTTCGCTGAGCACTTCCAGCAGCAGCTGGTGCGCATGCAGGGCCGGGCCGTCGCCCCAGGACGTGGTCACGCCGGGCATCGGGTCGCAGCCCGGGAAGGCTTCGCGGAAACCGCGCGCGCCGACGCCGTTGAGCGGATGCGCGGCGATCATGCAGCCGGCCGCGCGCCAGATCCGCGCGCGCCCCGACAGCGCGTCGTCGAGGCCGGCCACGTCGGCGCTGACGATGTGCGCGGTGCGCACCAGCCGTTCGTGCACCTGGCTGGAGCTGCGGTCCAGCACCACCAGCGCGAGCAGGCCGCAGGCGAACAACGCCAACAGCTTCTTCCAGCCCAGCAGGCGCCAGCCGCTGAGCAGCAGCACCAGGGCGAAGGTGATCCACGAGGCGCGCGAGCCGGCCAGCACCACCACGATGCCGGTCAGCGCGGTCGCGGTCAGCCAACCGGCGAGGCCGAAGCGGCGGCCGACGGCATAGAGAAGGAACGGCGAGAAGCTGGCGATGACCTGGCCGAGCTTGAGGTTGCACGGGCCGAGCACGCCGCCGAGGCGATCGACCACGGCCAGTTCGCTCGCGGTGCACATGCCGTGCCCGCTGATCGCCTGCTTGGCCGCGTCGATGGCGCGGAACAACGGACTCTCGATCCCGCCGGACAGCGCCTGCAACAGCGCGTCGGCGATCCACAGCGCGAGGATCGCGGCCAATCCGCCGAAGGTGATGTTGCGCCCGCGCCGCGACGCCACCGCCGCGGCGACCAGCCACAGGAACGGCAGATAGCGCAGGTCCACCGCGGCCTCGCGCAGCGCGCGCGCCGGGTCGACCGCGTCGATCGCCGACACCAGTTCGGGCAGCCAGTACGCCGCGAACAGGGCGCTGGTCAGCGCCCAGGCGGCGTCGCTGAGCAGGCGCGGGCCGGTGCGCATGCGGCCCAGCGTCAGCTTCACCAGCATGGTCAGCGCGCCCAGGCTCAACACCGTCTCGGCGAAGCCCGGCGCGAACAGCAAGGCGACATAGGCCAGCACCCAGGCCGGCGCCCAGCGCCAGCCGACGATCTCCTGCGGCGGCGGCGCGCGCATCGCGCCGACCGCGTCCGCGGCGAACGACGCGGACGCGCCCGGCGACGGCGCGGCCGGCTCAGGCATCGACGAGTTCGGCATAGACGGCAAGCGTGGCCTCCTGCATGGCGCGCAGGGAAAACGCCATCGTATCCACTGGCGCGGGCGCATGCGTTAGCAATTCGCAAGCGCCGCGCTTGAGCGCGAGCGGATCGAACGCCGCGACCGCGCCGCGCGGCTGCAGGCGCGCCAGCAGTTCGCCGACGCCGCCGTGGTTCCAGCCCAGCACCGGCCGGCCGCAGGCCAGCGCCTCGACCACGGTGCGGCCGAACGCCTCGGGCTTGCGCGAGAGTTGCAGCACCAGGTCGCTGGCGGCGTAGGCGCGCGCGATCGCGTCGGTCGGCGCGGTGAAGGCGACCGCGTCGGCGATGCCCAGGCCTTGCGCGAACCGCTGCATTTCCTCGATGTAGTCCTCGCGCCCGGGCTCGCGCGCGCCCGGCAGCCACAGCCGCGCATCGATGCCGTCGGCGCGCACGTCGGCCAACAGTTGCAGGCCGTCGGCATGGCCTTTCAAGCGCGTGCCGCGGCCGGGCAGCAACAGCAGCGGGCCGTCGCCGGCGAGCTGCGGATGCTGCGCCGCGGCCCAGGCGCGCGCGTCGCGGTCGGGCCACGGCGCGCGCGGGAACGCGGCCGGGTCGATCCCGCGCGGCACCACCCGCAGCGTGGCCGGATCGGTGTCGGGATAGTGTTGGAGCACGTAGTCGCGGACGGTGTCGGACACGCAGATCACGCGTTCGCCGCGGGTCATCACCTGGCTGTAGCGCGACGGCGAGTTGAGCCCGTGCACCGTGGTCACCAGCGCCGGCCGCGCGCCGTCGGGCAGGCCGCGCCAGGCCAGCAGACCGACCCAGGCCGGCAGTCGCGAGCGCAGGTGCAGCAGGTCCACGCCCAGTTCGGTCATCAGCCGGCGCAGCTTGAAGGCATGCAGCAAGGTCGACGGCGACTTGCGCCCGATCGGCAGCTCGATGTGCTCGGCGCCGAGTTGCAGCAGCCGCGGCACCAGCCGGCCGCCGGCGGAGACCACGATCGCGCGATGGCCGGCGCGCACCAGCGCGTCGGCGATTTCCAGGGTGGAACGTTCGACGCCGCCGGATTCCAGCGCCGGCAGCAACTGCATCGCCGTCAGCCGGCGCATGGGAGTCGGCTGCGGCGAAGTCATGGCGGCGAGGTCAGTCGACCAGGGTGTAGTGCGCGCCGCAGTACGGGCACTGGCACTCGCGCTCGGCCTCGATCGGCAGGTACACGCGCGGATGCGAGTTCCACAGCGCCATCGACGGCAGCGGGCAGCTCAGCGGCAGGTCGGCGCGGGTCACGGTGTAGCGCTGATCGGCGTTGGCCTGGGTGGGGTGGGCGTTGGCTGCGGTGGTCATGGGGCACGACGGGTGGCGACGCGGGCAGGCATTTTAGCAGCGTGGGCGCGGCGGCGCGTGTACGCGGCCGCGCCAGCGGCGGCGAGGCCGCGGCGACGCGGGGTTGGCGCCAGACGCGGACAAGCGCTGCGGACGCGTTGGGCCGCGCCGGGCCGGAGGTTTGCCGCAGCGAGGCGCCGTGTCAGGCCGTATTGGGTCGTCCCGGGCCGTTACGCGCCGGACACTGCGACGGCAACGCCGGCAAGGCCCGCGATCAGCCCGGCGGCGGCAGCTCCAGCAGCAGCGCCTGCGCGCCGCGCTCGCCGGCGGTCAGCGCCAGTTCGCCGGTTTCGGCGACCAGGCCGAGCGCATCGCCGGCGGCCAGCGCGCGGCCGTCGGCGCGGACCTCGCCGGCCACGATCTGCAGCCAGTACGCGCGGCCGGCGTCGAGCGCGCGGCGCAGGTCCGCGCCGGCCGCGAGCGCGGCGGTGAACAGCCGCAGGTCCTGCCGCACCGGCACTCCGCCTTCGCCGCCGTCGCGCGACGCGCGCAGGACCCAGCCGCCCGCGTCCGCGGCCGGCGCCGCCGACAGCGCGTACGCGGGCCGGGCGTTGAGCCGGTCGGGCTGGATCCAGATCTGCAGGAACCGCAGCGGCGCGTCGGCCGCGGCGTTGAACGCGCGATGGCGCATGCCGTGGCCGGCGCCGAGCCACTGCAGCTCGCCGGCGCGCACCGCGCCCGTGACGATGTCGCCCTCGGCGGCCTCGCCGAACTCAGAACCGGCCGCGCCTTCGAAGCCCATCGCGCCTTCCAGCACGTAGCTGAAGACGTCCATGTTGGCGTGGCGATGCACGGCCAGGCCGGCGCCGGGCTCGGCGCGGACTTCGCGCAACACGCGCAACGCGCCGAACCCCATCCACGCCGGGTCGTAGTAACCGCCCGAGGAGAACGTGTGCAGGCTGTCGCTGCCGTCGGCCGGGACGCGGCCGCGCTCGCGGGAAAGGCGTTGGATGATCATCGCGGCATTTTAGCGCGCAACGCGGCGTGCTTCGGGCCGCTAAAACGCGAACGGCGCCGCCCGCGGGCGACGCCGTTCGCAAGCGGAGCCGCTTACTTCTTCGGCACGATCGCTTCGGTGGTGATGCGGATCTTGACCTCGTCGCTGACGTTGGGCACGTACTTGCCGATGCCGAACTCGCTGCGCTTGAGCGTGGTGGTGGCGTCGAAGCCGGCCGCGGCGCGCTTGGCCATCGGCTGCTCGCCGATCTTGTTGATGTTCACGTCCAGCACCGCCGGCTTGGTCACGCCGTGCACGGTCAGGTCGCCGGTGACCTTGAGCTTGTTGGCGCCGGCGGCTTCGACCTTGGTGCTCTTGAAGGTGATGTTCGGGTACTTGGCGGCGTCGAAGAAATCGGCGCTCTTGAGGTGTTCGTCGAAATCGCCGACGTGCGAGGCCAGGCCGTCGAGCGGGATGGTCACCTGCACCGAGGACGCCGCGGGCTTGGCCTGGTCGTAGGTGATGGTGCCGTCGACCTTGCCGAAGTGGGCGATCGGGTTGGAGAAGCCGAAGTGGCTCCAGCTGGCGATCACGTCGGTGTGGTTGGGGTCGATCTTGTAGGTCACCGGGGCGGCGGTGGCGGCGCCGGCGAAAGCCAGGCCCAGGGCGGCGGCGAGCAGGATGCGCTTCATTGGAGAACTCCTCGGAATGTCGTCGGGTGGACGCTGGTCGTTGTAGGTGTCGCGGTGTTGCGGGGGAACCACTATCGCCCGGCCCGCGCCGCGCCAGGGCGGCGGCGGCGCGGAACCGTGCCGGCGCGCACGCATCACTCGATGCGCGCGGCCTCGTCGAACGGCAGCCGCGGCGAGCGCGGGAACAGCTTGTCGTGGTCGCCGTGGCCCAGGTTGATCAGGAAGTTGGACTTGATCTTGGTACCGGCGAAGAAGGCCTCGTCGACCTTGGCGTTGTCGAAGCCCGACATCGCGCCGGTGTCCAGGCCCAGCGAGCGCGCGGCCAGGATCAGGTAGGCGCCCTGCAGGCTGCCGTTGCGGAACGCGGTGACGTTGATCGCCGCGTCGTTGCCGGCGAACCAGCTGCGCGCGTCGTCGTGCGGGAACAGGTACGGCAGCTTTTCGTAGAACTCCAGATCGTGGGCGACGATCACGGTGACCGGCGCGGCCATGGTCTTGGCCAGGTTGCCTTCCGACAGGGCCGGGCGCAGCTTTTCCTTGGCCTGCGGGGACTTCACGAACACGAACCGCGCCGGCGAGCCGTTGGCGCTGGTCGGGCCCCACTTGGTCAGGTCGTAGAGCTGGCGCAGCGTCTCGTCGCTGATCTCGCCGCCGAGCACGTTGTGGGTGCGGGCGCTGCGGAACAGCTGATCGAGGGCGTCGTCGGGAAGGGCCTTGGACATCGTCTTCTCCATGGGGCTGCCAAGCTGGGGCAAGTGATCGGGAGACGGAAGTGTAGAGTCTCGACCCGGCCGCTAAATCGACACTCCCGGAACGGATTACCCGCATCTGTGCAACGAAACGGCATTTCGGCGAAGAATGACGCCACTACTGCAACCTGGCTGTTGACCGACGGCCTCGCCGGCAACCAACGCCAGGCCTCCGCCCTGGCCCTGGCCCTGGGGCGCCCGGCCCGGCCCTGGGTGCTGCAACCGCGGGCGCCGTGGCGCTGGGCCTCGCCGCGACGGCTGCCGGGCGCCGATCGCGCCTTCGGCGAGGACTTCGCCCAGGCCTTGCGGGGCGAGCGCCCGGAACTCGTCATCGGCTGCGGCCGCCAGGCCGCGCTGGCGACCCGGCTGATGCGCGACACCGGCGCGCGCGCGGTGCAGATCCTCGACCCGCGCATCCCGCCCGGTCACTGGGACCTGGTGATCGCGCCCGAGCACGACGGCCTGCGCGGCCCCAACGTGATCACCCTGCTCGGCAGCCTCAACCCGGTCGACGACCTGTGGCTGGCCGGCGCGCGCAAGACCTTCCCCGCCTTCGGCCGACTGCCCGGCCCGCGCACCGCGCTGCTGCTGGGCGGCTCCAGCGCCCACGCCCGTTTCGACCGCGCCGCCTTCGACGCGCTGGCCTCGCGCCTGCAGGCCCAGCTCGAACGCGAGGGCGGCAGCCTGCTGGCGACGACCTCGCGGCGTACCCCGGCGGAGATCCGCGCGCGCCTGCGCGAACGGCTGGCGTCGCTGCCGCAGGTGTCGTGGTACGAACCCGGCGAAGGCGCCAACCCCTACCCCGGCCTGCTCGGCTGGGCCGACCGCATCGTCTGCACCGCCGACTCGGTCAACATGCTGTCCGAGGCCGCGGCCACGCGCGCGCCGTTGTTCGTGTTCGGCATCGACCGGGTCGAAGGCCGGCCGCGGCGCTTCGTCGACAGCCTGATCGGCCTGCGCCGCGCGCATGCGTTCGATCCGCACTTGCGGCCGTTTCCGGTGGAGCCGCTGCGCGAGACGGCGCGGGTGGCGGCGATGGTGACGGCGCGGCTGGGCGTGTGATCGCGAGCGGCGCGGCGGCCTGAGACAAGAGCGTCGGGACTGAAGTCCCTCCCACAAGAGCCGAAGTCCGTTCCACAAGAGCCGGCGCAGGGCGGCGACGGCTCCTGTGGGAGGGACTTCAGTCCCGATGCGTTCCGCTCCGATCGCCGCGCCCGGCCCGCCCGATCACCCCTCGCGCAACCCGAACCGCACCATCGCCGCGCCGATCGCCGCGCGCGCCTGCGCGATCCCGGCCGTCTCCGCCACCCGCCGCGGGCGCCGGTCCAAAGTGCATTCCAGCCCCGCCGCCAGCAGCGCCAGATGCGCGCCGCGCAAACCCGCCGCGGTGTCCGCCTCCAGCGCACCGGCGCGTTCGGCCGCCTCGATCAAGCCCGGCGTATCGCGCGGCGCCAGCAGCGCCGGCGCGCGCGCGCTGTCGCGCAGCACCAGGTATTGCAACAGGAATTCCAGGTCGACCAGCCCGCCCTCGCCCTGCTTAAGGTCGAAGAACGCCGCGTCGCTGCGGTCGAGTTCGGCGCGCATGCGCGCGCGCATCGCGGCGACGTCGCCGCGCAGCTTGCCGCCGTCGCGCGCGCGGGTCAGGGTGCGCGCGCGGACTTGCTCGAAACGCTCGCCCAGGCCGGCATCGCCGGCGATGAAGCGCGCGCGCACCAGCGCCTGGTGTTCCCAGGTCCAGGCGCGCTCGTCCTGGTACTCGCTGAAGCTCGCCAGCGACGACACCAGCAGGCCCTTGGCGCCGTCCGGGCGCAGCCGCACGTCGACGTCGAACAGACGCCCGGCCGCGGTCACCGCGCCGAGCAGGGCGACGATCTTCTGCGCCAGCCGCGCGAACCAGCGCGGCGCGTCGAGCGCGCGCGCACCGTCGGACGCGGCGCCGCCCTCGACCGCGGGCGCCTCGTACAAAAACACCAGATCCAGGTCCGAACCGAAGCCCAGTTCCTCGCCGCCGAGGCTGCCGTAACCGAGCACGGCGAAGCGCGCGCCGGGCACCCGGCCGTGCGCGGCGGCGACTTCGGCCTGCGCCATCGCCAGCACCTGCGCCACCACCGCGTCGGCCAGCCACGCCAGTTGCCGCGCGCTGTCCTCGGCCGACTGGCGGCCGTCGCGCAGGGCCATGGCGATGCGGAAGCTCAACGCCTGGCGGGTTTCGTTGATCGCCTGCAAGGCTTCCTCGACATCGCCGCTGGCATCGAAGCCGGCGCAGGCGGCGAGCAGTTCCTCGCGGTCCGGCAACGGCCCGGCGACGCGCGCATCGAGCAGTTCGTCCAGCAACAACGGATGCGAGGCCAGCCGCTCGGCCAGCAACGCGCTGCGCGAGACCACTTCGACCAATCGCGACAGCGCCGCCGGCTGTTCGTCGAGCAAGGCCAGATAGGCGCTGCGGCGCAGCACGTTGTGCAGCAACGCGAGCAGGCGCTTGAGCGCGAGCATCGGCTGGCTCGACGCCGCCGCGGCCTGGAGCAGCGCCGGCAGCACCCGGTCCAGGCGCGCGCGCGCCGCGTCGGACAGGCCGCGCACGCCGGGGCTGCGGGCGAAATCGCGCAGCGCCGCGTCGGCATCGCCGGCGGCGTCGAAGCCCGCGTCCAACAGCGCCTGCGCCTCGCCGGCCTCCGGCAGCGCGCGCCAGTACGCGGTCAGCGCGTCGGGCGCGGCGCGGCGGCGGCGCGGCGCCAGCAGCGCGTCGAATTCGGCGGTGATGCGTTCGCGGCGGCGCTCCAGCTCGGCGCGCAGCGCGTCCCAGTCGGCGTAGTCCAGGCCGGCGGCGATGCGCGCGCGCTCGGCCTCGCCGCCGGGCAACGCATGAGTCTGCGCGTCGCGCAGCATCTGCAGGCGGTTCTCCAGCCGGCGCAGGAAACGGTAATCGTCGGCCAGCGCGTCGCCGGCGTCCTCGCCGATCTGGCGCTGCGCGACCAGCGCGTCCAGCGCCGGCAACAGGCGGCGGCCGCGCAGTTCGGCCTCGCGGCCGCCGCGGATCAGCTGCAGCGCCTGGACCAGGAACTCGATCTCGCGGATGCCGCCGGGCCCGCGCTTGATGTCGTCGGCCAGCTCTTTGCGCGCGACCTCGGCGCTGATCGCCGCTTTCATCGCGCGCAGGCCGTCGAGCGCGCCGAAATCGAGATAGCGCCGATACACGAACGGCCGCAGCGCATCGACGAAGCGTTCGCCGGCGTCGAGATCGCCGGCCACCGGCCGCGCCTTCTGCCAGGCGTAACGTTCCCAGTCGCGGCCTTCGCGCTGGAAATACTGCTCCATCGCCGCGAACGACCACGCCACCCGGCCGGCGTTGCCGTACGGGCGCAGGCGCAGGTCGACGCGATGGCTGAAGCCTTCGGCGGTGAGTTCGTCGAGCAGCCGCGCCAACTGCTGGCCTAGCTTGGCGAAGTAGCTCTCCGCGTCGAGCGCGCGCGCCGGGTCGCGGCCGTCGAATTCGGTGCTGCCATCGTGCTCGTAGGCGTAGACCAGATCGACGTCGGAACTGAAATTGAGCTCGCCGCCGCCGAGCTTGCCCAGGCCGAACACCACCAGCCGCACGCGTTCGCCGGCGGGCGTGCGCAGCGCGCCGTAGCGGCGCTCGAACTCGTCTTCGAGCGCGTCGTGGGCCAGGCGCAGGCAGGTTTCGGCCAGTTCGGTGCTGCCGCGCAAGGTGTCGCCGACCGCGTCCAGGCCGAGCGCGTCGCGCCAGATCAGCCGGGTCGAACCGGCGGCGCGGTAGCGGCGCAGGCGCGTGGCCCAATCGGCGCGACCTTCGGCGTCCAGCTGCGGCGGCAGCGGCGCGGCGCCGTCGTCGGCGGCCAGCGCGAGCAGCAGCGCGGGCTGGCGCGCGAGCGTGTCGATGGCGAAGTCGCTGACCACCGCCACGCGCGCCACGCGCGCGGCCAAGGCCGGGTCTTCGAGCGCGGCGCGCGCATCGTCGGAGGCGTTGCGCAGGCGCGCGAGCGCGCGTTCGGTCAGGGCGGAGAAGTCGGCGACGGGAGCGGCGGGGACGGAAGCATGCATGCGCCGGATGATCGCATGGCGCCGCGGGTGGCCTTGGATCGAAGCCTCTTCGCAGGGCGTGCGCCGAAGCCGCCGCGCGTTCGTCCGGCGCGCACGCGAGGCGACCGCGCCGGCCCGCCCGTGTGGACGCTGCGCGCCCGATCGCGCGAAGCTGCGGATAAAAAAGCCGGGCAATAAAAAAGCCCGCTTCCGGATGAACCGGTTGCGGGCTTGCTCCCTCCCCCACGTCGGGATGCGGGCTGATCGTGAAGGAACCGTTAGGGGCTTTGCACGCTGCACTGCAAAACAGAACTTGCCGGTTCATTTGAAACGCTCTCGCGCAAAACCGCCCGCCAACGCGAAAACCTTGCGGCGCAAGGTTTGTTACCGATGACAGGTGAAACCCCGATCAGACCTCGGGCGAACCGCCGCGCGCTGTTCGCCGAAACCTGAATAGGGAGTGGCCGCGCGATTTGCGCTAAACCGCATTCCGCCCGTGGCGCTCGTCGCAGGCGATTCGTGCCCCAGGCCGCAGCCGCGCGGCTCGGGTGTCGCTCGGTGCCTGCCCGGCTCGGCTTGTCCGGCGCGGCTTGCTCGGGTAGGTCGCGCCCGCGGCGAGCGGGCGTTCGAGCCGACCGATGCGCTCGCGCCAGCGATCCTCTGCATCGGGATGCCGGATTGGAATGCCGCGCGTCGGCGCAGCATCCCGCCACGACCGCGCGCGTCGCGAACGCCCCGTGGCCTCGCAGCGAAAGCGCAAGCGGCGAACACGCATGGCCGCGTTAGCTCGCGCACCGCAGCGCGCGTCGGTCGCACGGCGCAACGCTGCGCCGCGCGTTGTCGTCGCGATCGGCGACAGCGCTCGCCTCCTCCCGCGCGCGATGCCGCCGCATGCCGCGAACGACGCCCACCCCGGACCTCGCACCCGACTGCGCAGCGGCCCATCGCGCTGTCCTGCCGCACCGGCTTTCACCGTTCATCAAGCGAGCGCGAACGGCCGCCGCGACGCGACGGCCCGCACTCGATGCCGCGGCAGCGCGCGCATCGCGAACGGATTCGCGCTGGGTCGGCGAATCGCGCGCGGCGCGCGGCATCGGGCGGCCCTCGCCCGCGCGCGAGGGTCCGCGCTGCGCACGCGCCGCGATCGCCGCGGCGCGCGGCGCCGCAGGGGACGACACGCAATCCGATTCACCGAGCCGCCGCCGCGGCGCGGCGCGCCCGTTCGCGCCGCGCGCGCCGGCACCACCGTGCCGCGACGGCACGCTTCATGCCACAGGGGTTCCGCATGGACATTTCCGCTCCCAAATCCGCGCCCGCCATCGCGCGCCCGCGCAACGCGCTGGCGCTGTGCCTGGCCCTGGCCGCGCCCGGCGCGGCGCTGGCCCAGGACGCCGGCGCCGAGCGCGCCGCCGCGCCGCCGGTGCTGGCGCTCATGCAGCGCTCCACCGACGCGCCGCAAACCGCGCAGAAGCTGCTCACCGCCGAGGGCGCGCGGCCGCTGGACACGCGCGAGGCGCGGCTCGAACTGGTCGTCGACACGACCACCTCGCAGATCTGGAACCCGGGCACCTCGCGCTACGACACCGTCGAACTGCGTTCCTACAAGAGCCCCGGCACCGACCCGGCGATTCCCTTCGTCGCGCCGACCGTGGTCACCGCGCCGGGCGAAACCGTGCGCATCGCGCTCAAGAACGACCTCAAGCCCGAACCCGACTGCGCCCAGCCCAGCCTCAACACGCCGCACTGCTTCAACTCCACCAACCTGCATTCGCACGGCCTGTGGGTGAGCCCGACCGGCAACAGCGACAACGTGCTGCTGACCCTGCGCCCGGGCGTGGCGTTCGAGTACGAGTACAACCTGCCGGCCGACCATCCCGCCGGGACGTTCTGGTACCACCCGCACCTGCACGGCTCGACCGCGCTGCAGGTCTCCAGCGGCATGGCCGGCGCGCTGCTGGTGCGCGGCCAGCGCCTGCCCTCGCCGACCCGCAACGGCGATCTCGACACCCTGCTGCGCGACGCCTCGGCGGAGCAGCCGATGCCCGAGCGCCTGCTGATGTTCCAGCAGGTCGCCTACGCCTGCCGCAACGGCGAGGGCAAGATCAAGACCGCCGCCGACGGCCGCTGGATCTGCGATCCGGGCGACGTCGGCCGGATCGACAACTACGAAGACCAGTTCGGCTTCGGCACCTGGCAGAAGTCCGGGCGCTACACCAGCGTCAACGGCGTGGTCCTGCCGACCTTCTCCGGCCTTCAGGCCGGGCGGCTGGAGCGCTGGCGGCTGCTGCACGCCGGCGTGCGCGACACCGTCAACCTGCAACTGCGCGAACTGCGCAGCCGCGCGTCCTCGCCGGTGGGGCTGGCCGGCGACGCGCTGGAGACCTGGGTCGGCAAGAACTGCACCGGCGAGGTGCTGAGCCAGTTCGAAGTCGCCGCCGACGGCCTCACCCACGGGCAGATCATCGAGAAGCGCGAGAACGTGCTGCAGCCGGGCTACCGCAGCGACGTGCTGGTGGCGTTCCCCCGGCCCGGCCGCTACTGCGTGATCGACGCGGCCGCGCCGGCCAGCGCCAGCGTCACCCAGGCCGCCGAGGACCGCCAGTTGCTCGGCATCGCCGAAGTCAGCGGCTTCGCCGAGCAGATCGGCACGCGCGCCCTGATCGCGCGCCAGCTCGGCGCCTCGGCCCAGCGCAACATGCCCGCCGACGTGCAGCAACGGGTGCTCGCCGATCTGGACAACGGCCTGCGCCTGAGCGCGTTCGTGCCGCATCGCGACATCCCCAAGGACGAAGTGAACGGCCAGCAATCGCTGTTCTTCAACATCACCGACGACGACCAGTACCAGGTCGACGGCAACTCCTACGCGCCGACCCAGGCGCGCGACCTGGTGCTCGGCCGCACCGAGGAATGGACGCTGACCTCCAAGCGCGGCGGCCATCCCTTCCACATCCACGTCAATCCGTTCCAGGTGGTGGCGATCTACGACCCCAAGGGCAACGACGTCAGCCAGAGCGGCGAGGCCTCCGACCCGCAGTACGCCAACCTGCGCGGCACCTGGAAGGACACCTTGTTCGTCAAGCAGGGCTACAACGTGGTGATCCGCACCCGCTACGAGCGCTACATCGGCGAATACGTCCTGCACTGCCACATACTCGACCACGAGGACCGCGGCATGATGCAGAACGTGCGCATGCTGGTGCCCGACGGCAAGGGCGGCGGGATTCCGGCCAACGCGCACCATTGACCGCGGTGTGCGGCCAGGCTCCGCCGCGCGCGGAGCCTGGCCGGCGCGGGGCCCGATCGGGGCGAAAAATCCACGATTTATCCAGCGATTCGCGCCGCCGCTTGCCCGCGCCCGCGGTTTGATCCATACCGAGCCGACGCACGCAGGACGCCCCGGATGCCTTTCCGCCTTCGCCCAGCCTGTACCGCTTCCGGCCGAACCGCCCCGGCGCTGGCCTGCGCATTGAGCATCGTGTTGTTGAGCGCCTGCGCCGCGGCCGGTCCGGCCAAGGTGTCCGTCAAGGAGTCCAGGATGAATCCTTCCGACGAATCTCCCGGCCACAAGGCCGACGCCGAAGCCGTCGGCGAAACCGTGTTGAAACTGCTCGCCGACCTGGGCGCGCGCGAGCAGCTCAGCGCGGAACGGATCGAGCGCGACACCGGCTGGAGCCTGCGACGCTCCGAAAACAGCGCCCGCACCGGCGCTTCGCTCGGGCCGGATTGGGGTTACTCGCTCGAACTGCTGGTGCCGGCCGGCTCGCAGCGCCCGCAATTGCGCTTCGAATACCGGCGCAAGCGCGAGGACGCCGACGCCAGCGCGATCTGCACTCCCGATTTCGAGCGCTACGCGAAGACCTTGGAAGGCTTGGGCTACCAGCGCAGCCCGATGACGGCCGAGCACGACCGGCCGCTGGGCTGGAGCTTCCAGCGTCCGCAGTTGTGGATCCGCATTTACACCCGCGCCGAATCCGACGACGCCTACGAGCACGAGTGCGTCAGCCTGATCACGGTCGAATAACGCCAGCGACGCAAGGAGGCAGCATGAGCGCCGAACCCATCGGAACGGGGTTGCGCGCACGCCTGGACGAGTTCGCGCGCCAACCGGGCGTCACCGCGGAAGCCGCGCGCAACCTGGAGGCGGCGATCGTCCGTTCGCCGGCGCTGACCCGGCAATTGAACGCGGCGGCCGACAGCCGCGAGCTGCGGCATTTCGAACTCAAGAGCGACGCCCATGCCGGCGGCAGCGCCGCCCACCGCCGCGCCGGCGTCGCGATGCAGGACGCGCTGCGCACGCCGGTGGAGGAATCGAGCCGGCAGGCGTCGGCGCTGCCGCGCGAAACGCCGACGCCCGCGCCGGTGCAGAGCGAAACCCAGACCCCATCGCAGCCGCAGCCCGCGCACCGCTGAGCGGTGCCGCCGCGGCGGCGGCGCTCAACGCTTGCCGCGGCTCTCGAAGGTGGCGACGTCCTCGTGCAGGATCCGCCGCAGTTCGGCGATCGCCTGCGGCGTCTCCTGCACGCTGTGGCCGGACGCGATCGCCTTCTCCGACACCGCGCCGTCCATGTGCGCGCTGGGGTACGGCACCACGCCGTCGTCGGACTGCGCCAGCGGCAGTTTCGGGTCGCGCTGGGCGACGATGACGTGGTACGGCAGGCCCGGTTCGATGGACAGGTCGCGGGTCGCGTGCATGAAGCGCGAGTTCGGGCTGAGATCGTCGGGCCCGGTCGGCGGCTTGCCCTTGCGCAGGCCGATGCGCTCCAGGTCGGATTCGCTGACGTCGTAGCGCTGGATCAGTTCGGCGGTTTCGCGCAGCACGTCCAGCGGCAACCGGATCAGCTTGCGCACCATCCGCAGCGGCCAGCCGTCGGTGACCACCGCGCCGCGCTGCGGCGAGGCCATGAACACCGCGCGGCCGAACTGCGGCATCGGCTGGAACACGGTCAACTGGCGCAGCAACGGGTCCTTGCGCACGCGCGCGATCAGCGCCGGGTCCAAGCCTTCGAGCATCGCGTCGGCGACGTGGCCGCCGCTGTCGCTGAGCAGCAGCCGCCCGATCACCCCGCCCATGCTGTGGCCGACCAGCACCGCGTCGTGGCTGGCGACGTCGTCGCCCTGCGGGTCGTAGTGGCGGAAGGTCTGCTGCAGCGCCGATGCGATCGCCGCGCGATTGGACAGCATGTCGATGTTGGTCGGATAGAACACTTGCCACAGCTGGTAGCGGCGGCGCAGGGATTCGTCGCCGAGCAGTTCGTTGGCGAGGTTGACCCAGGCCTCCGGACTGCTGGCCAGGCCGTGGATCAGCACGATCACGCGCTTGTCGGGATCGTAGGGCTGGTTGAGGTAGACGCGCGGCTTGAACGCGCGCGCCTGCTTGGGCCGCAGCAGGCTCGACAGGCTCAGCCGCGCCAGTTCCGAACGCGCGAGCCAGATGCCGTACGCGGCCGAGTAGTTCGCCGCCAGCGGCACCTTGCGCCCGGCGATGGTCTCGCTGTCGATGCGGTAGGGGTTGTACACATCCAACTGCGCGCGGCGGCTGGCGAGCACGCCGTCCAGGCCCTCGCCGTCGAAGCGCAGGGTCACCGTCACCGGCAGGTAGCGGGTGTCGCGGTAGGGCGCGTCGTTGCGGACGCCGGCGGTCGGGCGCCGGCGCGGCGCGTTCGCGAACGTGTACGACGCGGCCGGCGAAGTAGCGTTCGCGGCGGCGGCGTTCGCGGACGCCGCGCTTTCGGAATCGGCCGCGGCCGACTCGGCGCTCGCGGACGCGGCATCGGCGCCGTGGCGCGGCGGGAACACCGCGACCAGCGCGGTGCCGAAGCCGTCGCGGCGGTACACCGCGCGCAGGTTGGCGAAGCCGAGCGTGTCCGACGCCAGCAGCGCCTGCGGGTCCTGGCGGATGTCGGCCGGGTCGTAGCCGTGCAGCACCGCGCCGAGTTCCAGCCCGCCGACGTCCAGCGTCGCCGCCTCGGCCTTGCCGGCGCTGGCCGCGAACGCGGCCTGGGCGATGGCCTCGACCGCGCGGTTGTAGTACTGCAGCACCTGCTGCTGGCGCGCCTCGAACACGCGCTGCTCCGGCGTGCGCGCGGTCGCGAACAGATAAGCGTAGGCGTAGCGCGCGGTGGCGACCGCGGCGCGGGTGCGCGGGTCGGCGGCGGCGACATCGGCCGGCACCTGCGCGATCTCGGCCGCGGCCTGGCGCGAACGCTTGAACGCGCCGGCTTCGGCGCTGCGCTCCACCGTCGCCGGCAATGCGTTCATGCGTAGCAACTGCAGTTCGGCCGACGTCGCCAGCCACTCCTCGGCCGAGCTCAGCGGACGCAGTTGCGCGATGCACGGATCGGGATCGCGCGCGCAGGCGGCCGGATCGAGCCCGGCGGAATTGAGCGCGGTGGACGAGGCGATGCTGAGCCGTCCGCCGCTGAGCGCATCGACGTTGCGCTCGGCGGCGATGTCGCCGAACGCGCGCTCCTTGACCTTGACCACGGCGCAACCGCTGCCGCCCAGCAGCAACAGGCCCGCCAACAAGCCGACTAGAACGCGCATGTCCGATCCGCAGGGGGAATACCGTTGGCATTGTCGAGCGCGGCCGAGCCGGCGTAAATACCGGCCCGCCGCGCGCCTCCGCGCGGGTCGGCCGGGACGCTGCCCGCCGCGACTCCCCGATCCTTCGATCCCGCGCGCACGAGGCGCCCGCATGCATCCATCCGAATTTTCCGCCGAATCCGGCGCGCCCGACCCGCACGTGCAGCACATCGACTGCAGCAACGACGCCGCCTTCGTCCTGCGCTTCGTCGTCCAGCGCCTCGACGGCGGCCGCGCGATCAGCCAGAGCCATCGCGTCGGCCCGTTCCACTCCGGCCAGACCCGCCGCGTCGACCTGAGCGCACTGCGCTTCCACGGCCAGCCGCTCGAGGTCGGCGACCGGGTGCGGCTGCGGGTCGGCGCGGTCGGCGGCGTGCGCCGCAACGGTCCCGACGTGGCTTACGCGCCCAACGGCGAAACCGCCGTCTTCAGCGTTCGCGGCACCACGCTGGCGTTTTCGATCGGCCAAGCCTGAGCGGCGCGCGGCGCGGCCGCGGCGGCGCGGGCCCGAGGCATAAAAAAACCCCGCCTCGCGGCGGGGTTTTTCGGTTCGCTACGGCGAACGGCCGGATCAGAAGTCCATGCCGCCCATGCCGCCCATGCCGCCGCCGCCCGGCATCGCCGGCTCTTCCTTCTTCGGCAGCTCGGCGACCATCGCTTCGGTCGTGATCATCAGACCGGCGATCGACGCGGCGTTCTGCAGCGCGGTGCGGGTGACCTTGGTCGGATCCAGGATGCCGGCCTCGATCATGTCGACGTACTCGCCGGTGGCGGCGTTGTAGCCGTAGGCGCCCTTGCCTTCGATGACCTTGTTGAGGATGACCGACGGCTCTTCGCCGGCGTTGGTCACGATCTCGCGCAGCGGCGCTTCCATCGCGCGCAGGGCGATGGCGATGCCGTGGTTCTGGTCTTCGTTGATGCCCTTCAGACCGCCGATCGCGGCCTTGGCGCGGATCAGCGCGACGCCGCCGCCCGGGACGATGCCTTCTTCCACGGCAGCGCGGGTGGCGTGCAGCGCGTCTTCGACGCGGGCCTTCTTTTCCTTCATCTCGACTTCGGTGGCGGCGCCGACCTTGATCACCGCGACGCCGCCGGCGAGCTTGGCCACGCGCTCCTGCAGCTTCTCGCGGTCGTAGTCCGAAGAGGTCTCTTCGATCTGCGCCTTGATCTGCTTGATGCGCGCCTCGATGCCCGAGCTCTCGCCCGCGCCGTCGATGATGGTGGTGTTTTCCTTCGAGACCTGGATCTTCTTGGCGCGGCCCAGATCCTTGATGGTCGCCTTCTCGAGCTGCAGGCCGACTTCCTCGGAGATCACGGTGCCGCCGGTCAGGACGGCCATGTCTTCCAGCATCGCCTTGCGGCGGTCGCCGAAGCCCGGAGCCTTGACCGCGCAGACCTTGACGATGCCGCGGATGGTGTTGACGACCAGGGTCGCCAGCGCTTCGCCTTCGACTTCCTCGGCGACGATCAGCAGCGGCTTGCCGGCCTTGGCGACGCCTTCCAGCACCGGCAGCAGGTCGCGCACGTTGGAGATCTTCTTGTCGTGCAGCAGGATGAACGGATCGTCCAGCTCGGCCTGCATCGACTGCTGGTTGTTGATGAAGTACGGCGACAGGTAGCCGCGGTCGAACTGCATGCCCTCGACCACGTCGAGCTCGTTCTCCAGGCCCGAGCCGTCTTCGACGGTGATGACGCCTTCCTTGCCGACCTTGTCCATCGCCTGCGCGATGAGGTCGCCGATGTTGGTGTCGGAGTTGGCCGAGATCGCGCCGACCTGGGCGATTTCCTTCGAGGTCGAGGACGGCTTGGACAGCTTCTTCAGCTCGACCACGGCCTCGGTCACGGCCTTGTCGATGCCGCGCTTGAGGTCCATCGGGTTCATGCCGGCGGCGACCGCCTTCATGCCTTCGCGAATCAGCGCCTGGGCCAGCACGGTCGCGGTGGTGGTGCCGTCGCCGGCGTTGTCGGAGGTCTTGGAAGCGACTTCCTTGACCATCTGCGCGCCCATGTTCTCGAACTTGTCGGCCAGCTCGATCTCCTTGGCGACGGACACGCCGTCCTTGGTGATCGTCGGCGCGCCGAAGCTCTTCTCGAGCACGACGTTGCGGCCCTTCGGACCGAGGGTGGCCTTGACGGCGTTGGCGAGCACGTTGACGCCGCGCACCATCTTGGCGCGGGCGTCTTCACCGAAACGAATTTCTTTGGCAGCCATTGTTGCGAACTCCGGGAATAGGGAATGAGGAACTAGGGGATGGCGAGAGCGGCGGGCGGGAGGGGCGGATCGGACGTCGGCGCAAGCGCTCTACGCTTCCCGATGCCCCGTTGCCGGCTCTCAGCCCACGATCGCCAGGACGTCGTCTTCGCGCAGGACCTTGTACTCGATGCCGTCCTGCTTGTAGCTGCTGCCGGCGTACTGGCCGTAGATGACCTTGTCGCCGACCTTCAGCTGCGGCGCGCGCACGCTGCCGTTGTCGAGCGCCTTGCCCGGGCCGACGGCGACGACTTCGCCCTTGGTCGACTTTTCCTTGGCGGCGTCGGGGATGATGATCCCGCCGGCCGAGACTTCATCGGCTTCGATCGGCTTGACGACAACGCGGTCGTGGAGCGGCTTGAGATTCATGGCGACCTCTGTAAGTAATTGAATTGGCGGGTAAAGAACGGGAATTTTAGCAGTCGTACCAGGCGAGTGCCAATGCCGGGGACGAAAGCGCCCGGCGAACCGGGACCTGACCGGAGATAGGGCGCCCCGAACGGCTTTCAAGGGGGAGCGCGACGAATCCTGCATCGGAACGGTGACAGCGGTCGGTCCGCGGGGCCGGCCGGCGGCGCTGGGAGGGCCTTCGGGCCGGAAGCGGCTGAGGAAGGCCTTCAGGCCCCGGAGCGGTTGCAGGAAGGCTCTTGAGACCCCGGGGCTGTGTGGGAGGGCCTTCAGGCCCGACGCTTTTGTGCCAGATCGCCCGACCGGACCGAAAAGCGTCGGGCCTGAAGGCCCTCCCACAACAGCCGGGCTCAGTCCGCCGTTGCGTC
Source organism: Lysobacter yananisis (assembly GCF_031199375.1). NCBI lineage: Bacteria > Pseudomonadati > Pseudomonadota > Gammaproteobacteria > Lysobacterales > Lysobacteraceae > Lysobacter > Lysobacter yananisis. Next base: position 607,276 of record NZ_CP133568.1, read on the forward strand.
CTCGCGCCCCTGCAGGTAGCGGGTCGGCGCTGCGCCCAGGTGGCGGCGAAACATCGCGGTGAACGCGCTGACGCTGTCGTAGCCGCAGGCCAGCGCCACCGCGGTGACCGCCTCGCCGGCGGCCAGCCGCTCCAGCGCCCGCAACAGCCGGGCGCGCTGCCGCCACTGCAGCAGGCTGTAGCCGGTCTGCGCGGCGAAAAGCCGGGTCAGGCTGCGCTCGGACAGGTGCGCGAGGCCGGCCCAGGCGGCCAGGCCGCGCGGATCGTCCGGCGCGTCGGCCAAGGCGCGGGCGACCCGCAGCAGGCGCGGGTCCTGCGGCATCGGCAGGCCGAGCCGGCCGCCGTCCTCGCCGCCGGCGGCCAGGGCGATCTCGTCGATCAGCACCCGCGCCAGCCGCGCCTGCGCCGGGTCCAGCGGCGCGCCGGCCGGCCAGCCGGCCGCGCGCGCCACCGCCTCGCGCAGCAGCGGCGACACCGCCAGCGCGCACGGCTGCGCCGGTAGCGCCGCGCATTCGGCTTCGGCCACGTACACGCTCCAGCCGCTGAAGGCCGCGCCGTGCGAGCGCAACGAATGCGGCTGGTGCGGCGGCACCCAGACCGCGTCGCTGGCCGGCACCAGCCAGCGGCCGCGGCCGGTGCCGACGCTGAGCAGGCCGCGGTCGGCGCCGAGCAACTGGCCGCGCGCGTGGCGATGTTCGGGCGTCTCGCGCACGCCCGGCGCGCGCAGGCGCGCGGCGAGCAGGAACGGCGCATCGGCGGCGTCCAGGCGTTCGCGCGCGAGCAGGGGATCGGACATGGCCGGAACGCGATAGCGGATGGCCGGGGCAACGTAGCAGAGCCGGCGCGCGCGGCCCAGCATGGACGCACCGATCCGGCCGACCCGCCCGACTCCTCGGCGGCGGCCTCCGGACGTCGGATTACCGCAGTTTTGTTCGGCCTTACTTTCAGACCTTTCCATCCCAAGGAGTCCCTATGCGCGCCGAAGATGTCCTTCCCGACCAGCAGAACGAAGTCCGCCTCGGCGACGTCCTCGCCCGCAAGGGCTCGGTCGCCGCGTTCCTCGCCAACGCGCGCGTGCTCGCCGACCCGGCCGCCGGCGCCGAAGCGCGCGCGCAGGCCGAGCGCGACACCCGCGAACTGCTGCCGGCGCTGCGCGCGCTGGGCTTGTTCGACGTGCTGGAAATCCGCGACGCCGGCGTACGCGACTGGGTCCGCGCACACTTGGCCGCGCTGCCGCCGAAGCCCCTGTAGGAGCGGCGCGAGCCGCGACCGCGACACCGCACATACGACGCAAACCCGCCGCCGCGAGGTAGCAGCCTGCGCAGCGCCTGCATCCGCGTCATTGCGGCCAGCGCGCAAGTCCCGCGCTTCCGTCGCGCAAGCGCCTACACTGTCGCGACCCCGCCCCCCGCCAGGTCCCGCCATGTCGATCGCCTCGCCCGCCCGCATCGCCGCCTCGCTCGCCGAACTGTGGTCGCCGCGGGTGGTGGCCGAAGTCGACGACGCCTACGTCAAGGTCGCGCGCGTGCACGGCACCTTGGCCTGGCACAGCCACGCCGACGAGGACGAGTTGTTCTACGTGCTCAAAGGCCGGCTGCGGATCGAGATGGAGTCGCGCACGGTCGAGCTCGGCGAAGGCGAGCTGTTCGTGGTGCCCAAGGGCGTGCGCCACAACCCGGTGGCCGACGAGGAATGCCACCTGCTGTTGATCGAGCGCAAGAGCACCCAGCACACCGGCGAAGAGGTCACCGACAAGACCCGTTCGCTGGCCGAGCAGTTGCGGCCGGTGGAGTGAGGCAGTGTCGCGGCGGAGCGGAAAGCGTCGGGCCTGAAGGCCCTCCCACAGCAGCTAGTGCATCGCTACTGCCGCGCTTGTGGGATAGCTTTTGTGGGAGGGCCTTCAGGCCCGACGCTTTCCGCTCCGCCGCCATGCATCCAACCAACGCCCAAAAAGAAAGAGCGCGTCCCGTGGAACGCGCTCTTTGGTGCGGAGATGGCTGTCCTGAGCATGGCGATCCTGCGCCCTTTCCCCCGAACCGACGTCGTGTCGTAAGCCGACGTCCGTATCAGCGTGGGGCCATCTTCCGGGCTCCTTTTTGCGCTTGCCACCCGTCGGCCCCGCGGAACGCGCTACTTTCGGTAGCTCGAACACTTGTTCTATCCGCCAAGCGCTTGTAAAGATTGAACCGCCTTACGCACGACGACAACGAAAGCGCACAGGCTGCGGCGTCTATCGCTCACCCGGTGAACAGTGGTAGCAAGTGCGGAAAAACCCCTGAAATTTTGCGCAGGAGGTCACATGACGCCACAGCAGCGCATCCGCCTGGCCCGCCGCCACGCCGGCCTGTCCCAGGCCGCCCTGGGCACCGCGGTCGGGGTGCAACGCAGCGCGGTCGGACACTGGGAGTCGGCCCAGGGCAAGTTTCCCAGCGTTACCCACCTGCGCGAAGTCGCGCTGGCCACCGGCGTGCAGTTCGAATGGCTGGCCACCGGCCGCGGCCGCATGAACCTGTCGCAGGACACCGCGATGGACTCGGTCGCCGCCGCCGACGCGCTGTTGGTCGAGGACGCGCTGGAACTGCGCCTGCTCGCGGCGTTCCGCGAAGCGCCGGCGCGGGCGCGGGTGCCGCTGGTGGAGATCGCCGAGCAACTGGCGCAGTCGCGCACCGGCCGCAGCCGCGCGCTGGGCAAGGCGCGCGGCGGGACGTGACCGCCGGCGGCCGCGGGATGTGCCGCAGTTCGCAGCCGGATGCGCGATTGCGCGAACCCGGTCGCGATTTTTTCGTGCGGATGTGACCGCCCTCCTCGGGCGCTGTCACAAACCCCGACTAGACTCGCAGGCGCGCGCCCTGGGGAGGGCGCCGAACTTCCCCGATCCGCCCGGCCGCACCTGCCCGCGGCCGCGCGCGCGACGCCAATCACAAGGAGCCGTTTGATGCGCAAGTCCGTTGCTGGTCGTCCTCTCGCTTCCTCGCGCGCGCGCATTGCGCGCCGCGCCGGGTTGCTGTCCGTCGCGATCGCCTCGCTGCTGCCGACGATGGCGCCGGCGGCGGTGTTCATCAACGAATTCCACTACGACGACGCCACCGCCGCCGGCGACGTCGGCGAGCGCATCGAGGTCGTGGCCACCGCCGGCGAGACCCTCAGCGACTACCGCATCGTGCTCTACAACGGCGCCACTCCGGGCGCGGCGACGATGTACGACAACGACCTGGTGCCGGCCGGCAGCGCGGTGACCTGCGGCGGCAGCGCGCGCATCGCCACCCTGACCTACCCGACCAACGGCCTGCAGAACGGTCCCAACGACGGCATGGCGCTGGTCGACGGCGCCGGCAACGTGGTCCAGTTCCTGAGCTACGAAGGCCAGATCACCGCCGCCGACGGCCCGGCCAAGGGCAAGACCAGCGTCAACCTGCCGGTGTCCGAATCCGGCTCCACCGCCGCCGGCACCTCGCTGCAGCTCGGCGGCAACGGCAGCGCCTACGCCAACTTCGGCTGGCGCGCCTCGGCGACGCAGACCTTCGGCGCCTGCAACAGCGGCCAGACCTTCGCCGGCACCCAGCCCAACACCCCGCCGAGCGTGACCTCGACCGTGCCGACCGCGGGCGCGACCAACTTCCCGGCCGCGGGCGACCTGTCGGTCAACTTCAGCGAAGCGGTGAGCCTGGCCGCCGGCGCGCTGACCCTGCAGTGCGCGACCACCGGCGCGGTGACGCTGGCCTATCCGTCCAGCGGCACCGCCGTGACCGCCTCCACCGGCACCGCGCTGCACGCGGGCGAGGCCTGCACCTTCACCGTGGTGGCGAGCAAGGTGACCGACGGCGGCGGCGCCAACCCGGCCGCGAACACGGTGGTGAACTTCACCGTCGCCAGCGGCGGCGGCACGCCGACCGGCTATTACCAGCACGTCAACACCTCCAGCCCGAGCCAGCTGCGCTGCTCGCTGCACGCCACGATCAAGGGCCACACGGTCTATCCGTACAGCGGCGGCACCACCAACACCTGGACCATCCTGGAGATCGCCGACGAGGATCCCAACAACTCCGGCCGCATCCTCGACGCGTACCGCAACCGCAGCTACGTCAAGGTCACCGAGCGTGCCGGCAGCGGCAGCGGCCTGCGCTACAACCGCGAGCACACCTGGCCGAACTCGCTGGGCTTCGGCTCGACCACCGGCAACAAGGGCCTGCCGAACGCGCCGTACACCGACACCCACATGCTGTACCTGACCGACTCGGCCTACAACGCCGACCGCGGCAACAAGCCGCTGGCGAACTGCTCCAAGACCAGCGGCTGCGGCGAGCGCGTCACCGAGGTCAACAACGGCACCGGCGGCGGCAGCGGCGTGTACCCGGGCAACTCCAACTGGTTCAAGACGCCCGACGGCAACGGCGGTTCGTTCGAGGTGTGGAGCCCGCGCAAGGGCGACATCGCCCGCGCGGTGCTGTACATGGCGATCCGCTACGAAGGCGGCAACGATCCCAACACCGGGCAGGGCGAACCGGACCTGGAGCTGACCGACGACCGCAGCAAGATCGTCGTCACCTCGTCCTCGCCGGCCTACATGGGCCTGCTCAGCACCCTGCTGCAGTGGCACCAGGCCGATCCGCCGGATGCGGCGGAGAAGGCGCGCAACGAAGTGATCTTCAGCTTCCAGGGCAACCGCAACCCGTTCGTCGATCATCCCGAGTGGGCGACTTCGGCGCTGTTCACCTCGACCAAGCCGGCGAGCTGCCAGCTGATTCCGTGATCGCGTCGTAACCGCTGCATGCGAAGGCCCGCGCGATGCGGGCCTTCGCTTTTTCGGGGCTGCGGAAATCTTGGCTTCGATGCGGGCCCGCTTTCTGTGGGAGGGCCTTCAGGCCCGATGCTCGTCGCTCAGGTCGCCGCGACCTGAAACAAAAGCATCGGGCCTGAAGGCCCTCCCACAAAAGCGAAGAGCATCGGGCCCAAAGGCCCTCCCACAGAAGCGGAAGGCATCGGGCCTGAAGGCCCTCCTACAACAGCCGAAGCCGCGGCCGCGCCGCCGCTCAATCGAACAGCACCACCGGCTTGCCGAAGCCGCGCCGGTCGGCGATCGAGGCGATCGCTTCGGCGCCGCGCTCGAACGCGAAGCGCTCGCCGACCGCCGGCGCGATGCCGCGCGCGTCCACTTCGTCGAGGAACGCGCGCAAGTCGCGCAGGCTGCCGACGCTGACGCCGTGGATGTTGAGCTGGCGCGCCATGATCGGCCCGATCAGGTTGCCGTCCACGTTCATGCTGTCGAGGAAGCCGATCACCGCGATGTGCGCGTTGTCGGCCGCTGCGTTCAACAGGTTCAGGAACTGCGGCCCGCCGACCACGTCGACGATGCCGTCGACGCCGCGGCCGCCGGTGAGGCCGCGCACCGCCGCGGCGAGGTCGGGCGTGTTGCGGTAATCGATCACCGCGCGCGCACCGAGTTCGCGCAGCCGCTGCGCCTTGGCCGCGTCGCCGCTGGTGGCGATCACGTCCAGCCCGCGCGCCGCGGCCAGTTGCAGCGCCATCAGCGAGACGCTGCCGCTGCCCTGCACCAGCACGCTGGCGCCGGGCGCGAGTTCGAGCGTGCGCAGCGCGCTCCACGCGGTCAGGCCCGACACCGGCAGGGTCGCGGCGGACGCGTCGTCGAGCGCGGCCGGCACCCGCGCGATCGCGTCGGCCGGCAGCACGATCCAGCGCGCCAGCCAGCCGTCGAGCGGGCCGCCGAGCTTGCTGAGGTGGTTGGCCGAGCGGAACGGTCCGTCCAGCCAGGCGGTGGTGTAGTGGCCCAGGACCCGCTCGCCGACCGTCCAGCCGGCGACGCCGGCGCCGAGCGCGTCGATGCGGCCGACGCCGTCGGACAGCGGCACGAACGGGCGCGGCAGGTCGGCCTGGTAGCGGCCGGTGGCGAGGGCGTAGTCGCGGTAGTTGACCGAGGCGGCGGCGACGCGGACACGCACCTGGCCCGGGCCGGGCCGCGGTTCGGGCTGTTCGACCCGGCGCAGGGAATCGAGGGTGGTGCCGTGCAGTTGGAAGGCGTCCATGACGGGCTCCGCAGGGATGGGGTCGGGACGCACAGGCTATTGTTGCCGTCCCCGCCGATATAGGATCGGCGCGACAACTGATCATTGAGCCGATCTCAATAATGTCCGCCGGCCTGTACTCCGAGCTCGAAGCCTTCGACGCGGTTCTGCGCCACGGCAGCTTCACCGCCGCCGCGCGCCAGCTCGAACTGACCCCGGGCGCGATCACCCGCCGGCTCAATGCGCTGGAGGCGCGGCTCGGGGTCAAGCTGCTCAACCGCTCGACCCGCCGGCTGAGCCTGACCGAGGCCGGCCGCGACTATCACGCCGAAGTGGCGCCGGCGCTGGCGCAGATCCTCGCCGCCGGCGAGCGCGCCCGCGACCGCGCCGCGCAGCCGCGCGGCGAGTTGCGGGTGTCGCTGCCGATGAACTTCGGCCGCCTGTACGTGATGCCGCACCTGGGCGAATTCCTCGCCCGGCATCCGGGGATCGAGCTGGACGTGCAGTTCGACGACCGCTTCGTCGATTTGATCGGCGAAGGCTTCGACTGCGCGATCCGGATCGGCGCGCTGGCCGATTCGCGCCTGATCGCGCGGCGCATCGCCCAGACCCGGCGCATCCTGGTCGCCGCGCCGCAGTACCTGGCCCGGCGCGGGATGCCGACCGCGCCGGCCCAGCTGAGCGAGCACGACTGCCTGCACTACACCCTGTTCCGCGGCAACGCCAGCTGGGAATTCCACGGCCGCGGCGAGCCGCTGCGGATCCCGGTGCGCGGCCGGCTGCGCGCGAACTACGGCGCGCCGCTGGTGGATGCGGCGCTGCGCGGCGAAGGCATCCTGCAGACCGCGACGTTCGCGGTGGCGCAGGAGCTGGCCGCGGGCCGGCTGGTGGAAGTGCTGCCGGACTGGAGCCTGTTGCCGATCGGCATCCACGCGGTGTATCCGGGGCGCGAGTACCGGCCGCGCAAGGTCGAGGCCTTCGTGGCCTTCCTCGAAAGCATCGTCGGCGCGCCGGCGGTGTGGGACCGGCTGCTGGACGGCGCGGCCCGCGCCGACGCCGGCGCCGCCGGCCCGGCGCCCGCGGTTTGAGCGCGGCCCCGCGCCCACGGCCTGCCGGCCGTTACCTGTCGATACGAACCCGCCCCGCCTCCTCATTCCGTTTTAGCGCGGTTTGCTGAAAGCTTTACCGCCCCCCGCCCGCCCCGCCGCATGAGTTCCCAGACCGCCGCCACGTCCCCTGCCGCCACCGCGCCCTCGCACTGGCGCCGCGCCCTGCCGATGCTCGCCAGCCTGGCGATCCTGGCCCTGGCGCTGCATGCGCTGGCGGGGGAATTCAGCGGGCATGGGGTGCGGGCGATCAAGGACGCGTTCCGGCAGCTCGATGCTGTTCGTATCGCCTCGGCGTTTCTGCTCGGCCTCGCCAGCTACGCCTGCCTGGTGGGATTCGACGCCATCGGCCTGCGCCGCAACGCGGCCAAGGTGAAACCGGTGCGGCTGATCCTCACCGCGTTCCTCGCCAACGCGGTCGGCCACACCCTCGGCTTCGCCGCGCTGACCGGCGGCGCGGTGCGCCTGCGCGGTTACGGCGCGGCCGGCTTGTCGCTGGCCGACATCGGCCAGGTGGTGCTGATGAGCACGCTCGGCTTCGTGTTCGGTGCCTGGGTGCTGCTGGCCTGCGCGCTGATGCTCGAACCCGCGCCGGCGGCGCTGTTGCTGCCGCTGAGCGCGAACGCGATCCGCGTCGCCGGCGCCGCGATCGCGCTGGCCTTCCTCGGCCTGCTGCTCGCGGTCGGCCGCGACGGCCGCACCCTGCGTTTTCGCGAACACGCGCTGTGGCTGCCCGACCGCCGCACCGTGCTCAGCGTCACCGCGTTGAGCGTGGTCGAACTGGCCCTGGCCGGCGGCGCGCTGTACGTGCTGCTGGCGCCGTCGATCCCGCCCGAATCGGGCACCGGCTTCGTCGGTTTCGTCGGCCTGTATCTGGTGGCGGTGCTGGCCGGCTTGGTGTCGAGCGTGCCGGCCGGCATCGGCGTGTTCGAATGGAGCCTGCTCAAGCTGCTGCCGAGCGTGGCGCCGGCCAGCCTGCTGGCCGCGGCGCTGGCCTACCGCATCACCTACTACGCCGCGCCGCTGGTGCTGGCGACGATCCTCGGCCTGGTCGCCTCCGCGCGCGGGCCGGTCGCGCAGAGCGCCGGCGCGCTGCGCACCGCGTGGCTGGCGGTGCGGCCGTGGTTGCCGCACGTGATCGCGCTGGCCGCGTTCGTGCTCGGCGCCGCGCTGATCCTCGACGGCACCCTGCCCAAGCCGCAGCACCGCCTCGCCCATGCGCCGCTGCCGTTGATCGAGACCTCGCAACTGCTCGCCAGCCTCGGCGGCGTCGGCCTGCTGCTGATCGGCCAGGGCCTGCAGCGGCGCAGCCACGCGGCGTGGGCGCTGGCGCTGGGCGTGTGCATCCTGCTGCCGCTGCCGTCTTGGCTGCGCGGCGGCCACTGGCTGCTGGCGCTGGCGCCGCCGCTGGTGGCGCTGGCGCTGTGGGCGGCGCGGCGCGAGTTCTACCGCCAGGGCGCGCTGCTCGACGAGGCTTGGTCGTGGCGCTGGCTGCGCAACCTCGGGCTGGTGCTGGTCGCGGCGATCTGGCTGCTGTTCTTCGCCTACAGCCACGTCGAATACCGCAACGAGCTGTGGTGGGAATTCCTGGTCTCCGGCAACGCCCCGCGCGCGCTGCGGGCGATGCTGCTGGTCAGCGTGGCGGTGATCGCGTTCGGCCTGGCGCGCCTGCTGCACGCCGCGCGCACCGCGCTGCCGGCGGCCGACGAAGCCCAGCTCGCGCTGATCCGGCCGATCCTGGCCCAGGCCGAGGACAGCCAGGCGCATCTGGCGCTGACCGGCGACAAGGCGCTGCTGCTGGACCCGCAACAACGCGGGCTGGCGATGATGCAGCGCTACGGCGGTTCGCTGATCTCGATGGGCGACCCGGTCGGCCCGCCGGAAGTCGCGCGCGAACTCATCTGGCGCTTTCGCGAAGAGGCCGACCGGATGGGCGTGCGGCCGGTGTTCTACCAGGTCGGCGAACAGCACTGGCAAACCTATCTCGACCTCGGCCTGACCCTGGTCAAGCTCGGCGAGGAAGCGCTGGTGCCGCTGGCCGACTTCAGCCTGCAAGGCGCCAACCGCGCCGACCTGCGCCAGGCCTGGAACCGCGGCAAGCGCTCGGGCCTGAGCTTCCGCATCGTCCCGGCCGAGCAGGTGGCGCCGCTGCTGGCGACGCTGGAGGAGATCTCCGACGACTGGCTCGAGTTCAAGTCAGGCGAGGAAAAAGGCTTCTCGCTGGGCAGTTTCGACAACGCCTACCTGGAGCGCCTGCCGGTGGCGCTGGTCGAGCACGAGGGCCGCATCGTCGCTTTCGCCAACGTGTGGAACGCGACCAACGGCCGCGAGCTGTCGATCGACCTGATGCGGCACGCGGCCGACGCGCCCAAGGGCAGCATGGATTTCATGTTCGCCGAATTGCTGCTGTGGGGCCGCGAGCAAGGCTTCGAGCGTTTCTCGCTGGGCATGGCGCCGCTGTCGGGGCTGGCCCAGCATCGCCTGGCCGGACGCTGGAACCGCTTCGCCAACCTCATCGCGCGCCACGGCGAGCGCTTCTACGGCTTCGTCGGCCTGCGCCGGTTCAAGGCCAAGTTCGATCCGGTCTGGCGCACCCGCTACCTCGCCGCGCCCGGCGGCATGCACCTGCCGGCGGCGCTGCTCGACGTCACCCGGCTGATCTCGCTGGACCCGCGCCGCCACGACGAAGGCGAGCGCCACGTCGCGCGTTTTCCGCGCAGCGCGCCGCCGGCTCAGGGCGAGGCGGGCGCCGCGGCGATCCCGGCCGCGGACAGCGCCCGCGCGGCGACGCCGTCGTAATCGCCGTCGACGTGATGGTCGCCGCGCATCTTCTCGATCCGCGCGCCGCCCGCGGGCAGGCGCGGGCATAGCGCGTCGGCGTCTTCGCTGCCGTAGATGCACAACACCCGCGCGGCCGGCATCTTCGCCACCTGCGGCGCGATCGGCAGGCCCTTGCCGCTGCTGCCGATCCAGTTGCTGAGGTGGAATTCGTATTCGGCGTTCTGTCCGGGCGAGATCAGCGCGGTCAGCCGCACCGTCGCGCGGGTCGCCGCGGGCAGTCGGTTGTACGCGCCGGGCAGCACGTCGGCGCCCTGCGAGAACCCCACCAGCAGCACGTTGTCGCGTTTCCACTGCGCGCGGTAGTAGCGCACGATCCGGTCGAGGTCGGCGCCGAAGCTCTGCGGCGTGCGCGGCGTCCAGAAGTAGCGCAGCGAATCCACGCCCACCACCGGCACCCCGGCGCGGACCAGGCGCGCGCTGACGCTCTTGTCGAAGTCGGCCCAGCCGCCGTCGCCGGAGACGAAGATCGCGAAGGTGTCGGCGTTGCCGCCCGGCTGCGCCGGCATCTCGGTGACCGGCAGGCCGCTCAGATCGGCCGGCGGCGGCGGCAGGCGGGCGTGGCGCTGCGCGCCGAGCGAGACCAGCGCCGCGCGCAGGCCCGGCAGCGCGTCGCCGCGCGCGTCGCGCTGGAACGTGCGCGCCTGCGGCACGGCCTGGACGAAGCCGTCGATCTCGGCCTGCTGGCAGCGATGCGGGCCTGGCCCGCGCGCGGCCAGCAACCACGGCACCTTCAGCGGCTGCGGCAGCAGCAGCGCGCGGCCGTCCTCGACGTTGAGCTTGAGCGCGCCGCTGGAGCACAGCATCCGCGGCAGGCGCAACGTCGGGCAGAAGCCCTGCGAGACCGCGCCGGCGACCAGCCCGGCATCGCCCTGCGCGGCGATCGCATAGGCGAACGCGGCGCCTTCGCCGTCGCCGACCAACAGCGGCAGGTGATAGGTCGGCAGGCGGTAATAGGCCTGCACGTAGCGCGAGAAATTCTCGACGTCGCCGGAAGAGAAATTGCACGTGCCGCCGTCCTTGCGCAGCAGCGCTTCCAGCGCGGCCATGTCGACCGTGGCCACCATCGCCCCGTCCGCGACCAGCGCATCGACCCGCGCCTTGCGCGCGCCGGCATCGGCGCCGTCGGCGAACCACAGCACGAAACGCTCGACCTCGCCCTGCGGCAAACGCACCGGCGTGCGGACGAAACGCCCGTGGCTGATCTCGGCCGCGGCCGGCGTCGCGCTCGCCGCCGGCGCCGCGGGCGGTTTCGCAGCGGCGGACGCGGGCGCGGCGAGCGCGGCGGCGCTGAACGCCGTGCACAACGCCGCGACGAGAACGGTCGGACAACGGAACGGCGCGCGCATAGGGTTCTCCTGGGTGCGCCACCTTATACCGGCACCGGTGTCGAGAGAATGCGGCGGACGCGGCGGACCGCGACGGCCTATGATCGCCAGGCCGCACCGGCGCGCCGCGAGCCACGCGGCGCGATCCCACGTCCCTCCGAAGCGAACCCGTCCCCGCAAGGAATGCCGCAGATGCCACGCATGGCCGCCGTCACGTCCGCTGTCCTCATCGTCGCTTCCGCCGCCGCGCCGTTGCGCGCGCAGACCGTCGCCGCGCCGCCCGCCGGCGAAACCGCGTGCGCGTTCGGCGCCTTCGTCCGCGAGACCGATCCGGCCGGGCTCAACGTCCGCGCCGGCCCCGGCACCGAGCACAAGGTGCTGGGCACCTTGCCGCCGATGCGGCGCAGCAGCGAGATCGAATCGTTGCTGGTGCGGGTCGAAGTCGAGGTCGTCGCCGGCCGCGGCGGCTGGTTCAAGATCCGCGGCGCGCGCGACAACGACGCGCTGTTCGCAGGCCCGCAGCGGCCGATGTTCAAGGGCGAGGGCTGGGTCAGCGGACGCAAGCTCACGGTCAAGTCGCAGGCCGGCGTCGGCCGCGCGCAGCCGCAAGCGAACGCGCCGGCGGTGCTGGTCGGCCACGACGGCATCGCGTTCGACAGCGACGCCTTCGTCGCCTCGGGCCAGTTGGCGGGCTGCTCCGGGCGCTGGGCCCTGGTCGAATACGGCCCGCTCGATTTCGAGGGCGACACCGAGCTGGAGATCAAGCCCGCGGCCAAGGCCGGCCTCGCCGGCGGCCGCTTCCGCGCCTGGGTCGATCGCCTCTGCGCCTTGCAGGAAACCAGCTGCGACGGCGCCTGAGCGGCGCACGCGGCGGCCGGCCGCGACCTGCGCGGGTCGACCGCCGGCTGCAGCCGCCATCGCGGGGACGCCGCCCGCTTACACTGGGGCCATGCGCTCCGACACCCTGCCCCTGCTGGTGCTGACCACCTGCCCCGACCCGGCCAGCGCCGACGCCATCGCCCAGGCCCTGGTCGAGGAAGGCCTGGCCGCCTGCGTCACCCAGCTTCCCGGCGCGACCTCGGTGTACCGCTGGCAGGGCCGGATCGAGCGCGCCAGCGAGATTCAGCTGCTGATCAAGACCCGCGTCACGGTTTGCGCCGCGACCCTGCAACGATTGGCGCAACTGCATCCGTATGAACTGCCGGAGATGATCGTGGTCGAACCGCGCGACGTCTCCGAGCCGTACATGCGATGGGTAAACGAACAGACTCCCGACCGATGACCCTTCTTTCCGCTTTCCGCGGCCGGCGCCGGTTGCGCGCCGGCGCCGCCCTCGCCTTGGCCGTGCTCGGCCTGTCCCTGTCCGCGCCGGTCCTGGCGGTGGACGAGAAGGACCTGCTGCCGGTCGACGAGGCCTTCGCGCTGAGCGCGCGATCGGCGGCGCCGGACCGCATCTCGATCTCGTGGAAGGTGGCCAAGGGCTATTACCTCTATCGCCACCGCATCTCGGTCAAGAGCGATGCCGGCTTCGCCGCGCAGGCGCTGCAACTGCCCAAGGGCAAGGCCTACCGCGACCAGTTCTTCGGCGACGTGGAGACCTACCACCAGGACGTGGCCGCGACCCTGCCCGGCCAGGCCAAGGCCGCCACGGCCAAGCTGACGATCAAGTACCAGGGCTGCGCCGACGCCGGCGTGTGCTATCCGCCGCAGACCCGGACCGTCGAGGTCGCGCTGGCGGCGCCGCCCGCCGCCGCCGGCCTCGGCGCCGGCCTCGGCAACGGCGCCGCACCGGCGCAGGACCCGGCGCCCGCGGCCGCGCCGCTGGCGAACTTCGGCGCGCGCGGCGGCGCTTCCAATCCGCTGCTCGGCGGCGGCTCGCCGCTGAGCGCGCCGGCCGCCGGCGCCGGCGCGGGCACCGACGCGCTGCCGCTGCCGCCGGAGCGCGCGTTCGGCTTCGAGGCCATCGCCAAGAACGGCGACACCCTGCTGCTGCGCTTCACTCCGGCGCGCGGCTATTACCTGTACCGCGACAAGACGTCGCTGAAGACCGACCGCGCCGACATCGCCGCCGGCAAGCCGCAGTGGCCGCGCGGCACCGCGCACCGCGACGAGCATTTCGGCGACGTGACGGTGTTCTTCGACCAGATCGACGTGCCGCTGCCGCTACTGCGCAAGACCGCGGACGCCGGCAAGATCGTGCTGACCGCGGGCTTCCAGGGCTGCCAGACCGACGGCATCTGCTATCCGCCGATGACGCGCAAGATCGAGGTCGAGCTGCCGCGCGGGACCGTCTCCACGGCCACTGCCGCGACCGCCGCGATGCCCGCATCCGCGCCGCCCGCCGCGGCGAGCGCGACGACTGCCGCGGCTGCAGCGACCAGCGCGACGCCTGCGGATGCGCCGACGACCGCCGCCGCGAGCGCGCCGGTTACCGCAGATGCGGGCGCCGCTTCCGTCGCCGGCACCGATGCCGGCACGGCCACCGACACCAACGCCACCGGTGCGGCCGCCGCCGGTTCCGCCGAAGACGGCGCTGCCGGCGCGATCGCCGCCGGCGCAAACCCGGGCGCCGCAACCGCGCCGCAGGCCGCCCCCGCCCCCGCCGCCGCCCAGGCCGAAGACAGCCTGCTCGCCGCCTCGCTGGCCGGCCCCAACCGCTACTTCGCCCTGCTGACCTTCTTCGGCTTCGGCCTGCTGTTGGCGTTCACGCCGTGCGTGCTGCCGATGATCCCGATCCTGTCGGGCCTGATCGTCGGCCGCGGCCCGGGCCTCGGCGCGCGCCGAGCGTTCCTGCTGTCGCTGGTGTACGTGCTCGCCAGCGCGGTGGTGTTCACCATCGCCGGCGTCGTCGCCGGCCTGGTCGGCGCCAACCTGCAGATCGCGTTCCAGACACCGTGGGTGATCGTGCTGTTCGCGCTGCTGTTCGTGGCCCTGGCGCTGTCGAGCTTCGGCCTGTTCGAACTGCAGCTGCCGCACAAGCTGCGCAGCCTGGTCGGCGAAGTCAGCGACCGCCAGCGCAGCGGCTCGTGGACGGGCGTGGCGGTGATGGGCGCGCTGTCGGCGCTGATCGTCGGCCCGTGCGTGGCGCCGCCGCTGGCCGCGGCGGTGCTCTACATCGGCCAGACCCGCGACCCGCTGTTCGGCGGCGCGGCGCTGTTCGCGCTGGCGATGGGCATGGGCGCGCCGCTGCTGGCGTTCGGCGTCGCCGCCGGCAAGGGCCTGCCGACCAGCGGACCGTGGATGGTCGGGGTGCAGCGCGTGTTCGGCCTGGTGTTCCTGGGCATGGCGGTGTGGATGCTCTCGCGCATCCTGCCCGGCCCGGTGGCGTTGGCGCTGTACGCCGCGGTGCTGCTCGGCGCGGCGGTGCTGATCGCGCTCGGCGGCGGCGGCGCGGGCCGCGGCTTCGGCCTGCGCGCGCTGGCCTGGGTCGCGGCGCTGCTGCTCGGCGTGGCCGGCGCGGCGCAGTTGTTCGGCGCGCTCGCCGGCGGCCACGATCCGCTGCAGCCGCTGGCCGGCCTGCGCGGCGGCGCGGCGGCGCAAGCGGCCGAACTGCCGTTCCGCAAGATCAAGTCGAATGAAGACCTGGACCGCGAGATCGCCGCGGCCCAGGCCGCCGGCAAGCCGCTGATGCTCGACTTCTATGCCGACTGGTGCGTGGCCTGCAAGGAAATGGAGAAGTACACCTTCCCCGAACCGGCCGTGCACCGGGCGCTGGACGGCTTCGTCCTGCTCAAGGCCGACGTCACCGCCAACGACGAGGTCGATCAGGCGCTGATGAAGCGGCTCGGCGTGATCGGCCCGCCGATGACGATCTATTACGCCCATGGCGCCGAACGCCGCGAACTGCGCCTGGTCGGGTTCGAGAAGGCCGAGCCCTTCGCCCGCCGCGCCGAGCGCGCGCGCGCCGCGGTCGGGGAGCGCTGAGCCATGGCGATTCCCTCGGCGGTGAAGGTGATCGCGGTGGCGGTAGCCGCCGGCGCGCTCGGCCTGCTGGCCGGGCAGGTGGTCGGCGGCGGCGGCTGGTTCTCGCGCACCGAGCTGGGCCAGCGCATGCTCCAGGCCGAGATGAAGATGCAGGCGCCCAAGCCGCCGGCCGACCTGGCCGTGGCCGAGCGCGGCCAGCCGATCCCGCGCGTGCGCCTGCCGGACCTGCAGGGCCGGCCGGTCGAACTGCCGCAGGCCTATGCCGGCCGCCCCTTGCTGATCAACCTGTGGGCCAGCTGGTGCGGCCCGTGCATCAAGGAAATGCCGGAACTGGACCGCTACGCGCGCAGCCAGGGCGAGCAAGGCGTGCAGGTGATCGGCATCGCCCTGGACAACCGCGACGACGTCGCCGCCTTCCTCCAGCGCGTGCCGGTGCACTACCCGATCCTGCTCGACGCCGCCGGCCCGCGCGACGCCGGCGTCCAGCTCGGCAACCCCAAGGGCGTGCTGCCCTATAGCGTGCTGGTCGGCGCCGACGGGCGCCTGCTCAAACAGCGGATCGGCCCGTTCGAGGACGGCGAGATCGACGGCTGGGCCCAGTAGCGTGGGAGGGCCTTCAGGCCCGATGCTCTTGTGCCAGCTCGCAGCGACCCGACCGAAAAGCGTCGGGGCTGAAGCCCCTCCCACAAAAGCCGCAGCCCTTCCACACAGCCCGGGTTGTTGTGGGAGGGCCTTCAGGCCCGACGCTCTTGCGCCAGCTCGCCGCGATCCGACCGGAAAGCATCGGGGCTGAAGCCCTCCCACAAAAGCCGCATCCCTTCCGCAAAGCCCGGGTTGTTGTGGGAGGGCCTTCAGGCCCGACGCTCTTGCGCCAGCTTGCCGCGATCCGAGCGGAAAGCATCGGGGCTGAAGCCTCTCCCACAAAAGCCGCAGCCCTTCCGCAAAGCCCGGGTTGTTGTGGGAGGGCCTTCAGGCCCGATGCTCTTGTGCCAACTCGCCGCGACCCGACCGAAAAGCGTCGGGGCTGAAGCCCCTCCCACAAAAGCCGCGCGCTCTCCGCAAAGCCCGGGCTGTTGTGGGAGGGCCTTCAGGCCCGACGCTCTTGTTCCAGATCGCGGCGGTCTGAACGAAAGGCATCGGGGCTGAAGCCCCTCCCACGCGAACTGGCCTTGAGGACAGTTGCGGGAGCGCCTTTCAGGCCCGACCCTGTGGTTCCGGATCGTCGCAGACCGGAACTCAGCGGGCCGGCGCCGCCCCCGTCCGAATCGCCGGGCTGCGACGGCCAGCGCGCAATCCCCGTGCCCGACGCCCGCACCGTCCGGCGGGCGCTGTGCTCGAATGGGCGGCGTGCCTGCGCGAACCTTGCCGAGCCTGCGGCGCATGCCGCCAACGCCGCCGATCCGGCCGCGAACGCTCCACTTGCGCCGCGAACGTGCCGGCATTTAGAGCCGCCACTCAAACAACTGCTTAAAGCGCGATAACTTCGCCGATTTGGTGGGCAACTTCTGGACAACCCGCCGGCCTTCACGCAAACTGCCGCCCTTTGAAGGCAACCGTCCCGGTCCCCATGGCCAAGCTCCTGGTCCTGCACGGCCCCAACCTCAATCTGCTCGGCACGCGCGAGCCGGAGGTCTACGGCCGCACCACCCTGGCCGAGATCGACGCCGGCCTGGCTGCGGGCGCGGCGCAGGCCGGACACGCGCTGGAGAGCCTGCAGTCCAACGCCGAACACGTCCTGGTCGACCGCGTCCAGGCCGCGCGCGCGGACGGCACCGCCCTGATTCTGATCAACCCGGCGGCGTTCACCCACACCAGCGTGGCGATCCGCGACGCCCTGGCAGCGGTGGCGATCCCCTTCATCGAGATCCACCTGTCCAACCCACACACCCGCGAGCCGTTCCGCCGCCACAGCTACTTCAGCGACCTCGCCGTCGGCGTGGTCTGCGGCTTCGGCGCCGACAGCTACCGCTACGCGCTCGAAGCCGCAATCAAACGGCTGGCATCCTGAGCCCCCTTTCGCCCGGACCGCGCCCGCGCGGCCCGCACCCAAGATCCAAAACCCAGAGGCCCGCTTCATGGACCTGCGCAAAATCAAGAAACTGATCGACCTGCTCGAGGAATCCAACCTCGCCGAGATCGAGATCAAGGAAGGCGAAGAGTCGGTCCGCCTGGCCCGCGCGCCCAAGGGCAGCTACGCCGTCGCCGCGCCGATGGCGCCGGTCTACGCCGCACCGGAACCGCGCGCCGCGCAGCCGATGCCGATGCAGTCGCCGACCGAAGCGGCCACCGGCGGCAGCGCCAAGGCGCTCGGCAACGACCTGCCCGACGGCCACGTCGTGCGCGCGCCGATGGTCGGCACCTTCTACACCTCGCCGGCGCCGGACAAGCCGTCCTTCGTCAGCGTCGGCCAGACGGTCAAGGCCGGCGACACCCTGGCGATCATCGAAGCGATGAAGATGTTCAACCCGATCGAAGCCGACGTCTCCGGCACCGTGCTCAAGATCCTGGCCGAGAGCGGCCAGCCGATCGAGTTCGACCAGCCGCTGTTCGTCATCGGGTGACGCCGGGGCCCAGGGGAACACGCGACGCGGCGACGGCGAGTCCGTCGCCCCGCGCGTTCCCCCGGTTCCCTTCGTCGCCCACTCCCCGCTTCGTGTGAGAGCCCCAATGCTCGATAAAGTCGTCATCGCCAACCGCGGCGAAATCGCGCTGCGCATCCTGCGCGCGTGCCACGCCCTGGGCATCCGCACGGTCGCGGTGCACTCCACCGTCGACCGCAACCTCAAGCACGTCGCCATGGCCGACGAATCGGTCTGCATCGGCCCGGCGCCGTCGTCGGAGAGCTACCTCAACATGGCCTCGATCATCGCCGCGGCCGAGGTCACCGACGCCCAGGCGATCCATCCCGGCTACGGCTTCCTCAGCGAGAACGCCGACTTCGCCGAGCGCGTCGAGCAGTCCGGCTTCGTCTTCATCGGCCCGCGCGCCGAGACCATCCGCCTGATGGGCGACAAGGTCGAAGCGATCCGCGCGATGAAGGACGCCGGCGTGCCCTGCGTGCCCGGCAGCGGCGGCCCGCTCGGCGACGACAACGCCGCCAACATCAAGATCGCGCGCGAGATCGGCTACCCGATCATCGTCAAGGCCGCCGGCGGCGGCGGCGGCCGCGGCATGCGCGTGGTCCACACCGAAGCGCATCTCAACGCCGCGATCCAGACCACCAAGTCCGAAGCCAAGGCCGCGTTCGGCAACGACATGGTGTACATGGAGAAATTCCTGGAGAACCCGCGCCACGTGGAGATCCAGGTGCTCGCCGACGGCCAGGGCAACGCCATCCACCTCGGCGAGCGCGACTGTTCGATGCAGCGCCGCCACCAGAAGGTGGTCGAGGAAGCGCCGGCGCCGGGCATCACCCCCGAACAGCGCGCGGAGATCGGCAAGGTCTGCGTCGAAGCCTGTATCCGCATCGGCTACCGCGGCGCCGGCACCTTCGAGTTCCTGTACGAGAACGGCCGCTTCTACTTCATCGAAATGAACACCCGCATCCAGGTCGAGCACCCGGTGACCGAGCTGGTGACCGGCATCGACCTGGTGCGCGAGCAGCTGATGATCGCCGCCGGCCGCAAGCTCTCGATCAAGCAGGAGGACGTGGTGCTGGAAGGCCACGCGATCGAGTGCCGCATCAACGCCGAAGACCCGGAAACCTTCATGCCCTGCCCGGGCCCGATCAACCACTTCCACGCCCCGGGCGGTCCTGGCGTGCGCGTGGACAGCCACATCTACGAAGGCTACCGCGTACCGCCGAACTACGATTCGATGATCGGCAAGCTGATCGTGCACGGCCCCGACCGCGAGACCGCGATCGCGCGCATGCGCGTGGCGCTGAGCGAGATGGTGGTGGACGGGATCAAGACCAACATCCCGCTGCAGCAGCGCATCCTGTCCGATGCGGGCTTCCAGCAGGGCGGGATGAACATCCACTACCTCGAGAAGCGGCTCAAGGAGCAGAAGGAAAAGACGATCGCGATCGTCTGATCTCTCTCCGCCAGGTTCCTGCATCTTGAAAGACCCCTCCTTCGCCGGAGGGGTTTTTCGTTTGCGTGGGGCGATGGGCAAGCAGGCCTGCGATTGGGGACTGGATGCGGATCACGCGAAGATACGTCTGCGTCGCGCTTATCGACTGCGGCAACGTGCACACCGTCGCCGACACTGCCGCCACCACCGATTCTGTTCTTGCTATTGCTGTTGCGTGTGCTCGCCCCCGAGCACGATGCAGTCGTCTCGCAGCCCCGGAGGGCGTGCGCATGGATGCGCACGCGCGCCATGGGGCAGGATGCCCCTTATGGCGCGGCCCTGCGCCCCTTTGAGCCATAGTGGCTCTTGATCCGAAAAAACAAGGCCTTTTCTTTGGTTACTTTCTTTGTGGCTTAAGACAAAGAAAGTGACCCGGCCGCTTGCGGACGGAAGCTCTTGATGGTCGCTTGTCGTCACGCGTACAAACACGCAAACGCAGACCCCACCGCGGCACGCCCCCTGTAGGAGCGGCGCAAGCCGCGACCGCGCCATCGCGACGATTACGAACGTTTCGCCGTAGTTGCGTTGTCGCGGTCGCGGCTCGCGCCGCTCCTACAGTCGGGTACGCAACCCCGCCACTGTCATTCCGGCGAAAGCCGGAACCCATTTTGATTTTGCTGTTGCTTCCGCCGTTATCGATGCGTCGCGCGACGACAAGCCACCATCAAGAGCTTTCGTCCGCAAGCGGCCGAGCTACTTTCTTTTGTCAGCGCGACAAAAGAAAGTAGCCAAAGAAAAACGCTTGTTTAAGGTCACGAGCCACTAGGTCCAGCACCGGGCGCGGGGATGCGCCGTAAGGGGCATCCATGCCCCTACGGCGCACGCGCGCATCCATGCGCGCGCCCTCCGGGTCTGCGGAACAAGGGCCTCGCGCAAGGTAGCGACCAAGCAACAGCAACAGCAACAGCAGAAGTGGCAACGATGGCGATGCAAGGGCAGGCAAGGCAAGCGATGCAATCGCGCCAACCTCCCGCCATCCGCAACCTCACGACAACCGCGCCGCCAGCAAAAGCCGCACACGCCCCATCGGGCGAACCAAGCCGCCTAGCTGCAGGAAACATACGGATTCCCAACCGGCCGCGGGAACCCGCGACCCACGCCGGCGCGTCGCCGGCGGTCCATCCGCGCCGCTATGCCGGCAGCGCGCCCACCGTCCCGCCGCGCGCGCTTCGCGCGCACGCGCCGCATGCCTTGGCCGCCGCAGCGATCAACGCACCGCCGCGTCCATCCACGCGGCCATTTCCTTGACGTCGGTTTCGCTCAGCTCGGTCGCGCCGGGCACGTTGCGCGGCGGCGCGTCGTCGTCCTCGACCGGGCCGCGCTTCTTCTTGCCCTTCGCCGGCACCTGCGTGCCCGGGATCGGCTGCACGCCGCCCGTCGACGAAGGGCTGACCACCATGACGTACTCGCTGGAGCCGTCCGGCCAGACCACCTTGAAGGTGCTGCCCGGCGGCAAGGTCGAGAACGGCGCGCCGCTCTGGGCACGGTAGACCGCCGCGATCTGCGCCGCGCTCAGCGAGCGCCGCGTCGGCTTGGAGTCCACCGAGGTCACCGCGACCTGCCCCAGTTCGCGGTAGTCCGCGCCGAACACGTCGATCATCACGCCGGCGGCGCCGACCGAGTAGGCGCTCAACAGCAACGCCCAGAACCCGATCTTGGCCGTGCGCTTGAAGTGCTCGCGTTTCATTTCATCCTCTCTTCGCCAGTCAGCGAATGGACCATCTCTTGCACCACCTCCGCCCCTTGCCGCGGGATCGCGGCGTCGTAGACGAAGTCTGCGAAATCCTGCTGCGGGTCTTGCGAACAGATGCCGCCGTTGGCGCAGTAGCTCGTCATCAACGAGCCGCCCGCGCTGCAGTCCTGCCCGAGCCGACACGCCGCCAGCTGCCAGGCCAGTTCGGCGAACTGGGTCCCGGACACGCGCTGGTAGTCGAAACCGGCGCTGCGGCCGTTGGCGGCGATGCCCATGCCGGCGGCCAACGCCGAGAACGCTTCCGGGTCCTTGGAACGCACCACCCGGTCGATCAGGTTGAGGCGATAGTCCTCGGTCTTCTCCAACGGCTTGCCCGCGCTCATCAGCGAAGCCTCCGCCGCCAGGCTGCCGGCTTGCGCCGCCTCGATCCGCTTGACCAGGATCATCGGGTAGTCCAACCCGTCCTCCGGGGCGAAGCGCGCGCAGCGCTCGCTGACCCGGTTGCGCGCGCTCGCCATCGCCGCCGCTCCGCGCAGTTTCATCGCTTCCATCGCGCGGGTGTCGTTGCGGTAGTCGACCGGCGCGCTGGAATAGTTGGCGCAGTAGTCGTAGACCCGGGTCAGCAGCCAGATCGCCTCGGCCTCGCCGGACTCGGCGCGCAGGCGCAGCGATTGCGCGAACGAATACAGGTCCGGGGTCTGTTCGAACTGCTGGCGCAGCGCGGTGGGCGCGCGCAGCGGCGCGCGCGCGTTGCTGCGCGGCGCGGTGCGGATCGGCGGCTCGCGCGCCGGGTCGGCCTGCGGATTGCCGCGCGGCAGGTCGCCGGCCATCGGCGCGGCGACGATGTCGCTCAACCCGACCGGCGCCGATCCCGCCGCGCCGCGGTGGGCGTAGGCGTAGACCAGGGCGCCGCCGAGCAACGCCGCGGCCGCCGCCATCGCCAGCCCGCGCGCGCTCATGCGCGCACCCGCGCGCGAGGGCAGGCGCGGGTCTTGCGGGCAGGCGGAAGGGCAGGCATCGGACATCAAGGGGCGCGACTCGCGGCCGGGCAGCAGGCGGGACGGACAGGCGCGCCACCCCCGGCAGGGGCGGCGCTGCGAGACGCCGATGATATGTCAAGTGTCCGACGGATGCCTGCGCGATCCTTGAAAGTGCACAAATTCACACTTTTAAGGTGCCCACGACCCAGATCGGCGGCTTACCCGGCGTCCGCTCCGCGCGGCTCGCCCTCGCCGGCGCACTGCACCGCGGCATGCCGCGCGGTCGGCGTCTCGCCGGCGGTGACCAGGGTCAGGCGGTCGCCGGCCTCGTTGCGGTAGGCGAAGCTGCAAAAGCCTTGGCCGGTGCCCGAGCAGTCCTCGACCTCGGGATAACCGGCTTCGACCATGCCGCTGACGAAGCCGGGCTCTTCGCGCTCGGGCGGCGCCGCGCGCCAGCCGCGCGCGAGCAGGCGTTCGCGCGCCTGCTTCAACTCGACGCCCTCCACCCGCGGCACCGCGGCGCGGCCGCCGCAGTAGAGGTCGGCCTCCGGCAACGCGGCCAAGGCCAGGGCCCCGTTCTCGACCCGGACCCGCGCGCGCTGCACCGCCCAGTCGAACACGCCCAGGGCGGCGTCGCCGCGGCGGCGCGCGTCTTCGCCGTCGTCGAAACCCTGCACGCCGCTGTCGATCTGCGACGCGCCCGCGCCGGGTTCCAGCAATTGCGCCAGCGGCCGGCCGTCGCGGAAGAACAGCAGCCGCCCGCCGCCGGAAGTGCAGCCCATGCCGGCGGCCACGCCGGGCGCGACCGCCACGCCGACCACGCGATGGCCCTGCCATTCGCGCTGGGCGAACACCTTCCAGCCCTTGGCCTCGGCGGCGCGGGCCTCGGCGGACTCGGCGGCGACCGAGCAGTCGCCGCCGACGTCGGCCTCGCCCTCGGCCGGCGGCGCGGGCACTTCGCTCAACGCCTCCAGGCGCAGGCCGCCGATCTCGCCCAGGACTTGCGCGGACGCGGCCTCGGCGGTGGGCGTGGTAGCGGGTGGCGCGGTCGCAGGCGTCGCAGGCGCCGCCGCAGTCGGCGCGGCCGGCGTCGCCGCGGGCGCGGGTGCGGGCGCCGGATCGCGCGAGCAGGCCGCCGCCAGGCTCAGCGCGACGCCGAGCGCGAGCAAGCGCGCGGTAGGCAAGCCCGCCGGCGAGCGGCCGGCCGTGGCCGGGCCCACACTCGGAAGATCAGAAGCAAATCGGCGAACAATCGCATCCATCAGGCCGTCGCGGCTCCAGGTCCGTGGTTCCGGAATGGCCCGAACGCTATCTGATCGCGCCGAAACGGGTCAATAATGGCCGCCGTTTTCGCTTCCCCGCGCCCGCCCATGCCCTTCCTGGAACTGACCCTGCGCTGCAGCGAGGCCGAGCAACCGCGCTTCGAGGCCGCGCTGGACGACGTCGGCGCGCTCGCCGTGACCATGCTCGACGCCGATGCCGACAGCAGCAACGAGCGCGCGATCCTCGAACCCGGCGTCGGCGAGACCCCGCTGTGGCAGTCGATCGTGCTCAGCGCGCTGTTCCCGCACGACGCCGACGCGCTGGTGATCCTGGCCGCGCTGGAGTCGTTCGATCCGGAGCTGGACTGGAGCCGGGTCGGCTTCGCCAACGTCGAAGACCAGGACTGGGAACGCGCGTGGATGGACCAGTACGCGCCGCTGCAGTTCGGCCGCCGCACCTGGATCGTGCCGTGGAATCAGGAACTGCCAGACGGCGCCGACGTGGCCGATTCCGCGGTGGTGCGCCTGGACCCGGGCCTGGCGTTCGGCTCGGGCACCCATCCAACCACCGCGCTGTGCCTGGCATGGCTCGATACCCTCGCCGACGCGGGCGAACTCGCCGGCCGGCGCGTGCTCGATTTCGGCTGCGGCTCGGGCATCCTCGCCCTGGCCGCGCTCAAGCTCGGCGCCGCGCACGCGGTCGGCGTCGACAACGACCCGCAGGCGCTGATCGCCACCGCCGACAACGCCGAGCGCAACGGCGTCGCCGCGCAGTTGCAGGTGCACCTGCCGCCGGACGAGCCGGTCGAAGCGTATCCGGTGGTGGTCGCCAACATCCTCGCCTCGGCGCTGATCGCGCTGGCCGACACCCTGGCCGCGCGGGTCGCGCCGGGCGGGCGCATCGCCTTGTCCGGCATCCTCGCCGGGCAGGAAGACGAAGTGGTCGCGCGTTACGCCGAGGGCTTCGAGCAGTTGCAGGTCGAGCGGCTCGAAGACTGGATCCGGGTCACAGGCGTGCGTCGTCGCTGAGCGCGGCGGCATGGTTGAATAAGCGCCGATGTTCCTCGCCTGCCCCCATTGCGGATACCTGGTCGCGCTGATCGTCGCCAAGGACGGTCCGGCGCGCGCCTGCCCGCGTTGCGGCGGCTCGCTGCAGAGCGAAGCGCCGTCGGCGCAGGAGGCCGCATCGGCGGTCGTAGCCGTCGCGGCGCCGGTGCCGGATGCGTTGGTGCCTGACGCGTCGACGCCGGATGCGTCCATCGCGGAGCCGGCGCTGCACGACGCGGCGGACGCGGCGCCGGCCGCGCCGCAGCCTGCGGCCACGCCCGCGCCCGCGCCCGCGCCCGCGCCTGCGCCTGCGCCGGTGCGCGACGAGATCAGCCTGAGCCTGCGCCGCGCGCCCTCGGCCGCGCCGGTACGCAACGAAGCCGCGAACCCCGCGCAAACCGGATCGATCGCGCCCGCATCGGGCGAGGATCGCGACGATGCCGGCGCAGGCGACGACGCGTCCGATCCGACGCCGCCCGCCGCGCCGCCGCCGGCGGCGACGGACACGAGCGAGAACGACGCCGCCAACCCCACCGACGCGCCCGCCCGAGCGCTGCCGCCGCTGACGGCGACGCCCGTCGCCGCCGCGCCGGCGCGTTCGCGCCGCCAACACAAATCCGAAACCACGGTGACCTCGGCGCGGCGCGCGCCGAGCTTCGCCCGCCAGCAAGCGCGCGCGCAGGCGCCCAAGCCGCGCGCGCACTGGAGCGGCCCGGCCGCGATCGTCGCGCTGACGCTCGCGCTGGCCTTGCAGTTGCTGCTCGCGCAACGCGCCGAGCTGGCCGCCGATGCGCGCTGGCGCCCGCTGGTGAGCGGGCTGTGCGGCGCGCTGGGCTGCACGATTCCGCCGTGGCGCGAACCGTCCGCGCTGACCATGCTCAACCGCAACGTGCTGCCGGTGCCGGAACGCGCCGGCGCGCTGCGCGCCTCGGCCGGGTTCCGCAACGACGCGCGCTGGCCGCAGCCGTGGCCGACCCTGGTGCTGAGCCTGGAAGACGTCGATGGCCGCCGGGTCGGCCAGCGCGCGTTCGCTCCCGGGGAGTACCGCCGCGATCACCGCCCGGGCGAGCTGATCGCCCCGGGGCAGAGCGCGGCGGTCCAGTTCGAGGTGCTCGAACCGGCCCCGCGCGTGGTCGCGTTCACCTTCGACTTCCGTTGAAATTCGACCGAGTCGCGTTGTCTATAGCGACTCAGGCGCGCTAGACTCGCCCTCCCGTCGGTGCCACGCCCTGTGCGTCCCTGCACGTTCCGACGGACGAACGACTGCTACGGGGAAGCACTTGAACGCACTCAACGACCGCAACGATGGCGCACGCTCCGGACCCCGCGTCCCGCTGCGCGACCACGTCGCGACTTCGATCCGTCGTTACCTCGGCGACCTGAACGGCAGCGGCACCGAAAACCTCTACGAGATCGCCCTGCGCGAGCTCGAAATCCCGCTGTTCGCCGAAGTGCTGCAGCACTGCGACGGCAACCAGAGCCGCGCCGCGGCGATGCTGGGCATCCATCGCGCCACCCTGCGCAAGAAACTGCGCGAGTACGGGCTCGAGTAAGCCCGCGGCCGCGCGCGACGCGCGCCCTTACCTGGAATCCGCCGACATGGACGCCGAACGCGACCTCACCCAGGCCGGCGACTGGCTGCGCCCGTTCCCCGACGCCGCCGACGTCTTCGCCGCCGACCAGGGACACCTGGCCCGACACCTGCATCCGCTGTTCTCCATCGACCTGGCCGCCGTCGACCCGCAGTGGTCCGGCTGGCTGCACCTGCTGAGCCCGCTGGAACCCTGCGACGGCCTGGTCGGCCAGTACAGCCAGGTCGAGGACGGCGAACTGCTCAAGCCGAACTGGATCGGCTTCCAGGTCGAGGCCGACGGCCGCTATCGCCTGCTCGGCGACGCGCGCTACTTTCTGCTCGAATCCAGCGCGCAACAGACGCCCGCGGCGCTGGCGGTGTCGCGCCGCGAACTGGAAACGCACTACGCCGAACAAGAGGCCGCCTACGCCGCCTCGCGCGACTACTACCGCCGCCACGGCAAGCTGGTGCGCCTGGACCGCAAGGGCCGGCCCAGCTACGGCAGCGAAGATGCGGTCGAACTGGTCGAATCCGTCGGCGGCGAAGTCGAGGCCGGCGGCAACTGGGAAGAGACGGTCGAGTTCCCGCTGGAATACGGCCGCCCCGGCGGCGCGGACGCAGGCGACGCGGACGAGGTGGTGTGGCCGCTGAGCCCCGCCGGCCGCCGCTTCCGCCACGTCGCCTCGGTGCCGGGCTGGAACTACCGCACCAGCGGCGCCGATTCGATCCTGCTGTTCTACGAACCGGTCGAACGCTTGGCGTTGCTGAGTTTCGATTGGAGCTGAGAGCGGCGCGGCCGTCGCTGGCGGCAATGTCGCTGGCGGCAATCCTGGGCCCGAAGCCCGGAACCTAAACCCCGTAACCCAGACCCGTCATTCCGGCGAAAGCCCGAACCCATTTTGATTTTGCTTCGCAGCGCGAATGCGTTACAGCAAGAGCAAGATCAAAATGGGTTCCGGCTTTCGCCGGAATGACGGCTTTGGGGGCAGCGTCGACGCCGCCGCGGACTCAACCAACTTCAGCGCCTGGCTGCCCGCCCGCGCTCACACCCACCAATACCGGATCAGGTGGAAGAACACCGGCGCGGCGAAACACACCGAGTCCAGGCGGTCGAGCACGCCGCCGTGGCCCTCGATCATGTGTCCCCAGTCCTTGATCCCGCGGTCGCGCTTGATCGCCGACATCACCAGCCCGCCGTAGAACCCCATCAGGTTGATCACCAGCGCCAGCGCCGCGGCCTGCCACGGCGTGAACGGCGTGATCCACCACAGCGCCGCGCCGAGCGCGGTGGCCGAGGCCACGCCGCCGACGAAGCCCTCCACCGTCTTCGACGGCGACAGCCGCGGCGCGATCAGGCGCTTGCCGCACAGCTTGCCCCAGATGTACTGCAGCACGTCCGAGGACTGCACCACGATCACCAGGAACGCCACCAGCAACAGGTTGCGGCCTTCGTAGCCGGGAATCTTGAGGTTGATCAGCGCCGGCACGTGCGAGATGCAGAACACGCAGATCATCAGCCCCCACTGCACCTTGGCCGTGCGCTCCAGGTAGCGCGTGGTGTCTTCGCCGACGGTGGACAGGATCGGCAGCAGCAGGAAGGCGTAGACCGGGATCAGCAGGGTGTAGAGCCCGTACCAGTCGGTGTAGACCAGCCAGTACTGCAGCGGCAAGGCGACGTAGAACGCGGCCAGCAGCGCGTAATAGTCGCTGCGCCGGGTCGGGGTGAGGGTGATGAACTCGCGCAGCGCGAACAGCGAGACCAGCGCGAACAGCACGATCATGCCGACCCGGCCGATCGCGAACGCGGCGCCGACCACCAGCGCCATCACCCACCAGGCGCGGATGCGCGCGACCAGGTTGGCGATCACCGCGCTGGGCTTGTCGCGGGTCTTCCAGCGCAGCCATTCGGACACCAGCGTCGCCAGCAGCAGCACCGCGGCCACGCCGCTGAACAACAACACCGGATGCGACTGCGCGCGCACGAACTCCACGACCTGATCCAAACCTGCCCGCTCCATCAATCCCGGCCTCCGTTGCCTTGCTCCGACAGCGCCAGCAGCGCGTCGCGCGCGCGTTGCAGGAACGCGTCCTTGTCCTCGTCCGCGCCCAGGCGCAGGGTGTCGCCGAAGGTCGCCGTGCACAGCAGCGGCAACGGCAGGATCTTGCCCTTGGGCATGACCCGGGCGAGGTTGTCGATCCACACCGGCACGAACTCCAGTTCCGGCCGGCGCCGCGCCAGGTGGTACAGGCCGCTCTTGAACGGCAGCAGCGGTTCGTCGCTCTGATTGCGGGTGCCCTCGGGGAACAGGATCAGCGACTGGCCGCCGTCCACCGCCTCGCACAGCACATCGATCGGATCGTACTTGCGCGCGGCCGCGTCGCGCTCGATCAGCACGCCGTTGAACACTTCGCGGATCAGGTAGCGGCGCAGCGCGTCGCGCTGCCAGTAATCGGCCCCGGCCACCGGCCGCACCTCGCGCCGCAGTGCCGGCGGCAGCGCCGACCAGATCATGACGAAGTCGCCGTGGCTGACGTGGTTGCCGTAGTAGACCCGGTGGTCGGCCGACGGCGAGCAGCGCCACAGCGCGCGCGCGCCGGTCAGCAGGCGGATCGCCGAGCTGAAGCCGGCCGCGAGCAGGTGGGAAATCATCGCGACTCCAGTTCGCGCACGATCGCGCGCAGACGCAGGGCGATGGTCAGCGCCGCGCCGAGCGCGACCACCGCCAGCGCCGCCAGCAACAGCCAGGCCACCGCGGCCGGTTGGCCCAGCGCCAATCCCGCCGCCGCCAGCAGCGCCGCCACGGCCATCGCGATCATGCGCGTGCGCCGCGGCATCGGCCCCTCGCCGTGTTCGCGCAGGCCGCAGGCCAGGCCGAGCACGCGCACATAGGCCGTGCCCACCGCCAGCAGCGACACCGCCCAACCCAGGTCGCTGGCCCACGGCAGCCACGGGGTCAGGCCGTAGCCGGCGCCGAGGAACACCAGCGCATCGGCGAGCCGGTCGGGCGCGTCGCTGTAGACCTCGCCGGCCTTGCCGACCATGCCGCCGCGGCGCGCCAGCACGCCGTCCAGGCGGTTGCAGGCGATGCGTCCGCCCAGGCACAGCGCCGCGAACAGCAACAGCGCCGCGCCGTAGTGCGGCGGATCGCGCAAGGCGAAGAAGAACGCCGCGCCGGCCAGCGCCGACAGGCCGACCGCGAACAGCGACAGACCGTTGGGAGTCGCGCCGCGCGCGCGCAGCCACGCCGCCAGCGCGAGCCGTCGCTCGTAGCGCGCCGCGCGGCGGGAAGAAGCTTGGGGATCGCTCATCGTGGCACTCCGTTCAACCGCCGCCGCAACCGCCGCAGCCGCCGCCTCCGCCGCCGCCACAACCGCCGCCGCCGCTGTCGCCGCCGCTGCTGCCGGAACCGCTGTCGCCGCCGCTGGAACCCGACGGCGGCGTGCGCAGGATGTGATAGTCGGCGAAACCGCTGCCGTACAGGCCGACCGTGCCCGACAGCGCGACCTGCGCGGCGAGATCGCCGGGCGCGATCCGTCCGCTGGCGTCGTGCAGCGCCCATTCGCCGGCGCGGGTGCGCTGTTGTTGGCGCAACAGGCGCGCCATGGCGACGATCAGGGTCAGCCCCACCAGCACCACCAGGAAGCCGACCGGCCGGTCCCGGCCCAGTCCGATCCAGATCTTTAGCCCGCCCAGCGCCGCCAGCGCCAGCAACGGCGCGCTGCCCAACTGGCGCAGGCGCAGGTCGGCCGATTCGCTGAGCCACCAGCCCTTGCGCCGCAATCGTTCGGCCATCGGCTCGTACGCGCGCGCCAGCGCGATGACGGTGAGCGACAGGCTCTGCTCGCGCTGCGCGGTCTCGGCGGCGGCGAGCACCGGCGCCGGCAACTGCGCCGCCTGCGCGCGCAGGCGCGCCGCGTCGACGCGCAGCCAGACCCGGTCGAGGCGCTCGGCCGCGCGCAACGGCGCGCCGTTGTAGTCCAGCGCCAGCAGGTCGCGGCGCATCAGCTCGACCAGGGCCACGTCGACGGCGCGCTCGGGCCCGCCGGCCAGGTACGCGAGTTCGACCTCGTCCTCGACCTGGGCCTGGTTGCGCCGGTTCGGACCGCGCAGCGCGCGCTTGATCGCGGTGCCGGCCAGGTAAGCCCACGGCAGCATGGCCAAGTACAGCGCGAGGAAGCCGCCGCCGCCGAAATCCAGCGGATTGAAGGTTTCCTGCGCGCGCACGCAGGTCAGGTAGATCAAACCCAGCGCGCCGCTGGCCAGCGACAGCGCCAGGTAACCGCCGCGCGGCGGCGACTGCCACGGCGACAGCAAGCGCTCGCGCGCGCCAGCCGGTTCCGCGCGCGGCCGCGCCTGCGCCGGCGCGGGCGAAGGCGGCGGCCACCACAGCGGCGGCGGTTCGTCGAAGAAGTCCGCGTAGCTGACGAGCGTCTGCCGGTACTGTTCTTGATGGCGCGCGTCTTCGGCCTGTCCGCCCAGCGAGGGCGTGTGGTGCAGTTCGCGCTGCAGCGCCTGCGGGCAGAAGCGGCCCCAGTAGTCGCGGGTGTCGGTGAGGTGGGCGTGCCAGACCTTGTCGATGCGCACGCTCGGCGTGACCGCATGGCCGGCGGCCACCGCCAGGAAGCAGAACCGCCGGTATTCCTCCAGCGCCGCCTCGGCGCCGGCGCGGTCGCAGCCCAGCGCATGGCCGACCCGGTCGAGGAAGGCCTCGGCCCGGTCGCCGCCGAAGCGGTAGTCACGCAGGCGCTGCCACAGCTCGCGCCGTTCCGCGGTCCAGTCGGCGTCGCGCCGCGCTTGTTCGCTTTCGTTCATGGCCAGATCCATCGGGCGTTCGGCGAAAACACGCGCAACAACTACGCGTTCCCCAGGGCGGCCAGCAGCGCCGCGCTTTGCAGGATCACCAAACCGGCCTGTTTGCGCAACAACGCGCGCGCGCCGCGCCAGCGCGCAGGCCAGTCGCGGGCGACGGCGCCGGGCTTGCGCAGGCCCAGCGCGGCCAGCGCCGCATCGAGCCGGGCGACGCCGCCGTCGGCATCGGTCTCGGCGCGCGCGGCCAGCGCCTGCAGCAGCCGCGCATCGAAATCCACGCGCACGGCGTAGTAGAGCTGCAGCGCGCCGGCCGCCGCCGCGAGCCACAGCGGCGCGCGCCAGTCGCTCACGAACAGGCCCACCAGCGCCACCGCGGTCAACAGCAGCGAGGCCGCGCACAGGGTCCGCCCCTGCGCCAGCAGCGCGGCCATCGCACGCAGTTCGAATGCGCCGAACGCGGCCGGCGGCGGGACCGGGCCGCTCATGCGTTCTGCGTCCCCAACCCGGCCGCCGCCAGCGCGGGCGCCGCGACCAGCGCCTGCAGCGCGCGCAGGTGCGGCGCGCGCAGCACGATCGCCGGCCGCGCGCTACGCACGATCGCCACCGCCTCGTCCACGCCCGCGGCGCGTCCGCTGCGCAGCAACCACGCGGCCACCGCGGCGGCGCTGCGCGAATAGCCCAGCGCGCAGCAGACCAACACCTCGCCGCGCGCTTGCCGCGCGGCGATGGCGTCGGCCGCGGCGATCAACTGCACCGGCGTCGGCGCGACCAGGTCCAGCATCGGCCGCACCGCATCGCCTTCGCGCGCATCCATCAGCGACAGTTCCGCGCACACATCCACGACCGCGGCGAAGCGCGCGCGCTGGCCGCGCGCAGGAATCCGGCCGAGCCAGACGCCGTCGATCACCGGCACCGGCTGCGGCGCGCGCCGCGTCCACAGCCGCGAATTGATCCAGGCGCCGAGCAGATACGGCGCCAACAGCCAGCGCGCCGCCACACTCAGGCGGCCGTCGTCGCGCTTCTGGAATCCCAGCGGCCCCAGCAGCGCGTAATTCAGCGCGACCAGCGCCAGCGACGCCGCCGGCCACCACAGCCACAGCGCCCAGCCGCCGAGCGCGCCCGCGCTCAAAGTGCCCGCCGCCCACGCGCACAGGGCCGCGGCCGCCGCGTACAACGCCGCCAGCGTCCAGCGCTTGGGATCGCGCGCCGGCGCCGCCTCGCGCCACGGCGCGCGGATGCGTTCGGGCCACAGCCACACGCACAGCCAGCCGGCGAGCAGGCCGGTCGGGATGTCGACGAAGTGGTGCTGGAACGTGGTCAGCACCGACACGCCGATCAGCGCGAACCAGCCGTGCAGCAGCCAGCGCCAGCCGCCGCGCAGGTGATGGGCGAAGCGCACCCACAGCACGATCAGCAGCACGATGTGCAGCGACGGCGCCTGGTTGTACGGCTTGTCGAAGCCCAGCAGCACGTCGAACAGCCAGCCGAACACGCCGTCGGTGTGCGGCCGCACGAAGCTGTAGCGCAGCGGCCACAGCAGGAAGCAGCCCACCGCCACGGCCTGTGCGGTCAGCAGGCGCAAGCCTTGCGTGTCCAGTTCGCGGCGGTCGCGGCAGACGAACAGCGAGATGCCGTAGAACAGGTCGATCGACCAGTACGGCACGATGGTCCAGGCCCAGAACGGGATCGCCCGCTCCCAGCCGAACGCCAGGCTGGGCACGTCCGCGCGCGCGGCCGCGAGCGCATTGGCGTAGCCGTAGGTGGCGAAGAACAGCGGCCCCAGCACCAGCAGCCACAGCGCCGCGCGCCCCCAAGGGCGCCGGGTCGCGGCGACGGCGTCGGTCATTGCGCGACCCGCTGCGCCATCGACACGGTGAAGATGCCCCAGCGGTCGATGCGCTGGTCGACCTTGACGAAACCGGCCGCGCGCACGAGCTCGTCCATCTCCTGCTGGCTGCGCCGGCGCATCACCCAGGCCGCGCCGCCGCGGTGGCTGGTCAGCGCGCGCGCGATGAATTCCAGCTGCGGGTGCCAGGGCTGGCCGGTGTAGACCAGGAACCCGCCCGGCGGCACCG
The DNA here is from genome assembly GCF_031199375.1 of Lysobacter yananisis. Lineage (NCBI taxonomy): Bacteria > Pseudomonadati > Pseudomonadota > Gammaproteobacteria > Lysobacterales > Lysobacteraceae > Lysobacter > Lysobacter yananisis. The sequence goes on from NZ_CP133568.1 coordinate 640,005, forward strand.
CCGCGGCCAGGCCCTCGAGCGAGCGCCGCACCTGATCGTTGTCGGGGAACAATTCGTACAGGCCCGACACCACCGCCAGGGTCGGCTTCGGCTCCAGCGCGGCCAGGGCGTTGCGGTCGAACGCGTCGCCCTGGTCGAAACGGGCGATCGCGCCGGCGCCGAGTTCCTCGATCAGCGCGCGGCCCTTGTCGACGTTGAGCGTGCTGTAGTCGCGCAGGCGCACGCTGTCGGCGTGCGCGCCCTCGCCCGCCAGCGCTTCCAGCGCATAGCGGCCGTGGCCGGCGGCGATGTCGACCGCGTGCACCGGCTGCCCGGCCTCGCGCAGCCGGCGCATCGCCTCGCGCAGCAGTTCGTGCAGATGAGTGCGGCGCACGCGAATGCCGCGCCAGCCGATGGCTTCCAGGTAATTGCGGTCGACCATGCGCCCGAGCGGCCCGCCGCCGCGGGCCTCGTTGCGGTACACGTAGTCCAGGCTGCTGCCCGAATCGAAGCCGGTGTCCAGGCCCAGGCGGATGCCTTCCGACAGCTTGCCGCCGAAGCGCAGCCCGGCGCGCACGAAGCGCCAGCGCAGGTCGGCCAGCGACCAGCGCTCCGGCGGCCACGACAGCTTTTCCGATTCCTCGAAGCTCGGCCCGCGCCGGTGCGCCTCGCTCAGGTCGGCGCGGCTCAGCGGCTGGGCGAAACGCGCCTGGACGAACGCGCGGATGCGGTTGATCGCGGCGGCGCGGCCTTTCTCGCCGAGAGTGTCGTGGAAGAAGTCCGGCAGCAGGTGGCGTTCCTTGATCGCGCTGCCCAGGCGTTCGTAGAAGCGGTCCTGCGGGCCGCGGTGGACGACGAAGTCGGCGCCGGAGACCAACAGTTGCGTCGGCACCGTGATCGCTTGAGCGTCCGCCACGATCCGGTCGGCCGCCTCGTACAACCCCAGCAGCACCCGCACCGAGATCGGCCGGGCGATGAGCTTGTCGGTGCGGTAGCTCTCCACCCGCTCCGTGTCGTGGGTCAGCCACCGCGGCTTGACGTAGCTGTTGACGAAGAAGTTGCCGCGCAGCTTCTGCATCAGCGCCAGGCCCGGCCGCGCCAGCGGCACGTACAGCTTGACCTTGAACGCCGGCGAGGCCAGCACCAGCGCGCGCAAGCGCGGCGCGTAGTCGTGGACCCAGGTCGAGGCGACCACGGCGCCGACGCTCTGCGCGACCAGGGCGAGGTTCTCGACGTCGATGCCGTGCTTGTCGCGGATGTGGGCGACGAAGCGGTCGAGGTCGCGCACCAGCGCCTCGAACCCGGGCGCATCGCCGCGCTCGCCGGGCGAGCGGCCGTTGCCGCGCGCGTCCCAGGCGAAGAAATCGCAATCCTCCAGGCCCAGCTCGGGCACCAGGTGCTCGACCCGGCCCGAATGCTCGTGGCCGCGGTGCAGCAGAACCACCGCCTTGCGCGGCCCGTCGCCGGGCTGGCTCGCCGGCCAGTGGCGGTAGAACAGCTCGGCGCCGTCGAAACTGGCGAACCAGCGTTCCTCGGCCGCGCGCGCGCCGCCGGACTTGACCACGACTTCATTCATTCCCGCTCTCCTTGTCGAACGCTTACCGCTCCCGGCGCGGCATCATGCCGCAAACCGGCGCGCACGCGGCGCACCACCGTCCACGCGCACAGCATCGAGGCCAGCACCAGCACGATCTCGACCGGCCACGCCGAGATCCAGCCCAGCGCCAGCAACAGCCCCAGCGCGCCGATCACGAAGGCGCGGTCGCTCTTGCCCATCGGCCCGTCGTAGCGCCGCGGCGCTCCGACCATCAGGCCGAGCACGCCGGCGTATTCGGTCAGCGCCGCCAGCAGCACGAACGCCAGCAGCGGCGCCGCATGCAGCCCGGCCAACGCCAGCAGCGACAGATACAGCGCGCTGTCGGACACCACATCGCACAATTCGTTGAGGTAGGCGCCCAGCCGCGACTGCTGGCCGAACTCGCGCGCCAGCATGCCGTCGATGGCGTTGAGCGCCATGCGCGCGAACATCCACAGCGGCAGCAGCGCGAACAGCCACGGCCGCGCCGGCGCGCCCCAGTACACCAGCGCGGCGACCGCCAGCGACACCAGCGCGGCGGCCACGGTGACCTGGTTGGCGGTGGCGCCCGCCGCGTGCAGCCGCCGCACCAGCGGGCGCAGCAGGTCCTGGAAGCGTCCTTTCAAAGCGTAGATCGAAGCCATCGGTTCCTTGCGCTCGCCGCGCGCCCGCGACCGGGCGCCGCCACAGCTTAGCGGCTGCGCGCTCGGATGCGAGCCGGCGGGCACCCGGCCGCGTCGTCGCCGCGCGGGTATCGCCACAGTGGCCCGGCCGGCGCGCCGGGCTACACCGCCGCGGCGCGACTTTGCCGCGCCGGCCGCAAAACCCGGCGCCGGCCGCCCCGCATCGCCCTGAACGGGCGGCCCGACGGGCGCGCGCGGCTATAATTCCCGCGCCCTTCCGCTGCCTTCCTCCCCGAATGACCTCCGAGCTCCCGACCGGCCGACCGGTCCCGGCGTCCCCGCCGGTACGCATCCGCCGTGCCCTGCTGTCCGTGTCCGACAAGACCGGCCTGATCGAACTCGCCCGCGCCCTGGCCGCGCACGGCGTCGAACTGCTGTCCACCGGCGGCACCGCCAAGGCGATCCGCGAGGCCGGCCTGCCGGTGCGCGACGTGGCCGAGGTCACCGGCTTCCCGGAAATGATGGACGGCCGGGTCAAGACCCTGCACCCGCTGGTGCACGGCGGCCTGCTCGGCCGCGCCGGCGTCGACGACGCGGTGATGGCGCAACACGGCATCGGCGCGATCGACCTGCTGGTGCTGAACCTGTATCCGTTCGAAAAGGTCTCGGCCGACCCTAACAGCTCGTTCGAGGACGTGATCGAGAACATCGACATCGGCGGCCCGGCGATGCTGCGTTCGGCGGCGAAGAACTTCGCCCGCGTCGCGGTCGCCACCGACCCGGCCCAGTACGCCTCGCTGCTGGCCGAACTCGACGCCAACGCCGGCGCGCTCTCGGCCAAGACCCGCTTCGCCCTGTCGGTGGCCGCGTTCAACCGCGTCGCCCAGTACGACGCGGCGATCAGCAACCACCTCTCGGCGATCGGCGAAGACGGCGGCAAGCTCGAGTTTCCGGCCCAGCACAACGCCAGCTTCGTCAAGGTCATGGACCTGCGCTACGGCGAGAACCCGCACCAGAGCGGCGCGTTCTACCGCGAAGCGCAGCCGCTGCCGGGCACGCTGGCCAGCTTCGTCCAGTTGCAGGGCAAGGAGCTGAGCTACAACAACCTCGCCGACGCCGACGCCGCCTGGGAATGCGTGCGCCAGTTCGAGCGCCCGGCCTGCGTGATCGTCAAGCACGCCAACCCATGCGGCGTGGCCGAGGGCGTGGCCTGCGGCGACGCCTACGAGTTGGCCTACGCCACCGATCCGACCTCGGCCTTCGGCGGCATCATCGCCTTCAACGGCAGGCTCGACGCGGCCACCGCCAAGGTCATCCTCGACCGCCAGTTCGTCGAGGTGCTGATCGCGCCCGACTATGAAGACGGCGCGGTGGAATACGCGAAGAAGAAGGCCAACGTGCGGGTGCTGCGCATTCCCGGCGGCGACGGCCGCAATGCCCTGGATTTCAAGCGCATCGGTTCGGGCCTGCTGGTGCAGAGCGCGGACCTGCGCGAAGTCGGTCGCGACGAACTCAAGGTCGTCAGCAAGCTGGCGCCGACCGACGCGCAGCTGGCCGACCTGCTGTTCGCCTGGCGCATCGCCAAGTTCGTCAAGTCCAACGCCATCGTCTACGCCCGCGACCATCGCAGCATCGGCATCGGCGCCGGGCAGATGAGCCGCGTGGTCAGCGCCAAGATCGCCGCGCTCAAGGCCGACGAAGCCGGGCTGGTCGTGCCGGGCTCGGTGATGGCCTCCGACGCGTTCTTCCCGTTCCGCGACGGCATCGACGCCGCCGCGGCCGCCGGCATCAAGGCGGTGATCCAGCCGGGCGGTTCGATGCGCGACAACGAAGTCATCGCCGCGGCCGACGAACACGGCCTGGCGATGGTGTTCACCGGCGTGCGCCACTTCCGCCACTGAGCCTGCGCGCGCGGGCGCCCCGGCGCCCGCGCCGCACCCGACCGCATCATGCCGCTCGAATTCAAACCGCGCCCGCCGCCGGGGCCGCCGCCTTCCGGCCGCGGGCTGCTGCACTCGCTCACGCGCAAGCTCATGATCCTCGCGGTGCTGGCCGCGGTGCTGGTGCTGTGGGCGGGCTGGCAGTACTCGCAACGGCAGTCGGCCGACAGCAAGATGCTCGGCGAGTACGGCATCGGCGGCGACGCCGTCACCGTGTTGCTGGTCGAGCCGGACGTCTCGCTCGACATCGAAGCCGGCCTGCGCCGCGACTACACCGCGCAACTGGCGCGCGCGCTGGGACAGCGGCTGGAGCAGCTGGGCTACCGGGTGCGGCCGCTGTCCGCGCGCAGCGAGCAGGAGCGTTTCGGCGAAACCTCGCAGCTGCGCGACCGGCGCGCCGCCATCGAGCATCAAACCCAGACCTTGCAATCCTTGCGCGAAACCGCCGCGCCGGTGCTGCGGGTCTCGCTGGACGGCCTGGACTACGACGGCCGCAGCGTCAGCCAGCACCGCTACAAGGTCGAACTGCTCGACCCGCGCAGCCTGGAACCCTCGTGGCAAGCCGTGCTGACCTGGCGCGAAGGCCGTTCGCAATCCATCGCCTTGCTCTGGCACCTGCGCCAGAACCGCCTGCCGCCGCCGCTGTGGGACAGCCTGGCGGAACTGGCGCTGGAGCGCTTGCGCGAGGACGGGAAGCTGCCGGCTTCGGCGATCCACTAGCGCGCGGCGCGGGGTCTGGACGCCGGATTCGGGGCCGGCGCTCTTCTGTCCCCGTCATTCCGGCGAAAGCCGGAACCCATTTTGCCGTTGCTCTTGCGCTGCAGCCCTGCGCGAGGCGACAGCAAGATCAAAATGGGTTCCGGCTTTCGCCGGAATGACGGGTTCGGGCGAATGCCGCAACAGCCCCCTGTAGGAGCGGCGCAAGCCGCGACCGCGAAAACGCAACCGCGGCGCAAGCCTCGTCGTAGCCGCGTTGTCGCGGTCGCGGCTCGCGCCGCTCCTACCCAAAGCCCGGCTTACGCGCCGGGCTTGCCGCGCTCGCGCCAGATCTCGTGATCCACCCCGTCGCCGAGCTCCGCGTACTGGGCGATATGGAATTCCGGCGACTTGCCTTCGCGCAGCTGCCGGTCGTAGTCGCGGGTCAGCTTCACCACCACGCCCGACAACATCACGATCGCGACCAGGTTGATCGACGCCATCAGCGCCATCGCCGCATCGGCCGCGTTCCACACCAGCTCCACCTTCGAATACACGCCCCACACGATCACCGCCAGCGCCGCCACCCGCAGTACGAACAGCGACTTGGCGCCGCCGCCCAAGTACAGCAGGTTGCTCTCGGCGTAGGAGTAATTGCCGATGATCGTGGTGAAGGCGAAGAAGAACAGCGCGATGGCGACGAAGTAGGTGCCCCAGCCGCCGAAGAAGGTCGTCATCGCCGCCTGGGTGATCTGCACGCCGTCGCCGCCCTGCCCCAGCACCCCGGACAGCAGGATCACGAAACCGGTCGCGCTGCAGATCATCAGGGTGTCGATGAACACGCCCAGCGACTGCACCAGGCCCTGGCTGGACGGATGGTGCGGCACCGGCGTCGCCGCCGCGGCCACGTTCGGCGCGCTGCCCATGCCGGCTTCGTTCGAATACAACCCGCGCTTGACCCCCTGCAGCATCGCCACCGCCAGCCCGCCGAGCACGCCGCCGGCGGCCGCGTCCAGGCCGAACGCGCTGCGTACGATCAAGGTCAGCACCGCGGGCACCTGCGGCAGGTGGGTCAACACCACCCAGCCCGCCAGCAACAGATAGCCCAGCGACATGAACGGCACCACCCATTCGGCGAACCGCGCGATCGCGCGCAAGCCGCCGAAGATGATGACCGCCGTCAACAGCACCAGCCCGCTGGCGATCTGCAGCTGGCTCAGGCCGAAGGCGGAATGCAGCGACTGCGCCATCGCGTTCGCGTGCACGCTGCTGAACACCAGGCCGTAGGTCAGCAGCAGGCACAGCGCGAACGCCACGCCCATCCACGGCTTCTTCAGGCCGCGGCTCATGTAGTAGGAAGGCCCGCCGCGGTACTGGCCGTTCTCGTCGCGCACCTTGTACAGCTGCGCCAGCGCGCTCTCGGCGTAGGCCGTGGCCATGCCCAGCATCGCGGTGCACCACATCCAGAACAACGCGCCGGGCCCGCCCAGGCTCAAGGCGATGGCGACGCCGGCGAGGTTGCCGGTGCCCACGCGCGAGGCCAGCGACGTGCACAGCGCCTGGAACGGCGAGATGCCGGAGGAGTCGCCGTCGGTGCCGCGCCCGATCACCTGCAGCATGTGCGGGAACCGCCGCACCTGCAGGAAGCGCAGGCGCACGGTGAAGTACAGGCCGACCAGCAACAGGCCGTAGGTCAGGAAGTAGTCCCACAACACATGGTTGATCGCGCCGATGACCGGCGCCAGCGCGGTTTCGATCGCGTCCAGCAAAGCTTGCATCCGCCAGTCCCCACAAACGCCAGAATCGGCCTGCGATGGTAACAGCCGGGTCGCGGCCTGCCTGCGGCTCGCGTAAAATCGCCTATTCCCGCGTTTTCGCGCGTTTTCCGGCCGGCCCCGGCCAGGAGCAGGCATGAAGGTCCTCGTAATCGGCTCCGGCGGGCGCGAACACGCGCTGGCCTGGAAGCTCGCCCAATCCCCGCGCGTCGACGAGGTCCTGGTCGCCCCCGGCAACGCCGGCACCGCGCGCGAAGGCAAATGCCGCAACGTCGCGGTCGCCGCCACCGACCTCGACGGCCTGCTGAAGCTGGCCGCCGACGAAGCCGTCGCGGTGACCGTGGTCGGCCCCGAGGCGCCGCTGGTGGCCGGCGTGGTCGACCGCTTCCGCGCCGCCGGCCGGCGCATCTTCGGCCCCACCGCCGCGGCCGCCAAGCTCGAAGGCAGCAAGGCCTTCGCCAAGGATTTCCTCGCCCGCCACGGCATTCCGACCGCTTACTACGCGGTGCATACCGACGTCGACGCGGCCCTGGCCTACGTGCGCGAGAAAGGCGCGCCGATCGTGGTCAAGGCCGACGGCCTCGCCGCCGGCAAGGGCGTGATCGTGGCGATGACCCTGCCTGAGGCCGAAGACGCGGTGCGCGACATGCTCTCCGGCAACGCCTTCGGCGCCGCCGGCGCGCGCGTGGTGATCGAGGAGTTCCTCGACGGCGAAGAAGCCAGCTTCATCTCCATGGTCGACGGCGAGCATGCGCTGCCGATGGCGACCTCGCAGGACCACAAGCGCGTCGGCGACGGCGACACCGGCCCCAACACCGGCGGCATGGGCGCTTATTCGCCCGCGCCGGTGGTCACCCCGGCGGTCCACGACCGGGTCATGCGCGAAGTGGTGATGCCGACCGTGCGCGGCATGATCGCCGACGGCGTGCCCTTCACCGGCTTCCTCTACGCCGGCCTGATGATCGACGCCGACGGCGCGCCCAAGGTCATCGAATTCAACGTCCGCTTCGGCGATCCGGAAACCCAGCCGGTGATGCTGCGCCTGCGCTCGGACCTGCTCGATCTGGTCGACGCCGCGATCGACGCGCGCCTGGACGCCGTCGAAGCCGACTGGGACCCACGCCCCTCGCTGGGCGTGGTGATGGCCGCGCAGCACTACCCCGACACCCCGCGCACCGGCGATCCTATCAGCGAATGGGACGTGCCGTTGCCGGTCGACAGCCACGTCTTCCATGCCGGCACCCGACTCGTCGACGGCCAGGCGGTCACCGCCGGCGGCCGCGTGCTGTGCGCCTGCGCGCTCGGCGACAGCGTGGCCGATGCGCAACGCCGCGCCTACGAAGTCGTCGCCGGGATTTCCTGGCAGGGCGAGTTCCACCGCCACGACATCGGCTGGCGCGCGATCGAGCGCGAGCGCGCCGCGCAGGCCTGACGCCATCTGGCGAAAACGCAACGGCCGGGAGTGCCCGCTCCCGGCCGTTGTTCGTTTCAGGCCCGCTCAATGTAACAACCGCGCGAACCGCTATCGCGCTTGCATCGCAAATACGATGCCGCGGCCGCAAGCGCGAACGATCCGCATCACTGCGCCGCCGCGTCCTCCGGCGCCGGCTGCAAGGTCGTCGCCAACTCCTCCAGCTCCGCGATTTCCTTGTCCAGGGCCTCGTACAACTCGCCCTGCCGCACCATCAGTTCCTCGATGCGCTGCGCCTGCTTGAGCTTCTTCAACTCGCCGTCGAACAGCAGCCACTGCCCGGTCAACTGCTCGACGTAGTTCTTGGCGTAGTGGCGCATTTCCTTGAGCTGGTTCAACGTGGTGTTGACATGATCCAGCGGCGTCTTGGTGTCGGCGGACATACCGGCCTCCTCGTGCGGGGAACGGCCCGAGCCTAACCGCCGCAAGCTGGCTGCCCGCGAAACGCCGGCGCAGGCCGCCGCGTTGACATCGTGTCTTCACCCCGCAACGACATTGCCATATGCGACCCAGGTCGTATCCGTCGCGCCGCGATCGGCTAGGATCGGGAAAGACGCATCCCGGCGCTGTCGCCGTCGCGCCGATGCGCAGCACGTTCCGCACGACCGTCCATTCACAGGGGCATCGCGTTGAGCAACCCGGAACTCGATCGGTCCACGCCCGAGAAAACCCTGCACGCGCTCGAAGAGGCCTATCGCAACGGCGACTTCGAACTCGCATTGCGCTGCCGCAACTTCGAGCACGAGGCCGAACTCATCCAGCAGCATCTGCGCCCGGCCGGCGCCGCGCCGCCGGCGGGCCCGCGCGGCGAACTGGCCGACGCGCTGCAACGGCAATGGCGGCAGGCGCGACCGCCGGACTTCCTCGGCGTCGTCACTCAAGTCGTCGCGGTCGAACACTTCGCCGGCCGCTTCTTCACCGTGACCCAGAACATCCGCAACGCCGACGGCCGCACCTTTCCCCAGCGCACCTTCATGTCGCACGCAGAAGACGGCTGGGCGGTGCTGTGCCCGGTGCCGGCCTACGAGCCCCCGCAGGAAACCAAGCCGTGGTGGGTGTTCTGGCGCTGAGCCTTCCGCCCCGGGCGGTTCGCTGCTCGTAGCAGCGGCGCAAGCGGCGACCGCGCCTCTTGCGCACCGGCGCGACCGTCAGGCGAGCAGAACACCTCAAGCGGGGCAAGCGCGTTCCCGCAACGTCCAGGGGCGCGCATCGCGTGCACCCGCAAACCGCCTAAAGCACCGGCGACATCATCGCCACCGCGTTCTGCACCAGCCGCACCCGCAGCGGCCACGCCTCGACCTCGTCCAGCGCGACCCGGTGCGACACCGACAGGTACTTGTCCTGCCGCCGCCGGATCGCCGCGACGAGCGCGCGGTCGGCGATCACCAGGTTGTTCTCGAAGTTCAGGTCCAGGCTGCGGCGATCCATGTTCGCCGAACCGACCAGGGCGACCTCGCCATCGATGCACATCGCCTTGGTGTGCAGGATGCCGAGCGGATACTCGTACACCTCCACGCCCGCGCGCAGCAGGTCGGCGTAGGTGCTGCGGCAGGTCTGGCCGACGAACCACGAATCGTTGCGCTGCGGGAACACCAAGCGGGTCGCGGCGCCGCGGCGCGGCGCGGCGCAGATCGCGCGCAGGATCGATTCGTCGGGCACGAAGTACGGGGTGACGATGGTCAGCTCGCGCCGCGCTGCGTAGATGCAGGCGGCGAACATGTCGCTCATCGCGTTGTGGCGCACGACCGGGCCGGTCTCGAACGCCTGGGCGATGCAATCCTCGTCGAAGCGCTGCGGCGTGGCGGCGTCGGGATAATCGTCCAATCCGGTTTCGCCGGTCTCCGGAATCCAGCCGCTGAGGAACAGGAACTGCGTCTGCCGCACCACCGGGCCTTCGCAACGCAACAGCAGGTCGATCCACGGCGCGTACGCGGGCTTGATCCGGAACTCCGCATCGGCGCAGTTCTGGCTGCCGCAATAGGCGATCTTGTTGTCGATCACCACGATCTTGCGGTGATCGCGCAGGTCCATGCGGCTGAACGCGATGTGCTGCAATCGATTCAGGTCGTCCAGCGTGCGCAGCAGTTTCACCCCCGCCCCGCCGAGCTGTTTCCAGCGCTCGCCGGCGATGAAGGCGCGCGAACCGAACGCATCGACCATCACCCGGCAGGCCACCCCGCGCCGCGCCGCATCGGCCACGGCATCGGCGACGCGGCCGCCGGCGCCGTCGTCGAGCCAGATATAGAAGGCGATGTGCACCGACTCGCGCGCCTGCTCGATATCGGCGACCAGCGCATCGATCGCCAGCCGGCAATCGCGCTTGGGATCGTCCGCGGCGCTGTCCTCGTCGCCGAGCAGCGCGATCCGGTTGCCGCCGACGGCATGGAACCCGTTGATCGAACGGGCCAGCTCGAACAACGGCGCCGCATGGTCGGGGACCGCGCCCGGCGCGTTGGCGGCATCGTCCGGCGACGGCATGCGCTTGCCCGCATGCTCGATCCGGTCGACCCGCGCGCGGCCGATGTTGGTTTCGCCCAGCAGCAGGTACGCGATCATGCCCGCCACCGGCGCCAGCATGATCACCGCGACCCAGGCCGCGCGCGAGGCCGGCGTGCGGTTGGGCCGGGTCAGCGCGCGCGCGACGGCGAGCAGGTGGGCCACGAACACGAATACCGTCAGGCCGATGTTCAGCGACGCGGGCAACCCGCTCAGTTCGAACGACATGCGGTCTCCAAGTACTCCAGCCGAGCCGGCCGCGGCCGATGGCCGCAGCGGTCGAGCATGCCGGCGGGCGCGTCACGGCGCCGCAAAATCGTCCGCGCATGGCAGCCAGCGCCCCGCCGCGCGCCGCGATCGCGGCGATGCACGAGGCTCGGCCCCGACGCGACGGCACCCGGCACAACGAAGGCCGCCACGACGACAGCCGACGCACGCGCGCCGACCGCCCGCGCGCTGGCGACGCCGCCGCCCACGGCGCTATCCTGAATCCGCCGTGGTGCCTCCGCCGGCGCGCCTAGTTGGGGCTGCTCATGCTCGATTCCCGCAAGTTCCTGTTCGCGCTGATCGCCGCCGCCTACGCCCTCGGCTTCGTCCTCGCCGACTGGCTGGGCTGGCAACGCGCCATCATCCTCGCCGCCAACGCTTTCTTCGTGAGCTACCTCGCGCTGGCCGTGCCCAGCCTGCGCCGGCTCAGCGGCCAGCGCCTGCGCCAGGCCGCGGTCAAGAGCGACGTCCCGGTCTACGTCCTGTTCCTGATCGTCGTTTCCACCGTGACCACCGCCCTGGCTGCGTTGTTCATGACCATCAACGCCGACGACCGCCCCAGCCTGGGCTGGCTGATCCTCGCCCTGCTCTCGATCCCGCTGGGCTGGGCGACGATCCACATGCTCGCCGCCTCGCACTATGCGCACCTGTACTGGCGCCCCGGCGCCGACAAGCAACCGCGCCGCGGCCTCGAATTCCCCGGCGACGAGCAGCCCGCCGCGATCGACTTCGTCTACTTCGCCTTCGTGATCGGCATGGCCGCACAGACCTCGGACGTGGCGATCTCCGGCCGCGCGCTGCGGCGCTTCACCCTGATGCACTCGATCGTGGCGTATTTCTTCAACGCGGTGCTGGTGGCGGCGGCGGTGAATGTGGCGGTGGCGGCGAATTGAACGATCGGCCCATTCCCGTCGCGCCCAGGTGCGGCTGCGCCCTCGTCCTTGCACTGCTGCCGGATTGGGCACACCCGACAGGCACGCTCTCCAGCTTGCAGCGATGCGCCCGACGCTCCGGCGCGATTTCGCCGCTCCGGCCCCACTGAACCTTGATCGACACTGCAACCATGAGCCACGCACACCGCTTCGACGAATCCACCTGGCCGTTCGATTCGCCGATCAATACGCATTCTTTTACGACCCGGCAAGTTCTCGACGGCGGCCTGCCGATTCTCGAGGTGTACCACGATCACGACGGCGACTGGCAGTTCCTGTGCGGTACCACCCAGGACACAGCCGACGGCAGATTGGTTTGCCTGGGCTGCATGATCGATCGCGACGCGGCGTTGCTGCAGTTGGCGGACCTGCCTGTCGGCTGGTCGGCCGTGCGCGAATCGACCGGGCACGCGTGGCTGCGGCAGCCCGATGAGTACGACGAGGACGCCTGAGCGACCGCCGCCTGGACCTGCCCGAACTAACCGCTCCGGCACTGCGCGCTCACTCTTAGCCCCTTACACTTGCGGGCCTCCCACCCGAGAGCGCCCGCAATGTCCCCCATGCTCGCCCAGGCCACCTACATCGCCACGAAAATCGGCGAGGCCTTCGCGATCCTGGCCATCGCCTGGCTGCTGACCACGCTGCTGCGCCAGTTGTTGCGGCGCATGTCCACCCGCTACGACCTCGCTCCAGCCTTCGCGCTGGGGCTGCGGCGCGGGCTCAGCACGGTGATCTACATCACCGCCTTGCTGATGTTCCTCAACCGGGTCGGGATCTCGGGCTCGGTGGTGTGGACCACGCTGACCGGGTTCGTGGCGGTTGGCGCGGTGGCGTTCTTCGCCGCGTGGAGCGTGTTGTCGAACATCTTCTGCGCGTTCCTGATCCTCACCACCCGGCCGTTCCGCCTGTACGACTACATCGAGGTGCTGGAGAACGGCGACAAGCCGGGGCTCAAGGGCCGCGTGGTCGACATCAATTTCGTCTACACCACGCTGCAGGAAACCCACGCCAACGGCGACGACACGGTGTTGCAGGTGCCCAACAGCCAGTTCTTCCAGCGCACCACGCGGCGCTGGCGGCACGAGCCGGAGTGGAGCCGGGTCGTGCGCGAGCAGAAGACCGCCGAAAGCGCGGAGTGGCAGGACGCGGGCGGGCGCTGAGCAGCGCAAGCCGCGGGAGCTCCCTGTGGGAGCGACGCGAGTCACGACCGCGAATCCTCGGCTACGACGAAAGTTGCGCCGCGAGCGTGAAGATCCGCGGTCGCGGCTCGCGCCGCTCCTACAGGGAGCCAGCCAGGCATTCGTCAGAGCCTGGTAACGTCGACGATGGCCTGCGCGAACGCCTGCGGCGCTTCCTGCGGCAGATTGTGGCCGATGCCGCCCTTGAGTTCGCGGTGCTGGTATTTGCCGGCGAACTTGCGCGCATAGGCATCGGCCGGCGGGTGCGGGGCGCCGTTGGCGTCGCCCTCCAGGGTGATCGTGGGGACGACGATGTTCGGCGCTTTCGCCAGTTGCGCCTCCAAGGCGTCGAAACGCGCTTCGCCTTGCGCCAGTCCGAGCCGCCAGCGGTAGTTGTGGATGACGATGGCGACATGATCGGGGTTGTCGAACGCCGCCGCGCTGCGGGCGAAGGTGGCGTCGTCGAAGCGCCATTGCGGCGAGGCCAGTTCCCAGATCAGCCGGGCGAATTCGTCGCGATTCTGGGCATAGCCGCGTTCGCCGCGTTCGGTGGCGAAGTAGAACTGGTACCACCATTGCAACTCGGCCTTCGGCGACAGCGGCGCTTGGCCGGCGTGCTGGTTGCCGATCAGGTAGCCGCTGACCGACACCAGGCCCTTGCAGCGCTGCGGCCACAGCGCCGCCATGATGCCGGCGGTGCGCGCGCCCCAGTCGCAGCCGCCGAAGATCGCCGACTCGATGCCGAGCGCGTCGAGCAAGGCGATGGCATCGACCGCGAGCGCGGCTTGCTGGCCGTTGCGCGGCGTGTCGGCTGACAGGAACGCGGTCGCGCCGTAGCCGCGCAGAGAGGGAACGATCACGCGGTAGCCCTGGCCGGCGAGGATCGGCGCGACTTCGGCGTAGGTGTGGATGTCGTAGGGCCAGCCGTGCAGCAGCAGCACCGGGGTGCCGTCGCGCGGGCCGAGCTCGGCGTAGCTGACCCGCAGCACGCCGGCGTCGATCTGCTTGAGCGCGCCCCAGGCCGCCGGGCCAGCGGCGACGGTCTTGCGCGGCGCGGCGGCGAAGGCCGGGGCGATGCCGCCGACCGCGCCGAGCGGCCCGGCGAGCAGGGCCAGGGCGGCGCCGCCGAGCAGGCTGCGGCGCTGGGCATCGAGAGGGCGGTCGGTCGGGGTGGCGGTCATGACGGCTCCTGGGCAGTGGGCGTGCCAGGGCATTGGACCGGGGCCGGGTATCTGCGGCGTGTCCGGCCAGGCGGGGATTTGTATGCGAGCGCCGCGCAGCGGGCGCCTGGATACACTGGGATACACATGGACAATCGCGTGGCAGGCCGCGCGCGCGGCGCCCGCGCCATCCGCCGCAGTCGCTCGCGGCCAAGCGCCCGCATCGCTTCTGCGAACGGCTGGCCCAGACGCCATCTGCGCGGCCCTGTCGCGCGGTCGCATCGCCTCTCGCAGCCCGGTCGAGCCTGCGAACCGCAGGAGCAGGCAGACACCGACCGCCCCCCGGCAACGGTGTAAGCCGACGGCCCACCCAGGCTACTTTTCCGCTACCCGCCCGATCCCCATCCGATCCCGCCGCGCCCGGCTACACGCCCGCAAGCCCCTTTTGCTAGGCTCCCAGCGCGAATCCTTCGCATGAGCCGCACATCCGGGTGCGGACCCGACCGGACAGCAGGACGGCATGGCGCACAACCAGTTCGCGTTGCTCACCCAACGGCGCTTCCTGCCGTTCTTCCTCACCCAGGCGTTCGGCGCCTTCAACGACAACGTGTACCGGCAGGCGATCATCGGCCTGCTGTTCTACCTCGGCGTCAGCGACGAGCAGCGCACGCTCTATACCAACCTCGCGCCGGCCTTGTTCATCCTGCCGTATTTCCTGTTCTCGGCCACCGCCGGGCAGATCGCCGAGAAGCTGGAGAAGCACAAGCTCATCCGCATCACCACGACGATGGAAATCGCCATCATGTCGCTGGCGGCGGTCGGCTTCCTCACTCAGAACATGTCGGTCCTGCTGGTCGCGCTGTTCTGCACCGGACTGCAGTCCACGCTGTTCGGGCCGGTCAAGTATTCGATCCTGCCGTCGGTGCTCAAGCCCGAGGAGCTCACCGGCGGCAACGGCCTGGTCGAGATGGGCACGTCGATCTCGATCCTCGCCGGCATGATCTTCGGCGGCCTGATCTTCACCCTGGCCGGCGCGCACGGCCCGATCGTCGCGGCGGCGGCGATCGTCGTCCTGGCGGTCACCGGCAACATCGTCAGCCGCATGATCCCGCGCGCCGACGCCGGCGAACCGGACCTCAAGATCAACTGGAACCCGATTCCCGAGTCGGTGAAGATCCTGCGCATGACCCGGCGCCAGCCGGCGGTGCGCAACTCGATCCTCGGCGTGTCGTGGTTCTGGTTCGTCGGCACGGTGCTGACCTCGCAGCTGCCGGGCTATGCCGAGGACAATCTCGGCGGCGGGCCGACGCTGTACATCTTCGCGCTCGCGCTGTTCTCGATCGGCACCGGCGTGGGCTCGATGCTGTGCGAAAAGCTGTCGGCGCGCACCGTCGAAATCGGCCTGGTGCCGCTGGGCGCGTTCGGCATGACCGCGTTCATGGTCGACCTGTATTTCGCCCATCCCGGCATGGCCACGGCCAAGGGCCTGGACGTGGAAGGCTTCGTGCGCAGCGCGGGGTCGTGGCGGATCGTCATGGACCTGGTCGGCATCGGCGTGTTCGCCGGCTTCTTCGTGGTGCCGCTGTTCGCGCTGATCCAGAACCGTTCGCCGAAGAACGAACTGTCGCGCGTGATCGCCGGCATGAACATCCAGAACGCCGCCTTCATCGTGCTGGCCGCGGCGCTGGGCGTGATCGTGCAGCGCTTCTTCCACTGGACCATTCCGCAGGTGTTCCTGGCGCTGGGCATCCTCAACGCGCTGGTGGCGATCTACATCTTCACCATCGTGCCCGAGTTCCTGATGCGCTTCCTCAGCTGGGTGCTGGTGCGCGGGCTGTACCGGCTGCGCGTGTCCGGGACCGAGCGCATTCCCGACGAAGGCGCGGCGCTGGTGGTGTGCAACCACGTCAGCTACATGGACCCGCTGATCCTCAGCGCCAGCGTGTCGCGGCCGATGCGTTTCGTCATGTACTACAAGATCTTCAACATTCCGGTGATGAACTGGATCTTCCGCACCGCCAAGACCATTCCGATCGCCGGCGCCAAGGAAGACCCGGAGGTGCTGCGCCGGGCGATGGAGGAAATCGAGGCGGCGCTGGCCGACGGCCAGCTGGTCGGCATCTTCCCCGAGGGCGCGCTGACCAAGGACGGCGACATCGCGGCGTTCAAGTCGGGGGTAGAACGGATTTTGGAGAAGAACCCGGTCCCGGTGGTGCCGATGGCGCTGCGCGGCATGTGGAGCAGCATGTGGAGCAAGCGCGATTCGCGCCTGCGCCGGATGCGGGTCCCGCGCCGGTTCCGCGCGCAGGTCGAGGTGGTCGCCGATCCGCCGCGCGATCCGCAAGGGCTGACCGCGCAAATGCTGGAAGCGCAGGTGCGGGCGCTGCGCGGGGATCGCGCCTGAAGCGCGCACCCGGCGTGCCGCGACGGCGCCGGCGCTGCTAGGATGCCCGCAGCCGCCGCCGTTCCGGCGCGGGTCGAAGGCTCAGGGGAGAGTCCGCCATGAATCAGCCCGTCGTCGCCGGGTCGCCGTATCCGAACTACCTGGTCTGGTCGATCATCGTCACCGTCCTGGGCGCCTGCTTCTGCTGCCTGATCGGCGCCGCGCCGGGCGTGGTGGCGATCGTGTTCGGCAGCCAGGTCGGCAGCAAGCTCGCCGCCGGCGACGAAGCCGGCGCGCGCCGCGCGTCCGAGCAGGCCAAGCTGTGGTGCTGGATCGGCACCGCGTTGGTCGCGGTCGGCGTGTTGTGGACGATCCTGTCGTTCTTCATCGAAGGCGCGTCGTTCATGTCGCAGGAATTCCTGGAGCAGGTGCGGCAAGCGCAGGGCCGCTGAGCCCGCGCTTACCGCATCGCCGCCATGCAGGCGCCCGCCCGCCATTACGCGCTCGCCGCGACCGTCGCTGCCGCCGGCGCGGTCGCTGCGGCCGGCGCGTGGGTGCTGCGGCGGGTCGATCCCAATGCCGCCGGCAGCCCGCTGCCGGGCTGCATGTTCTATCACTTCACCGGGCTGTACTGCCCGGGCTGCGGCATGACCCGCGCGGCGCACGCGCTGGTGCACGGCGACCTCGCCCAGGCGGTGGCGATGAACCCGTTGCTGCCCTTGCTGCTGTTGACCTTGCCGCTGCTGGCCCTGCACAGCCTCGGTTATCGCCTGCCCGTGCCGCAGCGCGCGATCGCCGCGCTGACCAGCGCGAAGTTCTGGCTGCCGCTGCTCGGCGGCTTCTGGGTGCTGCGCAACCTGCCGTGGCCGCCGTTCTCCTGGCTCGCGCCGGGCTGAAACGCGTCGCGGCGGCGCGCCGTAGATAACGCACCGCCGCCGCCCATCGTCATCGCCGCGCCCGAACCGGCGCGCGGCTCAGAACCGATACATCGCGCTGACCAGGTAATAGCGCCCGACCGGATCGTCGTCGACCAGGCTGTAGCCGCCGGCGCTGTAGTCGTAGTTGACCGGCCGGCGATCGTTGAGGTTGCTGACGTTCAGGCCGAACAGCCACTTGTCGAAGCCTTCGTAGGTCAGGTCCAAGCCGAGCAGGGTCGCGCTCGGCGTGCTGCAAATGGTGCGGAACGCCATCTTCGGGCACGGCTGGTCCGGCGTCCTCTTGAGCACCGTCGCCGGCCCCATGTAGCGCGCGTTGAACGTCGCGCTCCAATCGCCGTAACTCCAGCGCACGCTGCCGAGCACGGTGCGGTTGGGCGTGCCGAAGCCTGCGTAATCCAGCTCCGGCACCTGCGAGTGCACGCCGCGCCGCAAGGTGTCGAGGTAGTGGCCGTTGAGACGCACGGCGAAGTTGCCCCAGCGCCGGGTCGGCATGCGGTACTCGGCGCTGAGCTCCCAGCCGCGCACGTCGGTGCTGCCGTAATTGTCGAGCTGCCGGATCACCTCGGTGACCTGGCCGAACTCGTCCAGCACCAGCTGTTTCGGAAACAGCTTCGGGTACTCGAGCGAAGCGGTGGCGACGATCTCGTTGCGGCGATGGATGCGGTAGCGGTCCAGGCTGACCGTGAGGTCCTCGGTCGGCGTCCACACCACGCTGAAGTTGCGGCTGGTGGAGATCTCCGGACGCAGCTTGGGGTTGACCCCCGCGCGCACGTCGACCTGGCAGTACTCGGTGCCTTCCGCGTCGTGCAGCGACACCGCGCACGGCACGGGGAAATCCTCGGCCAGCCGACCGACCGTGTCCTGGCCGATCATCAGCGGCCGCCGCAGTTCGGCCAGGGTCGGCGCGCGATAGCCCTCGCCCATCGTCGCGCGCAGCACCAGCGAACGCAGCGGCTGCCAGCGCAGGCCGTACATCGGCGAGATCTGGTTGCCGTAGCCGGAACTGCGGTCCAGCCGCCACGCCGCGTTCAACCACAGCTTCTGCAGCAGCGGCACGTTGGCCTCGCCGTACAGCGCCGAGGTGTTGCGGCTGGCGCGGCGCGCGTCGAACTCCTGGGCCAAGGCCACGTGCCCCTGGACGAAGTCCTCGTCGGGCCGCGCGCGCAGCACCTCGCGCCGGGCCTCGACGCCGGCGGCCAGGCGCGCCTCGCCGGCCGGCAGCTCGAACAGCGGGCCCTCGACGCTGGCGGAGAACATGTCCAGCACGATTTCGCCGCCCATCGTGGTCTGCGGCGCGATTTCGGCCAGCACCTTGGGTTCGTTGGTCGCGGCCTTGTCGAAACGCAGCGACATGGTCTGCACTTCCTGCGTCACCGCCGGCTCGTTGATCAACCCGGTGATGCGGTTCGCCACCTTGTTGCGCCGCTGCGCCAGGCTGACGTCCCACTCCCATTTGTCGCGGAATCCCTTGACGCCGACGGTGAAGTCGCGGGTCGTGGTGATGCTGCGGCTGCGGATCGGGCCGACGTCGGAGAACCAATAGTTCAGCCAGCGGCCGCCGCCTGCGTCGGGGTGCGAATCGGGCAGGCGCAAGGATGCGCTGAACGGCGGATTCTGCACTTCCAGCCCGACCCGGGTCGCGCGCAGGTCGGCGTAGAACTCCTTGTTCTGGCCGAAAGGCTGGTGGAAATAGGCGTACAGCGCGCTGCTGGTGATGCCCGGCTGCAGGCTCACGTAGCGCGCCTGGTCCAGCGAACAGCGGGCCGACTCGTCGACCACGCCCGGCGCGGTGGTGTTCTCGCAGCCCTCGATCGGACTGATCTGGTAGCCGTCGAAGTAACCGGCGAGGTAGCGGCCGTCGGCCTGCCCGCTCAGGCGCTGGTCCATCGTCGCCCACTTGCGCTGGCTGCCGATCAGCGGATTGCGGGTGAAGTGGTCGACGCTGACGAACACGTTGCCGCCGCCGGGCGTCTGCTCGCCGAAGCTGGCGTACTGGCGCTGCTGCTCGGCGTCGCCGCGCTGCGACACGCCGAAGCTCGCGCCGACCTCGGCGCCGCGGTAGTCCTTCTTGAGGATGATGTTGACCACGCCGGCCATGGCGTCGGCCCCGTAGATCGCGGAAGCGCCGCCGTGGGCGATCTCGATGTGGTCGACCATGCTCAACGGAATGCCGTTGAGGTCGGTCAGCGCGCCGTAGTCGGTCGAGATCAGGCCGTAGTTGGCCATGCGCCGGCCATCGACCAGGAACAAGGTCGCGCGCGGGCCCAGCGAATACAGGCTGGCCGAGGCGGCGGCGGCCGACGGCACCTGGCTGGCGCCGTTCTCGGTGGCGACGTTGCGCGGGTGGTGGCCGCTCATGCCCGGCAACAGCCGCAGCACGTCGAACAGGGTCTGGTGGCCGCTGCTGCGGATCTGCTCGTTGGTGATCAGGGTCAGCGGCAGCGAGCTTTCGAACACGGCCCGGCCGATGCGCGAGCCGGTGACGTGGACGGTGTCCAGTTCGGTCGTGGTCGGCCCGTGCGGCGCCGGGGCCGGCGGGGTCCCGGTCTGCACCGCCGGGGCCGGCCGCGGCCGCGCCCGCGGCGCCGGCTGCAGCAAGTAGACATTGGCTTTTACGGCCACCGCGGTGAGGCCGGTGCCTTCCAGCAACTGCGCCAAACCTTCGCGTACCGGCGGCCGGCCGCGCAGGCCGGCGGTGCGCCGGCGCGCCACCAGGGCCGGCGAATAGATCAGCTGCAAACGATTACCGGTGGCGAACGCGTTCAGCGCGTCGTCCAACGCGCCGGGAGAAATGGTGTAGCCATCGGCTGGACTATCGCCCTGGACGGCCGGCAAAGCCCCGGCAACGGGCGAAAACGTCAGCGCGACGGAAACGATGAACGCATGGGAAATCTTGGCCATCCACCAACCGCATCGATCGGGCTACAGCTGAACCGTGCGCCCCCTGTCGTTGGCGCTGTCCAACCATATCACCGCCGTGGCGGCCAGGGGGCTCAACCCGGATTGCGATGCAGGACGATTTCGTCGTCCGCCGCACGTTCCGCCTTCAACGACCAGCCCTGTTCCAGCGCTTCCAGCAGGGCGGCCTGGTCGCCGATGTGGAACACGCCGCTGACCGTGATCTTGCCCAGGTTCGGATCGGCCAGACGCAGCTTGGTCGCCGAGTAGCGGTTCATCTCGGCGAGCAGGACGTCCAGGCGCCGGTTCTTGAACACCAGGTCGCCGCCGGGCCAGGACTGGGCGACGCTGAGGTCGAGCGGCTCGGGCGGGGTCATGCGGCCGCTGTGGTCGTAGCTGAGCTGCTGGCCCGGACGCAGCGCGCTGCCGGCCTGGGCCAGGCCGTTGGAGATCACCACCGCGCCTTCGATCAGGCCGACGTTGACCTCGCTGCCGTTCTTGCTGACCTGGAAGGTGGTGCCGATGTCGCGGATGGTGCCGGTGCCGGCCTTGACCGAGAACGGCCGCGCCGGATCGGCGGCGACCTGGAACTGGACCCGGCCGCGGTCGACCTCGACCTCGCGGCGCTCGTCGCCGAAGCGCGCGAGGATGACCGAATCGGTGTCGAGCATGACCTGGGTGCCGTCGGCCAGCCGCAGCGAACGCTGCTCGCCGACCTGAGTGACGTAGCGGACGCTGTCGACCGGCGCCGGCGAACGCAGCCAGCCCACGCCGACCACGGTGGCGACCAGCAAGGACGCGACCATCGTCGTCGGCACCCACCAGCGCGAGCGCGCGCTTTCGCGCCCGCTCTGGCGCCAGGCGATGCGCGCGGCGGCCTGCAGCATCTCGTCCCCGGCCAGTTGCGCGGCGGCCTGGTGCGCGCGCTCGGCCTCGACGTACGCGGTCACGTTGTCCGGGCGGGCGTCGAGCCAGCGCTCGAACTCGGCGCGATCGCGCGCCGTGCATTCGGGCGAATCCAGCCGCGCCACCCAGGCTTCCGCGCTGCCTTCGTCCGCGCCGGCGAGGGCGTGGTCGGTGGCGTTCGTCGATGTGGGCTGTGTCGTATTCATGGCTCTTGCAAGGTCTCGTAGCCGCTTTCCTTCATGCGCGCGCGCAACAGCGCGAGCGCCCGGCCGATATTCTTCTCCACCGCCTTTACAGAAATGCCGCAGTGTTTCGCGATCTGCGTGTAACTCATTCCGTTGATGCGGTTGAGCAGGTAGATCTGACGGCTGCGCACCGGCAACTGCATGATCGCCGTGCGCACCAGCGCCAGTTCCTGCTCGGTCGCCACGCGCTGGTCGTGGCTGGGTTCGGGCGACGGCAGCGCGTGATAGTCCTCGTCCAGGCTCACGTGCTCCGGCGCGTGCCGGGTCTTCTGCCGGCGTCCGCGATCGTTCAACGCATTGATCGCGATGCGGTACATCAGGATCTTCAACGCGTCGGCGGGCTGGTCGCGATAACGCAGCATGCGCATCATCGTTTCCTGGGCGATGTCCTGCGCGTCCTCGTGCGAGGCCGCCGACTTGCGCAGGAACGCGATCAACGCTTCGCGGTTGTCGCGCAGGAAGCCGACGAAATGGTCGCCGTCCTGGTGCGCGGTCGCGGGTTGGTTCGCCGCCGATGACTCCTCGCCCACGTCCACCTTCGCCCACGCCCCGGTTATCTGCTTCGATACTAGCCCAGCCTCCGTGGCCGGGCGAACGAAGCCCATCTCGAAGCCCGATCGGTCCTGCGCGCCGGTGACCGGCGCCATTGCGATCTGGCCCATGCCGGCTTCATTCAAGCCGAGCTGGAACACCGAGGTGTAGCGATTCGCCAAATCCGACTCCTCCGCAAGCGTGATGACCGGCGCAAGATCGCGGATCGCACGCTAGGCGGCCACGGGGCCCGGTCTTCGCGCCGGGCTCCCGCGTACGCGTAAAGCGCGTTCCTTCGTCGCTGTCGCCGCTGTCTGGCTGCCGTCGCGGCCGCCGCCCGAAGGCGTCGGCCCGGTCGCGCCCGATCGCTGCGCGCGAATGGTCCAGCCCCCTCGGCAGGACCGCGTTCCGACGCCGGGGTGGCCGACGAAGGAAGGCTCGCGCGGCTGGCGATTTACGCGCAACCTGAACTGTCAAACGCAGGGCGGCGGACGCCCCCCTACCTCGCCGTGCGGCGGCGTGCGGAAATTGCGCGAAGCTCCGCGAAATCGTGCGTAACGGGCAGCGGGCGGATGGCCCGGATACGGGCGGGCCGCGGCGAGACCGGCGGCGCCGGCCCCGCTCCGTAATGGCTCAGGCGACGAAGCCGGCGATCACGAACAGCGCCAGCACCGCCAGCCACACCAGCAGGCTGCGCCAGACCAGGCTCATCGCGTCGCGCAGCTCGGGCACCTCGCCGCCGGCGGCGACCGCCACGGCCTGGCCCGGCACGCCGGATTCGTTGACGTAGTCGGCGGCCTCTTCGGCCAGCTCGCACTTGACGCTGGCGCGCGCGACCGCGCCGAGGAAGCGGTTGTCGAGGCTGAAGCTCGCGCCGCCGGCTTCGCGCCAGGCGCCGAGCACGGTGTCGAAGTTGCCGACCAGGGCCATGGCCAGGGTCAACAGTTGCGCCACCGGCCAATCCAGCAGCGCCAGCAGGGTGCGCGCGCCGGCCAGGGTTTCGCCGGGCAGCCGGCGCGAGGCTTCGCCTTCGGCCGCCAGCGCCGCCAGCCGATAGCCCAGCGCGCCGATCGGGCCGAGCACCAGGAACCAGAACAACACGCCGAACCAGCGCCGCAGCGCGCTGCGGAACACCGCCTCGACCAGCGAACCGCCGTCGAGCGCCGGCGTCGCGCCGTCCGGCCACAAGCGCGCCGCGGCTTCGCGCCGGCTGGCGCCGTCGCGCGCGGAGGCCAGCGCCTCGACGTCCAGATCGAGATCGCGCGGGCCCCAGGCGTAGAACAGGATGAAGATCGCGAACACCAGCCCGCCCAGGCCGATCAGCGGCTCGACCAGCGCCAGCTGGAACAGGCCCACCGCCAGCAACGGCGGCAACAGCGCGATGACGATGCCCCAGCGCCCGCGCCAGAAGCTGCCTTCGGGGAAGCGGCTGTCGATCCAGCGCAGCCAGTCGTCGTACCAGCCGAAGTGACGCAAGGACGCGGCCAGCGATTGGGCGAGATGGCCGAGCACCAGAGCGACGACGGCGGCGATCAGCGTGACGGACATCGGGCGACGCTCCTGGCGTGGCGAATCTGGCCCCCGGATTCTAGCGCGGCCGCGTGCAGGCGCGGTCGCGTTGCGGGGGCATCGCGGCGGAGACGAAAGCATCGGGCCTGAAGGCCCTCCCACAAAGCAGCGGGTCGCGGCCCGCTCCTGTGCGAGGGCCTTCAGGCCCGATGCCTTTCGTTCCGCAGCCGCGCGTCCCTCAACCCGCTCAACGCCGCAAGCGGTCCTCGGCGGCCAGGCGCCAGTGTTCGATCAGCCAGCGCGAAATCGAGATGCTCGGCGACAGCAGATACCCCTCGCCATCGTCCGCGCCGCGTTCGCCGCGCGCGATCGCCGCACGGATCTCCTCCAAGGTGAACCAGCGCACTTCCTCGAGTTCTTCGCTGCTGTGCGGTTCGCCGGCCTCGGCGCGCGCTTCGAAGCCGAGCATCAGCGCGCCCGGAAACGGCCACGGCTGCGAGCCCAGATAGCGGCAGTCGCGCACGCGCACGCCGGTTTCCTCCAGCACCTCGCGCGCCACGGTCTGCTCCAGCGATTCGCCGGGCTCGACGAAGCCGGCGATCACCGAGAACCGCCGCGGCGGCCACGCCGCCTGGCGGCCGAGCAACAAACGTTCGCCGTCGCTGACCGCGACGATCACCGCCGGATCGGTGCGCGGGTAGTGTTCGGTGCCGCACTGGCCGCAGCGCCCCAGCCAGCCGGCGCGCTCGAATCCGACCGCGCCGCCGCACACGCCGCAAAACCGGTTGCGGTTGCGCCAGAACTGCAGCGCGCGGGCCTGCGCGAACACGCTGGCGTGCAGCAGCGGCCAGTGCGCGGCGGCGGCGCGCAGATCGACCCGGCGCGGCGCTTCGAAGGCGACCAATTCGGCGTCGATGGCGAACCAGGCGCCGCCCTCGCCGTCCAGGCCGAGGAAGATCGCCGCGCCCGGGCCGCCGGGGCCGTCGCTGAGTTCGTGGCCGAGCGGCGCGCGCAACGCGCCGTCGTCGTCGGCCAGGGCGTTGCCGGACGCGTCGAGCACGACGATCCGCGCCTGCGGCCACAATTCGGACAAGGCCTCGGGCTGGGTGCGCAGGTGATCGGCGCGATCCAGCGCCGCGCGCCAGGCCGCGTCGGCCTCGACGAAGGCGAACGGACGCGCGGCTTGGCTCAGGGCGGCCTCGGCGGTGTTCACTCGGGCGCGGTCAAACGCCGAACGAGGAGCCGCAGCCGCAGGTGGTCTTCGCGTTCGGATTGCGGATCACGAACTGCGAACCGTGCAGGCTCTCGGTGTAGTCGACTTCCGCGCCCATCAGGTATTGCAGGCTCAGCGGGTCGACCAGCAGGGTCACGCCGTCGGTCTGCACCGCCAGGTCGTCCTCGCCCTGCTGTTCGTCGAATTCGAAACCGTACTGGAAGCCCGAGCAACCGCCGCCCTGGATGTAGACGCGCAGCTTGAGCGCGTCGTTGCCCTCCTCGGCGATCAGCTCGCGCACCTTGTGCGCGGCCGAGGAGGTGAACTGCAGCGGGCGCTCCAGCGACTGGTAGTCCGGCGCGGAGTTGAGCGTGGCGATTTCCATGCGCTAAAGAATAAGGCCGCACGCCGCGCATTCAAGCGCGCCAGGCGAACACTGCGGGTCGCGGCCGGGCCTGAATCCGGGTGGCGTGCGCGCCGGCGCGGCGCGAAAACCGCAGCGGAATGGCAGCCGACGGACGGATTTGCCGGAATGGGCGCCTGGCTGCGGGCGGCCTCCAGCGACGGCACGGCACGGCGCGGTGGGCGGTGGGCGGTGGGCGGTGGGCGGTGGGCGGTGGGCGGTGGGCGGTGGGCGGTGGGCGGCCATTCTCGCCAAGGCGCGATCCGCCTCGCGGGCGCCCGCGCGATGGGCGGCCCGGCGCCGTCGGGCCTGATCAGGTCCCGGAGCGGCCGGCCTCGGCGGTCGTCGCGGCGGCCTCGCGGGTGGCGTCGGCCCAGGTGAAGGACTGCTCGACCGCGGCGCCGGATTGCGGCACCAGCCGCACCGTCACCCGCACCGGAGTCAGGCCGGCGGGGACGAATACATCGCCCTCGACCTGCTCGAAGTACTTGAACGAATAGCCCACGCCCGGCGCGTCGGCCTGCTGGCGCAGGTCGGTCCAGGCCAGCTTCTCCAACTTGCCGTTGCGGGTGCCTTCCAGGAACAGGGTCAGCCGGCCGGCGCTGACCGCGCCGCGGTTGAGGTTCTGGGTCAGGGTGGTGGTGAAGTGCCAGGCCGAGGGCGCGCCGTCCTGCGCCTGCATCTTCAGCGCATGCACGGTCAGGCCGCGGCGCTGGCCGGTGGCGCCGACCAGGCGTTCGTAGAAGGCCACGTCGGCGCGCAAGCCGGAAATCTCTTCGTCGCGCTCGGCCAGGGCGCTTTGCAGGTCGCGGTTGGCCTGGCGGCTGATCGCGTCCGAACGGCTCAGGGTGGCCACGCGCTGGCGCAGTTGCTCCAGTTCGGCCTGCATCTGGCGCGGGGTCGCGGCGGCGGCGCCGGCCGGGGCCGGCGCGGGGGCGTCCTGGCCGCTGAACGAGCGCCACAGGCCCCAGGCGCCGAAGGCCAGGGCCGCGGCCAGCAGCGCCATCGCCGGCAGGCGCCAGCGGTGGGACGGGTGCGCGGCGCCGGCCGCCGGGGCGGCGGGCGCGGGTCGGGTCGGGCTGGTGTCCTCGCTCATCCGCCCCAGCGTGAGGGCGGCGGCGGGCCGGCTCAATCCACCAGGGCGCCGGCGGTAATCGCGGCTTCAGGCGGCGGCAGCGCGGCCGCGGCGTCGGCGTGCTGGGCGTCGGCATGAATCAGGCGCCCGGTCAGCTGCGAGCCGGCGGTCATCTCGACCACCTTGTAGTGGACGTTGCCCTCGACCCGGGCCTTGGCCGCCAGTTCGATCCGCTCGCTGGCGTAGACATCGCCATGCAGGGTGCCGTTGATGACCACCACCGGCGCGCGTACTTCGCCCTCGATGCTGCCGTTCTCGGCCAGGGTCAGGCTGGCCGGCTGGCCGTCGACGGCGACCAGCTTGCCGATGATGCGGCCCTCGATATATAGGCCGCCGCTGAATTGCAGGTCGCCGCGGATCACCACGTGCGAGCCGATCATGGTGTCGACCTGGCCTTCGCGCAGGGGGGCCGGTTTGCTGCTGTTGGTCTTGAACATCTGTCAGGTTTCCCCAGTCGTTACGGTGACGCCGCTCTTCCAGGCGAAGCGCTGCTCGATCGAGGCGTTCTCTCCGCGCAACGAAACGCGGATGCGTTGCGGAGTGAACCCGGCCGGCAGCATCACGCTGCCGTCGAGGGTCTGGAAGTAGCGGAAGGAGTAGTCCTGGGCGGGCGCCTTGGACTTCTGGTGCAACTCGTCCCAACCCACGCTGGCGAGCTTGCCGCCACGCACCCCCTCGACCTGGAATTGCAGCCCCCCGCTGCTCACCGCGCCGCGGTTCAGGTTTTGGGTCAGGACGATCTGGTACCGCCAGGTGCCACCGGCCTCGGCGTGGAACTCCACCGAATGCACGTTCAGCCCCTTGGCCGGCGCAGTCGCGCCGACCAGGCGTTCGTAGAAGGCCACGTCGGCGCGCAGGTCGGAGATTTCCTCCTCGCGCTGGGCCAACGAGCTCTGGACCTGCTTGTTGGCGGCCCGGCTGATCTGGTCGGAGCGCTGCAGGTTGGCCTCGCGCTGGGCCAGCTTGTCCAGTTCGGACTGGCGCTGGCGCAGCTCGCGCCGGGTCTGGTCGAGCTCGACCTTGAGCTTGGGCAGCTGCGGCGCGGCCAGCGACTGCGACCACCACCAAGCCAGGGCCAGCGATACCGCCCACGCCACGCCCACCGCCGACCAGATATAAGGTCGCTTGTCCGGCTGCTGCTGGACGATGACGAAGCGGGGCGGCGGCGTTTTGCTCATACGGGGACGTCGACGGCCCGCAGCCGCCGGTTTACCTATACTCAACCTTCAATCTTAACGGGAATGCCGCGATGTCCGATGCGCACCTGTTCGCAGTTGGCGTAGTTCTGGCCTGGCTGTCGGGCGTCCGGGTCTACCTGACCGTGTTCGGGGTCGGCCTGGCCGGCATGCTCGGCTGGCTGGACCTGCCGCCGGCGCTGCAGGCGACCCAGTCGCCGTGGGTGCTGGGAGTGTGCGGCGCGCTGACGGTCGGCGAGTTCTTCGCCGACAAGATTCCCGGCGTGGACTCGGGCTGGGACCTGCTGCATACCCTGCTGCGGGTGCCGGTGGGCGCGTTCCTGGCCGCCGCGACGATCTCGCCGGACGGCGAGCTCGGCGCCGGCGCCCTCGCCGCCGGCGCCGGCGTGGCCCTGACCAGCCACCTGCTCAAGTCCGGCTCGCGCGCCCTGCTCAACACCTCGCCCGAACCGATCAGCAACTGGACCGCCTCGCTGACCGAGGACGCCGCCGTGATCGGGGTGCTGGCGCTGGCCTTCGCCCACCCCTGGCTGAGCCTGGGCATCGTGGCGACGATCACCCTCGTGCTGGTCCTGGCGCTGTGGTGGCTGTGGCGGCTGCTGTTCCGGCGGCGCAAGCGCGAGCCCAAGGCGCTGGAAGCCGGCTGAGGCCGCGATCGTTCCCGCTCCCGAAAACCGCCGGCCCGAGCCGGCGGTTTTTGCATGCGCGAGAGACATGGCCGAAGCCACTGTAGGAGCGGCGCGAGCCGCGACCGCGGGGCAACCGCTGGCACCGTCGGTTTCGAAGCAGGTGCGTTGTCGCGGTCGCGGCTTGCGCCGCTCCTACAGGGAGCCGACGGGGCGACGCGATGACGGGCGCTGTGCGCGAATCGCCGCCGAAGCGCCGCGCGGAACCATCGGATGTCGCGGAAACGGCCATAAAAAAGCCGCCGGCGCGGGGCCGGCGGCTTGGGTTTCGTCTGGCTGGCTCGGCGATGCGTGTCGCCGCGGCTGGCTGGAGAAAGGTCGCCGCTTGCGCGGCTTGCGGTCGATCCGTCTGGCTGGCGTGCGCTGGCGGGTGGATCGGGCCGCGGCAGGAACGCGAGGTTCCTGCGCGATTGCGGTGGCGCTTACGAGGCGTCTTCGATCTTGGTCAGCAGGTAGTTCTGCTCGCCGATGCGCTCGATCAGCGCCAGTTGGGTCTCGATCCAGTCGACGTGCTCTTCTTCCGAATCCAGGATGTCGGCGAACAGCTTGCGGCTGACGTAGTCGCTGACGGTCTCGCAATACTTGATCGCCTCGCGCAGCAGCGGGATCGCTTCCAGCTCCAGCGCGAGGTCGCACTCGAGCAGTTCGCGCGGGTTCTCGCCGATGCGCAGCTTGCCCAGCGCCTGGAAGTTCGGCAGGCCGTCGAGGAACAAGATGCGGTCCGACAGTTTGTCGGCGTGCTTCATCTCGTCGATGGACTCGTGGTACTCGTGCTCGGCGAGTTCCTTGAGGCCCCAGTTCTTCAGCATCTTGGCGTGCAGGAAGTACTGGTTGATCGCGGTCAGCTCGTTGTAGAGCGCTTTGTTGAGGTATTCGATGACTTTGGCGTCGCCCTTCATGGCCGGCTCCTGCGTTGCGATGGGCGGCACTGTAGCCCTTTCGCGCGGGCCATGACGAAACGCGAATCGTGCGCAACGGTAATCGCGAATCGCTCGCACGCAGCCGCGCGGACTGTGGCGGCGAACACGAAAACGGCCGCGCGAGGCGGCCGTTTCGGGAATTCGTAGGGCGGAACGTTGCGCTGGCTGAAACCCGGTTTCCGGACCGGGAGCGCCTGCCGCCGCAGCCGCGGCGCCGGCGTGTCGCGGCCGCGTCAGGCGGCCTGTTGCAGGACCGACAGCGGCAGTTCGCGCACGTTGCGCGCCTGCTCCAGCAGCGAGCCGGCCAGGTCCAGGCAGCTGCCGCAATTGGCGCCGGCGCCGGTACGCATGGTCAGCTCGGACACGCTGCGGCAACCGGCTTCGGCGGCCTGGCGGATATCGCGGTCGGTGACTCCGTTGCAGATGCAGACGTACACGGCGCTGGTCTTCGGTTGGCAGCCGGCTGGCTGCGCGACCATTCCGCCACGGATGAGAATGATTGTCAATTAATGGCAGCCCAATTCGGCAAAGCCGCCGGTGGAGCCGCCCAGACCCTGCCGAGCCGCGGCTCAGGCGCCGGGTTCGGAGCCGCCGCAGGCCGACTGCCCGCCGGGCCGCGCGCGCGGCCGCTGGTGCTGGCGGCCGCCGAGGCCGGCATCGCGGCGCGGGTCGGGCCGCGCATCGGCGACCGGGCACGGCATCGGCACCGCCTGGTCGCCGGCGACATGGCGCGCGAACGGCGCCAAATGGCGCAGGGCGCTGGTGTAGACGCCGCGCTTGAACATCACCACGTGCTCGATCGGGTACCAGAAATCGACCCAGCGCCAGTGGTCGAACTCGGGCTTGTCGGTCACGTCCAGGCACAGATCCGATTCCTGCCCGGTCAGCCGCAGCAAGAACCACACCTGCTTCTGGCCGATGCAGACCAGCCGGTCGTTGCGCCGCACCGCCCTGCGCGGCAGCCGATAGCGTAGCCAGCCCGGGGTGGCGCCGAGCACTTCGACATGATGGGGTTGCAGGCCGGTTTCCTCGCGCAATTCGCGATACATGGCCTCCAGCGGCGTCTCGTCGCTGTTCATCCCGCCCTGCGGGAACTGCCAGCCGTCGCGATGCACCCTGCGCGCCCAGAACAGGCGGCCATCGGGATGCATCAGGACGATGCCTACATTGGGTCTGTAGCCGTCCGGATCGATCACGATGCGGACTCCTAATTTCACTGTCTCCGACTCTGCCACGGGGTCGGCCAGAGGACAAGCCGGGCAAAACGCCGCGAAAGGATTGACAAGACCGGCCCCGGCATGAAGAATGCGCGGCTCACCGTGGCTATGTAGCTCAGCCGGTTAGAGCACAGCACTCATAATGCTGGGGTCGGTGGTTCGAGTCCACCCATAGCCACCATAGAACAACGCGCCGCAACACCAATCAGGGCCCGCCAGCGCAGCGGGCTTTTTCGTATCCGCACCGCTGCATCCCGCCGCCGCGTTCGCGCCGGCTCCGGCGCTGCGCGATCATCGGTCTTCCACGCGCCGGCGCCGCCGGCTCCGCACCCGTTCGCCGCCATGCCCGCCATCGACATCTTCAAGGTCTTCACCCTGGAAGCCGCGCACCGGCTGCCGAACGTGCCGGAAGGCCACAAGTGCGCGCGCCTGCACGGGCATTCGTTCCGGGTCGAAGTGCACCTGCGCGGCGATATCGGCGAGCACAGCGGCTGGCTGATGGACTACGCCGACGTCAAGAAGGCGTTCCAGCCGATCCACGACCGGCTCGATCACCACTACCTCAACGACATCGAAGGCCTGGACAACCCGACCAGCGAGCGGCTGGCGGTGTGGATCTGGGAACAGCTCAAGCCGGCGCTGCCGCTGCTGAGCGAAATCGTGGTCCACGAGACCTGCACCGCCGGCAGCCGCTACCGCGGCGAGTGACCCGGCGCCGGCGCTTCGCGCCGGCATCTGCGACGCAAACCGATGCCGCGCCCGCTTCCGGGTCGGGTCATGCGCGCGCCACCGTATCGACATCCGCCCCCGCCAGCGTGGCCGGGCGGATCGGCGCAGGTCCGCGCAGCGAAGCCGCTTTGCCTATTCAGGTAGCAACCCCGTAACTGACTGAACCGGCAGGTTTTCTGAACGATTCAGGACCGCTGGTCGGCACCATGTTGCGGCGCAACAAAAGCCGGTCTATGCTGCATCGCACAATCCAGTCGCCCTCCGTCTGGGCCACCTTTTCAGGAGCTAAGCCATGTACCAGCAGTTCAACGAACAGTTCGCCGCCGCCACGCGCCAGTTCGCGGACACGGCCGCTCAGGTCAACCGCCTGGCCCTCGACAACGCCGAGGCCGTGTTCGGCCTGCAGATCGCCGCGATCGAAGACCGCGTCAACGCCACCTTCGCCTTCTTCGGCGAAGCCGCCGAGGCCCGCGACTTCGACGCCCTCAAGACCCTGTTCCCGAAGGGCGTGCAGGTGGCTCGCGAGAACGTCGAGCGCGCCGTCAGCACCGGCCAGGAAGCCTTCGGCCGCACCCTGAAGACCAACGAAGCGATCGCCGAGCTGGCCAAGTCGCAGGTCGAGACCGCCGCCAAGGCGACCCAGGCCAACGTCGAGAAGGCCACCAAGGCCGCGGCCAAGGCCGCCGCTCCGGCCGCCAAGTAAGCCTCGCGGCCGCCGCCTCTCTCCCGGCGGCCCGATGCGATGAAGAAACCCGGCAGCGCGAGCTGTCGGGTTTTTTCGTTTGCACGGTGCGCAGGCCCCGGCCGGAGGATCGGAAGCGCCCGGTAGGGGCGGCGCCAGCCGCGACTGCGGCAACGCGACTGCGGCGGTATCTGCGACGCGAGCGGAAACTCCGCGGTCGCGGCTTGCGCCGCTCCTACAGGAGGAGTTCGGGATTCAGAAGACCGGGCGCAATGCACCGGCCAGGGTCGCCGGGGCGGGCTGCGCCGCATGCGGCAGCCGGCCCCAGCACGGCGCCGGCAGGCGCCGGCGCAGGATCTCGAAGTTCTCGTCGGCGCGCGCCATGTGCGGGTCGATGCCATTGGCGATCCAACCGATCAGCTCGGCTCCGTCGGCCTGGATCGCGCGCGCGCTCAGCCGGGCGTGGTTGATCGCGCCCAGGCGCAGGCCGACCACCAGCACCACCGGCAGTTTCAGCGCGCGCACCAGGTCGATCTGGTCGAGCTGAGCGCTGACCGGCGCGGCCCAGCCGCCGACGCCCTCGACCACCACGGTGTCGGCCTGGGCGGCCAGCCGCGCGTGCGCGGCCAGGATCGGACCCAGCGCGATCTCGACGCCGGCTTCGGCCGCGGCGATCTCCGGCGCCAGCGGCTGCGGCAGGGCGTACGGGTTGACGTCTTCGTAGCGCGGCCGCGGATCGCTGGCGGCCTGCAGCAGCAACGCGTCCTCGTTGCGCCAGCCGTCCGGGCCGGGCTCGCAGCCGCTGGCGACCGGCTTCATGCCGACCGCGCGCGCGCCGCCGGCGCGCAGGGCGTGCAACAGGGCGGCGCTGGCGACCGACTTGCCGATGCCGGTATCGGTGCCGGTGACGAACAGGCCGGGGAGCCGGCGGGCAGAAGTCATGCGGGAGTCTCGCGGCTGGGGCCGCCCGGCGCGCGGACGGGACCGCGCGGCCGACGGCGCGCTTGTCGGAAGGGGCGGCGGCGCCTGTGACTGATCTCGCGCTTTCCCGGCGCCGCCCGGTGGGCATGGTAGTCGCAGCGGACGCCGCTGTTACACTCCGAAGATGTTTACTGCCTCCACACTTTCGGGCCAAAAGTCCGAGCAATACGCCCAATTGGTCGACCAGGCCCGCGCCCTGCTCGACGGCGAGCGCGACCGCATCGCCAACGCCGCCAATCTGTCGGCGCTGGTCAACCAGGCCCTGCCGCAGCTCAATTGGGTCGGTTTCTATTTCTTCGACGGCACCGAACTGGTGGTCGGCCCGTTCCAAGGGCTGCCGGCCTGCGTGCGCATTCCGCTCGACAAGGGCGTGTGCGGCGCAGCCGCCACCCGCCGCCAGACCCAGCGCGTGGCCGACGTGCACGCGTTCCCCGGCCACATCGCCTGCGACGCGGCCTCGCGCTCGGAAGTGGTGGTGCCGCTGACCCGCGGCGCCGAACTGATCGGCGTGTTCGACCTGGACAGCCCGATCCCGGACCGCTTCGACGCCGACGATCAGGCCGGCCTGGAAGCCTTGGCCCAGGTGTATGTGGAGTCGCTGGCATGAGCGGAACCAAGATGCGCAACATCGGCCCCAAGAGCGCGGCCTGGCTGCGCCAGGTGGGGCTGCGCACGCACGAGGACGTCGCCGCGATCGGCACGGTCGAGGCGTTCATGCGGGTCAAGCGCGCCGGCTTCAAGCCGACCTTGAACCTGCTCTACGCGATCGAAGGCGCGCTGCTGGACTGCCATTGGCAGGAGATTCCCGACGAGCGCCGCCAGGAGCTGATCCTGGCCGCCGAGGCGGCCACCGCGCTGCTGCCGGCGCCGCGCAACAAGCCGGCCGCCGCGCCGGTGCGCACGACGGTGCATAACGAAGATCGCCATGAGGACGGCGGCTTCGGCGGCTTCGGCGGCTTCGGCGCGGGCCGCGAGGAAGGCGGCCACGGCGGGGATGGCGATGGCGCCGGCGACGAACGCGCCGGCGACGAGCGCGACGACGACGGCGCGGCCGGCGACAACGGTCGCGACGAGGGCGGCCGGCACGACTGAGCCGGTGCCGCACGGCTGCGCCCGCGTCCTGCAGGAGCGGCGCAAGCCGCGACCGCGGCAACCCAGCCACGTCGAAAGCAGTAACGCGAGCGATCGCCGCGCGGTCGCACCTCGCGCCGCTCCTGCAGCGGCCTAGGGCGGCTCCGACCGGTCAGGCAGGCGGCGCCGGGTTCGCGTACACTGCGCCCCGCTTCGAGGTGACCCCGCGGCCAGGCCGCCGGGTTGAAACGGGAAGCCGGTGACGCCCGGCGGCGCGGATCTGCGATCCGGCCGCGGCCAGTCCGGCACTGCCCCCGCAACGGTAAGCGCGTCGACAGCGCGGCAACCGCCACTGTGCCACCGGCCTCGCGCCACCGGCATGGGAAGGCGCCGCGCCGGAACCGGTCCGCCGGTTCGGCCCGCAAGTCCGGAGACCGGCCCCGAAGCCCCCACAGGTTGCGATGCGGAGGGCATCGCGGCGGTCGCCGCGCCTTCGCGCCGGCTCGCCTGCGTTCGCCCTCCCCCGCCGCCGCCCTTCGCCGTTCGTCGTGCGCGCAGGATCGCGCGCGCAGGAGTGCTTCAATGCGTCGTTACCAGTTGCTGTCCCTCGCCATCGCCGGCGCCCTCGCGCTGCCGGCGGCCGCCGTCGCCGCGCCCGCCGGTGCGCCCACCGACCTGGATCAGGTCGTGGTCACCGCCAACCGCACCGCGGTCAGCGTCAACGACCTGCTGACCCCGGTCGACGTGCTCGACCGCGCCGACATCGAGCGCAGCCAGGCGCGCGACCTCAACGACCTGCTGCGCGGCCGCGCCGGCATCACCATCGCCAACCAGGGCGGCGCCGGCAAGCTGACCACGCTGTTCCTGCGCGGCAGCGAATCCGACCACGTGCTGGTGCTGGTCGACGGCCTCCGCATCGGTTCGCCGACCTCGGGCCTGGCCTCGCTGCAGGACCTGCCGCTGGAGTTGATCGACCGGATCGAGATCGTGCGCGGCCCGCGTTCGAGCCTGTACGGCGCCGACGCCATCGGCGGCGTGATCCAGGTGTTCACCCGCCGCGAGCGCCAGGGCTTCGCCCCGCGCGTGCACGCCGGCGGCGGCAGCAACGGCACGGTCGAGTTCGGCACCGGCTTCGGCGGCCGCGGCGGCCGCGGCTGGTTCGGCGCCGATTACAGCTTCCGCAAGACCCAGGGCATCAACGCCTGCCGCGGCGCCGGCTTCCCGGTGTTCGCCGGCTGCTTCACCGACGAGCCCGACCGCGACGGCTACGAGAGCCACGCGCTGTCGCTGCGCGGCGGCGTCGAGATCAACGAGCAGTGGAGCGTGGAAGGCCAGGCGCTGCGCGCCGAAGGGCAGAACGATTACGACGGCAGCTTCGTCAACTATTCCGAGACCGTGCAGCAGGTGATCGGCGGCAAGATCGACTGGCGGCCGAGCGAGCGCGTGCACGTGCAGCTGACCGGCGGGCGCAATGTCGACAGCTCCGACAACTTCCTCGGCGCGGTGCCGATGGGGTACTTCAGCACCAACCGCGACAGCGCGACCTTGCAGGCAGATTTCAACCTCTTCGACGGCCACGTGCTGAGCGCGGGCTTCGATTGGCTGCGCGACGAAGTGCGCAGCGACACCACCTACGACGAGCGTTCGCGCGACAACAAGGCCGGTTTCGTCCAGTACCAGGGCCGCTTCGGCAACCAGTCGTTCGAAGCCAGCGTGCGCCGCGACGACAACGAGCAGTTCGGCGGCCACACCACCGGCGGCGCCGCGTGGGGCCTGAACTTCGCCGACCACTGGCGCGTCACCGTCGGCTACGGCACCGCGTTCAAGGCGCCGACCTTCAACGAGCTGTACTACCCGTTCTTCGGCAACCACAACCTCAAGCCGGAAGAGTCCAAGACCTGGGAACTGGGCCTGGCCTACCGCGGCGAGAACTTCAACGCGCGCATCGACGGTTTCGACACCCGCGTGGACGAGCTGATCACCTTCGACTCGGCGATCAACCTGCCCAACAACATCGAACGCGCGCGCATGCGCGGCGCCGAGATCGGCATCGACACCACCTTCGCCGAGTGGACGCTGGCGGCGAGCGCGAGCTGGCTCGACACCGAGAACCGGGTCGGCTTCTACCGCGGCAACGACCTGCCGCGCCGCGCCAAGCACAGCGCGCGCATCGACCTGGACCGCGCCTTCGGCAAGTTCCGCGTCGGCGCCACCGCGGTGGGTTACGGCTCGCGCTACGACGACGTCGCCAACAGCAACCGCCTCGGCGGCTACGGCACGTTCGACCTGCGCGCGGAGTACGCGTTCACCGATGCGCTGAGCCTGCAGGCGCGGGTGGCCAATGTGTTCGACCGCGAGTACGAGACCGTGTCGTACTACAACCAGCCGGGCCGCGAGTGGTTCGTGACCCTGCGTTACGCGCCCAAGCCCTGATCGCGGGGCGTGGCCGGGGCCGGTTCGGCCTTGAGCGATGAGAACGGAGCCCGGCTTAGGCCGGGCTTCTTTTTTGCCGATGCGATGGGCGGCGCGGTTTCGCGCCTGCGGGAGCGGTGTGTGGCGCCGGGTCGGGCGCGGCCGCGATGGACGGTTCGTTGTAATCGATGTGGCGCGGTCGCGGCTTGCGCCGCTCCTACAGGGGGCCTTCGACGCCACGGCGCAAGCGACTCTGTAGGAGCGGCGCAAGCCGCGACCGCGGGGCTGCCGGTCGCTGCGAACTCGACCCAAGCGAAAAGCGCGGGCGAGGTTCAGGCCATCGCCGTGATCTGCTCGTCCAGCTCGGCCTGCAGATCGCGATGGCGCATCGCGCCGCTGCGTCGCGCCCACGCGCGCAGCCGCGCCAGTTCGGGCGAACGCCACGCCGCCATGCCGTAGGGGCTGCCGCAAACCGCGTGGTCGGGGCGCTCGCTGCGCGCCGATGCGTCGCGCCCCCATGCGGTCGCCGCGGCGAGACGATGCAGTTCGTCCGCCGTGGGCGCGCCGCATTCGGCGGCGTGCTCCAGCGCGAGGACGAATTCGGCCGGGTCGGGATAGAACGGCGACAGGCTGGCCGCGCGCAGTTCGTCGTCGCCGGCCCAGCGCAGCGCGGCGGCGAGCATGTCGGCGGCCTCGCGCACGCCGGGCAGGTGGGCGAGCCGCAAGTGCGCGAACAAGGCCAGCACGTTGGCGGTCGCGGTGCAGTCGACGAGATCGCGGCGGATGCCGTCGCGGCTCCAGGTCGCGAACACGCCGATGCGCAGCCACGGCGGGCGCAGCAGCGGCAACTGGGCGATGCGGCGGCGGGCGATCGCCAAGCAGGCGGTGCGGTGCGCGTCGGCATGGCTTATCCGGCCCGCGCGCAGCAGTTCCAGCAGCATGATCGCGGTGTCGTCGGCATCGTCGGGCAGGCGTGGCGCCCAATCGGGATGCGCGCGTTCGGGCCAGAAACGGAAACCGCCGCGCGCGGAACGGCACTGTTGCAGCGCGTCGAGCATCGCCGCCGGCACCGGCAGGCGGGCGCGGCGCAGCGCGCGCACGCCCAGCGCGGTGACGAAGCCGTTGCGGTCGCGCAGGCGCTGACCGTCCAGGACCACGTCGCTGGCGATGAAGTAAGGCCGCCTTTCGGCCGCGGCGACGCGCGCGGGCGCGATCCGCGGCGGGCACACCGGCGCGGCGGCGCTCATGTCGGCCGCACGCCGCATTGCACCCAGGCGTTGCCGGCGATGTCGGCGCCGACGCCGATCATGCCGTGGCGCCAGCGGCCGTCGGCCGGGCCGGCGGCGAGCGCGGCGTAGACCTGCGCCGACGCGCCCTCGCCCTGCGCGCGCAGGCACGCTTCGACCTGGGCGTCGTCGCGGAAGATCGCCTTGGCGAAGGTGAACCAGGTCAGCGCGCGCACCTCGCCCTGCGCCGACAACGCCAGGCTGATGCCCGACGGGCGCGGCAGATCGTCGGCCGGCAGCACGCGCTGCAAGCGCTGCAGCAGCGCCGCCTCGTCGCCGAGCGCGACGCGGGCCAGCGCGCGCAGCGCGGCCAGGTCGAGCTCGTCGGCGCGCGCATAGCATTCGACGCTGCCGTCGGGATTGATCCCGCACATGCGCCAGAACAACAAGGCCGAATCGAACAACCGATGACGGCCGCGCCACGGCGGCGGCAGCCGGCCTTCGGGCAGGTCGGCGTAGAGCTTGGCGGCGAAATCCTCGCCGTGCCGCGCCGAGGCCCAGGCGCCGAACTTCAGCCGCGCGCCGCGTTGGTGATCGAACCATGGCCGCAGGTCGCCGCCCCAATCCAGCGCCTGCGCGGCGCGTTGCAAGCGGGTCGCGTCGTCGGCCTCGGGCTCGGCGACCTCGGCGGTCCAGCGCACCGCCGCTTCGCGCGAGGTCCAGGCGAATTCCACCGGCAGGCCGGTGTTGGTCAGCGAGCTGAAGTTCCACGCCACCTCGGGCCAGCGCGAGGTCGCCAGCGGCGCCAGCGTGCGCGCCAGCCGCGCCTGCGCCGCGTCGGCCTGGAGCGGCAACACCGCGCGCAACCGTTGCAGCGTCGCCATCACCGGCGCGGCCAATGGGCCGTCGCCGGCGGACCGCGGCATCGCTTCGCTCACGCTCGCTCTCCCTGTCGTGAAGCCGTCCCTGGCATTGCCTGCGTCCATGCGCTCCTCCCCTTATTGCACCGCGACCAGCTCTTCGCTGTCCTCGACCCAGGCGCGCTGGTCGAACTGTCCCTGCATGCCGACGAAGGTGAAGCGCCGGCGGTATTTGCGCTTGTCCTTGTTGTTCAACGCAATGCGCAGCTTGATCGGGTCGGCCTGCGAACTGGCCATTTCGATGCGCTCGCTGCGCTTGTACGCGCCGTCCTCGTACTTCACGTCGATGTAGACGCGCTTGACCATGGTCGGGTCGAACACCGGGATGAACTCCAGCTGCAGCGCGTCCTCGAAGCTGTCGTGGACCAGCAGCTCGGGCACGTCGACCTCGACCGCCGGGGTGGCCGGATCGGGCTGCGAGACGCCCTTGCGCCGCTGCACGATCTGGTACGTCACGCCGCGATTCGCCGGAGCCGGTTTGGCCCCGCGCAGGCGCCAGGTCTTGGGGCCGGAGTTGGCGGTCAGGGTCAGCGTCGTCTTCGGCTCGGGCGAGGCGTAGCCGCGCGCCTGCAGCTTGACGTCGATGGCCTCGACCACGTCCCAGTCGACATCGCCGGCGGTCGCGGTGATCTGGCGGAACTCGACGTGTTCGTACGGATTGACGAACAGCGTGCGGTCCTCGGTGCGCTCGGCCGGCACGGTGTAGGAGGTGCGGTCGGCGGCCCAGTCGGACTGCGGATCGAAGTGGTACTGGTACGAGGCTTCGTAGCCGATGTCGCGGGTCTGGTTCATGAACACTTCGAAACGCTTGGCCGCGCTGTCGCCGGGGCCGAACACGAAGTCGGCGTGCTTGTGGTCGCGCGGCTTGCTCTTGTCGCCGTAGTCCAGCGCCAGCTGCACCGACTTGAGATCGATCGGCTCGAACGCGATCGGCAGGCTGGCCTCGACCGCGAACTGGCGGAAGAACGGATCGTCGAGATCGATTTCCTTGAAGTATTTGGACTTGTCGCGCAGGTCGCCGAGCATCAGCCCGAAGAAGCCCTGCGGCGCGTAGGTGCGGCGCACCGCCTCGGCGCGGTTGTAGCGCAGGGTCAGCTTCTTGCGCTCTTCCTGGTGCACGAACTTGAGCTTGAGCGAAAGGCTGACCGCGGTCGGCGGCGTCGGCACGGTTGGCGTCGGGTTGGGATTTGGGTTGGGATTTGGGTTGGGATTTGGGTTGGGATTTGGGTTGGGATTTGGATTGGGATTTGGATTGGGGTTTGGATTCGGGTTGGGATTGGGGTTTGGATTCGGATTGGGGTTCGGATTCGGATTGGGGTTCGGATTCGGATTGGGGTTCGGCGGCGTCACCGACGCAGGCCGGCGCAGGCGCCCGTGCCAGCGGTTCGGCGTGGTGCCGGCGGCGCGGCCGGTGACGTGGACGACGCGGTTGTCCGGATCGCCGCCCATCGGCGAGTGCGAGCCGGGTCGCGCGGCGGGCACCACATCGCCGTTGGCGGCCTGGGTGGTCACCGTGATCGGCACGCCGGCGCGCTTGGCCACCGCCAATGCGACATCGAGCCGGCGCTGCGACAGCCGCCGGTTGTACTGCTCGCGCTGGCTTTCGCTGGCGCCGCTGACGTGTTCGTGGCTGGCGTAGGCCTGGAAGTTGAGGTTGCGCGGCGTCGGCAGATTGCGGATCCACGCCATCAGCCGGTCGGCGCCGCGTTCGCTGCCGCTCCAGTCGCCGTCGCCTTCGATGCGCAGCGTGCCGGAGGCATCGCGATAGCGCGGGTCGGTGGTGGTGTTGTCCACGTAGGCGCGGAACTGCGGCGACGGCGGATTGGTCTTCCAGCCCGATTCGGCGGGTTTGTCGAAATCGAAGAACAGGCCGAAGGTCTGCTCGCGCGTGCTCGCCGGCCATTCGACGTCGATGCGCTTGGCCGAGTCCGGGTTGACGGTGATGCTGACGCGGCCCTGCGCGTCGGCGGCGACGACTTGGTCGTCGACCTTCACCACCGCGCCGGCGCCGGTCACGGTGATCGTCTCGGCCAGGCCGCTGGCGGCCGGCGTGTGGGTCACGCCCAAGCCCGCGGGCAAGGGCGAAGGCTCGGTCGAATCGACCGTGAGCGCGGCCGGCTGGATCTGCGGCGCCGGCGGCGTGGTGCCGCCGGTGCCGCCCGTGCTTCCCGTGCTTCCCGTGCCGCCGCTGGTCGCGCCGGTAGAGCCGCCCGCGCTGACGCCGCCGCCACTGCGCGTGCCACCGCTCGCGCCCGACGTGCCGCCGGCGAAACCTCCGCCGCTGCTGCCACCCGAGCTGCCGCCGCTCGAGCCGCCGCTGCTGCCGCCCGAACCGCCGCCGCTCGATCCGCCGCTGCTGCCGCCCGAACTGCCGCCGCTCGAGCCGCCGCTGCTACCGCCCGAACTGCCGCCGCTCGAACCACCGCTGCTGCCGCCCGAACTACCTCCGCTGGAACCACCACTGCTGCCGCCCGAACTGCCGCCGCTCGATCCACCGCTGCTGCCGCCCGAATTGCCGCCGCTCGAACCACCGTTGCTGCCGCCCGAACTGCCGCCGCTCGATCCGCCGCTGCCGCCGGTGCCGCCGCCCTGCCCGCCACCGGTGCCGCCGCTCTGGCCGCCGCCCGCGTTGGCCGCGTCGGTCGCCAGCTTGCCCGGCACCAGGGTCGGCTCGAACCATTTGCTCAGCAGGTCGTTCTTGAAGAAATCCAGCGCCCACTTCTCCTGGTCGCGCTTGTCTTCGGCATCGGTGAAGGCCTCGACCTGGATGTCGATGACGCCGTTCTGCACCAACGATTCGAAGGCCGCGTCGATGCCGGCCTTGAACCAGGCGTACTGCCCTTCCAGGCTGGCGCTGAAGTGGTTGTAGATGCGCTCGAAGTCGGCGGTGATGGTGACCCGCAGCGCCGGGCGCATGGCCAGGTACTTGAAGTCGTAGACCACGCCGATCGGGGTCATGCCGTCGCTGAGCGCCTGCTCCAGGATCGTCGCGCCCTCGGCCGACAGGCTCAGGCTGAAGGCGGCGCGGTTGGCCGCGTCCATCGACGGCACGGTCGCGCCGAGGATGTGCTCGACCGCGTTGAACGTGCCCGGCGCCGCCGGCTGCGCGGACGTGCCGCCGCCGCCCTGCACGTTGAGGGCGATGCACTGCACCGTGCCCTCTTCGAACGTCGCGCAGGTCAGCCGCACCGGCGGCACCGCGCCGGGCTCTGCGTTGAGCCGGCCGACGATCTTCGATTCCATCGACGAGGGCAGCTGCAAGGTGGTGACGAAGGTGACGAAGCCGCCGCCCTTGTCCGCGGCCGAGGCGTCGGCGACGCGGTACTTGAGGAAGTTGAACTCCTTGCGCCCGTCGGCCTGGCGCTTGGCCAGGTCGACCGGACCCGGCAAGTACCAGAACTGGCTCTTGTCGGCGTGGTCGCGGAAGACGGTGATGCCGTCGATGGTGATGGGTTTTTCCAGGCTGAGCATGACGAACTCCGTGGGCTCTGCGGTGGCGCGCGGGGCGCGGCCGTTCCTTGTTCTTGCGGTGGCGGGGCGCGCGCTCCCAAGCGCTCGTCGTTCACGCGAACGCGGGCTCCGCTTCGCTTCGGCGGAGCCGAGCATCCAGGGCTTCGCCGATGCATGGCGCTGAAGTCCCTGGATCCCCGCGTTCGCGGGGATGACGTACGTGCGAGGGGCGCGGCGTCCGCCGGCCGTTGCGTTGCGTTGGACGCGTCCCGGTCAGGGCATCTTCAACACCAGGTCGGTGGTCTCCGCCGCCGCCCAGTTGACGTTCTTGTTGGTGCCGTTCTCGAGCAGGTAGCTGGCCTTGTACTCGTAGCGCATGCGCGCCGCGTCGAGGTAGTCGTACTCGAACTCGCCGCTGGCCTTCGCGTCGGCGAATTCGAAGTCCTCGGCGAACGACAACCCGCCGGTGAAGTCCTCGAAACGCAGCGACACCTTGACCTTGCGCATCTTGCGCTTGGCGAAATCCGCGGGCGGCTTGACCGTGACGATGCGCCGGCCCTTCATGCCCGACTTGAGCATGACCCGGTTGCCGTTGGTGACCGACTCGGGGATCTCCTCGATGTCGCGGCCGTCCTTGTAGAGGATGCTGACGCTGTAGAACACGCCCTTGATCTCGGGATTGCGCAGGTCCACCGCGAACGTCTGCGAGGCCGAGCCTTCCTGGAACGACATCTGCATGTCCTCCTGGATGTTGTTGGCCTTGTCCGCGTAGCGCAGGTCGACGAACACTTCCTGCACCTCGTTCCAGTTGAAGTTCGGCACCACCTGCACGACGCGCCGGGTCGGGAACGGGTTGCGCACCGTCACCTGCGGCTCGTCCAGCGGCGCCCAGTCGCGCACGCTGTCGCCGCCGCTGAGGCCGTGATGGACGATGCGCACCTCGTAGGCGGTCTTGGCCGGGTCGAGCATGAACATCTTCCAGCTACCCGACGGCGCATCCTTGGTCAGCCGCACCAGATCGTT
This sequence comes from Lysobacter yananisis, assembly GCF_031199375.1. Classification (NCBI taxonomy): domain Bacteria; kingdom Pseudomonadati; phylum Pseudomonadota; class Gammaproteobacteria; order Lysobacterales; family Lysobacteraceae; genus Lysobacter; species Lysobacter yananisis. The sequence continues at coordinate 682,772 of NZ_CP133568.1, forward strand.
CTGGTTGATCTTGTTGGCCGGGTCGCGATAGCGCAGGAACACGTCGACCGAGCTGTAGCGGTCCCACGGGAAGTTCTCGGCCAGCACCGGCACGGTGTTGATCGCGTACAGGTCGCGCGGGATGATCTCGACGTTCTCCACGTCGAAGGTCTGCGGCTTGGACTTGAGCTTGGTCGGCCGCTCGGCCGCGTCCACGCCCTTGAAGCTGACCTCGTACTCGACCTGCACGTCGCGCTTCATCTGGCCCTTGTCGAGCTGGCTCAGCCACTCGAAGCTGGCCTCGCCCTGGTTCGCCCCGAGCAGCGCGTTCTGCGCCTTGTCGCCGTAGCGCACCCGCACGTTGACGCTGCCGATGTCGTCGGCGGCCAGGTCCGCGCGCGAGATCACCTTGACCCGGCGCTTCTTGAAGAAATCGTTGTCCAGGCTGATCTGCTTGACCAGCCGGTCGCGCGGCACGTTGCCTTCGCGGATGGTCTTGAACAGCGCCGCCAGGTGCCCTTGCGGATAGATCGAGCGCTTGATCGCCACGCGCTCGGAGAAATTGACGTTGAGCTTCTTCTTGTCGACGCGCTTGTAGTCCATGCGCTTGTAGCTGAAGCTCGGCAACAGCGCGCCGATCGGCCCGCCGGCGGCGCGCGCCGACGACTCGGCCGCGAACTTGCCGATCGCGTCCAGGCCGCGCTCGAAGTCGTTCTTCTTCTCCGGCGACCACGGCGGCAGGCTCGGCTGGAAGAACGCGTCGGTGACCATGTTGCGCACCTGCGCCAGGGCGGCGTCGCGACGGTCGATGATGCCCTTGGTGTCCTCGCCCTCGGCGACGAAGGTGTCGGACTCCAGCACGATCGCGCGGGTCTCCACCAGCTCGTCCACGGCCTTTCCGATCTCGGTGCTGAAGAAGATGTTGCCGCCGGAGAAGCTCTCGTCCATGTGCTTCTGCACCCGGTCCCAGTCGATCGACAGGCGGATGTTGTAGGCCGGGCGCAGGCCGAGGAAGTCCAGCGAATAGATCACCGCCACCGGCAGGATCTCGCCTTCCAGGCACTGTTCCATCACGGTGTAGCCGTCCTGGTCCAGGCGCACCGAGAACGCGGCCTGGTTGGCTCCGTACAGCGCCGGCTTGGCGTTGTGGTCGATCTTCAGCACGAACTGCGGCCCGCCGCCGGGCGTGGCCGCGGTATCGCCGCTGGCCTTGCCGAGCATCATCAGCTTGACCCCGCCGTCTTCCAGCGGCACCGGCGCGATGCGCGGCTTGTTGCGCAGGTTTTCGGCGTTGGCGATCTCGCGCGCGAGGTCGTCGATCTGCTTCTGGCTGGCGCCGAGGTTGCAGTCGAAGTTGAGGAAACCGCCGGTGCCGGCGTCGCCGCGGAAGCCGATCAGCAGGAACTGCGGCACGTCCATGCCGAGCGCGTTGTCGCGCACGGTGGTCAGGTGCGGGTTGAGCGGCATGTAGTACCACTGCTCGGGATCGGCGTGGTCGGGGAAGACCGAGATGCCGTTGATCTCGCGGCTGCGGCTGTCGAGGAGAAGCATGATCGGACTCCTTCCGAATCAGGCGTGGTGCGATGAAGGGGGCTGGCGCGCGGCGGCCCCAGCCGCCGCGCGCGCGCGGTGCCCGACTCAGGCGGCGGGCAGTTCCAGGAACAAGGTCATGTCGTCCTTGACCTCCGGACCGACCACCTTGCGGCTGCCGTCGGTCAGGAAGTAGGTCACGGTGGCCTTGTAGTCCGGCGCCTCGCCGTCGGTCAGCGGCAGCTTCCAGCTCTTCTCCTCGTCGCCGGGCTTGAAGCGCAGGTCGATGCGCTTGGTGCCGTGCGCCAGCGAGACGCTGACCAGCTTGAGCTCGTCCCAATTGAGCAGGTCCGGCACCACCGACACTTCGAGCTGGTCGAGCTTCTTGCCGACCAGGATGGTCGAGCGCGCGGCCACCTTCTCGCCTTCTTCCTTGCTGGTGCCGTCGGCGAACAGCGTGGTCACCGAGTACTTGACCTCGCCCAGGGTCTCGTCCACCACCGGGAAGGTCCAGTCGAAGGAGGTCATCTCGCTCGACAGGGTGACGATGGTCTTCTGGTTGTACTTGTTGGCCGCGTCGGTGTAGCTGGCGTCGACGGTGATCGAGGCGATCTCCTCGCTCAGGTTGCCGGCGGCGCGGAAGCTCACGGTCTTGGTCGAGGAGAACGGATCGTCGACGAACAGTTCCTTGGCCTGCTGCTTGTCGGTCTTCCTGATCTGGCGGCCGTCGGCGAGGGTGTACAGGAATTCCAGGTCGATGTCTTCGGTGCGCGGCTTGCCGATGATCTTGCGCAGCTGGAAGGTCGGCGTGTCCTTGGTCATGTTGAACTTGGCTTCGACCGGCTGCTTGCCGTGCTTGTAGCGCACCGTCACCTGGGTGCGCGGCACCTGGGCGAAGTCGAGGTCGCCCGGGCCGATGTCCAGCGCCAGCACGCCGAGATCGTCGACGTTGATGGTCAGGTTGGTGTCGTCGGTCTTGATCTCCTCCGACACCTGCTTGAACGTCGCGCCCTTGTAGTTCACCGTCACCTGGTAGGTGAAGTCGCGCTTGCCCTCGTGGACGAAGGCCTCGAACTTGGCGACGTCGTCGGGCTTGGTGAACACGAACTCCTGGACCTTCTTGTTCGGCCCGTACGGATAGCGGATCTTGACCTCGACGCTGTGGATCGGCAGGTTGGCGAAGTCGGCGTTGACCCGCATCACCACCTGCACGGTCTTGAGGAACTCGTCCAGGTTGATCTTGGAGTAGTAGTCCTCCCACTTCAGCGGCTTCTTCTTGTCGTCCATCAACGAGGTGATGGTCGGCAGCATGCCCTGCGGGTTGCGGTTGACGATGACCGCCTTGGCCTCGCTCCACTCCACCCGCACGTTGGCGATCTGCGACTTGTTGACGGTGCGGCGGATGTCCTCGATGTCCTGGCCTTCGCGCAGCTCCTTCGTGTTGGGATCGACTTCGGCGATCTCCTTGAGCATGTTGCGCTGGACCGCGGCCTCGAGCTGCTTGTTGATGATCGCGCGGATGTCGGACTCGAGCTTGGCGTTGTCCTCGGCGCTGAGGTTGGGCGCCTGGACGAAGTCGAAGTGGGTCTTGGTGACGTCGTTCTTGTAGCGGCTGGAGTTGACGACTTCGGTGTAGCTGTCCTCGCTCCAGAAGTTGTCCTCGGTGTTGATGTCCTGGAAGAAGCTGTAGAACTCCGAGGCGTTCCAGGTGCCCCAGGCCTTCATCTCCGGCAGGCGCATGTAGCAGTTCATCTTGTAGACCACCTGCACCGCCGAGGCCGAGCCGGTGCTCAGGGTCTCCTTGAAGATCGCCGTGCCCAGCTCGGACAGCTCGACCATGAACGAGGCGATGTTCTTGCCGTAGATCGAGGGCTTGCCGGCGCCGCGGATCTTCTCCACCAGCGCGCCGCCCTCGGTCAGCAGCAGTTCGACGGTGCCGTCTGTCCACAGCACCGGCGCGATCGCGACCTTGGGCACGGTCTTGCCCTTGTACTTCTCGGCCAGCTTCTTCTGCAGGTCGTCGGCGATCTTCTTCTGCACGTCCGCCGGCACCGACAGCTCGGTGTCGAAGGCGATGAAGCCGCCGAACTTCTTGCCGCCGTCCTCGCGGATCTGCCCGTACTCGACGAAGCGCATGGCCAGGCCGCCGCTGGCCATCTTCGCGAAGGTCGGCGCGTTGGGCATGATGTAGTAGGTGAAATCGTTGGCGTCGTCGCCGTACACCACGTGGTCGAAGAGGGTGTCGACCTTGTCGATCTTAAGCATGGACTTGCTCCTTATCCGTGTCCTGAAAAACGCGTTGTCCTGGGACGTCCCGGGCGGTCCCGGAGACGGTTCGTTGCCGGGCGCGTTGCAGGCGCGCCGTATTCCTTCGCCCGCCCGCCGCGCGGCGGGCTGCGAGTGCGATTCGTCGCCGGACTCGTTGCCGGCTCGAATCATCCAACGCCGATCACAGTTCGCTCCGGACACAGAAAAACACGCGATTTGCAGGTGTTTTTCTTCGCCTTCGCGGACGCGAAACCGCCTGTCGGCGCGCGCCCGACAGGCGCGCACGCGAATCCGGTACGAGCGCTACCGTCGCGGACCGGAGCAGGCCGGCGCCGCGCGCGGATGTCGTTCGCCTGTGTCGCGGCCCATGCCGCCGGCGCACGTTCGCGCCGTTGGGACCGGGCCGCGGCTGCGTCGGCGCTCGCTCAGCCGATCCGCAGTCGCGTCCCGCTCCAATCGCCTCGTCCGCCGCGCCGCGCGGCGGATCGTTTCACTGCTTCGGCAGCCCCCAATCCACGGCGTCGGCCGAATACGATCGCTCGCGCGGTTCGCCGCGGCCGCTGTCGGCCTCGATCCGCTCGCTGTAGTCGATGCGTGCGCTCACGCCCGCCTCGCCTTGCGCATCGCGCACGGACACGTCCACCGCCAGCGACTCTTCGCTGCGCGCATCGCTGCTGCGGCGCGGCTCGAACCCGTCGCGCACCTCGTAGCGCAACTGCAGCCAGCCGCGCTCGCCGCCGAGCGCCTTGCGCACCTTGTCCGCGCGCTCGGCGTCGAGCATCACGTTGAACGCCGCGTGGTAAGGCGGCACGCCCGAGGACTGGGCCTTGGCCAGTTCCTCGAAGCCGCCGGTGCCGTCGCCGAGCAACAGCCGCACCGTGCCGACCTCGACCGGCGCCGGCGCCAGTCCCAGCTGCGCCGCCGGCACCTGCGCGCGCGCGGCCAGTTCGGCGCGCACTGCATCCAGGGTCGCGGCCGGCACGCCCCAGCTGGCGGTCAAGGCCAGCATCGTGATCGCGCCCGCGCCGACCAGGGTGAACTGGGCGCGGCCGTCGGGACCGCGCGCCAGCCCCGGCGCGCGCGCGCGGTAGCGCCAGCCGCCGTCGGCGTCCTGCGCGACCAGCACGCCCTGCACTTCTTCGTATCCGCCGGCCAGATCGCCGGCATCCGCTGCTTCCTTGTCCGCGTTCATTCGATCCTTCCCTTCCTGGAGATGCGTGGATTCAGCCGGTGGTCGCCGCCGGCGCGGCCTCGCTGCTGCGCAGCCGCAGCGGCGCGTCGGGCTGCAGCACCGGCGACCACGGCGCCTGCGCGTTCCAGCGCCAGCGATAGCCGCCGCGGAACGGCGACAGCGCCAGCCAGCCCCAATCCTGCCGCGGCCGCGCGCGGGTGAAGCTCAGGCGCTTGCGCCGCAGCGGATCGTCGATGCCGTCTTCCGGCGCGATCTCGATCGCGCACTGGCGCGCGTCGTCGTCGAACTCGCACTGCAGCGCCAACTCGCGCGAGCCGCTGCCGTCGAAGCTGAAAGCGTCTAGGCGCAAGCCGTCGGCCGGCTGCGGCGGCATCGGCCGCTGCGCGCCGCCGTCGCGGGCGCGTGCCACGGCGCGGATCTGCGCGTCGTCGACGTCGAACGGCACGGCGAAGGTCAGCGCCGGTCGCGCGGCGTCGAGCGGCCCGCGCGCGCTCCACGGCTTGCCCTTGCGGGTGCCGAAGCATTCGACCTCGATGTCGGCCTGTTGCAGGAACGCCGGCTCGGCCTCCACCGGCAGCAGGCGCAGGCCGAAGTCGTCGGGACCGACCAGCAGGTGTTCGCGCTCGCCGCTGCGCAGCGGGCCCTTGAGGGTTTCCGCGCGCCCTTCGCTGAGCACCACCGCGCTGGTCTGCCACTGATACGCCAGCGGCTCGCTCGGCGACAGCCGCAGCTCCAGCGCGACCGGCTTGTCGGACGCCGCCAGCGACGCGCTGGCCTTGAGCGTGGTCATGCGCGCCGGCGGCCGCGCCGGCACTTGGATGTCCACCTGCGAAGTCATCACGCCGATGCGCCGCTCGGGCAGGTTGGCGCGCACGCTGAGGCTGCGCCAGCCGCTGGCCAGGGCGCGCGCATCGAAGCGGCGCACCACCTTGTCGTGCAGTTCGCCGGCCGGCAGCGTGCGCAGCGGGCCGAGCGGATCGGCCTCCAGGATCAGCAGGCGCGGCGCCAGCAACGCGTCGGCGAGGTTCCACTGCACCCGGCCCGGCGCCATCGCCGCCGGGTCGAAGACCAGCCGCACGCCCGGCGCGGCGTCGGCCGGCGAAGGTTTCGGCGCGGCCAGGCGCGCGGCGATGCGATCGAGCACCGCGTCGGCGAGCACGCTCGCGGGAATATCGCCGGAACGTTCGGGCAAGCCGAGTCCGAGCAACTGCGGCGCGTCGGTCAGGCGCTGGCGCAGCAGCGCGGCATCGATCTCGTCGGCGCCGCCGCTCAGGCCGCGCACCGCGGCGAGCAACGCCGCCGGATCGAACGTCAGGTTCAGCGGCACCCGCTCGGCCACGCCGCGCACGCGCAGCCAGGCGCTGGCGCCGACCGCGAGCAAGCCGCGCTGCAGCGCCGCCACGAACAGGTCGGTGGCGGCGCTGTCCAGCCGCACGGCCAGGTTCAACGCGCTGAGGCTGGCCGCGTCCAGCGGCAACAGTTCGTCCAGCGCCGGCGGCAGGTCCAGCGCCTGCACCGCGTTGAGCCGCAGCCAGCCGCCTTCCACCGGCAGCGGCGCCAGCTGCACGCGCTGGCCGAGTTCGAACGCGGCCTGGCGCGCGGCGTCGAGGCCGAAGTCGGCGGCGAACGCCAGCGACAGGATCGAGTAACGCGCCAGCGTGCCGCCGCCCGCTTGATCGGGGCGATTCTGTTGCACGATGTCCAGGCGCAGCGGCGAACCGCCTTCGACGCGGCCGGCCGCGAGCGCCTGCGGCGGCAGCAGGAAACGGCCGGGCTGGTCGTAGGCGGCGTAGGCGATGCGCTGCGCGATCGGCAGCGGCGAGCGCCAGTCGGGGCGGGCGGCGAACGACATGTCAGAGCGCCGTCACGAACAGCACGCCGGCGTCGTCGCGCCGCCACGGCGTGGCCGGCGCCTTCTGCCCGGACTTGTACACCACGGTCTGGCGGTATTCGTAGAAGCCCTCGCTGTCCTTGCGCAGCAGGATGTCCATCAGCGGCACCGGCACCTCGATGTCGGCGCTGGTGTTGGCCGCGCCGAGCACCACCCGGCGGTTGCCGCGGAACTCGACCACGATGTTGAGGATCTCGCCGCCCTCGCCGCCGGCGTTGGCCAGCACTTCCGGCGTGGTCATCACCGTCACCGCGCGCACGGTTTCCTGGTCGATGCGGTCGTCCAGGGTGTACTTGAGGATCGCCTCGCCGTCGGGGATCGTGCGCACCGAGGCGGTGTTGAAGATCGCGTCGGCCGGCAGCGGGCCGGCCGGCGCGGACACCGGCTGCACGGTGAAATCGCGGCCCTGCTCGGGCGCGATCTCCACCGGCTGGCTCAGGTCCATGCCCTCGATGCGCCCTTCGACCAAGCCTTCGCCGCGGGTGATCCACACCGGCAGCCGGGTGATGCGCAGCGTGCTCTCGGTGACGTTGATCAACTTGACCGCGACCGCGCCGGTCTGCGCGTCGGGCGTCTCGATCGAGCGGAACAGCTCGCCTTCCATGTCGGCGAAGTTGAGCTTGACCGGCACCATCACGTTCTCGTTGACGCCGCTGGCCACCACCACGCTGCCTTGCAGCAGGTTGGACGCGCCGCCGGCGGTCATCAGCACGCCGAACACGTCCTGGAAATCCTTGAATTCGAAGCGCTCGTTGAGGGTGAAGCCGTTGTCCCAGTCGATCGTCGCCGGCACCGCCTGCGAACGCACCGCGCCGTTGCGCAGCAGCGACATCTGCAGGGTCGAGCTGGCGCGCAGCAGGCGCAGTTCGAATTCGCGGTTGGGGTTGTCGGCGCTGGCCGGCACCTTGTCGGCCAGGGCGCGGCGCGCGGCCAGCAGGCGTTCGCCGTCGGTGACCGGGCGCACTTCGCAGGTCAGATCGACCATCGCCTGCTCGGCGTTCTCGCCCTGGTCGACCTGGAACACCAGCGCCGGCGCATGCGGCGCGTCGCCGCGGCGAGCGAGCTTGAACGAATCGGGCAGGTAATAGATCCGCGCCGGATCGTTCATGTCCTGGAAATAGGCGTGGACGCGGCCGCTGTCGGCCGGATAGCGCAGCGCGTGCACGACCCAGCGCGCCGCCTGCGCGCCGGTGTTGCTGCCGGCCGGATACAGGTACGGATGCAGCTGCGGTTCGAACAGCAGGGCGATGGCGCAGTCCTGCAGCTGGTTGGAAATGTCGTAGCGCAGTTCCGGCGCGGGTTGCGGCTGCGGCTCGGGCTGCGGCTGCGGGCGCGGAAACGGCATCGGCCGCGGACGCGGGAACGGCTTGCGCGGGAACACTTCGTCGCCGGCGATGATCGATTCGCCGCCGATCGGGCGGATCGCCGCGGCCTTCAACGCGCCCGGCGCGAGCCGGGCGGCGGCGACGCCCGGCGGCGGCGGCGGTGGCGTCACGTCCGCGACCAGCGCCTCGGCGCGCAACATCGCCGCCGGCGCGCGCAGCAGTTGCATCTGGCCCTTGACCATCATCAGCTGGCGCTTGGGCGCGTCCGGCGCGGTTTCGGCCGGTCGCGGCACAGCCACGGTGTAGCCGCGCGAGACGATCAGCCGGCATTGCGCATCGGCGGCCATGAACGCGCGCAGCAAACCGTCGCGCTCGGCCAGGCTCAAGTGCAGCATCGCCACGCAACCGCCGCGCGGATCGTCGATCAGCTCGGCCACCGGCAAACGCTGTTCGATCGAGGTGCCCGGCACGCGGTAGGCGATCACCGCGCTGCGGTTGATCCCCATCATCACCATCGTGCGCGCGGCTTCGGCGATCTCCGGCGCGGGAAACGCCTCCAGCGCGAAACTCACCGCCCACAGACCGTCCTGGCCCTGGGCGATCTTGATCTCGTACTGGCCGCCAGCGCTGCGCAAGCGGAAGCGCGGCAACCAATAGCGTTGCTGCGGATTCTTCGCATCCTCGAACGCGCTGCGGTCGTCCGGCGTCGCGTTCGGGCTGATCGGAAAGGCCGAATCGGCGCGGGCGATGCCGCCGCCGGCGTTCGGCAGCAGGCCCGGACGCAGCACGTCCAGGCGCGGCCGCAGCGTGCGGCCTTCCAGTTGCGCGACGATCGCCGGCTGCGCGCGCACGATCGCCGGGTTCACCCGCAGCGCGGCGCCCGGCATGAACGGCGGCGCGACCCGCACCGTCGGCGCCGGCTGCGCGGGTGCGGGCTGTGCAGGTGCGGGCTGTGCGGGCGCCGGCCCACCGGCGTGGCGGCATGCACCGGCGGCGCGACCACGACGCCGGGAATCCGGATCGGCGCGGCGACCGACACCGCCGCGGGCGCCGGACGCACGCCGGCGACGATCTGATTGAGATTGAGCAAGCGTCCCAGCGGCATATGCCTCTCCCTGTGCCCGGCGCAAAGCGCCGCCATCGCGACGCCCGCGGCGCCGCGCTCCATTCCATGTGCTGTTCGACCGGGCCGCCCGATGCAGGTGCGGACGCGCCGGTCACCCCCGAACAAACGCCGCTGCCGCGTCGGGCAGGACATTTCAGGAATGAAACATCGCGGCGATGCCGGTCGCCGCCCCGATCCGGCCGACCCGGCGCGGCGCAGAGCACCGCGGCCGGGCGCGTGCGCCCACTGCGGCCGGTACGCCCGCGCCAATCCGTATGACCCTACGCAGCACCACGACTTCGCAACCGCGCCGGCAGGCCGCCACGCCGTCCGGCGGTTGATGGATCGACCGTCCGCGACATCACACAGGGGAACCACTCATGCTTGCCTTGAGGCATATCGGCCGCGCCGGCGGCCTGGTCCTGGCCGCGCTGTTGTGCGGCTGCGTCAACCTCGGCCCGGTGCGCGAGTTCGCCGGCAGTTCGGCGCGGCTGACCGGCTACCAGGGCGTGACCGAACGCTATGTCACCAGCGCCGACCGGCAGCTCGCCGACCTGCCGCCGGACAAGCGCTACGACCCGCTGCGCGCGAAGCTGCAGAACCTGCGCACGGTCAGCGCGCGCGACAAGGACACCCTGCTCAAGCTGCATGCGACCACCACCGGCTACATGGCCGCGCTGGCGCTGCTGGCGGGCGAGGACGCGTACTCGGTGGCGGGCGAGTTGGGCAAGGTCTCCGATGCGATCGCCGCGTCCGAAGATTTGCACATCGACGCCGGCCACGTGCAGGCCTACAGCAACATCGCCCAGCGCGTGGTGAACTGGGCGCTGGCCGTGCAGCAGGCCAAGGACGTCAAGCGCATGGTCGAGCGCAACGGCGAGGACATGGACAAGCTGCTGGAAGCGATGGAACTGGCGACGCAGGCCTACGGCATCGTGCTGCGCGACGAAGCCGCGAGCTACGACGCGAGGTCCGAGCTGCGCGAAGCCGCATGGACGGCCGAGCTGAAAGGCGACAGCGAACTGACTCCCGCGCGGCGCGACGCGGTGGTGACGCTGCTGCGGCGCACCGCGCGCATCGACAAGGCCGCGCAGGCCGACGCCTTGAAAGCGCAGCAGGCCGCGGCCGCCGGCATCGCGCAAGTGCGCGCGGCGCACAGCGCGCTGGTGCGGAACGTGGACCGCCTCGACGACAAGCAGCTGCAGGCTACCCTGCGCGAGGCCGCCGCCGACCTCAAGTCGATCCGCAAGAGCTTCGCCACCCTCTAACCCGGAGCGCTCCCATGCCGACCCCGCTGGCGCAAGCCAAGAAATCCGCTTTCGACATCGCCAACCAGCTCGACGATGCCGCCGACGCCATTCGCGACCGCAGCCGGCAAGCCTATGCCGCCGGCAAGATGAGCCTGGACGAGTACACCGACGCGCGGATCAAGGAAATGGAACTGCGCGCCGAGGCCTCGGTGGTGGCCGCGGTCAATCTCGGCGCGGCGCTCGACGCCGCGGCGCAGGCCGGGCAGAACATCGAACAGGCCATCGCCGACGCCAAGGCCCGCATCGAGACGGTCAAGACGTTCCGCAAGGGCCTGGAGATCGTCGCCGCGCTGGTGGTCCTCGCCGGCGCGCTGGCGTCGGGCAACGCCAAGGCCGTGGTCAAGGCGGGCAAGGGCGTCGCGGATCTGGTCTAGGCCGCGTCCGCGCGAACCCAAACGCCCCGGTTCGCGCGCCTCGCCGCGCGCGGTCCGGGCCCGATCCGCCGGAGCGACCGCGCCGCATGCCCAAGACCATCCTCATCTTCGCCGACGGCACCGGACAGGCCGGCGGCGTGCGCCCGGATCAGCAGCTCAGCAACATCTACAAGCTGTTCCGGGCCACCCGCGTGGGCCCGGACAACGCGATCGATCCCAAGCGGCAAGTCGCGTTCTACGACCCGGGCCTGGGCACCGCCACCGCCGCCGGACGCGTGCGCCTGAATGCCTGGCAGCGGCTGAAGTCCCTGGCCGGGCTGGCGTGCGGATTGGGTTTCAGCCGCAATGTGGTGGATTGCTACGAGGCGATCCTCAAGCGCTACGAACCGGGCGACCGGATCTTCCTGTTCGGCTTCAGCCGCGGCGGCTACACGGTGCGCTGCGTGGCCAACGTGTTGAACCTGTGCGGCGTGCCGACCGGCGACGGCCGCGGCGGACCGCTGCCGCGCGCGGGCCGCGCGTTGCGCGCGATCGCCGAAGAAGCCGTGACCCGGGTCTACGAACACGGCGCCGGCCATCCGCGCGAGCGCTTTGAGTCCCAGCGCGAAGCCATCGCCCGCCGCTTCCGCCGCAAGTACGCCGCCGGCGACGATCCCCACCGCGGCGATGTGCATCCCGAGTTCGTCGGCGTGTTCGACGCCGTGGCCGCGTTGGGCCTGCCCTTGCCGACGCGCATGCTGCTGATCCTGGCCGGCCTGCTGGTTGCGCTCATGGCCGCCATCGCGATCGGCGCGGCGAGCGAATCGTGGCTGGGCGGCGGCGGATGGATCGCGTTCGCGGCGACGCTGGCCGCGCTGGGCCTCAGCGTCGCGGCCGCGTATCTCAAGGCGACGCTGCGCTACGCCTCGGCCGACGTCCGCGGCGGCGGCCCGCGCTTTCATCTGGCGCTGTGGAACTCGGAACATTACGACCGGCTGCTGGACCCGCGCATCGCCCAGGTCCGCCACGCCCTGGCGATCGACGAAAACCGCCGCCAGTTCGGCCGGGTCACCTGGGGCGGCAGCGGCAACCGTCAGCAGATCGACGAAGGCCGCTTCAAGCAGCGCTGGTTCGCCGGCAACCACTCCGACATCGGCGGCAGTTATCCGGAAGACGAATCGCGATTGTCGGACATCGCCCTGGCCTGGATGGTGGACGAGCTCCAGAAGTTGCCGCAGCCGATCCAGCTAGACCGCGGCAAACTGCAGCTGTACCCCGACGCCTGCGGCCTGCAGCACTGCGAGATATTCGCGCAACGGCAACGGCATCCGTGGCTGTCGCGGATCGCCGCTTGGCCGCGCGCGGCGCGCGCGCCCGGGCCGGACCTGGATCCCAGCGTGCTGGAACGGCTACGGGCGGAACGGGTGACGATCTGCGACCTCGACGGCGCCTATCGCCCGGATGCGCTGAAGCGCCATCGCGGGCTCGAAATGTATTACCCGCCAGCCTCGGCCGACGCGCCCGCGGTCGCGACCTCGCAGACCTCGGCGCCCTAGCCCCGAGGCCGGCGCGCCGCTACGCCCCGACCAGCGCGTCGATGTACTCGCGCAAGCCGGTCGCCCCGCACACCGGATCGTCCGCCAGCTCCAGTTTATCGACGGTCAGCGCGGTCATCGCCGCATACGATTCGGCCGCCGCCTGCGAGAAGCCCTGCTCGCGAAATCCCTCGACCCAGCGATCGCGCGGCACTTCCTCGACCGCGACTTCGCGCCGCAACGCGCTGGCGAAGCAGGCCGCCACGTCGCGCGGCGAATAGCGCCTCGGTCCCTCGACGTAGCGCAGCACGCGCTCGTCGGCCGGCGCGATCATCAATTCGGCCGCGGCCAAGCCCAGATCGCGCGGCGCCACCATCGGCAGGCGGAAGTCGGCCGGCAGGAAACTGCGTACGATGCCGTCGTCGCGCGCGCTCGCCAGGGACGCATCCCAATTGCTCATGTAGTACGCGGCGCGGATCGTGCTGAACGGAATCGGTTGCGCGGCCAGCGCGCGCTCCATCGCGTACAGCACGCCGAGGTCGCCTGCGCGCTCGACCGGCTGGGCGCCGTAGGTCGACTCGGCGACGATCTTTTCCAGGCCCGAATCCTCCAGCGCGGCCAGGATCGAATACAGGCTGGCCTTTTCCGCCGCATCGCTGTCGCCGCCGACGTCGCCGGGCGGATTGAGCAGGAACAGTCGCCGCCCCTGGCGGAACAACCGGCGCAGGCCGGCGGTGTCGTGCACGTCCGCCAGCGCCACCTGCGCGCCGCGCGCCAGCCAGGGCTCGCGCTGCCGCGGGTCGTGGCTGACCACGGTCACCGGCTCGCCGCGCGCGATCAACTCGCACGCCAGCGCCGAGCCTACATGTCCGGTTCCGCCTAACACGATGTGCATGCCGATGCCTGCGTCGGGGACGATGCGCGCCAGATTAGGCGCGTCGCGGTAAGGCCGGCGGCATGGGGAGGTGAAGAGAACGTAGTGCGGCTGCGGCGCTTAGCGCGTGGTTCGCGTCGGCATCGGCGTCGTCGCGATCCTCAACCAGAACAGCGCTCGCCACCGTAGTTCCGGGCAGGACGGGAACGATTCGGTTCTCGCCAAGCACTGACAAAGCAAAAAGCAAAATGGATTCCGGCGTTCGCCGGAATGACGGTATTGTGAGGACGCCGGCGCATGATCGCCGCGGCCCCCTCACCCCGTCATTCCCCTCACACCGTCATTCCGGCGAAAGCCGGAACCCATTTTGATCTTGCCGTTGCTATTGCTGCAGTTGTCGCTGCTACTGCGGCAACCAGCGCCGCGAGCCCAAGCCCGCGGCGCCGCCACGACCGCTTACTCCACCGTAACCGCCTTCGCCAGATTCCGCGGTTTGTCCACATCCGTCCCGCGCGCCAGCGCCGCGTGGTAGGCCAGCAGCTGCACCGGGATCGCATGCACCACCGGCGACAGCACGCCGACATGGCGCGGCGTGCGGATCACGTGCACCTGCTCGGATTCGCCGAAATGGCTGTCCAGGTCGGCGAATACGAACATCTCGCCGCCACGCGCGCGCACTTCCTGGATGTTCGACTTCACCTTCTCCAGCAGCTTGTCGTTCGGCGCGATCACCACCACCGGCATCGCCGCGTCCACCAGCGCCAGCGGGCCGTGCTTGAGCTCGCCCGCCGGATACGCCTCGGCGTGGATGTACGAGATTTCCTTGAGCTTGAGCGCGCCTTCCAGCGCGATCGGGTAATGCACCCCGCGCCCCAGGAACAGCGCATGGTGCTTGGGCGCGAAACGCTCCGCCCAGCCCGCCACCTGCGGCTCCAGGTTCAGCGCGTGCTGCACGCTGCCCGGCAGGTGGCGCAACGCGTCGAGGTATTCGGCTTCCTGTTCGTCGCTGAGCGCGCCGCGCAGCTTGGCCAGGGTCGCGGTCAGGGTGAACAGCGCCACCAGCTGCGTGGTGAAGGCCTTGGTCGAGGCCACGCCGATCTCGGCGCCGGCGCGGGTGTAGTACACCAGCGTGCTCGCGCGCGGGATCGCGCTCTCGGGCACGTTGCAGATCGACAGCGTCTTGTCGTGGCCCAGCGACTTGGCGTATTTCAGCGCTTCCATCGTGTCGAGCGTTTCGCCCGACTGCGAAATGGTCACGATCAACTGCTTCGGGTTCGCCACTGCCGCGCGGTAGCGGTATTCGCTGGCGATCTCGACCTGGCACGGCAGGCCGGCGATGGCTTCGATCCAGTAGCGCGCGGTCAGGCCGGCGTAATAGCTGGTGCCGCAGGCCAGGATCTGCACGCCCTCGACGCCGGCGAACACCTCTTCGGCCTGGGCTCCGAACAACGACGCGCTGAAGCCGTTGTTGTCGATCACCGCCTCGATCGTGTCGGCGATCGCGCGCGGCTGCTCGTGGATCTCCTTCTGCATGAAGTGCCGGTACGGCCCCAGTTCCAGCGAGGCCAGCGACACGTCCGACAGGTGCACTTCGCGCTCGATCGCCGCGCCGCCCGCATCGAACACCCGCACCGCAGCGCGGGTGATCTCGGCGGTGTCGCCCTCTTCCAGGAAGATCACCCGGCGCGTGGCCTGCACGATCGCCGAGACGTCGCTGGCGACGAAGTTCTCGCCCTCGCCGAGGCCGACCAGCAGCGGGCAGCCCATGCGCGCGGCGATCAAGCGGCCCGGCTCGTTCAAGCTCACCACCGCGATCGCGTATGCGCCGACCAGCTCGCGCGCCGCCGATTGCACCGCGGCGAGCAGATCGAGCCCTTGCCGCAGATGGAAATGCACCAGATGCGCGATCACCTCGGTGTCGGTCTGCGATTCGAACGCATAGCCGGCCGCGCGCAAACGCTCGCGCTGCTCGTCGTGGTTCTCGATGATGCCGTTGTGCACCACCGCCAGTTCGCCGAAGCTGATGTGCGGATGCGCATTGGCTTCGGTCACCCCGCCGTGGGTCGCCCAGCGCGTATGGCCGATGCCAACCTGGGCGCTGAAGCCCTCGGCCTGGGCCGCATTCTCCATCTCCGACACGCGCCCGGTCCGGCGCACCCGGCGCAGCTGCGCGCCGTCGAACACGGCGATGCCCGCCGAGTCGTAACCGCGGTATTCCAGCCGCTTCAGGCCGTCGATCAGGACCGGTACCACATCGCGATCGGCGATCGCGCCAACGATTCCGCACATGCTGGAGTCGCTCCAAGAAATGTGACCGCATTCTAGCTGCGGACGGGCTCGGACGGTGTCCGCGCGGACGCCCTGTCCGGACGAACGGACGCCCGGACAGCCGCCACACATCATAAAAATCAATAACTTAAAGTTGGCACGGGATGTGCTTGGCATTAGGGCAAAGACCCTGCCGAGCGCCTTCGATGAGCATCCGCGACACCTCCGCCCAAGACCACCGCGTCGCCCCCGCCGCCGGCCAGAGCCGTCGCCGCCGGCAATGGGCGCTGGGCGCCGCGGTCGGCGCGCTGGTGCTCGGCGCCGGCGCCTGGGTCGCGGCCGGCTGGGCCGCCGGCGGCGCCTCGGTCTCGGCCGAGCGCCTGCGCATCGCCGAGGTCAAGCGCGGCGACCTGGTCCGCGACATCGCCGCCGACGGCCGGGTGATCGCGGCCAACAACCCGATCCTCTACGCCATCGCCGGCGGTTCGGTCGACCTCAAGGTCGTCGCCGGCGACGTGGTGCGCAAGGGCCAGGTGCTGGCCGAGATCGACAGCCCGGAACTGCGCAGCAAGCTCGCCCAGGAGCAGTCCACCCTGGCCGGCCTGGAAGCCGAGGCCAGCCGCGCCGAACTCGACGGCGAACTGGCGCGCTCGACCGCGCGCAAGGAATTCGACCAGGCCGGCATCGACCGCGTCGCCGCCGAGCGCGACCTGGAGCGCTACAACCGCGCCTTCGAAGGCGGCGCGGTGGCCAAGGTCGACGTGGCCAAGGCCCAGGACGAACTGAAGAAGGCCGAAATCGGCCTGAGCCACGCGCGCGAAGGCTTGGGCCGCCAGGACCGCAGCGCCGCGCTGGACGCGCGCAACAAGCGCCTGCTGGCGCAGCGCCAGGCCGCCATCGTCGCCGAGGCCCAGCGCCAGGTCGACGCGCTGACCCTGCGCGCGCCGTTCGACGGCCAGGTCGGCCAGGTGCAGGTGGCGCAGCGCGCCAACGTCGCCATCAACGATCCGGTGCTGAGCGTGGTCGACCTGAGCGTGTTCGAGGTCGAGATCAAGGTGCCGGAAAGCTTCGCCCGCGACCTCGCCATCGGCATGCCGGCGCAGATCGCCGGCAACGACGGCAAGTCCTACGCGGCCAGGATCTCGGCGGTGTCGCCGGAAGTGGTCGCCGGCGAAGTGGTCAGCCGCCTGCGCTTCGCCGGCGCGCAGCCGCCGGCGCTGCGCCAGAACCAGCGCCTGAG
Source organism: Lysobacter yananisis (assembly GCF_031199375.1). Taxonomy (NCBI): domain Bacteria; kingdom Pseudomonadati; phylum Pseudomonadota; class Gammaproteobacteria; order Lysobacterales; family Lysobacteraceae; genus Lysobacter; species Lysobacter yananisis. Next base: position 699,642 of record NZ_CP133568.1, read on the forward strand.
CGCGCGCATCGTGCTCGACACCCGCCGCAACGCGCTCACCGTCGAGCGCGGGCCGTTCCTGGAACAGGACGGCGGCACCACCGCCTACGTGGTCGCCGGCGGCGTCGCCACGCGTCGCGCCATTCGTACCGGCGCGAGCAGCCTGAGCCAAGTGGAAATCCTCGAGGGCCTGCAGCCGGGAGAACGCATCGTCGTCTCCGGCGCAGACCAGTTCGCCAACGCTGAAACCGTCCGCATTTCCGGAGAATGATCATGAACGCCGCCAACAACGCCTACGACTTCGCCCCGCTGTGGAACGCCCAGGAACTGACCGATGCGGTGCCGCTGCGGCTGCACCAGTTGATCGACTTCAACCACGACGGCGAGCGCGCCGACAGCGCCAACGCCGCCGCTCCGGCGCCCAAGCGCACCCGCCTGCGCTTCGCCGCCGCGATCGCGCTGCCGCTGTTCTCGGTGCGTTGAGGCGCGCCGCGTGTTGCAGGTGCCGCGCGTCCGCCGGGCCGTCATCCCCGCGCAGAGGGGAATCCAGGGTTTCATCGATGCATGACGCTGAAGTCTCTGGATCCCCATCTGCGCGGGGATGACGGCCCGAAGGCCGCGCCGCCCCGCTTCATCTCCGATCCCGAATCCCCAATCTCCAATCCCCGCTGCAAGGACACCGCCATGCTGCAGATGCGCCAGGTCACCAAGGTCTACCGCACCGAACTCGTCGAAACCCACGCGCTGCGCTCGCTGGACCTGCACGTGCGCGACGGCGAATTCGTCGCCGTGACCGGGCCGTCGGGTTCGGGCAAGACCACCTTCCTCAACATCGCCGGCCTGCTGGAGACCTTCACCGGCGGCGAGTACACGCTCGACGGCGAGAACGTCAGCGGCCTGTCCGACGACGCCCGCTCGCGCCTGCGCAACCAGAAGATCGGCTTCATCTTCCAAAGCTTCAACCTGATTCCCGACCTCAACCTGTTCGACAACTGCGACGTGCCGCTGCGCTACCGGCGCATGCCCGCGGCCGAGCGCCGCGAGCGCATCGAGCAGGCGCTGACCCAGGTCGGCCTGGGCTCGCGCATGCGCCACTACCCGACCGAACTGTCCGGCGGCCAGCAGCAGCGCGCGGCGATCGCGCGCGCGCTGGCCGGCTCGCCGCGGTTGCTGCTGGCCGACGAACCCACCGGCAACCTGGATTCGCAGATGGCGCGCGGGGTGATGGAACTGCTGGAGGACATCAACGCCCAGGGCACCACCATCGTCATGGTCACCCACGATCCGGAACTGGCCGCGCGCGCCCAGCGCAACGTGCACATCGTCGACGGCATGGCCACCGACCTGCGCGCCGAGCCGAGCCTGATCCGCGCCGCGGCGGGCGCCACCGCCGACGCCACCGCCTGAGGCCGCGCCCATGTCCGGCAACAGCCAGTTCGTCTACTACCTGCAGCTCGCCGCGCGCAGCTTCAAGCGCAACCGGGTGCTGACCGCGCTGATGGTGGTCGCCATCGCGCTCGGCATCGGCGCGGCGATGACCACCCTGACCGTGTTCTACGTGCTCTCCGGCGATCCGCTGCCGGGCCAGAGCCAGAACCTGTTCCACCCGCGCCTGGAGCCGCGCTCGATGACCGGCTACGTGCCCAACCACGAGCCTTCCGACAGCATGACCCGCTTCGACGCCGAAACGCTGCTGCGCGAAGCGCGCGCCGACCGCCAGGCGCTGATGACCGCCGGCAACGTGGCGATCGAACCGCGCCGCGACAACCTGCCGGCGTTCCGCCAGAACTCGCGCTTCACCTCGGCCGACTTCTTCCCCATGTTCAAGGTGCCGTTCAAGTACGGCGCCGCGTGGACCGGCAAGGAAGACGCCGACCGCGCGCGCGTGGCGGTGCTCGGCAAGACCCTCAACGACCGCCTGTTCGGCGGCGTCGACAGCGTCGGCAAGTCGGTGTGGGTGGACAACCACGAACTGCGCGTGGTCGGGGTGATCGAGTCCTGGCATCCGCAGCCCAACTTCTACGACCTGACCCTGCAGCGCGGCTTCGGCGAGCCCGAAGACTTGTTCGTGCCGTTCAGCACCTCGCGCGACCTGCGCATGAATCCGCAAGGCAACATCGATTGCTGGGGCGACAGCAGCGCCTTGCCGGAAGGCAACCGCTCGCTCAACGCCGAATGCGCCTGGGTCCAGTACTGGGTGGAACTGGGCAGCGCGCAGAAGGCCGACGCCTACCGCCAGTACCTGGTCAACTACAGCGCGCAGCAACGCGCCGCCGGCCGCTTCGTGCGCCCGACCGCGCCCGAGCTCGACACGCTGATGGGCTGGCTCGACTACAAGCGCGTGGTGCCGGCCGACGTGCGCCTGCAGATGTGGCTGGCGTTCGGCTTCCTCGCGGTGTGCCTGCTCAACACGGTCGGTCTGCTGCTGGCCAAGTTCCTGCGCCGCTCCGGCGAGATCGGCGTGCGCCGCGCGCTCGGCGCCACCCGCCGCCAGATCTTCGCCCAGTGCCTGACCGAAGCCGGCAGCGTCGGCCTGGCCGGCGGCCTGCTCGGCCTGCTGCTGGCCCAGCTCGGCCTGTGGGCGGTGCGCCAGCAACAGACCAGCTATGCGGGACTGGCCCACCTGGACCCGACCATGCTCGCTTTCACCTTCGTCCTGGCCGTCGCCGCCAGCGTGCTGGCCGGGCTGCTGCCCGCCTGGCGCGCTTGCCAGGTGACGCCCGCCATCCAGCTCAAGAGCCAGTGAGGCCCGCATGGACATCCGTCCGATCCTGACCACCCTGCGCCGGCACAAGACCGCCGCCGCGCTGATCGTGTTCGAAGTCGCGCTGACCTGCGCGATCATCTGCAACGCGCTGTTCCTGATCCAGACCCGCATCGCCCGCCTCGACCGCCCCAGCGGCATGGCCGAGAAGGAACTGCTGGCGCTGCGCATCAGCGACATCAGCAACGGCAACGAAACCGACGCGCTGACCCGCTCCGACCTGGCCGCGCTGCGCGCGATCCCCGGCGTGCGCTCGGCCACCATCAGCAACCAGGTGCGCTACGGCGATTCGGCCTGGAACTCCGGCATCGGCCCCAAGCCGAGCCAACAGGTGGAAACCGCCAGCGTCACCACGTTCTTCGGCGACGCCCAGTTGCTCGACACGCTGGGCGCCAAGCTGGTCGCCGGGCGCAACTTCAGCGAAGACGAAATCGTCGATTTCAACCAGCGGATCAAGCCCGACGCGCCGCCGATCCCGGTCGCGATCGTCACCAAGGCGCTGGCCGACAAGCTGTTTCCCGGCCAGGACCCACTCGGGCGCCCGTTCTACAACGGCGGCACCGACGGAATCCGCATCATCGGCGTGATCGAGCACCTGCTGCGCCCGAACGAACTCACCGGGCCGGCGGCGGCGGATTACTCGGTGATCTTTCCCAGCCGGGTGGACTACAACAACGGCTTCTACCTGATCCGGGTGAACGATCCCGCCCAGCGCAAGCAGGTGCTGGAGGCCGTCGGTCGCACCCTGAGCAAGAACGGGTCGCAGCGCATCCTCGACAAGGACTACGGCGTGCTGGAGGAGATGGCCGACAAGTTCCACCGCACCGACCGCTCGATGGTGTGGCTGCTCGGCGCGGTGTGCGTGGCGCTGCTGATCGTCACCGCGCTCGGCATCGTCGGCCTGGCCAGCTTCTGGGTGCAGCAGCGGACCAAGCAGATCGGCGTGCGCCGCGCGCTCGGCGCCACCCGCGGGCAGATCCTGCGCTACTTCCAGACCGAGAACTTCCTGCTGACCGGCATCGGCATCGTGCTGGGCATGGTCATCGCGTTCGCGATCAACCTGCTGCTGATGAAGTACTACGAACTGCCGCGGCTGCCGGTGCTGTACCTGCCGCTGGGCGCGCTGAGCCTGTGGCTGCTGGGCCAGTTGGCGGTGTACGGCCCGGCCCGGCGCGCGGCGATGGTGCCGCCGGCCTTGGCCACGCGCGCGGCGTGATCTTCGCGCGCGACCGAAGCGCCGCTGCCGCGACCGCATCCCGGTCGCCGGCAGCGGCGGCCGGGATCGGCTGAAGCCGCATCGCGCGTCCCGGCGTCGTCGGTGGTACTGGCCGCGGCGCGCGACGGCCGCTGCATCTTGCCTCTCGTCTTGCGTTGCATCCGCCCCGTCCGGCGTACGCGCCGGGCGATCCGGGACGTCGCGCCTCGCGCACGCCCCTTCTCCCGTCACGGAGCCTTCCATGAGCCGAAGCTTTTCCCACCGTGTACTGCGTCCTGCGCTGCGCATCGCCCTGCTGTCCGCCGCGCTCGCCGCCGCGCCGGCCCTGCCTGCATTCGCGGCGCCCGCGGCCGCGGCCGACGCGCAAGCCGCCGACGTCGCCGCGCGGCTCAAGGCCTTCAACGCCCTGCTCGACGAGCAATGGGAAGACCTGATGCAGCAACTGCCCGAGCAGGCCAGCTTCTTCGGCGACTATCGCCGCAACGACGCGTGGGCGGATTACTCGCTGGCCGGCGCCGCACGCATGAACCGCAGCAACCGCGCCATGCTGGCGAAGTTCGAGGCGGTCGACACCCGCGGCTTCGCCGAGGCCGACCGGCTCAACCACCGGCTGATGGTGGATTGGCTCAGCAGCTCGCTGCGCAGCTACGAACTGAAGACCTACGAAATGCCGCTGGACCAGTTCGTCGGCGTGCACCTCAACCTGACCGCGCTGGCCAGCGCGTTCCCGTTCGACAACGCGCGCCAGTACCAGGACTACGTCGCGCGCCTGCGCGGCCTGCCCAAGCTGCTCGAACAGGTCACCGACGTGGCCCGGCAAGGGGTCAAGGACGGGCTGATGCCGCCGCGCTACCTGCTGGAAAAGGTCGCCAAGCAGTGCGACGACCTGGCCGCGCCGGCCGGCGCCGACAACGTGTTCGCCGCGTCGCTGAAGAAATTCCCCGACAGCGTGCCGGCCGCCGAACGCGAACGCCTGCGCGGCGAGATCGTCGCGGCGATCGACCAGCAGGTGCGCCCGGCCTTCCGCGAACTCGCCCGGTTCGTGCGCGAGGACTACGCGCCGCACGGCCGCGAGCAATACGGCGTGTGGTCGCTGCCGAACGGCGAGGCGATCTACCGCGACGCGATCGAGGAATACACCACCACCCAGGCGACGCCCGAGCAGATCCACCGCCTCGGCCTGAGCGAAGTGGAGCGCATCGAGAAAGCACAGAGCGAGATCGCCCGGCGCCTGGGCTACGCCGACCTGAAAGCGATGCGCAAGGCGGTCGCCGCCGATCCCGCGCATCACGCCAGTTCGCGCGAACAGATCGTCGACGAGTACCGCAAGTACCTCGCGCAGATGGAAACCAAGCTGCCGCAGCTGTTCGGCACCCTGCCCAAGGCCAAGGTGCAGGTGCAGGCGGTGGAGACCTGGCGCGAGAAGGAAGCCTCGGCCGCGCAGTACATGGCCGGCACGCCCGACGGCAAGCGCCCGGGCCTGATCACGGTCAACACCGGCGAGCCCGAGAAGCGCCTGCTGACCCGGATCGAGGCGGTGGCCTACCACGAAGGCGTGCCCGGCCATCACCTGCAGATGAGCATCGCCCGCGAACTGCCGGCGCTGCCGAAGTTCCGCACCCTGCTCGGCCAACTCGCCTTCATCGAAGGCTGGGGCCTGTACTCGGAGGAACTGGGCAAGGACGTCGGCCTCTATCAGGACCCGTACAGCGACTTCGGCCGGCTCTCCGAAGAACTGATCCGCGCCAACCGCCTGGTGCTGGACACCGGCGTGCACTACAAGCGCTGGAGCCGCGAGCAGATGGTGCAGTGGATGCGCGAACACTCCGACATGGAGGAACCCGACATCCAGGCCGAGACCGACCGCTACATCGCCTGGCCGGGCCAGGCGCTGGCCTACAAGATGGGCCAGCTCAAGATCCGCGAACTGCGCGCGCGGGCGCAGCGCGAACTGGGCCCGCGCTTCGACCTGCGCGCGTTCCACGACCGCGTGCTCGGCGGCGGCGCGCTGCCGTTGCGCGAACTGGAATCGCAGATCGACGCATGGATCGCCGCGGTCAAGGCCGGCGGCGCCGGCGCGGCGGCGGCGAAGTGAACCGGCGCGCGGCGGTGGCGTCGCGCGCGCCGCCATCGCTGCGCGTCCGGCCGGCCGACGCGCGCGCACGGCGTCGTTGCGGCGAAAGCCGGCATCCGCCGGACTTTCGCCGCTGATGCGCGCCGCAGCGCGCCGCGCCGCCTCTCGCCGCGCGCCTGCGCCTTCCGGCCCACGCCAGCGCCGACCCGCGCTGGCATACTCGGCACCTGGAAACCGCGCGCCCTGCCGCGCTTTCCGCATCTCCCTCCGCACACGGCCCCGCATGCGCACCGTCCTGGTCATCGACGACAATCCCGCGGTCGGCACCGCCCTGGACCTGCTGTTCGGCCTGCGCGATATCCGCGTGCTGACCGCGCAATCGCCGCAGCAGGGCCTGGACCTGCTCGCGCGCGAGGACATCGGCCTGGTGCTGCAGGACATGAACTTCACCGCCGACACCACCTCCGGCCAGGAAGGCGTGGCGCTGTTCCGCGCGATCCGCGCGCGCCATCCGGACTTGCCGATCATCCTGCTGACCGCCTGGACCCACCTCGACATCGCGGTCGACCTGGCCAAGGCCGGCGCCGCCGATTACCTGGCCAAGCCCTGGGACGACCAGAAGCTGCTGGCCAGCGTCGAGAACCTGCTCGAACTCGGCGCCAGCACGCGCGAGGTCAGCCGCCTGCACGAGCAGCGCCGCCGCGCCGTGCGCGAGCTGGAAGCGCGCTACGACCTGCGCGGGCTGGTGTTCGCCTCCGAACCGATGACCCGGGTGGTCGAACTCGCCTGCCACGTCGCCCGCGCCGACGTGCCGGTGCTGATCGTCGGCCCCAACGGCGCGGGCAAGGAAAAGATCGCCGAGATCGTGCAGGCCAATTCGGCGGTCAAGAGCGGCCCGTTCGTGACCTTGAACTGCGGCGCGCTGCCGACCGAACTGATCGAGGCCGAACTGTTCGGCGCCGACGCGGGCGCCTACACCGGCGCCAACAAGATGCGCGAAGGCAAGTTCGAGGCCGCCGACGGCGGCACCTTGTTCCTCGACGAGATCGGCAACCTGCCGCCGGCCGGGCAGATGAAGCTGCTGCGCGTGCTCGAAACCGGCCGCTTCGAGCGGCTGGGTTCCAACCGCGAGCGCCAGGTGCGGGTGCGGGTGATCAGCGCGACCAACGCCGACCTGCCGGCGATGATCCGCGACGGCCGCTTCCGCGAAGACCTCTACTACCGCCTCAACACCATCCAGATCGCGATCGCGCCGCTGGGCGAGCGCCGCGACGACGTGCTGCCGCTGGCGCGGCATTTCCTCGCCGACAATCCGCTCGCCGCCGGCAAGCGCCTGGGCGAGGACGCCGAACGCGCCCTGCTCGCGCACCCGTGGCCCGGCAACGTGCGCGAGCTGCGCAACACCCTGCAGCGCGCGGCCCTGCTGGCGCGCGGCGACAGCATCGCCGCGGCCGATCTCGGCCTGCCGGCGGCGGCCGCGGCGGCCGCGACGGCGGCCGCGGCGCAAGCGGCCGGCGCCGAGGAACCCGACCGCGCCGCGATCGAAGCGGCGATCGAACGCGCCGGCGGCGTGCTCGCGCAGGCCGCCGGCGAACTGGGCCTGTCGCGCCAGGCGCTGTACCGGCGCCTGGACCGGCTCGGCATCAAGCGCGACTGAGGAGAGCGAGCATGCGCCGCCTGCCCTTGAGTTTGTTGTTCGGCGCGGTCGCATTGGCCTATCTGGCCGTGGGCGCGGCGGCGGCGTTGTGGCTGTCGCGACAGCTCACGCCGCCGTGGCTGGCGCTGCCGATCGTAATCGCCGCGCTGGCGCCGCTGCTGTTCTATCACGTGAGCCGTTTGTTCGCGCCGATGAACTCGCTGTTCCGCGCGCTGGCCGGCTCGGTCGCGAGCTACCGCGACGGCGACTATTCCTTCAGCTTCAACTGGAGCGGCCACGGCGACCTGGGCGAACTGGTGGCCAGCCACAACCGCCTGGGCGACACCCTGCGCGAGCAGCGCCTGAACCTGGTCCAGCGCGAACTGCTGCTCGACACCATGGTGCAGAACACGCCGGTGGCGATGCTGCTGGTGGATCCCTCGCGGCGCGTGGTGCTGGGCAACCTGGCCGCGCGCAAGATGCTCGGCGAAGGCCGGCGCCTGGAAGGCCAGGACTTCGGCGAACTCATGCGCGAGGCGCCGGCGCCGATGCAGGAAGCCTTCGAACGCGGCGGCGACGGCATGTTCAGCGTCGGCGACGTCGAGAACGAAGACATCTACCACTTGTCGCGGCGCATGTTCCGCCTCAACGGCCGCGTCCACGAACTGGTGCTGCTGCGCCAGCTCACCGCCGAACTGCGCCGACAGGAAGTGCAGACCTGGAAGAAGGTGATCCGGGTGATTAGCCACGAGCTCAACAACTCGCTGGCGCCGATCGCCTCGCTGGCCCACTCCGGCGCCGAGCTGCTGCGCCGCGGCCAGTACGAGCGCCTGCCGACCGCGCTCAACACCATCGAGGAACGCGCGCGCCACCTGGAAGGCTTCATCCGCGACTACGCCCGCTTCGCCAAGCTGCCGTCGCCGCGGCTGGAACCGATCGAGTGGTCGCGCTTCATCCAGCAGTTGCGCAGCCAGGTCGAGTTCGGCTACGACGGCGTGCAGGGCGAGGCGATCGCGCGCGTCGACGCGGCGCAGCTGGAACAGAGCCTGATCAACCTGCTCAAGAACGCGCACGAATCGGGCTCGGCGCCGGAGGAAGTGCGCCTGCAGCTGCGGCGTACGCCCGACGCCTGGCGCATCGACGTGCTCGACCGCGGCACCGGCATGAACGAAGCGGTGCTGGCCAACGCGCTGCTGCCGTTCTACTCGACCAAGCGCAACGGCACCGGCCTGGGCCTGGCGCTGGCGCGCGAGATCGCCGAAGCGCACGGCGGCCGCATCGCCCTGCTCAACCGCGAAGGCGGCGGGTTGTGCGTATCGATGGTGTTGCCGGACTGACGGCGGCGGCGGTCATGGCGCGTCGATAGCGCGGGATTCGGCGGCGGCACATGCAAGTCCGCGGTCGCGGCTCGCGCCGCTCCTACAGGTAGCCGTTGCAGCAGCGGCGCGAGCCGCGACCGCGACCACCCGAACGCCGGCGCAACCGTCGCACCCCGCGCCGTTTCCGCCGCGACGGCGGAATCCATGCGACAACCGACCGATGCCCCTCAATCGCGCAGGAACATCGGCCCGCGTCCGCGCGCAGCGCCTCAATCCTTCGGCTTCTTCACCGGCCGCTTCCACCCTTCCACCGTCGCCTGGCGCGCGCGGCCGATGCTCAACTCGCCGGCCGGCGCCGGCCGGGTGATCGTCGAGCCGGCGGCGATGGTCGCGTCCTTGCCGATGGTCACCGGCGCCACCAGCGAGGAGTTGGAGCCGATGAAGGCGCCGTCCTCGATCGTGGTGACCCACTTGTTGACCCCGTCGTAGTTGCAGGTGATGGTGCCCGCGCCGACGTTGACGCCCGCGCCGATGACCGCATCGCCGAGGTAGGTCAGGTGGTTGGCCTTGCTGCCCACGCCGACGCGCGCGTTCTTGGTCTCGACGAAGTTGCCCACGTGCGCGCCGTCGGCCAGCACCGTGCCCGGGCGCAGGCGCGCGTAGGGGCCGATCTGCGCGGCGCCCTCGACCGTCACGCCGTCGAGGTCGCAATGCGCGCGCACTTCGGTGCCGGCGCCCAGGCGCACGTCCTTGAGCCGGCAGAACGGGCCGATGCGCACGCCGTCGCCGAGTTCGACCGTGCCTTCCAGGATCGCGTCGACGTCGATCTCGACGTCGCGGCCGACCGTCACCGTGCCGCGCTGGTCGTAGCGCGCCGGATCGGCCAGGCGCGCGCCCTGCACGCACAGCGCGCGCGCGGCGCGGCGCTGGAACGCGCGTTCGAGCTGGGCCAGCTGCCACGGATCGTTGGCGCCCTCGACTTCGATCGGGTCGTCCACGTGGACCATCTCGGCCGGGCTGTATTCGGCCGCGGCGGAGGCGAACACGTCGGTGAGGTAGTACTCGCCCTGGGCGTTGTCGTTGCCCAGGCGGTCGAGCCAGCGCCGCAGCGGTTCGCCGTCGGCGACCAGGATCCCGGTGTTGACGGTGCGGATCGCGCGCTCGTCCTCGTCGGCGTCCTTGTGCTCGACGATGCGGCCGACCCGGCCTTCCGGATCGCGCACGATGCGGCCGTAGCCGGTCGGGTCGTCGAGGTCGGCGACCAACACCGCCAGCCGTCCGGGCGCGTCGAGCAGGCGCTGCAGGGTCGGCGCGGCGATCAGCGGCACGTCGCCGTACAGCACCAGCACGCGCGCGTCCTGCGGCACGCCCGGCATCGCTTGCTGCACGGCATGGCCGGTGCCCAGGCGCTGCTCCTGCTCGCTCCAACGCAGGTCGTCCTGGCCGGCGAACGCGGCGCGGACCTGTTCGCCGCCGTGGCCGTAGACCAGGTGGATGCCGGCCGGACGCAGCGCGCGCGCGGTGTCGATCACGTGCGCCAGCATCGGCCGCCCGGCGATCTTCTGCAGCACCTTGGCGGTCGCCGACTTCATCCGCTTGCCCTCGCCGGCGGCGAGAATGACGATGTGCAACTGGTTCATCGACTCATGAGCCATGTACGAAACCTTCCTGAGCTGTTCGGTTGCTTGACGTGGGCCCCCCGTCGGAGCCGAATCTTAGCAGCGCCGCCCGCGCGACCCTGCACGCGCGCTGAGCGCGCGCGGCGCCGGGGCGCGATCTGCGATGGCCGAGGCAGTCCGGCCGCAGGCGTATGCGTCGCAGCAATCGCGGCGGGAGCGGTTCGCGCTGAACGGGGTTCCGGCTGCGATGGCGGCCCGATCGCGCACCAGAGCCTTTCAGAGACCGCGCCCGCGCGCGACCGTCCGCGGGCGCCGGCGCGCAGCTCGAAGCCCGCGCCGGCCCGCCATCCACAGCCCCAGCTGACCGGTCCGCCGCCTGCGCATTCGTCCAACGCGCCAGCTTTCACTAAACTGCCGCATCCCCCGCTGACGCCAGGCACTCCCCCGCCCATGAGCCTGACCCGACAAGGTCGCAACTACCTGATCTTCGGCGCGATCCAATACTGCGTGGACTGGGGAATGATGGTCGGCCTGAGCCACATGGGCATGCCGGTGGAAGCGGCCAACCTGGCCGGCCGCGTCAGCGGCGCGCTGCTGGGGTTCTGGCTCAACGGCCGCTTCACCTTCAACGGCGAGGACAGCGCGCTCGGCCGCCGCCAGTTCGGACGCTTCGTCGCCCTGTGGATCGGCAGCACGGTGCTCAGCACCGTGGCGATCAGCCTGGTCGACACCTATGCCGGCCTGAAGTGGACGTGGCTGGCGAAGCCGGTGATCGAGCTGGCCCTGGCCGTGGTCGGGTTCACGCTGTCGCGGTACTGGGTCTATCGGCGCTGAGGCGGCGCCGCGCGCCACGCCGCGATCCCGGCCGGACGAGATCCGTCCGCGGCCGCGAAATCGAAAATGAAAACGCCGGCGCGAGGCCGGCGTTTTCGTAGCTGCGGACGGACCGCGGCTCAGTGCTTCATGTTCTTGCGCAGGCGCTCGAGCGCCTGCAGCTGCGCCATCGCCTCGGCCAGCTTGGCCTGCGCCTCGGCGATGTCCATCTGCGGGCCGCGGTTGGCCAGCGCGCGCTCGGCTTCTTCCTTGGCCGCGCGCACGGCGGCTTCGTCGATGTCCTGGGCGCGGATCGCGGTGTCGGCCAGCACGGTCACGACCTGCGGCTGCACCTCGAGGATGCCGCCGGAGACCGCGAAGTCGAGCTGCTCGCCGCTGGGCAGGGTCACCACGACCTTGCCCGGCTTGAGCCGGGTGATCAGCGGCGCATGGCGCGGCGCGATGCCGAGTTCGCCGATCTCGCCGGTGGCGACCAGCAGCGTCGCTTCGCCGTGGAAGATCTCGTCTTCGGCGCTGACGATGTCGCAACGGAAGGTGGATGCCATGTCTGTCTCGCTTTGCTCGTTCGACGGGAACTGGGAATGGGGAACCGGGCTTCGGCGAACCGGCGATCCGCGCGGGCGCTGTGCGCCGCTACGGTTGCCTGCCGCCCGTTCCCGGTTCCCGGGACGCCGTCAGGCGTCTCAGCCCACGCCCATCTTCTTGGCCTTCTCGACCGCTTCTTCGATGCCGCCGACCATGTAGAACGCCTGCTCCGGCAGGTGGTCGTAGTCGCCGTCGCAGATGCCCTTGAAGCCGCGGATGGTGTCCTTCAGCGACACGTACTTGCCCGGCGCGCCGGTGAACACTTCGGCGACGTGGAACGGCTGCGAGAAGAAGCGCTCGATCTTGCGCGCGCGGGCCACGGCGGTCTTGTCTTCTTCCGACAGCTCGTCCATGCCCAGGATCGCGATGATGTCCTTGAGCTCCTTGTACTTCTGCAAGGTGGCCTGGACGCGGCGCGCGGTGTCGTAGTGCTCGGCACCGACCACGTTCGGGTCGAGCTGGCGCGAGGTCGAGTCGAGCGGATCGACCGCCGGGTAGATGCCCAGCGCGGCGATGTTTCGGCTCAACACGACGGTGGCGTCGAGGTGGGCGAAGGTGGTCGCCGGCGACGGGTCGGTCAGGTCGTCCGCGGGCACGTACACGGCCTGGATCGAGGTGATCGAACCGGTCTTGGTCGAGGTGATGCGCTCCTGCAGCACGCCCATTTCCTCGGCCAGGGTGGGCTGGTAGCCCACCGCCGACGGCATGCGGCCCAGCAGCGCCGACACTTCGGTGCCGGCCAGGGTGTAGCGGTAGATGTTGTCGACGAAGAACAGCACGTCGCGGCCCTTGCCGCTGGCGTCCTTCTCGTCGCGGAAGTACTCGGCCATGGTCAGGCCGGTCAGCGCGACGCGCAGGCGGTTGCCCGGCGGCTCGTTCATCTGGCCGTACACCATCGCCACCTTCGACTTCGACAGGTCTTCCTGCACGATGACGTTGGCGTCGGACATCTCGTGGTAGAAGTCGTTGCCCTCGCGGGTACGCTCGCCCACGCCGGCGAACACCGACAGGCCGGCGTGCTCGGTCGCGATATTGTTGATCAGCTCGAGCATGTTCACGGTCTTGCCGACGCCGGCGCCGCCGAACAGGCCGACCTTGCCGCCCTTCGCGAACGGGCACATCAGGTCGATGACCTTGATGCCGGTTTCCAGCAGCTCGTTGCCCGAGGACTGCTCGTCGTAGGCCGGAGCGGAGCGGTGGATTTCCCAATGCACGTCGCTTTCGACCGGGCCGCGCTCGTCGATAGGCTCGCCGAGCACGTTCATGATGCGGCCCAGGGTCGCGGTGCCGACCGGCACGGCCACGGCGCGGCCGGTGTTGGTCGCGATCAGGTTGCGCTTGAGGCCGTCGGTGGAGCCCAGCGCGATCGCGCGGACGATGCCGTCGCCGAGCTGCTGCTGAACTTCGAGCGTGATGGCGGTGTTCTCGACCTTCAACGCGTCGTACACCTTCGGCACCGACTCGCGCGGAAACTCGATGTCGACGACCGCGCCGATGATCTGAACGATCTTGCCCTGGTTGCCCTGGCTGCTCATCTTGGATTCCTCAGTAACTTTCAAATGCTGCTGGTGGTCGCAGGCCGTCGGCCGCGCCCACCGGATGGGTTAGACCGCGGCGGCGCCGCCGACGATTTCGGAGATTTCCTGGGTGATCGCCGCCTGGCGCGCCTTGTTGTAGACCAGGTTCAAGGTGCCGATCAGCTTGGTGGCGTTGTCGCTCGCCGCCTTCATCGCGACCATGCGCGCGGCATGCTCGGACGCCACGTTCTCCAGCACCGCCTGGTACACCAGCGACTCGATGTAGCGGGTCAGCACGTGGTCGAGCACGGTCTGCGCATCGGGTTCGTAGATGTAGTCCCAGTCGTGCTTGGCGACCTGGGTTTCCGGCGCCGGCAGCGGCAGCAGCTGGTCGAACGCCGCGCGCTGGGTCATGGTGTTGACGAAGTCGTTGTAGCAGACGAACACGCGATCGACGGTGCCGGCGCTGTAGGCGTCGAGCACGACCTTGATCACGCCGATCAGCTGCTCCACGTGCGGCTGGTCGCCCAGGTGGGTGACCGAGGCGAGCATGTTGACCTTGATCCGGCGGAAGAACACCGAGGCCTTCTGGCCGATGGTGACCACGTCGACCTCGACGCCCTGCTCCTGCCACTTGCGGAACTCGCCGAGCAGCTTGCGGAACAGGTTGTTGTTGAGGCCGCCGGCCAGGCCGCGGTCGGACGACACGATCACGTAGCCGACGCGCTTCACGTCCTTGCGCTCGACCATGTACGGATGCCGGTAATCGGAATTGGCCTGGGCCAGGTGTCCGATCACCTGCTTGATCACGCGCGCGTACGGGCGCGAGGTCTTCATCCGATCCTGCGCCTTGCGGATCTTGGAAGCCGAGACCATTTCCAGCGCGCGGGTCACCTTGCGGGTGTTCTGCACGCTCTTGATCTTGGTTTTGATTTCGCGTCCGCCTGCCATCTCTCGCTCGCTTTGTTCGCTTTAGGGCGTGGGGTTCTGGGTGGCGCGCAAACCGGCGCGGCCGGCTTGCGCTATGCGACCCGCCTTACCAGGTCCCGGTCTGCTTGAACTCTTCGATGCCCTTCTTGAAGGCGCCTTCGATTTCGTCGTCCCAGCCGCCGGTCGAATTGATCTTCTCGACCAGGGCGCCCTGGGTGTTGAGGAAATGTCCGTGCAGCGCGTCTTCGAAGGCGCCGATCTTGGCCACCGGCACGTCGTCCATGTAGCCCTTGTCGACCGCGTAGATCGACAGCGCCTGCAGCGCGATCGACATCGGCGCGTACTGCTTCTGCTTCATCAGCTCGGTCACGCGCTGGCCGCGCTCGAGCTGCTTGCGGGTGGCTTCGTCGAGGTCGGACGCGAACTGGGCGAACGCCGCGAGCTCGCGGTACTGCGCCAGGGCGATGCGGATGCCGCCGGACAGCTTCTTGATGATCTTGGTCTGGGCCGAGCCGCCGACGCGCGACACCGAGATGCCGGCGTTGACCGCCGGGCGGATGCCGGCGTTGAACAGGTCGGTTTCCAGGAAGATCTGGCCGTCGGTGATCGAAATCACGTTGGTCGGCACGAACGCCGAGACGTCGCCGGCCTGGGTCTCGATGATCGGCAGCGCGGTCAGCGAACCGGTCTTGCCCTTCACTTCGCCGTTGGTGAACTTCTCGACGTAATCGGCGTTCACGCGCGCGGCGCGCTCGAGCAGGCGGCTGTGCAGGTAGAACACGTCGCCCGGGTAGGCTTCGCGGCCCGGCGGACGGCGCAGCAGCAGCGAGATCTGGCGGTAGGCCACGGCCTGCTTGGACAGGTCGTCGTACACGATCAGCGCGTCTTCGCCGCGGTCGAGGAAGTACTCGCCCATGGTGCAGCCCGAGTAGGCGCTGATGTACTGCATCGCGGCCGATTCGGAGGCGGTGGCGGCGACGACGATGGTGTGGGCCAGCGCGCCGTTCTCTTCCAGCTTGCGCACCACGTTGGCGATCGAGGAGGCCTTCTGGCCGATCGCGACGTAGATGCACTTAATGCCGGTGCCCTTCTGATTGATGATGGCGTCGATGGCCATCGCGGTCTTGCCGGTCTGGCGATCGCCGATGATCAGCTCGCGCTGGCCGCGGCCGATCGGGATCATCGAGTCGACCGACTTGTAGCCGGTCTGCACCGGCTGGTCGACCGACTTGCGCCACAGCACGCCCGGGGCGACGCGCTCCACCGGAGCGGTCAGGCTGGCGCCGATCGGACCCTTGCCGTCGATCGGCTCGCCGAGCGCGTTGACCACGCGGCCGAGCAGCTCGCGGCCGATCGGCACTTCCAGGATGCGGGCGGTGGTCTTGGCCACGTCGCCTTCGCGCAGGTGCTCGTAATCGCCCAGGACCACGGCGCCGACCGAGTCGCGCTCCAGGTTCAGCGCCAGGGCGAAGGTGTTGTTCGGCAGTTCGATCATTTCGCCCTGCATCACGTCGGCCAGGCCGTGGATGCGCACGATGCCGTCGGACACCGAGGTCACGGTGCCTTCGTTGCGCGCTTCGGCGGCCAGCTTGACCTTCTCGATGCGGGTCTTGATCAGTTCGCTGATTTCGGACGGGTTGAGCTGGGTGCTTGCCATTGTCGTTTCCTTGGTCCTGCATCGCGACGAAGCGACGCGCGGGTGCTTTCTTTTTTACGGGGGGCGGGAGTCGGGAACCGGAAGCGCTGCGCTTCGACGATTCCCGGTTCCCCGTTCCCGGCTTTAACCGGCCAGCGCCGTCTGCAGGCGCGCCAGCTTGCCCTTGAGCGAGCCGTCGATCACCACTTCGCCGGCGTCGATCACCGCGCCGCCGATCAGCGAAGCGTCGATGGCCGTCTCGATCTCGACCTGGCGGCCGAAGCGCTTGACCAGCGCGGCCTTGATCGAATCGAGCTCGGCCGCCGGCAGGTCGCTGGCGGAGGTGACCTTGGCCTTGACCACGCGGTCGGCGTCGGCGCGCAATTCCTCGAACAGGCCGGCGATTTCCGGCAACAGGGCGAGGCGGCGGTTGTCCGCGAGCAGGGTCAGGAACCGCTGCACGGGTTCGTCCGCGTGGTCGATCGCGACCAGGGCGACGGCGTCGCTGACGCTCAGGCGCGGATGACCGAGCACCGACTGCACCTGCGGATCGGCGGCGACGCGCGCCGAGAAGGCGAGCGCTTGCGACCAATCGGCGGTGCGGCCGGCGTCGCGCGCCAGCGCGAACGCGGCGCGGGCATACGGTCGGGCGAGGGTGAGGTTCTGGCTCATCGCGTTGGGCTACCCGGTCAGATTTCCGCGGCCAGCTCGTCGAGCAGCGCCTTGTGGGCGTTGGCGTCGATTTCGCGCTTGAGCAGCTTCTCGGCGCCGGTGACGGCCAGCGCGGACACCTGCTTGCGCAGGTCCTCGCGGGCGCGGTCGGCGGCGGCGGCGATTTCGGCGTCGGCCAGCGCCTTCAGGCGCGTGCCTTCGACCATCGCGTCGGTCTTGGCCTGGTCGACGATCTGGTTGGCGCGCGAATGCGCCTGCTCGACGACTTCGTTGGCCTTGACGCGCGCTTCGCGCACGATTTCATCCGCCTGCGCGCGCGCCTGCTGGATGAGCACCTCAGCGCCTTCGGCATTCGCCAGACCCTGGGCAATCTTTTGTTGCCGTTCTTCGATCGCCTTGTTCAGGGGCGGCCAAATGAACTTCATCGTGAACCAGATCAGGATCGCGAACGTGATCATCTGGCCGAAGAAGGTCATGTTGATATTCATGACAGCTCCGATGGGACGCTGCGGGCGCTAAGGCCCGGGAGAGCCGCCCGCTCGCGCGGACGGCTCAGACTGCTCGCTGAGCGAGGATCAGCCGGCGGCGCCGGCAGCCTGCAGGGCGCCCAGCAGCGGGTTGCCGAAGGCGAACAGCAAGCCGACGGCCAGCGCGATGATGAACGCCGCGTCGATCAGGCCGGCCAGCAGGAACATGCGGCCCTGCAGCATCGGCACCAGTTCCGGCTGACGGGCGGCCGACTCAAGGAACTTCGAGCCCATCAGCGCGATGCCGAGGCAAGCGCCGATCGCGCCGAGGCCGACCATGATGCCGATCGCGATAGCGGTCAGGCCCTGCACATTGGCGATGAATTCCATGGTTTTCTCCTACTGAAACGTTGGTTTGGCTAAAGGAAAGGGTGAAACGCGCAAAGAACTAAAAGGTGGAACGCGGGTCAATGACTCTCGTACGCGCCGGCGATGTAGACGACGGTGAGGATCATGAAGATGAAGGCCTGCAGCAGCACGATCAGGATGTGGAACAGCGCCCAGGCGGCGTTGAAGATCACGCCCGGCACGAACATCAGCAGACCGCCGCCGAGCAGGCCGGCGATGAGCATGAACACCAGCTCGCCGCCGTACATGTTGCCGAACAGTCGCATCGCCAGGCTGACCGGCTTGACCAGGTACTCGATGACGTTGAGTCCCAGGTTGGCCGGAGCGAGCGCGATCTTGGCGCCGGTGCTGTGAGCGTGGAACGGAGCGGTGAGCAGCTCCTTGCCGAAGCCCAGGCCGCCCTTGGCCTTGACCGAGTGATAGAGGATCAGGAAGAACACGGTGGTCGACAGCGCCAGCGTCGTGTTCAGGTCCGCGGTCGGGACCCAGCGGAAGTAGGTGTGGTGCGCCACTTCGGCGCCGGCGGTGGTCTTGACCACCCAGCCTGGCAGGTCGAGCGGCAGCAGGTCCATGCCGTTCATCAGCACGACCCAGACGAAGATCGTCAGCGCCAGCGGCGTCAGCGAGCTGCGGTCGCCGTGGAAGCTGTCCTTCACCTGGCCGTCGATGAACTCCAGGATCAGCTCGACGAAGGCCTGTCCCTTGGACGGCACGCCCGAGCTGGCCTTGCGCGCGAAGAAGCCGAACCAGGTGATGAAGACCAGGCCCAGGATCAGCGAAACGACCCAGGTGTCGATATGGAAGGCACCACCACCCAGCGAGATCGTGTTCTGCTGAAGATGGTGCTGGATGTATTCGTTCAGGCCGCCCGAACCGGTCTGTTCACTCACGAAAGACACCTATCGTTTCAAAAGATTGGCCAGTGCGAACGCCAGCGTCGCCGCCGACAGACTCACCAGCATTGGCAGGGGAGGCAGACGCCACACGGCCATTCCGAGGCCGAGCACCGTCAATACCGCCACCCATTTGAATATGACTCCGAGCAACAACCGCCCGATCGCCGACCCGGCCGGTTGCACGCCGCCCCCCAACGCCATCCTGGCGGCCGCGAGATTGCCGGCAACCGCCGCGCCACCGCCGACCGCAGCCGCCAGCGCGGACGACGCACCGAGGGAGAGGAAGGCCAGCGCGACCAGCGCCGTCGCGCCGGCTTGCCAAGCAATCGCGCGCGACGCCAGCCGGCGGCCTGCGGACAATGGATCGTGCACGCGGGTCTCGTCGGTCTGGGGTTGGCGCAAAGCGCCCGGTAGAGCCGCAAAAGTATAGAACGAGGGCGACTTTGCGGCAACCGGCGGCAGTCACAGCCCTGCCATAGGCGTCATGGGGGGCGGCGACGGCGGCGGCGGTCTGCGCGTTCATGGCCGCGACTATGCCGGCAAGGGCTAGAGCGTTGAATTACCTGGGAGGTAAGCCGGCAGGCGCGGGGCACGAAATCGATAGATAACGACTATCGAAACGGTCGCATCATTCGATTTGCGTTCTGACCGCGAAGGCGTAACTTGAGAATCATTCTCATCCGAGCCCATTCCCATGGAGAAGACCCTCAGCTTCGCCGGCGTCCACTTCACCGTCGCCTTCCTGGTCGGCTACCTGATGACCGGCAGCGTCTGGGTCGGCGGCGCCCTGGCCCTGGTCGAGCCGGCCTGCAACACCGTCGCCTTCCACCTGCACGAGAAGGTGTGGAAGCGGATCGAACGGCGCCGCGCCGCGGCCGCGGCGACAGTCGGCGGCGACGCGCTGGCGACCTGATCGAAATCTTTGACGGACTGCGGAACCTTTCCGCGCCGCACCGGTCAGTATCCAGGAACGCCCGCCGCCACTCTCTCCTCGTCAATGGCAAAGCAGCGGCGGGCACCCCGAAGCCCCGGCACGACCCGCCGGGGCTTCGCCTTTTTCGGCGTACAGATTTCGACGACTCGCGTCACAGTTCATCGCTTGCGGCTTTGCGCGATCGGTCATCGCGGTTTTTTTCACGGTTACTCCACCTGAACGACGGCATCCATGTACGCACCAGTACACGAATGTGCTGCCTTCCCCCTGTATATCCGGAGTGATCCTGTGACCAACCGATTCCTTCCGTTGACGCTGGCGCTGCTGGGCGCGAGCGCCGCCTACGCCCTGCCCGCGCACGCCGAGGACGACCGATTCACCATCCGTCTGGGCGCGATGTCGGTGGATACCAGCGGCGAATTCACCGCCGGCACCACGTTCCGCGGCAACCCCTATGAGTTCAGCCAGGACTTCGATTTCGGCAGCAAGGAAACCGTGCCGCGCCTGGAAGGCCTGTTCAAGTTCGGCGACCGCCATCGCCTGCTGTTCAATTACTGGGGCTACGACAAGAGCAAGACCGCGCGCCTGACCCAGGACGTGTCGTTCGACGACACCACCATTCCCGCCGGCAGCTTCGCCCGCGCCAAGACCAAGTTCGAACTGGCCAGCGCGATGTACGACTACGCGGTGGTGGAAACCGACACGGTCAGCTGGGGCCTGCAGATCGGCGTGGAGTACGCCAAGATCGAAGGCAAGCTGCGCGCCCAGGCCGGCACCGCGAACTACAGCGACGGCCGCAGCGAGGACGGCTACGCGCCGGTGGTCGGCAGCCGCCTGACCCTGTCGCCGAACGAGCACTGGCGCTTCGTCGTGCAAGGCCAGTACCTCGACGCCGGCTGGGGCGACTTCGGCGACTACAAGGGCGACATCAGCCGCGCCAACGCGCTGGCCGAGTACCGCTTCACCGAGAACGTCGGCGTGTTCGTCGGCTACGACTGGTTCAAGATCAACGCCAAGCGCAGCCGCGACAACGTCGATATCGGCCTGGACCAGCGCTTCAAGGGGCCGATGGCGGGCGTGACGTTCTCGTTCTGATCGGTCGGCGCGCCGCCCCTTGCGGGCGGCGCGCCCGCGGTTTCAAGGAAAGCCGGGCAGGAATCCGTAGGGATTCTCCAGGCGCTGCCGCAGGCAGGTTTCCAGCGCGGCCGGCATCATCCCGAACTCGGCGCGGTACGCGTCCATCGCGCGCTCGCTCTCGATTGGCCGCTGCACCACTTTCCGCTCGGGATAGTCGAACTGGGTGCCGTAGCGCTGGCGGCGGCCATCGGCGAGGCGCAGTACGTCGACGCGTTCCATGGCGTTGCGCAGGGTGAAGGGGTCGATTCCGGGCGAGCGCCGCTGGGTGTCCAGGAACGCCTCGGCCAGCCGCTCCTGGCGCGCGGCGTCGCCGCGGTCGCGCTCGATCGCGCCCCACAGCGCCTGCACGCCGTCCTCGCCGATCTCGGCGATGCCGGGCATCGGTTGGCGCCGGAGGATGTCGCCCAGCCGCCGGACCGCGGCCTGGACTTCGGCCGGAGGCGAAGGCGGCGCGCGCCTCGGCTGGGCGCCTTTTCCGTCCGCCATCGAATCCGCCGCGGCATCGGCGGCGGCTGCTGCGGCATCGGCCGCCGCCGCCGCTGCATCGGCCGCCGCCGCGGCCGCTTCGACGCCCGGGTTGGATCCGTCGAGATAGGGACGCTGGAGCGCCTGTGCGGACAAGCGCAGCACGGCTTCGCGCAGCGCCGGGTCGCGCGGCGGCGACAGGCTGCGCCGCAACAGGTCGGCGCGATCGATCCGCGCACGGGTGCCGTCGCGCCAAGCCTGTCCGCCCGGACAGGCCAGATAGTCCGCCTCGCTGGGAAAGCGCGGCAACACGACGGTCGCGGCGGCCTCGCCCAGGCCGAAAGCGGCGACCAACGCCGCCAGTACGAACGACCTCGTCTTAGCCCTTCTTCTTGGGGATGTAGAGATCGGTGATCGTTCCATCGAACACCTCCGCGGCCATGCCGACCGATTCGCTCAGGGTGGGATGCGGATGGATCGTATGGCCGATGTCGGCGACCTCGCAACCCATCTCGATCGCCAGCGCCACTTCGGAAATCAGGTCGCCGGCGTGCACCCCGACGATGCCGCCGCCGACGATGCGGTGGGTGGCTTCGTCGAAGACCAGCTTGGTGAAGCCCTCGGTGCGGCCGATGCCGATGGCGCGGCCGCTGGCCGCCCACGGGAACTTGCCGACGCCGACCTTCAGGCCCTTGGCCTTGGCTTCGGTCTCGGTGACGCCGACCCAGGCGATTTCCGGGTCGGTGTAGGCCACCGACGGGATCACCCGCGCCACCCATTCCTTCTTCTCGCCCGCGGCCACTTCGGCGGCGAGCTTGCCTTCGTGGGTGGCCTTGTGCGCGAGCATCGGATTGCCGACCAGATCGCCGATGGCGAAGATGTGCGGCACGTTGGTGCGCATCTGCCGGTCGACCGGGATGAAGCCGCGCTCGCCGACCTGCACGCCGGCCCGGTCGGCGCCGATCTTGGCGCCGTTGGGCGCGCGGCCGACGGCGACCAGCACGCGGTCGTAGACGCCCGATTCCAGCGCCGGCGCCTTGCCGGCCTCGGCGCTTTCGAAGCTCACCTTGATGCCTTCCTTCAAGGCCTCGGTGGCCGCGGCCTTGGTCTTCAGGTGCACGGCCACGCCCTGCTTCTTGAGGCGGTCGGCGAGCGGCTTGACCAGATCCGGATCGGCGCCCGGCATCAGCTGGTCGAGGAACTCGACCACGGTGACTTCGCTGCCGAGCGCGCGGTACACGGTGGCCATTTCCAGGCCGATGATGCCGCCGCCGACGACCAGCAACTTGGCCGGCACGTCGGCCAGTTCCAGCGCGTCGGTGGAATCCATGACCCGCTTGTCGTCCCACGGGAAGTTGCCGAGCTTCACCGCCTGCGAACCGGCGGCGATGATGCATTGCTCGAAGCGGATCAGCTGGGTGCCGCCCTCGCCCTTCACTTCCAGTTCGTTCGGCGACACGAACGCGCCGACGCCGACCACGGTGCGCACCTTGCGCTGCTTGGCCATGCCGGCCAGGCCCTTGGTCAGCTGGCCGACCACTTTTTCCTTGTACTTGCGCAGCGCGTCGAGGTCGATGGTCGGCTTGCCGAAGCTGACGCCGTAGTCGCTGGCGTGCTCGGCCTCGTCGATGACCGCAGCCGCGTGCAGCAGCGCCTTGGACGGGATGCAGCCGACGTTGAGGCAGACGCCGCCGAGGCTGGCGTAGCGTTCGACCAGCACGGTGTCGAGGCCGAGGTCGGCGGCGCGGAACGCGGCGGTGTAGCCGCCGGGGCCGGAGCCGAGCACGAGCATGCGGCATTCGACGTCGGCCTTGGGGCCGCTCGCGGCGGCGGCGGTCGGGGCCGGCGCGCTCGCGGCCGGCTTCGGCGCTTCGGTCGCGGCCGGCTTGGCCGGCTTGGCCGGTTCGGCGGCGGCGGGCGCACTCGCGGCGGCCTTGGGCGCTTCGGCCGGCGCGGCCTCGCCCGCGCCCTCGGCCTCCAGGATCGCGATCACCGCGCCCTGCGAGACCTTGTCGCCGACCTTGACGCTGATCGACTTGACCACGCCGTCGGCCGAGGACGGCACTTCCATCGTCGCCTTGTCCGATTCGAGCGTGACCAGGCCCTGGTCCTTCTTGACCGTGTCGCCGACCGCGACCAGCAACTCGATGACCGGTACGTCGTCGTAGTCGCCGATGTCGGGAACCTTCACTTCGATGCTGTTGGCCATGACGCGGCAATCCTCTTGGAAATCTTCGCTGGCGCGCGCACGGGGCGCGCGCGGTGGGGGAGCACGGCCAGGCCATGCGTGGCGCCCGCCGCGGCGGGGGCCGGAAAAGCGCCGGTGCGCGCGAGCGTCGCCGCCGCGCGCGCCGGTGCGGTCACGATGCGGGCGCGGCCTGCAGCTGGCGTTCGAGTTCGTCCAGCGATTCGCCCAGCGCGCGCCAGCGGCGCTCGCGCTTGCCGGCGCTCTCGTTGGCCGCCTCGGTCAGCAGCGTGGCCTGCTCCATCAGGGTTTCGCCGTAGCCGCAGTCGGGACGCGCGCCGCTGACGCGCAGGCCGTCGACGACGAACAGCAGTTGTTCGGAATCGCGGTACTCGGCCGGCCTGTCGGCCGGCACCGCCTGTTCCAGCGCACGCTTCCAGGTCGCGACCAGGCGCTGGGCCAGCGCGGCCGGGATCGGCGCTTCCTCGCTGTCCACGTCCTGGTCCACGCGCAGTTCCAGCGCGCCGCCGCCGCGCGAGCCGTTCCAGACCTGGACGCGCCCGTCCGGCCTGGCGTGGCGCAGGGTCCAGTCGGCGCCGTCGGCGGCGGCCGCGATCAGCATCAGCCCGCTCTCGGTGCCGCGGGTCGGCAGCAGGGTCAGGCTCAGCCGCGGCTCGGCCTTGGCCGCGAGCAACTGCTCCACGGCCGAACCGTGGTTTTCCGTCGCTGGCGGCCAGCCGCGGCCGAGCGGCAGGCGGCAGCCGTCGGCGGCCTGCGCCAGCGGCGCGGCGAGGACGGCGGCCAGGCCGAGCCAGGCCAGGCGGCGGGAGACGGAAGCGGAACGCGGGTGACGGCTCATCGGCGGAGGGGATTCCTGGTGGCGGGCGGTACGGGCGGATCGGTACGGGACGGACCGGCGCGGAACGGACCGGCGGCGACGACCGGGCGCGGCGAACGGCCGCGCACCGCGGCCGCCGACGCGGACGACGACGTGACGTTTACAGCAGCGAGCGGCGCATGTCGGCGAGCAGCTGCGCCAGGTAGGCGGTGAAGCGCGCCGCCGCGGCGCCGTCGATGACGCGGTGGTCGTAAGACAGCGACAGCGGCAGGATCAGCCGCGGCGCGAACTGCTTGCCGTCCCACACCGGCTTGGTCGCCGACTTCGACACGCCGAGGATCGCGACTTCCGGCGCGTTGACGATCGGGGTGAACGCGGTGCCGCCGATGCCGCCGAGCGAGCTGATCGAGAAGCAGCCGCCGCTCATGTCGGCCGGGCCGAGCTTGCCGTCGCGCGCCTTGGCCGCCAGTTCGCCGGTTTCGCGGGCGATCTGCAGCACGCCCTTCTTGTCGACGTCGCGCACCACCGGCACGACCAGGCCGTTCGGCGTGTCGGCGGCGAAGCCGATGTGAAAGTACTTCTTCAGCGTGAGGTTCTCGCCGCTGGCGTCGAGCGAGGCGTTGAAGGTCGGGAACTTCTGCAGCGCGTTGACCGAGGCCTTCATCAGGAACGCGAGCATGGTCAGCTTGATGCCGGCCTTTTCGTTTTCCTTGTTGAGCGCCACGCGCAGCGCTTCCAGGTCGGTGATGTCGGCGTCGTCGTGCTGGGTGACGTGCGGGATCATCGCCCAGTTGCGCGCCAGGTTGGCGCCGGAGAGCTTCTGGATGCGGGTCAGCGGCTTGGTCTCGACCTCGCCGAACTTGCTGAAGTCGACCTTCGGCCACGGCAGCAGGTTGAGGCCGCCGCCGAGCGCCGGCGCGGCGCCGGCCGCGGCCGGCGCGCCTCCGCCGCCCTGCATGACGCCCTTGACGAAGGACTGCACGTCTTCCTTGCTGATCCGGCCGCCGCGCGCGCTGCCGCTGACGCGCGTCAGGTCGACGCCGAGCTCGCGCGCGAACAGGCGCACCGCCGGGCTGGCGTAGGGCACCTTATCGGGCATCAATTCTTCGGCGGTGAAGGCCACCGGCGGGGTGCGCGGCGGCAGCGCTTCGGGATCGGTGCCGGCGGCGGCGCCGGGCAGCGGGGCCGGAGCCGCGGGCTGGGGCGCTTCGGCCTTCGGCGCCGGAGCGGGTTCGCTCTTGGCCGGCGTGGGGGCTTCGGCCTTGGCGGGGGCTTCGGCCTTGGCGGGGGCGGCGGGTTTGGCCGCTTCCTCGGCCGGCGCCGGCGCCTGCTTTGCGTCCCCTTCGGTGGGTTCGATCAAGGCCACCACGCTGCCTTCCGCCAGCTGATCGCCGAGCTTGACCTTGAGCTCGCGCACGATGCCCGCGAACGGCGCCGGCACTTCCATCGTGGCCTTGTCCGACTCCAGCGTGACCAGGCCCTGGTCCTGGGTCACCGTGTCGCCGACCGCGACCAACAGTTCGATGACGGGCACGCCGTCGTAGTCGCCGATGTCGGGGACGCGTGCTTCCTTCAGATCAGCCATGTTCGTGGGGCTCCGCAAATGCGCGAAAACCCTAATTGTGGCGTGTGCGGCCGGTTGCGCCAACCGCACCGGGGCCGGTGCAGTACTAAAGGCCTAAGCGGCACAGCCCGTACGCCGCCGGCGTGTGCGTACGCCCCAGTATTGCCGTCGGCGGCCCGTCGGCGAAGCGGCGCGCGCCGGGGCGGACAGGTCCGCCTCAGGCCGCGCCGCAGCGGTCGCTCAGCGCTTGCCGGCCTCGTCCGTACGCGGCGGCGCGGGGGTGTAGTCGACCTTGAGCAGGTCCAGCGGGCGGCCGTCGAAGCGGTAGGCCAGCGCGTTCTCCAGTTCGTCCAGCGCGCGCACGCTCTGGCACAGGCGATCGCTGCGGCGCTCCAGGGACTCGGCGCGCGGCTTCACCGCGGCTTCGATCTGGGCGTCGAGATTGTCCAACTGCTCGAAGCGCTTGATGTCGCCGCTGAGCGCGGCGCTGACCGCGCCGCCGACGAGGTCGCCGATCACCAGCGGCACCGCCTCGCCGACCGCCTTGCCGATGCTGTCGCCGAGCAGCTTGCCGCTGAAGCGGGTCGGGCCGATGGCGTCGCGCAGGCCGGCGTCGAGCTGCTTGCGCGCTTGCGCGACCTTGGCCTGGGTGCGGTCGGGGTGGTTGCCGAGCTTGACCGCGACCTCGCCGAGCGCGGCCAGGGCGATGTCGGCGGCTTCGCGGGCGATGGCCTGGGTCTCGGGCATGGTCGCGCGCGCGCCGCGCTCGAACTCGGCCAGCCGGCGCGCGTCCGGCGCGCTGAGCTCGACCCAGCGGTCGTCGACGAACAGCCGGCCCTGGCGCATCACGATCGCCTTGGGCGCGCCGTCCTGGCGGGTCAGGATCAAGCTGCGCTGGTTGAGGGTGAGCTGGTACGGGCTGTCGATCTCGCAGCGGCTGTCGATCTCGACGCTGGCGGAGGCGGCGCCGCAAACCAGCATCGTGGCGGCGGCGGCGAAGCGGAACAGCGGGCGGGCGGGCATCGTCGCGTCCTCGACGGTGGGATGGGCGCAGCTTGCCGCCGACGCCGCCGGCGCGGCACGTGCCTTTCGATGGCATGACCTTCGTCATGGCGGTTGGCCGTGCCGATCGTGGCGGCTCGCGCGCGGCGCGGGATGCGGTCGCGCAGCCGGCGGCGCCGAACGCGCGCGCGGCGGGTTGCGCGTGCATCGGTTCTCGGCGCCGCGCGAACGCGTGCGCGGCGAACTTCCTGCGAAGACAAAACGCTTCGTTTCCGTTCCGTTCAAGCGGCGCGCGCGCATCCGCGCCATCGCATCCACTCGCTTGCGCGTCCTCGCGCGGCGCGCACCGAAGCACGCGCGCGCATCGTTCATGTTGCGGCCATGCGCATCGGACAAGGCCGTTTTTCAGGCGTTTCCTCGCTAAAACGCGATCGCGTCGAGGCGCTCCGCGCACTGAACCGCATCCGCGCGCATGCATCGTCGGCGGTTTTTCGCGCCGCTCTTCGTTCGTTCATTTCATTCATTTTTGCCTTGAAAACAGGCCTCTAACACGATCCTCGCGTGAAAAGTTCCTTCACGCGCGTCCGCGCGGCAAGTTCGGTTCATGCATGCGTTGCTAACTTGCGCCCCGCCTCCCCCAAGGCAACACAGCAGTACACACAACAACACAGGAGTCCACTCCATGATCCGCTTCCGTCATTTGACCCTTGCCATGCTCGGCGCCCTGGCCTTCGCCCCGGCCGCCTTCGCTCAGGATGCTTCCACCGACAGCGCCAGCGGCAAGCGCTTCGCCATCGTCGGCGGCTACGCCCTGAGCCAGCCGACCAAGAACCCGCAGATCGGTGGCGTGCGCACCGACGTCGACGGCGACGGCGCTCCGACCCTCAGCGCCAGCTACTTCTTCAACGACAACTTCGCCATCGAGGCGTGGGGTTCGGCCGACAAGTTCGGCCAGCGCCTGAACTCGAACGGCGGCAAGATCGGCAGCGTCGATTCGCAGCCGGTCGCGCTCAGCGGCCAGTACCACTTCCGCGGCGCCGACAGCATCGTGCGTCCGTTCGTGGGCCTGGGCTACTACCAGGCCAACTACACCGGCGAGAAGCTGCTCAACGGCCAGCGCCTGGGCGTGGACAACGCCAAGGGCGGCATCGCCACCGCCGGCGTCGATCTCAACATCAATCCGACCTGGTTCGCCCGCGCCGACGTGCGCTACATGCAGGGCAGCAAGTCGGACGTGAAGCTGGACGGCGTCAAGGTCGGCGAGGCCGAGCTGAACCCGGTCACCGTCGGCGTCGGCATCGGCGCGCGCTTCTGACCGGATCGCAGGCATCCGCCGGCACCGCAGCAAGCAGTAGCAGTACCGTAGTGGCAGTAGCTTGAACGCAGTACGCAGTACGCAGTCGCGACACCGCAGTACGCAACAAGCAGCACAGCAGTACGTAGCAAGCAGTAGCGGACGGGCTCCTTCGGGAGCCCGTTCGTTTTTTGCGCGACGGTTTCCGCGCGTTCGTCGCGCGCGTCTTATCGACGGGTTCGTCCCGCCGTGCGCACCGCTCAGCCGGAGCCGTCGTCGAGGAACTGGATCAGGTAGAACCCAGCGCCGCGCGGATCGCTCAGGCGCGCGATGCGGACCACGCCGGTGGCCTCGAACGGCGCCGCCTCCAGCCGTCCGCCCAGCGCCAGCGCGCGCTGCACGCAGGCCTCCACGTCCGCGACCTGCAGGTAGATCGACCAGTGCGGGGCCAGGCCGCGCCACTCCGGCCGCATCTGCAGCAGGCCGCCGAGCATGCGCTGCCCGTCGGCGAACACCCGGTAGCCGTCCGGTCCGCTCGGATGGCTGCGCATGCGCCAGCCGAACAGTTGCTGGTAATAGCGTTCGGCGCGGTCGATGTCTCCGGTGGCCAGTTCGGCCCAGCACACCGCGTTGTCGACTCCCAGCGCGTCCACCCCGGGATGGGCGCGCTGCTGCGCCAGCGAGAACACCACGCCTTCGGGGTCGGCGCATACCGCCATGCGCACGTGCTCCATCAGTTCGAACGGCGCGGCAACCATGCGCCCGCCCAGCGCGACCGCGCGCGCGACCGCCTTGTCGCAGTCGGCGGTGCGGAAATACACGCCCCAGTGCGGGCCGCCGATGCCGTCGATGCCGGTCACCGCGCCGGGCACCAGGGTGTAGGTGCCGGCGACGTCGCGGCCGTCGAGCTTGAAGATGGTGTAGAGGCTGCCGTCGGGCATCGGCGTGCGCTCGACCGTCCAGCCGAACAGCGCGCGGTAGAAGGCTTCGATCGCCGGCTGGTCGTCGGTGGCCAACTCGAACCAGCACGGAGCCCCCGGAGCGTGGACGAGTGCGGTCATCGCGATGTTTCCCCCGTGCTACTGCCGACTGCGTCTCGACAGTAACTCCGGCGGCGGCGGCCGTCATGGCGCGCTGCGGCGAGAAAACGCCGCGGTCTTTAAGGATGTTCAGCTTCGAGGTGAACGCGCTCGCGCCGCAGCAGGTACAACCCGCTGGCGACGATGATCGCGGCGCCGATCCAGGTGACCGCGTCGGGCAGCACGCCCCACAGGGTCAGGTCCAGGATCACCCCCCAGATCAGCGCGGTGTATTCCAGCGGCGCGATCAGCGAGGCCTCGCCGAGGCGGAAGGCCTCGGTGACCGCGTACTGGCCGAGCGAGCCGGCCACGCCCAGGCCGGCGATCAGCCAGGCGTGCTCGGCGCGCAGCGGCACCCAGTCCTGCCAGGCCAGCGCGCCGGCGCCGAGGGTCATCAGCGTCATCAGCCAGACCATCATCGCCTGGGTGCTGTCGGTGCGCGCGAGCACGCGCACGGTGATCGCGGTGACCGCGTAGCCCAGCGCCGCGCCGAGGATCGCCAGCGCGGCGACGCTGAACATGCCCGCGCCGGTCGGCCGCAGCAGCACCAGCACGCCGAGCAGGCCGATGCCGATGGCGACCCAGCGCCGCGGCCCGACCCGTTCGCCCAGCACCGGGCCGGACAGGGCCGTGATCAACAGCGGGGCGATGAAGAAGATCGAGTACGCGGTCGACAGCGGCAACCGGTTCACGCCGTAGACGAACGACGCCATCATCCCGATGCCGAGCGCGCCGCGCAGCAGGTGCAGCGGCCAGCGCACCCGCAGCAGGCTGCGGCTGCCGCCGCTGGCGAAGGCCCAGGCCAGCACGAACGGCAGCGACGAGGCGCCGCGCAGGGTCGCCACCTGGAACGGCGGGTAATGTTCGGACAGCAGCTTCAGCAGCGCGTCCATCATCGAGAACATCAACACCGCCGCCAGCATGGTGGCGATGGCGCGGCGCGCGTGCGGGTTGGCGGCGGTCATGGCGCGGACGCCGCGGAGGCGGCGGCGAAGCGGCGGGAGAACGGCGGAGTCATGGCGGAAGCGGCGTCGGGGTCCGGCATCATGACCCGGCCGCGGCGGGCCGTCATCCGCCTGCTGCCAGCGCCTGGCAGCAGGGTGTCAGGGCGACGGCGCACCGGCCAGGCGATGCCGGCGCAAGCGGCGGCGCAGGCCGAGGGTGTAGACCAGGTAATAGCCCAGCAGCAGCCCGCCGATCGCGAACAGGCCGCCCTGGCGCGGCAGCCAGGCGTGCGCCGCGTCGGCGCTCCACGCGTGCAGGCCCTGCCACAGGCCGTAACCCAGGCGCGCGGCGATCAGCAAGGTCAGGCCGAGCGCGATCCAGCGGCTGGGGGTGTAGTAGAGGCCGCGCGGTTCGTCCTCGAACCGGGTCAGGGCCAGGCCGAGCGCGCCGAGCAACAGCCCGGCCGCGAGTCCGCCGGCGGCGAACAGCGGCGCGTCGGCGACCCAGTGGCCCGACACCCAGGCGCCGGCGAAGAACAGCAGCAGCGACAACAGCGAGAACCCCGCGCCCAGGCTCACCGCCCAACCGAGCGCGCGCCGGCGGGCCTTGCCGTAACGGTAGCGCTGGATCAGGCCGACCGGGATCAGCAGCGCCCACAACAGGGCCAGGGCCAGCAGGGCGAGCGGGATGAGCAGCAGCGGCATGGGGGCAGTCTACGGCCCCGCGGGACGCGGGAGGGTGTCGGGCCCTCCCGCCGGCCCCGATCAGGCCGCGTTTTCGAGGCTGGCGATGTCGATCACGAAGCGGTAGCGCACATCGCCCTTGATCATCCGCTCGTAGGCCTCGTTGATCGACTCGATGCCGATCAGTTCGATGTCCGAGGCCACGCCGTGCTCGGCGCAGAAGTCGAGCATCTCCTGGGTCTCGCGGATGCCGCCGATCAGCGAGCCGCCGAGCTTGCGCCGCTGCATGATCAGCGCGCCGGCCGCGACCGGCGTGGGCTTTTCCGGCACGCCGAGCAGGACCATGGTGCCGTCGACCTTGAGCAGGCTCAGGTAGGCGTTGTAGTCGTGCTCGCCGGAGACCGTGTCGATGACGAAGTCGAAGCTGCGCCCCAGGCGCTTGAAGGTGTCCTTGTCGCGGGTCGCGGCGAAGGCGTGCGCGCCGAGTTCCAGCGCGGCTTCGCGCTTGGACTCGGAGGTGCTCAGCACGGTCACCCGCGCGCCCATCGCCACCGCCAGCTTGACCGCCATGTGGCCCAGGCCGCCGAGGCCGACCACGGCCAGTTCGTCGCCGGCCTTGACGCCGTAGTGGCGCAGCGGCGAATAGGTGGTGATGCCGGCGCACAGCAGCGGCGCGGCGCGGTCGAGCGGGATCGATTCGGGGATGCGCAGCACGTAGGCCTGGTCGACGGTAATGCGGGTCGAGTAGCCGCCGTAGGTCGGCGCGCCGCTGCCGCGCTCGGTCGAGTTGTAGGTGCCGGTCATGCCCTGGTCGCAGTACTGCTCTTCGCCGGCCTTGCACTGCGCGCATTCGCGGCAGGAGTCGACGAAGCAGCCGACGCCGACGGCGTCGCCGACGTTGAAATTCTTGACGTTGGCGCCGGCCCGGGCGACCCGGCCGACGATCTCGTGGCCCGGCACCATCGGGAAGATCGAACCGCCCCACTCGTCGCGGGCCTGGTGGATGTCGGAATGGCAGACGCCGCAGTAGAGGATGTCGATCAGCACCTCGTCCGGGCCGGGTTCGCGGCGGTCGATCGAGAACGGGGCCAGGGGCGAATGCGCGTTCTGCGCGGCGTAGGCAGCGGTCTTGGGCATGGGGGATTCCAGGTGGCGTGGACGGGACGCAGCGGCCGCCGCGGATCGGCCCCGGGTCGTGACCGGGGCGGACGGGCGCTGGGCCGTTCATTCTAGGCGCGCGGCGTCGCGCCGGCGTCAATCCGACGCGCCCGCGAGCGCTGCGCCGCTGCAACGCTGCGTATCGCCGCCGCGCTTGCGCTACCCTGTGCGGCGTTTCCCCCATCGTGCGAGTGCGCCATGCCTTCTTTCGACGTGGTTTCCGAAGTCGATACCCACGAGCTCACCAACGCGGTCGACCAGGCCAACCGCGAGCTGTCCACCCGCTTCGACTTCAAGGGCGTGGATGCCAAGTTCGTCCTCGACGACAAGCAGATCACCCAGTCGGCGCCGAGCGAGTTCCAGCTCGAGCAGATGACCCAGATCCTGCGTCAGCGCCTGTCGGCGCGGCAGATCGACGCGCGCTGCCTGGAGTTCGGCGACATCGAGACCAACCTGGCCGGCGCGCGGCAGAAGATCGCCGTGCAGCAGGGCATCGAGCAGAAGCTGGCGAAGAAGATCGCCGCGGCGATCAAGGACGCCAAGCTCAAGGTCGAGACCCAGATCAACGGCGACAAGCTGCGCGTGACCGGCAAGAAGCGCGACGACCTGCAGGCCGCCATCGCCCTGCTGCGCGCCGGCGACTTCGAGCGCCCGCTGCAGTACGACAACTTCCGCGACTGAGCCCGCGGCGTGGACGAGCGCGGTCCCGATCCCGTCGCCGAAACCGTGCGCTGGCTGGAGCGCGCGGTGATCGGGCTGAACCTGTGCCCGTTCGCCAAGGCGGTGCTGGCCAAGCGCCAGATCCGCTTCGTGCTGAGCCATGCGCGCACGCCGGAACAGTTGCTGGAAGAACTCTCGTCGGAACTGGTGCTGCTGGAACAGACCCCGGCCGAGCGGATCGACACCACGTTGTTGATCCATCCGCAGGCGCTGACCGACTTCCTCGAGTTCAACGACTTCCTCGATCTCGCCGACGAAGCGGTGGCGCTGCTGGACCTGGAAGGCGAGATCCAGATCGCCAGCTTCCACCCGGACTACCAGTTCGCCGGCACCGCCTTCGACGACATCGGCAACTGCACCAACCGCTCGCCCTACCCCACCTTGCACCTGTTGCGCGAAAGCAGCGTGGAGCGCGCGGTGGCGGCGTTTCCCGATCCCGACGCGATCGTGGAGCGCAATCTGGCGACGCTGGAAAAGCTCGGCGCCGAGGGGTGGCGCAAGCTGTCGGCGTGGAATTTCGGCGGCTGAGTTCGATGCGGTTGCGTTGAGATCGCCGGGGTAAAACCAAAACGCTTCATTCCCGATCCGCGTGGCCCACGGACGCGTCGCGCCGCTGCAGATGCGCGGCCATCGACTCCAGCCACCAGCGAAGCGGGAGTTCGGCACCGAAGGTGTTCTTTGAGAATTGTCGCGACCGCAACTTCGCTGTTGCCAGGCGCGACGTCGACCGGCTGCATCGCCGGAACCTTCGGGCGACCCGGACTCGCTCTTGACCCTTGGCGTTGGCCAGACAGGTGCCAGGTACACTCCGCGTGCCAAGCGGACACACCTCTCGAATGGGCCTTTCGATCTGGGGCCCGCATCGCGTTGCCCGCTTGATCGCCTCCTCAAAATGGGCCTTGATGCACAACCAAAAGCTGCGCATCGTTGGCCTCGCCGGGCACCCAGGCGATGGACGCGGCGAAGGATGGATCCGATGACACGCACTGCCGCCATTCGCCCCGCGGATCGCCCTCACCGCCCCAAATCCCGCCCGCACGGCCGCTGGTGCTTCTTGGCGCTTGCTTTGGCTGGCGTGGCGGCGTGCGCCCAGCCAGCGACCGACCCCGTCGCAGCGTCCCGCCAGGAGCAGCCCGCCATGACGGCCCCCGATTCCGCCGCGTCCATCACGCCAGAACAGGCCGCCGACGACGCCGCCGCGGCATCCGACCGGGCCGCCGGCCCAGCCTCCGGGTCGGCGCCGCGCATTGCGGCCGCCACCGCGCTCCCGCTGCCGCAGGGCCCTGCGCTGGAGACCGAGGAGTTGCGCACGCGGGTTCTCAAGCTGATCGCGGGGCTGAGGACCGTCCGGGACACCGAAACCTCGGCCGTGGCGAAGGTTTTGAACGTTCCGTTCGGCCCGGACCCAGAGGAGCCGGATCTCCAAGTGGTGCGAGGCCGCCTGGGAAGCGCAGGACGCTACTACATCACGGTGGGGTCGGCCGGTCGCGACATGCCGGGCAAGCGAATCGAAATCCGCTTCATTCCCGAGGGCTGGAGAGGGGATCCGCGAGACGCGGAAAACGCCTTGTCCACCTGCGGCCTCGACTTTGCCCCCCTCCACGAGGACATCGTCAAACTGGGGTACTGGGGCGCCGAAAGCCCGCTCTATCTCAGGGAGTTCTGGTCTTACCGCAAGGACTGGCCAGCCAACAACATCACCTTCTACCTGGTCGTGAACCTCTACCGAGCCACTGGCGGCGATCAGCCCAAGGGACGTCCTTGTGTGCTCTACATCGAGATCACCGCCGATGATGCCGAGGTCGATCATGGCTAAGCCACTGCCTTCGCAACTGCGCACGATAGTCGGCGCGTTCGCCAGCCAGCCGGGCATTCCTCCGGGTGCGGCGCGCGACGTCGAAGCGGCAATCGCGAGTTCGCCGTACCTTGCTGCCGTAATGGTCGACGCGGCGAACCAGCGAGCTCTCAAACGCATCGACGTGAGCATCGAGAAACACGAAGGCGGCCACTACGACAAGGAAAGCGGCACGGTATTCCTCAGCGCGGACAGCTTCACCAACAAAACGTTCAAAGAACAGACCCGCCTGGACATCATCACCAGCACGCTCGGGCACGAAACCGGCCACGCGCTCACCGCCAACGCACGCAGCCTCGAACTCCAGAGGTTTTCTCACGATGTCGGCGCGGCGTTGAACGACGGCGTCGGCAACGCGTCCTATGTCGACTTGACCCGCGAGAGCCAGCGCTACCTCGATTTCACCCGCAGGGACGAGGCCTTGGCCGAACTGGTGGGCTTGAACGCCCTCGCCAGCCGCGTTTCAGGCGGACAGGCCGACCGGTTCGACAAGAGCGAGTTCTTGGTGCGCGCCGCGGCCACCACAAGCTGCGTGAAGGTAGCAGAGGGCACCAACAAAGCGACCTTGGCCCCAGGCATCAGCCTGCGCGACGACGGCATGCAGTTGACCGGCAACCGCTTCAAGAGCGCGGCCGTGGAGGCCGTGGCGGCCTGCCACTACGACCAGAGCGCCACGCTGGGCCGGCACGGAGACTCGAACTACCGCAACTACTACGGCCCTCAAGTGCTGACCACCATCGCTTCCGCCCACGCCGACGCCGCGGTAGGAACCACGCGGGCGGTGCCGGAAGTCCGGCTGGATCTGCATCGCCTCAAGCTCGACCTGGGGCAGATCGAACGCAACGGGGTCGACCTGGACACCCCCAGCAACCGCTTCGGGTTCACGGACACCAGCCACGGCAAGCCCGAACTCAAGATGGTTCGGGACACGAGTTCGGGAATGGACAAGGCCCCCAAAGACACCGTGGCCGAAAGGGCGGCGCCGATGCGGGCGGACCATCCCGGCCACCCCGATCACGCGGCCTTCGAGATGTTCCATCGCGCGGCCCAGGCCGACGGCCGCTGGAGCCAGACCGAGGCCCGCAACCTCGCCGCAGCCGGTTTGGCGGCCGTGAAGGCAGACCCGACCGTGGGGGCCAACCTCTCCGGGGTCATGATCGGCATGGGCGCGGATGGACGCACGAACCTCATCGGGTATGCCTCCCCGCACGGACCGGCCGGGCCGCACCACCATCTGGCGATCGACGCCGACAGCGCAGCCCGAGCGCACGCGCAGACGAGTCTGGAACGGGTCGAGCAACTCAACCAGCAACAGGCCCGGCAGCAGGCTCAGGCCCCGACGCAAGGCCCGGATGGCCCGACCGGCCCCAGGATGACGCGCTAGGGCGCCGTCGGAGGCGCGGCCGCGGATCGAATCGAAATGGATTCCGGCCTCCGCCGGAACGACGGAATCGGAGCGCAGCTGGCGCGTGCGATCGCTCAGCCGGCCCGGGCCGCGCTCTTCGACAGCGCACGTTCCAGCAAATCCCGCGCCTGCTCCAGCGACGCCACGATGCGATGGCCGAACGCGCGCAGTTCCTCGCCCGGCGCGACCAGGTCGGGCACCTGGATCGGCGTCGCCCCGGCCGCGAGCGCGGCGCGCACGCCGGGCTCGGAATCCTCCAGCACCACGCAGCGGCGCACGTCGACGCCGAGCTCGCGCGCGGCCAGCAGGTAGATGTCCGGCGCCGGCTTGGGGTGTTCGACGTCGCTGCCGGCGACGATCGCGTCGAAGCGCTCGATCAAGCCGCTCGCGGCGAGCTTGGCCAGCGCGCGCGGGCGCTGGGTCG
This sequence comes from Lysobacter yananisis, assembly GCF_031199375.1. Classification (NCBI taxonomy): domain Bacteria; kingdom Pseudomonadati; phylum Pseudomonadota; class Gammaproteobacteria; order Lysobacterales; family Lysobacteraceae; genus Lysobacter; species Lysobacter yananisis. The sequence continues at coordinate 735,882 of NZ_CP133568.1, forward strand.
AGGTCGCGACCGCCTTGGGCACGCGGTGCGCGTCGAGCAAGTCGAGCAGTTCCAGCAGGCCGCGTTTGCGCGGCAAGCCGGCGGCGACACGTTCGTCGTAGAGCCGATAGCTGGCGTCGCGCAGGCGGGCCGCAGCCTCGGCGCCGAAATGCCCGCTGAGGTGGGCGAGGCTGGCGCGGTCGTGCATGCCGACCATCGCCAGCCACACCTCGTCCCCGGCGGCGAGATTTTCGGCCACGGCGGCTTCGCGCCAGGTTTCCAGCATCGCCTGCTCGCTGTCGAGCATCAGGCCGTCCATGTCGAACAGCACGGCGTCGGGAACGAACTCCAACGCCACGGAAGTCTCAGCCACGGGGGTTTCAGCCACGGAACAGGGTCTCGAGATCGGTGGAGTCGAGCGCGCGCCATTGCCCGCTCGGCAAATCCTGCAACGACAAGCCGCCGATGCGCGCGCGGTGCAGCGCTTCGACATGGTTGCCGACCGCGGCGAACATCCGCCGCACCTGGTGATAGCGGCCCTCGGTCAACGTCAGCCGCGCCCGCCGCGGTTCCAGCGTTTCCAACAGCGCCGGCGCCAGCGGGGTCTTTTCCGATTCCAGCATCAGCTCGCCGCTGGCGAACGTCGCCGCTTCGTCGCCGCGCAGGTCCGAGGCCAGGGTAGCTTCATAGACCTTGCCGAGCTTGGCCTTCGGCGAAACGATCCGGTGCAGCAGCGCGCCGTCGTCGGTCAGCAGCAGCAGGCCGCTGGTGTCGCGGTCGAGCCGGCCGACCGGCGACAGCAACGGCGAGCGCAGGCGGAAGCGCGGCGGCAGCAGGTCGTAGACGACCCGGCCGGGGTCCTTGGTCGAGCAGGTGTAGCCGACCGGCTTGTGCAGCATCAGCGCCAGCCCGGCCGGCGGGTCGAGCGGCTCGCCATCGATGCGGATCGCGGCGTGTTCGACCTGGTCGTCGGCGTACAACACCTCGCCGTCGGCATCGGCGATGCGGCCCTGGCGGAACATCGCGGCCACGTCCTTGCGGCTGCCGTAGCCGAGATTGGCGATCAGCTTGACCAGCTTCATGCCCGGCCCCGCGCGCCGCGCGCTTCCACGACCTTGAAACCGCCGTCCTGGGCGACGGTGCGGACTTCGCCGAAGTGCTCGTCCAGCGCCTGTTCGTAAGGCAGGTGGCGGTTGGCGACCATCCAGAAACGGCCGCCGCGCTCCAGCGACTGCGCGGCCACCTGGATGAAGCGGCGGCCGATGTCCGGGCGTTCCTCGCGGCCCTGGGCGTGGAACGGCGGATTGCTGACGATGACGTCGTAGCGGCGCGGCAGGCCGGCGGTGACGTCGTGCCAGAAGCTTTCCACCGGCACCCGCGCGCCGTCGAGGTTGTGGCGGGCCAGCGCGACCGCGCGCGCCTGGGCTTCGTACAGATCGAGCGAGGCGATGCGCGGGCAGCGCGCCAGCAGCTCGGCCGCCAGATAGCCGTAGCCGGCGCCGAGATCGGCGGCGCGGCCGGCCAGGTCGGCCGGCAGGTGCGCGGCGAGCAGGGCCGAGGCCGGGTCGATGCGGTCCCAGGCGAACACCCCGGGGCGGCTGCGGAAACGGCCGCCGAGGATGTCGCGCGGCGCATCCAGCGCCGACCATGCGCGCACCAGCGCCGGATCGGCCGGGCCTTGCAGCGGCGCGCTCCAGAACGCGCGGCATTTGCGCTTGGACAGGCTGCCGACCTTGCCGGCGAGCTTGGCCAGATCGTCCTCGCCCGAGCGCGCGCCCTCGTCGTTGCGCATGCACGCCAGCACCCGCCCGCCCGGCGCGCAGCGCGCCACGGCCTGGGCGAACAGCGCGCGCGCTTCCTCGCGCTGGCGCGGCGGCAGCACCAGCACCAGCGGGAAACGGCGCTGCGGGTCAAGCGACTCAAGCTCGATCGCGTCCAGGCCGCCGCGCTCCAGCGCGTCGGCGGCGGGCTTGAAGTCCTGTTCGCACAGCAGCCCGGGGCGCGGCGCCTGGCGCAGGCCGACGCCGTCGCGCGCGCGCAGGAACAAGGCCTCGCCGGGCCAGGCCAGCACGCCGTCGGCGAAGGGTTGGAACAGGGTGTCGAGCGCGTCGTCGGAGCGGTCAACGCGCATGGCGGGCAGCGGCAGAGAGGTTCATCGCGCCGATTTTACGCGGCCCGGGGTTAGGGTGTGGGCATCGCAATCGATCCAAGGAGCGCCCACCGTGCGCCTGCCCGTGCTGATCGCGGCCGCGCTGATGCCGGCGGTGGCCTGGTTTTCGCAACAGGGCTATTTCGGCCCCGACAACGGCGAGATTTCCGACCGCTACCCCACTTTGCTGGTGGCCGCCGGCTATGCGTTCGCGATCTGGGGCCCGATCTTCCTGCTCGACCTGATCTTCGCCGTCTGCCAGCTGCGCGCGCGCTGGCGCGAGGACGACACCCTGCTGCGGGTGCGCCCGGCTGCGGCGGCCGGTTTCATGTTGACCGCGCTGTGGATGCCGCTGTTCTCGCAACAATGGTTCTGGCTGGCGCTGGCGACGATCTGGCTGGCCCTGGCCTGCCTGGCTTGGGCCGCGATGGTGCTGGCGCGCGACCCCACCCCGCTGCCGGGACAGGCGCTGTGGGCCGGCTTCGCGATCGGCCTGCACGCCGGCTGGCTGTCGCTGGCGGCGTTCCTGAACACCGCGCAGGTGATCGTGGCGTATCGGCTGGCGCCGGTGGACGCGATGCTGCCGTGGAGCCTGGTCCTGTTCGCGGCCGCGGCGCTGGTGTTGCTGGCCGCGAACGCGCGCATGCGCGGCAGCGCGGGCTATGTGCTGGCGGCGCTGTGGGGCTTGGCCGGGGTGTATGCGAAGCAGTCGGAGTCGGCCCTGCCGGGCGCGGCGACGGCGGCGTGGGTCGCCGTGGGCATCGGCGGCGTGCTGCTCGCGCAGACCGCGTGGTTGCGGCTGCATCCGAAGCACCGGGTGTTTTCCGGGCATCTGTCGCCGGGCGAGTGAACTCTCACCCTTGGCTTGGCTGTGGTGGGAGGGACTTCAGTCCCGATGCTTTTGTCCCGGATCGCCGCGACCTGAAACAAAAGCGTCGGGCCTGAAGACCCTCCCACAATGCAAACATCCGCTTCATCTTTCCCCAACGCCGCCGCCGCGAGGATGAAACCTCGTTCACCACAGGAGCGTTGCGCAATGCGAGCCCTCTTCGTCGGCGGCACCGTCGACAACAGCGAACTCGACCTGGAAGGCGGCACCGCGCCGCGCCACTACCCGCCGGACACCGGCAGCGGCAAGGCGCGCTATCGATTGCACCACGTGGGATTGCGCGAAGGCGACATCGTCTACGCGGTGTATGCGGCACCGGAACTGGCCGACGGCGAGATCGAACGCGTGGCCGACGAGCGCGGCTATGCGCGCAGGTTCGAGGCCGAGCCGCAGTTGAGCGTTTGAGCTCGGCCCTCACCCCAACCCCTCTCCCGCAAGCGGGAGAGGGGCTCAGGGCTGAAGCATCGTTCGTGATCGTCGCTGGCGGTTCCTACTCCCGCTTTCCGGAGTAGGTGCCCGAAGGGCGGATGAGGGCAACGCCTCAGTTCTGCAATTCGCGCAACGTCACCGAAGGTGGCGCATCCAACACCCGCCGCGTCGCGAACATCCCCGCCGCCAACGCCGCCAGCATGCCCGCCGCGCCGCCGGCCGCGGCCATGCGCCAGTCGAATTCCCACGGCAGGTCGAACACCTTCACCGCGACCACGCCGGCCAGCGCCGAGGCCGCGATCGCCGCGACCAAGCCCGACAACAGCCCGATCGCCGCGAACTCCGAGGCCTGCGCCAGCCGCAGCTGCCCGCGGCTGCCGCCGAGCACGCGCATCACCCCGCCTTCGAGCAGGCGCTCGTCCTGGCTCGCGCTGACCGCCGCCATCAGCACCAGCACGCCCGCGAACAGCGAGAAGTAGAACACCACCTCGACCACGGTCGAGACCTGGTCGGCGGTGCTGCGCACCTGCTTGAGCACCTGCTCGACGTCGATCACCGACAGGTTCGGAAAGCGCTCGACCAATTGCGATGTGAACCGCGTATTGGCCGCCGGCACGCTGATCGCGGTGATGTAGCTGGCGGCGTAACCGTCCATCGAGCCGGGCGAGCCGATCACGAAGAAGTTCGGCCGGAAGCTTTCCCAATCGACCTTGCGCAGGCTGCCGATCCTGGCCTCGTACGGCTGCCCGGCGATGTCGAAGCCGATGCGGTCGCCGACCTTCCAGCCCAGGGTTTCGGCGAAGCCTTCCTCGACCGACACCTCCGGCTGGGCCAGTTTGCGCGGCGCCCAGAATTTGCCGTCGGTGACCTTGTTGTCGTCGCGCAGCGTATCGGCCACCGACAGGTTGAACTCGCGCTCGGCCAGTTGCTTGGCGCGGTCGCCGCGCGCGGCGTAGCTGTCGCCGGTCACCGGCTTGCCGTTGTGGCTGACCAGGCGCGCGCGGATCATCGGGAACAGGATCGGTTCGCCGATGCCCTGTTCGCCGATGAAGCGGCGCACGTCCGCCATCTGGTCCTGCTGCACGTTGATGATGAAACGGTTCGGCGCGTCGGCCGACAGCGCCAGCTGCCAGCGGTCGAGCAGATCGGTGCGCACGAAAGTCAGCAGCAGCAGCGCCATCAGGCCCAGGCCCAGCGCCGAGACCTGGGCGATGCTGGCGCCGGCGCGGCGGCTGACGTTGGCCAGCCCGTAGCGCAGCGCGCCGCGCAGGCGCGAGCGCAGGCGCCGCACCGCGACGATCAAGCCCAGCGCCAACAACGCCAGCACCGCGAAGGTGACGACGATCCCGCCGAGCATGTACGCGCCGAGCAGCAGCGAGCCGGCCTTCCACCACAGCAGCGCGGCCAGGCCGCCGAGGCCGGCCAGCGCGACCAGCCAGGCGCTGGGCTCGGTCGCGTCGAGATCGCGGCGCAACACCCGCAACGCCGGCACCCGCCGCAACGCCAACACCGGCGGCGCGCCGAACGCCAGCAGCACCACCAGACCGACGGCGAAGCCCTGCAGCGCGGGCAACAGCCCGGCCGGCGGGATCGACATCTTCAGCGATTGCTCCAGCCAGCCGCCGATCGCCCATTGCAGGGCGAACGCCAAGCTCACGCCGATCGCGCTGGCGAGCAGGCCCAGCAACACCATCTCGCCGACGTGGATGCCGACCAGGGTGCGCTGGCTGGCGCCGAGGCAACGCATCACCGCGGTGCCGGACAGGTGGCGCTCGCTGTGGCGGCGCGCGGCCATCGCTACCGCGACCGCCGCCAGCACCACCGACACCAGCGCGGCCAGGCCGAGGAAACGGCCGGCGCGGTCGAGCGCGGAACGCACTTCCGGGCGCGCGTCGGCGATGGTCTCCAGGCGCTGGCCGCGGCCGAGCGCGGGCTTGGCCGCGGCGACGAAGCGCTCCACCGCCGCCGCCGGGCCGGCCACGACCAGGCGATAGCGGATGCGGCTGCCGGGCTGGATCAAACCCGTGCCCGGTAGATCGGAAAGATTGAGGAACACCTTCGGCGCGATGTTGAAGTAGTCCAGCGACGCATCGGGCTCCTGGGTCACCAGCGCGGCCAGGCGCAGGCGCGCGTCGCCGATGGCGATCTCCTGGCCGACCCGCGCGCCGAGGGTATCGGCGCCGGCCTGGCTCATCCACACCGTGCCCGGCGCGGGCACGCCGGGCGCGTCGCGCTCGGCACCGCCGGCGCGGTCGGCGATGCGGAACGCGCCGCGCAGCGGGAAGCCTTGGCCGAGCGCGCGCAGGTCGCCGAGCTGCAGGCGCTCGCCGACCCGGATCATGGTCTGCAGTTCGGTCGCTTCGGCGCGGCGCAGTTCCGGCGCGTTGGCCGCCGCGCGCAACTTGCCGGCGATGGGTTGGTCGGCGCGCACCACCGCGTCGCCGCCGAGCAGGCGATTGGCCTCGATCGCCAGCGCGCGCTCGGCGCGGTCGGTGACGAAGCCGACCGCGGTCACCGCCAGCACCGCCAGCACCAGCGCGGCGAGCAGGATGCGCACATCGCCGGCCTTGAGGTCGCGGCGCAGCTGGCGCCACGCCATCGCGATCGTGCGGCCCATGTCAGGCCTGCACCAGGCGGCCGCTGTCCAGGCGGATGCAGCGATGGCAGCGCGCGGCCAGATGATCGTCGTGGGTCACCAGGATCAGGGTGGTGCCGGCATCGGCGTTGAGCTGGAACAACAATTCGATGATCGCCTGGCCGGTGTGGGTGTCGAGGTTGCCGGTGGGCTCGTCGGCGAACAGCAACGAAGGCCGGGTCACGAACGCGCGCGCCAGCGCCACGCGCTGCTGTTCGCCGCCGGAGAGCTGGCGCGGATAGTGGTCCAGGCGCTGGCCGAGGCCGACCTTGTCCAGGATCGCGCGCGCCGGCGCTTGCGCGTCGCGGTCGCCGCGCAGCTCCAGCGGCAGCATCACGTTCTCCAGCGCGGTCAGCGACGGCAGCAACTGGAAGCTCTGGAACACGAAGCCGACCTTCTCGCCGCGCACGCGCGCGCGGCCGTCCTCGTCGAGCGCGGAAATGGTCTCGCCGTCGAGCTCGACGCTGCCGGCGCTGGGCGAATCCAGGCCGGCGAGCAGCGACAGCAAGGTGCTCTTGCCCGAGCCGGACGCGCCGACGATGGCGACCGTGTCGCCCTTGGCGATGGAAAAACCGACCCCATCGAGGATGGTGAGCTCGCCCGACGGCAGGCTCACGCGCTTGCCGAGCCCGCGCACGTCCAGGGTGATCGGGCGCGCGGGATCGGGCGAGCGCCCGGTCTGCGCTCGTTCATCGTTTTGCGCGAGCTCATCGGCCATGATCGGTGCGGCCAGGTCGGAAACTGCCATGATCGTCCTTCTGCTTGCCTCGCCGCATCTTCGGGAGACGTTATTAAATGATCTTTAAGAGTTTCGGCGCGCGGCGCGAACGCGATGCGCGCTGTGCGAAACAAGGATATGCGGGGCTGCGGCGCCGGCTTCAATGGGCCATGAGTCCTGCCCTGCCGGCGGCGGCCCTGCTCGCCGCCGCCCTGCTCGCCGCCGCGCCGGCGGCCGCGCAGCCCGCCTCGGCCGCCAAGCCCGCGCCCGCGGCGCCCGCGGCCAAGGCCCAGCGCACGGTGCTGTTCATGGGCGACTCGCTGTCCGCCGGCTACGGCCTGGCCGCGCCGCAGGGCTGGGTGGCGCTGACCGCGCAGCGCATCGCCCAGGCCAAGCCGGGCTGGCGCGTGGTCAACGCCAGCATCAGCGGCGAAACCACCGCCGGCGGCGCCGCGCGCATCGCCGGTGAACTGCAGCGCAACCGGCCCGCGGTGGTGGTGATCGAGCTGGGCTCCAACGACGGCCTGCGCGGCCTGCCGCTGGCGCAGAGCCGGGCCAACCTGGAACGCATGATCCAGGCCGCGCAGGCGGCCGAGGCGCAGGTACTGCTGATCGGCATGCGCATGCCGCCGAACCTGGGCCGCGAGTACACCGAGGGCTTCGAACGCAATTACCGCGAACTGGCGCAGAAGCATTCGGCGCCGCTGCTGCCGTTCCTGCTCGAACCGGTCGCGGCCGACCGCAACAACTTCCAGAACGACAACCTGCATCCGACCGCGGCGGCGCAGCCGGCGCTGCGCGATCACGTGTGGACCAAGCTGGGGCCGATGTTGAAGTGAGGGCGTAGAGCCACGGCGAAATGGGTTCCGGCTTTCGCCGGAATGACGGTGTGTGCAGCCATTGCAGCGGCACCGCCCACCGCGAAGCCAGCCACTGCCATGCCCGCGAAGCCACCTGCCGTCATGCCCGCGAAGTCCCCCACCGTCATGCCCGCGAAAGCGGGCATCCAGGGCTGCATCGCGACGCGGTTTCCGCCGCTTCGCCCAGCCGCGCCTCAGCGCGCGTAGCGTTCGATCCCCAACCCGTCCAGATCGATCTGCGGCGCGCGGCCCGAGATCAGGTCGGCCAGCACCCGTCCGGTGCCGGCCGCCATGGTCCAGCCCAGGGTGCCGTGGCCGGTCGCCAGGTACAGCCCGCGCACCGCGGTGGCGCCGAGCAGCGGCGTGCCGTCGGGCGTCATCGGCCGCAGCCCGCACCAGAATTCGGCGCGCGCGTCGTCGCCGCCACCCGGGAACAGATCGCCGACCACGTGCGCCAGGGTGCGGCGCCGCGCCTCATGCAGGCGCAGGTCGTAGCCGGCCAGCTCGGCCGTGCCGCCGACGCGGATGCGGTCGCCCAGGCGGGTCACCGCGACCTTGTGGGTCTCGTCCATCACCGTCGACTCCGGCGCGCGGGCGGCGTCGACGATGGGCAGGGTCAGCGAATAGCCTTTCACCGGATAGACCGGGATGCGCAGCCCCAGCGGCGCCAGCCAACGCGGCGAATGGCTGCCGAGCGCGAGCACGCAGGCGTCGGCTTCCAGCGTGCCGGCATCGGTGTGCGCGCGGCGCCAGCGCCCGCCTTCGGCTTCCACGCCGAGCAGTTCGGTGTCGAAACGGAAACGCGCGCCCGCCGCCTGCGCCAGCGCGGCGAGGTTCTGGCTGAACTTGAAGCAGTCGCCGGTCTCGTCGCCGGGCAGGCGCAGTCCGCCGGCGAACTTGTCGCGCACCCGCGCCAGCGCCGGCTCGTGCGCGGCGCAGCCGTCGCGGTCGAGCAGTTCGTAGGCCACGCCGGACTCGCGCAGGATCGCGATGTCCTTGCCAGCGTCGTCGAGCTGGCGCTGGCTGCGGAACAACTGCAGCGTGCCGAGTTGGCGCGCGTCGTATTCGATGCCGGTGTCGGCGCGCAGTTCGCGCAGGCAATCGCGGCTGTATTCGGCCAGGCGCACCATCCGGCCCTTGTTGATCCGATAGCGCGCGTGGGTGCAGTTACGCAGCATCGCCAGACACCAACGCCACAGCGCCGGGTCCAGCGCCGGCCGGATCACCAGCGGACGGTGGCGCATCGCCAGCCACTTGATCGCCTTCAGCGGCACGCCCGGCCCCGCCCACGGCGCCGAATAGCCCGGCGAGACCTCGCCAGCGTTGGCGTAGCTGGTCTCCATCGCCGGCGCGCGCCGCCGATCGACCACTTCGACTTCGTGGCCGGCCTTCGCCAGGTAATAGGCCGCGGCGGTGCCGATCACGCCGCTGCCGAGGATCAGGACTTTGATGCGCCACTCCCCCGCCCGCGCCGGCGAGGCCGCGCGTGCGCCAGACAGGCGCCCGCGGCGCCGACGCGGCAGGCTAGCACCGCGCTGGCGCAGGCGGAACGGGGCGCCGACGTGCGCGCGCGGACGGCATCGGGGTTCGTGCGCGCGGTCGCGTCCCGCGCCGAGGCAACGCCGCTGCGCCGCGCGCAGTCCGGCGCCGCGAACCGCGCCGATCAGTTGCGGATCGCGAAGCCGGGCTTGTCGTTCAAGGAGCCGTCGGACTCGATCACCACGAACACCGTGCCGCCCTTGTCGAACACCACCGGGATCGGGTCGAGGAACATCGGCCGGCGCACGAAACGCAGGCGCCAGCCGAACTGTTCCAGCGTCGCCAGCGCATCGAGCTGGGCGCGGTTGAGCCCGGCGCGCAGGCCCACCGGGCTCACCAGTTCGGCATCGGCCTTGCGGCGTTCGCGTTCGGTCATGACGGCGGCGCGTTTTGCGGAGACCGGCCGAAGATACTCCAACGGCGCGCGCGCGACCGCGCCGGCGGTCGCGATCGGGCGATGCGGTCGTTCAAGCCGTCAGGAATTCGATGACGGCGCGTTCGAACGCATCGGCGCATTCGATGTTGGCCATGTGCACCGCGGGCAACAGCAAGAAGCGCGCGCCCGGCACGGTTTCCGCGAGGACGCGGCCGTGCTCGGCCAGCGTCACCGGATCGGATCGCCCGGCGATCACCAGCGTCGGCGCGGCGATCGACGCCGCGGTGCGGCGCAGGTCGGCGTCGCGCACCGCGGCGAAGCTGCCGGCGAGGCCGGTCGCGCGCATCGCCAGCAAAGCGTCGCGGAACGGTTCGATGCGCGGATCGGCGGCGTCGAGCATCGCCGGCGGGAACCAGTCGCGCAGGAACCGCGCCGCGATCGCGCTCATGTCCGGCGCGGCCAGGGCCTCGCGGATGCGTTCGTCGAATGCCGCGGCCGGGCCCAGGTGCGCGGAGGTGTTGCTCAGCACCAGCCGGTCGATGCGCTGCGGCGCGCGGATCGCCAGCCACTGGCCGACGAAGCCGCCCAGCGACAGGCCGAGGAAATGCACGCGCTCCAGGCCCAACGCGTCGAGCAGTTCGAGCACGTCGCGGCCGAGCCGGTCCAGCGAATAGGCGCCGGCCGGCGCGTCGGAGCCGCCGTGGCCGCGCGCGTCGTAGCGCAGCACGCGAAAACGCGCGCTCAGCGCCGGGATCTGCGCGTCCCACATGTGCAGGTCGGTGGCGATGGAATTGGACAGCACCAGCACGGGGCGCTCGGAGTCGCCGTCGAAGCGGTAGGCGATGCGGGTGCCGTCGCCGGCGACGACATGGCCGGAAACAGTGTTGGGAACGGGATTGGGAACGGCGGCGACGATGCTCATGGCGGGCTCCGGGACAGGATCGGTATCGCGGCTCGGGCATCGCCTTCGATGCCGCCGCATGCCGCGCATCCTGATTGCCGTTCGCCCGGATTGATATTACAAAGAACGCACACTCTCTGTAGATATTGTGGAACATAGGCCGCCATGTCCGGATTCACCCTGCACGACCTGCAATGCTTCGACGCGGTGATCCAGGCCGGCGGCTTCCAGGCCGCGGCCGCGCGCCTGCACCGCTCGCATCCGGCGGTGTTCGCCGCGGTGGCGCGGCTGGAGCGGCAGACCGGGCTGCCCCTGCTCGACCGCAGCGGCTACCGGGTCGCGGCGACCGCGGCCGGACGTTCGTTCCACCGCCGCGCGCAAGGCCTGCTCGCCGAAATGCAGGCGCTGCGCAGCCATGCCGAGCAACTGGCGATGGGCGAGGAAAGCGAGCTGCACATCGTGCTCGGCGACCTGTGCCCGCGGCCGCAGGCGCTGGCCCTGCTCGGCCGCTTCTTCGCCGATTGCGCCCACACTCGCCTGCACCTGCATTTCGAGTCGGTCAGCGGCCCGCGCGAGCGCCTGTTCGACGACAGCGCCGACTTGATCGTGCACCGTGCCGAGGCCGGCGACGCGCAGTTGGAGACGATCGCGCTCGGCGAGGTACGGATGGTGCCGGTGGTCGCGCCGGGCTTCCTGCCGTTCCCGATCGACCGCGCGATCCGGCCCGCGCAACTGCGCGGGCTCACCCAATGCGTGATGCGCGACAGCGCGCGGCATTCGCCGCCGGTGGACTACTTCACCATCGACGGTGCGCCGCAGTGCACGGTAGCCGATCAGTCGATGAAGAAGGACCTGATCGCGCACGGCCTGGCCTGGGGGCATATGCCGCATTTTCTGGTCGCCGCCGAACTCGCCGACGGCCGCTTGCTGTCGATCGCCGGGCGCCACCTGCCGGGCCGCAGCGAACGCCTGGTCGCCGCGCGCCGGCGCGATCGCGCGCACGGGCCGGTGGCCACGCGGCTGTGGGATCACCTGCGGGCGCAGGCGCCGCAAATACGCGCCGCGCTGGCGGCGCCGGTCGGCGAAGCCGCCGCGCCACGCAAGCGCGCGCGATAAAACACGCGATCAGAACAGCACGACCGCGCACACCGGCCCTGCGCCCAAAACGAAGCCGGACCGGCGAACCGGTCCGGCTGGGCGGCGCCGCGCGCCGCATCGGGTTGCGAGGACTCGCGCTTGGGTCACGCCGCCGGACGACGGCCGCGCAGCAGCGAGATGATCGCCAGCACCACGAACACCACGAACAGGATCCAGGCGATGTTGCTGGCCGCGCCGGCGATGCCGGTGAAGCCCAGCACGGCGGCGATCAGGGCGATGACGAAGAACACGACGGCGTAATGAAGCATGGGATCCTCCTGGCTGCGTGTGTGCGCTGCGGGTGCCGATGCGGCCCGAAGCTTGTGGATCGATCCTCGCCCAGCGCAGGTTGGCGCACGGTGACGAAGCGCGCCTGCGCGCGCCGACGCGCATCGCCGTGCAGCGCGGCTTCAGCGCCCTCATCGTTTCGTTAACGCGGCGTTGGCGCGATTTCACGCCGCGGCTGTACGGTTCAGCCCGAAGCTGTGCGCGAAGTCGCGGCGCGCGCGCTACATCCCGCGAAAGCGGTTCGCGAACGCCGCGCTCACCGGCAATATTTCCGCGCGCGCTTTCAAGCTCAGCTCGTGCCGGCCCAGTTCGTTGCGGCGCACGCGGTCGATCGCCGCCACCCGCACCACCAGGCCGCGATGCACCTGCCAGAACAGCGTCGGGTCGAGCCCGGCCAGCAGTTCCTTGACCGGCGTGCGCACCAGCGCTTCGCCGTCGCCGGTCACCACCCGCACGTATTTCTCCTGGGCCTGGAAGTACACGACTTCGTCGATGCCGATCATGCGCACGCTGTCGCCGACGCTGGCGCCGATCCAGCGGATCAACCGGTCGCCCTGCGGCCGCAACTGCGCCTCCAGCGCATCCAGGCGCGCGCGCCAGTCGTCCGGGCGGGCCTGGCGCAGGCGCTCGCGCACGCGCGCCACCGCTTGATCGAGGCGCTCGCGGCTCACCGGCTTGAGCAGGTAGTCGGCGGCGCCGGCTTCGAACGCGCGCACCGCGTATTCGTCGTAGGCGGTGGTGAACACCACCAGCGCGCCGCCGGCGATGGCTTCGCGCGCGACGTCCAGGCCGCCGACCGCGGGCATGCGGATGTCCAGGAACGCGACCTGCGGACGCAGCGCGCGCACCGCCTGCAAGGCTTCGTCGCCGTCCTCGCAGGCGGCGACGTCGAGTTCGGGCCACGCCTGCGCCAGCGCCTCCAGCAACGCCTGCCGCTGCGGCGCTTCGTCTTCGGCGAGCACGGCGAGGATGCGCTCGCTCATGCCGGGCGCTCCAGCGGCAGGCGCACCCGCGCCAGTGTGCCGCCCTCGCGGCGCGAGCACAGCTGCAGCGTGGCGGGCTCGCCGAAGCGCGCGGCGAGTTGCGCGCGCACGTTGGCCAAGCCCACGCCGCCGCCGACGCCGGTGCGCAGGCCGACGCCGTCGTCGGCGACTTCCAGTTCCAGCCAGTCGCCGTCGCGGCGCGCGCGCAGTTCGATCCGGCCCGGGCCGCTGCGCGGTTCGATGCCGTGCTTGACCGCGTTCTCCACCAGCGGAATCAGCAGCAGCGGCGGGCACGGCAGCAACCGTACCGCCGCCGGCGCCTGCACCGCGTGGCTGAGCCGGCCGTCGGTGCGCAGCCGCATCACTTCGAGATAGCTGGCGCAGATGTCGAGTTGCTGGCCCAGTTCCGCGTCCAGCCGCGCCTCGCCTTCGCGCAGCTTGGGGATGGTGGCGCGCAGATAGCCGACCAAGGCGTCCAGCGTCGCCTCCGCGCGCTGCGGATCGGGCCGCACCAGCGCGCGCACCGAGGCCAGGGTGTTGAACAGGAAATGCGGCTCGACCTGGGCCTGCAGCACGCCCAGCTGCAGTTCGGTGCGGCGGTTGCTCTCGTCGAGCGCGAGGTAGCGCCGACGCTCCAGGCTGGCCTGCCAGCGCGAGGCCTCGCTCAGGTAGGCGTACAGCGCCAGCGCGCCGCCGAGCAGCGCGTACAGCAGGCCTTCCAGCGCCAGCGACAGCGCGGCCAACAGCCAACGCCAGGCCGGCGGCGGCGGCGCCGAGGCCTGGGCGGCGGTCTGGCGCGCCCGCTCGCCCATCAGTTCGACCGTCCACTTCGAGGCCGCCGCATCGGCCAGGAACGCCAGCACCACGCCCAGCGCGATCGCCGCGAAGATCGCCGCGCGCTCGCGCCGCGGCGGCCAGCCGCGATGGCGCGCCGCGACCGCCAGGGCCGGGCCGGCCGAGGTGACCACCATCCAGAACGCGAACTGCAGCGGCGCGCTGACCAGCGCCGAGGCCCAGGAACGGCTCATCACGTACACGCCGACCGCGGTGGCGGCGGCGAACAGCGTCGCCACCAGCGCGAACATCGCGCTGCGCCCGCGCAGCCACGGCCGGCTGAACACCGGATAGCGCTTGTAGCGGTCCCACACCTGGTGCCCGCCGATCTGCACGTCGGCGGGCAGCGCGCGGTCGAGCGCGGGTCCGGCAAGGCTTGGCGGGGCGGCGTCAGCGGCGCGGGGCATGAATCGCTTGTCCGTTCTGGTGCAGGGTCAGTCCGGCGATCTTGCCATCGCCGCCGCGTTCGAACGCGATCCGCGCGTCCACGCCTTCGGTGCGGAAGCGGTCGGCGCCGTCGGCGATCAGGCGCAGCGCCCCCTGGCCGGTGGCCTGCGCGTACAGCGCGCCGTCGCGTTCGCCGATGCTCAGCACGAAGCCCGGCGCCAGCGGGTAGTCGCCGACGAAATCGCCCAGGCGCTGCGTGGCCGGGGCCGGAGCGGCTTTGGCGGAGGCGGCTTTGGAGGGCACGGCTTTGGAAGATCCGGCTTCGGCGGGCGCCGACGTGGCGGCCGGCGCGCTGCGCTGCGCCGCCACGCTGCCGCCGCCCTGGTTCCACACGAAGCCGTAGCGGCCATCGGCGCCGCGCAGCGGGCGCAGCAGCGCATCGAACTGCAGCGGGTAGAAATCGCCGTGGTCGTCGTAGCCCAACTCGAACTCGGGCTGCCCCTGCGCCTGCACGGTCAGCGCGCCGCCGCGCCGGCGCAGCGTGGTCGGCAAGCCGGCCAGCGAGTAGTCGCCGGCCAAGCCGTCGAGCACGGCCGCATCCGGCGTGGCCGCCTTGCGCGCGCGCTCGGCGGGGAAGTCCGGGTCGAGCAGATGGCGGCCGAACCCGGCCAACCCGCCGGTCGCGCTCAGCGAGGTGTCCGACAGCAGCACCACGGCGCGGCCGCGCGCGCGGTCCAGGGCGAGGTAGGACGAGAAGCCGCCGGTGCCGCCGGCGTGTTCGGCCAGGGTGCGGCCGCCGTGTTCCAGCAGCATCCAGTTCATCCCCATCGGCGGCTGGCCCGGCAACGGTTGCAGGGTCCGCTGCACGGCGGCGATGGCGTCCTCGCCGGGCGCCGCCTCGCGCGCCAGCCCGGCCTGGGCGTAGCGGACCATGTCGTCGAGGGTGGCGCGCACCCCGCCGACGCCGGCCAGGTCGGCGCCGAAGCGCCAGGCCGGCGTGGCCTGGCCGTTGGGCAGCCGGCCGGCGACCGCGCGCACGCCCTCGGGCGCGCGGTCCACGTAGGCGCCGCGCATGCCCAACGGCTGCAGCAGGCCTTGCCGCAGCAGGGTTTCGTAGTCGGTTCCGGCGCGGTGCGCGACCGCGTAGGACAGCAGCATCATCGCGTAGTTGGAATAGGCGAAGTCGCGGCCCGGCGGCGCGCTGAGCTCGACCTTCGCGAGCGCGCCGACCAGCGTGGCGATGTCGAGCCGGGCGTAGGGATCGGCCGGGTCCAGCGCCACGCCCGGCGGCAGCGCGGGCAACCCGGAGCGGTGGGTGACCACGTCGCGCAGGCGGATCGGCCGGCCTTCGAACGCCGGCACGCGCGCGCCGGCCGGCAGGTAATCGGCCAGCGGATCGTCGAGCGAGGCGCGGCCGGCGCGGATCAGTTCGGCCAGCAGCGCCGCGGTCATGGTCTTGCTGATCGAGCCGATCTCGAACGCGGCATCCGGGCCGATGCGCGCGGCCTGTCGCGGATCGACGCAGGCGAAGGCGCGCTGCACGCGCTCGCCGTCGATCAGCGCCGCGGCCCAGCAGGCGCCGCTGCGGTCGCCGTCGAGGCGGGCGCGCAGCGCGGCGGCGAGCGCGGACGACGACCCTTCATCGGCGGCGGCGGACTGGGCCGGCGCGGCGATGGCGGGAGCGGCGGCGGCCAGGGCCGCCGCGAGGGCGGCGCCGGCCAGGAGGGGACGCAGGGGGCGGGACGGATTCATCGGCGGACTCCTTTCGCGGAAAGACGCCAGCCTCGCCCGCCGCGCCGCCGCGCGCCCGGGTCTGCGACCGGTCCGCGATCCGCGGCGACGAAATGCGGCCAACGCGCGATGAAGCGGCCGGAAGCCCCTGTAGGAGCGGCGCAAGCCGCGACCGCGCCACAGCGCCCGCCGGCGCGACCCGCGATCCCGGTTCGAAGCCGCACGCGCGAGACAGGCCCGCGCCGGCGCGGGCGGTCGCGCGGTCGCGGCTTGCGCCGCTCCTACAGGCAGCGACCGAAGCGATGCGCGCCGCTTGCGCGCCGCCCCGCCCTCGCCTCCAATGAAACCCCCGCCCTGGAGCCGCCCATGGACCCGCAGACCCTCGCCGCCTTCTTCGCCACCGCGCTGTTCCTGGCCGTGGTGCCGGGCCCGGACAACGTCTTCGTGCTGACCCAGTCCGCGCTGCGCGGCAAGCGCGCCGGGTTGTGGGTGGTGCTGGGGCTGTGCAGCGGCCTGCTGGTCCACACCGCCGCGGTGGCGCTCGGCGTGGCGGCGTTGTTCGAGCGCTCGCGGCTGGCCTTCGACCTGCTCAAGTACGCCGGCGCGGCCTATCTGCTGTACCTGGCCTGGCAGTCGCTGCGCGCCCCGACGATGACGATCGACGCAGGCGCAGGCGCGCGCGGCGACGCCGGCAGGCTGTACCTGCGCGGCATCGTCATGAACGTCAGCAACCCCAAGGTCTCGATCTTCTTCCTCGCGTTCCTGCCGCAGTTCGTCGACAAGCAGGCCGGCTCGGTGACCCTGCAGATGTTGGCGCTGGGCGCGACGTTCATCCTCGCCACCGCGCTGGTGTTCGGCGCGCTGGCGCTGAGCGCGGGCGCGGTCGGCCAGCGCTTCGCGCGTTCGCAGCGCGCCCAGCGCTGGATGAACCGCGCCGCCGCGGCGGTGTTCGCCGGGCTCGCGGCCAAGCTCGCCACCGCCCAGCGCTGAGGCGCTACAGCAGGCTGCGCGTCCACAGCGCGGCCAGCCCCAGCATCAGCGGCCACAGCAGCGCCGGATGCAGCAACGCGCGCGCCCAGGCTCGCCGCGGGCGGAAACCGACGCCGTGGACGAAGCCGGCGCAGATCGCCGCCACCAGCGGCGTCAGCAGGCCGTGCGCGCCGGGGCCGAGTTCGGCGCCGCGCATGGCCGGCAGGAACAACAGCGCCAGCGACAGCGACGCGGCCAGCAGCAGCGACAGCGCGCGCGCCCAGCCGCCGGCGGGCGCGGCGCGCTCGGCGGCGTCGGCGACGTCCATCAACGGCCCCGCCGCGCCTGCGCGCGCGACTGTTCGTCGTCCTCGCGCATCTCGAACCACATCGCGTTGAGCACGCCGAAGCTGCAGGCCAGGGCGAGGCCGAGGATCCAGGCGAAGTACCACATCAGTAACCTCCTTCGTGTTCGCCCTGCGCCTGCACATGGGCGCGGGTGATGGTGCCGCGCATGACCCGGAACGCCCACGCGGTGTAGGCCAGGATCAGCGGCAGGAAGATCGCCGCGGCCACCAGCATGATCCCCAGCGTGCGCTGGCTGGAGGACGCGTCCCACACGGTCAGGCCGTGCGCGGGATCGGTGGCCGAGGGCATCAGGAACGGGAACAGCGAGGCGCCGGCGGTGAGGATGATGCAGGCCACCGCGACGCCGCTGGCGATGAAGCTCCAGCGGCGCGAACGCAGCAGCGCCACCGCCAGCAACGCCGCGAACGCCAGCGCCGGCAGCGCGATCAGCCACGGCTGCAGCGCGTAGTTCGCCAGCCAGCCGCCGTCGACGGCGATGGCCTGCTTGGCCAGCGGGTCCGACGGCGCGCCGGTGTTCCACGTGCCCACTATCGCCGTGCCCGGCAGCGAACGCAGCCACGCGCCGGCGCCGGCGAACGCGGCGATCGTCGCCGCCGCGGCGATGCGGGCGATGCGCCGCGCGCGCGCGCCGACCGGGTCTTCGACCCGCATCGCCGCATAGCTGGCGCCGTGCATCACCAGCATCGCCAGGCTCACCACGCCCGCCAACAACGCGAACGGATGGAACAGGCCGAGGAAACTGCCATCGAACACCGGCAGCAGCTGCTCGGTGAAGTGGAACGGCACGCCCAGGAACAGGTTGCCGAACGCGACGCCGAACACCAGCGACGGCACCGCGCCGGCGATGGTCAACGCCCAGTCCCAGGCGCCGCGCCAGCGCGCGTGCGGCAGACGGTTGCGGAAGGCGAAGCCGACCGGACGCAGGATCAGCGCCACCAGTAGCAGGAACATGGCGAAGTACAACGCCGAGAACGAGGCCGCGTACAGCAGCGGCCACGCCGCGAACACCGCGCCGCCGCCGAGGATGAACCAGACCTGGTTGCCTTCCCAGTTCGGTTCGATCGCCTCCAGCGCCATGCGCCGTTCGACGTCGTCGCGGCCGATCAGGCGCAGGATCGCGCCCAGGCCCAGGTCGTAGCCGTCGGTGAGGGCGAAGCCGATCAGCAGCACGCCCAGCAGCAGCCACCACAGTTCGCGCAACAGTGCGTAGTCGATCATGGTCGTGGCCTCAGGCGGTGTCCGCGGCGGGCGCGGTGCGGGTGGCGGGCCAGAACTTCAGCCGGTCGGGTCCGGAGCGGATCGCGCGCAGCATCAGCACCGCGTCGACCACGGCCAATCCGGTGTAGAGCACGACGAAGCCGACCAGGCTGGCGATCACCTGGGTGGAGTTGGTCGCCGAGACGCCGAGGAAGGTCGGCAGCACGCCGTCGATCGCCCAGGGCTGGCGGCCGACCTCGGCCACGATCCAGCCCAGTTCCGCCGCGACCCACGGCAGCGGCAGGCTGTACAGCGCGATGCGCAGGAACCAGCGCGTTTCCAGGCGGTTGCGCGTGGCCAGCCAGAACGCCGCGGCGAACAGGACGATGAAGTAGAACCCCAGCGCGACCATGATCCGGAACGACCAGAACAGCACCGGCACGTTCGGCACCGTGCTCCACGCGGCGCGTTCGATGATCGCTTCGTCGGCGCTGGCCGGGTCAGTGGTGTAGCGCAGGGTCAACAGGCCGAAGCCGAGGTCGTCGCGCAGGGCCATGAACGCGGCTTGTTTTTCGGCGTCGTCGCGGTCGGCGCGCAGCTCGCGCAGCGCCTGGTAGGCGCCGATGCCGCGACGGATGCGTTCGCGGTTGTCCTCGACCAGGTCGTGGATGCCGGCCACCTCGCCGTCGAGCGAACGCGTGGCGATCAGGCCCAGCGCCCACGGAATGCGGATCGCGTGCGCGGTCTCGCGCTTTTCCATGTCGGGGATGCCGAACGCGGTGAACGCGGCCGGTGCCGGATGGGTGCGCCATTCGGCCTCGATCGCGGCGACCTTCATCTTCTGGTTTTCCGACGCGGTGTAGCCGCTCTCGTCGCCGAGCACCGCCACCGACAGCGCCGAGGCCAGGCCGAAGCTCGCCGCGACCACCATCGAACGCTTGGCGATCTCGACGTTGCGCCCGCGCAACAGGTACCAGGCGCTGATCGACAGCACGAACATCGCGCCGGTGACGTAGCCGGCGCTGACGGTGTGCACGAACTTGGCCTGGGCGACCGGGTTGAACACCACCGCGGCGAAGTCGGTGATCTCCATGCGCATGGTGTGGAAGTTGAATTCCGCGCCGACCGGGTTCTGCATCCAGCCGTTGGCGATCAGGATCCACAGCGCCGACAGGTTCGCGCCCAGCGCGGTCAGCCAGGTCACGGTCAGGTGCTGCAGCTTGCTGAGCCGGTCCCAGCCGAAGAAGAACAGGCCGACGAAGGTGCTCTCCAGGAAGAACGCCATCAGCCCTTCGATCGCCAGCGGCGCGCCGAAGATGTCGCCGACGTAATGCGAGTAATAGGCCCAGTTGGTGCCGAACTGGAATTCCATGGTGATGCCGGTGGCCACGCCCATGGCGAAGTTGATCCCGAACAGCACGCCCCAGAACCGGGTCATCTGTTTCCAGATCGCGCGCCCGCTCATCACGTAGACGCTCTCCATGATCGCCATGATCAGCGCCAGGCCGATGGTCAGCGGCACGAACAGGAAGTGATACAGCGCTGTCAGCGCGAATTGCAGGCGCGACAGATCGACGACGTACAGGTCCGGCATGGGGTTCACCTTGCTTGCAGGAGGAGCCGGTCGACCGCGCCGGCATCGACGGGCGGGCGGTGCGAGGGCGAGAAGAACAGCAGGTACAGCAGCGTCAGCAGCGCCAGCTTGGCGGCGATGGTCAGCGCGATGCGGCGCAACAGCGCCGCGCGCCAGCGCGGCGGCGACGCGGCGGCGCCGCGTTCATCGACCTGCGCTTGCGGACTTTTCACGGCCGGCTCCCGGGGAATCTGCGAGCATTCGACGCGAACGCAGCCGGTGGCGTGTTGATCCAGGTCAAGCCGCCCGCCGATCGGGCCGGTGCCGCGCCGGCGAGGCCGCCGCGCCCGCCCCGTTTATGCGTGCGGTCCGCGCGCGTTCGCGCCCGCGCGCGGCGAACGCCGCCGCCGGTCACCGCCGCGGCTTGATCCGGATCAACACCGCGCGCGCGCGGCCGGCGCTAATGAACGGGCGGCGGCGGCCAAGCGCCGGGACCGGCACGACCCAGGCCAGCGCCACGCGGGCCGGCGCGCGCGGACAGGCGGCAACGGGCCGGAGCCGATCCGGCCGCGGAGAACGCACATGTACAAGGACCTGATGATCCCGATGACCGGCAGCGCCGGCGAAGCCGACGCGCTGCGCCTGGCGGTGAAACTCGCCGCGCGCCACAGCGCCCGTCTGTCGGTGCTGGAAAGCGTCGACTTGCCGGTGCCGATCAGCCATGCGTGGGACATGGTCCCCGACCCGACCGGCGGCGGCGTGTACGACGCGCTGCGCGAGCGCGGCCAACAGCGCCTGGCCGAACTCAAGGCGCGCCTGGACGACGAAACCGTGTGCTGGGACGCGCGCGCGGTCGAGGCGCTGTACGCCGACGCGCCGCACACGGTGGCGCGCGAAGCCTTCGACGCCGACCTGTGCCTGCTCGCCGGCAGCGGCGGCCGCGCCGACGGCGCCGCCGCGCTGCACGCGTGGTTCACCGCGCTGCTGCTCGAATCCGGCCGCCCGGTGCTGGTGGTCCCGCCCGCCAGCGGCCCGACCCTGCCGCTGCGGCGGGCGATGGTCGCCTGGCAACCCACGCGCCCGACCGCGCGCGCCGTGCACGACGCGCTGCCGCTGCTGGCCGACGCCGGCCTGGTCGAACTGGTGGTGATCGGCCGCGGCGACGACGACCCCGCGCTGGACTCGGCCCGGCGCATGGTCGCCCACCTGGTCCGCCACAGCATCCCCACCGACCTGGTCAACCTGCGCGCGGGCGAGCACAGCGTCGCCGAAGTGCTGCTCGACTACGCCGAACGCAGCGGCGTGCAACTGCTGGTCGCCGGCGGCTACGGCCATTCGCGCCTGCGCGAATGGGTGTTGGGCGGAGTGACCCGGGAACTGCTGCTGTCGGCGCAACTGCCGGTGTTCTTCGGACACTGAGGCCGCGTCGGAGGCGTTCGCTTCCATCCGAGCGGCCACACGACGACGAAACAACGCTTCCACCGCAAGCGCAGTCTCGCGGTCGCGACTTGCGTCGCTCCTACAGGACGGTACCGATGCCGCGGCCACCTCCTGTAGGAGCGACGCAAGTCGCGACCGCGCCACCGCGGCTACGCCGAGACCAACACCACCCGGCTGGCCACACGACGACGAAACGAAGCTTCCGCCGCAAACGCAGTGTCGCGCTCGCCGCTCGCACCGCTCCTACACGGGCCGCAGAGTCTTACGACCGCGTCCGCACCGGCGCGTCGATCCATGGCTGCATCGCCGCGGCTATCCGCGTCCTGGCTGCGCGCAGCGGGCCAGGTTCGGCCGCGCCGCGCGCCGGCTCGATGCCGTCGCTGGCACCGTTGGCCAGCCGCGCCAACGCCGGCTGCGGCCGCACCCGGGTCAGGCGGGCGTGGCGGCGATTGGCGGAGACCGCTTCGGCCAGGGCTGCCGGCACTTCGCGGGCGGTCCATGCCGCGGCCAACTCGTCGTCGCCCGCGCGCGCGCCGCGCTCGCGCGACAGCCGCCCGGCGCCTTGCAGGCAGCCCAGCGCCAGCGAACGGGCGATCGCCTGCGTTTGCGCCGGCGCCGCGTCGCCCAGGTAGTCCACGCCCATCCGCGCCAACGCATCGGCCAGGCCGATCACGCCCACTTCCACACGCAGGCGGCCGCTGTCGGCGCCGAACGCCACCGCGGCATCGTCGAGCATGCGCACCGCCAGCGCCGCGGCGATGGCGAAGCGGTCGTGATCGAAGCGCGCGCGCGCGCTGCCGGCGTCGAGCACGAACGCGCCGGCGTTGAGCGCGGCGCGCGGCGCGCGCAGCGGCGGCATCGCGCGATCGGTGCCGGCGCGGCGCAGCAGGCGCGGATCGGGCAGAACCTGCCAGGCGCCGAACGCGGCGACGTAGCGGCTGCACCAGTAACCGCTGTCGCCGCCGACCGCCGCCAACGTCGACGCCACCCGCTGCCAGGTGGCGTCGACCGTGCGGTCGCGCAGGCGCTCGCCGCTGCGCCAGCGGAACCGGGTGTCCCACAGGTCGACGGCGTGCGGATCGGTGAATCGGGTCAGGCGGGTCACGGGGCGCGGGTCCGGCGGACGCGGGACGCGCCCGCTCGCAGTCACTGTGCACGCGGTTCGCAAGGCGTTGTTGATCGGGATCAACTCCGCGCGCCGGCGTCGGCGTTACAAACCGTTACCGCCGGTTACCGCCTCCGCATCGCCGCGCGCGGCCGCGCGCCTAGCCTGCGCGCAGCCCACACGCCGAACCGGAACCGCCGCCATGCTGCTCGACCGCACCGTCCCCGCCGAAACCGGCCACGCCGCCGACTTCGCCGATGCAGAGTTCGCCGACGCCGGTTGCGCCGCGGCATCGCAGGCCGGCGACGCCGCGCTGGAATCGTGGCTGCAACGCGAGTTGCCGCGCCTGGGCCTGCCGCTGCAGCGCCGGCGCGTGCGCGCCAAGCAGCACGTGTTCCGCGCCGGCCAGCCGCGCACCGCGCTGTACCTGGTCCACGCGGGTTTCTTCAAGACCGCGCTGGTCAGCGAAGACGGGCGCGAGAAGATCACCGGCTTCCGCATGCGCGGCGACCTGCTCGGCCTGGACGCGCTGGACATGAACGCCTACGCCTGCGACGCGGTCGCGCTGGACACCGGCGAGCTGTGGGAAGTCCCGTTCGCGCGGCTGCGCAACGAATGCCCGCAATTCCAGGAGCGCATCACCGCGCTGCTGGCGCAGGAGATCCGCCGCGATTGGAACTGGATGCTGGCGCTGGGCACGCTCGGCGCCGACCAGCGCGTGGTGACCTTCTTGTTCGACCTGGCCGCGCGCCTGCAGGCGCTGGGCTTCAGCGGCGAATGCCTGCAACTGCGCATGACCCGCGCCGAACTCGGCAATTTCCTCTCGCTGACCCTGGAAACGGTGGCGCGTTCGCTGTCGCGGCTGCAGGCGCGTGGGCTGATCGAAGTCGCCGGCCGCGAGATCGTCCTGCGCGATCGCGCCGCGCTGAGCGGATTGCTCGCCGCGGGCGGCCGCGTGCACTGAAGGCCCGAAGGACTCGAAGGCTGCCCAACAATTTTGCGGGAGGGGCTTCAACCCCGACGCTTTTCGATCAGGCCGCAACCCAACCGCATCGCATCGGAGCCGAAGGCGTCGGGCCTGAAGGCGCTCCCTCAGGCAGGCGGCGCTTTGCGCTAGCCGCCGTCGCGGCCGGCCGCGATCGCGCGCGCGATCGCGGCGGCCACCTGTTCTCGCCGGTACGGCTTGCGCAGCAGGTCGAAGCTTTCGCCCGCGGCGACCGCCGGGGTTTCGTAGCCGGAGGTCAGCACCACCGGCAAGGCCGTGCGCAACCGCCGCGCCGCCGCCGCCAACTCCTTGCCGTTCATGCCCTCGCCGAGCATCACGTCGCTGAACATCGCCGCCGCCTCGCCGTCGCCGGCGAGATAGCGCAAGGCCTCGGCGGCGTTGTCGACCGCGACCACGCGATAACCGCAGGAACGCAGGAACGCCACCGCGATCGCGCGCACCGCCGCATCGTCCTCGACCACCAGCACGGTCTCGCCGCGACCGCTCGCGTGCGCGCCGGCGGCCGGTGCCGGCGCCTCGGCGCGCGCGCGCGCGACGGGCAGGAACAGTTCCACCCGGGTGCCATAGCCCAGCGCGCTGTCGATGCGCAGGTGCCCGCCGCTCTGCTTGGCGAAGCCGTACACCATGCTCAGGCCCAGGCCGCTGCCGCGCCCGGCTTCCTTGGTGGTGAAGAACGGCTCCATCGCCCGTGCCAGGGTTTCCGGCGCCATGCCGCGGCCGGTGTCGGCCACCGCCAGGCGCAGGTAGTCGCCGGCCGCCAGTTCCGCCTCGCCGTCGCCGGCGCTGCGTTCGGCGGCGACCCGATGAGCGCCGGCCTCGATCGCGATCTCGCCGCCGCGCGGCATCGCATCGCGCGCGTTCAAGGCCAAGTTCAGCAGCGCCGCCTCCAGTTGCCCCGGATCGGCGTACGCCGGCGGCAGCCCGGCGCCGCATTCCACATGCAGATGCACGCTGTCGCCGAGCGTGCGCTTGAGCATGCTCTCGACATCGCCCAACAGCGCCGATACATCGACCGCGCGCGGGCTCAGGCGTTGACGCCGGGCGAACGCCAGCAGCTTGCCGGTCAGCTCGGCGCCGCGCCCGACCGAACGCAGCGCGCTGGCGATCAGCTCGCCGGCCTCGGGCTTGTCCGCGCATTCCATTTCCAGCAACTGCAGGCTGCCGGACATCACCGTGAGCAGGTTGTTGAAATCGTGGGCGATGCCGCCGGTGAGCTGACCGATCGCGTCCAGCCGTTGCGAATGCGCCAGCTGCTCCTCGGTGCGGCGGCGCTGCACGAACGCGGCGGCGAGATTGGCGACCGAGCGCAACAGGTGCAGCGCATCATGGTCGAAGTGGCGCGGCTGCGGCGCCAGCGCCAGCAGCGCGCCCATCGGCCGGCCGCGGTCGAGCAGCGGCACCAGCACGCCGCTGCCGGCGCTCGCGGGCAGGGCGAAGCGCGCCGCGGCGGCGGTGGCGAGGTCCTCCGCCAGCACGGTTTCGCCGGCACCGATCTGCGCCAGCAACAAAGCCTCGTCCAGGCCCGGCGCCACCGCGTCGCCTTCGTCGAGGCCGACGCTGGCGCGCACTTCCACGCTCTGGCGGTCGCCGGATACGAACAGCACCGCCACCGTGGCGATGTCCAGCGCGGCGGCCAGCAATCGCGGCAGCGCGTCGACCACGCCCGATTCGTCCTGCGCTTCCAGCGCCAGTTGGCCGATGCGCGCGGCCAAGGCGTCGTAGCGCGCGCGCACCAGCGCCTGGCGCGCGCGCTGGGTCTCGGAGATGTCGCGCACCGAGGCCAGATAGCGCGGCCCGTGTTCGCCGCCCATCGGGCTCAGCGCGATCTCGACCGGGAACTGGGTGCCGTCCGGGCGCAGCCCGATCAGGCTTTGCCCGGTCACGCCCATCGGCCGCACGTGCGGCTTGGCCATGTAGTGCTCGCGATAGCGACGGTGGCGCTCGCGCGCGGCGGCCGGGATCAACGCCTCGACCGGCAGCCGCAACAATGCGCCGGGCGCGTAGCCGAACAAGCGTTCGGCCTGGGCGTTGGCCTGGACGATGCGGCCCTCGCCGTCGACCAGCAGCAGCGCGTCGGGCACCGCCTCGAACAGGTCGGCGAAGGACGCGCGCGCGCTCATCGCGCGCTGACCGCGGCGGCGAACAGGTAGCCGGCGCCGCGCACCGCCTTGATCAGGCCCGGCGCGGCCGGATCGGCCTCGATCTTGCGCCGCAGCCGGCCGATGGCGACGTCGATGGTGCGGTCGTACGGCCCGGCCTCGCGGCCGTGCAGCGCGGTCATGAGTTCGTCGCGGCTGAGCACCTGCTGCGGCCGCTGCAGCAGCGCGCGCAACAGTTGGAACTCGCCGGTGGTCAGCGCGATCTCGGTGCCGGTCGCGTCGGTCAGCCGGCGCGCCGACAGGTCCAGGCGAAAGCCTTCGAACGCCAGGCATTCGGCCGCGGGCGCCGGCGCGGCGGCGCGGCGCAATACCGAACGCACCCGCGCCAGCAGTTCGCGCAGGTCGAACGGCTTGGCCACGTAGTCGTCGGCGCCCAGTTCCAGCCCGACCACGCGATCGACCGCTTCGCCGCGCCCGCTGACC
The DNA here is from genome assembly GCF_031199375.1 of Lysobacter yananisis. NCBI lineage: Bacteria > Pseudomonadati > Pseudomonadota > Gammaproteobacteria > Lysobacterales > Lysobacteraceae > Lysobacter > Lysobacter yananisis. The sequence goes on from NZ_CP133568.1 coordinate 761,957, forward strand.
ACGATCACCGGCCCGCGCCATTGGGTCTGCAGGTGGCGCAGCAGCGACAGGCCGTCCTCGTCGGGCAGGCCCAGGTCCAGCAGCACCAGATCGATCCCGCCCGCGGCCACGGTCGCGCGCGCCTGCGCCGCGCTGGCGGCGGTCGCGGTCTTGCAACCGTTGGCGCCGAGGTAACGCACCAGCAGGGCGAGGATGTCGGCGTCGTCGTCGACCAGCAGCAGCCGCGGCTGCGCGGCCGCGACGGCGTCGCTGGATTTGGGAGGCATCGCGCTCACTGGCACGGCAGCTATGGAAGAAAGGCACAGAAAGCATGGAACGATTCGCAGGCAGCGGCAATAGCGCGGCCGGTCGCCTGCGCTGCGGCGTAGCGCGAGCGCGTACGCATGGTCTGGCATGCGCACGCCTTGATCCGGATCAAGACGCGCGGCTCGCGGCCGTGATACGGCGGCGGCCGTTGCGGCGAACCGTCGCGTCGCTATGCGCTACCGACGCTTGCGTGGCTCGACCGCGATCGAAACACGCGCTGGTTGCGCAGGCCGCGCGACTCAGATGAAAACCAGCCGCTCCAGTTGGCGCGAATCCGGCTGGTCCTGCACGTGCAGTTCCTTGCCTTCGCTGCGCATCTGCTCCAGCAGCATGTGGATGCGCACCGCGCGCCGGATCACCTCGGTCTTGTTGGAGTTGCCGCGCTTGGCCATCTGTTCGAGTTCGGCCATCTCGCCCGCTTCCAGGCTCAGGGTCATGCGTTGGTGCTTCATCGGTCGCTCCGGGAGAACGTGGCGTATGGAATTGAACAAACGCACACGATAGCCGTTCTCCCTATGCGGCCTGCATTTTTTGATACGGGGAATCATGTTTTTTACGTTTTTACAGGCTAATTAGCTGATTTTTTGAGCACTTAATACTCACGAAATACACTCAAAATCCGCATTTCCACGTTGCGTTCGCCGTATGAAGGCCCCGCCCGGCTTCGCCGCGCACGCAATCGCGTGCGCGAACGCACATCATGGAAAACTCGTTACAAACTGTTGCGACTTTCCGGCGGTGCGCGCCGCCGCAAGCGCGTTCGCGCTGCCTCCGCCGCGGACGTTGCGCCGCCGGGCACGCGCGGCGGCAGCAGGTCGTCCGCCCGATATCGCGCCCACGCCGGTCTTGTTGTTCGGAATGCGCCGCACGCGCCGCGCCGGAACCGATACGCGCGAATTCCTGCCGCGACGCGCCGGCCGGGCCGCGCATCGCCGCGTCGGCCCGGCTGGCTCAGCCCCGGCTCAGGCCGGCGGACAGGGGTACTTGCCGTCGCCGCGCAGCAGGCATTCCTGCAACTGCCCGTCGCAGAACTCCGGCGTGTTCTTGCAGCGGTGGTAATTGTCCCAGCACAGCTGGCAGTCGTAGCTGTTGGCGCCGGCGCTCATCGCCGCCGCGCTGCCGAACACGAACGCGGCGAACGCCGCCAGCGTCCTCGCCTGCATCGTCCCTTGCTTCTTCATCGTGGCTCTCCTTCGCATCGCCAATGGTCGGGCCCGGGCCCGCCGGCGCCGCACGGCGCCGGTCCTGCGATGTTAGGCGCGCCGGCCGACGCCACAGCTGCGCCGGCCGGGACGGTGTCGCATTGCGAACGTGCGCTGCTTCGTGGTTTCGCGCACGCCCGCGCGCCGGCGCTCAGCCCGGCAGGCGCGCCAGCGAGGCGCGCAGGTCCTCGATCAGGTCGTCGCTGCGCTCCAGGCCGATGTTGAAGCGCACCAGATTGCGGCCGGCCCGCGGCAGGTCGCGGTGCAGCGAGAACTGCGGCACCACCAGGCTGGTGGTGCCGCCCCAGCTGTAGCCGATCTTGAACAGGCGCAGGCGGTCGATGAAGGCGACCAGGTCGTCCTGCGCCAGCGCGGCGTCGAACTCGACCGAGAACACGCTGGCCGAGCCGGTGAAGTCGCGCTTCCAAATCTCGTGCCCGGGGCTGCCCGGCAACGCCGGATGACGCACGCGCGCGACTCGCGGCTGCGCCTGCAGCCACTGCGCAACCTCGAGCGTGCTGCGCTGCAGGTGGTCCAGGCGCACGCCCAGGGTCTGCAGGCCGCGCAGCGCCAGGCTGCAATCGTCGGGCGAGACGCCCATGCCGAACAGTTGCTGGGCGTCGCCGAGCGCGCGGTACAGCGCCTCGTCGCGCACGGTGACCGAACCCAGCAACAGGTCACTGTGGCCGCCGATGTATTTGGTCAGCGCCTGCACCGCGATGTCGGCGCCGTGGCCGAAGGCGTCGAAGAACACGCCGGCCGCATAGGTGTTGTCCAGCGCCACCGGCACGCCGGCGGCGTGGGCGGCGGCGGCGATGGCCGGCACGTCCTGCACTTCCATCGTCACCGAGCCCGGGCTCTCGCACCACACCAACTGGGTCTGCGGGCGCAGCAGCGCGGCGATGCCGGCGCCGATCATCGGGTCGTAGTACTCGGCGCGGATGTTCCAGCGGCTCAGCCAGCGGTCGGAGAACTCGCGGTGCGGGCCGTAGATGCAGTCGGGGATCAGCACATGGCCGCCGGCCTTGAGCACGGCCAGGTCGACCAGGGCGATCGCGGCCTGGCCGCCCGGGGCGATGAAGGTCAGGCCGCCGCCTTCCAGCTCGGCGATGCGCGCGGCCAGCTCCAGCGTGGTCGGGGTGCCGTACAGGCCGTAGGTGTAAGGGGTTTCGCGCCGGTCCCAGTGGTCGTGCACGTGCGCGGCGCTGGCGAATACGGTGGTCGAGCCGCGGTAGACCGGGGTGACGAGCGAGCGGAAGCCCGGCGGCGCGGCGGCGTCGGGATGAGCGAGTTTGGTACGCCAGTCCAGGGGCGGGGTGGGAAGCGATTCGGGGGGCATGGGCGGTCCGTCGATAAGGGCGGCGCGCGGCGCGGCCTGCACGCGGCGCCGCCGGGGGCTCAGCCCGAGCTTACACAAGCGCGCAGCGCGTCCGTACGCCCGCGGCGGCGCGCTGGCAAGGCCGGGCAGCGAAGTTGCGGACCGTGACTCATGGCAGTCCCGGCGCCGGCCCGAAGCTTGAGTAAGCTCCAGTCTCCGTCCCTGTCTAGGTTGTGCCGGATGCGCCTGCGCCGTTCGCTCGTACCTGCCGCGCTCGCCGCACTGGCCGTGCTGGCGCTCGCGCCGGCGGCGGCATCGCACGCGCCTGCGCCCTCGGCGGCCGAGCCGGCTGCCGACGCGGGCATCGCAGTGCCGCCGCTGGCCTACACCGAGCGCACCCTGGGCAACGGTCTGCGCGTCTACGCCCTGCCCGATCCGGACGCGGGCGAGGTCGCGGTGAACCTGTGGTACGGCGTCGGCGGCCGCGACGATCCCAAGGATCGCGCCGGCCTCGCCCACCTGCTCGAACACCTGATGTTCAAGGCCACCCGCAACCTGCCCGCGGGCCGCTTCGCCACGCTCGCCGAGGAAATCGGCGGCAGCGACGACGCGTCCACCGAAGACGACTACACGCGCTATTACGAGACCGTGCCGCCCGCGTACCTGGAGCGGATCCTGTTCGCCGAGGCCGAGCGGATGGGCGCGCTGGTCGTCGACGCCGCCACGCTCGCGTCCGAGCGCGAGGTGGTCAAGGAGGAAATCCGCACCCGCCTGCAATCGCAGGACTTCGGCCGGTTGGTCCAGGCCGACCTGCCGGCGGCCTCGTACGCGCGCCTGCCGTACGCGCGCCCGGCGATCGGCCGGCCCGAAGACCTCGACCGGATCACCCTGGCGGAGGTGCGCGCGTTCCGCGCCGCCTACTACCGTCCCGACAACGCGGCGTTGATCGTGTCCGGGCGCTTCGATCCGGCGCAGCTGCAGCGCTGGGTCGATCGCTACTTCGGCCCGATCGCGCGCCCCGCGCAGCCGCTGCCGAGGCTCGCAGCCACCGCCGAACCGGCGCGCCGGGCGCCGCTGCGGCGCAGCGTGCACGCGCCGGGCACGCCGCTGCCGGCGGTAGTGGCTTCGTTCGCGTTGCCGCCGGACGCGCACCCCGACACCCCGGCGCTGATGGCGCTCGACGCGATCGTGTCCCGCGGCGCCGGCTCGCGCCTCGATACGCGCCTGGTCCAGGCCGGCCACGCGCAGGCCGCGTCCAGCCTGTTCGAACGCCGCCGTTACGGCGGTTACCTGGCGATCTACGCGATCCTCGCCGGCGATGCCGATCCGGCCGCGGGCGAAGCCGCGTTGGCCGCGCAGATCGACGACCTGCGCGCGCGTCCGGTCGCGGCCGCGGAACTGCTGCGCGCCAAGCGCCTGCTGCTCGCCGCCGCGCTGCGCCAGCGCGAAACGCCGGACGGCCGCGCCCTGGCCCTGGGCCGCGCGCTGGCCGTGGCCGGCGACGCCGCGGCCGACCAACGCCAATGGCGCGCGCTGGCCGCGGTCAGCGCGGCCGACGTGCAGCGCGTCGCCCGCGCTTACCTGCGTCCCGAGCGCGCCGCGTGGCTGCGCGGCCTGCCCGAAACCGCGGCGGCGGACGGCCGCGCCGATCCGGTCGCGGTGGCCGCGAGCGTGGTCGAGAACGCGCTGGCGATCCCGTCCGAGCTCCCGGTCGTCGCCACCGCGCCCGAATCCGAGCGCGTGCCGTTGCCCGCGCCTACCACGGTGACGAACGCGGCGCGGCCGAGCGCGCGCGAACTGCGCCTGGACAACGGCCTGCGCGTGATCCTCGCCGAGCGCCGCGGATCGCCGCTGGTGGCGCTGGCGCTGACCGCGCCGGCCGGCAGCGCCGCCGATCCGCGCGGCCGCGCCGGCGTCGCCGCGCTGGCCCGGCAATGGGCGCTGCAGGGCACGACGACGCGCCCGGCGCAGCGCATCGTCGCCGACGCCGAAGCGCTGGGCGCGAGTCTCGGCGGCGGAGTCGGCGTGGACGCGGCCAGCTACGAACTCAGCATCGACCGCGCGTCGCTGGCGCCGGCGCTGGAACTGCTCGCCGACCTCGTGCGCCGCCCCGCGTTCGCCCCGGACGCGTTCGAGACGGTGCGCGAGCGCGCCCTCGACAGCCTCGACGGCGCGCTGCAGGAACCGATGGCGCTGGCCCGCCGCGTCGCCGCACGCAGCGTGTTCGGCGCGAGCGGCTACGGCCGCCCGGCCGGCGGCGACGCGACCGGCTTGCGCGTGGCGACCGTCGAGGACGCACGCGCGGCGCACGCGTGCGCGTGGCGGCCCGAACGCGCCGCATTGATCGTCGTCGGCGATATCGACATGGCGCGGGCCAAGGCGCTGGCCGAAGCGGCCTTCGGCGATTGGCGCGACACCGGCGCGACCGCCGCGCTTGCGGCCAACGCATCTGCCGCGGGCCGGCGGATCGCGGGCGCTGCCGTGGCGAATGCGGTCGGCGCGGGCGCTATCGACACCGACGACTGCGTCGCGGGCGCATCCGATTCGAACCGGTCGGGCGCGGGCACGTCCGCCATGATCGCGCAGGCTGCGGAGACGACCGCCGCGGATGCGTCTGGCGCGCATGCAATTTCGAAAAACGCACGCAACAACGACGCGACGGTCGCGAAACAGCCCGCGGCCAATGCATCCGCTCCCGGCGCGGCCGTCGCCGACGCGCGCGCGACGACGCTGTCCGACGCTCGGATATCGCCGGCTAATACGGACGCCCTTCCGCCGCCGCACACGCGCCTGATCGACCGCCCCGACGCCTCGCAAGCGGCGGTCATCGTCGCCCGCCCCGGCCCGGCGCGCGGCGATCCGGACTGGCCCGCCGCCGCGGTTGCCAACGCCGCGCTCGGCGCCGGCGGCTCGTCGCGGCTCAACACCGAATTGCGCTACCGGCGCGGACTGACCTACGACGCCGGCAGCCTGCTCAGCCAGACCCGCACGCCGGGGCTGTTCTATGCCGCCACCCTGACCCGGCCCGAATCCGCCGCCCAGGTCGCCACGCTGATCCAGGCCGAACTGCGCCATCTCGGCGCCGAACCGCTCGCGCCGGCCGAACTCGACGCGCGCAAGCGGCTGGTCGTCGGCGACTACGAGCGCCGGCTCGGCACGCGCGCGGGACTCGCGGCGACCCTGGCGGGCTTCGTCGCCCAGGGCGTTCCGACCGAGCAGTTGCGCGACTATCCCGACGCGATCAAACGCGTTGCGGCCGAACAGGTCCAACAGGCGGCCCAGCGCTGGTTCGCGCCGCAGTCCAGCAGCGTCACCGTGGTCGGCCCGGCCGCGATCATCGCCGCGCCTTTGCGCGCGGCCTATGCGGACGTCGAAACGCTGACGGCCGAGGACGCGCAGCGCTGAGGCGCCCAGGCTTCGCGCGAAGAAAGAGCGCGGGCCTGGCTTCTGTACGGCCGCGACCCACCGCACCTGCGCGGCGACGCCTCACATCCCATGCTCTGCGTTGGACTCGCCCGCTCGCGGGCCTTCTGCTGCGTTAGCTCCGGGTTGCGGCGCTCTTGCCGCGGGCGCCCGATCGGACTCGCGCCTCTCGCACACCAATCGACGAGCAGTCCTGTTTCCACCTTACAGGCAGGGCCGTAACAAGCCGCGACCGCGCGAATTCCCCGCGCCACAGACAGTGCCTTCGGCTCGTCGATCTGCGCGTCGATCCGCGCGTCGATCCGCGCGTCGATCCGCGCGTCGATCCGCGCGTCGATCCGCGCGTCGATCCGCGCGTCGATCCGCGCGTCGATCCGCGCGTCGATCCGCGCGTCGATCCGCGCGTCCCGATGCGCGGCCAAGGCCGCGCATCGGGACCGCCTCAGTAACTGCCGACCATGTTGAGGAACCACCCGCGGTGGTCGTAGTCGAAGTTGGTGAGGTCGTCGCTGAACTCGGTGAAGTTGTAGCCCACGCCGACGCGGAAGTTCTTGCCGAGGTCGCGATCCACCCCGAGCAACAGGCCGGTGCGGGTGCCGCCGTCGCGCACGTCCAGCCAGCGGTACTCGGCCAGACCGTGCCAGACCTCGCGCACGCGGTAGCGCGCCTGCACCGCGCCGAAGGTCGTCGCCGAGTCCGCCCACTCGCCCTCCAGCCGGCCGAAGCGTACTTCGCCCTCGCGTCGCGCCAGCTTGCCGGCGAATTCCCAGCGCTGATTCGGGTTGTACACGCCTTCGAACGAAAGCACCTGGGTGCGCTGATCGTAGGTGGCGATGTCCGGGCCGACCTGTTGCAGCGAAGACACGTCGTACAGATAGGTGTACTTGCCCAGCAGCGCCCAGCGGGTGCTGTTGTAGGGCCGCCAGGCAAAGCCGACGTTGCCTTCGACGAACTTGGCGCCGGCCTGGACGTTGAGCTTGTCCCGGGTCTGCGAGTAGTTCAGCCGCCCGGCGATGCGGAAGCTGTCGTCGAACTTGTGCAGGAAACGGTTGGTGCTGGTCCACTGTTCGCGCTGCTCGGCGCCGCTGTCGCGGCGCCATTCCAGCTTGCTCTGCCACTGCGTGTCGAGCGAACTGCGCCCGCCGGTGAGGCTGGCGCCGCGACGCTGGACGTTGCCGAGCTCGGCCTCGCGCTCGAGCGTGGACTTGGTCAGGGCGAAGCCGAGGTTCCAGCCCTCGCCCGGGTAGAAGTCCATGCCGAAGGTATGCCCCAGGCCCGACTGGTTCGGCGCCTTGAGGAACACGCTCTCGTTGAACAGGTTGACCTGGTTCGACAGGCGCCAGCGCTGGCCCAGGGTCCAGCCGGTGTTGAGGCGGTCGTCGAACAGCGGGTCGTAGTCGCTGGTGTCGGTGGAATAGGTGTAGGCGCCGTAGATCGAGTGGTCCGGGGTCAGCCGGTACTCGGCATCGAGCTTGGCCGCATCGCCGCGGTCGCCGCTGCTGATCTCGGCGCCGACGCTGGACAATTCGCCGAACAGGTACTTGCCGCCGACCGTGACCAAGTCGTTGTCGGCGTAGCGGCCATCGTCGTCGTCGACGGTCTTCTGCACGGTCGCGAACAGCTCCAGCTGGGTGCCGATGCGCTGCTTGTACTGCAGCGCGGCCAGCACGCCGTCGGCGTCCAGGCCGTTGGCGCGGTCTTCCTGCGCCCGGCGCACTTCGGCGCTGAGGGTGGACTCGTCGTTGAGCCGCCACTCGGCCGAGGCCTGCGCCTGGGTCAGCGACTGCTGGCCGCGTTCGGCCACGCTGTAGCGCGCGAACAGGCGCACCGCCGGCGTGAGCTCGCCGTAGACCTCGGCGCCGCGTTCCTCGACCGCTTCGTTGGTGTCGTAGCGGGCGATCGAATAGCCCTTGTCGACCTTGCGCCACCACGCGCCGGCGGTCCATTCGCCGTCGCTCCAGCCCAGTTCCTTGAAGTTCGCGCGCGCTTCGACCGAACGCGCGCGGCCGCGACGGTCCTGCAAGCCGGAGTTGAGTTCGGAGAAGCTCAGGCCGCCGTTGTCGGAATAGAAGATCGGCGCGCTGGTGGCCTGGGTGCGGCTGTTCTCGACCTTGAGGAAGGTGCCGCGACCGGCTTGCAGGGTGACGTCGGCGCCTTGCAGCGCGTAGTCCTCGCCGGAGCGGTTCTCGTCGATCCAGGTGCCGCCCACGGCCAGGTGTTCGCCGAACCAGTGCTTGCCGCGGAAGCCGAGCGTGGTATCGTCCGGGTCGAAGCCGGTCGGCACATATTCGTAATCCGCCAGCAGCACCTGGTCGAAACCGTCGAGCGGCGTGTCGCGGGTCAAGCTGGGCGCGTCCTGCCGGCTGATCTGGTCCAGCCGCCGGGTCAACAGCACCCGGCCCTGCAGTTCGTCGATCTCGTAGTCGGCACCGCGCACCAGCTCGACCCGGCTCTGCACCCGCCCGGTGGTGCGGTCGCGCACTTCCACCGCGAGCTTGTCCGAGCCCGGCAGCAGGTCGCCGTGCTTGAGGTAGTACAGGCTGCCGTTGGTGCCGAGCAGTTCGGTGTGGCCCGGCGCGGTCTGCGCCTGCGAGCCGAACACGCGCAGTTCGCTGCCCGGCTCGCCGAGCGCGGTGCTGCGCCGGCTGCGCCAACTCAGCGCGCCGCCGTACAGCGAGCGGTTGTACTGGGCGTACTCGGTGCCGGTGAGGCCGGTGTTGAAGTTGCCCCACAGCGCCTGGTTCTTGTCCCAGTCCACGCGCAGGTACAGCCGGCCCATGGTGTCGACGTCGCGGTAGGTCGTCGAATCGTCGCCGTAGACCGGGTAGTACTGGTCCGGATCCAGGCGGCGGAACACGTCCTGCGGGTCGGCGTCCCAGAAGCCGTTGAACAGTTCGGAGACCTCGCGTTCCTGGGTGTCGGCCTGGGCGGTGACCAAATACTTGCCGCGATACTTGCCCTTCAGATAGAACGCCAGCCGCCCGTCCACCACCAGGCTGTCGTCGGCCAGGCGCTTGTCGTTGGCCACGGTCTCGATCGAGCCGCTGGTGCTGCCCTTGTACGCGGTGACGTCGGCCAGACCGACGGCGAACAGGTAACGCCCGCTGACGTCGACATCGAGCGCCTGGTGCGTGCTCGCCCCCTGCCCGCCGCTGACTTCGACGTCGAAGCGATGCTGTCCCACCGGCACCAGGTACTCGGCGACGAACTTGCGCTCCAGGTCGATCGGGTGCGATTGGCCGTTGATCTTGATCGATTCGCGCTCGGGGATGTTGCGCCCCTGGATGCGGATGCGCGAGCCGTAGATGGCGATGTTCTGTTGGCGCAGGCTGTCCTGGCCGAACACCCGGTCGACCTGGCTGCGCTGCTCGGCTTCCTCGACGCTGAACGCCGCGCCTTGCGACTTCTGCACCTGATCGCGCAGCAGCCGCGCGCCGTTCTCGGCCTCGTTCGGGCTGACCAGTTGCAGCCGGCGCGGATGGGTTTCGTCGAAACTGCCGTCCGCGCCGTAGGCACGCACGATGTACACCAGTTCGTCGCCGGGACGCAGGTGCAGGTTCGGGTCGAGTTCGCCGTTCCATTCGGTGTCGGCGACGGCCGCGTTGGGCAGCTCGACCTTGGCGATCGGCGTGACCAGATCGGTGTCGGTCGCGCGGTACAGCAGCACTTCCGAGCGCTGGATGAAGGCCGAATAGTTGTTGTAGGCGTAAAAGCGCACCGGCTTGACGATGCGGCCGTTCTCGAACCCGAGCAGCGACGGCGCCGACACGGCCATGCGCGGCTGGCCGAGGTTGGGGTCCTCGGTCGCCCACACCACGCCGCCGCCGGGCAGTTGCAGCGACCATTTGCCGACCACGACGGCCTGGCCGGGCTGCAGTTCGCCCTTCCATTGAGAACGCGGCACTTCCGCCTCGATGGTCACGCGGCGATCGGGCTGCAACGCCTCGGACGAGGAACGGTCGCTGGTACCGACCGTCTCGGGCTGGCGCTTGCCGCGCGTGCGCAGTTCGAACAGCACGCCTTCGCCGCTGTCGCAACCGGCGTCGCCGCAGTTCAGCGGCGGCGCGCCGGCCGTTTGCGACGCGGGCGCCGGCGCTTGCGCGGAATCGGGCGACGACGCGGGCGTGGCCGCGGCCGACGCGGCCTGCTGCGCGCCGGCGACCTGGGACAGACCGGCCAGGATGCCGATCAGGGTGTAATCGAGCAGTTTCATCTTCATGGTGGCGCCCTTCATTTCTCGCTCTTGCCGGCGGGGGCGTCCGGATCGTTGCTGGCATCCACGCGCAGGGCCTTGCGCACCTCGGGACTGGCGTGGGCGGCGATGGCGTCGTAGACCGCCTTCGCCCGACGCATGCCCAAGGCGATGTTGTAGGCATCGGAAGCGCGCTTGTCGGTGTGGCCGACGACGACCACACGGTTCCCCTTCAAGTCCTCCAGCGCGGCCGCGATCTTCTTCAACAGCGGCAGGTATTTCGGCTTGACCGTGGATTTGTCGGTATCGAACAGCACTTCGCCGAGCTTGGGCCATTCGGCGAAGCCCACCACCATCGTCTTCGGGTCCTGGGCGTCGGTGCGCACGCTGATCTGCAGCGCCTTGATCTGCTCCGGCGCCAACAGCGACTCCAGCGACTTGCGCACGGCCAGGGCGCGATCCATCGCCAGCGCCTCGCTGTCGCCGTTGGCGGTGATGACGATCTCGCCGCCGCCGTACTGGCGCACCTTGTCGGCCATGTTCTCCACCGCCGGCAGGTAGGCGGGCTTGACCGCCGCGCTGCCGGCATCGAAGAACACCTCGCCGATGCGCAGTTCCACGTCCTGCTTCGGACCGGGGATCTCGCCCGGCGGCAGCTTGACGCCGAAGTCGAAGCGCACCGGCACGCCCGGGGTCAGGCGGCGCACCAGCGGGTTGTCGGTGGTGAGCTTGCTGCCCGGCGGCAGGGTCGCCGGATCGAGCTTGAGCACGAAGTTGCGCCCACGCTCCCACGGCCCGCCCGCGACGCCTTCCAGGTGATAGCGGCCGAACTGGTCGGTCTCGATCAACAGGCCTTCGACCGACGCCAGGCGCACGCCCGGGATGCCGCGTTCGTCGACGCCGTGGTTGCTCACGATGTAGTCCACGCGATAACCGCCCTCGGCCTGCGCCACGCGGCGTTCGACCTTGGGATCGGCGCCGGTGAGGCCCTTGCCGGCATCGCCGGAACGCTCGACCCGGGTGTTGCCGGCCGCGTCCATGCGCACGGTGACGCCCTGCGCGTTGGTCAGCACGAAGTCGTCGGTGAAGCTCGGCTCGCGCAGCAACTGGCTGATCGTCACGGTGTGCGCGGCGACCGGGTCGGCGTCGGACTGGCGGCCCGCGATCTTGCCCAGGGCGATCCCGTGCAGCATCGGCGAGCTCGCATCCGGTTCCGGCCTGGCGCCGTCGCCGCGATCGACCGTGGTCGAGTTGGCGATGTAGGCGCCCGGGGCGAAGCCGCCCTGCACGCGCAGTTCGCTCAGGTCGGCCGGATCCTGCCAGCGGTCCTCGTCGCGGTCGTCGAACACGGTGCCGAGCAGCAGCGATTCGTCGAGCAGCGGATCGGACACCAGTTCCACCGTCGCCGTAGCGATGTTGGAACGCTTGCCGCCGTCCTCGGCGTAGGCGCTGTTGACGTGGCTGCCCGGCCGCACCGATGCGCCGACGCGCAGCAGGTAGACCACGGTCGCCGACTGGCCGGCCTGGATGTCGAGGCCGTCGACGCTGACCGGGGAGTTGCCGATCAGGCGGCCCTGGCCGTCGCGGTCGGCGACCTGCAGGCTGCCTTCGACCAAGCTGAAGCCGGCTGGCGGCGTGTCGACCAGGGTCGCGTCGAGCGCGTCGGTTTCGCCGACGTTCTTGACGGTCACCGTGTAGCGCACCAGGTCGCCGATCTTGACCCGCTGCGGACGCGCTTCCTTGCTGACTACCAGATCGCTGGCCTGCTCAGGTTCGACCGCCATGATCGCGGTGCCGGTGGCGGTGGCGGTGCCCGAGGTCTGGCCGCCGCCGCCCACGCTGCCGTAGCGCGCGGTGACCGTGACCACGTTGTCCAGGGTGCCGCCGGCGTTGGCTTCCTCGCGGGTGATGGTGTGGGTGTAGACCTCGCAGTCGGTGCTGGCGCCCGGAACGAGCGTGGTGGTGCCGCAACGCAGTTCGGTCGGCGCGTAGTTCTCCAGAACGTCGCGGGTACCCATGTCGTGCAGGGTGATGTTGCCGGTGTTGGTGATGCGCACCGCGTAGCTGATGACGTCGTTGGCGTTGCCGACGCCCTTGGTCGCGTTGTCGACGCTCAGGGTCGCGACCTTGACGATGGCCACGGCCGGCTGCGCCTGGATCGGCACGGTGACGGTCGGCTTGCAGACCGCCTCGGTGGAACCGGCCGGGCAAACGTTCGGCGTGGAAGTGCTCACCGTCGCGGTGTTGACCACGCCGGCGGCGTCCACGTCGGCCTGGACGACCGTGTAGGTACCGGTCAGCACGCAGGTGCGGCCCGGATCGACGCTCGCGCAGGTAATCGTGTTCGGCGCGATCTTGGCGTCGGCGACGACCACGTCGGTCAAGGTCACGTTGCCGGTGTTGGTGACGGTGATGGAGTAAGTCAGGGTGTCGCCCACGCTGACTTGGCCGTTGCCGTCCTCGTCGGCGTTGCGGTCCATCGTCTTCACCGACTTCAGGCCCGGCGCCTGGATCACCGGCACGTCGAGCTTCGGATTGCACTTCGGATCGCTGGCGCCGGCGGTGCACGGCGACGGCACGCCCGGCGGCGTTTCGGCCGTGACGATCGCGGCGTTGCGCACGATGCCGGCGTTGGCGTCGGCCTGGGTGACCGAGTAGGTACCGGTCAGCACACAGGTCTGGCCCGGCTCGACGGTGGCGCAGGTGGTCGTGTTCGGCGCGATCTTGGTGTCGGTCACCGTGAGGTTGGTCAGCGCCACGTTGCCGGTGTTGGTGACCGTGACCGTGTAGGTCAGCGTGTCGCCCGCGGTCACCGTGCCGCTGCCGTCTTCATCGGCGTTTCCGGCCAGGGCCTTCTCCGAACGCAGATCGGCATTGGCCTGCACCGGATGGGTCGTGGCGCAGGGCGCGCAACTCGGCGTCGGATCGCCGCCGCCGGTGCCGGTCACGTTGTTGCCGACCGTGGTGCCCGCGGCATTGGCGTTGATCGTGGCCGTGTAGGTCAGCGTGTAGGTGCCCGGCGCGGTACCGGCCGGCAGCGTGCACACCAGCGGACCCGTGCCCGTGCAGGTGTACGCACCGGCATTGGTCACGCTGCCGAACGTCTGCTGGCCCGACAGGGTGTCGGTCAGGGTGTAGACCTGGGTCAGCGCCGCGGTCGTGATCGTCGTCGACAGGGTGTAGGTGATCGTCTCGCCCGGGTTCACCGTCGTGCCCGTGGCCGGGTTCGACGACTTGCTGCTCGCGATCTCCGGCAGGGACACGTTGTGCGTGGTCGTGCAGTTGGTGCACTCCGGATCCGGATCGCCGCCGCCGGTGCCGGTCACGCTGTTGCCGACCGTGCCCGACGCGTCGGCATCAACCGTCGTCGTGTAGGTCAGGGTGTAGGTGCCCGGGACGGTGCCTGCCGGCAGCGTGCACACCACCGGGCCGGTGCCCGTGCAGGTGTACGCACCCGCGTTGGTCACCGAACCGAAGGTCTGATCGCCCGACAGCGTGTCGGTCAGGGTATAGACCTGGGTCAGCGCCGCCGTCGTGATCGTCGTCGACAGGGTGTAGGTGATCGTATCGCCCGGGTTCACCGTCGTGCCCGTCGCCGGGGTCGACGACTTGCTGCTGGTGATGACCGGCAAGGCCACCGGGTGCGTCGTCGTGCAGTTCGTGCACTCCGGGTCCGGATCGCCGCCACCGGTACCGGCGACGGTGTTACCGACCGTGCCCGACGCGTCCGCATCGACCGTCGTCGTATAGGTCAGCGTGTAGGTGCCCGGCGCGGTGCCGGCCGGCAGCGTGCACGAAAGCGGACCGCCGGCATTGCAAGTGTACGCACCGGCATTGGTCACGCTGCCGAACGTCTGATCGCCCGACAAGGTATCCGTCAGGGTGTAGACCTGGGTCAGCGCTGCCGTCGCGACCGTCGTCGACAGGGTGTAGGTGATCGTATCGCCCGGATTCACCGTCGTGCCCGTCGCCGGGGTCGACGACTTGCTGCTGGTGATGACCGGCAAGGCGACCGGATGCGTCGTCGTGCAGTTGCTGCACTCCGGGTCCGGGTCGCCGCCGCCGGTGCCCGCGACGCTGTTGCCGACCGTGCCCGACGCATCGGCGTCGACCGTGGTCGTATAGGTCAGGGTGTAGGTGCCCGGAGCCGTACCCGCCGGCAGCGTGCACACCACCGGGCCGGTGCCCGTGCAGGTGTACGCACCGGCATTGGTCACCGAACCGAACGTCTGATCGCCCGACAAGGTATCCGTCAGGGTGTAGACCTGGGTCAGCGCCGCGGTCGTGATCGTCGTCGACAGGGTGTAGGTGATCGTGTCGCCCGGATTCACTGTCGTGCCCGTCGCCGGGTTCGACGATTTGCTGCTGGTGATGACCGGCAAGGCCACCGGATGTGTGGTCGTGCAGTTGCTGCACTCCGGATCCGGGTCGCCGCCACCGGTGCCGGTCACGCTGTTGCCGACCGTACTCGACGCATCGGCGTCGACCGTGGTCGTGTAGGTCAACGTGTAGGTGCCCGGGGCGGTGCCCGCCGGCAGCGTGCACGAAAGCGGACCGCCGGCATTGCAGGTGTACGCACCGGCATTGGTCACCGAACCAAAGGTCTGATCGCCCGACAGGGTATCCGTCAGGGTGTAGACCTGGGTTAGCGCCGCGGTCGCGATCGTGGTCGACAGCGTGTAGGTGATGGTCTCGGATTCACCGTCGTGCCCGTCGCCGGGGTCGACGACTTGCTGCTGGTGATGACCGGCAAGGCCACCGGGTGCGTGGTCGTGCAGTTGCTGCACTCCGGATCCGGATCGCCGCCGCCGGTGCCGGTCACGCTGTTGCCGACCGTGCCCGACGCATCGGCGTCGACCGTGGTCGTATAGGTCAGGGTGTAGGTGCCCGGAGCCGTACCCGCCGGCAGCGTGCACACCACCGGGCCGGTGCCCGTGCAGGTGTACGCGCCCGCATTGGTCACCGAGCCGAAGGTCTGATCGCCCGACAAGGTGTCGGTCAGGGTGTAGACCTGGGTCAGCGCCGCGGTCGTGATCGTCGTCGACAGGGTGTAGGTGATCGTGTCGCCCGGATTCACCGTCGTGCCCGTCGCCGGCGTCGACGACTTGCTGCTGGTGATGACCGGTAGGGCGACCGGGTGCGTGGTCGTGCAGTTGCTGCACTCCGGATCCGGATCGCCGCCGCCCGTGCCCGCGACGCTGTTACCGACCGTGCCCGACGCATCGGCATCGACCGTCGTCGTGTAGGTCAGGGTGTAGGTGCCCGGGACGGTGCCTGCCGGCAGCGTGCACACCACCGGGCCGGTGCCCGTGCAGGTGTACGCACCCGCGTTGGTCACCGAACCGAAGGTCTGATCGCCCGACAGCGTGTCGGTCAGGGTATAGACCTGGGTCAGCGCCGCCGTCGTGATCGTGGTCGACAGGGTGTAGGTGATCGTCTCGCCCGGGTTCACCGTCGTGCCCGTCGTCGGCGTCGACGACTTGCTGCTGGTGATTTCCGGCGAAACGATCGGATCGCTGTCGGTCGCGGTGCAGGCCCCGGTCGCGTTGTCGAAGACACCGCCGGCCTGGGCGCAAGCGACGCCGGTGTTGCGCACGCCGGCGGGAGGGGCGACCGAGGCGTTGTTGATCGCGTTCTGTGCCAGCGCGGAACCCGCGCCCGACAGCAACATGGCCGCCAGAACCAGGCGGCGCGTCAAGCCGCCCGCCACACCTGCACAATTGGAAAGAAATCCCGCCACGAAAACGCCCCCTGATTCGCTCACCCCTGTCCAATCGCTGCCGGAACACGAGGGCGGACATCAAAAAGCGAAATCGGTCACAAAACTCGACCCAAGGGGCGTCCATGGGCGAAAACGAGGGCGCCGCTCGGGACGCGTCCCAATGCGGCAGGCCGAAAAGAGGCTTACGAACTGAGGCAGCGATGGCACATCGCTGCCCCTTGCGGCGTGCCAAAAAGCGTCTTCGCGCGGAAGCGGAAGCACGTTTGACAGCCAGGGCCATCATGTAACAATATTTGTTCCATGAAATCGAACGGCACCCTCTCCGGCGTCCTCCATGTCCTGCTGCACATGGCCGAATCGCCGCGTCCGGTCACCTCGGAGGTCCTGGCCCGGGCGATGCGCACCAACCCGGTGGTCGTGCGCCGGACCATGGCCGGCCTGCGCGAGGCCGGGCTGGTGCGCTCGGAGAAAGGCCACGGCGGCGGCTGGAGCATCGCCCGCCCGCTCGACGCCATCACCCTGCTCGACATCTACCGCGGCATCGGCGCGCCCGGCCTGTTCGCGCTCGGCCACCGCAGCGATAACCCGCACTGCCTGGTCGAGAAAGCGGTCAACCACGCCCTCGACGGCGCCTTCGACGCAGCCCAGTCGCTGCTGCTGGAGCGCTTCGGCGCCGTCACCCTGGCCGCGCTGAGCGCCGACTTCCACGCCGGCATGCTCGCCGCCGGACACACCATCGACCTGGAGCACGCCCATGACTGACGATCGTCTGCTCGATGCCATCGTGATCGGCGGCAGTTTCGCCGGACTCTCCGCCGCGCTGCAGCTGGCGCGCGCGCGCCGCTCGGTGCGCATCCTCGACGCCGGCCGCCCGCGCAACCGTTTCGCCGACGCCGCGCACGGGTTCTTCAGCCGCGACGGCGAGGATCCGCGCACTCTGGTCGCCGCCGCGCAGGCGCAGCTGCGCCGCTATCCCTCGGCCCGCGTCATCGCCGCCGAAGCGCTCCGCGCATCCGCCATCGAGGGCGGGTTCGAAGTCGTCGCCGGCGACGGCGGCGTTCTCGCCGCGCGCAAGCTGGTGCTCGCCTTCGGCGTCAACGACGTCCTGCCCGAACTGCCCGGCGCGGCCGAACGCTGGGGCAAGAGCGTGCTGCACTGTCCGTACTGCCACGGCTACGAATTCGCCGGCCAGCGCCTGGGCGTGCTGCAGTCGGCCAGTTTCTCCGCGCAGAAGGCGCTGCTGGTCGCCGACTGGGGGCCGACCACGCTCTATCTCAACGGCGAACCGGCGCCAGACGCGCAGCTCGCCGCGCAGTTGGCGCAGCGCGGCGTGGCGATCGAGCCGGCGCCGATCGCCGAACTGCTGGGCGCGGAACAATCGCTGTCGGCGCTGCGCCTGGCCGACGGCCGCGAGGCCGCCATCGATGCTCTGTTCGTCGCCAGCCGCACGCGCTTGAACAGCGCGTTGGCCGAACAGCTCGGCTGCGCGATCGAGGACGGCCCGCTGGGGCCGGTGATCCGGACCGACGACAGCCGCCAGACCACGGTCGCGGGCGTGTACGCCGCCGGCGACATCGCCCGGCCGATGCACAACGCGACCTGGGCCGCGTCCGACGGCGTCACCGCCGGCGCGTCGGCGCACCAGGCGCTGGTGTTCCAGCCGCTGGCGGCGTGACGCCGGCACAGCGAAGCCGTCGGCGCCGGGCCGGCGGCGCGGGACGCCACCGGCCGTCGGCGCGCGCGGCGGCGTCTTAGTTCGCGAGACACCGCCGTTCTAGCGTCCGCGCCATGGACACTCACTCGCCCCTGCACGAACTGCCGCCCGGGTTCCACTGGGAGGCCCCCTTCGCCGGCTCGATCTTCCCCTCGCACCTGGTCGCGGTGCCGGACGAGGACTGCGAGGCCTGGCTGGCCACGGTGACCCCGGCCCGCGACGGCCACGGCGCGATCGCCACGATCCGCCGCCACCTCGGGCTCAAGGATCACGTCAGCCGGCCGTTCCGCACCGACGCGGCCGCGGCGGGCTGGGTGGCGCGCTGGCTCAGCGGCCAGGGCGAGGCGGTACGCGCCGAGCTCGCGGTCGACTGGAGCGCGGCGGCGCGGGCGGCCTGACGCCCGTCGCGCGTGGTCGGCGTGCGGGAAACCCGCTCGGCTAAAGCCGCAAATGACAATCGTTATCATTTGAGCTAGAGTCGCCGCGACTCCGCTTTCCTGCAGATGGGCCGCGCCCGACGGCCGCGCGCCGAGACGATGCCTTCCAACGCCGCCGTCCTCACCTCGCTGCTGGTCACCGAGCGCGAGCGGCTGTTGCGCTACCTCGGCCGCTACCTCGACCGGGCCACCGCCGAGGACGCGCTGCAATCGATGTACTTCAAGGTCATCGCGGTGGCCGGCGAACCGCCGATCGCCGATGCGCGCAACTATCTCTATCGCCTCGCCCATCATCACGCGGTCGACCAGGGCCGCAGCGAGGCGCGCCGGCGCAAGTTGCGCGAGGCCGCGGCGGCCTGCCTGGAGGAAGAGGAAACGCCGGACACCGCGCGGGTGGCGCTGGCACGCGACGAGCTGGAACGGGTCGCGCGCGCGGCGCGCGAGCTGCCCGAACCGAGCAAGCGCATCTTCATGCTCAACCGCTTCGAAGGGCTGACCCAACGCGAGATCGCGCAATTGTTGGGCGTGTCCTCGACCACCGTGGAAAAACACATCCAGCGCGCGCTGCGCCTGCTCGACCAGGCCCGCGGCGGCGGCTGATCCGGCCAGCGGCGCGGCGGGGGTTGGGTAAGGCCGCGCGGCGTTCGTCCTCATCCAAGTCCAGGCAGCTTCCGCCACCGCATGACCCCGTCCGCGCACACCGATCCGACCGACCCGCCCTACCCCGGCAGCGACGACCCCGCCGGCCAGGCCCGCGCCTGGGTGGCGCGACTGGCTTCGGGCGAGATCGACGAAGCCGAGCTGGCCGCGTTCGACGCCTGGCGGCGCGTCCCGGCGCATCGTCAGGCGTTCGCGCGCCAACGCGAGCTGTGGCGCGCGCTGGGAACGATGCGCGACGCGTTCGAATCTGCGCCGTCGCCGCAGGCCACGGCGCCCCGCCCCGCCTTCGCGGCGCGCCCGCGCCGCACGCGCTCGCGCCTCGCGGCCTGGGGGCTGGCGAGCGCCGCATGCCTGGCGGCCGTCGTCGCCGCCGCGCCGATCCTGGCCCTGAACCTGCGCGCGGATTACCGCACCGGCATCGCCGCGGCGCGCTACACCCTCGCCGACGGCTCGACGCTCGCGCTGGATGCCGACTCCGCGGTCGCGGTGGACTTCGACGGCCGCGAACGCCGCATCGAACTGCTGAGCGGCAACGCCTGGTTCCGGGTCGCGCACGGCGACGCGCGGCCGTTCCGGGTGGATGCGCTCGGCGGCAGCGTGCGCGACATCGGCACCGCATTCGAAGTGAGCCGGTACGACGCCTATGTGCTCGCCGCTGTCAGCGAGGGCCTGGTCGAAGTCGATTCCGGCGGCGCCGCGCCGGTCAGCGTCGCCGCCGGCCAGGCGGTGAGCTACGCCGAAGGCGGCGCGCCGACGGCACCGCAGCCGACCGCCACGGCCGACATCGCCGGCTGGCGCCAGGGCGAACTGTCGTTCGACTCGGTGCGCGCGGACGAGGCGTTGCGCCGCATCGCCCGCTACCGCAGCGCGCCGGTGTGGACGCTGGGCTCGTTCGAACGCGCGCCGCGGATCAGCGCCAGCCTGCGCGCCGACCGCAGCGACGAGGCCATCGCCGCGGTCGCGCAGCGCGCCAACCTGCGCGTGCAACGCCTGCCGGGTGGCGCCTTGCTGGTGCGGCCGCCGGCCGATTGAGGCCGATTGAGGCCGTTCGATCGGCCGCGCCCGGTCGTCGTACGCCTGCGCGCAACTCGCGCTCGAAAAAAATCCGGCGCGGGGTTGGGTAACCGCGCGCGGCCGTCGTCCTGTAGTTCGTAGCCGCGAGACGCGCATCGCTTCTCAAGCCAAACGCCGCTCACACCCGCGCCGAATCGTTCGGCGTGGCGGTGGGCTCCGATCCGACTTGAGGAGTTCGTTGCATGTCCTTCGCCCCGGCCCGCCGCCGGCGGCCGTCCGCGCGCCTCGCGCTGGCGGCCTGCATCCACCTGGCCCTGAGCGGCTTGTGCGTTCCCGCCGCCGCGCAGGCGCCGGCCGCGCGCGAGGCGTCCGCCACGCGCCGTTACGACATCCCGGCGCAGCCGCTGGCCGCGGCCCTGCGCCAGTACAGCCGGGTCAGCGGCGTGCAAGTGGTGTTCGACAGCGCCGAAGGCGAAGGCCTGCGTTCGGCACCGCTGCACGGCGACTACGACGATGCGCAGGCGCTGCGCGCGCTGCTCGCCGGCACCGGATTGGGCGCGCAGCGCAGCGGCGCCGGCGCGGTGGTGCTGCGCAAGACCGCGGCGCGCGCGCAGGGCGCCGATGCGCCGCTGACGACCGACACGCTCACCGTCGGCGCGGCCGCCTACGACGATGCCTCGCATCGCGACGAGCGCGGCTACGACGAGGTCTACGACCTCGACCTGTCCACCGTCTACGCCGGCAAGGAGCAGATCGAGCGCTACAAGGGCGCCGCGCCGGCCGACATATTCAAGGGCATGCTCAACGTCTACAGCGGCGATGCGCGCAACAGCGGCGCGCTGGACCCGAACATCCGCGGCATCCAGGGCCCGGGCCGGGTGCCGCTGACCATCGACGGCACCGAACAGGCGCTGACCGTCTGGCGCGGCTACAACGGCGCCAACAACCGCAACTACATCGATCCCAACCTGATCGGCGGCATCCAGGTGATCAAGGGGCCGAACCTCGCCCGCAACGTCAGCAGCTCGATCGGCGGCGCGGTGGTGGTCAACACCCTCGACGTGGCCGACATCCTCAAGCCGGGCGAGCGCTTCGGCGGCGAATTCAAAGCCGAGAGCAGCGACAACGCGACCGACCCGCGCCTGCCGCGACTGTCGACCGGCCAGGACTACCGCACGATTCCCGGCTTCCCGAGCAATCCGCAGGCGACCTACTACGACCCCACTTTGTACAAGCCGGTGCGCGGCAGCGGCGGCAACGACCTCATCGCCGGCGACGACCACGCCATGCGCCTGGCGCTGGGCCTGCGCGAAGACCGCTTCGACCTGCTCGCCGCCTACGCCTACCGCAAGAAAGGCAATCACTTCTCCGGCGAGAACGGCGGCGATTTCTACGCCCGGCCCTACGACCCGGCCAAGAGCCTGAACTACATCACCAGCCTGGCGCGCTTCTACCATCCCGGCGACGAGGTGCCGAACACCTCCAGCGAGATGGAATCGTGGCTGTTCAAGGCCACCTGGCGCGCCAGCGAACACCAGACCTTGAAGTTCGGCTTCCGCGACACCCGCTCGGACTACGGCGAGATCCTGCCCACGCGCATCTCCTGGCGCGACACCACCGACACCGGCGCGCCGCAGTGGCCGCTGAGCAAGGTCGAGGCCAAGGCCTACAACCTGGAATACAAGTGGCAGCCCGGCGGACGCTGGTTCGACGTCTACGCCAACCTGTGGACCACGCGCACGCTCAGCGACACCTACAGCGCCGGCGGTTTTCCGAACTGGGCGACCTATGACGACCCGCTGCTGCGCAACACCGCGCTGGCCAACGCCCACCACGACCGCAACGGCCTGACCTTCAGCAACAAGAGCGCGCTGCGCGCGGACCTGGACCTCACCGTCGGCTTCAACTACCAGCACGAGAAGCTGCGCTCGGACGACGAATACAACGGCGTCGCCGACGGCTGGCGCATGTTCCCGCGCGCCGGCCGGCGCGAGGAACGCGACTTCAGCCTCAAGCTGGACTGGCGTCCGAGCGAGCGGCTGAGCCTGAGCGCGGGCGCGCGCCATCAGTCGTACTGGGCCTTCGACGACTTCCTCGCCGACCAGCTCGCGAAGGGCGACACCCGCCTGGGCCAGGTGCTGTTCCCGCAGCGCTACGCGATGACCTATTTCACCCGCGATCCGCGCATGAGCCAGGCGGCGCTGGACACGCGCATCGCCACCATCCGCCGCAACGCCGAGCGCTTCGACTGGACCCCGCAGGTGCTGGCGACCCAGATCGAACAGGCGACCTACACCGTCCGCAACGTCGCCCCCGACTGGCGCCCGGACGCGGACGGCCGCTTCCGTCGCGCCGACAACGTGTTCCTCAACGGCAGCCTCGACGGCATCGACTACGGCCGCGCCAGCGCTTCGCTGCAGCCGCTGTTCCTGCAGCAGCAGGCGCAGCACCACGACGGCAGCGGCTGGACCCCGACGGTCGCGGCGACCTTCAACTTCAGCGACCACGCCCGGCTGTACTTCCGCCACAGCCAGGCGCGGCGCTATCCGAGCATGTTCGAAAGCACGCTGGGCTTCTCCGCCGCGCTGCCGGTGGCGCCGCTCAAGCCCGAGCACGCCTACAACTACGAGCTGGCCTATGTGCACGACTTCAGCCGCGCGCTCGGCGCCGACTACGCCGACATCAAGCTGACCTACTACCACCACAAGACCCGCAACGTGATCGAGCGCAGCGGCCAGCTGCAGTTCTCCAACCTCGACAAGCAGACCCTGCGCGGGTTGGAGTTCCAGGGCCGCTACGACAACGGCCGCTTCTTCGGCGACCTCAGCGTGGCGCGCAACCTGGAGAACCGGGTCTGCGACGAAAGCGTGGCGGCGATCAACGACCCCACCGGCCGCATCGGCGTGCCGGACTGCGTGCAGGCCGGCTTCGTCGGCGGCTATCTCATCACCCAGGCGCTGCCCGAACTGTCGGCGAACTTGACCCTCGGCGGCCGTTTCCTCGACCGCCGGCTGGAGGTCGGCGCGCGCGTGGTCCACCACAGCGGTTACGAGAACGACGACTACGACCTCTACCAGGAACAGCGGCTGGGCGCGTACTTCAACGTGCCGCTGGCCTGGGACCGCATCACCACCTACGACGCCTACGTCAATTACCGCGTCAGCGACGCGCTGGCGCTGGAGCTGGTCGGCACCAACCTGGGCGACCTGTACTACGTCGATCCGCTGACCCGCTCGGCGATGGCCGCGCCCGGCCGCACCTTGAAGCTGAGCCTGACCGCGAAGTTCTGAAGCGGCGCCGCCGACGCGGCACCGCCCGCGCCAGGGACGGCGCGACCCCCGATCTGTTGCGCACGAAGCAATGGATGAGCGACCGGGCGCGCCACGCGCTCTAGCCAAAGTTCATCCCCTTGTTCCAATCCATTCAAAGGAGTTCCACATGAAGCGCATGAGCCTCACTCTGTCCGCCCTGGCCCTGGCCGCGCTGGCCGGCACCGCCCAGGCCGCCGTGGTCGGCGACCAGAGCGACAACACCTACGTCGAAGCCGGCGTGTCCACCGTCAATGCCGGCCCGCACATCGCCGGCCGTCCGGGCATCGGCGTCTACACCATGGGCACCGACCGCAAGGTCGACTTCCAGGCCCTGCAGACCTTCGCTCCGGCCGACGCCAACGGCGTCTCCAGCCTGGTCTCGCCGATCACCCCGCCGACCCACAGCGGCATGGGCGTGTTCCACTTCGCCAAGATCGCCGGCCACAACGTCTACTTCGGCGAGTGGTCGCAGAGCGCGCCGACCGACGGCACCCACACCGTCTACTACGCGGGCGACAACGCCGGCACCACCGTGCCGGCCTCCGGCACCGCCACCTACACCGTGGCCGGCCTGAACCAGTACAACGGCGCCAACAAGCTCAACGGCACCTTCAACGCCAACTTCGGCGCCGGCCAGCTCAGCGGCAGCCTCAGCAACGGCACCGTCACCGTCGACATCGGCACCGCCGCGATCAGCGGCACCGGCTTCAGCGGCAGCGGCGCCAGCGCCACGGTCGGCGGCGCCACCGTCGCCACCGGCGGCGTCAGCGGCCAGTTCTTCGGCGCCAACGCGGCGGCCCTGGCCGGCGTGACCCGCTTCGACGACCGCCTGTACGACACCGCCTTCGGCGGCACCAAGAATCCCTGAGGGATTCGCCGGTGAAGGCCCGCGGCCGGTTCGCCGGCCGCGGGTCGCCGCGTCGCCGCAGGGAGGCGGCGGCGCGGTTCCGGCGGGCGACGATGAAGCCTTACCGAACCGTATCCAACGCGATTGTCCCGCGCGCCGCCGGTCTCGCCGCCGGGTTGGCGCTGTGCCTGTTTTCTTGCGCCGCGCCCGCGCAGAACTCCGCCCAGGACCGCGACGACACCCGCCTGCGCCTGGACCACGGCCTGGAGCAACGCCAGGCCGAACGCGAGCGCGCCCTGCTCGAAGAGGAAAACGCCGTGCGCGGCGACGCGGCCGCGCTGGCGAACGTCGATCTCGACGACCCCAACGCCCTCGCCGCCGCGCTCTACCAGGCGGTGAACGCGCGCCGCTGGGCCCAGGCGCGGCCCCTGCTGCAACGCTATCGCGCGCTGC
The DNA here is from genome assembly GCF_031199375.1 of Lysobacter yananisis. Taxonomy (NCBI): domain Bacteria; kingdom Pseudomonadati; phylum Pseudomonadota; class Gammaproteobacteria; order Lysobacterales; family Lysobacteraceae; genus Lysobacter; species Lysobacter yananisis. The sequence goes on from NZ_CP133568.1 coordinate 786,556, forward strand.
CGCAGCGCGACCGCATGCTCGAACTGTATGCGCAAGGCGCGCTGGCCCGCGCCGACGGCGACCTGCGCGGCGCCGAACGCAACTACCGCGCTCTGCTCGAACTGCAAGCCGATTTCCTGCCAGCGCAGTTGGAACTGGCGCGGGTGCTGTTCGAGAACCAGCTCGACCGCGAGGCCGAGCAACGCTTCCAGGCCATCGCCGCAGCGCTCGACACCGGCGACGCCAAGACCGCCGGCGTGCGCCGCACGGTCGAGACCTTCCTGCGCGCGCTGCGCAACCGCCGCGGCTGGCACGGCAGCTTCGCGCTCGGCCCGACCTGGAACGACAACCTCAACCAATCCTCGGCCAGCCGCACCTGCCTGCTGGCCGCGCCCGACGGCCAGTGCGCGATCGAGCGCAGCCTGCCGGCGGCGATCGAAGGCGGCGGCCTGGACTTCGACGCCAGTTTGACCCGGCGCCAGCCCCTGCGCGGCCACCACGGCCTGTACCTGCGCTCGCTGCTGTACGGCTATTCGTACCGCGACCACAGCGCGTACAACGAGACCACCGCGAGCGCGAGCGCCGGCTATTCCTACGCCAGCGCGCGCCACGCGTTCACCGCCGCGCCGCAGTTCGAATATTCGGCGTTCGGCAACCGCAGCCTGTACGGCGCCTGGGGCGCGCGTGCGGACTGGACCTGGACGATCTCGCCGCGCTGGCTGTTCAAGCTGGAAGGCGACCACAAGCGCATGCGCTACCGCCGCAGCGACCTCGCCGGCTACGACGGCCCGACCAGCGCGGTCTACGCCACGCTGTGGCGCGCGCTGCCGCGGCAGTGGCTGCTGTTCGGCGGCCTCGACCTGGCCCGGCGCGAGACCCGCCGCGACACCGAGGCCTATCTGCAGCGCGGCGCGCGCCTGGGCCTGTCCAAGCAGTTCGACGCCGGCGTGTCGCTGCTGCTGTTCGCCTCGCTGCGCAAGCGCAGGCACGACGAGTGGAACGAGACTTTCCAGGCGCGCCGCCGCGACGACGAATTCAACGCCACCGCGATCGTGCGCCTGCCGCGGCTGGCGTTCGCCGGCTTCACCCCGAGCCTCACCTTCAAGCGCAACCGCACCGCCAGTTCGATCGACTGGCTGTACGGCTACGACCGCGACAGCGTCAGCCTCAAACTGGAGCGCGCGTTTTGAGCGCGCCCGCGCTGCAGGCGACCGCTGCCGCGCGGGCGATGCGCGCCTGTTCGCGCACGCTGCCTCGCGCGCGGCCGCGCGCGCCGCGGCCGGCCGCGCGCGAACGCGAGCCCTGGCTCGGCGGCGTCGCGGTCACCGCGGCGCTGCACGCGGCGCTGCTGGTCGCGTTGCTGCAACTGCGCACGCCCGCGCCGGCGACGCCGCCGCCCCCGCCCGCGGCCGCGGTGGTGCTGGAACTGTCGTTGCTGCCGCAGGCGCCGCCGATGCCGGCGCTCGACCTGCCGCCGGGACCGGCGCAGCCCGAACGCGCCGCCAGCCGCGCCCGGCCGCCGCGCGACGTCGCGCGCGAACGGACGTTGCCGCAACCGCCGCAGACGCTGGGCGACACCGCCAGCGCGCCGCAACCGGCCGCCCGCAGCGAGCCCGTCGAACCAACCGCCGCGCAAGAACAGACCGCCGCCAGCGCATCGGCGCCGCCCGCCGTCGCCGCCGTCCCGGCGCCGCGCTACGCCGCCGCCCAGGACGCCGCCGGCGCGGGCCGCGAAGTCCCGCGGCACTGGCAGCAATTGCTGCTCGGCCACCTGGAACGCTTCAAGCGCTATCCGCGCCAGGCCCGCCGCCTGCATCAACAAGGCGTGGCCCAGTTGCACATGACCGTCGCCGGCGACGGCGGCGTGCGCGCCGCCCGCATCGAAGCCTCCAGCGGTTACCCCGGCCTGGACGAAGAAGCCCTCGCGGTCGCGCAGCGCGCCAGCCCGGTGCCGGCGCCGCCGGCGGATCTCGGCGATCCGGTCGAAGTGGTGGTGCCGGTCGAGTTCTACATCGCGCGTTGAAGCCGCGCCGTGACTTCCGGCCCTGCGTCGCGGCGAGCGGCGCGGGCACCATCGTCGGCGCCACCGCAGACGCGGTGCGGCCGAGGAGTCGCAGGACGATGAACATCAGGACATGGACCGCCGCGCTGTGCTGCGCGATGGCGGTATTGCTCGCAGCGCCGACCGCGGCCGCGCAGGCCGAGCGGCTGGAAACCTCCGACATCGCGCGCTTCTGGACCGCCTACGACGCGATCCGCGCCAGCGCCGATCCCGCCGAGAAGCGCCGCATCCTGCTGCGCGACTACATCGAGCCCGGCACGCCTGGCCTGCAGGCGTTCATGCAGGCCAAGGGCTATACGCCGGAGTGCTATCTGCAGGCGATCGAGCGCTACCCGAAGTTCTGGGCCTCGGTCCGCGCCGGCACCCTGGCGCTGGCCGGCAAGGCCGCCGATGCGCCGCAGCGGATCGAGACGTTGCGCGCGCTGTATCCGCCGCTGCGGCCGGCGACGATCTATTTCGCCATCGGTTGCCTCAACTCCAGCGGCACCACGCTCGGCGACAAGGTGCTGATCGGCGCGGAACTGGCCGGCGGCGGACCCGAGACCGACGTGTCGGAGATGGCCGAGGCGCGCCGCACCAACCTGGGCCGTTTCTTCGCCACCCGCCCCAGCGATGGCCTGCCGCTGCTGCTGGTGCACGAATACGTACACACCCAGCAAAAAGGCCCCGGGCCGACCCTGCTGGCGCAGGCGGTGTACGAAGGCGCGGCCGATTTCGTCGCCGAGCGCGTCGCAGGCCAGTTGCCGCCGCTGGACTACGCCAGTTACGGCCCGCGCAACGAGGCCCGGCTCAAGCGCGACTTCCGCGCCGAGATGTACGACGCCGGGTACGACAAGTGGCTCTACAACGCGCCCGATCCGCGCTACGGCGTGCGCGACCTGGGCTACTACATGGGCTATGCGATCGTGCGCGACTACTACGCGCGCGCCGCCGATCCGCAGCGCGCGCTGCGCGAGATCGTCGAGCTGGACTGCACCGACCAGGCCGCGGTGGACGCGTTCGTGCAGCGCTCGGGGTTCTATTCCGAGGCCGAACTGCGGGCCGCCGCGAAGGCCGCCCGGGCCGCGACGCCCGCACGCTGAGCGCGCGGGCCCGGCGTCCGCCGCCGGCGTCGTCGCGCTCTCGCGCTCTCGCCTGCGCCCGCGCCTGGAACCGCGCGCAGGCGCGCGGCGGCGGCGCAACTACGCCGCGTTGATCCGCGACTCGGCGTAGCGGTACGACAGCAGCATCCGGATCAAGGTCTCGACCTGCGCCGAATCGCGCGCGTCCAGCCGCGCCATCGGCAGGCGGTGGCCGCGGCGGCCGAGCGCGTCGCGCAATTGGAGCAGGGCGAAATCGTCGCTGAGGTCGGCGCGGGTCACCCCGACCGCGAACGAGGCCGCCGGCGCGATGCGGGCGAATTCGCGCAGCAAGGCGTCGGCCTGGCCGATCATGTCGGGATCGTCGGCGGCGACCAGCACCACGATGCCGACCGCGCCTTCGCACACCAGCGGCCACATGAAGTCGAGGTAGCGCTGGCCGGGCACGCCGTAGACGTGCAGCAGCTCGCCGTCGTCGAGCTCGATGGTGGCGTAGTCCATCGCCACCGTGGTGTGGGTCTTGCCGCCCTCGCCGGCGTGGCTGATCGGCATCTCGGTGCTGATCGGCTCGCCGTCGGAGATCGCGCGGATCGCGGTGGTCTTGCCCGCGCCCATGTTGCCGACGAAGGCCAGTTTGATCAGGTCGTTCATCGCCCGCGTCCCAGGTTCAAGCCGAAGCGCCGCGCCAGCCGGCGCAACAAGCCGGGCGCCTGCGCGTCGTGCGCGCGGCGCCGCTCGGGCGCGGCCGCTTCGGCGTCGGCCAGGCCGCTGGCCAGCACCGCAGCGTACATGCGTTCGAGTTCCAGCGCCGAGGTCGCGGTGGCCTGGGCCAGTTGCGGCAGCGCCCAGGCGCGCTCGAGCAGGCAGCTCAGCGGCAGCAGCCAGTGGGTGGGCAAGGCGTTGGCCGACAGCAGCGGCCAGGCGCGCAGGCGCAGCGCGCGGTCGGCCGGCACGTCGGCGATCGGCGCGTCGTGGGCCAGGGCGATGTCCCACAGCACCGATTCGAGCGGATAGCTCGCGGTCACGTCCTGGGCGAACTCTTCGCTGTAGCGGCGCGGCGACAGCGGGGTGACGAACCAGTTCGGCGCCAGCGCCTCGGCGATCAGCGCCGGGTACGGCATGCGCCGCAGCATGTGCAGGCGCGCGCCGGCGAAATCGACCACCAGCCGGAACAGGCCGCGTTCGAGCAGGCACACGCCGTCGGCGGACGCGGCCAGCAGTTGCCGCAGGAACGGCGCGGCGGCCGCGTCGACCGGTTCGGCGCGCGCGTCCGCGGGCGCGAGCGCGTCGAGGCGTTCGCGCAGGCAGGCCGACAGCTCGTCGGGCTCGGCGTACAAATCCAGCGAGCGCACCGTCTCGGGGTCCCACGGCAGCCGGCCGATGCGCACCACCGGAACGCCGCTGCGCAGCGCGGTATCGACCGCCATGCGGCTGGCGCTGGTCTCGGTGCCGACCACCAGCACCTGCGCGGGCTGGCCGTCCCACTTGCGCAGTTCGACTTCGAACCGCTCGCCGGCCAGCAACTCGCCCGCGGCCTGCAGGCGCGCGTCGCGGGATTTGTCGAGGTCGATGCTGGCGACCACGTAGCGCTGCTTGAATGCCACCAGTGCCTCCTCGCCGCGGGGGCGGCGCGGCGCGGGCATACGCGGCCGCGCCGTCGGCGCGGCCGCGCAAAGCCGGGTCATGGAAGAACGATCGCCCGCGGCGCGGGCGCGCGCGCGGCGGCCGCGCGACGCCCGGCCGCGGATCCGATCGCCTGCAGTCCGATCACTTGAAGTCCAGGGTCTTCTCGAACGACTTCAGCTCGTGGCGGGCCATCGCCAGGTTGGCGCGCGAACGGTCCAGGGCCACGTACAGGAACAGGGTCGGGTTGCTGTCCAGCGGGCGGATCAGGTGGTACTGCTTGCCCAGGCTGATCAGGATGTCTTCGATGGTGTCGTTGAGGCCGAGTTGCTGGGCGACGCGGCGCTTGGCGCGGATCACTTCGGAATTGCCGGCCGCGGCCGTTTCCAGGTCCAGCCCGCCGCCGCCGATGGTGGCCAGCGACATGCCGCTGTCGCTGTCGACCAGCGCGGCGCCGACGAAGCCGGCCAGGTTGTTGAGTTCGTCCAGTTGCAACTTCGACATCTCTTGCTCCTTGAGCGTGGATACGGCGTGGATACCGCGGTGAGGGTGCAGCGGCCGCGCGGGCGCGGCGCCGCCCGCGCGGGGCGCGGCGGGCGGATGGATCGGGGGACTAACGTTCGGCCAGCGCCGCCGTCCGCGGTTCGGACAGGGCCGCGCCGATGCGCGCGGCGCAGTCGCGCGCGCCGACCAGCAAGGCGGCCAGGAGCGTGTCGGGGCCGGCCATCGCCAGCAGGGTCAGCGGCTTGGCGGCATGGATGCGGAACAGCACCAGATTGCCGCGCGCGGTGCAGACGGTGGCGTAATCGGCCTGGCTCAGTTCGATCTCGCGCGCCAGGGTCTCGCCGAGGGTGAGGAAGGAATTGGCCATCGCCGCGATCCGGCGGGCGTCGGCGCCGCCGTCGAGACGTTCGGCCAGGGCGCGGCCGTCGGCGGTCGACACGCACAGCGCGCGCACCCCGGGCACCCGTTCCCAGCAACGCTGAAGTTCCGCGGCCAGGACGTCCTGTGTCGCGCCTTCGCTGGACGGGGCCGCGTCGAGGCGGCCCAGCAACATGTCGATGGTCGTTCGCTGCATGCGAGTTCCGCTCCCCTGGGCCCGCCGGCCCGCTAGAACGCCTTCGGGCGTCGGGACCGGCCAAGAAATACGACTTCGATCACACTATATCCGTTTTTTTATGTGATGTTTGTTGCAGTTTTTACAGGGTCTGTTCTATCGGCGGGCACATTGGCATCGCCGCGGGGCCGCTGGGGGGCGGACGCGGCGGCAAAAGCGGCTGGTATCGCAGGCGCGGCGGGGCCGCGCAGGGCGAGCGCGCGATGCGAACAGTTGCTCTATCGGGCCGCGATGCGCGTGCGGGCGTCGCCGCAGCCGCCATCGAAGCGGACCTTGGAACCCAGGCCGATCCATCGCCGCGGCGCGGGCTGGGCCGGCCGCGCGCTCAGAAGTCGCAGGCTTCCCAGCCCGGCGGCGTGCCGTCGGTCGAGCGGCCCTGGAAGCCGGCGTCGAGGGTGTTCTGCGCCCAGGCATCGCCCTGGGCGAGCTGGGCCGGGCTCAAGCCGGTGGCCACCGCCGCCAGCTGCCGGTCGAGCTGGTCGGCGCGATGCGCTTCGGCGCCCAGGCGGTAGAGCTTGAGATAGCGGTAGTGCTGCAGCGGATCGGCGCCGAGCAATCCGGCGAGCAGGCTCTTGGAGCCCGGCTCGTAGGCCTGCTGCAGCAGGTCGACCACGCGCCAGTCGCCGGCGGCGAGCCCGGCCTCGACCAACGCGGCGGCGGTGCCGCGATACGCGCGCAGGCCATCGGGGTGGCGGATCAGGCTGCGCGCGTCGTACAGCGGCCCGCGTTCCAGGTAGCACGCGCGCGCCTGTTCGTCGCCGAGCCGGGCGGCCTGGGCGATGTTCGGCACCAGGCTGGCGAGCATGGCCTCGTCGACGCCGGCGCAGGTCGCCTGGTCCTGGCGCTGGGCCTGCTGGCGCAGCTCCATCGCTTCGAGCAGCGCCTGGTAGGTGCGCAACTGCGCCGCGCTCATGCCTTCGGTGGAGCGCCGGGTCAGGTCCTCGGTGGCGCCGGCGTTGCGCCATTGGGTGCTGCGCAGCCGCGCGCAGCGGTCGAGGTCGCGGACCAGCCGGGTCGCCGCGCCGGCATCGCCGGCGTTGGCGCGCGCCTGCAGCTGCGCGAAGTGGTCCTTGAGCGGCGCGCCCGGCGCCGGCAGGACCCCGCCCTTGATCGGTGTCGGCAACGCCCCGGCCGCGGCGGCGGCGTCGCTGCCGGCCGCGCTCTCGCCGGCGATGCGCACGTGCGAGTCCGGCCGCGCCGCGCCGGCGCCAACGCCGGCGCGGCCGGCGAAGTAAGCGGCGACGATCGCCGCCAGCGCCGCTGCGATGCCCGCGGCGAGCAGCAGGCGGCGCCGGGCGGAGCCCGGACGCGGCGCCGGGGAAGACGGTTCGATGCTCATTCGGAAGGAAACACGCAGGGGTCCCACAGCGGGCCGTCGGCGTCGATGCGCCGACCGTGGAAGTTCTGGTTGAAGGTGCGCGCCGCCCAGGCCTCGGCGTCGGCGAGCTGGGTCGGGCCGAGTCGGGCCGCGGCCGTCGCCAGGTCTTCGTCGGTGGCGCCCGGCTGCGACGGCGCGCCGAGCCGGAACAGCTTGAGGTAACGATAGCGCTGCGCGGCGTCGTCGCCGACCGCGGCCGCCAGCAGGCTGTCGGCGCCGGGCTCGTAGGCGCCGCGCAGTTGGTCGAGCACCCGCCAGTCGCCGTCGGCGATGCCGCGTTCGATCAACGTGCGGGCGCTGCCGCGATAGGCCGACAGGCGTTCGGGATGGTCGAGCAGGCCGGCCGCGTCGAGGCCGGGGCCGCGCGCGAGGTAGCAGGCGCGCGCGTAGGGCTCGCCGAGCAAGGCGGCCTTGTGCAGATTCGGCACGAGCGCGCCGAGCATGGCCGCGTCCACGCCTTGGCATTGCGCGCGCAGCGCGTCGAGCACGCGCTCGTTGGCCTCGGCCGCTTCCAGCGCGGCGCGCGAACCCTGCCGCGACCGCGCGTCCGCGCCGTCGCCGCCCGCCATCACTTCGTCGGAATAGCGCCGCACGTCGCGCTCCAGGCGCACGAACCGGCGGCATTGGCTGAGATCGCGATACAGCCGGGTCGCGGCGCCGGCATCGCCGGCGTCGGCGCGCGCCTGCAGCGCGGCGAAGCCGCGCTTGAGCGGCGCGCCCGGCGGCGGCAACGCGGCGCCGGACGGCGCGCCCGCGGCCGGCGCAAGGGTGTCGGTCGCCGCCCGTCCTTCGGCGGCGACCGGACCCGCGGCTTCCTCATGCGACGCCAGTCGTCCCTGGTGGCGGCCCATGAGGTACACGGCGACGATGGCGGCCAGAGCGAGGGCAATGGCCGCCGCGATCCGCACGCGCTTGAGCGGGACGGAGGAAGGACGGGTCATGCGTCCCATCCTTCATCCGCAACGCGTCCGGTTCGCTGTGTCGTCGCCAATGGCCCTTACTGCTCGCTGTTCAGTACGTACTGCGACGCCGCGATCGAGGATTTGCCGTTCATGATCGCGGTGTTGGTGCCGGCGGCGGCCGGCAGGCCGACCTTGAGGTTGACCGCGCCGGAGACCAGCGCGTCGAGCACCTGGGTGATGATCGGCAGGCCCAGCGCGATATTGCCGCAACCGCCGGCCTTGGGCACGGCGAAGGCGTTGTCGACCAGGGTGTTGCCGTCCACCTGCAGGTAGCCGATGTAGTTCGGCTCGTCGGTCCACACCGTGTACGCGTTGCCGGTGTTGCCGGAGATCGGCAGGTTCGGCGGCGGCGGCGCGGTGGTGCCGGTCTGCAACTTGAGCACGATCGGGTCCTGCGCCGAGCCGATGTAGCAGCCGCCGCCCAGGAACGGGTTCTGCAGGTGCACGCGCACCGCCAGCCGGGCCACGGTCGGATCGCTGCCGTCTTCCGGCGGGAACAGCGCGTTGCCGAAGTTGGTCTGCACCGCCTGCACCGGTTCGATCGTGGCGCTGACGTCGTTGACCGCGCCGACGATGGCCCAGAACGCGGTCCACAGCGGGCCCGGCCAGTTCGGCGCCGGGTTGACGATGCCGAGCAGCCCACCCGGGACCTTGCCCGGAGGCGCCTGCAGCGTCGGCCCGCCGACCGCGGCGTAGAACGGCGACGGGCCGAGGCTCTCGATGCCGCCCTGCATCACGATGGGCTTGTCGATCGGCATGGTGGTGCTGCCGATCTTGAGCGTGCCCGAGGTGGTGGTGTTGAGTACGCAGCTGCCGACCGACGGGTTGGTGTACGGGCAGAACTTGAACATCGCATACGGGCCCGACGGCGTGCCGGCGTTGGCCGACGACGCGCTGGCGAGCGTCAGCGCCGCCGCCAGTGCGGCCGTGCGAAGCGAGGTCTTGCGCATTGGAAATCCTCCTGAAAATGGGTGCGGCCGGCGCGCGCCCTGCGCGATGCGGGACAAAAAGGGGAGGAAAGCCTCCTCCCCCTTGCCGAAGTCCGTCTCGGCTCATGCCGCGTCCGGCGCATCGCCGGGCCGTCGGCCCGCACGCGCCACGCATGAAGCGCGGCGGGCTGGCGGCCCGCGCCGGGCGCGGTAGATGGTGCGCCGCGGGCGGGTGGTCAGATCACCGTGACCGGGACGCTCGAGCTCAGGTAGTAGCCGGCCTGGGTCTGCACGCCGCACGGGCCCAGGGCGCCCTGGAACGCGAAGCGGTTGGCCGGGAACGAGGAGTCGAGCGCGCCGCTGATCGAACCCGAGCCGGTGGCGTTCGGGCAGGTCACGTTGAGCGGCAGCGGCAGGTAGATGCGGATGCCGCTGATGGTCACGCCGTACAGCGGGCCGTTGAGGGTCGGCGCGCCCGGGAACGGCGGGTTGGAACCGGTGTAGACGGTGTCGGGCACCATCGACCACGGCAGGTTCTGGGCGACGATCTTGGTGCAGGCCGAGGAACCGGCGAAGGTCGCCGCGCTGACCTTGGCGTTGCCGTTGACCACGTCGACCACGAAGGTCGCCTGGTCGCACGGCAGCTGCAGCTGCAGGTAGCTGGCGGTGGTGCGGCCGGTGAAGGTCACCTGGCCGTTGTTGACCCACGAGGTGCCGTTCCAGAGCAGGAAGGTGCCCGGCGCGGCCGCAGCGGTGGTCGCACCGCAGATGGCGGCGGCCGAAACCAGGGCCAGGATCGAGTACTTGAGCTTGGACATTGCGTTGTCTCCTGTGAGGCGTCGAAGTAAGCGGGCGTGCGGGCCCGCAGGGACTGTCACGGATGAAGCGGCGCCGTGGCTGCGCTGCCTGGGAGCTGCGGTGCCTGTCTGCAGCGTTTCAGGCGACTGCGTCGCCGCCGCTCCGCCGGAGCGGGCGGCGGCGCTGGATCAGAAGAAGCCCTTGCTCACCGTCAAGCCGATGATGCGCGGGTCCTGGATGAACACGTTGCTGGTCAGGCCGGTGTCGTCGCTGTTGAGGAAGGTGCCGGTGATGGCCTTGCCGCCGAGCGCGTTCTTGACGTACAGCTGCACCGCCAGATCGCGTTCGATGTCGCGCCAGGTGACCGACACGTTGACGTTGCCCCAGTCGCTGAGCCGGTCGATCTTGTCTTGATAGATGCGCGCCCAGCTCGGCCCCTGGTAGTACAGGTCCGCGCGCACGGTCAGGTCGCCGTGGCCGGTCATGAAGGTGTACTGCGGGCTCAGGCTGGCGGTGATGTGCGGCGCGTTGGGCAGTTCGTTGCCGCCGACGTTCTTGGCGAAGCCGGCGCCGCCGTTGGGCGCGTCCTTGGCCGGGTCGTAGGTGAAGCCGAACACGCCGTCGTAGGGGCCGCCCGCCGAGAACCCGGCGCCGTTGAGCGGCAGGTTGGTCGAGCAGAAGCTGTTGAGCACGTTGGCGGCGTTGTTGAACGGCGCCGACAGCTGGTACTGCGCCTTGAGCACCGCTTCGACCAGTTCCTTCGGCGCGACGCAGTTCGAGGCCAGTTGCAGCCACGGCTTGACCACGACCCAATCGGCGTTGCCGGCGGTGCGGTCCATCACGTCGATGGAGTACTGGTTGGAGCCGACGCGGGTGCGCAGCAGGCCGACGTTGCCGCTGAGCTGGAACGCCTCGGTCGGCCGCCACACCGCTTCGAGTTCGGCGCCCCAGGTCTTGGCGTCGAAGTTCTCGTTGAGGGTGGCGCGGTCCTGGATCTGCGAGACCTGGTAGTCCTTGTAATCGTTGTAGAACAGCGTGCCGTTGAGGACGAACTTGCCGCCGGCCATGACGTTCTTCATGCCCAGTTCGAAGGCGTTGACGAACTCGGGCTTGAACTCGGGATCGCGCTGCTCGAAGCTCAGCGCGGCCGGATTGGCGCCGATGCCGGGCGAGTTGGTGCCGCCGGCCTTGTAGCCGCGCGAAGCCGAGGCGTAGAACATCGTGCTGTCGGTCCACGACAGGTCCGGCGACCAGTCCAGCACCAGCCGGCCGGTCGGCTCGTTCCAGGTCTGGCGGATCTTCGCCAGCGCCGGATAGCCGGCGCCGACATAGCCGCCGAACAGCTGCGGCACGCCGGCGGTGCCGGTGGAATCGGCCAGCAGGGTCTGGGTCGGATACGGCGTGGTGATCTTGCGGTCGTTGGTGAAGCGCACGCCGGCGGTCAGGCGCAGGTTGTCGCGCAGCTGGAAGTAGCCTTCGCCGAAGATCGCCGCGGACTTGGTCTCGGCGACGTTGCGGCTGCGGAAGTAGTTGTGGCCCTGGCCGTTGATCGAGCCCAGCGGATTGGGGTCGATGTAGACGCAGGGCACGGTCTCGCCGAAGTTCGGGTCCACGCGCGTGCCCGAGGGCGAGCAGGCGCCCGGGCGCGTGCCGGCGCCGTTGCCGTTGAAGAACAGGTCGGCCAGCGCGGTGAAGCCGTTGCTGAAGACGTAGTAGCTCTCGTCGACCTTGTACTCCAGGTAGTTGGCGCCGACGCTGAAGTTGAACGGGCCGTCGTAGGACGACTGCAGGCGGAACTCCTGCGACCACTGCTTGCTGTAGGAGTCGACCACGTCGACGATCAGCAGTCGGTCCGAGCATCCCAGCTGCGGATCGCAGTACTTGCCGTCGGGGAACGCGTTGTAGGCGGGCTCCGGGCCGTTCGGGCCGAACACCGACACGCCGCTGTTGGTGTTGGTGAAGATCGGGTTGGACTGGAAGCGGCCGTAGTCCTGGGTCGAGTAGTACTTGTCGCGGGTGTACAGGGTCTGCGAGACGAAGCGCAGGTTGTCGCCGACGTCCGAGCTCAGGTTGAACTGGAAGATGTCGTTCTTGGCTTCGAACTTGGGATCGTAGGTGGTGGCGATCTTGCGCAGGTCGTGCGACTGGGTCACGCCCTCGTAGGGGTTGGTGCCGGGCTTGATGATCGAGACGGTGTCGATGAAGTTGCCGTTCGGGTCCAGCAGGTAGCCGATCGCGGTGCTCTGCGCGCCGAGCACGAACGGGATGCTGGCGCCGTTGGGCACGCCGAACGCGCTGTCGCCGTACAGCGAGCCGTCCTGGCAGCCCTGGCTCATGTAGTTGCGGTCGATCCGCGAGACCGTGGTCGAGCCGATCGTGACCGGGCCGGGATCGTTGTTGCACAGCTGCTTGCCGGTGCGCGCGCGGCGGTCGTCTTCCTGGAAGTGCTCCCACACCAGGCTGGCGTCGAACTTCTCGCTGGGCTTGAACGCGAACGACATGCGGGTGGACAGCAGGTCGCGGTCGTTGACGTCGCGGCCGGTCACTTCGTTGTGGTCGTAGCCATCGCGCTTGGTGTACTGGCCGGCCAGGCGGAAGGCGAAGCTGTCGGTCAGCGGCACGTTGACCATGCCGGTCACGCGCGCGGTGCTGTAGTTGCCGACCTCGCCCTTGACGTTGGCTTCGTAGCCGTCGGTGCTGGCCAGGCTGGGGATCATGTTGACCACGCCGGCGGTCGCGTTGCGGCCGTACAGCGTGCCCTGCGGGCCGCGCAGCACTTCCACCCGCTCGACGTCGAAGTACTCCTGCTCGAACAGGCGGTTGCGGATCAGCGGCGTGCTGTTGAAGCTCACCGCCACCGCCGGGTCGGTGGTCACCGACAGGGCCTGGGTGCCGATGCCGCGGATCTGGAAGTTGTAGCTGGCGAAGTTGGTCTTGGAGAAGGTGACGTTGGGCGTGGCGGTGACCAGGTCGCCGCCGGTCTCGATCTTGCGGTCGCCCAGGTCCTTGCCGCCGAACGCGCTGATCGCGATCGGCACCTTCTGGATGTTCTCGACCTTCTTCTGCGCGGTCACCACGATGGTGTCGAGCGTGGTCGCGTTGGGATTCCTAGCGGGGTTTGCGGTCGTTACCGGCGCCTGTCGATCGTCTTGCGCTTGCGGGGAGGCCGCCGCCGGCTCCATCTCGGCGGCCTCCGATGCGTTTCCCTGCTTCTCCTCGGCGCCCGGCGCGACCGCCGCGCCCTGCGCGGCTGCGCCGCCCGCGGCGGTGTTGCTGATCAGGATCGCGCCGGAGGCGTTGGTGGCGTAGCTCAGGCCGGTGCCGTCGAGCAGTTCCTCCAGCGCCTGGTGGTTGCTCTTCTCGCCGCGCACCGCGCGCGCGGTCTTGCCCGCGGCGAGCTCCGGCGCGTACAGCAATTGCGTCCCGCTCTGGCGCGCGTACTCGGACAGGGCGGTGTCGAGCCGCTGCGGCGGGATGTCGAAGCGCGCGTTCGCCGCGGAACGCTCGCCGGCGTAGGCGGCCAGGCACGGCAGCAGCGCGAGGAACAACACGCCACGCCGCGATGCGCTCAGCAACGCCTGTTTCCGGTCTCGCAATTGCATTCGTTACTCCCCTCGTTCGGTGGGCCGGCCGCGTGTGCCCGCTGCCTGGTTACCTAGGTACAGACGCGCGCCCGCGGCAAACCCGAACCTCGCGGCGCGAATTAATTGCATCGCGCATCTTGTTGTACCGACGAGTTTTGTTTTGCGCCGCAACACCGTTGCGCGCCGCGACGATCGCGCGCGCCCACGCGTCGACGCGGCGCGCACGCAGCGCGCGCGGACAGACAGGCAGGCCAGAGGATGGGCGACGGCGCGGCGCCGCTGCGGCGCCGCTGCGGCGCCGCGCGCCTCAGCCGCGCAGCGGCGCGCGCGGCTTGAGCACGATGTCGTCGTTGTCGAGCGTATCGCGCTCGATCGGGAAGTAGTCGGTCAACGCTTCGACGAAGGTGCCGGTGTCGCCGGTGTTGAACGCGCCGCTGATCTTCAGCGAGGCGAGCGTGGCGTCGGCGAGCACGATCTTGCGCTGCGAATAGCGGTTGATCTCGGCCACCGCGTCGCCCAGGCGCTCGTTCTCGAACACGATCTGGCCGTTGCGCCAACTCACCACCCGGCGCACGTCGGCCGCGCGCACCTGCGGCGCGGCCTTGGCCAGGGCGACGAACTGCTCGCCCGGGCGCAGCTCGGCCAGCGGCGCCGTCGCGGCGGCGGTCGGACGAGCGCTGGCCACCGCCGCGGGCTTGACGGTACGGGTCACGGTGACCCGGCCTTCGAGCAAGGTCACCTCGAACGCGCGCGGCGACAGGTAGACGTCGAACTCGGTGCCCAGCGCGGTGACCTGGCGGCCGCCGGCGCTGACCACGAACGGGCGGCTGCGGTCCTTGGCGACCTTGAACAGCGCCTGCCCGCGCTCCAGCGTCACCGCGCGCAGGCCGTCGCGGTAATGGGTGCTGACCCGGCTGTCGGTGTTGAGGGTGATCACCGAACCGTCGGCGAGGGTGAAGCGCTCGCGCTGGCCGACGCCGGTGCGGTAGACGTTGCCGGCCAGCGCGTCGCGCGCGTCGCCGACCATCCGCCAGGAGTCGCCCAGGTTCAATCCGAGCGCGCCGAGCAGACTGGCGACGGTCAGCGAGGCGGCCATCGCCCAGTTGCGCCGGCTCGCGCGCCGCGCCTGGCCCTGGCGCGCGACCCGGCCCAGGGTCTCGCTGCGCAGGGACTGCAGTTCGGGCTCGTCGGCGAGCAGGTCGGCCAGCCGCCGCGCCGCCTCGGCGCGCGCGTAGGCCTCGGCATGGCCGGGAGACTGCGCCTGCCAGGCCTGGAACGCTTCGCGCATCGTCGCGTCGTCGCGCTCGCGCAGGATCTCGCTCCAGCGCGCCGCGTCCTCGTCGATGCTCCGCGACCCGGGTTCCGCCGACCCGTCCCGCACCAGCGCGATTTTGCATTTCATCGGGTGTGACCTCTCAGCAAGCTCCGGCCGACGCACGCGGGTAACGCCGCGCCGCCGATGTTCCGATCCGTGACGGCCCGCTCAGGCCGAACGCGTTCGGACGCACAGGTTGCGCCCGCCCTCGCGGGCGTCGCGGACCCTTCAGTCCTGTACTCCCATTCCATCGACGATGCCTCCCAACTGCGCCAGCGCCTTGGCCATGTGCTTCTCGGCCGCGCGCACGGAGATGGCCATCATCGCCGCGATTTCCGCGTATTTCTTCTTCTCCATGACCCGCAGCACGAACACGTCGCGGGTGCGTTCGGGCAGCGCCCGCAGCACCTGGGCCACCAGTTGCACCTGCTCCTTACCCAGTAAGACGCGCTCGGGCGAAATATCCGTAGCCGGATCGTGCACTTCGACGTCGAAGGACTCGTGCGCGTCCTGGTTGCGGGCCCGGCGGCGGCGGCCCCAGTCGCGCAGGGTGTTGGCGGCGACCTGGAACACGTACTGCTCGACGTGCTCGATCGGCCCGCCGCGGGCGCGCCGGATCAGGTGCAGGAACACCTCCTGGGTCAGGTCCTCGACCTCGGCCGCGTCCTTGACCCGCTTGGAGAAGAAGCCGCGCAGGGGCAGGCGGTAGCGCAACGAGACGTTGTTCCACTGGCTGGCGCCGTCCTCGCCGTATTCGGCGAGCGACGCGGACTCGTGCGGCCATGACGCCGGATCGGTCATTGCTGTGTCCTTCCCATGCCCTATGCAACCCGTACCCAATGGAATGGCGCCGGCGCCGACGGCCGCGCGGCGACGCCCGAACGGGCGCCGCGCCCGCAGCCGCGGACGACGGTTCCGATGGCGCACTTGCCCGCGCCGCGCGTTCGCCGCCCCGGTCGCGGCCCTAGACGGGCCGCGGCCGCGGCCGCGACGCGGCGCCCCCCGACGGTGCTGCGGAACGCGTCCTCACACCCCCACCACCTTTTCCGCCCACAGCGGCAGGATCCCGCGCGGCTTGCGCCCCGCGGCCGGCTCGCCGTCGGCGCGCAACGTCGCATCGGCCGCCTGCGCCGCCGCCGGCGCCAGGCCCATCACCTGCTCGACCTGGCGCACCTGGGCCAGATTGTCGAACGGCGTGGTCAGCAGCGGCGAGACGAAGGCGACCAGCCGGCCCAGCATCAGCGAATCGCTGACCGCCTCGCCGACGCAGATCGCCGCGATCAACTCGTCCATGTTTTCGCCGGCCAGCACGCCCGACAACGCCTTCAGGGCGAAGTGCAGGCGGGTGCCCAGCTCGTTGCGCGACTGGTGGGGCAGCGCGCGCGCGAAGGCTTCGAAGAAGCGTTCGTAGATAGGCTGGTAATGCTCGTACAGGAAGCCGCGCACGAACGGCGAAGGATCGCTGTAGACGCGCCCCAGCAGGCGCATGAAGGAAATGCCGCCGGCGCTGTCGCGGCTGAGCCGCACCGCCGGCACGAACAGGATGCCCAGCACGGTGGGCGCGTCCAGCGTGGCCGCGCCGAAGCGCTCCTCGCACAGGGAAAGCAGCTGCAGGCGTTCCGCGTTGAGCCGGTCCAGGCGCGAGGACAGCAGCTCCTGGACCAAGGCTTCCTTGCTGCCGAAGTGGTAGTTCACCGCGGCCAGGTTGACCTTGGCCTCGCTGGTGATCTGGCGCAGCAGCATGCCTTCGTAGCCGTGGCGGATGAACAACGCTTCGGCCGCCTCGAGCAGGCGCCGGCGGGTATCGCTCGAGTTGGCTCGGGGATTGTTCACGGCCGATGTCCCAACACGGCTCCGCCTGGCGACTCGAAGGTTTGCTCCAACTCGCGGATTGAATACCGGAATTGAAACGGCTGTTAGCCTAAGCAGGCGAATTTACCCTGTGCACGCTGCAACGCAATATGCCGGTCGGATGAATGCGCGACCGGCGCCGCGCCATCCGCGACGGCGCCCGATAACAGATTGATTCGACAGCGGAATGGACGTCGGCGCGAACGCCTGTGCTTATCCGCGCGCAGGACGGGCGCGGCCGCCCTCGCCGCGCCCCGGCGCGCGGATGTGACCGGCGTCGGAAAATTTCGGCGAACCTTTCGTGCCGGGTTCGATTACGCCGCAGACGCTTCGCGGCGGCGCGCCGACCCGCCAAGCCGGGCGGCTCCACCGTAATGCGCGACCCCGTCCCCGCCTCGCGCACCGACGCGACCGCGACGACGCGCGCGCCATCGCGCGCTCACGCCGGCGCCAGCCGCACCCGCCCGACCCGGCGCCGCTCCAGGCTCAGCGCTTCGAGTTCCCAACCGCCGCTGCGCACGCGGTCGCCGGCCGCCGTGCGGGTGTTTGGGTTCGAGTCGCGTGCAGGTCGCGCCGCGACAGGCGACGACGGCGGCTCAGGCGGTGCGCGCGGCCTGGGCGCGGAACTGCTCCTGCTGCGGCGGTTCCTGCGCGGCCGCCTTCTGCTCGGCCTGGGCGAGCTGGCCGAAGGAGGTCTCGACCGGAACCTGCGCCGCGGTCTCGGTATTGACCTGGGCGCGCTTGTGCGCCGGATCGGTCAGCCCTCCCTGTACCGCGAACACGTCGATGCCGGCGCCGGCGCCGCGGCCGGCGACGACATGGTCGACCTGATCGAGCCCCTTCAGCCGCGCATCGACGAACAGCGCTGCGGCGGCCCGCTCGCCGTCCTCGCCGTAAGGCCGTCCGTGCTGCGCGTAGATCCGTTCGACGCCCGCCTGCACCGTGCCGTGCATCGAATGGCCGGGATGATCGGGATGGCGCGGATCGAACGGCCGCGCATCGCCCGCCGGCAGCGCGCCGTGGGCGTCCTTGAACGGACTCTCCGCGGGCTTTTCCGGAAGCCGGCGGCCGATCTCCCCGGCGACGCCGATCGGCCCGCGCAGGATCGCGCCGCCGATGGACGCGCCTTCGCGCATGGCCCAGACGTCGTCGCGGAATTTTCCGATCATCGCCTCGAAGCGATGCGCGTTGACCTGGGTTTCGGGGTCGCGCAGCACCGACAGATCCGCCTTGACGCCGTCGGTGTCGCGAAAGTTGTGCAGGCTGTGCGAGATCGCGCCGACCGCGATGGCGGCCGGCAGATTGCCTCGGTCCAGGGCGCGCTCGTTGTTGCCGTAACCGGCGCCCGACAGCGTCGCGATGTCGTGCCGGCTCGCGTAGACCTTGACCTCGCCGTAATGATGGCTGGCGGAGCTGACGAAGTCGGCCGCCATGACGTGATTGACCACGTCGCGGCCGCCTTCGGGGATGCGTTGGTTGAGGCTGGCCGCGCCGTAGGCGTTGAAGGTCTCGCCGTGCAGTCCGTACTTGGCTGCGGTGATCTGGGCGAGGCAGCCGCCGAGGGAGTGGCCGGTGACCGTGACCGGGACGCCCTGCTTTCGCGCGATCTCCATCGCGCGCTCGGTCAGGGCCGAGGCGTCCTTGGTCTGCTGGTTCGCCCGCGTCGCGACCATGCCGCCATCCGCGCGCAGGACGTCGTCGATGAATTCGTCCTTGAACTCGGTTCCGCGGTGGGCGACGACGATCTCGCCGCTATCTTCCTTTTGGAAAACAGCGCCCTGGTATCCCGAGGATTTGTTCTCGGCGACCTCCAGCAGCTTGTATGTCGCATCGTTTATCAGCACTTTCCGCGTCCCATCCTGCATCATATCCGGGAGCGTATAGGCGGCTTCGCTCAGTTCAGCGTAGTGCAAACTTCTAATAGTCATCGCCTGATTCCCTGGCACTCAACGTGATGGTGAAAAATTTCGACGGATCGCTTCCGTATCGCGCTTGCGCGTGTTCTTTTTCAATCGCCGTTTCGAAGGCGTCGTAGGAGTCTTCGAAGGGCACTGCGTACATCTCGCGACGGGCGTAAAGCACCAGAGGCCGGCCTGCCTCGAGAGCTGATCCGCTGAAGGACACATCGAACTTCCGTTCGCTTTCCGCGCCCGTCGGGCGAAGCGACAGGCTGGCGATTTCGACTTGCCAGTTGCACACACCCCGGCCGAAATAGTCCTTGGCCAGCATCGCGTCGAGATAGACATCGAATTCGAACTCGGACCCCGACTCCTTCCGGACCTTGGCTTCCACCTGAGCACGAGACTGCGTGGGAAACGTTCCGGAAATCGGTTCGGCGGGAGGCATGCAAGCCCGGTCCGGGCCGATCCTGTACTGCACGCCCGCCACCGCATCCCGAAACGGCCCCGGCGCCCCGTCCACCTTCGCCGTCACCACATACTTCCGCTTCGGATCCGGATTGCGTTCGTACTTGGGGTCCTTCACCGCGTTCGAGCAGGCGGACAGGCCCAGGGCGGTCGCCGCGACGACGGTCAGGCCAGCCAGCAGGATTGCGTTTTTCATCGCAGCGGTTCCATACGGTGTCGTTCGAATGTCCGGCCATCGCGGCGATGCGAGCCGGGCCGACAGTGTCGCGCCGCCGACGCCTGCGTGTCGATGCGGAAAATTTCCATTCCGGCCGATTCGTCGCGCGCCGCAATGCGAAACTCTTATTCACGCTCGTCCGCATTCCTTCGCGCAGGCGCCGCGATTTTCCAGGTGCGTCGCGAACAGCGAAGATCGCGCCGAAAAAGTGCCTGCGCGATTGGGTAGGATTTTTCCGACGTCGCAATCAGGCGATTTCCCACTGGCGCGTTCGCGGCGATGCCGGACAGGAAACGGCAGGCAAGCCGCGTAAGAACGAGATCGCGGCCGGTCCGGCGACCTTGCGCGGAGCCACGAACCGGGCCGTGCTGTCCGCCGCATCGCAAGGATCGCTTGTCGATCCCGCCCCGCTCCGTTCGTCGCATAGGCAAGCCCCCACCGGATCCCGCCGATGAACCTCCCCGCATCTCCCCCCGCGCTCGACCGCAACTGGGCGCTGGTCGCCGCCGGCGCGGTGCTCGGCTGCGTCGCCATCGGCGCGGTGTTTGCGCTGGCGGTGCTGCTGGAGCCGATGGGCGCGGCGACGGGATGGTCGCGCGCCGGCCTGTCGGCGGCGATGACCCTGGCCTTCCTCAGCATGGGCGTGGCCGGGTTCGGCTGGGGCCTGCTCAGCGACCGCATCGGCCCGCGCGCGGTGGCGCTGGCCGGTTCGCTGCTGCTCGGCCTGGCCTGCGTGCTGGCCAGCCGCGCCGGCAGCCTGCTGCAGTTCCAGCTCGCCTACGGCGTGCTGCTCGGCGCGGCCGCGGCGGCGTTCTTCGCGCCGGTGATCGCGGCCACCGCGGCGGCGTTCGAGCGGCGGCGCAACCTGGCGATCTCGCTGGTCTCCGCCGGGGTCGGGGTAGCGCCGATGACGCTGTCGCCGCTGGTGGCGTGGCTGATCAGCCAGTACGACTGGCGCACCACGCTGCTG
This sequence comes from Lysobacter yananisis, assembly GCF_031199375.1. NCBI lineage: Bacteria > Pseudomonadati > Pseudomonadota > Gammaproteobacteria > Lysobacterales > Lysobacteraceae > Lysobacter > Lysobacter yananisis. The sequence goes on from NZ_CP133568.1 coordinate 806,786, forward strand.
ATCGTCGGCGCGCTGGCCTGGGCGCTGACCCTGCCGGCGGCGTGGTTCGTGCGCGCCGCGCCGGCCGCCCACGCCGCGGCGCCGGCGCAGGCCGCGGTCGGCGCGCCGCCGGCGACGATGGCGCAGGCGCTGCGCTCGCGCCCCTTCATCGTGCTGGGACTGGCGTTCTTCGCCTGCTGCGCCGCGCACTCGGGGCCGATCTTCCACACCGTCAGCTACGCCATCGGCTGCGGCCTGCCGGTGACCGCGGCGGTCACCATCTACAGCATGGAAGGCGCCGCCGGGCTCGGCGGGCGCCTGCTGTTCGGCGCGCTGGCCGACCGCTACGGGGCCAAGCCGATCCTGGTCGCCGGCCTGCTGGTGCAGGCGGTCGCCGCAGCCGGCTACCTCGCGGTGAACCAGCTCGACGGTTTCTACGCGGTGGCGCTGGTGTTCGGCCTGGCCTACGGCGGGACCATGCCGCTGTACGCCTCGCTCGCGCGCGACGCGTTCGACCCGCGCATCCTCGGCGGCGCGCTCGGCGCGGCCAGCCTGCTGTCGAGCCTGGGCATGGCGCTGGGCCCGGTGGTCGGCGGCTGGCTGTACGACCGCTACGGCAGCTACACCTGGCTGTACATCGGCTCGATGCTGGTCGGGCTGGCGGCCGCGGCGATCGCGCTGGCGTTTCCGCGCGCGCCGCGCGAACGCGGCGGCGGCGGACTGCGGCACGCCTCGCAGTATTGATCGCCGTCGAGGGGCGATTTCGCGCGCCGGAAGCTTGGCGGAAGGTTCGTGCACGCGCGCCGGCGGCGCTTGCGGCGGTCGGGAATGTTTCCGGAAGGCGAGCCTGCGCGCTTGCGCCCGGAATGGACCGGCCAGGAACTCCTGGCGCTCCGGCCGCTACGGCAATGCCCGGCGGCGGGAGTCCATCGCTGACAGGAGAACGAACCGTGGACGTGAACATGATCGACTTTCTCGAAGGCTGGGCCCGGCAATGGGCCGGCGAGCGCGGCGGCGCCAACAACTACGACTGGGACGGCACCAATCCGATCTTCCGCAAGTACGCCGACCGCTACGGCGTGAACCTGGACTGGAGCCTCGGCGACTACGCGATCCAGTCCAAGAGCACCAAGGCCGTCTCGGTCTACAGCGCCGAGTACGGCCCGTTCGACACCCGCAGCGACATCACCTTCAGCCACACCTACGACGAGACCGATTCGTTCGAATGGAGCGTGACCGAGACCGTCGGAGTGTCGCAGACCACCTCGGTCTCGGTCGGCGTGCCGGACCTGTTCAGCGCCGACGCCAGCCTGACCCTGGACCTGTCGGTGTCGACGACCCAGAGCCAGCAGAAGCAGCGCACCAACAGCTGGTCCCTGACCCGCAACTTCGAACTGGAGCCGCACACGGTCGCGACCATGGAGATGGTCCTGAACCAGACCACCGCGACCGCCGTCGCCGACCTGCGCGGGGTGATGAGCGGCCGCATCGCCATCGGCCTGAACAACCGCTGGAACGGGCACTACTTCTGGTTCGTCCCGGTCGCCGACCTGGCCCGCCAGTTCAATGCGCGCAACGACATCACGGTGATCGGCGGCAACGTCGAAGTCCGGGTGCCGGTGAAGTTCCACGGCGTCGGCGTCATCGACACCTACCTGCGCGAGAAGACCCGCGACCCTTCGGGCCGGATCGAGACGCGGCTCCACGACGGCCTCGATCCGCCGATCGCCATGCCGGAGGCCGCCTGACATGAAACGCCTCCAGACCGTCCTGCTCGTCGTCCTGTCCGCCGCCGCGGCGCTGGCCGCCCCGGCCTACGCGCAGTCGCCCGCGGCGTCGCCTTCGGCGCCGCAAGCCGCGCCCGCCGCGGCGTCGCCCGCCACCGCGGCCGACGCCGGCAAGGGCCTGCCGCGCGTCGGCGGCAACTGCAACGTCAAGTCCAAGACCCAGCAATGCTGCCTCGGCAAGACCTGCCGCGGACGCGTGCTCGGCGGCCAGTCGGGCATGGCCTGCCAACAGAAAGGCGGCGAGAGCTGGCATGGCGCCAACGGCGTCTGCCACCCGCTCTGACCCGCAACGCGGACGGCGTCGCCGGCGCCGTCCGCCCCTGGCTACCCGCACGCGGACGCGCCGACGCCGGCGCGTCCGCGCGCATGACCCGCAACGTCACCTTTCCTGTGATTCCGGTCGCGTATGCAAACTTTCGCCGCAAACTCCGCGCCGACTGTGCCGGCGGCCCGCAAAGCGCCGGCAGGCGCTGCACTACCATCGCCGCGAACCGATCGCCGCCGCGCATCCGCGCCCCGGCGGCCCACGATCATCGCGCAGCACGCAGCCGAGGCAACGGACGCCGACGTGATCACGCCCGAACCGTCCCATCCGGCCCCGGAGCATTTCCGGATCGGCGACTGGATCGTCTATCCGAAACACAACGCCATCGTCCGCGGCGAGGAACGCGTCGCGCTGGAACCGCGCACGATGGAGGCGCTGGAGTTCCTCGCCTACCACGCCGGCGAGGTGGTTCCGGCCGAGCGCCTGCTCGCCGAGTGCTGGCCCAACATCGGCGTCGGCGACAATCCGGTGCACAAGGTCGTCGCCCACCTGCGCAAGGCCTTCGGCGACCAGGCCGGGGCGCCGCGCTACATCGAGACCATCCGCAAGCGCGGCTACCGCCTGATCGCGCCGGTCGTGCTGCCTTCGGGCTATCGCGGCGCCGCGGCGCCTGCGGCGCCGGGCTGGCCGCACGGTTCGCCGTTCCGCGGGCTCGATGCCTTCGGTGCGGACGATGCCGGCGTGTTCTTCGGCCGCGACGCGGCGATCGCCTCGACCTTGCGCGCGTTGGAAGCCCAATGGCGCAGCCGCACCGCGTTCGCGCTGCTGGTCGGCGCCAGCGGCAGCGGCAAGACTTCGCTGCTGCGCGCCGGCGCGGCGCCGCGGCTGGCGCCGCCGGGCACGCATGCGCTGGCGACCCTGGCGGTCGCGCAGGTCCCGGGGCGCGGTCCCGGCGCGATCTCCTTCCATGCCGCGCTGGCCCAGGCGCTGACCCGCGACATGGCGCCGGCGTTGCTGCCGGGCGCGAGCCAAGCCGAATGGCTGGAATCGCTGGCGCGTTCGCCGAAGGCCGCGGCGACGCAGCTGCGCGCGCGCCTGGACGCCGCCGCGGTCCGCGCCGGCGCCCCGGAGCATGCGGTGCTGGCGCTGATCGTCGATCAGTTGGAAGACTTCTTCGCCGAGGGCGACGACGCCGCGGAGCAAGCGCATACCGTGCGCACGCTCGCCGCGTTGGCGCGCTGCGGCCGCGTCGCGGTGCTCGCCGCCTGCCGCAGCAGCGCCTATCCGGCGCTGTCCGAGGTCCCCGGCCTGTTGGCGCTGAAGCACCCCGACGGCCACGTCGACCTCGCGCCGCCGAGCGCGGCCGAGATCGCCGAGATGATCCGCCGCCCAGCGCAGATCGCCGCGCTGAGCTTCGAAAGCGGCGACGACGGACGCCTCGACGACGTCCTGCGCGATGCCGCAGTCGCGCAGCCGCAATGCCTGCCGCTGCTGCAGCACACGCTGCAACAGTTGTACCAGCGGCGCGAACAGGGCGGGCGGCTGACGTTCGCCGCGTATCGCGACATCGACGGGCTCGACGGCGCGCTGCACCAGCACGCCGAACGCGCGGTGGCCGAGGTGCCCGCGGCCGCGCAGCGCAGCCTGCCGCGGGTGCTGGCGCGGCTGGTCCGGCTCTCGTCCAGCGGCGAACGCCTGGGTTGCGTCCCTGCGGCGATGGAGTCCTTCGCCGACCCGCACGAACGCGAACTGATCGAAGCGCTGGTCCGCCATCGCCTGCTGGTGGACACGGTGCAGGACACGCGGCCGGCGGTGATCGTCGCCCACGAAGCCCTGCTGCGCGCGTGGCCGCGCGCGGCGGCGTGGCTGGAGGAAAGCCGCGACGGCCTGCGCCTGCGCGCGCGCTTGGCCGAGTCGGCGGCGCGGTGGCAGTCCGAAGGCCGCCGCCGCGACCTGCTGCTGCCGCGCGGCCGCCGCCTCGACGAGGCCCGGGACCTGGCGCGCCGCCGTCCCGACCTGCTCGATCCGGCGGCGACCACGCTGATCGAGCATTCCGTCCGCCGCGAAACCCGCCTGACCTGGCTGCGGCGCGCGGCGGTCGGCAGCGTCTGCGCGCTGGCCGCGGTCGCCGCCGCCGGCGGATTGCTCGCCCATCGCGCGCGCCTGCAGGCCGACCAGGAACGCGCCCGCGCGCAAGGATTGGTGGAGTACATGCTCGGCGACCTCACCGAACGCCTGGAACGGCTCGGGCGGCTCGACCTGCTCGACGGCGCCGCCCAGCGCATCCTCGAAGACCTGCGCGCGCCGGGACAGCAAAGCCGCGACACTCGCCTCAACCGTTCGCGGGTGTTGCGCCAGATCGGCAAGATCCGCGTCGCCCGCGGCGCGCCCGACGACGCGCGCGGCGCGCTGACCGAATCGCTGGCGCTGGCCGCCGGCCTGGTCGAGGACAGCCCCGCCTCGGCCGAGATGCTGCTCAATCTCGGCGAAGCTAGCTACTGGTCCGGCTATCTGGCGTTCCTGCGCGCCGACTACGACACCGCGCAATCGCACTGGCAGCGCTATCGCCGCGTCGCCGAACGCGCCGCCGCGCTGGAACCCGATCGCGCCCGCGCCTGGATCGAGACCTCCTACGCGCTCAACACGCTCGGCACGCTGAGCCGCAAGCGCGAACGCCATGCCGAGGCGCTCGCGCTGTTCGAGCGCTCCGAGCAGTACAAGCGGCGCGCGCTGCGGTTCGAGCCCGACAACCTGCGCCTGCGCGCCGACCTCGCCGACAGCCTGTCCTGGAGCGCGCGCACCCTCGACCGGCTCGGCCGCCTGGACGAGGCGCAGCGGCGCTACGCCCAGGCCATCGCGACCATCGCCCAGGTCCGCCGGCAGGCGCCGCTGGACGCGGAATGGATGCACCGCGAGGCGATCCTGCGCAGCAGCGACGGCCAGATCCTCGCCAGCCTGCAACGCACGCCGGACGCGCGCGCCGAATTCGAAGCCGCCGCGGCCTTGCTCGACCGCATCGGCGGCGAGCAGCCCGAGCGCAGCGACTGGACCCGCGACCGGCTGGCCTGCCGCCTGTCCGCGGCGGAACTGGAACTGCACGACGGTCGCGGCGCCGCGGCGCGCGCGCATCTGGAGCTCGCCGACGACGCGCTGCAAGCGTTGCTGGCCGCGGACGCCAGCGTGCAGGACCTTCCGCGCCTGCGCCTGCGCGCGGCGCTGGCCCGCGCGCGCCTGGAGTTCGCCGACGCCGGCGCGAAGGCCGCGCGCGCGCCCCTGGCCGCGGCCGAGACCCTGGCCGGCGCGGCCGCCGACCCGACCGCGCCGCTGGCGCAGAAGGACCGGGTGCTGCGCGCGCAGTTGCGGATGCTGCGCGCGCAGATCGCGCGCAGCGACGACCCCGCTGGCGCCGACCTCGCCCTTGCCGAAGCCGCGCGCTGGCTCGGCGATCCGGCCGGCGACGATCGCGAGACCGCCGATGCTCGGCGTCGCCTCGATGCCTTGTCCGCCGCGCGCGAGGCCGTCGCGGCCGCGCGCTGAACGTCTCTCCTCCACCCAACGCAAGGACCGGCCATGAACGCCACCGCGCAGACTCCGCTGTACCCGACCCGCCCCATCGAGCTGACCGTCGTACGCGTCGAAGGCGGCGGCAACACCGGCGGCGGCCGCTACTTCTTCAGCTTCCGCCCGAACATCGTGCTGATCCGCGAGCCGACTTATCTGCACTACAAGCTCAGCGAGACCTGTTCGCCCGGATTGGTGCTGGACTACGTGGTCGGCAGCGCCTCGGCCGGACAACTGCAGATCCCTCGGGAATGCGAAGACAGCTGCGTCACCATCGTCAACCACTGCATCGCGCGCGAACTGCTCAACCTGGCGTTCGTCGTGCGCGACAACACTCCGATCGCCCGATCCGGACCGGAAATGGTCATCTGCGATCCGCAGGTGCTCAACGTGCCGGAGTGATCGGACCGGCCGCGCGGCGCAGGTCGGCATCGCCCCCGACCTGCCGCCGCTGCACGCCGACCGCCGGTTGCTGCACGAACTACTGGCCAATCCGATCGACAACACGATCCGCTGCACCCCGCCCGGCGGCCGCACCGAGGTCGAGGCGCGCCGCGACGGCGCGGCAGTGCGCTTCGCGGTCGCCGACGACGGCCCCGGCATCGCCGAGTCCGAGCGCGAGCGCGTGGTCGAACGGTTCGTGCGCGGCAGCAAGGCCGATTCGCAGGGCAGCGGCCTGGGCCTGGCGATCGCGCGCGAGATCGCCGCGCTGCACGGCGGCGCGCTCACCCTGGCCGCGTCGCCGCATCGCCGCATCCCAGCGGCCTGCGGGTCAGCGTCGCCCTGCCCGCCGCCAGTGCGCCCGCCGCGCGCGGCTGATCCGTCATCGATCTTTGTCGCTCGATCTTCTGCGCTCGCTCTTCCTGGCTCACGCTTGCTCACTCACCTTCGCTCACGCTCGCTCCGCATGCAGGCGCCAACTGCGTCGCAACTTCGCATCGCTCCGCGACAAAGCGTGTCCGCCATCGATTTCGCATTGCGTTTTGCGCCTCGCCCGCACCGGCAAGCGCGCCGCAAATTTTTTTCCGCGCGCGCGAACCGCGGAAAAATCGCATGTAAGAATGACCCAATGCGCAGTACATAAAAAACGCGCTCAGTAGACTCGAAACCCTAGCGAGGGCATTCGATGGAATATCTGAAGGCACTGGCGTCGCTCGGCGTGTGGCCTGCGATCTATCCCCTGGGCGCGAGCGCGCTGGCCGTCGTCGGCGGGTCCGCCCATCGTCTTCGCTTCCATCCCCTGCTCGCGCTCGCCACCGGCAGCGCGGTGGCGACGTTGTTGCTGATGGCATTGGCCTGGGCCGGCGCGTTCGTCCCGGTCGCGATCGGCCTGGCCGGCTGGGCCGTGCTCGCCGCGTGGTGCTGGCGCGAACGCGCGTGGACGCGCATCGGCCCGGCGCTGGCGTGGTTGCGCCTGCACGCGCGCCGGCACGGCCGCGCCGCGTCCGCCGCGGCCGCGATCGTCGTCGCCGCGTTCTTCTTGTATGCGATGTATCCCAAGGAAAGCCTGCTCGGCGAACGCGACGAAGGCCTCTACGCCCAGCACGCCCTGCACCTGCTGCGCAGCGGCGGCTCGGCGATCGACCTGGCCGCGATCGGCATCGCCGGCGATCCGGGCATCGAAGCCATCGCCCAGGGCAAGGCCCCGGAGCTGCCCGGCCTGTATCCCACCGGCGCGCGCTGGACGTTCCAGTTCTCCGCCGCGACGCCGGTGTGGATGGCGATGCTCGCCGCGCCGCTCGGCCCGCAGGGCATCTTCCGCTTCAACGCGCTGATCGGCGCGCTCAACTGCGTCGCCTTCTTCGTGCTGGCGCGGCGCCTGCTTCCGGCCGGCGCGCGCGCCTGGGCGGTGCCGGCGCTGGCGGTGTTCGCGCTGCAGCCCGCGCAAGTGTGGGTGTCGCGCAACTCGCTCAGCGAACCCCTGTGCGCGTGGTTCCTCGCCACCGGCCTGTACGCCGCCAGCCTCGGCGCGGCCCGGCGTTCGCGCCGGCTCGGCCTGCTCGCCGGCGCGCTGATCGGAATGGGCTGCTTCGTGCGCATCGACGCGATCGTGTTCGCCCTGGCCGCGGCCGCCGCCGCGCTCGCCGCCGCCGCGCTCGGCCGCGACGCCCGGCAACCGCGCGCGGCGGCGGCGCTGGCCGAAACCGCGCTGGGCTGCTATCTGGTCGCCGCGTTGGCGATGGGCTATTTCCTGGCGTGCGTGCAGCCGTACCTGATCGGCCTGTCCGAACTGGTGGTGGCCGCGGCGGTGGCGACGGTGCTGTGCGCGTTCGCCGCGCGCGTGGCCGCGCGCGCGTCGGCCTTGCGCCTGGGCGAAGCCGCGGCGGCGCGCCTGGCGTGGCCGGCGGCGGCGGCGGTCGCGGCGCTGTTCGTCTATGCGCTGTGGATCCGCCCGCACCTGCCGCCGTACGCGCTGATCGAATCCAGGCTGGTGCCGCAGTTGAACGGCCAGCGCGACTATCGCGAAGCCAGCCTGAGCAACGTCGCCGCGTATCTGTCGTGGCCGGTGGTGCTGGCCGCCGGCCTCGGCGCGGCGCTGGCGGTACGCGCGATGCTGGCGCGCCGGCTGAGCCCGGCGCGGGCCTGGGTCCTGGCGTTCCTGCTGGTGCCGACCGTGGTCTACCTGTGGCGGCCGATGGTCTCGCCCGACCATATCTGGGCCGCGCGGCGCTGGCTGCCGGCGGTGTTCCCGGCCGTCATCGTGCTGGCCGCGTTCGCTGTCGCCGGCCTGGGCCGGCGCCTGTCGCGGACCGGCGCCCAGGCGCTGGCGGCGGCGCTGGCGCTGGCGCTCGGCGGCCATCTGCTGTGGCAGCAGCGCGACACCCTGCGCCTGCGCGAGGACGCGGGCATGCTCGCCCAGATCGGCGCCATCGCCGCGCAGCTGCCGAGCGACCGCCGCAGCTACGTGCTGGGCCAGCCGCAACTGGCCAGCGCCCTGCTCAACGGCTTCGGCGTGCCGGCCGTGCAGCCGCCGCCGGAGACCTGGAACGATCCGGCGCGGTTCTGCCCGGCCCACGGCGAGTGCTGGGTGGTGCACCACCCCACGGTCCAGCCGATCGCCGTCGCAGGCGCGGTCGCGGTCGCGGATTTGCCGCTGCGGCGGCTGCGTCGCGTTACTTCTGTGGAGCCGCTCGCGCACGGCACCTATCAGGAAGCCGGCCTGTGGCGCGTCACCCGGATCGCGCGCTGAGGCCGGCCGCGATGCGAACCGTACCGACGCCGCCTCGCCGGATCCACGACCGAACGCTTGCGGCGGCCGACCGCCGCATCCCTGAGGAGACCGCCCGATGAACGCACGCAGGTCGCTCCGCGCCGAGGGGCCCGTCTTCGCCGGCGGGCCGTTGCGCCCCAACGCCGTGCCCGCGCGCGACGCGCGCTATGCGCGCAAGCCGATCAAGGTGGTGATCCAACTGCCCTGCCGCGACGAGGCCGAACAACTGCCGGCGACCCTGGCCGCGCTGCCGCGGCGCCTGCCCGGCGTGGACGAGGTCGAATGGCTGGTGATCGACGACGGCTCCAGCGACGACACCGCCGACGTCGCCATCGCCCACGGCGCCCACGCGGTGCTGCGCCTGCCGCACAACCGCGGCCTGGCGCGCGCGTTCTGCGCCGGCCTGGAAGCGGCCTGCCGGCGCGGCGCCGACGTCATCGTCAACGTCGACGGCGACAACCAGTACGACGCCGCGGCGATTCCCGAACTGGTCGCGCGCGTGCTCGCCGGCCGCGCCGACATCGTGGTGGGCTGCCGCCCGATCGAGCGCATCGCCCATTTCCCGTGGTGGAAGAAGCGCCTGCAGCGGCTCGGCAGCGCGGTCGTGCGCGCCGCCGCCAGCGTGCGCGTGGACGACGCCACCAGCGGCTTTCGCGCCTACAGCCGCGACGCGGCGATGCGCCTGAACGTGTATTCGAGCTACACCTACACCCTGGAAACGCTGATCCAGGCCGGCCAGTCGGGCCTGCGCGTGGAAGGCCTGCCGGTCGGGGTGAACCCGCCGACCCGGCCGTCGCGGCTGATCCGCAGCGTGCCGCAGTACCTCGGCCGCTCGATGCTGACCATCGTGCGTTCGTTCCTGACCTACCGCCCGTTGGAGTTCTTCCTGGTGCCCTCGGGCCTGTGCATGAGCCTGGGCGCGCTGATCGGCGCGCGCTTCCTCTACGCCTTCGCCCAGGGCGACGGCGACGGCCACGTGCAGTCGCTGATCCTGTCGGCGCTGTTGATCGTGGTCGGCACGGTCGGCGCGGCGGTGGGCCTGCTGGCCAACCAGATGGTGGTCAACCGGCGCTTGCTGGAGGAACAGCAGCAGAGCCGCCGACGCGCGGAATGGCGGCCGCCGGCTTGAGTCCGATGGCCCGGGACGCACGCGACGGGAGCGGACATCGCAAGGACCTGCGGTCCGAGCGCGCGGACCGCAGCGACGCGCAAGCGGGCGACGCGCATTCGAACGGCGCGCACGCGCGCGATCCGTTTCCCGACCGCAGCGCGCACGCCACCGACGCGCGCTCGATCTGGTACCTCACCCGCAAGTTCCCGCCCTCGCGCGGCGGCATGCAGCAGCTCAGCGCGCGCATCGCCGGCGAACTGTCGGCGCTGCGGCCGCTGACCCTGGTGCGGTGGGGCCGCGGCCAGTGGGGCCTGCCGCTGTTCCTGCCGTGGGCGCTGGCGCGCCTGCTCGCCGGCCTGCTACGCGGGCGCGTGCGGGTGCTGTTGCTCGGCGATCCGGTGCTGGCGGCGCTGGCGCTGCCGGCGCGCTGGGCCGGCGTGCCGGTGGCGGTGGTGGTGCACGGGCTCGACATCGACTGGCCGCACCGCGGCTACCGCGCCTATCTGCGGCGGTTCTTCTGGAACCGCTGCGACGTCTATTTCTGCATCAGCCGCTACGTCCGCGACCGGCTCGGCGAGGGCGGCGTCGATCCGGCGCGCTGCGCGCTGGTCCATCCCGGCGTGGCCGCGACGGCGCCGTCGCCGCGGGTGCCGCCGGCGGCCGAGCCGCGCCTGCTGATCCTGGGCCGGCTGGTGCGGCGCAAGGGCGCGCTGTGGTTCGTCGAACACGTGATGCCGAAGCTGCGCGCGGACCCGCGCGGGATCGTCCTGGACATCGTCGGCGAAGGCCCCGACCGCGCCGCGATCGAACGCGCGATCGAGCGCGAAGGCCTGCACGCGCGGGTGCGGATGTGGGGCGAGGTCGACGACGCCGAAAAGGCGCGCCGGCTCGACGCCTGCGACCTGGCGCTGATGCCGAACCGGCGCGTGCCCGGCGACCCGGAAGGTTTCGGCCTGGTCGCGCTGGAAGCGGCGATGAGCGGGCGCTACGTGCTCGCCGCCGACCTGGAGGGCCTGCGCGACGCGCTCGCCGATCCGGCGCTGGGCCGGCTGCTGCCGGAGCGGGCCGACCCGGGCCTGTGGTCCGCGGCGATCCTCGAGCTGCTCGCCGATCGCGCCGCGCTGCGCGAGCGCGGCCGCGCCGCGCGCGCGCATGCCGCCGCGCACTGCACTTGGCGCGACATGGCGCAACGCTACGCCGAACGACTCGATGCGTTCGTCTGAGCCGGCGTCCGGCGGATGGCGCCGCGGCGGCCGCGCCGCCGGCTGGCTGCTCGGCCTGGCCGCGCTGGCCTTGGTCGCGCAGCAAGCCTGGGTGCGGCGCGCGCAGTGGCAGCCGCTGTGGCAACGCCTGGACGCGGCCGACATCGCCCTGGCGCTGGCGCTGTGCTTGGCGATGCAGGTCGCCTTCGGCCTGGCCTGGCATTTGTTCGCGCACGGCCGCTGGGTGCGCGCGCAGGCGTATGCCGATCTGCTGCGCTGGGGCCAGAGCCTGCCGGCCAAGTACCTGCCCGGCAAGATCTGGCAGGGCGTGGCGCGCAGCGCGTTGTACGCCGGCGAACGCCGCGCTGCGCTGACCTTTGTGTTGTTCGTGCGCGAACAGTTGCTGTCGCTGGGCATCGGCGCGACGATCGCCGCGCTGGTTGCGCCGGCTGCGCTGTCGCCGCGCGCCGGTCTCGCGCTCCAGGTCGCCCTGCTCGCCTTCGCCGTCGCGGTCAGCGCGGCCGCGCTGTGGCGGCGCGTGCCCGCCGTCGTGGCCGCGCGGCTGCCGGCGGCGCTGGCCGGCTGGAACGAAGGCCTGCCCGCGCGCGCGGTGCTGGCGCGGGTGTGGCTGCTGCAATGGCTGGCCTACGCGGCGATGTGCGCGGCCTTCGCCGTGTTGGTGCGCGGCTTCGGCCTGGAACTCGACCTGGCGCGGTCCTCGGCCGCGCTGTGCCTGGCCGGCCTGGCCGGCGTGCTGGCGGTGTTGGTCCCGGCCGGGCTCGGCGTGCGCGAGGCCGGCCTGTTCTGGTGCCTGGCGCCGCTGGTCGGCGCCGGCAACGCGGCGATGCTGGCGCTGGCCTGGCGCCTGGCGATCACCGCCGGCGAAGCGGCCTTCGCCGCCGCCAGCTTCGCCCTGGGCGCGCTGCGCCGGCGCTGAACGCCGCGACGATGCGACGCGCAACGAAAAGCCGCGCCCGCTTGCGCGGACGCGGCTCTGGCATCGCCGGCGCTGCGCGCCGCTATGCCGCGATCAGAACTCCTCGGCGATCGCGTGGCCGATGAACAACGGCGGGTTGGCGCCGTTGCCGGTCTCGCAGGTCACGCCGTAGTTGATCATCAACGACAGCAGGTTGCGCGACTCGACCTTGAGCACGTACAGCCCGTTGACCCCGTTGTTGTGGGTGCTGCGCTCGCCCAGGTAGACCTTCTGGAACGAACTGATGTTGTTGCCGCCGGCGATGACGTTGCCCTGCGGGTCCTCCAGGCGCATTTCCAGCTGCGGCGCGCCGGTGCCGTCGAGGCGGCAGCTGACGTAGTCCGGCGCCTGCAGGTACAGGCCGAAACGGTCCTGGCCGCTGAGCAGGCCGAGCAAGGTGCCCAGCGCGCTGGAGCTGGAGGTGCCGATCTTCTTGGAACGGTCGTCCTGCGGATCGGCGGTCTTGGCGATGCGGAAGTCGCCGTCGAAGGTCGCGTTCTCCTGCGTGGTGCAGTACGCCGCGAACGCCGGGTTGGCGGTCGGCGTGGTGCCGCGGAAGGTCGCCTGCACGTTGCTGTAGTCGCCGGCCGGCGCGCCGGCCGCGGTGAACACGTCGAGGATGCGCACGGTTTCGTTGGCGCTGAGGTTGGTCACCTGCTGGTTGCCCAACTGCGAGCCCGAGGCGTCGCGCAGCTGCCAGGTCACCTGCACCGGCTCGTTGATCGAAGCGACGAAGCAGTTGCTCTGGTAGCCCGGCGCGGCCGCCTGCCGGCGCAGGCCGGTGACGATCGAGTCGTTGGCGCCGCTGCCGAGCGAGCCGATCTTGAAACCTTCCACCGAGAAGCCGACGCCGGCGAAGGACTGGATGCGGCTATAGGCCGTGATCGGGATGTTGGCCGCGCTCTGTTCGACCAGGGCGATCTGGCCGTAATTGCTGGCGGCGCCCGCCGGCACCGCGCACAGGTCGGCCAGGGTGCCCGATGCCACCGCGTTGGGCGCGACGCTGAGGGTGGTGCAAGGACGCTCGCCGGCGAACGGAGTGCCGGGCGCGCCGTAGTAGGTGACCTTGACGCTCGCCGTCGCGGTTCCGGCGTTGCGCACGAAGATCGTGGAGGAGTAGGTGGAGCTGTTCACCACCAGCGGAAGGCGCAGGATGGTGCCGTAGCCATCGGCGCTTTGCGCCAGGGCATTGCCGCTCAGCAACGCCGCGGCCAACAGGCAGTACATACGACGGGCTTTCATAGCAGAGTCCTCTCTCGTCCATATCAAGGCCCTGGGCGCGCGCCCATGGGCGTACGCTCCGGCCCGTTTCGCTGGGGGCCGGAACCGGGACAACGCACGATGCGTTGCTTTTGCTGCGCGGCGGCCGGCGCTACTGGTCGATCAGCCGGTCGGGGAAAGGTTGCTTGCCGGCGAGGACGGCGGCGATCTCGTCCCTGCCGATGCCGTAGATCTTGGAAATCGCCTCGGGCTGGTCGCGCATCTGCTGCAGGCGCTGGCGCTTGAGTTCCTCGCGCGCGCCCGGCGACAGCGCCAGACCCTGGTTGTAGACGATCTCGTGCTGTTTTCCGTCGGGGCCCTTGTAGCTTTGCGGCGGCTGCGCCTGCGGCGCGGCGCTGCGCACGGTCTCGGCCAGCGCGGCCTGGCGCTGCGGCCCGCTGAGTTGCGGCGCTTCGCCCAGCGGCTGCACCGATCGCGGCGCCGCGCCGAGCGCGTCGGCGCTCGCGGCGCCGGCCGCGGACGGCGCCGGGTCGCGCGGCGCGCTCCACGGTTTCCAGATCAGCACGCCGAGGATCAAGACGGCGCTGCCCAGCAGCGCCACGGGAAGGCGCGAAGACGCGGCCATGAATCCCCCTGTTCTGTTTGTCGATTTCTCGCTCGGATGACGTCGTCGGCGCGCGTTGGAACCCGCTTCGACGTGGCGATCATCGCAGATGTTCGCCTCGGTATTTTCAAGCTTTGTATCGCTTCCTAACCGTCAATAACGTGACAAGGGGCGACAAAGCGGCCGCGAAAAATCCAGGGATTCGCTTACTGCAACCCGCAACTCATCGGAAGTGGGCAGACGTTCGCGCGGACTCGTTAGTCCGATGCAATCGACCGTGAGCGAAGGTGAGCGAAGCGGAAAATCCAGCGAAAAACGCCTCGAATAATCGATTCCCGTCGATGTCCGCGAACGCGCTTGGTTTGCGTTGGGAATTGTTTGATGCGCTGGACGAACGCATCGCGCGTCCGTGCCGGCGCCGAAGCGCATGCGAGGCATCGCCGAACCGCGCGATGTCGCCGGCCTTCGCCGACCGCGTATTGCGCGATAGCCATTCGCGCATCGATGCGCATCGCCAGGCGCGATGTCGCGGCCGCGCGAGCATCCATGGCCGCAACGCGACGATCGACGATGCGACCGGCGTCGGATCGAATCCCAACAAGCGCCGAGATTGCGGCAGCCTCGCCGCCTTGCTAGCATCCCGCGCCCGGCCGCCCCGCGTACGCCGGCTTCCCCCCGCCGCCATCCGCGCGGCGCAACACGGCACGCACGCCGGCTTCGGCGTCCGCCCGATCTAAGGACAGACATGCTTTCCATCATCGTCATGGGCATCTTCGGCGGCCTCTGCGGCCTGGGTTTCCTCGCCGTCATGGCCCTGGTCGCCAAGAACGGCAAACACCAGTTCGACTACGTCCAGTTCGATTCCGAGCAGGACGTCTACGCGCTCGCCCAGGGTTGGGCCGGCCGCAACGGTTACGCGCTCAAGCGCAGCGAAGGCGGCCTGCGCGTCTACCAGAAAGGCACCGGCTTCCTGACCGCGCCGATGTTCCTGGAGATCGATCGCAACGACGGCCGCTGGTCGTTCAAGAGCTACGTGCGCGTCAACGGCCTGGTGGTGCAAGGCGACGTCGGCCTGTCCGGCGACGGCTTCCTGGTCAAGGTGCCGCGCTCGATGGCGAAGAAGGCGCAGAACGAGCTGTACACCGCGGCCGGCCTCGCGCCGTTGAAGTAAGCGCGACTTCGGCGCGCGCCCGGGCTGACCGGCGCGCCGTCAGCGGCCGGCGCGCCAGCGCAACGCCTGCGCCTGCGCGCGCTGTATCCACTCGTGCTTGCAGTCGCTGTAAGCGTGCGAATCCTCGCGATGGCATGCGAGGCAGCGCGATTTGACCGCGTCGTACTCGGCGGCGACCTCGGCGTGCGCGCGCAGGTAGTCGCGGAACGCGAGATGGCGCTCGGCTTCGGCCGACCCGGCCTCATAGCAATGCGCCTGCACCAGGCGCCGCTCGCCGGCGGCGTCGCTCAACGTGCAGTAGCGCCGTCCCGGCAGGCCGTACTCGCCCCACCAGCGGTATCCCAGCGCCTCGACCTCGCCGCGGCGCGCATCCAGCGCGCGCACCACCGGCATCAGGTCGAGCACCGGCTTGGCGCGGATGCCGGCGATCGCGGTCGAACCGATGTGATGCACGTCGACCAGCGTCGGCCCGATCGCCGCCGCCAGCGCCAGCGCGCGCTCGCGCGCGGCCTGCGCCCAGCGCGGGTCGTGCGGGACCAGTTCGACCCGGATCGGCGGCGGCATGGGCGCGCTCCTGCGCGGCGGTGGAGCGGCGATTTCAAAGGCGCGCGGCGTCCGGGTCAATAGCGCCGCCGCGACGGCGGCACGGATGCGCTCAGGTGTCCGCCGGATCGGTCCGGTCGGCCGGCGCCGGCGCCGCGGCTTCGTCGCCGTAATAGACCAGGCCGATCTTGATCCGCCCGCGCCCCTGCGCCTTGCGCTGGCGGTTGGTGTCGCGCAGCGAATACACGCAGCCGCAGTACTCCTGCTGGTAGAAGCGCTCGCGCTTGCTGATCTCGACCATGCGCTGGGAGCCGCCGCCCTTGCGCCAGTTGTAATCCCAGTACGACAGCCCCGGATAGCGCGCCGCGGCGCGGTGGCCGCAGTCGTTGATCTGCTCCATGTTCTTCCAGCGCGAGATCCCCAGCGAACTGCTGATCGCGGCGAAGCCGTGTTCGTGCGCGTACAGCGCGGTGCGCTCGAAGCGCATGTCGAAGCACATGGTGCAGCGGATGCCGCGCTCGGGTTCGTTCTCCATGCCGCGGGCGCGGGCGAACCAATTGTCGGTGTCGTAGTCGGCATCGACGAAGGGCACGCCGTGCTTGTCGGCGAAGCGGACGTTCTCGTCCTTGCGCAGCTCGTATTCCTTCACCGGGTGGATGTTGGGGTTGTAGAAGAAGATCGTGTAGTCGATGCCGGCGGCCAGCAGCGCTTCCATGACCTCGCCCGAGCACGGCGCGCAGCACGAGTGCAGCAGCAGGCGTTGCGCGCCGTCGGGCAGGCTCAGCGGCGGCCGCGGCGCGCTCACGCGCCGGCGGCTGGCTTCGCCAGCAGCTGGATCACGCTGGAGAAATCCAGCCCGCCGCGGCCGGCGCGGGCGTTGAGCGCGTAGAGGTTGCGCGCCAGTTCGCCCAACGGGATCGGCGAACCCACGCCCATCGCCGCCTCGGCGGCCAGGCCCAGGTCCTTGAGCATCAGGTCGCTGCCGAAGCCGCCGCTGTAGCCGCGCGAGGCCGGCGCGTTCTCCAGCACGCCCGGCCACGGATTGCACACCTCGGTGGCCCAGCTGCGGCCGGTGCTGACCGCCATCATCTGCGACAGCGCGGCCGGGTCCAGCCCGTGCGCGGCGCCGAGCGCGAGCGCTTCGCCGGTCGCGGCCATGATCACGCCCAGGGCCATGTTGTTGCACAGCTTGGCGACCTGGCCGGCGCCGCTGGCGCCCATGTGGAAGACGTTGCGGCCCATCGCCTGCAGCAGCGGGCGCGCGCGCTCCAGCGCCGCGGCTTCGCCGCCGACGATGAAGGTCAGGGTGCCGGCGGCGGCGCCGGCGGTGCCGCCGGACACCGGCGCGTCGATCATCGCCACGCCGCGCGCGGCGGCCGCGGCGGCGACCTTCTGCGCGCTGGCCGGCGCGATGGTGCTGCAATCGATCGCCAGCGCTTGCGGCGCGAGCCGCGCCAGCAGGCCGTCCGCGCCGAGGTACAGCCCCTCGACATGGCGGCTGGCCGGCAACATCGAGATCGCGACTTCGGCGCCGTCGACCGCTTCGGCCGCGCTCGCGGCCGCGCGCGCGCCGAGCGCGACGGCGGCCTCGACCGCCGCCGGCACCAGGTCGAACACCTGCAGTTCGTGCCCGGCCTTGAGCAGGTTGGCGGCCATCGGGCCGCCCATGTGGCCCAGTCCGATGAAGGCGATGCGGCTCATGCGCGCGGCTCCGTGGCGGCGCCCAGGTCGGCGAGCGGATGCGGCTGCGCGGCGTCCGGGGCGCGGAAGAAGGATTCGGCCCACGACGCCGTGGCGTGGGCCAGGGTCGCCGGGTTCCAGCGGGGGTTGCGGTCCTTGTCGATCAGCAGCGCGCGGATGCCTTCGGCGAAATCGCCGTGCGCGGCGCAATGCAGCGAAGTCCAGTATTCCAGGCGGAAGGTGTCGGCCAGCGACAGCGACGCGGCCCGGCGCTGCAGCTCATAGCCCAAGCGCGCCGAGCCGGGCGCGCCGGCGGCGAAGGTCTTGCGCGCGGTTTGCAGCCACGGGTCGTCGGATTCGAGCGCATCGAGCCGCGCGACCATCGCTTCCAGCGAATCGGCCGCGCACAGGTCGGCGACCGTCGCGGCGTGTTGCTGCAACGGCCCCGCCGGCGCGGGTTCGGCCAGACCTTGCAGCAGCACCGTCAGGGTGGCGCGGTCGCGCGCGGCGTCGAAGCTCCACGGCGCGTCGATCGCGGCCTGCAGCGCATCGGCGCGACGCGCCTCGGGCAGGTGGTGATCGGCCAGCCGCGCGCGGATCGCGTCGCCGGCGTTGAGCGGCGCGCCGGTCAGCGCCAGGAACAGGCCGGCGCGTTCGGGCACGCGCGCCAGCAGCCAGCTGCCGCCGACATCGGGGTACAGGCCGACGGTGATCTCCGGGAACGCCAGCTTCGAGCGCTCGCTCACCACGCGGTGGCTGGCGCCGGCCATCAGGCCGATGCCGCCGCCCATGACGATGCCGTGGCCCCAGCACAGCAGCGGCTTGGGATAGGTGTGGATGCGGTAGTCGAGGCGGTACTCGGTTTCGAAGAAGGCCTCGGCGTGGACGTTGCCGCGCGGGTCGGCGAAGTCGTCGCCGTCCCAGCGGCCGCGCGCGCGTTGCTCGCGCATGCCGCGGTACAGCCCGTGCAGGTCGCCGCCGGCGCAAAACGCCTTCTCGCCCGCGCCCTGCAGCCACACCATCGCCAGCGCCGGGTCCTGCGCCCAGCGCTGCAACTGCGCGTCGAGCAGGCGCGCCATCTCCAGCGACAGGCCGTTGAGCGTGGCCGGCGCGTTGAGCGTGGCGATGCCGATGCGGCCGTGCGCACCCTGGCGCTCTTCGAACAGCACCGGCGCCGGCTGCGCCGAGTCCTGCGCCGAACCCCGCGCGTCCGCGTCCTTGAGATGCGCGTTCATGCGTTCTTCCATTGCGGCGCGCGCTTTTCCAGGAACGCGGCCACGCCCTCGACCTGATCGGCGCTGTCGAACAGATCGACGAAGGCCTCGCGCTCGCGCACCAACGCGGTCGCGTGCGGCTGGCTGCGGGTGGCCTGGACCAGCGCCTTGCACGCGGCCACGCTGGTCGGGCTCTGCTTTTCGGCCTGCTTCGCCCATTCCAGCGCGCGCGCCAGCGCCTGGCCCTTGGGCACCACCTCCTCGACCAGGCCGATGCGCAGCGCGGTCGCCGCGTCGATGCGTTCGCCGAGCAGGATCATGCGCTTGGCCCAGCCCTCGCCGACCAGCCGCGGCAGGTTCTGGGTGCCGCCGGCGCAGGGCAGCAGGCCGACGGTGGCCTCCGGCAGCGCCAGCTGCGCCTGTTCCTCGGCGACGCGCAGGTCGCAGGCCAGCGCGCATTCCAGGCCGCCGCCCATGGCGTAGCCGTTGATCGCGGCGATCGACACGCCGCGGAACGCACTGAGCGTCTCGAAGGCCTCGCCGAAGCGGCGCGCGGCCTCGCGCGCCAGCGCCTTGTCGCCGCCGGCGAACTGCTTGAGGTCGGCGCCGGCGCTGAAGAACTTCTCGCCTTCGCCGACGATCACCAGCGCGTAGACCTCGCGGTCGGCGTCGAGGTCGCGGACCAGGTCGCGCAGCGCGGCCAGGCTGTCGCGGGTCCAGGTGTTGGCCGGCGGGTTGCTCAACGTCACCACCGCGGTGTGGCCGTCGATGCGCAGCTGCAGCCCCGCATGGGTCTTGGCGGTCGAACTCATCGCAATTCCTCTTCGCTGTTGAGCAGGTGGCGCGCGATGATCACGCGCATGATCTCGTTGGTGCCTTCCAGGATCTGGTGCACGCGGCAGTCGCGCATCAGCCGCTCGATCGGGTACTCGCGGATGTAGCCGTAGCCGCCGTGGATCTGCAGCGCTTCGTTGCAGATCGAAAAGCCCGCGTCGGTGGCGAAGCGCTTGGCCATCGCGCACCACACGGTGGCGTCGCCGGCGCCGGCATCGACCTTGCGCGCGGCGGTGTGGACCATCTGCCGCGCCGCCACCAGCTGCGTGGCCATGTCGGCGAGCTTGAACTGCAGCGCCTGGAATTCGGCCAGTTTCTTGCCGAACTGGCGGCGCTCGCCCATGTAGCGCCGGGCCGCGTCGAGCGCGCCCTGGGCCGCGCCGAGCGAGCAGCTGGCGATGTTGAGGCGGCCGCCGTCGAGGCCCTTCATCGCGATCTTGAAGCCGTCGCCTTCCGCGCCGAGCAGGTGGTCGGCCGGCACGCGTACGCCTTCGAACGAAATGCCGCGGGTGGGCTGGCTGTTCCAGCCCATCTTCTCTTCCTTGCGCCCGTAGACGATGCCGGCCGCGTCGGCCGGCACCGCGAACGCGCTGATGCCGCGCGCGCCGTCGCCGCCGGTGCGCGCCATCACCACCAGCAGGTCGGTCGAGCCGGCGCCGGAGATGAAGGCCTTGGCGCCGTCGATGACGTAGTCGCCGCCGTCGCGCCGCGCGCGCGTGCGCAGCGAGGCCGCGTCCGAACCCGCGCCGGGCTCGGTCAGGCAGTACGAAGCCAGCTTGCGCCCGCTGGCCAGTTCCGCGCCCCAGCGCGCGCGCAGCGCCGGGGCGGCGTGCGCGGCGAACATCCAGGTGGCCATGTTGTGGATGCTGATGAAGGCGGCGGTGGAGGGATCGGCCGCGGCCAGTTCCTCGAACACGATCGCCGCGTCGAGCCGGGTCAGGCCGGAGCCGCCGGCCGCCTCGTCCACGTACAAGCCGCAGAAGCCCAGTTCGCCGGCCTGGGCGATGGCTTCGCGCGGAAACACGCTGTGCGCGTCCCAGTGCGCCGCATGCGGCGCGAGTTCGGCGCGGGCGAAATCGCGCGCGGCCTCGCGGTAGGCCGCCTGTTCTTCGCTGAGCCCGGTCGGCGCGGCCGGATGAACCTGCCAGTCCATGACCGCGGCCATCACTTGAGGCTGATCGTGGTGTTGACGCCGTGGCCCAGCGTGTCGTCGTCGAACCAGCGCGCGGTGACCGTCTTGGTCTGGGTGTAGAAGGTCACGGCCTGTTTGCCGTAGGGGCCGAGGTCGCCGAGCTTGGACGCGCGCGAGCCGCTGAAGGAGAACAGCGGCACCGGCACCGGGATCGGCACGTTGATGCCGACCTGGCCGACATCGATGTCCTCCTGGAAACGCCGCGCGGCCGCGCCGGACTGGGTGAAGATCGCGGTGCCGTTGCCGTTGGGATTGGCGTTGACCAGTTCGATCGCCTCGTCCAGCGTCTCCGCGCGCAGGATCACCAGCACCGGGCCGAAGATTTCCTCGTCGTAGATGCGCATGCCGGGCGCCGCGCCGGAGAAGATCGTCGGACCGACGAAGTTGCCGCGTTCGTAACCCGGCACCGCCGGCGCGCGACCGTCGAGTTCGAGCGTGGCGCCCTGCTCGACGCCGGAGGCGATCAGGCCCTCCACCCGCTCGCGCGCGGCGCAGGAGATCACCGGGCCGACGTCGGTGCCGGCCTCGGTGCCGGCGTTGACCTTGAGCGTCTTCGCCTTGGCCACCAGGTCGGCGATCCAGTCGTTGGCCGCGCCGACCAGCACCGCGGTCGAGGCCGCCATGCAGCGCTGCCCGGCCGCGCCGAACGCGGCGCCGGCGAGCGCGTTGAGCGTCTGCTCCTTGTTCGCGTCGGGCAGCACCACCGCGTGGTTCTTCGCGCCCATCATGCATTGCACGCGCTTGCCGGCGAGCGAGGCGCGCTGGTAGACGTGGGTGCCGACCTTGGTCGAACCCACGAACGACACCGCCTTGATGTCGGGGTGGTCGCAGATCGCATTGACCGCGGTTTCGCCGCCGTGGACGACGTTGAGCACGCCCTTGGGAATGCCCGCCTGCAACGCCAGCTCGCACAGGCGCATGGTCACCAGCGGGTCCTGCTCGGACGGCTTGAGCACGAAGGTGTTGCCGGTGGCGATGGCCATCGGGAACATCCACAGCGGGATCATCGCCGGGAAGTTGAACGGGGTGATGCCGGCGCACACGCCCAACGGCTGCAGCAGGGTGTAGGTGTCGACGCCGCCGGCGACGTTGTTGGCCAGTTCGCCCAGCTGCAGGTTGCCGATCGCCGCGGCGTGCTCGACCACTTCCAGGCCGCGGAACACATCGCCTTCCGCGTCGGGCAGGGTCTTGCCCTGTTCGGCGGTGAGGATCGCCGCCAGTTCGCCCATGTGCTCGCGGATCAGCTGCTGGTACTTGAGGAAGATCCGCGCGCGCGCGCCGATCGGCGTCTTGCGCCAGGTCTTGAACGCGCGCTGCGCGGCGGCGACGGCGGCGTCGATTTCCGCCGGCGTCGCCATCGGCACGCGCGCAAGCACGGCCTGGGTGGCGGGATTGACCACGTCGCGCCAGTGCGCGGTGGAGGATTCGACGAACTCGCCGTCGATCAGCAGCTTGACGGTCGCGACGTCGGTCGCGACTGCGTGCATGTCGTTCATGTTGGTCTCCGGATCGCACACCCGCGAAGGCAGGCGCTGCGCGAACGAAGACCGGGCGAAAGGCGGGCGCACGCGCGCCGCACCGCATCCGCTCGTCAGGTCGCCCGCCGCAACGCCCGAGGAGAACGCCGCGGCGCGGGCCGCGGCAAAGCCGCGTGCGCCGTCCCGACGTCCGCCACAGGCCGGTCTCCGGACTCGCGAGCGACGCGGATGCGTCCCGCCGGCGCCTTCCCGCGCGTTCGCGCAGTGGCCGATGCCGGCTGTAACTCGCCTACCGTTGCGGGGGCAGTGCCGGAATGGGACTCGCGTCCGCACCGGCTTCCCGTTTCACCCTGCGCGCTCGCTGGAGCGGGCGGCAGGACACCTGTGGCGCGCGCAGTGTAGTGGTTCGGCGGCGACAGCCACAAGCTGCGCCGCGGTATGGTCGCCGGCCGGCGCCTTCGTTCGCGCCGTCGGCGACGCGCGGCGGGCATCGCGCCGCGACCGACGCGCGCGGCGCTGCGACACGGCGAATGCGCGTTCGCGACGCGATGAACCGCGCGCCCGGCGAGCGCCATTTCATCCACCTGAATTGCACATCGCACCGCCGCCGCGACTTGGCCGATCGGCGGGATCGACGCCGCGCCCGGCTGCGCGCGAAGGCGCGTATAAGGGCCTCAGGCGGCCTGATTGCAGGCAACACCGGGACGTCCGCGCTCGTCCGCGCGCCGCCGGCCCACAGCGCGAATCACGCCGCGTCGCGGCCTGCTCAAGGAGAACCACATGCTCAGGAAGAACCGCATGCCCGAACACCACCGCGCCTCGAACAACGCGAATGCCCGCCGCGCGCGCGGCGCGCCGGCGCTGTGCCTGGCCCTCGCGCTCGCCGCTTCGTCGCTCCCGGCGTCGGCAGCCGACGACGCCGCGCCGCGCGATGTAAGCGGCACGGCGCCCAATGCCAGCGCCGGCGGCGCTTATGCGGTGGCCGAACACGGCGAGCATCTGTCGCCGCAGTTCCGCCAGCGCGCCTGGAACGACATCCGCGACAACGCGCGCAAGCTCAAGCTCGCCGCCGCGCCGCGATCCTCGGCGCGTTCGCTCGGCGGTTTCGCCTGGCCGCTGGCGCTCAACAACGGCCTGGCCGATCCGGGCTATCACGCGATCTCGAACTACGTCGACCAGGCCGGCGCCGGCCAGGTCCTCGACTACAGCTGCGGCGCGCGCAGCTACGACGGCCATCGCGGCACCGACTATTACCTGTGGCCGTTCTCCTGGTACAAGATGGACAACAATCAGGTGAAGGTGATCGCCGCGGCGGCGGGCACCATCGTCGGCCGCTACGACGGCAATTTCGACCGCAGTTGTTCGGTCAACAACAACAACTGGAACGCCGTCTACGTCCAGCACGCCGACGGCTCGGTCGCCTGGTACGGCCACATGAAGAACGGCTCGGTCACCGCCAAGGGCGTCGGCGCGAGCGTGGCGCAGGGCGAGTACCTCGGCATCGTCGGCAGTTCCGGCAGTTCGACCGAGCCGCACCTGCACTTCGAGGTCTACGACGCCAACGCCAACCTCATCGATCCTTACGCCGGCTCGTGCAACGGCCTGAATCTGTCTTCGGCCTGGGCCGCGCAGCGGCCGTACTACGACTCGGCGATCAACAAGCTGATCGTCGGCAACGCCCAACCGGCGTTCGCGTCGTGCCCGAACGCGGAGAGTCCGAACGAGAACACCGCGCTGCGCTACGGCCAGCAGGCCTCGTTCAGCGCGTTCTACCGCGACCAGCTCAACGGCCAGCAGAGCCAGTACCGGATCCTGCGGCCGAACGGCACGGTGTTCGCCTCGTGGACGCACAACGGCCCGGCGCCGCATTACGCCTCGTCGTGGTGGAACTGGACCTGGAGCAGTTTCGCGCCGAGCGGGCCGGCGGGCGTCTGGCGCTTCGAGGTCGCCTACAACGGCACGACCTACAGCAAGAACTTCACCTTGTCGCCCTGACCCCGGGGAGTCCCAGGCTCGGCGCCGCCGGTGGCGGTGCCGGGCCGTCGGCGGTGCGGCGGCGATAGCCGCACGCATCGCCGCGGCGGGGTACGAGCAGCGCTTGCGTTCGCGTGCGCCGCCGTCGCGGCGCGCCAGCGCCCGATGCGCGCTTGCGCTTCGACGGTGCGATGGCTGGGCCGGCGGCGATCCTTCCGCGCGATCCGAACCAGCGACGCGGCCGTTGCAAGCGCTCGGCCGCGCAAGGTTGATCGCGTGAACGCACGCGGCCCTACCCTCGTCCGCGACGCTTGGCGCGGTCGCTACCGCCGCGGCCTCACTGCCGCCGCCACTCCGCGCACATCGCGCCGGCCGTGCCGCCGAGGAACACCGCTTCGCGGTCCATGCGCCCGTCCAGGCGCTGCACCCAGACCTCGGTGTGGCCGCCGGTGTCCTGGTTCTGCCGGCGCGCGCGCACCCGCGCCGCGGCGCTGGCGATGTCGCGGGTGGGGAACGCGATCTCTTGCGAACCGTTGATGCGCAGGCGCCAGAACCGCTGCGCGTGGGATACGACTTCGTAGATCGTCACCAGCGTGGACATCGGCACTCCATGCGGTCCGGCGATGCGGGGTGGCGCCACGCTAACAAAGCCCAAACGTGATGAATGTAGGAAAACCCCGATTCACCGTCGGCATGCGTCTACACAAGCGTAGACACCCGGTTACGTAACGTAGTCATCCGCCGACGTTCGCGTCGGCGCACCGCACTTTGCCCGCGGGCGAGTTGCGGACCTCGGAAACGGCCTGGACATTCGCTCGCATCATCTACGGAGCGATAAGGAAATGATCCGGGTGTTCATCGTCGATGACCAGCCATTGGTCCGTCACGGACTGCGCTGGATCCTGGGCGCGCACAGCGACATCGACGTGGTCGGCGAAGCCGGCGATCCGCACGAGGCGGTCCAGCGATTGGACCAGTCCGCGGCGGACGTGGCCTTGTGCGGCTTCAACCTGCCCGACGACGACGGCCTGGGCCTGGTGCAGCGGCTGCTGCGGCACGATCCCGCGCTGCGCATCCTGATCGTGTCGGTGGTCGGCGACGGGCCGATGCCGCGCCGCCTGCTCGCCGCCGGCGCGCTGGGCTACGTGTCCAAGACCCGCGACGCCGCGGTGGTGGTGCGCGCGCTGCGCGAAGTCGCCGCGGGCCGTCGTTTCATCGACGACTCGCTCGGCGGCCGCATCCTGTTCGAGTCCTCGCCGTTCGACCGGCTCAGCCCGCGCGAGTTGGAAGTGACCCGGCTGATGGTCGAGGGCCGGCGCAACCACGAGATCGCACTGGCCCTGCGCGTGGCCGAATCGACCGTGCGCACGCTGCGTTCGCGCGCGCTGGGGAAGCTGGACGTGCGCGGCGAAGGGGCGTTGATGCGGTTGGCGATCGACCATGGGTGGGTCGCGCGCGGGGGATGAAACGCGATGGCACCGGGCGCGCGATGCTGGCGGAGCCGCCGGCGATCCGCTCACGTCCGCTCACCCCTGCGGATCGGCCCACGGCGCGCGTTCGAACTGCTGCGCCAGGTATTCGATCAGGGCCTGCACCCGCGCCGGCCGCTCGCGCCCCGGCGGGGTGACCACGTGCAAGGCGATCGGCGGCGGCGCCCACTGCGGCATCACGATCTCCAGCGCGCCGCTGCGCAGTTCGCGCCAGACCAGGAACTCCGGCTGCAGCGCCAGCCCCAGCCCCGCCAGCAACGCGGGATTGAGCGCCTCGGCGTTGTTGACCCGCAACGGCGCCGGCACGCTCAACGAGAAGTCGCCGTGGCGCGCATGGTGGAAGCGCCAGGCGTTGCCGAAACGCGAGTACGCGTAGGCCAGCGCGCTGTGGCCGGCGAGTTCGCGCGGATGGGTCGGCCGCCCGCGCGCGTCCAGGTACGCCGGCGCCGCCACCAGCACGATGCGCACGCCGCACAGGCGCCGCGCCAGCAGGCTCGAATCGGCCAGCGCCGAGATGCGCAGGGCGAGGTCGTAGCCGCCGCCGACCAGGTCGGTGACGCCGTCGTCGAAGTCGATGTCCAGCGCGATCTCCGGATAGCGCTGCATGAACTGCGGCAACAACGGCGCCAGGTGGGCGACGCCGAACGACATCGGCGCGGCCAGCCGCACCCGTCCGCGCGGACTGCGCGCCTGGGCGGTGACCTCGGCCTCCACCGCCTCGCCTTCGGCCAGGATGCGCCCGGCGCGTTCGAGCGCGCCGCGGCCGCTCTCGGTCAGCGAGATGCGCCGCGAAGTCCGGTGCAGCAACGTCGTCTTGAGCCGGGTTTCCAGGCGCGAGACGGCCTTGGACACGGTCGCCTGCGACAGGCGCAGTTCCTCCGCCGCGCGAGCGAAGGAGCCCAGTTCGGCGACCTTGGCGAAGATCGCCCAGGCTTCCAGGTCGGGGAGTCGGGTCATGTCGTCATTACACCACTTTTGGAAACGATGGTTTTCTATCGTTTCTATTCTAAACCCGATCGCGCAGGCCTATCGTTTCCCCATCGACCGCACACACAAGGAAACGCCGACATGATCGAACTGCGCCCCTATTCCAGCCTCGGCGGCGAAAACCACGGCTGGCTCGACGCCAAGCACCACTTCTCCTTCGCCGGCTACCGCGACGCCGCGCGCATGGGCTGGGGCGCGCTGCGGGTCTGGAACGACGACACCATCGCCGCCAACACCGGCTTCCCGCCGCACTCGCACGCCGACATGGAGATCATTACCTACGTCCGCGACGGCGCCATCACCCACCAGGACAACCTCGGCAACCGCGGCCGCACCGAAGCCGGCGACGTGCAGGTGATGAGCGCGGGCGGCGGCATCCAGCACGCCGAATACAACCTGGAGCCGGGCACCACCCGCATCTTCCAGATCTGGATCATCCCCGACGCCCGCGGCGGCGCGCCGACCTGGGGCGCCAAGCCCTTTCCCAAGGACGACCGCGGCGGCCGCTTCGTGGTCCTGGCCAGCGGCATCGAAGGCGACGAGGACGCGCTGCCGATCCGCGCCGCCGCCCGCGTGCTGGGCCTGACCCTGGCCGCCGGCGAATCGGCCGAATACGGCTTCGACGGCGAGCGCTACGGCTATCTGGTTCCCGCCAAGGGCGCGATCGAGGTCAACGGGGTGACGGTGAACGCCCGCGACGGCGCCGCCATCCGCGGCGAGGCGCGTATCCGCGTGACCGCGCTGGAAGACGCCGAAGTCGTGCTGGTCGACACCGCCCCGTAACCCGCGCCGCCGCATGCTCGTGTGCTCCACCCGCGCCGCCTCCCGCGGCGGCGCGCTTCCCCTTACGTCCCTTCCCCACCGCTCCGGAGCTCCCATGGCCACCTTCACCACCCGCGACGACGTGCAGATCTACTTCAAGGACTGGGGCCCGCGCGACGGCGAACCCGTCGTCTTCAGCCACGGCTGGCCGCTGAGTTCGGACAGCTGGGAATCGCAGATGTTCTTCCTCGCCGCGCATGGCTATCGCGTCATCGCCCACGACCGCCGCGGCCACGGCCGTTCCAGCCAGCCCTGGGACGGCAACGACATGGACCATTACGCCGACGACCTGGCGCAGTTGCTCGAACACCTCGACATCCGCGGCGCCGCGCTGTTCGGCTTCTCCACCGGCGGCGGCGAAGTGGCCCGCTACATCGGCCGCCACGGCACCGCGCGGGTCAAGAAGGCCGGCCTGATCTCGGCGGTGCCGCCGCTGATGCTCAAGACCGCCGACAATCCGGGCGGCCTGCCGCTGGAGGTGTTCGACGGGCTGCGCGAGGGTTCGATCAAGGACCGCTCGCAGTTGTACAAGGACATCGCCAGCGGTCCGTTCTTCGGCTTCAACCGCGAAGGCGCGACGCCCTCGCAGGGCATGATCGACTCGTTCTGGATGCAGGGCATGTGGGGCGGCCACAAGAGCACCTACGACTCCATCGCCGCGTTCTCGGCCACCGACTTCCGCGAAGATCTGGCGAAGTTCGACGTGCCGACCCTGATCGTGCACGGCGACGACGACCAGATCGTCCCCATCGACGCCGCCGGCCGCGCCTCGGCCGCGCTGGTCAAGGACAGCAAGCTGATCGTGTACCCCGGCGCGCCGCACGGCCTGACCGATACCCACAAGGACAAGCTCAACCAGGACCTGCTCGACTTCCTGAAGTCCTGACCGCGCCAAGCCCCCGCGGCGACCGCCGCGGGGGCTTCGCCGCGAAGCATCCTGCAGCAGCGGCGCGAGCCGCGGCCGCGAAAATACGACTGCGCCGAAGCTTGCGTCGCAATCGTATTTTCGCGGCCGCGGCTCGCGCCGTTCCTGCATCCGGCCTGGCGCCCACGCATCACTTCCGGCCCACGCCACCGCCGAAGCCGCGTGCTAGCGTGCCGCATCGCCGTCATCCCGGACCGCGCGCCGCCCGGTCCGCTGCCACGCATGCCCGTTTCCGGAGCCCGCATGAAACTCAAGCCGCTCGCCGCGCTGACCCTGGCCTCGTCCCTGTTCGCGCTGGCGCCGGTCGCGGGCGCGGCCGACGCACGCCACGTCGCCGGCGAAACGCATTTGCTCGCGAACCAGCCCAGCGCGGCCGCGCGCGATGCCGAAGGCCGCAGCGAGCTGCGCGTGACCGTGTGGTATCCCGCCGGCGCCGGCGCCGCCGCGCGCGAGATCGTGCTGGGCCCGCCGGACGCGCCGCTGTTCCGGGTCGCCGCGCTCGCCGACGACGCGCCGTTCCTCGACGATGCGCGCGGCCGCAAGCACGCCGGCCCTTCCGGCCGCCAGCGGCCGGTCGTGCTGCTGTCGCACGGTTTCGGCGGCAGCGCGCGGATGATGGGCTGGTTCGCCGCGCCGCTGGCCCAGGCCGGTTATGTGGTGATCGGCGTGGACCACCCAGGCAACAACGGCGTCGACCGCATGACCGTGCCCGGCGCGATCCTGTGGTGGGAACGCGCCGAGGACCTCAAGCGCGCGCTCGACGCCGTCGCCGCCGACTCGCGCTTCGGCCCGCACATCGACACCGGCAACGTCGCCGCCGCGGGCTTCTCCGCCGGCGGCTTCACCGCGCTGGCCCTGGCCGGCGCGCGCTTCGACCGCCAGCGCCTGCTCGACTTCTGCCACGCCCATCGCGACGACGGCGTATGCCGTCCGCAGCTCGAATTCGCGATCACCGAAGACGACATGCGCCAGGCGCTGCAACGCCCGGAGGTGGCGGCGCTGGAAACCGGCGCCGGCGGCGACCACTCGCTGTCCTCGGTCAAGGCCGTGTTCGCGATGGCGCCCGCGCTGGTGCAGGCGTTCACCCCCGACAGCCTGCGCGGCATCGATGTACCGGTGCGGATCGTCTCCGGCGAAGCCGACACCGTGGCTGGATTGGCCAGCAACGCGCGCGCGGCCGCCGACGCGATCCCTGGCGCGCGCCTGACCGCGTTGCCGCAGGTCGGGCACTACGCGTTCCTGTCGACCTGCACCGAGGCCGGGCGCGCGGCGCTGAAGATCTGCGCGCAGACCGGACCGCAGTCGCTCGCCCACCGCACCGCGATCGCTCAGGCCTTGACGTTGTTCCAGCGCACGCTGGGCCGCCCCGGGCGCTGATCGGGCGCCCCGTAACTCGCTTCGCTTCGGACCCTCGACGATGCCGGTGCTCAGAGAAACAAACGCGTTTGCCCTCCTCGGCCAATGGAGCCTGCTTGAGATCGTCCAGCGCCTGTCCAGCGCCGGCGAGCAGGGTTGCTCTGGCCCCGAACTGAAATCGCTCTTCTCCAACCTCGACTCGCGCGAGCTGGCCGGATGGATGAAGCAACTGGCCAACGCCGGCCTCGTCCGTGGCGAAGTGCGCGGACGTTTCGTGCATTACTACATCGTGCCCGGCGTGATCGACGCCCTGGTCGCGACGTTGCGCAGCGACAGCATCCTCTACCTCGAGCGACAGCGCCACGCGCAGCGCGCCGCCGAAGATCCGGGTCGACCGCGGTAGCCGCCACGAAGCGCAGAGACCATGCGTTTCGCATGAAATTGTCGCAATTCTCCTTTCCGTGACCGCGGCAACCGGACGGCACGTCCATCCGTGATCGATTGGCCGCGGCAACACCGCGTGCCCCGCCGCAGCACGCAACAGCAACGAGCGCCATCGCGGCAAACGCGTCGGCGCCCGCCGCCGGCGTCCTTCAGTCCACCTCGACGATAGGACGGACCATCGCCATGAACACCGCTTCGGCAAGCAACGCTTCCGCGCCCCCGGCGCCCTCGCCCTCCCGCCACGACCTGCACGCGTTCTGGACCCTGGCCGACGACCTGCAACGGCAGACCGTCGACCACGCCGGCGCCTTGTTCGCGTTCGTGGAAACCGCCAGCCCGCCGCGCCTGTTTTCGCTACTGGCGCAGTACCGCAGCTTCACCGACTACTACATCGCCGACATCGCCCTGCTGATCGCGCGGCTGCCGCCCGGACGCATGCGCAGCTTCCTCGCCGACATCCTGTTCGACGAACTCGGCAGCGGCGACGCGACGCAGGCGCATCCGCAGCTCTACGACGATTTCCTCGCCAGCCTGCGCATCGAGCACGCGCCGCACGACCGTCTGCCGCTCGCCGCCAACCTCGCCCTGCTCGACGCCGCGCGTGCCGCCCTGGTCGCGCCGGGCGCGAACGCGGCCTACGGCGTCGGCCTGCGCGGCATGGGCGGCGAATGCGTCTGCCAGGTCTACCTGGCCCGGCTGCACGAGCACCTGGTGCGCAATCCCTACATCCGCGAACACCACGACCGCATCGACTGGATCTTCTGGGACCTGCACGTCGGCGAACACGACATCGCCCACCGCGAGAAACTGCGCGCGCTGATCGGCGAGCAGATCGGCGGCATGGACGCGGGCAGCGTGGCCGAGCTGGAACGCGGCTACCGCGACAGCATGGCGGCGTGGCAGTCGTTCTGGAGCCATATCCATGCCGCGGCGACCGCGCCGGACCCGCACGCGCACGCGCGCGGCCCGAGCGATAGCGCCGGCGCCGGCGCCGGCGACGCGCCCATCGCCCAGTTCCACCTCGCCATCGGCGTGCACGACCTGCAGCAGGCGCGCGCGTTCTATTGCGACGTGCTCGGCGCCAAACAGGGCCGCTCGACCCGCAACCTGGTCGACCTGGATTTCTACGGCCACCACCTGGTGATCCACCAGGCGCCGCGCGAATCCTCCGGCGACAACGCCTTCGGCTCGGCCTTCTACGGCGAGACGGTCAAGGTGCCGCACTTCGGCATGAACCTGAATTGGCGCGACTGGAGCGCGCTGGCCGAGCGGATCAAGAGCCGCGGCTACGGCTTCATCGACCCGCCGCACGTGCGCATGCGCGACCTGCCCGGCGAACACGCGACCATGTTCCTTGCCGACCCCAGCGGCAACGCCCTGGAATTCAAGGCCTTCCGCAATCACGCCGAGGTGTTCGCGACGATCTTTTCGCCGCACACGCGCGACACCGACAGCCTGGACGGACTGGTGAAGAAAGCCGCGGCGGCGTGAACCGCGCCCGCGGCCGGCGCGACGCGCCGGCCGCGGGCCTCGGCGGCCCCGCCGCGACCACGCCGCGCCGCGGCTACGCGCTCAGACCTCGGCGTAGCGATCGGCGACCGACAACGCTTCGTCGATCGCCGCCAGCCCGTGGCGCAGATCCGCTTCGTCGATGTTCAACGGCGGCACGATGTGCAGCCGGTTGCCGGCGGCGAACGGCCACACCCCGCCGCGCTTGCACGCCGCCACCAGTTCGGCCATCGGCGCATTGGCCGCGCCGGCGGCGTTGAACGACACCAGCGGCGCGCGCGTGGCGCGGTCGCGCACCAGTTCGATCGCCCAGAACGCGCCCAGGCCGCGCACCTCGCCGACGCTGGCATGACGCTCGCGCATCGCCGCCAACGCCGGCCCGATGATCTGCGCACCGATGCGGCGCGCGCGCTCGATCAAGCCTTCGCTG
Organism: Lysobacter yananisis; assembly: GCF_031199375.1. NCBI lineage: Bacteria > Pseudomonadati > Pseudomonadota > Gammaproteobacteria > Lysobacterales > Lysobacteraceae > Lysobacter > Lysobacter yananisis. Next base: position 838,752 of record NZ_CP133568.1, read on the forward strand.
TGGTACACGCCGATGCAGGCCACCGCCGCCGCGCAGGCCAGCGGATGGCCCGAGTACGTCAGCCCGCCCGGGAACGGCCGCTGCTGATAGGCCTGGGCGATGCGTTCGCTGACGATCACCCCGCCCAGCGGCACGTAACCGCAGTTCACGCCCTTGGCGAAGGTGATCAGGTCCGGCACCACGCCCCAGCGGTCGATCGCGAACCACTCGCCGCAACGGCCGAAACCGGCCATCACCTCGTCGGCGATCAGCACGATGCCGTGGCGGTCGCACAAATCGCGCACTCCCTGCAGATAACCGTCCGGCGGCACCAGGATGCCGTTGCCGCCGACCACCGATTCGAGCAGGATCGCCGCCACCGTGTGCGGCCCTTCCAGCTCCAGGGTCTGGTGCAGATGCGCCAGCGCGCGCTCGCCTTCCTCGGCTTCGTCGCGCGCATGGAAACTGGAGCGGTAGGCGTACGGCCCCCAGAACCGCACCACCCCGGGCGGGCCGGGCTCGGCGTTCCAGCGGCGCGGATCGCCGGTCAGCGCGATCGCGCCGGCGGTGGCGCCGTGGTAGCTGCGGTACATCGACAACAGCTTGTGCCGGCCGGTGTGCTGGCGGGCGATGCGCACCGCGTTCTCGACCGCCTCGGCGCCGCCGTTGGTGAAGAACACCCGGTCCAGATCGCCCGGCGCGACCTCGGCGATCATCCGCGCGGCCCGCGCGGTGGCTTCGTTGGCGTGGTACGGCGCGATCGTGCACAGCGTCGCGGCCTGTTCGCGGATCGCCTCGACCAAGGCAGGATGCTGGTGACCGAGGTTGACGTTGACCAGCTGGCTGGAGAAATCCAGCCAGCGCGTCCCGTGTTCGTCCCAGAACCACGAGCCCTGCGCGCCGGCCACCACCACCGGATCGATCAGCGCCTGCGCCGACCAGGAATGCAGCACGTGGCGGCGGTCGTCGCGCCACGCGGCGGAGCGCGCGTCGGTGGCGCCGGCCCGGTTCGACGCGGGCGACTGGCCTGTTTCGTCGATGCGGTTCATTCGCGTCTCTCCTGTTTGCCGACCGATCCGCATCATCGCATCGTCGGCGCCCGTCATTGCGGCGACGACGGCGCCACGTCCCAGCGTCCGTATCCCGACAGCCCCGCCGCAGCGGCCAATGCCACGGACGCCGCATTGTCGAGCTGGCAGCGGTACTGCGGCTCCCAGCCCTGCGCCAACGCATGGCGCGCGATCGCCCGCACCACCGCGCGGGCGTGGCCGCGGCCGCGATGGCCGGCCAGGGTCAGTACGCCCAGGTCCATCAGCCGGGATTCGTCCCAGCGGTACATGCTCGCCGCGCATACCAGTCGGCCGTCGGCGAAGGCGCCGAACGCGGCGTCGTGATCGAGCGCGACGTAGGCGTCGTCGCGGTCGGGTTCGCTGGCCTCGGATTCGAACGCCGCGAACGCCGCGGCATCGTCCGGACCCAGCGCGCGCACGTGGGCCGCGGGCGGTTCGGCGAGCACTCCGGCCTGGTCGCGCAACGGGAAATAGAACAAGTGATCGGCGCCGTACAACGGCGCACCCGCCTGCGCCAGCGCCTGCCGCAACTCGTCCGGCTCCAGCGGCGCGCCGACGGCCGCGACCAGCGCGTCGGCGAGCGCGGGGTCCAGCATCGCGCGCGCACCGGCCTCGGTCTCCAACAGGATCGCGCGGAAGCGGGCGTGCGCCCGGATGTCGATCGTGACCGTCAGCGCCGGCTCGCGCCAACGCGTCGTATCGCCGGCGAAAGCCTGCTGCCAATGGGTTTCGACGAGGGAGGAGAACATGGACATGCGCATATAACCGGTGTCGGCGACCGGCCGTCATTGTGCACGCTGCGCCCGCCGCGCGCCTCAGCCCCCGCGCAATTCCCGCCGCAGGATCTTGCCCACATTGCTCTTGGGCAGCTCATCGCGGAACTCGATCACGTGCGGCACCTTGTAGCCGGTGAGATTGGCCCGCGCATACGCCTTGATCTGCTCGGCCGTCAGCGCCGGATCCGAGCGCACCACCACCAGCTTGACCGCCTCGCCGGACTTCTCGCTCGGCACGCCCACCGCCGCGGATTCGCGGATGCCGGGCATCGCGGCCATCACGTCCTCGACTTCGTTGGGATACACGTTGAAGCCCGACACCAGGATCATGTCCTTCTTGCGGTCGACCAGGAAAATGAAGCCGCGCTCGTCGATGCGGGCGATGTCGCCGGTGTGCAGCCAGCCGTCGCGGTCGATGGTGCGCGCGGTTTCCTCCGGCTGGCGCCAATAGCCTTTCATCACCTGCGGTCCCCGCAGGCACAGTTCGCCGGCTTCGCCCACCGGCAGGCGCTCGCCGGCGTCGTTCATCACGCAGGCCAGGGTCGAGGGCAGCGGCACGCCGATGGCGCCGCTGAACTCCATGTGCTCGACGATCGGATTGACCACCGCCACCGGCGAGCTCTCGGTCAGGCCGTAGCCTTCCACTAGCGCCTTGCCGGTCACCTGTTTCCAGCGCTCGGCCACCGCGCGCTGCACCGCGGTGCCGCCGCCGAAGCACATCCGCAATTGCGAGAAGTCGACCCGGTCGAAGCCGGGCGTGTTGAGCAAACCGCTGAACAAGGTGTTGACGCCGGTGATCGCGGTGAACGGGGTCTTGCGCAGTTCCTTGACGAAGCCGGGCATGTCGCGCGGATTGGTGATCAGCACGCTGTGGCCGCCGGCGTTGAGGAACAACAGGCAATTGCAGGTCAGCGCGAACACGTGATAGAGCGGCAGCGCGGTGACGATGATTTCCTGGCCGGGGCGGATGCGCGCGCCGAACCAGGCCGAGACCTGCTGCAGGTTGGCGACCATGTTGCGATGGGTCAGCATCGCGCCCTTGGACAGGCCGGTGGTGCCGCCGGTGTACTGCAGGAACGCGAGGTCGCCGGATTCGACGTGGACGTCGTTCCATTCGCGCCGCGCGCCGGCCGCGAGCGCGTCGCGCAAGCGCACCGCGCCTTCGATGCGGTAGTCCGGCACCATCCGCTTGACGTACTTGAGCGCGAAATTGAACAGCGCGCGCTTGGGCGGATCGAACAGGTCGCCGAGCGCGGTGGTGATCACCCCGGTCAACTGCTTCGCCACGCCCGCGGCCTCGACCGTGGCGCCGAAGTTGTCGACCACGATCAGCGCCTTGGCGCCGCTGTCGTGGATCTGGTGGGCCAGCTCGCGCGCGGTGTACATCGGATTGACGTTGACCACCACCAGCCCCGCGCGCAGCGCGCCGAACAGCGCCACCGGGTACTGCAGGCAGTTGGGCAGCATGATCGCGACGCGGTCGCCCTTCTTGAGTTCGAGCTCGTAGCTCAGGTAGGCGGCGAAGCGGCGGCTGAGCGCGTCGAGCTCGGCGAAGCTCAGGGTCTTGCCGAAATTGCTGTACGCCGGCCGCGCGCCGAACTCGGCCACGGTCTTGCGCAACACGTCGTTGATGGTGCCCAGCGCGTCGGGATCGATCTGCGTGGGCACGTCGGACGGGTAGCTGGCGAACCAGGAAGGAGAAGAATCCATGGGAATGCGCGCTCCGGATACGAGCGCCCACGATAGCAAGCCGGCGCGCTCCACCGGCAGCCCGCGGGCGGTCCGGCCGCCTTGCCCAGCCGGGCCGGAAGCCAAGCGGGCGCGATCCATTCTTTGACCGCGATTGCGGTATGGAGCGTGCTCGTGCAGACGCTGCGCGCTCAGAAATGCGCGTCGAGGAACGCCGCCGCCGCATCCGACAGGCCGACGATCTTGTCGGTGGCTTGGCGATAGAACTTGAAGTTGAGTTCGGTCTGCGGCCGGCCGTCGTCCCACTGCGCATGCGGCTTGAGCTCGGCGCGGCCGAGCGGCCGCCGCGCGGTCGCGGTGCGGCGGATGCGCACGCTCACCCGCGGTGTCTGCCGCGCCACGCCCGGCCGCGGCGCCACCGCCTCGGCCGCGACCACGGTGCCGCGCGCGAACAGGCCGGCGCCGCCGGCGTTCTCGCTGGCGAACAGATAGACCGTATCGCCGGCGGCGATGCGCTTGCCGCCGTACATGGTCTTGTGCGCCGCGAACGCGAACGCGCGCGCGGCGCTGTCGCCGACCTCGGTCTTGATCGCGTAAACCGCCATGCCTGTGTCCACCGCGCGGGAATGCGAAGGCAACGCGAACCGGCCTGCGATCCGGCCACGCGCCGACGCGCGCCAGCTTAGCGCCATGCTGCAAAGCCGCATTCACGGTCGTGCGTGGAGGGCCTGCGACGGCCATCGCATTCAGGCGACCGTTTGGCGCACGCGCCTGTTGACGGCGGTCCGTGCGCGCGCGCAGCGTATGCAGGCGGCGTCGGGGGGCGCCGGCGCGCGGGCCCGACCGGACTCGCGCATCGTCCGAGCCCACAGGCGCCGCAAACGCCACACCCGGATCGGACCGCCGCAGGCACGCGGCGGCCGCGAAGGGATTCGCGCTTCATCCACAGAACCCGAAATGGAGGACAGCACCATGCAACAGAATGACGACGTCGTCTCTGGCTGGTTGAACGGTTCCGACAGTGTCGACGGCCAGGACAATCCGGCCGGCTCGCTCTTCATCGAAGGCCAGGCCGCGGCGGAAGCCGCGATGACCGGCACCGGCATGCGCGCCACCCTGGGCGCTTGCGGCACGCTCGGCGGCACCAGCTGCAGCTACAACGGCGGCTGCCTCTGCTGCTGATCCCGCATGCGGGCGACGCGCAGCCCGGCTCCGGCCGCGGCTGCGCGCCGATAACCCGGTAGCGGCACCCGCGCGCGCCGCGTTCGCGCGCTGTCTCCCGCGAGCCCGCGCCCGCGCGCGCCGGCCGCCTCGAAGGATCGAACCCGCACGATGAGCGAACCCGCTCCGCCCGATGCCTTCGGCCGCATCGTCGATCGTTACGTCGCCGCCTCGCGCGCGGCCTTCGCCGACTGCCTGGCGTCGCTGCCGCTGGATCGCGAGGAAGCCGCGCTGGTCCAGGCCGCCGCCGACGAAGCCTTGCGCGGCAACGCCCGACTCAAGCTCAACCGGGTACTGCTGCTGGAACTGCACGCGGCGCACCGCGCCGGCCAACTCGACGCCGACGACGACGCCGAACGCTTCGCCCAGTTCGTCGAACTGGCGCTGCAACCTCAGTTCGATCCGCACCTGGACCAGCGCTATCCGCCGCTGCGTCCGCGCCTGTTGCGCGCGTTGGAGCTGCAATCGGCGGCGCTGCAGCGGCTGATGCAGCGCTTCGTCGCCGACCGCGACGCGCTGGCCGGGCTGCTCGGCGCGCCGGCCGGGCCGCTGCGCGCGCTCGCGCTCGGCCAGGGCGACCTGCACGAAGGCGGCCAGACCGTGGCGCGGTTGCAGTTCGACGCCGGCAACATCATGTACAAGCCGCGCTCGCTGCGCATCGACGCCGCGCTCGACGGCTTCCTGGCCGCGCTGTTTCCCGACGACCCGCAACGCGTGCGGGTTCCGGCCGTGCTCGACCGCGGCGACTACGGCTGGGCCGCGTTCGTCGCCCATCGCTACTGCGACGGCGACGCCGAACTGGCGCGCTTCTACCGCGGCCTGGGCCATTGGCTGGCGGCGCTGCGCCTGCTCGGCGGCACCGACATCCATCTGGAAAACCTGATCGCGGCCGGCCCGGTGCCGGTGGTGATCGACGTGGAAAGCCTGTTCGAGATCGTGCCGGCGCTGCAGGCCAGCGGCTACGGCCAGGCCTACGACTTCGCCCAGGCGCTGATCCGCAATTCGGTGCTGCGCACCGGCATCGTCCCGTTCCGCACCCAGGCGCTGGGCATGGAGGGCGTGGACATTTCCGCCGCCGGCTCGCTGCCGGACCAGCAGCCCAAGGTACGCACCCCGATCATCGCCGAGGAAGGCACGCCGCGCGCGCGGCTGGCCCTGGTCGAGATCGAGATGGCGACGGCGCAGAACCATCCCAGCCCGAACCCGGACGTGTCGCGCTACTGGGACTGCATCAGCGACGGTTTCCTCGAACTGACCGCACAGTTGCGCGCGCTCGACCGCGACGGCGCGCTGGCGCCGCTGCTGGCGCGCTTCGCCGGCTGCCGGGTGCGCGAGATCCGCCGCCCCACCCGCGCCTACGTCGAGATCGGCCGCATGCTCTGGCACCCGGCCTCGCTGCACAAGGAAGACGAGGCGATCGAGCGCGCGCGCGACCTGTTCGCGCGCAACTCGGCGATGCTGGCCGGCGGCGACGGCGCGGCCGGCGGCGAAGAGCGCGACGATCCGCAACTGCGCGCCGACATCCAGGCCGAGATCGACGCGCTGCGCTACGGCGACGTGCCGATCTTCGTCGCGCCGCTGCAGGCCGCGCGCATCGACGCCGCGCTCGACGACTGGCGGGCGATGCGCCTGGACCTGGAAGAACTGACCATCCGCAGCGCCCTGGTCGCCACCGACCTCAACCTGCGCATGCGTTATCGCGAAGAAGAACGCGGCGGCCGCCGCTACGCCGCCCAGGCGCCGCACGCGCGCGACCTCGACGCGCGCCGGCGCAGGCTCGCCGCCGAGGCGACGGCGCGGCTGCTGCGCCTGGCGGTACGCGGCGACGACGGTTCGACCGTCTGGATCACCCCGGAAATCAGCCGCCAGGGCTGGCTGGTGCAGCCGGTGCGTCCGGACCTGTATTTCGGCCTCGGCGGGATCGCGCTCGCGCTGGCCGGCTACCTGCACGAAGTCGGCCACGGCCGCGCCGATCCGGTCGAAGGGCTGGAGGCGGCGATGGAAGGCGCCGTGAGCACCCTGCGCACGATGCAGGCGCTGGAAACGCCGGACACCGTCGGCGCGTTCACCGGCCATGCCTCGCAGGTGTGGACCTGGCTGAGCCTGCACGACCTGCTGCGGCGCCCCGAACTGCTCGACGACGCGCTGGCCTGCGCCCGCGCGCTGGAAGCGCGCGGCTTCGAAGACGACGACTACCTCGACGTGATCGACGGCTCGGCCGGCGCGATCGTGCCGCTGCTGGCGCTGGCCGAAGCCAGCGGCGATGCGCGCTGGCGCGCATTGGCGGTGCGCGCGGCGCAGCGGCTGGAAGCGACCGCGATCGTCGACGACGCCGGCGCGCGCTGGGCCGGAATCGAAAGCGCGGTGCCGTCGAACGGTTTTTCCCACGGCGCCACCGGCGTCGCCTGGGCGCTGTCGCGGCTGGTCCTGGCCGGCGCCGGCGACGCCGCCCAGCGCGCGCGCTGGAGCGCGCTGGCCGATGCCGCGTTCCGATTCCAGGAGTCGTACTACGAAGAGGCCGCGGGCGACTGGCGCGACGCGCGCGAGAGCGACGGCGGCCGCCATTCCCCGACTTGGTGCCACGGCAGCGTCGGCATCGGCCTGTGCGCCTGCGACCTGTACGCGCGCACCGGCGAGGCCCGCCACTTGCGCACGATGCGCCGCGCGGTCGCTTCCGCGCGCGGGCAGTGGGGTTCCAGCCACACGCTCTGCCACGGCGACATGTCGCTGCACGAGTTGTTCGCGCGCGCCGCCGAACTGGATCCGCAGGGATGCGGCGGCGATCCGGACGAGAGCGCGGCGCAGATCGTTTCGGCGATCGAGGAGCATCGCGGAATGGTCGGCGGGCTGACCCGGGCGGCGTTCACACCGGGGTTGATGACGGGGCTGGCGGGGGCGATCCACGGGCTCAACCGTTTGCATCCGGGCTCGACGTTGGCTTCGCCGTTGTTGTTGGAGCGGCGGGTGGGGGCGTAGTCGCTGGCGGTTGGGGGGTGGTGGTTCTGGGCCGTGGGAGGGCCTTCAGGGCTGGTGGTTCTCGACCGTGGGAGGGCCTTCAGGCCCGACGCTTTCCGATCCGCCGCTGCGTTGCACGCACCGATCAAAAGGCAAACTGGGCGGTCCTTTGCCCGTCATTCCGGCGCAAGCCGGAATCCATTTTGACTTCGCTGTTGCTCTTGCCTTTGCTGTCGTGACGGGTGGCGACAAGCCAAAATCAAAAGCTTCCGTCCGCAAGCGGCCGGGTCACTTTCTTTGTCTTAAGCCACAAAGAAAGTAACCAAAGAAAAGGCCTTATTTTTTCGAGTCAATAGCCACTAGGGCTCGAAAGGGGCGCGGGGCCGCGCCATAAGGGGCATCCTGCCCCATGGCGCGCGTGCGCATCCATGCGCACGCCCTCCGGGGCTGCGGGACGATTGCAACGCGCTCGGGGGCGTGCGCAAGCAACAGCAAAATTGGAATGCCTGCAGTGAAGTTGCGTTTCCGACTGTAGGAGCGGCGCAAGCCGCGACCGCGCCAACGCAGCTACGACGAAACTTTCACCGCAGCCGCCATGCAGCAGCCGCGACTTTCGCCGGATGCACGGATTGAATCGGCGGGCCAAGAATCGACAGGCGTCCCGCTCACGAAGCAGGCCGTGCATTCGGCTCGCCCGCCGTCACCCGCACTTTGGCACCCTCCCCGCCCTGGGCTTGCAGGCCCAGCGCCGTCAGGCGCGACAACAGCTCTCCGGCGAGGTTCTCCACCGCAGGCGCCAGCAGACGGCCGCGTTCGGTGACCCGCACCGGATCGATCTCGATCCACTCCACTTCGCGAAACGGCAACGGTCCGCAGCCGGACGATTCGACATAGCCGGGCACCGGCACGATCAGGAAGGTGGTCCACTCCGGCGGCGGCGGCGAACCGCGCGGCTTGACCCGCGCCTTCAGCCGTAGTTCGCGCACCACCGCTACGATTGCATCCCACTGCATGCCCCCTCCTTGCAGTCCGCACGCCGCGACGACCGACGCCGCGGCAGGATCGGGGAGAGTACACACTCGCGCGCCGGTTTCGCATCCGTTCCGCGCAGCCGCGCTATCATCGGCGCCGCACGATGGAGACCCGCCCAGGACATGTGATCGACACGCCCCCTCGCTGAGACCCCGCGCGGGCCCCCACGCTGCCGCACCACGCGGACGCGGGCCCGGGTCGATCGCCGCGCAGGCGCGCAACGCGCCGCGGCCCCGAAGGAGCGCTCCCTCATGGCCGAACGTATGGCCGAACGTTTCGTTCGCATCACCGCTTTGTGTTTTTCCTGGCCGGACGGCAGTCCGGTGTTCACCGATCTCTCGCTGTTGCTGGGTCCCGGACGCACCGGCCTGGTCGCGCCCAACGGCGCCGGCAAGAGCACCCTGCTGCGCCTGATCGCCGGCGAACTGCAGCCCGCCTCGGGCCGGATCGAGGTGCGCGGCGCGCTGGCCTACCTGCCGCAGCAGGCGACGCTGCCGGGCGCCGCGCGCGTCGCCGATGCGTTGGGCGTGTCGGCGCGGCTGCGCGCGCTCGATGCGATCGCCGCCGGCGCTTGCGATCCGGCGCTGTTCGACGCGGTCGGCGAGGACTGGGACCTGGCCGAACGCAGCGCCGCCGCGCTCGCGCGCATGGGCCTGGACGGCCTGCCGCTGCAGCGTCGGCTCGATCGCCTCAGCGGCGGCGAACGCACCGCGCTGCAATTGGCCGCGCGGCTGCTGCAGCGGCCGGACGTGCTGTTGCTGGACGAACCCAGCAACCACCTCGACCGCGCCGCGCGCGAGCGCCTGTATCGCCTGATCGACGACTGGCCAGGCTGCCTGATCGCGGCCAGCCACGATCGCGCCCTGCTCGAACGCATGGACCGCATCGGCGAACTGGCGCCGGACGCGCTGCGCGTCCATGGCGGCGGTTACTCGTTCTATCGCCAGGCCGCGCAAACCGAACGCGCCGCGGCCGAACAAGACCTGCGCCAGTTGCGGCAACAGGCCAGGCGCGAACAACGCGAACGCCAGCAGGCGCACGAACGCGCGCAGCGACGCGCCGGGCGGGCGCAGCGGGCGGCGCCGGACGCGGGCCTGCCGCGGATCGTCGCCGGCAATCGCGCGCGCGCCGCGCAGGTGTCGGCGGCCAAGGCCGCAGCCGTGCACGCCGCGCGCAGCGACGCGGCGCGCGCACGCGCGAGCGAGGCGGCGCAGGCCTTGCGCGACGCGCCCGAGCTAGACCTGGAACTGCCGGACACGCAGGTGCCCGGCGGCCGCCTGCTGCTACGCGCGCGCGGCCTGCAGGCGCGGCACGACGGCGTCGACGCGTTCGCGCCGCCGGGCCTGGACCTGGACATCCGCGGCCCCGAGCGCATCGTCCTCGCCGGCGCCAACGGCGCCGGCAAATCGACATTGCTGCGCCTGCTCGGCGGCGAGCGCGCGGCCGACGCGGGCGAACTGCAGCACGGCGAAGGACGCATCGCCTATCTGCCGCAAGGCCTCGACCTGCTCGATCCGGCGCGCAGCGCGGCCGACCACTTGCGCGCCGCGGCGCCGCGGCTCGACGATACCGCGCGCGCCCACCTGCTCGCGCGCTGGTTGCTGCGCGGCGCGCGCGCGCAGTTGCCGCTGGCCGCGTTGTCCGGCGGCGAGCGCCTGCGCGCGGTGCTGGCCTGCGTGCTGCACGCCGAACCCGCGCCGCAGCTGTTGTTGCTCGACGAACCCAGCAACCACCTCGACCTGGACGCGCTGGGCGAACTCGAACGCGCGCTGCGCGCCTATCGCGGCGCGCTGGTCGCGGTGAGCCACGACGAGGCCTTCATCGCCGCACTTGCGCCGACGCGGCGGCTGGAACTGGTCGATGGGCGCCTGCGCGAAGCGCCTTGATCGCCGGGTTACCGGCCGGCGCCGCCGAACTGGGCCGGCCAGTCCGCGACTACCGCCGCGATCGCGCGCTGCGCGCGGGCGCGCGCGTTCTCGCCCTCGCGCGGCGGCAACGGCAGGTCCGGAGCGATCCCGGCGACTTCATCGCTGCCGTCGCTGCGCAGGCGCACGCAGTTGGGCATACGCAGACGCAGGCGCGAACGCTGCAGGGTCAAGGGCTCGACCGAGAGCATGAAACCGCAGCCGTCGCCGCCGGTGCGCTGGCCGAGCGTGCGCGCGACGCCGTTGTTGCGCAGGGTCGCGGCGAACATCTCCGCGGCCGAGAACGTGCGCGCATCGGTCAGCACGTACAGCGGGCCGTCCCACGCGCCCCAATGGTCGTCCATCTGGATCGGCCAATGCAGGCGCTTGGCCACGCGCGCGTTGCCGTAGGCGCCGGCGGGCAAGTTGTCCAACGGGCCGCCGGCGGAACCCGCTTCGACCAGACGCCGGCAGTGCCCGCCGTTCCAGTCGCGGCGCTCGCGCCAGACCCAGGACAGGTCGCAGCGGCCTTCGCGCGCGTCGGTGCGCGCGGCGCGCAAGCGCTCGGTCTGCCGGTCCAGCGCCTGGGTCGCCTGCGCATCCGGGCCGAAGCCGTGCGCCTGGGCCAGGTTGTCGAGCTGCTCGTCGAGATAGCCGGCCGCGGTCGGCGATTGCGAAACCAGCAACGGCGAGGAATGCAGCGGCTTGCGGGTGAACAGGCGGGTGGCGATGTCGCCGCTGTCGTCGCCGCCGCCGTTGCGGCCGACATCGACGATCAACGCCCGCGCGCCGAGCGCCGCCAATCGCTTGAGCTGGGCCTCCAGTGCGCCGTACCAATCTTCGTCGATCCGCGCGCGCAAGCGCGAACGCCACGCCTGCGCGTCGCTGGCGCCGGCGCCGGCGCCGACCACTTCGGGGTCGGCCCACGCCGCCAGACACAGCGACGGATAGCTTTCGCGGCTGAATTCCTTGAGCCGCACCACGCCGATGCGCGCGCCCTGCGCCGTGACCATCAGCCCGGACCGGAACGGCCCGGCGATGCCGTCGTCGAGCAGGCTGAAACCGGGCAAGGATTCGAACGGCAGCGAGAACGGCACCCGCGCATCGCCGCCGTCGTAGCCCAACGCGGCGCAACCGGCGGCCGGGTCCAGGCGGCGCGCGTCCGCGGGCGGCGGCGCCGCGACCGGCTCGGCCGCGGGCGGCTGCAGGCTCGGCACGAACGAAAAATGTCCATCGCCGAAACCCGCGACGAAGTCGCGCAGCGCGCGTTCGGCCTGGGCGTCGTTCTCGGCGCTGTCGAGCGCGCGCGCGGTGGCGCGATCGAGCGCGGGCAGATCGACCCCGCCCTGCGGCGAGGCGAACCAGGCCAGGTTGGCGTATTCGCGCTCTAGCGCCTGCTTGAGTTGGGCGTAGTCCTGCCGCCATGGCGCCGGGTCGAAAGCGGCGGCGGCGCAGGGCGAGGCCGCGACGGCCAGCGCGGCAGCGACGAGAAGGGACAGGCGACAGGCGCGCATCGGCGGATTCCGGCGGCAATGGACGGGTGGGCGGCCAGTATCGGCGCCGGCGCGGGCCGGTTCTTGGACGCCGCTAGCGTCGGGTACGGCGCTAGCGCGCGGGCGCCGCGCTAACCGCGGCGCGCGCGCCGGCGCGCCGCCGGCGTGGTGCCGCGCAGGGCGCGGAACACCCGGCTCATGTGGGCCTGATCGCAAAAGCCGCAGGCGATGGCGATCTGCGCCAGCGACGCGTGCTCGCCGTCGAGCAGGCGCTCGGCGCGCTGCACCCGGATCTCGCGCAGGTAACCGCCGACCGAGACGCCGAAGGCGCGCTTGAACTCGCGCGCGACATGGGTGGGATGGCGGCCGACTTCGCGCGCCACGCCTTCCAGCGCCAGTTCCCCGGCCTGGTGTTCGTGCAGATAGTCGCGCACGCGCTGCAGCCAGGCCGCGCGCCCGCGCTCCTCGCCGCCGCGGCCGAACAGGCCCAGCAGCTCCAGCACCAGGCCCTCGACCACCATCGCCGCGCAGTCGTCGCGCGCGTCCAGCTCGGCCGCCAGTTCGCGCGCCAGCGCCGCCAGCCGCGGCGCGGCCACGTGCCGGCCCGGTTCCAGCGCGCCGCGCGCATCCAGGAATTCCAGCGCCGCCGGCGCGGGACGCAACAGCAACTTGCGCGCGCCTTCGCCGGCGAAGCGCTGCGAATGCGGCTCGCCGGCGGCGCAGTACAACAGATGACCCGGGCCGTGCGCGACCGCGCGGCCGCGCTGGGTTTCCTCATAGCGTCCCGACACCACCAGGCACAGCGAGGGTTCGTCGTGGCGATGCGCGGGCATGGCCGAGGCCGGCGCATAGGCCTTGCAACGGATCGACTGCATCCAGGTCGGCTGGGGTGCGCTCGCGGCTCGCATAGGCCGAGCATAGTACGCCGCCGGCGCTGCGGGTTTGCCGGCGGCGGCGACAGCGCGGCGGGCGCCGCCGCGCTGTCGGCGACTTACTTGCGCGGGGCCCGCGCCGGCGCGGCGAACGCGGCGCGGATGGACTCGTCCTCGACCGCGCGATAGATGGTGCCGTGGGTCAGGTCCGGCCGCGGCCAGTAGCCCCAGGTCAGGCCGGCCGGCGCCTGCGCGCGTAGCAGGTCGGCCAATCGCTGGGTCTGCGGGGCGATGTTGTCCTCGTCGGCCGAGTACAGCCGCAGGGTCCGGCGCGGCAATGCCTTGAGGTTCTCGCGCAGCAATGCCGGCGCCTGAGTCAGCAGCGCGTCGCGGTTCCACCACAGGCTCGGGCTGATCGCGATGTAGACGTCGAACAGGCGCGGCTCGCGCAGGAAGGTTTCGGCCACGAACAGCCCGGCCAGCGATTCGCCGACGATGCCGCGGCGCGCATCGGTGCGCAGGCGGCGCTCGACCTGCGGGATCAACTCGTCGCGGATGAAGGCGCGGAACTGCGCCGAGCCGCCCAGCGTCGGCGCCAGCTTGAGCTCTTCGGCGACCTCGGTCGGACCGGTCATGTCGCGCTTGCGCTGGGTGTTCTCGATCCCGACCACGAACATCGGCGCGATCGCGCCGTCGGCGATGGCGCGGTCGACCGCGTCGGCGACGTGCGGGAAATCTTCCTGCAGGCCGCCGTCGGGCATGTACAGCACCGGATGCCGGTCGCGACCGCGGGCGGCGTAGCCCGGCGGCGCGTAGACGTTGATGCGGCGGGTCTCGCCGAGGATCTTCGAATCCAGGGTGAAACTGTCGTACAGCTTGGCCGCGGTCGGCGCGGCAGGTGCTGTCTGCGCAGGCGCTTGCGCGCAAGCCGGCGCGACGGCGACGGCGACGGCGCAGGCCACGGCCAGCGACAGCAGCGCGGCGCGCGCGCCGCGACGATGGATCTTCAAGGTTCGGCTCCGTCGCGCGAGCGACCGGGCCGCGCGTCGGCGCGATCGTAGCAGGACGCGCGCCATCGGCGGCGAACGCCGGCGCGGCGCGCCAGACGTGTCGCTTCGCCGCAAGAGCCGGCGTTGTCCGGTCCGCGCCGAGGCCCTAGTCGACGGTCTCGCGGTCCGCGCGCTCGTCGGCATCGCCGGTCGAATCGGCGCGGGCGCGCTGGCTGCGCTCCTGGTTGATCCGGATCCGCCGCCGCGTGCGGATGAACTCGACCGCCACCGCGCTCAACGGCGTCACCCGCGCATCGATGCCGAACACACGCAGCAGCACGCTGCGCTCCTCGCGGCTGAGATCGCCGTTGTCCCAGACCGGCGCCGCGGCGCCGTGTGCCTGCCCTGCTTCGTCCATGTCGGTCCCGCTCCCCTGGCGCCCCCGCGCCGCAGACATCGGCGCGCCCGTGCGCGCATCGCTCCGATCGGATCAAATCAAATGCGTCGCCCATGCGCCGAACGCCAGCGCCGCCACCGCCGCGACCGCCGCCGCCGAGGCCGCACCGACCAGGATCTTGTCCTGCTTGCGCGCGCGCTGCAGCGCATCGCCGTAGGGCATGGTGGTGTGGGCGATCATCGTGTACAGCGGCAGCCAGGTACGCGGCAGCAGCCGGTTCAGCGCCACGTCGATGCGCTTGCGCGCCAGGAACCAGAACGACTGCACCTTCTGCTTGAGCTCGACGAAATTGGCCTTGGACAGCTCGGCCAAGGTGTCGGTATGCGGCCGGCGCGTGCGCTCGTAGTCGGCGAACGCGGCGCGGCGGTCGCCGGGATGGCGTCCGAGCGCGGCCATCAGCGCCGAGCAGTCCTCGAACGCGGAGTTCATGCCCTGGCCGTAGAACGGATACACCGCGTGGCAGGCGTCGCCGACCAGCACGATCCACTCGTCCAGGCTCCACGGCGCGGTGCGGGTGGTGATCAGCGAGCCGGTCGGATGACGGTTCCAGTCGTCCACCAGGGTCGGCAACAGCGGCACCAGATCGGGGAAATACTTGTCGAACAGCGCGCGGATCTGCGCCGGCTCGCGCGTGGTGGCGAAGCTGTCCGGGCCTTCGTGCGGCAGGAACAGGGTCAGCGTGTGCGAGCCGTCGCGGTTGGGATGGGAGACGAAGAAGCAATGCACGCGCGGCCACACGTGCAGCGCTTCCAGCTGGATCCGCGAACCGCCGTCGGGCAGCGCCGCGAGGCTCAGTTCCTTGTAGCCCCATTCCAGGTATTCCTGGTGGTAGTCGGCGCGCTCGCCGCGCTGCATTTCGCGGCGCGCGCGCGAGAACGCGCCGTCGGCGCCGACGGTCCAGGCCGGCTGCACCCGTACCCGCTGTTCGCCGTGCTCGAACTCCAGCTCGCGCGCGTCCTTGTCGATCCGCGCCAGCCGGTGCTCGAAGTGCAGGCGCACCTGCGGATGGCGCTGCGCGTGGTCGAGCAACAGGCGGTTGAGTTCGTTGCGGTCGATCGAATGCAGGACCTCGCCGCGGTCCTTGCCGTAGGGCTGGAAGCGGGTGCTGCCGTCGGGCGCGTGGATCACCCGTCCGGCCATCGCCACGGTCAGCGGCATCACTTCGTCGAGCAGGCCCACTTCGCTCAATGCCTGGATCCCGCGCTTGGACAGGCCCAGGTTGATCGAACGCCCGCCGCCGGATTGGTCCACGCGCGGATCGCTGCGGCGCTCGTACACGTCCACGCCGATGCCCTGGCGCGCCAGCGACAGCGCCAGCAGCGAACCGGCCAGGCCGCCGCCGACGATCGCCACGCGGCCCGCCGCGTTGTTCTGCTCGGTCATCGCGGGGCCTCAGGCGCTGGCGGTGGTGGGCTTGGCCGCGGCGGCGGACTGCGCCTGCAGTTCGACCTCCGCCTCCACCAGCGCCTTCACCGCCTGGTCGAAGTAGTTGCGCCGCACCGTGCCGCCGAGCCGGCGCAGGTACGAGCGCAGGAACTGGCTGCGCACCTGCGCGGTATCGAGCGAACGGCGCAGGAACGGCAGATCGGTCTCGACCATCTGCCGGATCGCCAGCATCGGCACCGGGCTGCGCAGCGGACGGAAGTCCGGGTTGCGCAGGCCGGGGCTCTCGTTGCTGGCGTGGAACTCGCCGAGCATCAGCCCGAGGTCGACGAAGCTCGGCTTGAGCTGCTGCTGCACTTCGTCGACGAACGCGGCCGCGTCGTCGCCCAGGTGCGGGAACACGATCAGCACGGTCTTGTTGATCGCCACCTGGCCGGTGCGCGGTTCGATCTCGCCGAACAGGTCGCGGTACACGCTGATCAGTTCGACGATGCGGTCGAGGCTGACGTCGCGGTCCTGGATCTCGGCCAGCCAGATCGTGTCCAGCGCCAGCGCGGTCGGGGTGAACGGGCACACCGGCCCGGGACGGCCCACGTCCGGATGCGGGCGGGCGAGGAAATTGCGGATCCACGCCACCGTGCGCGGCAGCGGCGCGTCGGCCGGCTGGTCGCGCTCGACCGTGGACGCCTGCATCAGCTTGCCGCGGGCTGCGGCGATCGGGGTCTCGACCACGGTCTGCGCCTGCATCATCAGGCGGTCGGTTTCGATGACCGGAGTGGAATCGTTGTCTGGAATCATTGCCGTTTCATCCCTGCATACTTGGCTTGGTTCGAACCCACGCAGCGCTCAGCGCGGCGGTCCGTGTGCGCTTCGCCGGTGGCGGCGAGGCTGCGTGTGTTTCCGGTCGAAAGCGTCGCGATCGGGAATCGTCCCGCTCCTGGCGTTTTTTCCTGGCTTGTTTTTTCCTGCCCCGATCTGGATAGATCGCAATCCGGGGGCGTTTTCCGTCGTCTTCGCCGCCGCTCGCTCCTCCGCGCCGATGCGCGGCATCCAGCGCGAAGCGGCGGTTCGCGCAGGGCGCGCCCGGCCGGGCCGCGGATCAGACTGCGCATCGGGCGTCTCCCTGGGCGGCGCCGGCAGGCGCCTCGGAGTCAGCATGCGCCACCGCCGGCGCAGCCAGTGCGTCGGGCAGGTCGTTCTCGACCTCGCGGATCGCGCGCCGCGACCACGCCACCGCGGCGATGGTCATCATCGCCGCGCCCAGCACCAGGAACATCAGCCCCAGCCCGCGCCCCGGCCCGACCCCGATCAGCAAGCCGAGCGAACCGGCCAGCGCGCCGTCGGCCGCCATCAGCGGCTCGAACACGTGCTCGGCCAGCGGGCCGGCCAGGCAGAACGCCAGCGGCATCGCCGATTCGGCCAGCACCCGCTGGATCGCGAAGCAGCGGCCCTGCAACTCCGCCGGCACCTTGCTCTGCCACAGCGTCGCGTTGCAGGCGTTGATCACCGGCACGCTGAGGAAGAACGCGAAGCCGGCCACCACCAGCAACGGAAACGACGGGCGCAGGCCGTGCGCGGCCAGGAACAGCCCGGCCAGCATCGAGAAGCCGAGCACGCCGACCACGCGCCGGCGCGGCCCGCCCCAGGTGCTCATCAACAATCCGCCGAACAGCAGGCCGCTGCCGCCGATCGCCATCTGCACGCCCAGCAGCGCCGGATCGGCGACCGACAGGATCAGCGGCGTGATCGCGATGCTGGCGATGCCGAACATGAAGTTGCTCAGCCCGAACACGATCAGCAGCCCCATCAACCCGCGCCGCTCGCGCACGTAAGCGAAGCCGGTCGAAGCTTCCTGCCAAAGGCCCTGCTTCGGCGCCTGCGGATCGCGCGCCAGCCGCGGCACCTTGGCCAGGCACAGCGCCAGCAGGCCGATCACGAAGGTCAGCGCATCGACCACCAGCACACCCTGCAGCGAGATCGTGCTGACCAGCACGCCGGCCAGCAGCGGCCCGCCGACCTGGGCCACGGCGAAACCGGTCTGGACCAGGCCGTTGACCCGGGTCAGCTGGTCGGCGCTCGCCAATAGCGGAATGCTGGCCGCGTACGCCGGCTGCAGGAACGCGTTCGACAACGCGACCGCGCCGACGCCGGCATAGATATGCCACATCGCCAGATGCCCGCTCGCCAGCAATCCCGCCAGCGCCAGCATGGTCGCGGCCGAGATCGCCTCGCACACGATCATCGTGCGGCGGCGGTCCCAGCGGTCGACCAGGGCGCCGGCGAACGGCGAGATCAGCAGCGCCGGCACCGCCATCGACACGAACACCAGGGCGAAACGCGTGGTCGAACCGGTGGTCTGCAACACCCACACGCCGAGCGCGAACGTGGTCAGGCGCGAACCCACGCCGGAGACCAGCTGGCCGAACCAGATCAGCAGGAAATCGCGCAGTCCCGACCAGCGGCTCATGCTTCGGCCTCCGCCGGCGCCGGCAGCACGCCGCGCGCTTGCAGGAAGCGCAGGTACAGCCGCATCAACGCGGTGTCGGCCGGCGGGCAGATCAGCCCCAGCGGCTCGACCGCGCGGGTGCTGGCGCTGCAATCGAACTGCGGCTCGCGCGGGTTGGGATGCTCGGGGAACAGGCCGGCGAACGGCGCCAGCGCGTTCTCGCGCGAGACCGCGGCCTGCGCCAACAGCTCGCGCCGCCACTGCGGGTAATCGATCTCCTCGACCTGCAGGCCGGCCTCGC
This sequence comes from Lysobacter yananisis, assembly GCF_031199375.1. Lineage (NCBI taxonomy): Bacteria > Pseudomonadati > Pseudomonadota > Gammaproteobacteria > Lysobacterales > Lysobacteraceae > Lysobacter > Lysobacter yananisis. The sequence continues at coordinate 857,319 of NZ_CP133568.1, forward strand.
GCATCGCCCGCACCGCGTCGGGAATCGGCAGCCGGCGGCGGTTGTAGAAGTGGAAGGTGCCGTTGGCCTCGCCCGCGCCCAGGGCGATGCGCACGATCGCGCGGCCGACGTAATCCACCGGCGCCATGTCGAAGGCTTCGTCGGGCAAGTGCGGCGCGCGGCCGAGCTGCACGCAGCCCCTGATCCAGGCGTTGAAGTAATCGCCGGCGTTGCTGGCGCCGGTATGGCTGTCGCCGGTGATGCGCGCCGGGCGGTAGATCGCCACCGGCAGGCCGCGTTCGCGCGCCAGCAGCGCCAGCTGTTCGCCGACCCACTTGCTCTGGTTGTAACCGCCGTATTGTTCGTCGGCGCGCGGCGGCGGATCGGACTCGCGCACGGTGCGGTCCAGGTTCGACGCGGTCAGGCAGACGCCGAGCGTGGACACCAGATGCACCGGCTTGACCCGGTGCCGGGTCGCCAGCCGCAGCACTTCGCGGGTGCCGCCGACGTTGGCCGCTTCCAGATGCTCGTACGGGGCGAGGAAGTTGACCTGGCCGCCGTTGTGGAAGATCGCCTCGGCGCGCTGCGCCAGCGCATCGAACGCGGCTTCGTCCAGGCCCAGGCGCGGCAGCGCCAGATCGCCCGGCACGATCCGCAGGCGCGCTTCGTCGCCCTCGCGCCACAGCTCGTAGCCGCGCAGGTTGTTGCGGATGCGGGCGAGCCCGTCCTCGTCGCTGCCGGCGCGCACCAGGCACAGGATCTCGGCGTCGCTGACATCGAGCAGCTCGCGCACCATGTAGGCGCCGAGGAAGCCGGTGGCGCCGGTGATCAGCACCGAGCGCGGATGCGCGCGCGAGGCCGCCGGCAACGCGGCATTGCGCGGATGGATGTCGTCGTCCAGCCGCACCTGCGCGGCGAGGTCGAACTCGTCCTCGCCGCCGCCGGCGCGCAGTTCTTCGATGCGCCGCGCCAGCGCGGCCAGGGTCGGCGCGGCGAACACCGTCGCCAGCGGCACCTCCACGGCGAGCGCGGCGTGCAGCTTGAACACCAGCGGCAGGGTCATCAGCGAATCGCCGCCGATGGCGAAGAAATCGTCGTCGGCGCTGATCCGCTCGCGGCCCAGCACCTCGCGCCACACCGCCAGCACCGCGCGTTCGATGTCGGTCGAGGGCTCGACCAAGGGCCGCTGTTCCAGCAGTTCCTCGCTCGGTTCGGGCAGCGCCTTGCGGTCGATCTTGCCGTTGCGGTTGAGCGGCATGGCCTCGAGCCGCACATACGCCGACGGCAGCAAGGCCTCGGGCAGGCTGCGCGCGAGATGTTCGCGCCACTGCGCCGGGCCGCTGCCTGGGTCGGCGACCAGATAGGCGACCAGGCGCTTGTCGCCAGGACGGTCCTCGCGCAGCAGCACCGCCGCGGCCTCGACCTGCGAATGCGCTTCCAGCGCGCTCTCGATCTCGCCCAGCTCGATGCGGAAACCGCGCAGCTTGACCTGGTGGTCGCGGCGGCCGAGGAATTGCAGGGTGCCGTCGGCGTTCCAACGGGCGAGATCGCCGGTGCGGTACAGCCGCCCGCCCGGCGCGAACGGATCCGGCGGGAAGGCTTCCGCGCTTTGCTCCGGCCGGTTGAGATAACCGCGCGCCACGCCGGCGCCGCCGATGCACAGCTCGCCGGCGGCGCCGCGCGGCGCCAGTTCGCCGTGCGCGTCGACCACGTACAGGCGCACGCCCGGCAGCGGCCGGCCGATCGGCAGCTCGCGCGCGGCGAACTCGGCGCCGTCGCGGGTGCTCAGCATGGCCGCGCACACCGAGGTCTCGGTCGGCCCGTAGTGGTTGCTCAGCGCGACCCGGCCGTCGGTGATCGCGGCGAAACGGCGCACCTGTTCGACGCCGACGCTCTCGCCGCCGATCATCATCAGCCGCAGCTGCGGCAACAGCGCGCCATCGCGCTTGCGCGCCGTCCAACCCTCGCTCCAGCGCCGCCACAGCGCCGCCGGCGCGTCGATCGCGCTGACGTGGTGCTCGGCGCAGAACGCTTCCAGCTCGAACGGGCCGAGCTCGGTCGGATGGGGATGCAGCACCAGCGCCGAGCCGCTGGCCAGCGCCGGGAACACGTCGCCGACCGAGGCGTCGAACACCAACGGCGGGATCATCAGCAGGCGCTGTCCGGCGAAATCGTGGCCGGCCATGAAGCCCAGCGTCAGGTTGACCGCGCCGCGATGCTCGACGGTCACGCCCTTGGGCTGGCCGGTCGAACCGGAGGTGTAGATGACGTAGGCCGCGTCGTCGGCGGCGATGTCGTCGCAAGGACGCTGCGGCGACGACGCGGTTTCGTCGCTGCCGAGCAGCGGCACCTCCGTGCCGAGCTCTTGCGCGCGCGCGCGCCACTGCGGCGGCGCCAGCAACGCCTTGGCCGCGGTGTCTTCGAGCAGGAACTGCAGGCGATCGTCCGGATGCGCCGGGTCCAGCGGCACATACGCCGCGCCCGCGGCGAGCACGCCGAGCACCGCTACCAGCGCCTCGATCGAGCGGTCGGTCAGCACCGCGACCCGGCTCTCGCGGCCGGCGCCGAGTTCGCGCAGGCGCCGGCCCAGGCCGTTGGCGCGATGCAGCAGTTCGCGGTAGCTCAGCGCGCGGCCGGGCTCGACCAGCGCCGGCGCGTCGGGCGTGCGCGCGGCCTGGGCGGCGAACAATGAATACAGATCGTTGTGCGCGCACGGCGCGGGCGCGCCGCCGTCGCCCAGCGCGAGCAACTGCGCGCGCTGCGCCGCCGGCAGCAGCGACAGCTGCGCCAGCGGCCGGTCCGGCGCGGCCAGGGCGTTGCGCAGCAGGGTTTCCAGCTGCTGCTCCAGGCGCACGATGGTGTCGGCGTCGAACAGGTCGCGGTCGTAGTCGAAGCTGCCGACCAGGCCGCCGTCGCTGGCCGCGCCGAGGGTCAGGGTGATCTCGAAACGCGCCGCCATCTCCTGCGACTCGAACACGCGGGTGTCCAGGCCGTGCAGGCGCAGCGGTTCGGCGACCGCGTTCTGCAGCACGAACAAGGTCTGGAACAGCGGCGTCCGCCCGGGCGCGCGCTCGATCTTGAGCTCGTCGATCACCCGCTCCAGCGGCGCGTCGGCATGGCTCATCGCGTCGAGCACGTGGCCGCGGGTGCGGCGCAGCAGTTCGCGCAGGCTCGGCTCGCCGGAGAGGTCGCCGCGCAACGGCAAGGTATTGACGAACAGGCCGATCAGCGGCGCGGTGCCCGGCTCGCCGCGGTTGGCCACCGGCGAGCCGACGACCACGTCGTCCTGGCCGCTGTTGCGCGCCAGCACGGTCTGGAACGCGGCCAGCAACAGCATGAACAAGGTCGCGTTCTCGCCCTTGGCGAAATCGCCGGCGGCACGCACCAGTTCCGGCGGCAGGTACATCGCATAGCGCGCGCCGCGGCCCAGCGGCGCGCTCGAACGCGGCCGGTCGGTGGGCAGATCGAGCAGGCCGCCGGTGCCGGCCAGCGCATCGCGCCAGAACGCCAGCTGCCGCGCCTGGGTTTGTTCGTGCGCGGGCTCGCGCTGCCACAACACGCAATCGCCGAACTGCAGCGCCGGCGGCGCCAGCGCGACGTCGGCGGCGCCGATCTCGGCGGCATAGAAACGATTGAACTCGTCGAACAGCACGCCCAGCGACCAGGCGTCGGAGACGATGTGGTGCAGCACCACCAACAGCGCGTGGTCGTCGCGATCCAGCCGGACCAGGGTCGCGCGCAACAGCGGCGGCCTGGCCAGGTCGAACGGGCGCACGGTCTCTTCGTCGGCGCGGCGCTGCAGCTCGGCCTCGCGGCGCTGCGGGTCGAGGTCGCTCAGGTCGATCGTCGGCACCGCGAAGCCGACCTGCGCGGCCACCGTCTGGCGCGGCTCGCCGGCGACTTCGCCGAAGCCGGTGCGCAGCGATTCGTGGCGCGCGATCACCGCGGCGAACGCGCGCTGCACCGCGCCGGCGTCGAGCGCGCCGCGCAGGCGCAGGTGCGCGTACACGTGGTACGCGCCGGTGCCCGGCTGCAGGCGCTCGAAGAACCACATGCGCTGCTGCGCCGCCGACAGCGGCAACGGCGCGCCCGGTTCGAGCGCGCGCGGCCGGATCGGTTGCGCCGCCGCGCCCGCGCTCTTGCGCGCGGCCAGTTGCCGCAACAACAGCTCGCGCTGCTGCGGGCTCAACCGCGCCAGGCGCTCGGCGGTGGCGTCGTGCGCACCGTTGCCTTGTGAAGGAGGCGGAGACGAACTCATGCGTGCTGCTTCATCCTTGACTACCGTTGCAGGAGGCGCTGGCCCCAGCCAAGCGCCGCGAACCGCTCGCGGGCCGCCGCTCCCGACGGCGGCCCGGGTACATCCACTGCGTTAACGCAATTCCCGAAAAAACCGGTGTTTCCACCCGCGTTGCGCGAACGCAACACCCGGCCGCGGCCGGCGCCCCCGCGCCGCCGCGGCCGTTCGCTCAGGTTCCAGTCGCGACCTGTTCGGACAGCAGCGCCTGGATTTCCTCGTCGCTGAGGCCTTCCAGGTTGTCGAGCATCCCGGCCAGCCCGTCGTCGTCGTGCAGCATCTGCGCGTACTGCGCCTGCAGCCACTGGCCGAAGCCGGCCACGGTCGGCGCCTCGAACACCGTGCGCAGCCGCGCATCGCAGGCGAAGGCCTGGTTGATGCGGCTGAGCAACTGGGTCGCCAGCAGCGAATGGCCGCCGAGGTCGAAGAAGTCGTCGTCGATGCCGACCCGCTCGATCCCCAGCGTCTGCGCCCAGATCTCCGCCAACCGCGCCTCGTCGTCGTTGCGCGGAGCGACGTAGCGCTCGCTGTCGGCGCCGCTGTCCGGCGCCGGCAATGCGTTGCGGTCGACCTTGCCGTTGGGCGTGAGCGGGAAACGCTCCAGCGTCGCGAACGCGCTAGGCACCATGTAGTCGGGCAGGCTCGCGCGCAGGTGTTCGCGCATCGCGCCGGCCGCCGGCGCATCGCCGTCGGCGACGACATAAGCGACCAGGCGCTTGTCGCCGGGACGGTCCTCGCGGCAATGCACCACCGCCTGGCCGACGCCGGGCAACTGCGCCAGCACCGATTCGATCTCGCCCAGCTCGATGCGGAAACCGCGCAGCTTGACTTGGTGATCGATGCGGCCGATGACTTCCAGCCGGCCGTCGCGGCGCCAGCGCGCGAGATCGCCGGTGCGGTACAGGCGCGCGTCCGGCGAAGCGGCGTAAGGATCGGGCACGAACTTCTCGGCGGTCAGTTCGGGCCGGTCGAGATAGCCCAGGGCGACGCCGTCGCCGCCGATCAACAGCTCGCCCGGCACCCCGGCCGGCAGCGGCCGCAGCGCGCGGTCGACCACGTAGACGCGGGTGTTGGCGATCGGCTTGCCGATGCAGATCGCGCCGTCGCGGCGCACGCGCTCCAGCGTCGACCACACCGTGGTCTCGGTCGGGCCGTACATGTTCCACAACTCGGCGCAGCGTTCCAGCAGGCGGTCGGCCAGCTCGCGCGGCAGCGCTTCGCCGCCGCACAGCAGGCGCAGGTCGGCGCGGCCGTGCCAGCCGGCGTCGAGCAGCATGCGCCAGGTCGCCGGGGTCGCCTGGACCACGGTGCTGCGCGAGCGCTCGATCAAGCGCGCCAGCGCCATCGCGTCGCCGGCGGTGTCGCGGTCGGCCAGCACCACGCGCGCGCCGACGCTGAGCGGCAGCATCAGTTCCAGCAAGGCGATATCGAACGACAGCGTGGTCACCGCGCACAGCGCGTCGGTTTCGCCCAGGCCCGGTTCGCGCGCCATCGAGGCGAGGAAGTTGACCGCCGCGCCGTGCGGCACGCGCACGCCCTTGGGCCGGCCGGTCGAGCCGGAGGTGAAGATCACATAGGCCGGATCGCGCGCGCCGACCGCGACCGGCGCGCGCGCATCGCCGGCGTCGGCGAGCGCGTCCTTGAGGCTCAGCGAGGCCTGCCCGGCGGGCAGATTCGCGATCAGGTCGCGGTCGCCGAGCACCAACCGCATCGACGCGTCCTCGAGCATGTAGCCCAGGCGCTGCGCGGGATAGCTCGGGTCCATCGGCACGTACGCCGCACCGGCCTTGAGCGTGCCCAGCAGCGCCGCCAGCATCGCCGGCGAACGCTCCAGGTACAGGCCGACCAGATCGCCCGCGCCGACGCCGCGCGCGGCCAGCGCGCGCGCCACCGCTTCGGCTTGCGCGTCGAGTTCGGCGTAGCTCAGCCGCTGATCGCCGGATTCGACCGCGATCGCCGCGGGCGTGCGCGCGGCCTGGGCTTCGAACAGCCCGTGCAGCGGCAACGCCGGCGTGTCGGCCGCGGTGTCGTTCCAGTCGCGCAGCAACTGCCGGCGCTCCAGCGGCGACAGGATGTCGAGTTCGCCGAGCGTGCGCGCCGGGTCTTCGGCCGCCGCCGCGAGCAGGCGCTGCAGCTGGCCGGCGAACGCGGCGATGGTGGCCTCGTCGAACAGCGCGGTCGAATACTCGAACATCATCACCAGCTGGCCGCGGTCTTCCACCGCGAACAGCGACAAGTCGGTGCGCGAAGTGCCCTGGTTGACCGTGTCGAAGGCCACCGTGTTCAGGCGCAGGCCCGATTCGGTGCGCGACTCGCCGGGGAAGTTCTGGAAGAACAGCATCGACTGGAACAGCGGCGTGTGGCTCTGCGCGCGGTCCAGGTCGAGCTCTTCGATCAGTCGCTCGATCGGCAGGTCCTGGTTCGAATACGCGCCCAGGGTGGTTTCCTTCACCTGCGCCAGCAGTTCGCGGAAGCTGGGATCGCCGGACAGGTCGTTGCGCAGCGCCAGCATGTTGACGAAGAAGCCGACCATCGACTCCAGTTCGGGCCGGCCGCGGTTGGCCACGCCGACGCCGAGCACCTGGTCGGTCTGCCCGGAGTAGCGCATCAGCAAGGTCTGGAACGCCGCCACCAACACCATGAAGGCGGTGGCGTCCTCGCGCCGCGCCATCTGCCGCACGCGCTCGTACGCGTCTTCCGGCAGCACCGCGCGCAGCACCGCGCCGTGCGGGCTCTGCCGCGGCGGACGCGGCCGGTCGCCGGGCAGCTCCAGCACCGGCAGGCGCCCGGACAGCCGCTCTTTCCAGTACTCCAGCTGCTTGGCCAGGGTGCCGTGCTCGAACTCGTCGCGCTGCCACAGCGCGTAATCGACGTACTGCAGCTGCGGGTCCGCCAGCGGCGAGGGCTGGCCGGCGTCGAACGCCTGATACAGCGCGTGCAGCTCTTCCAGGATCACGCCCAGCGACCAGCCGTCGATGGCGATGTGGTGGGCGTTGAGCACCAGCAGATGGCGCTGCGGCCCGGTGCGCACCAGCAGCGCGCGCAGGATCGGGCCGTGGCTCAGGTCGAAGCCGATGGCCGCTTCTTTGCGCGCCAGCTCGATCGCCTGCGCGTCGCGCTCGGCCGCCGGCAGGTCGCTGAGGTCGGCATAGCCCAACGGCACCTGCGCCGGCGCCAGGATGTGCTGGTACGGGCCTTCGGCGTCGCTGCGGGTGACCGTGCGCAGGCTTTCGTGGCGGCGCGCGACCTCGTCGAGCGCGCGCTGCAGCGGCTCGCGCCGCAGCGGGCCGTCGATCCACTGCGACAGCGGCACGTTGTACACCGCCGAACCCGGCTCGAACTGATCGAGGATCCACAGGCGCTGCTGCGCGAACGACAGCGGCAGGCGCGAGGGACGCTCGCGCCGCACCACGCCGGGCCGCGCCGCGGCGGCCTTGCGCTGCGCCAGTTGGCGCAGCACCAGGGCCCGGCGTTCCGGCGACAAACCGGCCAAACGCGCGTCCAACTCGCTCATGACGGCTCTCCGCCTCCCGTGGCCTGGTTCAAGCGGGCCGCGGCTTCTTCGTCGCTGAGGTTTTCCAGGCTCGCCAGCAGCGCTTCCAGGTCGGCGCCGTCGATCTGCTCGCGCGCCACCGCGACGCGCGCGGCCAGTTGTTCCAGGGTCGGCGCCTCGAACATCGCGCGCAGCGGCAGCTCGATGCCGAAGTGCTGGTCGATGCGCGCCAGCAGGCGCGTGGCCAGCAGCGAATGGCCGCCGAGGTCGAAGAAGTTGTCGCGCACGCCGACCCGGCGCACGTTGAGCAACTGCTTCCACAGCTCGACCATGGTTTCTTCCTCGGGCGTGCGCGGCGCGATGTCGTCCTCGCCGCCGTCCTCGCCGCCGGCCACGTCTTCCGGCGCCGGCAACGCGCGCCGGTCGACCTTGCCGTTGGGCGTGAGCGGGAAACGTTCGAGCACGAGGAACGCGCTGGGCACCATGTAGTCCGGCAACGCCGCGCGCAGGTGGTCGCGCAGCGCGGTCGCCGCGGGCGCGGCGCCGTCGGCGGTGACGTAGGCGACCAGGCGCTTGTCGCCCGGACGGTCCTCGCGGCAATGCACCACTGCCTGGGTCACGCCGGCGAACTGCGCCAGCACCGATTCGATCTCGCCCAGCTCGATGCGGAAACCGCGCAGCTTGATCTGGTGATCGATGCGGCCGATGACTTCCAACGTGCCGTCGTAGCGCCAGAACGCGAGGTCGCCGGTGCGGTACAGGCGGCTGCCCGGCGCGGCCGCGAACGGATCGGCGATGAACTTCTCTTCGGTCAGGTCCGGGCGGCCGCGATAACCGGCGGCGAGGCCATCGCCGCCGATCAACAGTTCGCCCGGCACGCCGGCCGGCAGCAGCTGCATGTTGCGGTCGACGATGTGGATCTGGGTGTTGTCGACCGGCTTGCCGACCAAGATCGGGCCTTCGCCCGGCAACACCCGGCACAGCGCCGAATACACCGTGGTCTCGGTCGGGCCGTACAGGTTCCACAGCTCGCCGCAGCACGGCAGCAGGCGGTCGGCGAGTTCGCGCGGCAGCGCTTCGCCGGTGGAGATGATCTTGATCGCGTCGTTGCCGCGCCAGCCCACCTCCAGCAGCATGCGCCAGGTCGCCGGCGTAGCCTGCATGACGTCGAGTCGGGCTTCGTCGACCAACCGGCGCAGGCGGATGCCGTCGCGCGCGGTGTCGCGGTCGACCAGCACGATGTGCGCGCCGACGGTCAGCGGCAGCACCAATTCGAACAGGGCGATGTCGAACGACAGCGTGCTGATCGCGCACAGCGTCTGGCCCGCGGCCAGGCCCGGTTCGCGCGCGACCGAGCGCAGCAGGTTGACTGCCGAGCGGTTGCGGATCTCCACGCCCTTGGGCTTGCCGGTCGAACCGGAGGTGAAGATCACATAGGCCAGGTCGTCCTCGCCGGCGCCGTCGGCCGGCGGCGCGTCGGCGCTGGCGTCGAGTTCGGCGTCGGCATCGGCGATCACTACCGATTCGACCGCGGCCGGCGGCGTCGCCGCGAGTTCGCGCTGGGTCACCAGCACGCGCGAAGCCGAGGTCTCCAGCATGTAGGCCAGACGGTCGCTGGGATAGGTCGGGTCCAGCGGCACGTAGCCGCCGCCGGCCTTGAGGATCCCGAGCAGGCCGATCAGCATCTCCGGCGTGCGATCGACGTACAGGCCGACCAGTTCGCCGGCCTTCACTCCGGCCGCGCGCAGCTGATGCGCGAGCGCGTTGGCGCGACGGTCGAGTTCGCGATAAGCGATGTGGCGCGTACCGAAGCTCAGCGCGATCGCATCGGGCGAGCGCTCCACCTGCGCCTGCACCAGCGTCGCCAGGGTGCGCTGCGCGGGCAGTTCGCGCGCGGTGTCGTTCCACCGCGCCAGTTCGGCCGTTTCGTCCGCGCCCATCAACCGCAGCGCCGACACGCGCGCGTCGGGTTCGGCGACGGCGTGATCGAGCAGGGTCAGCAGGTGCGCGGCCAGGCGCTGGATGCGCACCGCATCGAACAGGTCGGTGCTGTACTCCAGCACGAGCTCGCGGCGCGAGTCCTGGCTCACGAACAGGCTCAGATCGCCCTGGGCGTTGCCGGGCTGCAGTTCGTCGAGCTGCAGCGGATCGACCGTGAGCCCTTCCAGTTCGACGTCCTGGGCCGGGTAGTTCTGGAAGAAGAACATCACCTGCGCCAGCGGCGTGTGGCTCGGCGAGCGCGGCAGGCGCAGGGTTTCCAGCACCTTGTCCAGCGGCGCGTCGGCGTTCTCCATCGCGCCGAGCACGCTTTCGCGCACGCGCTCGACCAGTTCGGCGAAGCTTGGCTCGCCGTCCAGGCGGGTGCGCATCGCCAGGGTGTTGACGAAGAAACCGACCACCGATTCGAGCTCGACCCGGTTGCGCCCGGCCACGCCCATCGCCACGGTGATGTCGTCCTGGCCGGTGTAGCGCGACAGCAGCGCCTGGTACGCGGCCAGGAACACCATCGACAGCGTCGCGTTGCGCTCGCGCGCGAAAGCTTCGATGCGCTGATTCAGCGCATCGGGAATCTGCAGGCGATGCAGCGCGCCGCGGAAGCTCTGCGCGGCCGGGCGTGCGCGATCGGCGGGCAGGTCGAGCGTGGTCGCCGCGCCGGTCAGCCGTTCGCGCCAGTAGTCCAGCTGCGGCTGCAGTCCTTCGCCGCCGAGGGTTTCGTCCTGCCACAGCGCGATGTCGGCGATCTGCAGCGGCAGTTCTTCCAGCGTCGCCTGCTCGCCGCGCACGCGCGCGTTGTAGAGCAGGTACAGCTCGTCGAGCAGCTTGCTGATCGACCAGCCGTCGATGGCGATGTGGTGGAAGGTCAGCACCAGCAGATGCGACTTCGGCTCGGCCTCGATCAGCAGCGCGCGCAGCATCGCGTCGCGGCTCAGGTCGAACGAGACGCGGATGTCCTCGCGCGCCAGGCGCAACGCATCGGCGCTGCGCGCGTCGGCATCGTCGCCGTGCGCGCGCACCTCGCGCCACGGCGCCTGCAGCTGTTCGAGGATGTGCTGGTGCGGCTCGCCGTCGTGCGTGCGATACACGGTACGCAGCGCCTCGTGGCGATCGACCAGCGCCTGCACGCATTCGCGCAAGGCCGGCACGTTCAACTCGCCGCGCAACCACAGCGCGGCCGGCGAGTTGTACGCCGTCATGCCGGGAGTGAAACGGTCCAGCCACCACAAGCGGCGCTGGCCGAACGTCAGCGGGATGCGCTCGGGGCGCGGCCTCGCTTGAATCCGGTTCTGCGCAGCGCGCTGGCGCGCCGCGATCTGACGCAAAAGCTCGCGCTTCGCCGGGGACAACCCAGCGATGCGATGATCGATCTCGCTCATCCCTTTACCTTCCATGTGACGAAACATCGTCAGCCGACCTACCCTGTCGGCGCTTTAATGGCACGTACTCTTCGCAGAACCTGAGATGTTGTTGCACGCGACCGGTGGTCGCTGTCATCCTTGGTGTGCAGTCAGTCGTGCCCCCCGTATATATCCTATGCACATAACGGGGTTCGGGCGCAAAGCGGACCACATTCGGTTGCCGGCACGCCAGTGCCAGGCTGGGGACCCGAAGCAGTGCCGACGAGCGGTACACGATTGGGGAACGGGCGGTGAAGGGTTTCGTTTCCATTTCCCGATAGGAATAGGGGTTTTTGCGAGCGTCAGGAGTTTTTGGCCCGGGGGGGCCCAATGCATGGATCGGCAGTTGAATGGGGCACCGCAGGTGCGGTCGGCAACCATTGCCCAGGGGTGGGTGATGTGGTCAATGCTGACTTTTTAAACGATCTAATCGCACTGTCTGCGCGTATCGGCGCGGACCCGTCGCTGGTGCAGGGCGGTGGCGGCAATACCTCGCTCAAGCGTGGCGACGCGCTGTGGGTGAAAGCATCCGGCACCTGGCTTGCGCACGCGCACGAACGCGACATTTTCGTGCCGCTGCCGTTGGCGCAGGTGCGCGACGCGTTGCGCCACGACGACGGCGAAACGCGCGTGAACCTGCTGAGCCAAGGGCTGGCGCTGCGTCCGTCGATCGAGACGTCGCTGCATGCGTTGCTGCCGCATGCGTTGGTGGTGCATGTGCACAGCGTCGCCACCATCGCCTGGGCGGTGCGTCGCGATGCACAAACGCAACTCGCGCAGCGCTTAGACGGACTGAATTGGGCGTGGGTGCCGTATCGCCGTCCCGGCCATCGCCTGACCCAAGTCGTGGCCGGAATACTGAATACGCGCACGCCCGACGTACTGGTGCTCGGCAATCACGGCCTGGTGGTCGGCGCGGCCGATCGCGCCGGCGCCGAAGCCTTGTTGGCCGAGGTCGAGCGCCGTTTGCGTCTTCCCCAACGCGACGCGCCATCGTCGCAGCCGCAGCGACTGGCGCAGGTCAATGATCTGCACTGGGCGCCGGCGCCGCTGGAGTTGGTGCACGCGCTGGCGACCGATGCGCAAGCGCTGCGCATCGCCGCCGGCGGCGTGCTGTATCCGGATCACGCGGTGTTCCTGGGGCCGCGCGCGGCGGTGGTGAACGACGGCGAATGCCTGTCGGCGGCGCTCGCGCGCACCGCCGCCGAATGCGGCGCGGCGCCGTGTTTCGCGCTGGTGCCGGGCGCCGGCGTGCTGACCGCGCCGGACTTGTCCGACGGCGCGCACGCGATGCTGCATTGCCTGGCGCTGGTGGCGCTGCGGCTCGACGGCGAGGCCGCATTGGCCGAGCTCGGCGAGTCCGATGTCGCCGAACTGATCGATTGGGAAGCCGAGAAGTACCGCCGTTCGCTGATGCGGACACCGAACTGATCCACCGCCGCGTCCAACCCATCGCGAACTGATCCACGGAAGGAATCCATGCAGATCGTAGTTCCCATGTCGGGTTTCGGAGAGCGCTTCAGGCGCGCCGGATACCGCGTGCCCAAGCCGCTGATCGAAGTCGAGGGCAAGCCCATCGTCGCCCACGTAGTCGACATGTTCCCGGGCGAAACCGAGTTCGTGTTCGTCTGCAACCGCGATCACCTGGAAGAACCGTCCTATCGCATGGCCGACCTGCTCGCGCAGTACTGCCCGAGCGGACGCGTGGTCGCGATCGCGCCGCACAAGCTCGGCCCGGTCAACGCGGTGCTGCAGGCGATCGACTACCTCGATCCGGATGCGCCGACGCTGGTGAACTACTGCGACTTCGCCTGCAGCTGGGACTACGCCGACTTCAAGCGCGCGGTGCTCGAAAGCGGTTGCGACGGCGCGATCCCCTGCTATACCGGCTTCCACCCGCACATGATGGGCTCGACCAACTACGCCTACGTGCGCAGCGAGCGCGGGCGCGTGCTCGACATCCAGGAAAAGAAGCCCTATACCGACCAGCCGCGCAACGAGTACGCCTCCAGCGGAAGCTACTACTTCGCCTCCGGCGCGCTGATGCGCGACGCGTTCGAGCGGACCATGGCGCGGCCGGACCTGGAGTTGGGCGGCGAGCGTTACGTCAGCCTGGCCTACAAGCCCTTGCTCGAGGACGGCCGCCGCATCGCGGTGTACGAACTCAACCACTTCATGCAGTGGGGCACGCCGCAGGACCTGGAGGAATACCGCTACTGGTCCGACGCGTTCCGCCGCATCGCCGATCCCGCGCGCGCGCTGCCGCCGCCGGCCCAGCGCGGCGCGGTGATGGTGCCGATGGCCGGGCTGGGTTCGCGCTTCGCCGCCGAAGGCTACGCCGATCCCAAGCCGCTGATCGAAGTCTCCGGCGAGGCGATGGTGGTGCAGGCCGCGCGCGACCTGCCGCAACCGGCGCAACGCGTGTTCGTGCAGCGCCGCGACATCCCCGGGCGCGAGCGCATCGGCGCGGCGCTGAGCGAACGCTTCCCCGGCAGCGCCCAGGTCGATCTGGAGCAGGTCACCGACGGCCAGGCGCGTACCTGCCTGCTCGGCCTGGACGGGATCGATCTCGAACAGCCGCTGACTATCGGCGCCTGCGACAACGGCGCCGTGTTCGACGCCGACGCGCTGGCGCTGGCGCTGGCCGACGATTCGGCCGACGTGCTGGTGTGGACGGCGCGCGGCTATCCCGGCGCGGCGCGCCGCCCGCAGCACTACGGTTGGGTCGACGAAAGCGACGGCGCGGTGCGCGCGGTCTCGGTCAAGCAGCCGCTGGCCGACCCGGCCAACGACCCGATCGTGCTCGGCACCTTCACCTTCCGCCGCGCCGCCGACTTCGTCGCCGCCGCGCAGGCGATGATCGCGCGCGACGGCCGGGTCAACGGCGAGTTCTACGTCGATACCTGCATCAACGACGCGCTCGCGCTGGGCCTGCGCTGCAAGACCTTCGAGGTCTCGCACTACCTGTGCTGGGGCACGCCGGACGACCTGCGCACCTACGAGTACTGGCAATCGTGCTTCCACAAGTGGCCGGCGCATCCGTACCGGCTCGAACGCGATCCGCGCGTGGCCGAACCGGCGCGTGCGGCGCTGGAGCAGCGCTACCGCATGCGCCAACCGGAGCGCGCGACGTGGTGAACGCCCTGCCCGCGCCCGCCGCGTCCTCGCGCCTGCGCGGCGAACTCGCGCGTTTCCTGCTGGTCGGCTTCACCGCGGTGGCGATCGACTTCGCGGTCTATCGCGGCCTGCTGTGGCTGGCGCTGAACGTGCATCCGGCCAAGACCGCGGGCTACGTCGCCGGCGCGGCGTTCGGCTACTTCGCCAACCGCGCCTTCACCTTCCGGGTCGGCGCGCGCTGGCACCCGCGGGAACTGCTCGGCTTCCTCGCCGTCTACGCGGTCGCGCTGGCGGCCAACGTGGCGGTGAACGCGCTGGCGCTGGCGGTGCTTGGCCGCGGCGAGATCGCGCTGGCGCTGGCCTTCGTCGCCGCCACCGGGGTGTCGGCGGCGATGAACTTCATCGGGCTCAAGCTGTTCGTGTTCGGCGCCGACGCTGCGCCGGCCGCGGTGACGCACGCGGGCGCGGCCGCGGGCGACAGCGCCGGCGCGCGCACCACTTTGTCGCTGGTGATCCCCTGCTACAACGAAGCGGCCAACTTGCCGCTGCTGGTGGCGCGCCTGCGCGAGACTTTCCGCGACGAGCGGGTCGAGGCGGTGCTGGTCGACAACGGTTCCAGCGACGACAGCCCGGCGGTGCTGGCGCGCCTGCTCGAAGGCCAGTCGCGCATCCGCAGCGTGCGGGTCGAGGTCAACCGGGGCTACGGCCACGGCATCCTCGCTGGCCTGCGCGCGGCGCGCGGCGAGGTGATCGGCTGGACCCACGCCGACATGCAGACCGATCCGTTCGACGCGCTGCGCGGGCTGCAGCTGTTCGACGCCGACGCCGATCCGCGGCGCCTGTTCGTCAAGGGCCGCCGCCACGGCCGCCCGCTCGGCGACGTCGCCTTCACCGTCGGCATGTCGGCGTTCGAAACGGTGCTGCTGGGCCGGCGCATGTGGGACATCAATGCCCAGCCGACCCTGTTCCCGCGCGCGTTCTTCGAGACCTGGCGCGAGCCGCCGCAGGATTTCGCCCTGGACCTGTACGCCTATCACCAGGCGCTGCATCAAGGCCTGCGCGTGCAGCGCTTTCCGGTGCGTTTCGGCGAACGCGCGCACGGCCACTCGCATTGGAACGTGAACTGGCGGGCCAAGCTGCGCTTCATCAAACGCACCGTCGACTTCAGCCTGCGCCTGCGCCGCGAACTGCGAGGACGCCCGGCATGATCGTGATCCGCCATCGCCGCAACACCCTCGCCGAGCTGAGCGACACCCCGGCCGAGCTCGGCATCGAACTCGACCTGCGCAGCCGCGGCGAGGAGTTGATCATCCACCACGACGCCTTCGCCGACGGCGAGCGCTTCGAGGATTGGCTGGCCGGTTTCCGCCATCGCACCTTGATCCTCAACGTCAAGGAAGAAGGCCTGGAGGACCGTCTGATCGCGCTGATGCGCGAACGCGGCATCGAGGACTATTTCTTCCTCGACCAGTCCTTCCCGTTCCTGGTGCGCACCGCCAATCGCGGCGAATCGCGCTGCGCGGTGCGGGTGTCGGAGTTCGAATCCATCGACACCGCGCTGAGCCTGGCCGGACGCATCCAGTGGGTGTGGGTCGACTGCTTCACCCGCTTCCCGCTCGACGGCGCGCAGGCGCGCCGGCTGCAGGACGCCGGATTCAAGCTGTGCCTGGTCTCGCCCGAGCTGCAGGGTCGCGATGCCGGCAGCGGAATTCCGGCCCTGCGCGCGCTGCTGGCGCGCGAGGGCATCGTCGCCGAAGCGGTGTGCACCAAGGAACCGGAGCTGTGGCGATGAGCGCGGACCGGATTGGGACCGACAAGATCTGGGCGAACAGGATCTGGCGAGATCCGGTGTTCCGGTTCGGCCTGCTGTTGAAGCTGGCGCTGGCGGTGCTGCTGGCGCCGCAGATCCAGCAGCAGTGGTTCGTGCCGTTCGTCGCCCACGCCATCGCCCATCCGGCGCTGGACCCGTGGTCGGCGTTCCTCGCCGCCGGCGGCGACCCGATGGCCTATCCCTACGGCCCGGCGATGCTGATCGCGCACCTGCCCGGCACCGCGCTGGGCTTGCTCGCGGCGACGCTGGCGGGAGTTCCGGAACTGACCGGCATCGGCTTCCGCCTGGGCCTGCTCGGTTTCGACATCGCCACCTTGTACCTGCTGCTGCGGCTGTGGCCGCAACGCCCGCGCATGCTGCTGTGGCTGTACTGGTGGTCGCCGATCGCGTTGTACGTGACCTACTGGAACGGCCAGACCGACATCGTGCCGGTGGCGCTGCTGCTGTGGTCGCTGCTGTGCCTGCGCGAATACCGGGTGCGGCGCGGCGGCATCGCCCTGGGGCTGGCCTTCGCCGCTAAGTTCAGCATGTTGCTGGCGGCGCCGGTGCTGGCGATCTATCTATGGCGCAACAAGCGCCTGCGCGGCCTGCTGCGGCCGTTCGCGCAGGGCTTCGCGATCACCGCGCTGTTGTCGCTGGCGCCGTGGCTGGCCTCGCCGGGCTTCGTGCGCATGGTGTTCGGCACGCCCGAATCGCTGCGCCTGTTCGATCTCGCCCTGCCGCTGGGCCACGACCTGCGCGTCTACCTGACCCCGTTGCTGTACCTGCTGGCGGTCTACGGCCTGTGGCGGCTGCGCCGGATCAGCTTCGAGCTGCTGGTCGCCGCGACCGGGCTGGCGTTCTTCCTGGTGGTGCTGGCCACGCCCGCGCCGCCGGGCTGGTACCTGTGGCTGGTGCCGTTCCTGGTCGCCCATCAACTGCACAGCGATCGCGGCGCACGGGTGTTGACCGGGGTGTTCTCGGCCCTGTTGATCGCCATGCACCTGGTCTATTCCAGCGGCGCTTCGCTGCCGTGGACCGGACTCGACCCGGCCGCGCGCCTGGCCGAACTCGGCGGCGCGCTGAGCCCGCACCTGCATTCGCTGGCCTACACCCTGATCGTCGCCGCCGGGCTGGTGCTGCTGGTGCAGATGCTGCGCGAGCGGGTCGCGCGCAACGACTACTACCGCATCGCGCAGAAGCCGGTCACGCTCGGCATCGCCGGCGATTCGGGCTCGGGCAAGGACACCCTCAGCCGCGCGCTCGCCGGGATCTTCGGCGAGCACTCGGTGGTGCACGTCTCCGGCGACGACTATCACGTCTGGGACCGCTACGCGCCGATGTGGAAGGGCCTGACCCATCTCAATCCGCGCGCCAACGACCTGCAACGCTTCAACAACGACGTGCTGGCGCTGATGGACGGCAAGCCGATCCTGTGCCGCCACTACGACCACGGCGCCGGCCGCTTCACCGCGCCGACCCGGATCGACAAGAACGACGTGGTGATCGCCTCGGGCCTGCACGCGCTGCACATGCGCGGACTGCGCGAGCGCTTCGACGTGTCGGTGTTCCTCGACCTCGACGAGCGCTTGCGCCGGGCCTGGAAGATCGAGCGCGACGTGCACCAGCGCGGCCACCCGTTGGCCACCGTGCTGGCCTCGATCGAGAAGCGCATGGCCGACTCGCGCCTGCACATCCATCCGCAGCGCGGTCTGGCGCGGCTGGTGCTGCGGCTGGAGCCGGTCAACGCGCGCCAGCTGGAGACCGGCGATGCGCTCGAACACGTGCGGCTGAAGCTGGTCGCGCTGATCCGCAACGGCACCTCGCACGAACGCCTGGCGCGGATCCTGATCGGCATCTGCGGCCTGCACCTGGACGTGCAGTCCAGCGAGGACGGCAGCGAGGTGGAAATGAGCATCGAGGGGGAAGTCGACGCCGACGACATCGCCATGGCCGCGCACACGCTGGTGCCGGGGCTGGAGGAGATGCTCGACATCCGCCCGCAGTGGGAAGGGGGCATGAGCGGAATCATGCAGTTGCTCGTGCTGATCCAGATCGAAGAATCGTTGAAGAGCCGCATCCGATGACGCTGAGAATCCACAACAACGACAAGGTCCTGCGTGCGCCGCAGGCGATTATTTTCGACACCGACAACACCTTGTACGCCTACGACCGGCCGCACAGCCAGGCGCTGGCGGCGGCCGAACGCAAGGCGGCCAAGCTGCTCGGCGTCGCCGCGGACGAGGTCAGCGGCGCGTTCGCGCGCGCGCGCGAAGACGTCAAGCGCCAGCTCGGCAAGACCGCCAGCTCGCACAGCCGGCTGCTGTACTTCCAGCGCGGCATCGAGATCCTCGGGCGCAAGACCCAGCTGGTGATCACGCTCGACCTGGAGCAGACCTACTGGCGCACCTTCCTCTCGCACTGCGAGCTGTTCCCGGGCGTGCGCGAGTTCCTGCAGGCGCTGCGCAGCAGCGGCATCGGCACGGCGATCATCACCGACCTGACCTCGCAGATCCAGTTCCGCAAGATCATCTACTTCGGCCTGGACGACTGCTTCGACTACGTGGTCACGTCCGAGGAGGCCGGCGCCGACAAGCCGCAGGAAGCGCCGTTCCGGCTCGCGATCGACAAGCTCGGCATCGATCCGGCGCGGATCTGGATGATCGGCGACCACCCGGTCAACGACATCGCCGGCGCGCGCCCGTTCGGGATCAGCACGCTGCTGCGGGTGGACCGCAACCACGAAGGCCGCGACGCCGGCTGCGACGTGGAATTCGACGATTTCACCGAACTGCACCAGTTCTTCTTCTCGGGGAAGGTCGACGGGGTGAGCCAGTTCGCCGGCGCGCACGCGCGCTGAGCGGCGCGCCCATCCAAGCAGGGGGAGAACGCAATGAACCAGGACACCGCCGCGCGCATCGTGCCGCGCAAGGAGCGCGCACCGCGATGAACGCGAATACTGCAACACCGTCCACGAAACTCTCGGCCGAGCGCGCGCTCGCCGCGGCGCTGGCGCTGGGCCTGGTCTGGCCGATGCTGGCCACCGTCGTCGCCGGCGTCGGCCTCGGCGCGCGCGCCGGCGGCCTGCCGTTCGCGCTGTCGCTGGCGTTGGCGGCGTTGCCGCTGGCGCTGCTGTGGCATCCGCTGGCGCGGCGCCTGCCGGCGCAGTGGGACGGCCGCCGCCGCGGCCACGGCCTGGCGTTCGCGCTGCTGGCGCTCGCCGCGCTGCTCGCCATCGCCCGCCTGCTCGGCGTCGCCTTGTACATGGCCGACGCCAGCCAGTCGCAGTTCTCCGCGTTCTGGTTCGATCCGTTCTACATCGGCCACAGCTGCTACTCGGCCTATTGGCAGGCGGCGGAACTGGCGCGCGAGGGCGCGGCCAATCTCTACGACGTGGCGCTGTACACCGGCTCGGTCGATCACTTCAAGCTCGACGAGTTCATGTACCTGCCGCAGTTCGTGCTGCTGCCGGAACTCGGCCTGCTGCTCGGCGGCGACTTCTACAGCCTGCGCGCGGTCTGGTTCGGCGTGGAGGCGGCGATCGTGCTGGCCGGGCTGTGGGCGCTGGCGGCCTACATCGGCCAGGGCGCGGGCCGCCGCGCCTGGCTGCTGATGCCGCTGGTGATGGTGTCCAGCCCGATCGTGGTGACTCTGCAGGTCGGCAATTTCCAGCTCGCCGCGATCTCGCTGTCGGTGCTGGCGATGATCCAGTTCGAACGCGGCCGCAACGTCGCCGGCGGGGCCATGCTCGGCTTCGCGATCTTCAAGCTGTTCCCGGGCCTGCTCGGCATCTACCTGCTGGCGACCAAGCGCTGGCGCGCGGCGATCTGGACCTTCGCGTTCTCGGTCTTCTACAGCCTGGTGGCGCTGGCCTGGTTCGGCAAGGCGCCGTTCGAGGCCTTCCTGCATTACCAGGCGCCGCGCATCGCCAGCGGCGACGCCTGGGCGTTCCTGGAAATCCCCGGACTGGAGTGGGTCAGCGCGCTCAACCAGTCGGTGCCCGGCGCGGTGCTCAAGGCCAAGGCGCTGGGCCTGGACGGCATGACCCGCGCGGTGATGGGCGCGGTGTCGTGGGTGTGGACCGCGTTGGCGATCGCGCTGACGCTGGTCGCGGCCGCGCGCAACGCCTCGATGACGCGGCTGGAACGCGCCGCGGTGTGGGTGGCGGTGCTGGGCCTGGCGACCATGCGCAGCCCGTTCCTGCCCGACCACAGCGGCCTGATCGCGCCGATGTGGCTGTGGAGCCTGATCGCCGCGGCCGCGCTGCCGTCGGCGCGCAACCTGGTGTTGCTGGCGCTGGGCTGGCTGGCGTGCACGGCGGTGATGCCGGTCGGCGGGGTGGAACTGCCGGAACTGCACGCGCGGATCCTGCTGGCCAGCGCGATCCAGGCGGTGGCGCTGGGACTGTGCGTGTGGGCGGTGCTGCGCAAGCCGCACGCGCTGCGCGCGGGCGCAGGCGCGGGCAAGAGTTCTTGGAGCAACGACGATTCGGCAGCCGCCGCGGCCGCCGGAAAGGAATCCTTTTTTCTCAATACGAAGGTGGTTAGCGATGCGGCGTAAATCTCTGTGGTTGGCGATGCTGGGGCTGTTGAGCGCTTCGTTCTGCTCCCACGCTCAAGACGTTCTCGACATTCCGCGCACCGAGCATGCGCCGCGGCTCGAGGACTACATCGGCAAGATCCCCGCCAATGCGGGCGCGGAGGTCAAGGACTTCCGCCAGAACAAACCCGGCGACGGCGTGCCCTCGACCCTGGAGACCCGCGCCTACCTGTCGTACGACGACCACAACCTGTACGTGGTGTTCGTGTGCAAGGACGATCCCAAGCAGGTGCGCGCGCGCATCGCCCGCCGCGACGCGGTGTTCGGCGACGACGGCGTGCAGCTGATGCTCGACACCTACCACGACAAGCAGCGCGCGTTCGTGTTCACGGTGAACCCCTACGGCGCGCAGATGGACAGCCGCTACACCGAAGGCCCGGGCTACGACTTCAACTTCGACACCCAGTGGGTCTCCGACGGCCAGATCACCCACGACGGCTACGTCACGATGATGCAGATCCCGTTCAAGAGCCTGCGCTTCGAACGCGGCTCCAAGCAGGACTGGGGCATCGCCGTCAACCGCATCGTCCCGCGCACCAACGAGTTCGTGTACTGGCCCTACATCACTGAGCGCAAGGAGGGCTTCGTCGCCCAGTTCGCCACCGCGCGCATCGACGACGACCTGCGCCCGGGCCGCAACATCCAGGTCATTCCGCACATGACCTACCGCGACGCGCAGACCCTGGGCGTCGACTCGGCCGGCCGCCCGGACATGCGCGGCCACCGCCGCAGCGAGCTCGGCGTGGACGCCAAGTTCGTGATCAAGGATTCGATCGCGGTCGACCTGACCGTCAATCCCGACTTCGGCGAGGTCGAGACCGACGAGCCGCAGGTCATCGTCAACGAGCGCTACGAGCAGAACATCCTGGAGAAGCGACCGTTCTTCCTGGAGAACAGCGGCATCTTCACCTCGCCGGTGTCGATGTTCTACTCGCGCCGCATCGTCAACCCGCAGTACGGCGCGCGCGTGTCCGGCCGGCTCGGCCGCTGGGCCGTCGGCGGCCTGCTGATGGACGACGAGTACGCCGGCGCGACCGTCGGCGGCGACGACGCCGGCAAGACCGGCAAGATCGGCATCGCCCGCGTCCAGCGCGACATCGGCCAGCAGTCCAACCTCGGCGTGTTCCTGTCCGACCGCAGCGTCGGCGACCAGTACAACCGCGTCTTCAGCGTCGATTCGCGCATGAAGCTCAACGACAGCTGGAGCCTCAACGCCCAGGCCGCGCACAGCAACTCCGAGGAAGCCGAAGGCTACAAGCGCGACGGCCGCCTGTTCTTCCTGCAGGCGATCCGCGGCGGCCGCAACTTCAACTTCGACGGCCAGTACTTCGACGCCAGCAAGGACTTCGAGGCCGAACTGGCCTACCTGCCGCGCGTGGACATCCGCCAGCTCTACCAGAAGTCGTCCTACCTCAAGCAGTTCCCCGAGGCGCCGTGGCTGATCAGCATGGGCCCGACCCTGACGGCGCAGTACACCGTCGACCAGGGCAACGACGTGCAGGACTGGAGCGTCGAGCCGGGCTTCGTGGTCAACGGCCTGCTGCAGACCAAGTTCGAAGGCAACCTGATCCGCAACTACGAGACCTTCGCCGGCAAGGACTTCTACATGAGCGGCTTCACCATCGGCGCCAGCACCGAGTGGTGGAGGTGGCTGACCGCCGAAGCGAAGATCACCGTGCGCGACAAGATCAACTACACGCCTGCGGCCGGGCTGGAGCCGTTCATGGGCGACCAGCGCCTGGCGATCATCAAACTGACCATCAGCCCGTTCGCGCAGCTGCGCATCGACCAGTCCTTCATCTGGGACGAACTGCGCACCCAGCATTCGCTGGCCGGCCAGGATTCGGATTCGCGGGTGTTCAGCACCACCCAGTCGCGCACCAAGATCAAGTACCAGTTCAGCCGCTTCTGGGCCGCGCACGTGATCTTCGACTACCGCGCGCTGGACTCCAACCAGAACCTGTTCGCGATCCCGCGCGGCAAGAAGCTGGTCACCGACCTGCTGGTGAGCTATTCGCCCAACCCGGGCACCGCGTTCTACCTGGGCTACACCGACCAGCAGGAGAACCTGCGCATCAACGAGAACCCGAACATCGTCGTGCCCACGCGCGGGCTGGACATGCATACGGGCAAGCAGCTTTTCATGAAGTTCAGCTATCTGTTCAACTTCTGACCGCGGCGCGGCCAGAGCAACGTCCACGAAGGCCGGCGCAAGCCGGCCTTCGTCGTATCCGCGGCGCTCGGACCGGGGCCGCCCGTCCCGGCTGCGACGTGCGGAAAAAACCGGAAAGCCAACCCAGTCCACGTTTGCCCGCCGGCGTTCCCCGGGAAGCGTGATCCCGACGGCAGAAGCCGCGCGGCCGGGCCGCTAGCCTGCTGCCACCCCACTCCCGCGGCGCGCAGCGTTATGGTCGATATCCACACGGTATGGCCGTATTTCGCGATCCTGCTGGCCTGCCTGGGTCTGGCCGCGCTGCCCGCGTTCCGCGGCGCCGACGCCGCCGGCGGCAGCGGCCGGCGCACCGACACCCTCGACGGCTTGCGCGGTTTCCTGGCCCTGGGCGTGTTCGCGGTGCACGCGGTCGTGCACTACGACTATCTGCTCAGCGGCGTGTGGAAGCCCTCGTCCGCGCGCTTCTACAACGTCGCCGCGGTGATCTCGGTGGCGCTGTTCTTCATGCTCACCGGCTTCCTGTTCTGGAACAAGTTGCTCAAGGCCGGCGGCCGGCCCGACTGGAAGGCGCTCTACATCGGCCGCGTGTTCCGGCTGGGGCCCATGTACGTGGCGGTGGTGGCGACGATGATCGCCATCGTCGCCTACCGCACCGGCTTCCAATGGCGGCAGCCGCCGCTGCAGGTGATCGGCCAGGCGCTGGCGTGGCTGGCGCTGGGCATCCTGCCGCCGCCGCCGGCGATCAACGGCTACGCCGACACCGGCACCATCCTCGCTGGCGTCACCTGGACCCTGCTGTTCGAGTGGCTGTTCTATTTCTCGCTGCCGCTGTGGGCGTTGTTCGTACGCCGCGGACGGCACCTGGCGTTCAGCGCCGGCGTGGTCGCGGCCTGTCTGCTGGTCATCCTCGCCGGCACCTGGAACGGCGGCTTCGTGTCCGGGGTCAAGCCGCGGCCGGCGCTGTTGCTGGCGGTGCTGGCCGAGCTGATCGCGACGCTCGCCACCGGCATGCTGGTCGCCTCGCTGCTGCACGAACGCATCGGCGAACGCCTGCGCCTGCACGAGGCGCGCTGGGGCGCGCTGGCGCTGCTGGCGATCGCGCTGGCGTTCGCGGCGATGCTGGGCGCGCGCGATGTCGGCATGCTGCAGCTGCTGGCGTTCTGCCCGCTGCTGGGCGCGTTCCTGTTCGTGCTGTGCTCGGGCAACGACCTGTTCGGCGCCCTGTCGTGGCCGGCTTCGCGCCGGCTCAGCGCGATGAGCTACAGCATCTACCTGGCGCAGGGGCTGGCGCTGGTGGCGGTGTTCGCGATTCCCGGGGTGAAGGCCTACGCGCTCAGCGGCACGCTGCCGTTCTGGATCGTCAACATCGGCTGCGCGCTGGCGCTGTGCGCGGGCTCG
The DNA here is from genome assembly GCF_031199375.1 of Lysobacter yananisis. Classification (NCBI taxonomy): domain Bacteria; kingdom Pseudomonadati; phylum Pseudomonadota; class Gammaproteobacteria; order Lysobacterales; family Lysobacteraceae; genus Lysobacter; species Lysobacter yananisis. Next base: position 881,577 of record NZ_CP133568.1, read on the forward strand.
CTGCTGAGCTACCGCTGGATCGAAGAGCCCGGCATCCGCGCCGGCAAGCGCCTGACCGAGCGGCTGCGCGCGCGCCGCGCCGCCGTGGCGCCACTGGCGGTGGCCGCGGATTCGTAAACCGGATTCCCGACTGCAGGAGCGGCGCGAGCCGCGACATCGCGCTGACGACGCAAGCGAGGTTTCGCGGTCGCGGCTCGCGCCGCTCCTACAGGGCGCGCCCGGATTTCCGCTGCGGCTGGAAACGAAAAGGCCGGCTTGCGCCGGCCTTTCGCGATCACATTTCGATGCAATCGAACTTCACGTCCGGGTCGACGTCGGCGTCGTAGTCGACGTCGTCGCGGTCGAAGCCGAACAGCTTCAGGAACTCGTGCTTGTAGCCGGCATAGTCGCTGAGCGCGAACAGGTTCTCGCTGGTCACCTGCGGCCACAGCGCGCTGCATTGCGCCTGCACGTCCTCGCGCAATTCCCAGTCGTCCAGGCGCAGGCGGCCTTGCTCGTCGGTCTGCGCGGGCTGGCCGTCCTGGCGGTACATGCGCTCGCGGTACATGCGGTCGAGCTGTTCGATCGGGCCTTCGTGCAGGCCCTTTTCCTTCATCACCTTGAACACCAGCGAGATGTACAGCGGCAGCACCGGGATCGCCGAGCTGGCCTGGGTCACCACCGACTTGAGCACCGCCACGTTGGCCGTGCCGCCGCCGTGCGCGCGCAGGCGCGCGTCCAGGCGCAGCGCGGTCGCGTCGAGGTCGGCCTTGGCCCGGCCCAGCGCGCCGTGCCAGTAGATCGGCCAGGTGATTTCGGTGCCGATGTAGCTGAAGGCGACGGTGCGCGCACCCGGGGCCAGCGCGTCGGCGCGTTCGAGCGCGTCGATCCACAGCTCCCAGTCCTGGCCACCCATCACCGTGACCGTGTCCTCGATCTCCTGCTCGGTGGCCGGCTCGATCGTGGCCTGCACGATCTGGTCCTTGTTGGTGTCGATCGCCGAGGAGGTGTACGCCGCGCCGATCGGCTTGAGCGCCGAGCGCTTGACCTCGCCGGTCGACGGCAGCTTGCGCACCGGCGACGCCAGCGAATAGATCACCAGGTCGACCTGCCCGCCCATCTCGTTCTTGATCAGCTCGATCGCCTTGGCGCGGACTTCGTCGGAGAACGCGTCGCCGTTGATCGAGCGCGCGTACAGGCCCTCGGCCTTGGCGAACTTGTCGAACGCGGCGGCGTTGTACCAGCCGGCGGTGCCGGGCTTCTTCTCGCTGCCGGGCTTCTCGAAGAACACGCCCAGGGTGTCGGCGCCGAAGCCGAACGCGGCGCCGATGCGCGCGGCCAGCCCGTAGCCGCTGGACGCGCCGATCACCAACACCTTCTTCGGGCCATCCTTGCGCACGCCGTGCGCGCGGGCGACGGCGATCTGGTCGCGCACGTTGAGCTCGCAGCCCACGGGGTGGGTGGTGATGCAGATGAAACCGCGGACCTTGGGATGGATGATCAATGTCGAATCTCGTCGGCTGGGGCCACGCATTTTAGGCGCTGCCGCGCCGATGCTGAAATCCCGACGCCGTACGGGCGCGAATGGGCGCATTCAGCCACGAGCGTGAGCCGTTTCGGGGCTGGATCGCGAGTATCCGGCATCGGCGCCGCAAGCGCCGCGCATCCCCGCGGATGGCATGCGCCGCCGATGGCAGACTGATTCGCCGCCGGCGCCCGCTCGCGCCGGCGGCGGGGCCGCTTCGCCGCCAACCCTGCTCGCCGGTAACGGCGCGCATATCCCCCGACGCCAGCACATCCGGGCACCGTGCCCGCTGCGCGGTCTGCTCAACAAGGAGGTCGCATGCATCGTCTGTCTTCCCTCGCCCTCGCCGGCCTGCTTTGCGCCGGCCCCGCCCTCCCAGCCGTCGCCGCGGGCGGCAACGACTTCTGCGACGGCATCGTCGAGGTCCCGTTGCTGACCCGGTCCGGCAACGACTATGCCGGCGGCCGCTGCCAGGTCGATCTGCTCCGCGACCGCCCCAGTCCGCTCGATCCCGCCGGCGGCTTGCGCCTGCACGATCTGCAATGGGACACGTTGCGCCGGCCGCCCGCTACAACGGCCGCTCCGGTCCGTCTGGAGGTGGATGTGGGGCCGCAGAACTTCGTCGATGGCGAGGCCCTGATCGAATGGACGTTCGAGTCGAGCAAGACCGGCGAGTTGCGCTTGCTCGTCCTCAGCCTGTGGCGAAGCGAGGACAGCAAGGACGCAGGGGCCGGGCCGACCCGGGTACTCGCGCAGTTGTACGCGCCCGGGCGAGCGGGCTGGTCGCTGGCCGGTCCATCCGACGATTTGGGCGAAACCCAGGCCCTTGCCGTCGCCGATCTCTCGCCGAAGCCGTCGCTGTCGCGGTTCGTCCTGGTCTTCGACGGACGTCAGGCCACGGTCTCGGTCGAAGGCGGCGGAACGCACAGCTTTCCCATGCCCCATGCAGGCTGGACGCTGGTGCATCTGCGCAATGGGGTTCTGGCCCGCAAGCCATGGCAGGCCGGCGAAGGCCTGATCCTGTGGTGGCCCGTCTGGCTCGCCGCGCACTGAGGAATGCGCCCGCCGCGCGTGCGACGGGCGCGCGGCTCAGGGCCGGTAGTTGAAATACTGGTAAGACGCCGGCCGCAGGTCCAGGTCGATGTAGCACTTGCGCCCGCTCGAAGTCGCGCCGATCGACTGGTTGCCCGGCGTGTACAGGCGCGTGGCCGGCGTCGGCGGGCCGCCGGCGAGGCCGACCCAGTACAAACCCTTCAGCGAGGGACCGCGGCACTCGGCGTAGTACGGCGGCCCCAGGCCGCTGTCCTCCATCAGCACGACCCACGGATTGGTCAGCGCCGACTGCGCGGAATTGGCGTCGTAGGCCGACGTGGTGCCGCGCCATTGCGGCAGGTTCTGCGCGACCGCGCTGAACGGCGTGCCGGTCTGGTCCTGGCACTGCGGCGAAAACTCCATCGCGCCGATGCTGAAAGCGCCGTTGCCGGCGAGCGCGATGCTCAGGCTCAGCGCGCAGCGCACCTGACGCTCGAGCCGGCCGTCCAGGCCCATCACGGTGATGGTGGCACCGCCGGCCAGCGTGGTCGAACCGGCCGGCGACACCGTCACCGAGCCGGCCGCGGCGGGAAGCGACGCGGCCAGCAAGGCCAGCGCCGACAGCGAGGCCGACAGCGAGAGTGTCGCGAACGACTTGAGTTTCATGATCGATATCCCTTCGAAAGACAGGTGAGTCCCGACGTGGCGCCAATGCCTGCGTGGTGCGGGCGGCGGCGATGCGGTCGCGCCGGGAGAGCGGGCCGCCCATCGATGCACTCGCAGGGCGCGGCGAAAACGGCTCACGCTCCATCACCCTCGCCCCCGCGCTGTGACCGCGCGCGCCACACGCGCGTGAGCGTGCGTTAACGGCCGCATTTGTGCATTCGCCATCACGTTCGCGCGGGCGGCTTCGGACGTACTAGTACCGCCGCACGCCGGGGAAGACGCGCGCACTCCATCCGCATCGGCGAACGCGTCCGCGCGCGTCGCCGCGCAAGCCGTCGCACCGCCGCGTCCGCCGCATCGCCCGCTTTCGTCGAGGACCCGACCGATGACCCAGCACAACGCCGCCCAGTTCGAAGCCCTGGCCGATCTGTACGAAGACATCAGCGACTGGCCGTTCCGCAAATACATCGAGACGCCGAGCGTGCTCGCGCGCATCGGCGATGTCGCCGGCGCCGACGTGCTCGACTTCGGCTGCGGCGCCGGCACGTATGCGCGGATGTTCAAGCGCGCCGGCGCGCGCCGCGTAGTCGGCTACGACCTCGCCGAAGGCATGCTGGCCAGCGCCCGCCGCCGCGCCGCGGCCGAGCGCCTGGACGTGGAGTTCGTATCCGCGCTCGGGCCCGACCAGGCCGGCCGCTTCGACCTGGTGCTGGCGGTGTACGTGCTGCCGTATGCGCAGGCGCTGCCGGAGCTTGAGCGCATGTGCTTCCAGATGCTCGCGCCGCTGCGCCCGGGCGGACGCCTGATCGCGCTGCCGATCCATCCCGACTACGAACCCGCGCCGTCGTACTACGAGCCGTTCGGCTTCCGCATGACGCCCGACGATCCGCGCGAGCCGCATCGCGACGGCGCGCGCCTGCGCCTGGACCTGTTCTATCAGCAGCGCTACGACGCCAGCGTGCACGCCTGGTACTGGAGCCGCAGCGCGATCGAAACCGCGCTGCACCGCGCCGGCGCCACGGCGGTGCGTTGGCACCCGCCGCAGTTGCACGCGCCGGCGGACGCGCCGCCGGAGCTGCAGGCCTATGTGCGCCGGCCGCACGCCGCCATCGTCGAGTGCCGGCGCGGCTGACGCGCCGCAACGCCGCCGGCCGCGGCCGGCGCAGGCCCGTTCGCGCGCGAGGAGGCCGTGGTGAAACCGAGGATCGAGGTATTCGACTCGCTGGAACGGGTCGACCGGCGCAGTTACCAGACCCTGCACGACGCCAGCCGCGCGTCGCTGTTCTACGACTGGCGTTTCCTGCTCGCCGCCGAGCGCTCGCCGCTGCTGCCGACGCAGAAGACCCTGTACCTGTGCGCGTACGAGGGCGACGAACTGGCCGGATGCCTGCCCGCCTATCTGCAGCGCCTGGCGGCGGTGGACCCGCTGGGCTTGCTGGCGCGCGCCGCGCAGGTGCGCGCCCGCGGCGGGGAATCGGGTTTGTTCAGCCACATGATGCATTGCTGGGACAGCAGCGTGCCTTGCCTGGAAACGGCCGGCGGCGTGCGCGAAGCCTTGCTCGACGCGCTGCTGGACGTCGCCGCGCGCGAGGGCGCCGCCTATGCAGGCCTGCTCAATCTCGGCGAAGCGGCGCGGGCGGGCGGCAGTCGCCTGCGCCTGCACCCGCTGGTCGAACGCTACGACGCGCAGTTGGGCCTGTTCGACGACTTCGATCACTACGTGCGCGCGCTGCCGAGCGACGGACGCGCGGAAATGCGGCGCCAGCTGCGCAAGTTCGAGGCCAGCGGCGCGAGCGCGCAGGTGCTGGCGCCGCCGTTCGACGACCGTCTGGAGCAGGTCTGCGAGCTGTGCTTCCGCACCACCGCCCGCCGCGGCACCCCGCACTATTTCCCGGCCGCGCCGCTGGCGCGCTTCGTGCGCCTGTGCGGCGACTTGGCGCGGCTGGTGCTGATCCAGGCGCAGGGGCGCGTGATCAGCGGCATGATCGGCTGGCAACGGCGCGACACGTTCTGCCTGTGGTCGGCCGGCGTGACTTACGACCAAAGCGACTTCAGCCCGTACACGATCTGCTTCGCCGCCGCCTTTCGCCACGCCTTCGCCCACGGCCTGCAGCGTTTCGAAGGCGGCCGCCTCAACGAACGGATCAAGCGGCGCCTGGGCCTGTCGCCCGTGCCGCTGCAATGCGCGATCGCCCGTCTCGCGCCGCTGCCGCGAACCGCCCCGCCGCCCGCGCGCGTGCCCGCCTCCGCCGCCCTCGACTGACAGGAGCTCCGCCATGGACACGCGCCGCGATCCCATCGACGCCGACGATTTCCGCATCTTCCCGCGCCACCTCGACGGCAAGGCGCGCTCGCGCCATCACGCCGAATACGCCGGCTGGCACCGCAGCGCCTGCTGGAACGGCCGCCGCTTCGAGCGCTTCCCCGAGTACATCGTGCGCGCGCAGTCGGTCGCCGACGTCGCCCACAGCATCGACTTCGCCCGCCGCCACCGCTTGCCGGTGAGCGTGCGCGGCCGCGGCCACAGCTACGCCGGCTGCTTCCTGCGCGACGACGGCCTGTTGCTGGATCTGGCCGCGCTGGACCGGATCGACGTCGACGCGGCCGCGCGCCTGGCCGCGGTGCAACCCGGCGCGAGCAGCCGGCAACTGGCCCAGGCGCTGGCGCCGCACGGGCTGGCGTTTCCGACCGGCCACGGCGGCGACGTCGGGCTCAGCGGTTTCCTGCTCGGCGGCGGGCTCGGCATCAACTTCCGCGCCTGGGGCGGAATCAGCGCGTTCAATGTCCGCGCGATCGACCTCATCGGCGCCGACGGCGACTTGCTGCACGCCGACGCCGAACACCACCCCGAGCTGTTCTGGGCCGCGCGCGGCGGCGGCCCCGGACTGGGCTTCGTGGTGGTGAAGTTCTATCTCGACTGCCGGCCGCTGCCGCGCTGCATCACCTCGACGAGCGCACGCACCGGCCTGGACCGGCTCGGCGAACTGCTGCAGGCGATCGAACGCGCCGACCCGGAGCCGGCGCTGCAGGTCATGGTCGCGGTGGTGCCCGACGGCGACGGCCTGCAGGCATCGCTGAGCGCGCTCGCCTTCGCCGACACGCCGCGCCAGGCGCAGGCGCTGCACGCCTCGCTGTTCGCGAACCTGCCGGCGGGACTGCTCGAACCGCCGGCGCAGGACCAGCCCAGCGGTTTCGAAGCGATCTACCGCCAGAGCGAGGCGATGCTGGTCTCGCGCCGCTACCGCAGCGACAACATCCTCACCGACCGCGCCGGCGAGGCCGCGCGCATCCTCGCCGCGCACCTGCCCGCGCGGCCGTCGCCGGCGACCGTGCCGTTGCTGATCTGGCGCGGCGAACCGCGACTGCCCGACGCGGCGTTCTCGGCGCGCGGCCGCTGGTTCGTCTCGACCTACGCGCAATGGGACGCCGAACGCGACGACGAGGCCAACCGGCGCTGGCTCAAGGCGCTGTACGACGAACTGGCCGGCATCGCGAGCGGCGCCTACATCAACGAGTTCGACCTGGAAGAACGCTCAGACCGGGTCGAGCGCTGCTTCGCCCCGGCGAATTGGGCGCGGCTGCGCGAACTGCGCCGCCGTTGCGATCCCGACGGCGTGTTCCACGACGTGCGCATCGGCCGGCGCTGATCCGCGCCGGCCGATGCGGCGCCGCTCAGCCCAGGCGCATCGACAGTTCCACGTCGTCGCCGAACGGCACCGACAGGTAGCCGCGCTGCGGCGAGCGCACGCGCTGCAGGTAGTCGGGGCTGTAGTCGGCGTTGTCGGCGACGATCAGCGCGCCGGGGCGCAGCCTGGGCTCCAGCAGGTCCAGCACCTGCGGGTACAGCGCCTTGGCGCCGTCGAGCAGGACCAGATCGATCCATTCGGGCAGGTCGGCGGCGAAGGTGCGCAGCGCATCGCCCTCGCGGATCTCGACCAGGTCGGCGAGGCCGCCGGCGGCGAGATTGGCGCGCGCGCGCTCGATCTTGGACGGCTCGAACTCGCTGCTGATCAGGCGGCCGCCGCCGTTGTCGCGCAGCGCCGCCGCCAGGTGCAGGGTCGAGATGCCGAACGAAGTGCCGAACTCGACGATGCTGCGCGCGCCGGTGCTGCGCGCCAGCTGGTACAGCAGGATGCCGGTCTCGCGCGAGACCGCCAGCGGCATGTCCTTGAGCCGACCGTAAAAATCCAGGTATTCGGTGGTGCTGCGCATCAGCCGCTCGTGTTCGTCGCGCGGCATCGCAGCCACTTCGGGCAGGTCCATCGGCGAGGTCGCGTCGGCTTCGTCGAACAGGCGCTGGATCAGCACCGACAGCGGCGCGGCGGTGAGCGTGCTGGCCGCGCCATGGCTTGCAGCGGAGGTATTCATTGCGGCGTCTCCGGCCCGTATGCGGGCGTCGTTGGGGGGTAGAATCAGAATGCGACTGATTCGTCATGTTCGCTATTCGCATTGGCGCCGCCCCCATGACCGACCCCAAGAAACCGCAGATTTCCCAGCGAAAACAGCCCAAGCAGGCGCGCTCCAGCGACTCGGTCGCGGTCATCCTGGAGGCCGCCGCTCAGGTTTTGGCCAAGGAAGGCGCACAGCGCTTCACCACCGCGCGCGTGGCCGAGCGCGCCGGCGTCAGCGTCGGCTCGCTGTACCAGTACTTCCCCAACAAGGCGGCGATCCTGTTCCGCCTGCAGACCGAAGAATGGGGCCAGACCACCGCGCTGCTGTGCGCGATCCTGCAAGACGCGCGCAAGCCGCCGCTGCGCCGGCTGCGCGAGCTGGTGCATGCGTTCGTGCGTTCGGAATGCGAAGAAGCGGCGATGCGGGTGGCCTTGGCCGACGCAGCGCCGCTGTACCGCGACGCGCCCGAGGCGCGCCAGGCCCACAGCGCCAGCGAGCGCGCGTTCGAGGCGTTCATGCGCGAAGCGCTGCCGCGCGCCGACGACGCGGCGCGCACGGTCGCCGGCGACCTGGTCATCTCCACGCTGTCGCAGGTCGGCAAGGAATTCTCGGAGACGCCGCGCACGGCGCAGGAGATCGAGACCTATGCGCAGGCCATGGCCGACATGTTCTGCGCCTACCTGCGTTCGGTCGGGCGGCGCTGAGCGGCCGCGGCGCCTGCCGCGCGCGCGGCGACGCTTTCGCCGGCGCTATTCGCGGCGCTTGCGGCCGCGCTTGCCGCCGGCCGCGGCCGGTTCCTCGGACTCGCCGACGCCTGCGCCGAGCCGCTCCATCCACGCCAGCGCGTCGACATAGGCCATGAACTGCTGCAGGTACTCCGGCGCCAGCGCCTGCATGGTGCTCAGCGCGCGGTGCACGAGCCGGCCGGAATTGAGCGGACCAGCGTCGGTGGACGACGGTTCCAGCGACTCGCGCAGCTGGCGGTCCATGCGCAGGCGCGAGAAGCGCATGCGGAACTCGTCGAGCGCGGCCAGTTGCGGGAACGCGGCGCGCGGCGCATCGCCGTCGCCCGCCTCGCGCGTCGCCGCCGTCGCTTGCAGGCGCTGGGTCAGTTCGATCAGGGTCGGCGCCGGCGCCGCGGCTTCCGCGCTCGTCCCGGATTTGCGCTTCGCGCCCTTGCGCGCGGCGCGCTTGGCGGGCGCGGCGGCGGCCGTCGCCGCATCGACCGCGCTCGCCTGCGCGCCGGCCTCGCGCGCGGCCGTTTCGCTCGCCTGCGCCTGCCTGCGCTCCAGTGCCCCAGCGTAGACGCCGATCAACTCGCGCACCCGCGCGTCCAGCACCCGCCGCAGCTCGCCGTCCTGCGCCGCGGCGCGGCGCTCCAGCGCGTCGATGCGGGCGAAGCCGGCGCGATCGCAGCGGTCGTCGCCGCGCGCGCGCCAGGCCTCCAGCGTCGTCCGCGGATCGGCCGCGTCCGCGCTCGCCGGGACGGAATTCATCGCGATCCGCGCGGCGCCGCGGCGGCCTGCGCCGGGCGCGGCATCGGCGCGATCTCCACGCGCCGGTTGCGCGCGCGGCCGGCTTCCTCGGCGTTGGAATCCACCGGCTGCTGGGAACCGAACGCGGCGGCGAACACCGCCGTTTCCGGCACGCCCGCGGCGATCAGCGCGCGGGTCACGGTCAAGGAACGTTGCGCCGACAGCTCCCAGTTGTCGGCGAACTGGCGGTTGCTCTCGCGCACCATGCGGTCGTCGGTGAAGCCGCTGACCATGAGGATCTCGTCGCGCGAGCGCAGGTACTCGGTCAACGGACCGGCCAGGGTATCGAGCAGTTCGCGCCCTTGCGGCTGCAACCGGTCGGAGTTCAGCGCGAACAGCACGTTGCCGTTGATGCCGATGCGGCCGTCGACCAGGGTCACCCGGCCGCTCGCCAGCGGCGCGGCCAGCGCGCGCTCCAGGGTCTGCCGGCGCTGCGCTTCGATCTTGCGCTGCTTCACTTCCTCGTCGAGGCGGCTGGACAGCTGCATCTGCGCGCCGATCACGCCGACCAGGATCAGCACGAACACGCCCAGCAACACCGACATCAAGTCGCCGAAGGCGGCCCACACCGGCGCGCCGGAATCGATCCCGGCGTCGTCCTCGATCAGCGCGCTCATGCCGCCTGCGCTCCGTCGCCGGCCTGCGCCGCGGCCTGGCCGTCGGCCACGCGCTGCAGTTCGTCGATGATCTGCTTCTGGCTCAGCACGCTCAGGTCGACGACCTCGCGCGCCTGCGCCACGTAGTAGGCCAGTTGCTCGTCGCTGCGCGCCAGCGACTTGTCCAGCGCGACCTCCACGCCCTGCAGGCGGTCGGCCAGGCGCTCGTGGGTTTCGCCGAACTGCTGCACCAGCGCGGCGAAGGCGTCGCCGAGGCTGGCGACCTCGATCGCGCCGGCGCCGAGTTGCGCGGCGGCGGCGTCGAGCTTGCCGGCATCGGCTTCGACCCGTTCGTTGAGGCGCGCGCCGGCGCGTTCGAGCAGTTCGGCCGAAGATGCGACCAGCGCATCGACCGCGGCGCGCTGTTCGCCGGAGGCGTGGTTGACCGCGTCGAGCAGGGTTTCCAGCGTCGCCAGCAGGCGGTTGCGCTCTTCCAGCATCGCGGTGTCGCGGACCATGCTGTCGGAAAGTTTCTGGCGCAGCTCGGCGACCACTTCGGCCGCGGCCTTGGGCGCTTCGGACGCAGCATCGACCAGGCGCGAGATCTCGGCGATGGTGTCGCGCGCCTGCGCCTGGCTCTGCGCCGAAACCTCCTGCGCGGTGCGCGCGAGCGTGTCGCAGACTTCCAACTGGCGGCCGGCGACCGTTTCGCCGGCCTGCTGCCAACGCTGGCCGAGGTCGGCGGTCATCGCGCCGAACGCGTCGGTCCACATCGCCAGGCGTTCGCGGTCGCGCGATTCCAGCGCGGCCTGCAACTGCGCGTGCGAGTCCTGGACGATGCGCACCAACCCGGCCGCATGCGTTTCGAATCCGGCGACCACGCCGGCCGCGGCCTTGGGCGCTTCGGCGGCGGCGTCGACCAGGCGCTCGATTTCGGCCAGGGTGCCGCGCGCACGCTCGTGCGCCTGCGCCGACATCTCGTCGGCGCTGCGCGCCAGCGTGGCGCAGATGTCCTGCTGGCGCTGCGCGGTCAGCGTCTGCGACTGCTCCCAGCGCTCGCCCAGCGCGGCGCTCATCGCGGCGAAGGATTCGGTCCAGGCCGACAGGCGTTCGCGGTCGCGCGATTCCAGCGCGTCCTGCAGTTCGGCGTGGGAACGCTCGACCACCGTCACCAATGCCGCGGCGTGTCGTTCGAACGCGGCCGCGGCGCCGCCGAGCGCCTGCTGGTGGCGCTCGGCCAGGGCCTGGTTGGCCTCGCCCTGGCGCGCCAGCGCGTCGTCCCAGGCCTGCGCGCTGCGGTCGTGGCTGGCTTCCAGTTGCGTCGACACGTCCTTGAGCAGGCCGGCGGTGCCGCGCTCGAAGGTGCCGGCGAATCCTTCCAGCGCGCCGCGCAGGTCGCGCAGCAGCGCTTCGTTGCCGCCGCGGTGGTCGGCCAGCACGCGGCTCCAGCCGTCGGCGGCCGCGTCGGCGGCGCTGGCGAAGCCGGCGCTGAGGCCGTCGAGTTGCCGCTGCACCGCGTCGCCGACGCGTTCGTGCAGCGCCGCGCTCTCGCGCGCGAGCGCGGCCATGGTCGCGTCCGCGACCGGCTGCAGCGCCGCGCCCGCGGCGCGCGCACCTTCGCCGACGCTGTCCTTGAGCGAGCGCTCGAACGATTCGGCCAGGCGCGCGTACGCCGCCTCGCTGCGCTGGTGGAACGCGTCCTGGCGTTCGAGCTGGCGCTCGTGCGCGCTTTCGCCGTGGCGTTCCAGCGCCTGCATCGCGGCCTGCAACTGCGCGACCAGCGCGGGCATGGTCTCGGTCTGGCGCTGCAGCAGTTCGAACGCCTGCGCGCGACGGCGCTCGCGCTGGAACGCGCGCGAGTGCGCGTGCAGCGCGCCGCTCGCGGCGGCGTCCAGGCGCTGCACGGCGGCGGCGCGCTCGCGCCGGCACAGCGCCGCGAGCAGGCCGAGCATGGCCGAGGCGGCGACGCCGGCGATCGAGGTGCCGAAGGCGAAGCCCAGGCCGGCGACCGGCGCGGCGATCGCGGCGCGGATCGCCTGCAGGTCGCTGGCGCTTTCCAGCGCCAGGCCGGTGCCGCGCAGGGTCGCGGTCATGCCCAGCAGGGTGCCGAGCATGCCCAGCAGCACCAGCAGGCCGACCAGATACGGCGCCAGCGTCGGCGCCGGCAGCGGCACGCGCTCGCCTTCGATGCGCAGGCGCACCGGGCTGCGCAGCGAGGAATGCAGCCGGCCGAGCCAGGCGTCGAGGCGTTCGCCGTCGCCTGCCTCCGCCGGCGCGGGCAGTTCGTCCAGCGCGCGCTGCAGCGTCGCGGTGGCCTGGCGATAGCGGCGCAGTTCCAGTCCGCCGGCGAGGTAGCCGGCGGCGATCAGCGCCAGCACCGCCAATGCCAGCGGATGCGAATTCAAGGCGACCGCGCCGACCCAGGCCACGATGGCGAGGCCGGCGACGAAGACGGCGGCGTGAAGCGATTTGTTGAGCATGTCAGTCGTTTGCGCGTGCGCGCAGGGCGTCGAGCAGGCCCTGCGCAGGTTGAAGTCGAAGATCCAGTTCGGCGTGCAAGGCCTCGCGCATGTCGGCGCGGAAGCGGGGCAGCCAGGTCTCGCGGTCGGGTTCGCCGCCGTCGGCGGCGTCCTGCGCGCGTTCGCGCAGGCGTTCGAAGCGCCGGCCCAGCAGCGCCGGCGCGGCGCCGAGCAGGCTGCGTTCGCGCCGGCCCAGGGCGCGTTCCATCACCGCATCCAGCGCGGCCAGCCGGGCCAGTTCGGGCGAAGCCACGGTCAGGCGCTCGCGCAGGCGTTCGCGCAGGCGGCCGGCGCCGGCTTCCAGGGTCTGTTGCAGCACCAGGTAGCGCTGGCGGAAGAACGGATAGTCGCCGGCGTCCTCGACCGCGGCCGCGGAGCGGGCCCCGGCGATGGCCGCGCCCGCGCGCGGCGGCGCGAACGCGCGATCGCCGTCGATGGCCGCGGCCAGCATGCGCCGCACCCGCGCGCACTCCTGCGCCTCGGCTTGGACCGTGCCGGCCGCGCCGAAACCCGCAACCGCAGGGGCGCCGTCCAACGCTGCCGACAGCGCCAGGGTCTGGGTCCATTCGATCCATTGGCTGAGCCGGTCCGACAGCGGCTGCGCATCGGGCGCGGCGTCGGCATCGGCGAGGCGGGCGAGCAGGCGGATGAAGGTCGGACCACGGACCGCCGCCCGTCGAGAAGCTTCCACTATCAAACTGGTCTGGCTAAAAGTTCGTCATTTTACACGCGCGATGCGACCGCCCGCGGTTCGCACGGCATCGCGGTTGGGCCGGCGGTCATCGCGGCTGAACGCGGTAAATCGCGGCGAATGCATTGACGCAGCCGCGTCGATGTGCTGGCCACTAGCCGGCGACGGCCGCGCGATCGCCGCCCCGAACCAGCGATTTCGCCGATTGCGGCCGCAGTCACAGCGGATTCTTGGCCTGGATGCGCACTCGGCGCATATCCGCATCGGCGCGGCGCAAACCGGTCAAGACGCGCCGCGCGCGCTGCGCGAAGGTGGGCGCGCCCCGCCAGGGGCTACGAGGGCGAACGCCGATTCCCCCCGACCGCACGGCGAGTCGCGCCGCCAGGCCCGACTCGCCCCGGCCCGGCGCAGCGCCCGCCGCCTCCACCGTGCCTTCCCCCACGACAGGTCGAACGATGCGCTCGCCCATTCATACCCCCATGCTGCTCGCACTGCTCGCTGCCACCGCCCTGCCGGGCCCGGCGCCCGCCGCCGACGCAGCGCCGCCCAGCGGCCAGCTGTCCCATGTGTTTTCCGACGCCGCCGGCGGCGAGCGCAGCTACTACGTCGCGCTGCCGGCCAACTACGACCGCAACAAGCGCTACCGGCTGGTGGTGGTGTTCGCCGGCACCGACACCAGCGGGCGCGAGATGCACGAATGGTTCGGCGCCGGCTGGCGGCCGCCCGAGGTGGTCGGCCTGGAACGCTGGATGGACGACACCGTGTTCGTCTATCCCGACCAGCTGTACGTCTGGGGCGACGTCAGCGGTTGGGCGCTGGGCCCGAAGGCCAGCCCCTACGACGGCTGGCACGACATCCGTTTCGCCGAGGAGCTGCTGGCCCAGGCCGAACGGGATTATTCGATCGACACCGATCGCGTCTTCGCCACCGGCCATTCCTGGGGCGGCGACATGGCGGCGGTGGTCGGCTGCTATCTGGGTTCGCATTTGCGCGCGATCGCGCCGGTGGCGGCGAACCGGCCGTACTGGTTCGGCTCGCCGGCCAGCGATGCCGACTGCACCGGCATGCCGGCGGTGTGGACCTTCTTCGGCCGCGACGACGATCATTTCGGCGCCGCCAGTCCGGACGGGTTGTTCGGCAAGGAACACAACGCGTTCTGGACCGCCCGCCAACAGTGTTCCAGCCGCTACGACAGCAACGGCGAAACCCGCGACTATCGCGGCTGCAAGACCGGCGTGCGCTTCACCCTGTACGCCGGCGGCCAGTACTCCGGCGGCGGCGGATTGCGCGACCACCAGCCGCCGGATTATTTCCTGCGGGCGGTCGCGCAGTGGCTGTCGGGTTTCTGAGCGCGGCCGGCCGAGGACGGCGCTGCGCGGCGGGGCGACCGCGCAGCGCCGGGCTCATGGCGCGTACTGCGGCGCCGCCGGACGCCAGCCGAGCAGGCGCGCGGGCAGGTACAGCAGCGATTGCAGGAACGCGAACACCGCGCCCAGGGTGATGCCGACCAGGCGCAGCGGCAGCGACAGCAGCCACACCAGCGGCCACAGCACCAACGCGAGCAGCGCCAGCGGCCAGCACAGCACGAACAGCAGGCACCAGGCGAGCAGGACGAACAGCGTCTTCACGGGGCGGCTTCCTTCCAGGACGGCGCCGCGGGGCCGGCGCAGGGTCAGACTGCGGCGGCGCGCGCCGGCGCCGCAAGCGCATTGCGACGAAACCGCCGGCAGGGCGACGAAACCGGCTGCGCGGCGACGAATCCGGCCCGCGTCGCCGCTGCGCAGCCGGCGCCGCGCCCGCCCGCGCCGCGATCCCGACACGGCAGGGCCGGGGCACGCAGGCGCGCTATCCTGGCCGTCTCGCGACCCGCGCCCCGCCAAGGAACGCACCATGACCACCGCCGTCTCGATGGTGCTCTTTCCCGCCGCCGCGTTCGACCTGGACTGGGCGCACGCCACGCTGTCGGCGCAGGGCCTGGAGGTCGCGGCCGCGGCGCAAGGGCTGCAGGTGCGCTGGGACGAAGACGGCCCGGTGCTGCGGATCGCGTTCGTCCACGGCGCGCAGGTCGCGCGGGAAGCGGCCGCGATCGCCGCCGGCGGCGGCTACGCAGACGCGTTGCGCGGCTGCGACGCGCGCTTCGAGATCGCCATCGACGACCTCGACGAAGCCCTCGACGAGATGAACACCCTGATCGAAGTGCAGACGACCCTGCAAGAGGGCACCGGCGGCTTCTTGTTCAACGACTGGAACGGCGAACTGTCGCCGAATCCATCGTCCGACTGAGCGCGCTCAGCGCACCCGGCGCAATTGGCGCACGAAGTGCACGCCCTCGCTGTCGCCTTCGATGGTCAGCACGTCGCCGTCGATCCGGAACGGCCGCGGTTGGTTGGTGCCGGTGTAACTGGGCATCAGGCTGCCTTCGACCCGGTGCACCACCACGCCCTTGGCCGCATCGACGCGATACGTGCCGAAGTAGGCGGCATAGCCGAGGAAGGCCGCGCGCGTTTCCGCATCGCTGCCCTTGGCGTCGTCGCCGGCCGCGAACGGCGGCGGCGCCGGGGTGCGCATGATCTGCACGTGCAGGTGGCCGCTGGGGTCGTAGACGATGTAGCCCTTGGGTTTCTCGCCGTAGGGATAGTGGCGTTTGCCGGCGGCGTCGGTGTCGACGATGCGCTCGACCCGCCAGGTGCCGACCAACGACGCGCTATCGGCCGCGGCGGCCGGCGACGCGGCCGCGAGCCAGGCGACGGCGAGGAACGCGATGGCGAAGAACACGTTGGCGAAGAGCGCGTTGGCGAAGAGCGCGGAACACAAGCGGGGCATGCGGTGCTCCTTGACTGAGGCGTGCGGGGCGGCGCGCGGCGCCGGCCGGCGCGCGCGATCGCGCCGATGCTGCCGGCGCGCGCCGGCGCGCGCCCGTGCCATCGGTCGCGCCGGCTGTCATGTCCGTTGTCATGCCCGCGGCGTGCGCGTCCCTCGCGCGCCCGCGCCGGCTTGAGCGCGTCCGGCGACAGTGGCAGCATCGCCGCCGTGAACGACAGCCCCATCGACCCGGTCCACCTGCGCGACCTGGCGCGCCTGCGCAAGGTCCGCGACCGCATCGACCGCGAGTACGCGCAACCGCTCGACGTGGAGGCGCTGGCGCGCGGCGCGCACATGTCGGCCGGGCACCTGAGCCGGCAGTTCCGCGCCGCCTACGGCGAATCGCCCTATTCCTACCTGATGACCCGGCGGATCGAACGGGCGATGGCGCTGCTGCGCGCGGGCGGGCTCAGCGTCACCGAGGTCTGCTTCGCGGTCGGCTGCTCGTCGCTGGGCACTTTCAGCACCCGCTTCGCCGAACTGGTCGGGATGCCGCCGAGCGTCTACCAGCGCCAGCACGCCGACGCCACCGACGGCATGCCGGCCTGCGTCGCCAAGCAGGTGACGCGACCGATCAGGAATCGAGAAGCGTAGCGGCGCGCGCCCGCCTAGCATGGCCTCTCCCGCCACCACCCGCAGGACATCGCCACCATGAGCGCCGCCATGAACCTCAGCATCCATTCCAGCTTCCTCCCGCACACCGACCCGGAGGCCTCGCTGGCGTTCTACCGCGACGCGCTCGGCTTCGAAGTGCGCAAGGACGTCGGCTACCAGGGCCTGCGCTGGATCACCGTCGGCCCGGCCGGCCAACCCGACACCGCGATCGTGTTGTACCCGCCGCAGGCCACGCCCGGCCTCACCGACGCCGAACAACGCGCGATCGCCGAGATGATGGCCAAGGGCAGCTTCGCCATGCTCAACCTGGCCACGCCCGACCTGGACGGCACCTTCGCCAAGCTGCAGGCCGGCGATACCGAGATCGTGCAGGAGCCGGTCGACCAGCCCTACGGCCTGCGCGATTGCGCGGTGCGCGACCCGGCCGGCAACCTGATCCGCATCCAGCAGACCCCGGCGCGCGGCTGAGCCCGCGCCGCGCGGCGCCGCATCCGCCGGCGCCGTCCGCCGCCCGCGCAGCAACGGCGTCCGCGCCGCCGCAGCCGAACCGCGCGTCCCGGCCCGCGGTTCGCGGACCGATCCTCCCCGGCCGTTCCGGCTTCCCGAACCTTCGCACCCGGCCGCATCCCGCGGCCGCACGGGCGCGGCTCGCCCGCGCCCGCCCACCGACCTGGAGAACGCCCATGCGCGCGACCCGCTGGATCCGCCAGTTCCACCGCTGGACGTCCGTCGTCTTCTTCCTGTGCGTGATCGCCACGACCATCGCCCTGGCGCAAGAGCGGCCGCTGCTGTGGATGTCCTACCTGCCGCTGGCGCCGCTCGCGCTGCTGGCGCTGACCGGGTTGTACCTGTTCGCGCTGCCTTATCTACCGCAGCGCGATCTGCCGCAGCGCGAGAACCTGCGCGACGAAGCGCCGCGATAGCCGCCGGCGCCGCTCACCGCGGCGCGTCCTCCAGCGCATACCCCGTTGGCGGCTCGCTGCTGAGCCAGCCCGGCGCCAGCGGCGGATCGAGGGTGAAGCGGTAGTCGATCTGCAGCCCGCCCGGCCCGGCCCGGCGCAGGCGCAGCGGCAGGCCGGCGGCGTCGGCCCACATTTCCGCCGGCGTGCCGCCCAGACGCAGCGACCAGCGCTGCACGGTGCGGCCGTCGCGGTCGCGCTGGTCGGGCAGGCGTTCGGCGCGGCCCTGGAAGTCGCGCAGTTCGCGCAACCAGCCCAGGTCGCCCGCGGCGGCCGCGGCCTGCGCGCTCAGCGGCATGATCCTGGCTTCGCGCGAATCGTGCAGCAAGGTCAGCACGCGCCGGCGCGGCGGATCGACGATCACGCTCAGCTGCGCGCCGACATCGGTGCGCAGCACGCCGCGCCGGTCGACCACGGTGCGCGAGGTCTGCAACACCTGTCCGTCGATGCGCTGGATCACCCGCAGGTCGAGCACCGCGGCTTCGCGCAGACGCTGCTGCACGGCGGCGAAGGCGTCGCCGCCGCCCGGCAGCAGCGGCACGGCCAACACCGCGACCACCGCCAGCGCCGCGAACGCGCCGGCGGCGAGCCAGCGCGGCAGCGCCGGTCGGCGCGCGCCGTCGGCCGGACGCGGCTGCGCGCGCAGGCGTCCGAGCAAGCGCGCCTGGGCCGCGTCGGCGGCGTCGGCGGGCGCGGCCTGCGCGGCGCGCACCGCGTCGGCCAGCGGCGCGGAGAGTTCGTGGTCGTGGCGGTTCATGGCGCGATCTCCGTGGTATCGCCGCGTTCGGCCAGCTCGGCTTCGAGCCGGCGGCGGGCGCGGTGCAGGACGACGTTGACGTTGTTGACGCTCAGTTGCAGGGATCGGGCGATCTGCTCGATCTCCATCCCTTCCAGGTAGCGCAGGCCGAAGCATTGCGCCTCGCGCCGCGGCAGCCCGGCCAGCGCCTGGCGCAGGCGGCGCGCGCGTTCGTCGTGCAGGTTCGCCTGCTCGGCCGATTCGGCCGCGCCGGACTGCTGCGCGCGCCACAGCGGCAGTGCCCGCCACCAGCGCCGCTGCCGGCGCAGCACGTCGATGGCCGCGCGCGAGGCCGCCGCCGACAGGTACGCCGGCCAGGACTCGATCGTGTCGCGGCCGTCGGACTGCAGCAGGCGCAGGAACACCTCCTGCTGCACGTCCTCGGCCTGGGCCGCGTCGCCGAGTACGCGGTAGGCGGCCTGGAACACCAGCCGCCCGTACTGCCGCGCCAGCGACTCGGCCAACCGGGACTGCTCGCTTGCGCTCATCGGCTCGCTCCTCTCGATGCGGGCGGTCGGGGACGTCATGGATCGGGATCCGTTCGTGGGTCTCGACCGAGCAGACGCGCCGGCGCGGCGGAACTTACATCGCCCCGTCCGTCCCCCACCCGCCCCCGCCCGCGACACCGCCACGCGGCGATGTAAGTTCCGCCGCCCCCGCGCGTCGAGTGTGGTGAATCCCAGGAGAACGCGCCATGCCCCTGCCCGCATCCATGCTTCGCCGCCCGCGCGCCGCCGCGCTGCTCGCCGCCCTGCTGCTGGCCGCCGCGCTGCCCACGGCCGCCGCACGCCCCCTCGCCCGGCCGCACGCACTGCCCGAGCCGGCCGCGCTCGACGCCGAAGTCGCCCGCGCCATGGCCGCGACCGGCGCGCGCGGGCTGGCGGTCGCGGTCGTCGACGACGGCCGCGTCGTCCAGGTCCGCGCTTACGGCGAACGCAACGCGCGCGGCGAACCGCTGCGCACCGACACGGTGATGTACGGCGCCTCGCTGACCAAAGCGGTGTTCGCCTACACCGTCATGCGACTGGTCGACGACGGCAGGATCGAACTCGACCGCCCGCTCGCCGACTACTTCGACCGACCGCTGCCCGACTACCCCGCCGACCGCAAGTACGGCCCCTACGCCGACCTCGCCGGCGACGAACGCTGGCGCAAGCTCACCGCGCGCCACCTGCTCACCCATTCCGGCGGCTTCGCCAACTTCGCCTTCCTCGAACCCGACCGCCGCCTGCGCATCCATTTCGAACCGGGCACGCGCTATTCGTATTCGGGCGAAGGCCTGATCCTGCTGCAGTTCGCGCTCGAACGCGGACTCGGCCTGGACCTGGGCCGGGAAATGGACGAACGCGTGTTCGCGCCGCTGGGCATGCGCGATACCGGCATGATCTGGCAGCCGCGCTTCGCCGCCAACCTCGCCGACGGCTGGACCCTCGACGGAACCGCGGTGGCGCACGACGAGCGCAGCCGGGTGCGCGCCGCCGGCTCGATGGACACCAGCATCGCCGACATCGCCCGCTTCGCCGCGGCGCTGGTGCGCGGCGAAGGCCTGTCGCCGCGCTCGCGCAAGGACATGGTCCGCGCGCAGTTGCCGATCGCCAGCGCTTCGCAGTTCCCGGTGCTGCAACCCGACCTGCCCGCCGCGCAGCGCCGTCCCGACCTTGCCGCCGGCCTGGGCGTGGTCGCGTTTCGCGGGCCGCAGGGCGCGGGCTTCATGAAGGGCGGCCACGACGACAACACCGGCAACACCCTGGTCTGCATCGAACGCGGCCGCCGCTGCGTCGTGCTGCTGTCCAACGACGTGCGCGCCGAACCCGCGTTCGCGCATCTGGTCGCGTTCGTGCTCGGCGAGACCGGCGCGCCGTATCGCTGGGAATACGGCTCGATGAGGTTCTGGGAGCCTTCGCGCTGAGCGTCGCGCCGACCGCGCGGCGCCGGCCTCGCGCGGCGCTGCGCGCACCGACGCACGCGTTGAAAGATTGACCGCATCGCCACCGACGCACGCAAGCGTATACGCCTGCAGCATCGCGAATCTGCGCGTCGGGTTTGCAGTTCGCCGCCACCGACCTCGGGTTTGCCCCAGTTCACCGCCGCGCACGCCGGTTCCATGTTGGGAACGCATCCCACGCACGACGCATCGCCGCTGCGCCTCCGACCCAGCGACCGCACGGCGCCCGCGATCCGAACCCCACTCGAATCGACGACCCGCGAGCCCGCCATGTCCGTTCCCGCCCTCAATCTGCAAAACAAGGCCGCCACCTACGTGCCCGGCAACGGCGACTACAAATCGCCGACCAAGGCCGAACTGGAGGAACTCGCCGACAAGCTGCACGACGTCGGCGAAAAGAAAGCCAAAAAGGACGACTACGACCGCCGCCTGGAATCGCTGGCCAGCGAATTCCTGCCCACCCTGAGCCCGCAGGACCGCGGCCGCTTCATCGGCACGGTGATGGAAAAGGACAAGGGCGCGCTGGATTCGTGGCTGCAGAAAGACCGGCTCGACAAACTCGTCGACAACGGACGGCTCGACGACAGCGACCGCAAGCGTCTGCTCGACGCGGTCGGCCGCGGCTTCGGCGACGACCATATCCCCAAGGACAAGGCCGCCGAATTCGTCGACACCGGGCGCAAGCCCGAGCCTGCGCCCGAACCGGAAGCACCGAAGGACGACAAGCCGGCCGAGCCGCCCAAGGACATCCTCAACGACGGTTTCCGCGAATTCGGCCAGGACGACCGCGTCGTCTACGACGACATCAAGAACGTCTCCTACCCGGGCGAATACAAGGACGGCTGGCTGCGCTTCGAGACCAAGGACGGCGGCAAGTTCGCGGTCGACAAGGCCAGCGCGCCCGACGTGTACGCGCTGGCCGAGCGCAGTTATCTCGACGTCGGCCAGCAGACCATCGACAACGCGCGCGAGCGCGCCAAGCTCGACCCGACCGCCAAGACCGACGTGTTCTCGCTGGAGACCAGCGAGGAAGTCGACGGCCACAAGCTCAAAGTCGGCGACGCGGCGATGAAACTGATGATCGACGAGATCAAGGGCAAGAAGGATCTCTACGACGGCAGCCCGCAGGCCGAGTTCCTGCGCATGGTCGAGGCGCGCAGCGCGGTGACCAACGGCAAGTTCGTCCATCCGGTCTACGAGAACCGCCACATCAACGTCGGCGGCCGCACCAAGACCGAGACCGAGAACCTGCTCAAGCTCGAACCGGCCGACATGAAGGAAATGCTCGACGAGGGCAAGATCAACCGGCGGCTGGACGCGCTGATGCGCGACGAACAGGTGTCGGCGCTTTACGAGAAGAGCCTCAAGGAAGCCGTCGGCAAGGTTCCGGAAGAAGACCGCAAGTCGATGGCCGACAAGCTGGCCAAGGTGGTGGAGAGCCCGGACTACGTGCAGGAGATCGGCAAGCTGCCCAAGTGGGACCAGCCGCGCGCGCAGGCCGATGTCGAGGACGCGGTCTCGCAGTTGGGCCTGCTCGATCCCGAGCGGGCCAAGTCCGCCGGGCAGACGTTCGCGATGAACGCATTGGCGCGCGACATCGATGCCGGCCTCGCCGACGGCGAATTCACGCCCGAGGCCGACGTGGACGGCGTCGAGGCCGGCCTCGGCGCGATCACCACCGCGATGGAGAAGGCCAAGCTGCCGGTCGACCTGACCGAAGGCGTCAAGGAATTCCTCGACAAGGGCGGCGACGACGCCAAGCGCGATTTCGCCCAGGTGGCGAAGGAACTGCGCGCGAACGGCTACGCGCCGGAGGACATCGACAAGGCCTTCGCCGATGTGGATTTCAAGAGCGACAGGAAGGACAGCATCCGCGGCCTGATCGGCCAGCTCGATTCCAGCGGCCTGCTGCCGTCGGTCAGCGGCGCCATCGGCATCGCCTCGACCGTGCGCGGGCTGGTCAACGACGGGTTCGGCGAGACGCCGGAGGAAAAGCTCGCCGTCGCCGGCGGCATCATCGGCATGGTCGGCTCGCTGCCCGATGCGAAGAAGCTGCTGTCCAACCTGGGCAAGGGCATCGACGGCTCGGCGCTGGACCTGCTCGACGTGGACAAGGCGGTCAAGGAGAACATCGGCGTGGAGACGCGCTACGGCAACCAGGCGGTGTCGGCGATCGGCGACAACGTCGGCGCCGCCGACATCCCGCCGACCGATATCGCCAACCGCGACCAGATCGTCGAGGGCATCGAGCGGACCGCGGGCGATCCGGCCCAGGGCAATCTCTCGCGCATCTCGCAGTCGACGCTGAAGGTGCTGTCCGACTATTCCGGCAAGGCCGGCGGCGTGCTCGGCGTGGTCACCGGCGGCATGGGCGCGGCCGAGGCGTTCAAGGGCGACAGCTCCAGCGCGGAAAAGGCCGAGGCGGTGCTCAACGTGGTCTCCGGCACGCTCGACCTCGCCCCGGACGTGCTCAAGGCCGGCAGTCGCTTCGTTTCCGCGGTCGGCGGGCAAGCCGCCGGCGCGGTCGCCGAGCGCGTGGTCGGCGCGATCACCCGCGGGCTCGGGCCGGTCGGCATGCTGCTGAGCGTGGCCTCGGAACTGGTCTCGGTGTTCGTCAACAACGCCAAGGACAAGAAGGAAGCCAGCGAACAGTACGACTGGTTCAGCAAGCTCGGCGACGACGGCGTGACCCACGGCGACTGGAACCTCAAGTACGACTATGCGGTGACCACGCTCAACAGCTTCGGCAACGCGCGCGACTACATCAACAACCTGCGCGAACTGCGCGGCGCCGACTGGGGCGGCCGCCAGGCGCCGGGCGACCGCAGCATCTTCGACTTCCACCGCGAGGAATTCGCCGACTTCAAGGGCAAGTGGGAGAAGGACCGCGGCGCCGACACCTATGTCGAGTTCCTCGACCCCGACAAGCGCAAGGCCGACTTCAAGCGCGAGAAGGAGCACATGGACGAGGTCGAGGAGTACATGGACAAGCATCCGACCTACTTCCCCGGTTATAACGACTGGGTGCTCGAGCTCTGAGCCCCGGCGAAGAACTTCGGACGCCGGCGAAAGCGTCCGGAGCCGACTGGAAAACTCGAACGCTTGCATCGGCATCCGAATGCCGAACGGAAAACTCGAACGCCTGCGTCGGCCCTCGCAGCCGAGCGGAACACCTCGCACGCCCGCTCCAACATCCGCAGCCCGCCAAGCGCCACGTCTCCATCCGCGCAAACAACGTCGCACCGCACACTCCGCTACCGCGTGCGGCGCCTTCCCCGGGGCGCCGCGCGCGCCATTGCGTCAGGATCGTGAACACCGTCTGTGATGCGCGCACCCGCCGCGTTGCGAGCCCCGCCACACAAGACCGCACGGGCTCCACCGACGCTCACCGTGCGTGACGCGCGGCGCCGGAAAACTGCGAGCGAATGCCGGCGCGGCTTCGCGCGGTCTTGAACAAACGCAACGTCCAATGCGCCTGCGCGCCGGCCTCATGCATGACCTCCCCCATGCGGCGTGGACGCGCGTCCGCGCGGCCGCGCGCGGTGCCGCGATCCGGCGGCACCGCGCGCGCGCCGTTCGCCCGCCCCCTTGCCAGAGGAAACCGCGATGCCCGCTACCGCACTGCGTCCGTTCGTCCGCGTCCTGTTCGTCGCCGGCGCGCTGTGCGCGTCCACAACCGCGTTCGCACAGCAACCGCTGTCGCCGAACTACCCGTCCGTGCCCACCGTCGAGCTGCTCGATCCCGGCGCCTCCGCGCAAAGCGGTACGCTGGCGGTGTGCAATGCGACCTGGTACGGCGCCGAAGGCGAGATTCCGGAAGGCTGGCCGACCGCCAGCGGCGAACCGTTCCACCGCTTCGCCCTGGCCGCCGCGCACAACTCGCTGCCGTTCGGCACCAATGTGCGCGTGACTTATCAAGGCCGTTCGGTGGTGGTGCGCATCAACGATCGCGGCGGCTTCGGCGGCGCGGTCTGCATCGACCTGACCTACGGCGCGTTCCTGCGCATCGCCAATCCGGACCTGGGCGTCATCGGCGTCGACTATCAAGTGCAATAAGCGCGGCGCGGCGCGGCGACGACGGCGCGCGGGTGGTCATGCCCACGCCATGACACCGCGACGCAAGCATTAGGGTCAGCCCCAGCTGTGATCCGTCCCCGTCATCGGCTGCAATGCCCCGGCATCCCCCGCACGCACCGAGGCAAGCGATGACGACCCTGAACGGCCCGTCCTATTCCGGCCCGCAATTGGGCGACCTGGTCAACACCAAGGCCGAGATCGAGAACCGGCAGGTGGCCGTACCCGTCGGCTATAAACCGGTCGTGGTCGAACCCGGCGACACCTTGAGCGAGATCGCCGAGGCCAACGACATCCCGCTGGCGCAGCTGCTGGCGGCCAATCCTCAATTCAGCCTGGACCCCGCGTCGAATCCGAACACCCGCAGCGCCGACCTGATCTATCCGGGCGAAACCGTGTTCGTGCCCAGCGACGAAGCCAGGGCCAGCGACGCGGCCGCGGCCAAGTACGCCCAGGCGCTCGACGACAGCGAGCAGCCCTCCGCCACCCACGGCGAATGGGAAACCAAGTCCAAGGCGGTGACCGACGCCAAGGTCGAGTTCACCCAGGCGGTGAAGGCCGAGATCGACGCCAGCATGACCTACAGCGGCAACAGCCGCGAAGACTTCGGCAAGGAAGCGGCCGCGATCGGCGAAAAGATCGCCCAGCGCTACGAAAACGCCGGCCGTCCGGACCTGGCCCAGGCCGCGCGCGAAGCCGGCCAACAGCGCGAGACCGAGATCAACAACGAAGTCTGAGCGCCGCGCGAACGAAAAAGGCGCGCCCCGCGGCGCGCCTTTTTCGTTGCCGCACCGAAGCGCTCAGCCCAGCGGCTGCAACAGCAACATCAGGCACAGCGCCCACATGAACAAGGCGATGCCGCCGTCGAGCACCCGCCACGCGCGCGGGTTGCGGAACACCGGCTGCAGCAGGCGCGCGCCGAAGCCCAGCGAGGCGAACCAGACCACGCTGGCCAGGCAGGCGCCGATGGCGAAGGCCCAGCGCAGATCGCCGTCGTAGCGGGTCGACAGGCTGCCGAGCAGGACCATGGTGTCCAGGTACACGTGCGGATTGAGGAAGGTGAAGGCCAGGCAGGTCAGCACCGCCGTGCGCAGGGTCTGCTGCTGGGCGTTGGACGCGGCCAGCCCGCCGCTGCCCTGCCAGGCGCGGCGCGCGGCCAGGAAACCGTAGACGCCGAGGAAGGCGGCGCCGCCGAAGCGCAGCACCTGCAGCAGGGTCGGCCAGGCCTGCACCAGCGCGCCGATGCCGGCGACGCCGGCCAGGATCAGGGCGATGTCGCTGAAGGCGCAGATCGCCACCACCGGGCCAACATGGCGGCGGGCCAGACCCTGGCGCAGCACGAACGCGTTCTGCGCGCCGATGGCGATGATCAGGCCGGCACTGGCGAGGAAACCGGCGAGGGCGGCGGCGGACAGCATGACGAAACTCCGGGAAAGCGGCGGGGACGCGGCATCCTGCCGGCGCGTACCGCTTAAGGCCAGCTAATTTTCCTTTACTCTATGAAGAATTTCTAATGAAGGGCCGGCCATGGACCTGCTCCATCCGCAACTCGCCGCCTTCGCCGCCGTGCTCGAGGAAGGCAGTTTCGAAGCCGCGGCGCGGCGGCTGTCGGTCACCGCTTCGGCGGTGTCGCAGCGGATCAAGGCGCTGGAGGACCGGCTCGGCCAGGTCCTGGTGGTGCGCCAGGCGCCGTGCCGGCCGACCCGCGCCGGCGAGCGGCTGCTGCGCCGGGTGCGGCCGATGCAGGCGCTGGAGGCCGAGGCGCTGGCCGACTTCCTGCCCGAAGACCGCGAAGCCGCGCCGACCCGGCCGGTCGTGGTCGCGGTCAACGACGATTCGCTCGACAGCTGGTTCCTGGCGGCGATGGCGCGCCTGCACCGCCAGCACGGCTATCTGTTCGACATCCGCGTCGACGACCAGGACCACACCCTGGACCTGCTGCGTAACGGCACCGCGCTCGGCGCGATCACCGCCGAGGCCAATGCGCTGCAGGGCTGCAACGTGCATCCGCTGGGCGTCATGCGCTATCGCGCGATCGCCTCGCCGCAGTTCGCCGCGCGCCACTTCGCCGACGGCATGAACGCCGCCGCGCTGGCGCGCGCGCCGATGATCGTGTTCAACCGCAAGGACGAGTTGCAATGGCGCTACGTGCGCCGGATCACCCGCGCGCGGCTGGCGCCGCCGGTGCACTACGTGCCGACCTCGACCGGCTTCGTCGAGGCCTCCGCGCTCGGCCTGGGCTGGTGCCTGGCGCCGGAATCGCTGACCGGCGCGGCCTTGCGCGGCGGACGCATCGTGCTGGTCGATCCAGGCCGCTCGCTCGACGTGCCGCTGTACTGGCAGCACGCGGCGGTGCGTTCGTCGGTGTTGCAGCGCATCGGCGCCGCGCTGCGCGAGGCCGCGACCGAAGCGCTGCGGCTTTGAACGATGCCGCGCCCAACGGCGCGGCCTGCGCCGTCGCAGCGTCGGTCCGCGCGCACGCGCGACGTCTTCACGCTACCGCGCAGCGGCGCCGCCGCAGCGGCGCGCGCTCACCCGTCACCCGCCCTTGGCGCCGGCGATGTAGTTCTTGTAGCTGTCCATCTGCGTGGTGATCTCGCCGTCGCGCGCCGACGAGCTCAGGATCGCGTCCTGGATGAAGCTGTTGGATTCGTTCTTCAGCCCTTCCAGGTACTGATAGTCCTCGGGCAGCGCGTCGATGATCGCCTGCTTGGCCTGGTCGGTCAGCTGGCCCTGGCCGTCGGTCAGCAGTTGCTTGGGAATCGCGGTCAGCGCGTCCTCGACCGCGGTCTTGGCCTGTTCGCTCAGGCCGCCGAGCACGCCGTCGAGCTTGTTGGTGATCGCCTTGGCGGCGAAGTCGCCGCCGACCGGGATCGCCGATACGCCCAGGTCGATCAGGTAACCGACGAAGGCGTCGCGCGCGGCCTGGTCGGCGCGCAGGTCGACGTAGCCGGAGGACACCGCGTCCTGCATCACCGCGCCGATCATCGCCAGGCGGGTGGTGCTCAGGTCGACCGCCTCGATGTCGGCCTCGTCGATCTTGCCGTCGCCGGTGACGTCGGTGCCTTCGGCGCGGTTGCTCACGCGCACGTCGTTGGCGGTGAACCGGCCGAGCTGGTCCATGATCGCGGCGCTATGGCTGTTGTCCGGATTCAAACCGGTCAGGCGCACCAGATTGGACAGCGCGGCGAGGTTCTCGCCGATCACCGTGCTCTTCTCGTTGCTGGAGCCGGCGGTCTGCTGCGGGTTGGGCACCAGCGCGTCCTTGAGGATGGTGTCGCCATGGGTCTGCATCAGCTCGCCCAGGGCTTCGGCGCGGGCGTCCAGCGGCTTGTTGTCGTAGGTGTAGTACTGGTTCTCCAGGCCGTCGCCCTTGGAGTGCTCGCCGACATAGTCGACCAGTTCGCGCACCTGCTCGGGCGTGCCGTGGCGCGAGGTGTTCTCGATCAGGATCGCCATCGGATCGCGCACGTTGCTGCCGTCGGCGTCGTGCTTGGCCTGCAGGCCCATGCCATACTGGGACACGTCGTCGCGCAACTGGTTGCGCTGGTCAGGGCTGAGCCGGCCCAGCGCGGCGTTGACCGCGTCCGAACCGCCGGACTGGTCCAGGGCGTTGAGCAGGATGCCGGCATAGGCCGGCGTTTCCGGCATCTGCGGATGGCCGTCGACGTACAGGCGCTGGGTCAGCATGTCGCCGGCGAATTTCTCGATGAAGGCGCTGGACGCGGACGAGTTGCTCGAGGTCAGGGTGCCGATCAGGTCGTTGAGCTGGTCGGGATCGGGCGTGAGCATGCCGCCGCCGGCGACCGCGCCGGAACCGTAGATGTTGGTGAACGACAGCGCGTCCTCGAACGATACCTGGCCGTCGACATAGGCCTGGCCGAACGAGTCGAAGATCGACTGGCGCTCGCGATCGGTGATGGTGCCCTCGCCGACCAGCGAGTTGAGCCGGTCGACGGTCAGCCAGGAACGGGTCGCGCCGGAGTCTTGCTTGAGGATCTCCTGGAACAACGACTCGCGCGTGGACGGATCGAGCTTGTCGAGCTCCTGCGCGAAGAAATCCATTCGCTGCTCGTAGTTGTCGGCGATGAGCCAGCGGTAGCCCTTGTCGAGGATTTCGCTGGCTTTTTGCTGGATGTCGGTCATGGCGGCGCCCTGCGATGGGTTTGGGCGCACGGTAGCCGCGCAACGCCGCGGCGATAACTAGGGCCGCCCCTAAGTGCCCGCGTTCATGTAGTTGAGCGGGAGGTGCAGGCGATCGCGACGGGCGCGCCGCGCAGGCAGCCCCCCACCGCCGCGCGAAGTGCGAACGCGACGCCGGCATCGCCGCAGCGCGCGCGTCGTTCCGGCCGGTATCGGCCGCGCGTGCCGTGCGACGAAAACGGCCGCGGGATCGCCGCGGCCGGAATGCGATACGGTGCGCGAGCGCTGCCGGCGCCCGCCAGGTTCAGCCGTCCTGACCGCTCAACAGCAGGCAGGTGCGGATGCAGGCCACGTTCTCCTTGAAGCAGGTTTTGGACGGATGACCCTCCAACAGGCACTGGTCGAACCAGAAATTGCATGAGTCCTGGCATTCCTGCGGGTCGGGCACCGTCGCCGACGCACCGAAGCCCATACCGAACATGAGCATCGCCAATGCCGTCCAACCGATAGCGTTTCGCTTCATTCCATATCTCCTTGGATTAAAGACCCGACGCCGGCTCAGTGCCGGCGCCGGATCGAGTATAGGTGCGCAAATCGCCCGCGCGGGCGCGGCGCCGGTTGCGTTTCAACGGCTGGTGGCGAGGGCTGCCAACTTGTATGCATGCAACGCATATCGCCTGCACATCACATGCGCCAAGAAAGTGCGGCGAGGGGTCTCGCTGCATGGGTATCCCCGTCGCCAGCGTCGATCTGCGGCCATTCCGAGCCGGAACCCGTCAGCCCCCTGGCCGCCGCTGCGCACGCCCATCCGACAAGGTCGGCAAGGTCCACGGGGCTGCGCCGTGTACACCGATCCGCCGACCGCGCGTTGTCATTTTCATGTCAGCGTCGCGACCGGGTGAGAATGCTAAGGTCGGCGACGGTTTAGCCGACACGGCGCCCCCCGGACCCATGGACACCCGCTTGTTCGACGCACCTCTTGCCCATCGTGCCGCCAACCGCGCCGGATCGACCCATCGCCTGCCCCTGATCGCCTTCGCCTGCCTGGCCCTGGCGGCCTGCGGCGGCGCCAAGGACAAACCCGGCAAGGGCCAGAATCCGGCCGTCGAGGTCGGCTACGTGGTGATGCAGCCGACCACGGTGGCGATCACCAGCGAATTCAACGGCCGCGCGGTCGCGTTCCAAAGCTCCGAGGTGCGCCCGCAGATCGGCGGGCTGGTGCAGCGCCAACTGTTCCAGGAAGGCAGCCAGGTGCGCGCCGGGCAACCGCTGTACCAGATCGATCCCAGCCTTTACCGCGCCTCGGTCGAGCAGGCCGAAGCCGACCTGAAGAACGCGCGCGCCGCGCTCAACGCCGCCGACCTGCTGGCCCAGCGCAACAAGTCGCTGGTCGGCGCGCAGATGATCAGCCGCCAGGACTACGACAACGCCGTCGCCGCCGCCGACCAGGCGCGCGCCAACGTCGCCCAGCGCGAGGCCGCGCTGTCGACCGCGCGCATCAACCTGCGCTTCGCCACGGTGCCGGCGCCGATCGACGGCCGCATCGGCCGTTCGCTGGTCACCGTCGGCGCGCTGGTCACGCCCGACCAGGCCGCGCCGCTGGCGACGATCCAGCGGCTGGACCCGATCTACGTCGACGTGCAGCAGTCCGCGCAGCAGTTGCTGACGCTGCGCGAACAGCTGTCGTCGGGCAACGTCCAGGCCAGCCAGGCCGACGCGCGCATCTTCCTGCCCAACGGCAAGCCCTATCCGCAGCCGGGCACCTTGCAGTTCTCCGAAGTGCTGGTCGACGAAACCACCGGCACGGTGACCCTGCGCATCCGCGTGCCGAATGCGGACGGCACCCTGCTGCCGGGCATGTTCCTGCGCGCGCGCCTGGCCCAGGCCACCCAGACCTCGGCCTATCGCCTGCCGCAGCAGGCGCTGGTGCGCGGACCGACCGGCGACGCCTTCGTCTGGGTGGTCGGCGCCGACAACAAAGCGGTGCAGCGCCCGATCGGCGCCGACCGCGTCGACGGCAGCGACTGGATCGTCACCACCGGCCTCAATCCCGGCGACAAGGTCGTCACCCAGGGCATCGGTTCGCTGCGCCGCGACGCGCAGGTGCGCGCGGTGCCGGCCTCGACCCCGCAGAAGCTGCAACCTCCCGGCGCCGCGTCCGCCCAGCCGACCAAGCAAGGCTGAGGGCCGCGCATGATCTCCCGCGTCTTCATCGAGCGCCCGATCTTCGCCTGGGTGCTGGCCATCGTGGTGATGCTCGGCGGCGCGTTCGCGATGCGCTCGCTGCCGATCTCGCAGTATCCCAACGTCGCCCCGCCCAACGTCAGCATCCGCGCCAACTACCCCGGCGCCTCGGCCGAGACCATCGAGAACAGCGTCACCCAGGTGATCGAGCAGACGCTGACCGGCATCGACGGCATGCTGTACTTCAGCTCGACCTCGACCTCGCGCGGCCAGGTCACCATCTCGGTCACGTTCGACACCAGCGTCGATCCCGACATCGCCCAGGTGCAGGTGCAGAACCAGGTCCAGCAGGCGATCCCGCGGCTGCCGCAGCAGGTGCAGCAGCAGGGCATCGTGGTGCGCAAGGCCAACCCCGACGACCTGATGCTGGTGGCGATCTACGACGAGAACAACACCGTCACCAACCGCGATATCGCCGACTACCTCACCACCAACTTCCAGGACCCGATCTCGCGCATCGCCGGCATCGGCGACGCCAACGTCTACGGCAGCCCGTACGCGATGCGGGTGTGGCTGGACCCGGCCAAGCTGGCCTCGTTCCAGCTGATGCCCAGCGACGTGGTCGCGGCGATCCGCAGCCAGAACGCCGAAGTCGCCGCCGGCCAGATCGGCGACCAGCCGCAGCCGGCCACCCAGATGCTCAACGCGCTGGTGACCGCGCAGACCCGCCTGCAGACCGCCGACCAGTTCCGCCAGATCGTGCTCAAGACCCAGGCCAACGGCGCCGCGGTGCGGCTCGGCGACGTGTCGCGGGTGGAGATCGGCTCGGAGAACTACAACTCCTCCAGCCTGCTCAACGGCCACCCCGCCGCCGGCATGGCGCTGCAGTTGGCGCCCGGCGCGAACGCGCTGGAATCGGCCGAACTGGTCCGCGCCGAGGTGACCCGGCTGTCGGCCAACCTGCCGCAGGGCTGGAAGGTCGCCTACCTCAACGATGCCACCGACTTCATCAAGCTCTCCATCGGCGAGGTGGTCAAGACCCTGATCGAAGCGATCGTGCTGGTGGTGATCGTGATGTTCGTGTTCCTGCAGAGCTGGCGCGCCACGCTGATCCCGGCGATCGCGGTGCCGGTGGTGCTGCTGGGCACGTTCGGGATCATCTACGCCGCCGGATTCTCGATCAACACGCTGACCCTGTTCGGCCTGGTGCTGGCGATCGGCCTGCTCGTCGACGACGCCATCGTCGTAGTCGAGAACGTCGAGCGGCTGATGCACGAGAACCCGAACATGACCCCGCGCCAAGCCACCATCGCCTCGATGCGCGAGATCAACGTCGCCCTGATCGCCATCGCGCTGGTGCTGTCGGCGGTGTTCCTGCCGATGGTGATGTTCGGCGGCTCCACCGGGGTGATCTATCGCCAGTTCTCGCTGACCATCGTCTCCTCGATGGCGCTGTCGGTGCTGGTGGCGCTGGTGCTGAGCCCGGCGCTGACCGCGACCTTGCTGAAGTCGCCGCACGCGCAGGCGGCGCAGGGCCCGGGTTGGCTGGCGCGGCGCGCGCCGGGGCTGGCGGCGTTGCCGGCGCGGCTGGGTCGCGGTTTCAACCGCGGCATGGACGCGGCCACCGGCCGCTACCTGCAGAGCGTGCAACTGATGTTCCGCCGCCACTGGCTGGCCTTGCTGGTCTACGCCGGCATCGCCGGCCTGCTCGCGCTGCTGTTCCTGCGCCTGCCCACCGGCTTCCTGCCGTCGGAAGACCAGGGCCGCATCAACGTCCAGTTCCGCCTGCCCGGCGGCGCCACCCTCGGCCGCACCACCGAGGTCCGCGACCAGGTCAACCAATACCTGAGCAAGAACGAATCCGAGCTCATCAGCGCGGCCTTCATCGTCGCCGGCGGCGGCGGCCCGACCGCGGCGCAGAATTCCGGCCAGGGCTTCATCAGCCTGACCGACTGGTCGCAGCGCGAGACCGACGCCGGCAGCGCCGACGCGATGATCGACCGGGTCAGCAAGGGCCTGTCGGGCCTGCGCGACGCCAGCGTGTTCGTGCTGGCGCCGCCGCCGATCCGCGGCTTCGGCCAGACCACCGGCTTCACCCTGGAACTGCAGAACACCAGCGGCATGTCGCGCGCGGACTTCGCCGCCGCCGGCGAGCGGCTGATCGCCGCGGCCCAGCGCGATCCGCTGCTGGGTTCGGTGCGCCCGAGCCTGCTGCCGGACACGCCGACGCTGCGGGTCAACAGCGACGCGCAGATGCTCTCCAGCCTGGGCCTGACCCAGGACGCGGTGAACTCGACCCTGTCCACCGCCTGGGGCGGCACCTACGTCAACGACTTCATCGACCGCGGCCGGGTCAAGCGCGTGTACGTGCAGGGCGACGCGCCGTTCCGCAACGAGCCCGACAGCCTGTACCAGTGGCATGTGCGCGGCGCCGACGGGCAGATGACGCCGTTTTCGGCCTTCGCCACGCTCGGCTGGGCGCAGGCGCCGACCGCGCTGCTGCGCTTCAACGGCGTACCGGCGACCGAGCTGCAGGGCACGCCCGCGCCCGGCGTCAGCAGCGGCACCGCGATGGCGCGGATGGAAGAACTCGCGCGCGAAATCCCCGGCGTCAGCGTGGCCTGGGCCGGCCTGTCCTACCAGGAGCGCCTGTCCACCGGCCAGGCGCCGCTGCTGTACGCGCTGGCGCTACTGTTGGTGTTCCTGTGCCTGGCCGCGCTGTACGAGAGCTGGTCGATCCCGATCGCGGTCCTGCTGGTGGTGCCGCTGGGCCTGGTCGGCGCGGTGCTGGCGGTGACCTTGCGCGGGCTGGAGAACGACGTCTATTTCCAGATCGGCCTGATCACCACGATGGGCCTGGCGGCGAAGAACGCGATCCTGATCGTCGAGTTCGCCGAGCAGGCCGAACGCCGCGGCGCCGGCACGGTCGAGGCCGCGCTGGAAGCCGCGCGCCTGCGCCTGCGGCCGATCCTGATGACCAGCTTCGCCTTCATCTTCGGCGCGCTGCCGCTGGCGCTGTCGACCGGCGGCGGCGCCAACAGCCGCATCGAGATCGGCACCGCGGTGGTCGGCGGCACGCTGACCGCGACGGTGCTGGCGGTGTTCTACATCCCGCTGTTCTACCTGCTGGTGCGGCGCGTGGCGCAGAAGCTGGCGGGGCTGCGGCATCGCGGCGAGGGGAAGCCGCAGGCGCATTGATGGCGGGTGCGAGGTGAGGGCGCGCGGCGAGCGGGTACGAAAGCGTCGGGCCTGAAGGCCCTCCCACAACAGCCGTTGGGCTTGGGCCCCTTCCACGGCCGGCCAGGGCCGCTTCCACGACGGGCTCTGTCGGAGGGCGCGCCGCCGCGCTCTTGGCTTAACGGTTGCGGCGGCGGCGCAACGCCGGTCGCAAACCCGTCGTCGCCGGCTGGCTAGAATCGCCGGGCATCCGCGCTTCCCCTGTCCCCCAAGACCGTGCATCGCACGGCCGCGCGATGCGCCGCAACCCAATCAAGGAAGGAATTCATGAAGAACCAGATCGCTTCGCTGGCCCTGCTGCTGTCCCTGGGCCTTGCCGGCCCGTCGCATGCCGCCGGCATCGGCGACACCGGAACCGTCGAGGAATCCGACGGCAACATCTCGATCGAAGGCACCAACATCGAGCGCAGCTTCGTCGGCACCGGCGGCCAGTTGCAGATCGTCGGCTCCAACAACCGCATCACCGTGTCCGGCCCGCTGACCTCGGTCACCGTCGACGGCGCCGGCAACACCGTC
Source organism: Lysobacter yananisis (assembly GCF_031199375.1). Lineage (NCBI taxonomy): Bacteria > Pseudomonadati > Pseudomonadota > Gammaproteobacteria > Lysobacterales > Lysobacteraceae > Lysobacter > Lysobacter yananisis. The sequence continues at coordinate 915,843 of NZ_CP133568.1, forward strand.
CAGGTGGACTCGGTCAAGCGCGTGGAGATCACCGGCGCGGGCAGCAAGGTCTACTACAAGTCGGCGCCGACCAAGAACGGCCGCCCGGCCTCGTCGGTGACCGGCATCGGCAGCGGCGTGTCCAAGCGCTGAGCCGCCGCGGCTTCGTCGCCGGCGCATCGGCGCGGGCGACGAAGCCGTCGTTTTATCGCGGCGCGTGCGGCCGCCGCGCGCGGGCGCAGGACCGGCGCCGATTCGCGGGCGGCCGCCCTGATCGGCCTCGGTCGCGACCCGCTCCTGCCGCGCTACTCGCGCTACTCGCGCTTCACGCGCTTCACGCGCGCCGGATCGTCGGCACGGGCGCGATGGCGCGCGGTCGACGGGTAAACACCGCGACGCCAGCGGCCGCGCGACCGGCGCGGCACCCGCGCGGCGGCGCGCCGCGCGCGCAGGCTCACGCCTTGCGTCGTCCGCGCGCGCGCGGCGCGCGCAACCACGGCGGTTGCGGCTCGAACTCGCGCGCCAGCCAGTCCACGAACGCGCGCGTCTTCGCCGGCACCAGCCGTCCCGGCGGCAGCACCACGTGGATCGCGCCGTCGTAGTCCATGCGCCACTGCGGCAGCACCCGCGTCAGCCGTCCCTGCGCGAGTTCGCACCCGACCAGCCACTGCGGCGCGGGCAGGATGCCGGCGCCCTCGATGCACGCGGCCAACAGGCCCTCGCCGTCGTCGGAGACGATCGCCGCGTCGATGCGCTGGACGCTGCGCTGCTTGCCCTTGATCAGCTTCCACTCCGGCCAGAACCGCGCCTTGGGCATGCCCAGGCAGGCGTGGCGCTGGAGTTCGTCCGGCCGCTGCGGATGGCCGGCGCGGGCGAGGTAGGACGGCGCCGCGCACAGCATCGTCTCGAACCCGGCCAGGCGCCGCGCGACCAGCCGGCTGTCGGCGAGCTCGCCGATGCGCACCGCCGCGTCGAAACCGTCGGCGACCAGATCGATGAAACGATCGCTGTGCGACAGCTCCAGCCGCAGCTTCGGATAAGCGGCCAGGAACCGCGGCAGCCACGGCGCGATCCAGCGCTGCGCGAACGCCGCCGGCAACGCCAGCCGCAGCAGGCCCTGCGGCGCTGCCGCGGCTTCGCGCGCCTCGATGTCGGCCGCCGACAGTTCGCCCAGGATCGCCTGCACCCGCTGCAGGTAGGTCGCGCCGACCTCGGTCAAGGCCACGCGCCGGGTGGTGCGCGCGAGCAGGCGCACGCCCAGCCGCGCCTCCAGCGCATCGATGCGCCGCGACACCACCGAGGCGTCGCGGCCGAGCGCGCGCGCCGCCGCGGCGAAGCCGCCGTGTTCGGCGACCGCGGCGAAGGCTTCGATCTGCTGCAGTTCGCTGCCGTTGCGTTCGTGCATGGGATGCATGAGTCAATTGGTTCCGGCGACGATTATCGCCGCGGATCGCACGAATTACAGTGGCCGCGCTGCAGCCTGCTGGCAAGCCCCGCGCAGCGCCCCTCCCCCACTGGAACCGCAGCATGTCCCGACGCGACGCCGTCTTTCCCGCCACCCGCCACGACCTCTATCGCCAGCACCGCTACTCGCCGGCGATCCGCAGCGGCGGCTTCCTGTTCGTCTCCGGCCAGGTCGGCAGTCGCGAGGACGGCTCGCCAGAGCCCGACTTCGCCGCGCAGGTGCGACTGGCCTTCGACAACCTCACCGCGGTGCTCGCCGCCGCCGGCTGCACGTTCGACGATATCGTCGACGTCACCACCTTCCACACCGATCCGCAGCGACAATTCGACACGATCCAGCAGGTGCGCCTGCAGGTCATGGGCGAGCCGCCGTATCCGAACTGGACCGCGATCGGAGTGAACTGGCTGGCCGGGTTCGACTTCGAGATCAAGATAATTGCGCGCCTCCCCGAAGGCGCTGGGTAAACCCCAACCGCCGCGAAGAACCATCCGCCGCGCCTTAACTCCGATACGCCGCACCGGCAACGAGGCGATCCGCATCGCGGCGCGCCGCATCGACGCATGTCCCGTCGAAGCACGCACAATCGATGCGCGCACCATCGAAGCGCGCCGCGCCGACGTCGCCGATCCCAGTCCCGCGCCCGCGCGCATGAGCCGTTCCCATGCCGTTTCCCGAGTGAGAAAACAGCGGCGCGCCGCCAGGCCGCCGCCTCACTCACTGTCAACGGAGACCGACATGACCGACGGATTCTGCGCGCGCCGCGCCGCGCTCGCCCTGGCCACCACCCTGCTCGCCTGCGCCGGCCTCGGCCAGGACGCGGTCGCGGGTGCTTCCACCGTCATCGCGATGGCCAGCCCCCAGGCCAACATCGGCGGCTACTGCTTCAGCGCCGCGGGCGGTTCGACCGCGCCGGGCGCCACCGTGTATCTGTGGACCTGCGGCGGCGACCCCAGCCAGCAATGGGAGACCCAGATGATCGGCGTGTCCTCGCGCCAGGGCGACAACGCCGCGGCGATCGCGCGGCTGGTCAACGTCAAGAGCGGCCTGTGCCTGGACCTGCAATCGGTCTCCACCGCGGCCGGCATCGGCCTGCAGCAGGCGACCTGTAACGGCTCGATCACCCAGCAATGGGTGCTGCTCAACAACGGCGCGCCATACGACCGGCGGGTGATCAAGAGCAACTACAGCAACCTGTGCGTGATCTCGCGCTATGTCGACGCCGCGCCCGGCCACAACGGCAGCGGGCTCAAGCAATACGCCTGCGATTTCACCGAAGTGCCCAACCCGCACCGGGCCTGGCGCATGACCCTGTGATTCCCGCTTCGGCCGGTGCAGCGCGCGCCGGCCGGAGCGGCGCGATGCGCGAGGCGCATCCGCCGCTCAGCGGATCTTGCGCCCCACCCGCGGCCGCCAGACCGCATCGTAGATGTAGGTCGCCTGGCCGACGATGGCCTCGCGCGGCACGCAGCCGATGGTGCGCGCATCGCGGCTGTCGACCGCGTTGTCGCGGTTGTCGCCGAGCACGAAGTAGCAGCCGTGCGGGACCGGATAGGCCGCGGTGTCGTCGCCGGGGGCATCGTCGAACGCGTCGTAGATTTCGTAGCTCGCGCCGTCGGGCAGGCGCTCGCGGAAGCTGTTGCGATAGCCCGGCGAATCGGCTTCGGGCGAACCCGGCGGCGCCACCGGCTCGCGCGCGACCGCGCGGCCGTTGAGATGCAGGCGGCTGGCGATCATCTGCACCCGGTCGCCGGGCACGCCGACGATGCGCGCGGCGTAGTAGCGCTTGCCGTTGGCGCGCGGGGCGACGACGAAGACGACGACGTCGCCCCGCCGCGGCGGCGAACGCAGGTAGGCCAGGCGCGAAACCAGGAAGCTGTCGCTGGCCTCGATGGTCGGCGACATCGACAGGTTCGCCAGCAGGTGCCGCGCCTGGAACGGCGCCAGCGCCAGCGCGAACGCCAGCGCGCCGGCCGCGACCAGGCCGAAAACGCCGTACGCCAGCGGCGCGATCCACGGCGCCGGGCGCGCGCGCTCGGGTTTCGGATTCATGCCTGTCCTTGTGCGAACGCTGCATCCGCCGCAACGGCGTGCGCATCGGGCCCGCTGGCGGGCGCTGGCTTGTGCATCGCGCGGCTCCCGGCCTCGTGCGTGTCGCGATGCAGGATACCCGAGGCCGGTTGCGGCGTTCGGCTGCTACCTCGTGTACTCAGGCCTTGTAGCCGACCCAGCCCTTGAACGTGAGCCCGGCATAGAACAACTCGACGTCGGCGAAACCGGCCTCGCGCAAGATCGCTTCGTCGACGGCCGGCGGCAACACCGGCAGGCGCTGCTTGAACGCCTCGATGCCGCCCAGCGCCTGCGCCGGGGCGACGCCGTTGGCGATCGCGAACGCGGCGTTGCGCGCCAGCCAGCGGTCCATCGCCGGGTCCTGGTTGGGGAAGCTGTGGTGGGCGACGACGAACGGCGCGCCCGGCGCGAGCCGGCGATGGACTTCGGCGACGGTGCGGCGGCGTTCGTCCTCGGCCAGGAAATGCAGGGTCAGCAGGCAGGCCGCCGCGTCGAACGGCCCGGTCGGCGCGGTGTCGACATAGCCTTCGTGCCACGCCACGCGCGCGGCCAGCGGCCCCAGCGCCGCGCGCGCCAGCCGCAGCATTTCCGCCGACGGATCGATGCCGTCGAAGCGCCACTGCGGCTGCGCCTGGGCGAACACCTTCAGCTCCAGCCCGCCGCCGGCGCCGAGCACCATCACCCGCGCCTGGGCCGGCGCGCGCTCGGCCAGCAGCAGCGCGGCCATGCGCTGCAGGTCGCGTAGGCCGGGAACCAGGCGCGCGGTGCGTTCGGCATAGCCGGCCACGGCGGCGGCATCGGAAAACGCGGAATCGGGGGTATTCATGCGCGTGCAGGAGTTTCGGCCCGGGCCGGAAACTACATGTAACCACAAAAGTTACGATAACGCACGCAGGGCGTTCCGGGGGGCTTGAGCCCCGATGCAGCCGACTCAGGGCGATGCGCACCTGCCTCATCCGCCGTTCCCGTGACTGCTGTATTTCGTCCGCCGCGTTCCCCGGGATTGATCCGCGCGCGCGACAACGGGCGCCGCCTCGGCGGCGCCCGTTGCGCTGGCTGCGCTAGCGCGTCGCGCTTACAGCTTGGTGATGCGGATCCAGTTGATGTTCCAGCCGCCCTGCTGGACGAACACGCCGAAGTTGTAGGTGCCGGCGTTGACGTTGACCGTGTGCGACACCGTGGTCCAGTTCTGCCAACCGCCGGTCGCCGGCACGTTCAACTGTCCGAGCACGGTGGCGCCGGCGTTGAGATCCGCCGACAGCGCGCCGCCGCCGGGGCTGGCGACGCGGTACTCGATCCGGTAGCTGCCGCTGCTGGGGAAGTTGACGTTGTTGTAGGCCATCCAATCGCCGGCCTCGATCCAGCCGACGTTGTAGCCGCCTTCCGAGCACGCCTCGACCTGCACGCCGTTCTGCGCGCTGAAGTTCTCCGCTTCCAGCGTCGTGCTCGGGCCCGGGTTGCTGCCGCCGCCGCTGTACACGCGCACGTAGTCCACGTGCATCTTCGCCGGCAGCTTGCTCTCGTCGACGTTGAAGCCGGGCCAGTTGCCGCCGATGGCGAAGTTCAGCAGCAAGAAGAAGTCGCGGTGGAATTCCTCGGTGCCGTTGACGCTGCCCTGGATGCTGGCCTCGTGGAACTTGTTGCCGTCGACGTACCAGCGGATCGCGTTGGCGTCCCACTCGATCGCGTAGACGTGCCAGTCGGCGACGTTGACCGGCGTGTTGCCGCCGTACTGGGCGTAGTTGCCGTTGTGGTCGCGCCAGTGGATCGTCCCGTAGGTGCGGTCTTCGTTGTTGACGTGCTCCATGATGTCGATCTCACCCGAATCGGGCCAGCCGACCTGCGGCAGGTTCGAGCCCAGCGCCCAGAACGCCGGCCACGCGCCCATGAACGACGGCAGCCGCATGCGCGCTTCGATCTTGCCGTAGCGGAAGTTGCGGATGCCCTGGGTCTTCATCCGCGACGAGGTGTAGCGGAAGCCGCCGAAGTCCTCGCGCTTGGCGGTGATCACCAGCGCGTTGTTCTCGATGCCGGCGTTCTCGCGCCGATAGTATTCGAGTTCGTTGTTGCCCCAGCCGCCCGATCCGTTGCCGGTCTCGAACACCCAGTCCGGCCCGATCGAACCGTTGAACTCGTCGCTCCAGACCAATTGCCAGTTCTGCGCCCAGGCGCCGCCGGCGAACAGGGACGCGACCAGGAATGCGGCGACCCGCATCAGCTGTTTCATGGCTCTTCTCCTTGCGGGGTGGAGGACACCCCACACAGGCGGGACACGACGCAGCCGCGCGCCGCAACGCTGTGCGGCGCACGAACACACCGGAAGGATTCGCGATGGCGGTTCCCGCCTTCCTCCGGCGACGCTGTCCCGGGCGCGCTGGAGGCGCTCCGATCCTAGGCGAGCGCAAGGCCGCGCGCGCGCGCCGGGCCGCCACTTCGGCGCTTTTCGCGCCGATGCGTGACGCGCGCACGCTCGCGGCGTGAAGGCGATTGGGCTGGGCACCCGGCGATGTTGCTGGGCAATATCGCCGTGCGCGCCAGCCGCGGACGCGGGCGTTGAAACAAACGCGCGCCAGCGCACGGCCGGCGCGGATACAGTATTCGCCGCGGCCGGCCGGCGCCCACCGCGCAACGACGGCGATCCGACGCAAGGCGCGACGGCGCGCGCCGAGCGCGATCCCGCGCTCGCACACCGCAAACGACCAGGGCGCCTCGCGGCGCCCTGGTTGCTGCGATCGGCGAGGCAGCCAGCGCGGCCGCGTCGCCGGAGATGCGCGCCGGATTTACTTGGCGCGCACGATCTCGAAGCCGCTCACATCGACGCCGAGATTGAAGCCGCGGCCGGTGCCGCTCACCGCCAGCGACACCTGGCCCTTGGTCATGACCAGGCCTTCCGCGCTCTTGACCACGCCCGCGTTGGCGCCGGCGGTGACGTAGGTGCCGTAGATCTCGCTGATGCTGTTGAGCTTGGTGAACTCGCCCTTGCCGTTCTCGATGCTGTACTTGCCCGCGGTCAGGCCGGCGCCGCGGACGTGGATCTTGACCTTGGCGGTCTCGCCGTTGTCGCAGGTGACGCGGCCGCTGCCGTTGATGTGCTTGTAGATGACCGCCCAGCCCGAAGTGTCGAAGGTCATGTGGCACTTGGTCTCGGCGCCAGCGGCGCGGGCCGGTTGGGCGGCGAAAGCGCCGGCCAACGCGAACGCCAGAGCTGCGATGCCTGCAATGCGCATGGTCATGCCGTTTCTCCTTGAATGAACCGGTCGAAGCCGTAGTGGGCGCCCGCCGTAGGGCGCGTTCGAATGCGTACCGCTACAAACTGGAGCGGCCGGCGTTAGCGCGGCGCGAAAAAGCCCCGGCGAGGCTGAATCGTTCGCAGATGCGGCGACGGCCGGGCGCGGCGCCGCCTGCTGAGCGCGAGCACAACGCATGGCGGATCGCGTCGGTTTCGACGCTGCGCGCGAAGCGGGCGCGTCATGCGTGCGCATCCGCGTTGCCGCACCGCGACGAAGCCGCGCCTCGTACGCGAGCAACCGTCACGGCGCGAACACGTCGCCGAGCGCGGCCCGCCTTCGCGCCCTCACCCACCCTCACCTTGTGATGCGCTTTCGAGCGCCCGCACAGACGCCGACTAGGATCGTTCCGCAGCACCCGCGGGCACCGCCCCGTTTCGTCTCCCGCAACCGCTTCGCTGGAGCAACGTCCATGCGCCGATTCGCCTCGCATCCGTTCCTGCAAACCGCGCTGCTGGCCGCGCTAGCCATCCCCGCCGCGCAGGCCGCGCCGACCGCGCTGGGCGGTCTCGGCGGCGGCGCCTGCACCGCCGCCAGCGTCAACGACAGCGGCGCGGCCGCCGGCCAATGCCGCAACGCCGCCGGCGATTTCCTGCCGACCTATTGGGCCGCCGGCAGCGTCGTGGCGTTGCCGCTGCGCGGACTGCAACTCGACGGCGTCTGCGAAGCGCTGGGCATCGCCCGCGACGGGCAGATCGCCGGCAATTGCGAACTCGGCGACGCCGGCGAACGGCGGCCGGTGGCGTGGCGCACGCCGTCGCTGCCGGCGGCCGCGCCGCAACTGTTGAACGGCCGCATCGGCGACGACCGCGCGATGGCGACGGCGATCAACCCGGCCGGCGCCGTCGTCGGCGTCAGCACCAGTCCCGGCGGCCGCGACTTCCCGGTGATCTGGAAAAGCGACCGCACCGCCGCCACCGCGTTGCCGGTGCCCGGAATGCTGCCGCCGCTGCTGTCGCCGGTGACCCAATGCCGGGTCATGGCGCTGGACCCGGCGCCCGCGCCGGTCGCGGTCGGCAGTTGCGATCTGCGCCAGGGCGGTACGGTCGCGGTGCGCTGGACGCCGAACGCGCTGGGCGGATACGGCGTCGCGATGCTGCCCGGCATCGCCAGCGGCGGCGGCTGCATCGCCGTCGCGGTGGCCGCGTCCGGCCACATCGCCGGTACCTGCGAGGATGCGGCCGGCGACATGGCCGCGGTGCGCTGGCTGCCGACGCTGGCCGCGCCGGCGCTGCTGCGCGGCCTGCCGCGCGAAGCCGCGCAGGGCCAGCAGGTGTTCGCCGCCGACATCAACGCCGCCGGCTTGGTCGCCGGCAACTACATCGCCAGCGACGGCCGCGCGCGCAGCTTCGTCTGGGCGCCGGCCGATGCGCCGGCGCACGAGGACGGCCTCGACCTCGGCCTGCTCGGCGGCAGCCAGGCCTACGCGCGCCAGATCGCCGACGACGGCCGCATCCTCGGCATGACCGAGACCGCGCAGGGCGCGCAGATCGCGTTCTCGTGGACGCCGGAGGACGACATGCGCGATCTCGGCACGCTCGGCGGCCACACCAACCTGCCCGCGGCGATGAGCCCGAACGGCGCCTGGATCGTCGGCGTGTCCACGACCGCTTCCGGTTATCGGCAGGCGTATCGCATCGGCCCGGCCGAAGCGGGCATGTCCCGGCGCGGCGCGAGGGCGCACGCCGCGAACACGGCGCGCGCGGACGCCGACGCGGCCGAAGGCGGCTATCCCGGGCTGCAGTTGCCCAATCCGATGCCGGCCTGCCACGACAAGCACAGTCGCTGCGGCGCCTGGGTCGCGAACGGCTTTTGCGTGTCGACGTTCTACTCGCGCGCGCAGAAGGCCGCGTACTGCGCGAGTTCGTGCAACCTGCCGTGCTGAACGCCGGCGGCTCTCGCCGCCGCGCTCAACGCATACGCTCGATGTCGCGAGGCCTGGCAGCGCGGTCGCGACAACGCCGGCACGCCGCAACCGCCGTTGTCCCGCGCCGTGTCCCGCGCGGGCGCCGCGATTCAACCGTCCTTCGACAACAGCCGCGCCCGCCTGCGCGCGCGCTGGCGCTGCAGGCTCGCGCGCTGGCGCTCGACGAACCCGATCATCTGCCGCGAACGTTCGGACCCGAACGCGCCGCGCTGCGCCAGCGCCAGCCACACCCCGCGTTCCAGCCAGCGCAGGTTGCGGTGATGGTGCAGATACCATTTGCCGAAGCGTTCGCTCGGCAGCTGCGCCCAGAAGCGCCGGCCGGACATCACCGTCAACACCGCCTCGACGAAGCGGCGGGTGTTGTCCTCTTCGGCCGGGCGCAGTTGGATCAGGGTGCGGGCGACCTCGACGAACTGAGCCCACTCGTGTTCGCTCAAGCGCACGAATCCGGCCTCATCGTCGGCCGGCGCGCGCGCCGCGGCCCGCGCTTCGCCCGGCTTTTCGAGCGGGCCATGCATTGGGATCGGAGAATGCATTTCGATCGATCTCTTCGCCGCGCGCACGCGCCGCGCCGTCGAGAACCCGCGCACCACGACCGATGCGCGGGCCGTCGCCGGCGCGCCGCGAACGCCTTGCCTTCATCGCGGCGCCGGGCTTACGGCCGGCGCCGCGGAAGGCGCCTTACCAGGCGACCTGGCGCTGTTCGAGCAAGACCGGGGCCACGTCCTTGACGCCCGCGCGACCCAGGATCCGCTCGCGCGCCGCCATCGCCTGATCCACCGAGCCGAAGCCGATGGTCGCCTTGCCGCCGATGTCGGAGGAGTACAGCAGCGTGCCGCCGCTGTCCTTGACCAGGGCATCGACCACGCCGATGTGGGTGATGTAGACGTCGAGCTCGGGCTTGACGATCACCGTGCCGCCCGAAGCGGACACCGCGACGGCGAGATTCTCGCCGCCGCCCGCGGGCGCCGCGGCGACCAGCCCGCCTGGGTTGCTGGTCGACTGCGCCTGCGCGCGCGCGGCCGTGGCTTTCGCCGGCAGGTCCACGGTGTAGCCGGCGGTGGGCAGGCCGATGCCCGCGCTAGCGGCGCTGGGGTCGGCCGGGCGCACCACCGCCGAAGGCGCCAGGCGGAACTCGGTCGAGCCGACCGTGAACGCCGGGCCGGTCGCCGCCTGGGTCAGTTCGGCCGGCGAGGCGGCGTTCTGGGCCAGGGCCGGTGCGAACGCGACGGCCAGCAGCGCGCCGTACAAGGTTTGGGTTTGGATTTTCATGTTCAGCGCCCCAGGACTCGGATCTTGAACGAAGACAGGTTGGCGTTGGCGGCGGCACCCGCCGCCAACGCGGTGTCGGCGACTTCCAGCGTCCAGTCGCCGTTGCCGGGTTCGTCGAGGAAGGCGTTGACCGACGCCAGCGACGCGCTCAGGGTGCCGCCGTCGTTGACCGGCAGCGATCCCGGCGGCAGCACGATCGCGCGCGTTCCGCTCGGCGAGATCAAGGTGATCCGCACGGTCGTGGCGACATACGGATACGCGTTGCGGGCCGGCGCGCTGGTGTCGAAGCCGATCTGCACGCCTTCGATGCGCGCGGCGCCGCCGGCGATGCGGATGGTCGCGCGCGCCGGCGCCGCGGTGTTGCCGATCGGCTGCGCCTGGGCCAGCGCCGCGCGCTGCCAGCCGCTGTCGAGCAACGTCCCGAGCGATTTGAAGCCGGTGGCGCGGGTCACCGCCATCGTCGCGTCGGCCAGGCCGAAGCCGTACCAGGCGCTGAAGGGACGTCCAGCGGCGTTGACCGTCCAGCCCGCCGCGAGCACGTTGCCGGCGGCGTCGACGACCGGCGCCTGTTGCGGATCGATCTGGCGCGCGGTGGTGGCGAGGATGTACTTGACGTCGCGGAAGCTCAGCTTGGGATTGGCCTGCAGCATCAACGCGACCACGCCGCTGACGGTCGGCGACGCGGCCGAGGTGCCGTTCATGGTCGCGGCGTAGTTGCAGGTGTTGTCGATCGCCGACTGGTCGGACTCCAGGCGGTTGACGTTGTCGTGCGACCACGTCGTCGCCGGCCGGACCTGATTGGTGTTGTAGCCCAGGGCGCAGCCGGACAGGTCGGTGGTCATGATCGCAGGGTCGAAGTTCACCGCCGACAACCGCGCCAGCGCCGCCTGGTCCTCCGGCGTGGTCTGCTGGGCAGCCAGGGTCGCGCGTTCCCAGCCGTACTCGCCGCCCAGGCCCGAGACCCAGATCGACGCGCCGGGCGTGGAGTAGCTGGAGCGCCTGCCGGCGGCATTGACCGCGGCCACGGTGATGACGTTGAAGAAGTTGGATTCCCTGGCGAAGATCGACTGGCTGCAGCCGACCGCCGGGCGGTTCGCGGCGCACAGGTTTTCGCCGTTGCGGAACGACGACCCGCCCACGTAGCTGAAGCTGTTGCCCGCCGCCTTGACGTACACCACGCCGCGTCCGCCGCGGGTGGCCGACATCGGGTTCTCCCAGGCCGCCAGCTCGTTCTCGGAGATCGTCGGCAGGAAGATCGGAAAGCCCGGCCCCCAGCTGTTGTTGGACACGTCCTGGTCCTTGGCCAGCGCGCCATCCCACCACGCATAGCGGACCTGGTCGTTGGAACCGCCGGCATCGAGGAAGTTGAAGCTCTTAAGCCGCGCGCTCGGCGCCACGCCGCGCACGCCGATGCCGTTCCAGCCGACCGCGCCGATGATGCCGCCGACGGCCATGCCATGCGCTTGTCCGTTGGTCGGGGTGGTGTCGTGGGTCTGGTTGATGAAGTTCCACGACCCGTTGGGGACCATGTTCGCGGCGATGTCGGGGTGGGCGATCTCGATGCCGCGATCCAGCACGCCGACGATCACGCCCTTGCCGCGGATGTTGTAGTCGTGCAGGTCGTCGATGCCGATGTCGATGCCCGAGACCGGCCGGGTATCGCCGATCACCGCCTGGCCGTAGTTCATCAGGTGCCACTGATACCGATACAGCGGGTCGCCCTGCTGCGCCTGCGCCGCGCCGGCCGACAGCGCGGCCAGGGTGGCCACGCACAGCGCCGTCTGCTTCTTCCAATCTTGTCGCATACCGCCAACTCCTCGGGTTGTTCCGGACATGCCGCGCCCGTCGCGGCCGGAGCGTCGCTCCGGCCGTCGTCGGCGGCACGCAGATGGGATGGGGGACTTACTGGTAGATCATGGTGAAGGTGACGCTGCTGTTCGCCGAGCCGGCGGTCGCCGCGCCGGTCGCGAAATACTGCGCGTAATAGCGCAGCGCGGCGCCGCCGGTATCGACCGCGACCTGCTGGCTGTTCTGCAGCGCCAGCGGATTGCCGAGCAGCACCTGCGAGTAATCGGCGTTGAGCACCTGCAGCTCGACGTTGCCGGCGGTGCCGGCGCCGCCCTGCAGGGTCAGGTTGTTGTTGCTGGTGTTGATGGTCGGACCCGGCTCGAAGAAGGTCTGGATCTGGGTGGTGCTGGCATCGCAGTCGGCGACGCGGATGATGAAGGGCGTGCGGCCGGCGACTTCGCCGGCGGCCGACAGCGCCGACACCGCGACCGCGGGCAGCTTGACCCGGATGTCGGCCGGCGACGGCCCGTTGGTGAGCACGCAGGTCGGCGCGATCACCGAGCCTTCGAAGTGGACGGTGCCGTCGGCGGCGAAACACGCGCCGGGCACGGCCAGGGCGAGGGCGAACGCGATTGCGGAAGCACGCTTCATTGCTGATCTCCAGGGGATTGGGTCCGCGCCGCGGCCGCGCATCGCGGCGCGCGTCGGCGTTGGTCGGGACGGTGCCGCGTGCGCGGCCCGGACCACTCGCGCCGGCGAAGCGCGCGTCGTCCTCATTAGAAACGCGCCGGCTCCGCTCGCTCCCCACCATCGGGATGCAAATGTATTCCGGGTAACATTTCGCGCCGCGCTGCGCGGCGGCGCGTGGATGCGCCGGCTTGCGCGGCGGCGCGTGGATGCGCCGGCTTGCGCGGCGGTACATGAACGCGCCGGCCCGCGCGTCAGCGCGCGCGGTCGCCGCGTCGGTGCGCGCGCGCGGCGGCGTCGGTCTTCGGCGCCGCGGTCTGCCGGCGCCGTCCGCTCGCGCGCCGATGCTCGTCCACGCGCCGGCGCAGCGCCCGGGCCAGCTCCGGCTCGGCCTGCAACGCATCGATCACGCCGTCCCACACGCCGTCCTCGCACCAGCGCAGGAAACGCATGTACACCGTGCGCCAGCTGCCCGCGTTCGGCTCCAGTTCGCGCCAGCGCAGGTCGCCGGCGGCGACCTGCAGCACGTCCTCGACGAAGCGCCGATAGCGAGGGGCGTTGCGTTGCGCGCGCCGGGTCAACGTCGGCGGCAGGCGCGCGGCGATGGCCCGCCACTGCGCGTCGTCGAGCCGGGTCCGCGTCTGTGCCGAGCGCGGATGCGGATGATCGTCGCCGCTCGCGCGCGAACGCGCCGCCGCCAACATCCGACCTCCCGCCGATTCGTCCGCGAATGCGCGCGGCGCGGCCGCGCCGGTCCGCACCGCCCTCGCTGCGATGAGCGCTTTCGGATTCACTGCTTCTCCTTGCGGCCGCGCCGCACGGATCGTGCGGCCGGCGCAACGCGATGAACTGGCGCCGCCGACCGGGCCGCGCGTACCAGCGACGTAGGTCACAGAAAATGCGACCCGTCTAATATCCAGAACGTTTTTTCTCCGCGACACCCCACTCGATACAAGGCGTTTTTGCGAAACAGAAACTGAACGCCTTGGCGATTCGCAGCGCTCCCGCGCACGCTGCGCGGACCGCGATGACGTCGGCCGCGCACGCGTCGCCGCGCGATGGACCCAACGCGCATCGGTTCGTTTCGGATGCAACCGCCTGCGCGCGCAGGCGCGAGCCGCGCGGCCCGGCTGTTCGGTGCCGCGTCGCAGATCAACGGCGCGGGCGCGGCCCGCGCGGCCTCAGATCCAGCCTTGCTCGACCAGTTCGCGCTTGAGGTAGGCGTAGTAGATCGGCGCGGCCACCAGCCCCGGCATGCCGAACAAGGCTTCCATCATCAGCATCGCCAGCAGCAGCTCCCATGCGCGCGCCTGGATCTCGCCGCCGACGATGCGCGCGTTGAGGAAGTATTCGAGTTTGTGGATCAGCACCAGATACAGCAGCGCCGCCGCGGCGACGTAGACCGACACCGACAGACCGGCCACGGTGATCAGGGTGTTGGAGATCAGGTTGCCGACCACCGGCAGCAGCCCGACCACGAAGGTCAGCACCACCAGGGTCTTGGCCATCGGCAGGTGCACGCCGAACAACGGCAGCACGATCAGCAGGAAGGCCGCGGTGAACGCGGTGTTGAGCGCGGAGATCTTGATCTGCGCGAACACCACCCGGCGGAACGCGTCGGACAGGCGCGCGGCGCGCGCCAGCATTTCCGAGCCCAGCGGACCGAGCTTGAGCGGCTGCAGTTCGTCCTGCAGCGCGATCATCGCGCCGAGCACCATGCCGATCACCAGCCGCGCGCCCAGCTGCACCGCTTCGGCGCCGACCAGGCTCAACTCGCCGCGGTGCTCGTCCAGCCACGCGCTCAGCGCGCGCTGCAGGTCGCTGAGGTCTTCCGGCAGGTAGGGCTGGGCCCAGGCCGGCACCTGCGCGCGCGAGGCGTCGATGACGTCCATCAGCCGCGCCAGCAGCGCCTGCTCGCCGCCGGTGTCGGCGCGGAAGAACGCGATCAGGCCCAGGGTCGCCAGGGTCAGGCCGCCGACCACCAGCGCCGCGATCAGCATCACCGCGAACAGCCGCGCCCACTGCCCCTTGATCCGCCGGTCGGCCAGGCGCGCGAGCGTATGCACCAGCTGGAACACCAGCAACCCCGACAGCAGCGCGCTGAGCAGGCCGAACTTCAGCACCAGGAACAGCGCCGCCGCGGCGAACAGCCAGGCCGCGATGCGCGCCGGCGGCGCTCTCAGCGACGTCGCCGCAAGCGTGGAAACGGCGCCGGGGCCGGGTGCCGCGGCAGGATCGACGTGGGGTTCCATTGCGGCGTTCCGGGGGTGCGATGCGGCATTGTAGTGGCGGGCTTCGCGCTGTCACCCCGCCGCGAGCGGCGCCCATCGCCCCGCCGCCCGCGCCCGACACCGGCGGCGCCGGACCCGGCCGCTTTCACGCCGCGACGCCGCGCGCGTTTTCCCTGTGCCGGCCCATCCGGCGCCCCGCCGCGGCGCCCTCGCTCCGCGACGCTGCGCGGGACGACGCGGGCCGCGCGCCGTTTCCCGCGCAGGTAGCGCCGCACCGATCGCCCGCCGGGCCGATCGCACACACCCCAGGTGACGCCATGAGCCGCATCGTCTACGACCGCAAGCGCTGGAGCCCGAACACGCCGATCTTCCTCAACATCCGCGCCGGCGCAGGCGCGCTCGCCCGGCGCCAGATCGCCGACTTCGGCGCGAGCTGGGCGGCGGCGGTGCTGGGACCGGACCTCAAGATGCCCGACGCGCAGCAGACCAACTATCCGTCGGTGGGCGGCGCGCCGTGGGACCGCGTGCTCGCCGGCGGCCCGCCCGACACCTTCGTCGGCGACCGCCCGCCGGGCTGGATCCGCGGCCATCTGGTCAACGGCCGCTGGCACGGGCGCGGCGACACCTGGCGCAACCTGGTGCCGCTGACCACCATCGCCAATCCCAACCACGCCACCGTCGAGCAATACATCGACAACTACCTCGACGCCTGCCGCCGCTACGAGGAACAGGCCCAGCGCGATCACTGGTACGGCGTGTACTACTGCGTGCGCGCGTCGAAGAACCCGTTGTCCGATCCGTCCGAGACCGACGACGCGCACCTGTACGCCTACGCGCCGGAATTCATCCGCATCGACTGGCGCGCGGTGCGCATCGACAAGCCCGTCGATCGAACGCCGCTGCAGGCGCTGAAGAACATGGACAGCTATCCGATCCAGCCGGTGGCGTCGTTTTCCTCGGACCTGCGCCTGCCCGCGCTGCCGACGCCGATGTACGACCGCCACGTGTTGCCGGCGGACAACGCCACCGGCGGCGAGCTGCTGACCGACCTGCCCGCGGATTTCCCGACCGCGCAGGACAACGAGTTCGACGACTGGTTCGAGATCCATCAGGTCGTGCCGGACTGATATCGCCGCGGCTGCGTTGTCGTATCGGCACGCGCCGAGAAACGGCGAGCGGCCTCCCAGAACGCGCAATCCGCCGCGGACAACGAGGCGCTCGATCACAGACACGGGCAACGCCCGCGACCATGATCGCCGCGCACCTTGGTGGCCGCGCCGACGCCGTCGATGCGGCGATATCGATGGGAGATCCGCGCGCATGAAAACCACGCACGCCGCACCCGGGCCGAAGCGCGACACCGCCGCCGCGCTTCGCCGCTACGCCGCATGCGGCCTCGCACTGGCCGCGCTGATGCCGGCGCTCGCGTCCGCATACGGCACCTGCAACGCTTATATCAACGCCGACGGCACCGTCCAGGCGGTACGCGGCGAAGGCGACTGCTGGATCGGCTGGCCCACGCGCATCGCCACCGGGGTCTATACGGTCGGAGTGAGTTATCCGCTCATGGACGACACCGATCCGGCCACCGGCGCGCCGATCCGCACGTTCCACCCCGGCATCTGCACGATCAGCGCCGGCAGCGAGCACGCCGGCGCGGCCAGCGTGAAAATGGTTCCGGACTTCAAGCCGCCCATGTCGCCGCAGCCGGTCCCGTCGACGCACAACGGCCGCGTCACCTACACGGTGCGCACCTTCGCCGCCGGCACGGGCCCGACCCTGGTCCCGGCCGACCTAGATTTCTCGATGCTCTGCATCAACTGATGGCGGGCATCGGCCGGCGAGCCGGCGCTGCCGCCGCTTCGGCGAGGAGCCTCACGCGCATGAACACTCCATCGACGCCATCGACGCGACGCACCGGCCGCGGACTTCGCGCCCGGGCCGCGCTCGCCGTTCTTGTCGCCGCGACCATCGCCGCGCCGCTCGCGCACGCCAAATGCGCCGCGTACATCAATGCCGACGGCTCGCTGCGGGCCTATCGCTACGGCGCGGACTGCTACGCCGGCTCGTCTTCCGTACGCGTCGCTCCCGGCGTCTACCGGGTCAGCGTCGGCTATCCGCTGGACTCGGAGATCGACGAGGAATCCGGGGTTTACACTTACTCGTTCACCCAAGGCATCTGCAACGCCAGCCTCAGCGACGGCGCCGCGCAGGCCTCAAGCATCTCCATGCAGCCCAGCATCAAGCCCAGCCAGTACTCCGACACCGTTGGCCCGGACTACGACGCCAACATCGTCTACACCGTGCGCACCTTCGCCGCCACTCAAGGCCCGACGCTGGTGCCGGCCGACCAGGACTTCACCTTGATGTGCGTGGACTGGACGCCGTACGAGCCGATGCGCCTGCGGCAAGCGCAACCGCGCACGAATCGCCCGCGCGCCGCGCGTTGAGCGCCGCGCGCCGCGTTTGCTCATCGCAACGAATTGACGGACCTGACTGCGGGCGCGCGTCTGCAGACCGACGCCCCGCGTTGCAAGGTGAAGCGAGGCCATGGTTGCGCACCGCGATGTCGCGACCCTCGCGTGGGCCACCGCGTCTTCAGCTCGATGAAGACAACGCGAAGCGAACATCGCCTGCGTGCCTGAATCCGCGCGCCACGTCATGACAGTCACGATCTTCATGATGCCGATCGCCAATGAGTGAACTACGTCGTTGCCATTTCCCGCGCGCTTGCCGATAACGAATGGCCGGACGGCATCGCGCATCGCGGCGCATGCGCAGCACGACGCAATGCAATGCATGACCGCGGACCGATCGCATCCTGCGATCGGCGCCGCGATGCATGCGCCGCAAGCGTAAATCGATGCCGGTCCGCCGCCAGAGCCGATGCCCCGGCTCGCCATCGACCCTATGTGAAAGGAGATCACATGCGCCTCATTCCCCCACCCCGCAAGACCGCCACCGCGCTGGCCGCGCTCGCCCTGTCGATGGCGTGCGCGACCGCCTCGGCGCAAGTGAACTGCGCAGACTGGCCCGCCACCGGCGATCCCTCGCCGTTGAACCTGCTCGAAGCCGAACGAGCGGCCCTCGACCGCGAAGCCGCCTCGCCGCACCCGCGCGCGCACGTCGGCCCGCTCGGCGATTCCGAGCAGAACGCGGGCCTGCAGAGCTATCCCAACCTCATGACCAACGGCGACCGGCGCAGGTCTTTGCTCGGCCTGAGCGTCAACGACAAGATGCAGGCCCATCACGTGTTTCCGATGGCGCAGGTGCGGGCGCTGCCCGATGCGTACAAGACCCCGCTCAACCAGGTCTGGAGTTCCGACAGCGCGGCCAACCTGATCGCGCTGCCATCCGACGCCGTCACCCAGAGCGCGATGGCCACGCCACTGCCGATCCATCGCGGCAGCCACATCAAGTACAGCGCCGAGATCGAAGCCCGCTACATGAAGAAGAAGAACGACGGCCAGGACTGCAAGCTCGACCTGACCCAAGCGGACAACATCAAGAAGCTGGTCGACAGCGTGATCTCCGAGATGCGGCCGGAGATCGAGAAGGGCACCGCCAGCAAGTGGTATCCGAACCTGTGCGATGCCCAGGGCGGCTTCTGCGATCTGTCGCAGGATTCCGACGGCGACTGAACGCGCGGCTCGCGGGCGCGATGGGTCGAAGTCGACCCGACGCTCCCGAACGTCCCCTCGCCGGCGCTCCGCGGCGACGTTCGCCGATCCTCGCACCGCCGCGACATCGGGACGGGGATCGGCAGGCCCGCGTTTTGCCGGGTCTGTCGGTTTCGCCGCGGCGCCCATGATCGTCGCCTGCGCGGCAGCGCTACCGCGTCGTCATGCCACGACCGTGGCGGCCGCCATCGCGGCCGCCACCGCGCCGCCGGCCGCCGGTCGCGCGCGCGCCGGCAAAAGGCCCGCGGACTTCACGCACTTCCAGCCCCGGGACCGGCTGGCGCACAATGCGCCGGCTATTCGAAGGCCGTCGCCTGTCGGCCCGCTCCTCGTTCCCCGTTCCCCGCGACCGGCCGCGCGCCGACCGCCGGTCCAGCGCCGCCCGCACCGGCGGCGGCGAGACGCCGGCAAGCGCCCGTCGGCCGCGTCCCTATGCTTCCGCCACGGAATCACGCCCATGTCCCTGCGTCCCAACCTCCTCTCCTTCGGCTTGGCGCTGGCGCTCGCCGGCGGCCTCGCCGCGTGCAAGCCGGCCGGCAACGAAGCGTCCGCGCCCGAGCCCGCCAAGCCCGCGGCCGCGGCGCCCGCCGCAGCGGCGACGCCGGTGTCGGGCGTCGATCTCGCCGGCATGGACAAGTCGGTGAAGCCCGGCGACGACTTCGACGCCTTCGCCAACGGCGGCTGGCGCAAGAACTTCGAGATTCCCGCCGACCGCTCCAACTACGGCGCGTTCACCGTGCTGCTGGAAACCGCGGAGAAGCGCAACGCCGAACTGATCGCGCAATTGGCCGCGAGCAAGCCCGCCGACGGCAGCGACGCGCGCCGCATCGCCGACTTCCACGCCGCCTACATGGACGAGGCCGGGATCGAGAAGCGCGGCCTTCAGTCGCTGCAACCGCAACTGGATTCGATCAAGGCCATCGCCTCGCGCGCCGACCTCTCGCGCGTGCTCGGCGCCGGCGTGCGCGCCGATACCGATCCGCTCAACGCGACCAACTTCCACACCGACAACCTGTTCGGCGTGTTCGTCGCCAAGAGCCTGGACGAGGCGGCCTACGTCGCCACCTTGATGCAGGGCGGCCTGGGCATGCCCGACCGCGAGTACTACCTGTCGCAGGACAAGGACATGGCAGCGACCCGCGCCGCCTACGAAACCTACATCGCCGCGCTGTTGAAGCAGGCCGGCGTCGCCGACGCCGACACCAAGGCCAAGGCGATCCTCGCGCTGGAAACCAAGATCGCCAAGGCGCACGCGCCGGTGATCGATTCGCAGAACGTGCACAAGTCGAACAACCCGTGGCCGGCCGCCGCGTTCGCGCAGCGCGCGCCGGGCATCGACTGGACCGCGTTCTTCGACGCGGCCGGACTGTCGGCGCAGAAAACCGTCGTCGCCTGGCAGCCCGGCGCGATCGCCGGCATCGCCCGCCTGGTCGGCAGCGAACCGCTGCCGGCGTGGCAGGACTACCTGACCTTCCACGCGCTCGACCACGCCGCCTGGAACGAACCCCTGCGCGGCCCCGGCGAACTGCCCAAGGCCTATACCGATCTGGCGTTCGGTTTCCACGGCACCACCCTGGCCGGCACCCCGCAGGCGCGCGAGCGCGGCAAGCGCGCGCTCGACGCGACCAGCGCCGCGCTCGGCGACGCGGTCGGCAAGCTGTACGCGGAGAAATACTTCCCGGCCTCGTCCAAGGCCAAGGTCGAGGAGATGGTGCACAACATCCTCGCCGCGTTCGACGAACGCGTGGACTCGCTGGCGTGGATGTCGGCGCAGACCAAGGCCAAGGCGCGCGAGAAGGCCAAGTCGATGCGGGTCGGCGTCGGCTATCCCGAGCGCTGGCGCGATTACGCCAAGCTGGAGATCCGCGCCGACGACGCGCTCGGCAACCGCCTGCGTGCGGAACTGCAGGAATACCGCCACCAGATCGGCAAGCTCGGCCAGCCGGTCGACGCCGGCGAATGGTGGATGACCCCGCAGACCGTCAATGCGGTGCAGCTGCCGCTGCAGAACGCGATGAACTTCCCCGCGGCGATCCTCGACAAGCCGTTCTTCGATCCCGACGCCGACCCGGCCGCGAACTACGGCGCGATCGGCGCGGTGATCGGCCACGAGATCAGCCACGGTTTCGACGACACCGGCGCCGAATTCGACGGCCAGGGCAAACTGCACAACTGGTGGACGCCGGAAGACAGCAAGCACTTCGCCGAAGCCACGCAGAAGCTCGCCGCGCAGTACAGCGCCTACGAGCCGCTGCCGGGCCTGCACGTCAACGGCAAGCTGACCTCCGGCGAGAACATCGCCGACGTCTCCGGCCTGACCATCGCCTACATGGCCTACCGCAAGTCGCTCGGCGGCAAGGATGCGCCGGTGATCGACGGCCTCAGCGGCGACCAGCGCTTCTTCCTCGCGTTCGGCCAGACCTGGCGCAGCAAGATCCGCGACGCCGCCCTGCGCCAGCGCATCCTCACCGACGGCCACGCCCCGGCCGCGCAGCGCGCGCAGACCGTGCGCAACATCGACGCGTGGTACGACGCCTGGGGCGCCAAGCCGGGCGAGGCGCTGTATCTGGCGCCGGAGCAGCGGATCAAGATCTGGTGATGCGTCGCGCGCGCGGACGCGGACGCGTCCGTGCGCTCGGCGGCCGCCGGCCGCGTTGGCGGCGCTAGTCGACCGCCGGCACCAGGATCGTCGGCAAATCGCTGTCCGCGTGCGCGCGCAGCAACTGATAGGCGATGCCGCCGATGCCGGGCAACAGCGCCGGCGAGAACACCTCGCGCGGGCCGCCCGAATAGGCCCCGTGCCGTTCCAGGCCGGTCACCAGCGCGGCGAGCAGGTCGGTCTTGCTCACGCCCTCGGGGCCGACCCCGGCATCGATCGCATGCGCCAGCAATTCGCCGTTGCCGGCATCGCCGTGGCAGGCGCAATGGTTCCAGCCCAAGCCTGCGCGCCAGGTGGCCGCGGCGGCGGCGCGCAAGGTTTCGCGCGTGCGCGGTTGCAGGTATCGCCGGTCCAGGTCCGCGCGCGCCAAACCGATGCCGGTCGCGCCGTGGCACCACGCGGTCGAGGCGGTCACCCCGGGCAGCATGCGCAGGTCGCGCCAGTTGCCCTCCTGCGTATCGAACAAGGCGTCTTCGAACGCGAACGCGGCCTGCGCGGCGTCGTGATGCTCGCCGCGACCGGTCTCGCGCGCGAGCCGCGTCAACGCCCAGCCCATGCCGCTGGCGCCGTGCGCGAACCCGCCCAGGCCTTGCGGCCAGCGCTCGTGGGTCCAGAACAGGCGGCCGTCCTCGCGTCGCCCGCGCTCGACCAGGCGCCGGCCCAGGTCGCTGGCCAGATCGGCGTAGCCGGCGTCGCCGCTGGCGCGCGCCAGCATCAACAGCGGCGCGATCGCGCCCGCCGTTCCCATCAGCACATCGTTGACCTCGTCGGCCGCGGCGGACTCCGGCAGTTCCTCGGCCAGGGCGCGCGCGCGGGCCAGGCCGTCGCCGTCATCGAGTCCCCAACGCGCGAGTTGCAGCCAGGTCCAGATCTGCGAGCCCAGGCCGACGTACGCGCCGGGCGTGCGCGGCCGCAGCTTCAGCCGTCCGCGTCGCTGCTCGGCGCGCCGGGTCTCGGCGAAGGCCAGCGTGCGCACGCTGGCGGCGAACAAGGGCTCGACTCCGTCGAGCCGGTCCGCGCGTCCGGCCGCGACCTCGCGCAGGTACGCGCCGGCCAGCAAGGCCATGCCGGACACGCCGTTGTAGACGTCGACGCCCAGCGGCTGCACCGCCCAGCCGGCGGCGGTGAAACCCGGCGCGACCCAGGCTACCGTGCCGTCGTCGCCGAATATGGCGTTGTCGATCATGCGGCCGACGATGCGCGCGGCCTGCTCGCGCCGGCGCCGGTCGAGATCCTCGACGCGCGGCTCGACCCGCAGTTGCGGCATATCGGGCATCCAGCCGTCGTTGGCGTAGGCGCTGATCAGCGAGGCGCCGATGAAGCGCCGCTCCATCTCGAAATCCGCCGCTTTCCAGCGGCGCCAGGATTGCTCCGCCAGATCGCCCGGCGCCAGCCACCGGGTGCCGCGCGGCCCGTGCAGGCGTCCCTCGCCGACCCGGGTGGAAAACAGCGGAATGTCGCCGTCGAGCAAGTCGTCGATCTCGGCGTCGATCACGTGCGGATCGTCGGGCGCGATGGAGACGTTGGCGGCCATCTTGGCCAGCAGTTCGTGCGCGGTGCGTCGCGCCTTGGCCTCGTCGTGCAACGACACCGGATGCCACAGCATGCGGCCGATCTCGGCATAGGCCTCGCTGGCGCGCGGCACCACCCGCACCTGGCAATCGGCGAAGGCCGCCAGCGTCGCGCGCAGCGTGCCGTCCGCATCCATTCGCTGCAGCGTCGAGGTCGACGCATCGAAGCCTTGCAACACCTGCGGCCAATAACGATGCAGCACCGGCTCGGCGCTGGGGTGGTTCTGCGCGACCGGCGCGGCCACCAGTTGCTGGCCCAACCGTGCCCGGTCCGATCCCGCGTCGACGATGCCCGGCAGGCTCATCATCGGCTGCTGGCCCGGCAGCATGCCGGCCGCGGAATTGTCGACGCCGCGCCAGCCCAGGCCGGCGCCGCGCGTGGGCAGCAGGCCGATGTTGAGTACGGTGCCGGAGACCAGGTCGACGGCGCGGTCGTGGCCATCGCCCAGCCCCGACGCGAGCGTCGGCAGTCTCGGCGTGAACAGGGTTTCGCAATCCACCACCACCGGGCGACCGCCGTGCGCGATCAGATTCTCGGCGTGCAGGTCGGTGCCGCCGAGCAGGCGCATCACCGCCAGCCAGTGGCCGATGCCCAGGTAGAAGCTGCGCAATTCGTCTTCGCCGGCCGCATGGCGATGGGCGACGAATTCGCTCCAGCCGTGCCCGCCGCGATCCACCACTCGCGGCACCGCGATCGGCAACGCTGCGCCGTGCGCGTGTTCGAGCGTCCGCAGGAATCCGCGCAACGCGATGTCGATCGCCAGCGAGCGCGGCTTGTACACCACCTGGCCGCCTTCGCAGGCCACCACGGCCACGGTCAGTCCCTGGCAATGACTGTCGCCCGCGCCGAAACGCAGCGACTGCAATTCGCCGGGTTCGCCCGCGCACAGTTCGGCCAGGCGCGATCGGTCTTCGCTCCAGCGCCGGGCGAACGACAGCGACGCCGCGCAGCGATGCTCGACGATCCGCCGCACCCGCGGCAGCAGGGTCGGATAGTGCGGATGCAGCCCGTCCCAGAACTCGCGTTGCGACGCCAGTTCGATGAAACGCTGCCAACGTTCCTGCGCGCTGCCGTCCTCGCCCAGCCGGCCGGTCACGCGCGCGGCGTTGAGCTCCAGCAACAGCAGGCGCCCGACCTTGGCGTGCACCACCGTGGTCAGCGATTCGCCGGTCGCCTGCAGCACCCGCTCGGCTTCGCGCTCGCCCAGGCCGGGGCTGGAACGAAGCTGGGCTGCCAGATCGTCCAGCGCGGACGAGGTCAGGCAGCCCAGCGATGCTTCGAAACCGCGTGCGTCCGCTACAGACGCCATATCAACCCAGGATGCAGCACATGACCGTGCACGATCCCGTGCAGAGCGACGCGGTGCAGCCGTCCACGCTGTCGAACACCAAATCCGCCTGCGCGAACTCGCCGCTCGAGAACAACGGCCCGGCCGGGTGATCGGCGCCGGCCTGATTACGCCACGCGATCGTCAGATCCGCGGCCTGCTTGTCCATTGCCATGACGATTCCTCCTTGTGGAGCATTATCGGAATTCAACGATTCGGCGGCACCGGATCGTGCCGCACCCCGTGCGGATGAAAGTCGCTATGGAAATGGATCCGCCATCGCGACCAGATCGCTATCGTTAACAGCACGCCCTCCTTTTGCGTTCGGGTACGTTGCGAGGACACTTGCGCACGCGCCTGAAAACCCCGATGGACGGAGCGGCGAGATCGCCGCGTCGGTGTTTCGTCCCGTCCGTGCCGTTCCAGACACCGTTTCAGCCTTGCACCGGCCTCGCCGGCAAGTCAATGCGACAGCGCGGGCCGAATCGCGAAGCGCAAGGAGGTTTCGTGCCGGGTCGCGACCGCAAATTGCCGCGCCGCGACTGCGTCGCATGAGCCGCGCCGATGCCGGACCACGCGCATTTCCAGCGCCTTGCGCGCGCGAACGCCGCGGCGTGCGGCGCGTGGCGGCGGCCGAACATTCGTGCCGAAATCCGAGACAGGCCTGCGCTCGATAGTGAGGCTCAGTACGCATCCCATGACGCGCCGCATCATGTGCTAGCGTCGCCTGCCAGGATGTCCGGAAGCCACCGCCGCTTCCGGAACGCGCGCGCATCGCGGTACCGCAAGGACGCGCGTCGTCATGACCCCGCAAAGGGAATGAGCCGCGGCGGCTTTCAACGGAGGAATACCGCATGAAGGGATGGATTGGCAAAGGGGCCGCGTCGGCTTTTTTCGTCGGACTCATGATCGCCGCCGCGCCGGCCGCGGCCGAGCCGACCTATGAATGCACGGCGTCGGCCGAGGGCCATATGTTCCTGGTGCCCTACGATCATCCGCGCGATCCCGGTTACTACTACCAGTGCCGCGGCGGCGCCTGGCGCCTGATCGCGGTCTGCAGCCAGAGCGCGGGCTGCCCGCCGGCGCCGGATCCGGGCGGTCCGATCGTGGAGATCTGAACGCTCGCCACGAGCGGACAGGATCGCGACGGGAAGCGGAGTCCAGTCCTGGGCTCCGCTTTTTGTTTGCGCGTTGTTCGCGCGCCCGGCGACGGCGATCGCGGAGCGCGCGTGCGCTTCGGGCGTGAGACTCCGACGCCGCGATCCGACATCGCCAACCGGCGTCGATGACCGCGCGCCGATGATCCAACAACGACGACCGAACTTCGTCGACCGAACCCCGACGGCCCGAATTCGATAAACCGGCGCGACCGGTTTCACGCTGCGGCGTTGCGCGCGGCCGCGCTTCGCGCTCACCGCTTCTATCGTTCGCTCACCGCACGCGATGGATCACGGCATCGCCGGCGCGACCGTGGTGAGTTTCTCCCTGGCACGCCGCTCGCGCTTGCGCGTCCGCGGCGGGCGCGGCGGTGCCGCAGCCCTCACCCCACGGAGATCGTCCATGCGCGCAAGACACCTGCTGTTCGCGGTACTGCTCGGCACCGCCGCCGTTGCCAACGCCCAATCGACCTATCCCGCGCCCGGCGCCCTGATCGTGCTCGACCAGGCGGGCGGCGCGACCGGCCGCGGCGCGCTGTACGCCATCGACGCGGTCAGCGGCTATCGGCGCACGCTGTCGGATTTCGGCAACATCGCCCAGGGCACGCTCGGCGCGACGCCGAGCGGCCTGGCCCGCGTCTCGACCGGCTTGTGGGGCGGCGACGACCGCTGGGTCGCCACCGACGCCAAAGCCGGCACCGGCGGCCGCGGCGCGGTGTTCGAGATCGACCTGGCCAACGGCAAGCGCACGGTGATGAGCGATTTCGGCGACGCCTCGCGCGGCCCGCTGGGCAGCCAGCCCGAGGGCGTGATCTACGTGCCGCCGGTGCTGCTGGGGCCGCTCAGCGGCTTCTTCGTGCTCGACCGGCGCGCGGGCACCGACGGCCGCGCGGCGATCTTCAAGCTCGACGGCAACGGCCGCCGGAGCGTGTTCTCCGACCTCGGCGACGGCCGCGGCGCGCGCGCCGCGCAGGCCGTCGCCCTGACCTGGCGGCCGGGCGCGCTCGGCCTCGGCGGCAAGATGCTGGTGACCGACATGACCACCGGCACCAACGGACAAGGCGCGCTGCTGGCCATCGATCCGATCAACAAGGGCCGCTCGGTGCTCAGCGACTTCGGCGATGTGCTGCAGGGCTGGGTCGATCCGAGCCGCGACAGCGCTCCGAACTCGGTCATCGCCGGCAGCGACGGCAGCATCCATGTGCTGGTCGCCCACGCCGGCAGCGACGGACGCGGCGCCGTGGTCAAGGTCGATCCGGCCTCGGGCTATCGTCACCTGATCAGCGATCTCGGCGCGCAGGCGCAGGGCCCGCTCGGCACGCGGCCGGTCGCGATCCGCTGGTCGCGCGACCAGCAGGTCATCTACGTGGTCGACGGCGACAGCGGCAGCGATGGCAAAGGCCAGTTGTTGCAGGTCGATCCGGCCACCGGCGTGCGCCGCACGGTCAGCGATTTCGGCCTGAGCGGCTACGGCCCGCTGGGCAAGTCGCCGCGGGCGATCGACGTGAACTGATCGGGGCCGCGCGAGGCGGCCGACGCAGCTCCGCGCGGCGGGGCTGCGTCGGTTCGACGCGCTGCGAACGCTGCCTTTATCGAAGGCTGCCGACGCATCCCGTCCGATCCGCGCCCGCGAACCATGCGCGCGACGCGGCCAGCCGGGCGCGCCGCAGGTTCACCCCAGCGAACGCGCGCCGCGCGTTGGCGCGTCCGGTTGCTCCGGCGCCTGCGCCGTCTGGGTCGGCGCGGCCGTGGCGTGCTGCGCCTGCTGGCGGTCGGCTTCGGCGACGGCCGCGCGGCGCAGTTCCTGGCCCGGCCCCAGGGCGGCCGCGGCCGCCAGCGCGGTGCGGTCGCCGTTGCCCAGGTCGTGCAGCAGCGAAGAGAGATCGCCCGGACGGCGCGCGCCGCCGTCCGCCGGCGCCGGCGGGCCGATCCGCGGTTCGCCCGGCGCCGCATCCAGTCCGCGCGTCTGCGGTTCGTTCGCGCTGCGCCGATCCGGCGGCGGCGGCACCTGCAAGCCCGGCAGACCTTCGCCGGAAGGACGCGAGCGCGGCGCGTCGCCGCCGAGGGGGAAACTGAGGCCGAAGGTGACGGCCTCGCGGTCCTGGTTGCCCTGGAAACGGATGAAGGCATTGGCGCCGCCAGCATCGGGCGGCGCATAGCGCAAGCGCGCATCGACTTGCGGCCCCGCGATCCGGCCGTCGCGGATGTCCGCGCCGGCCGCCAGATCCAGGTTGAGGTTCGGCGCGAGGAAATTGGGCGCCGTCAGGGTCGCCAGCGCGTTGCCCTGGCGCGTGCCGGTGTCGTAGGCGCCGCTGGCGCCGAGCCGCCACGGATGTTCGCCGCCGCCGACCGGCACATTGGCGAACGCGTTGAAATTGACCCCGTTCGGCGCCCAGGCCGCGCCGGTGCCGAGGTTCGGTCCGGCGTTGCCGCCTTCGTAGCCGAGCGAGACGCGGTGGCGGTCGGCGGCGCTGGCGTATTCGTACGCGCCGGTCAGCGCGGTCCCGCCGGACAGGCCGAGGCGGCCGTCGACGCCGACGGTGCTGCCGTTGCGGTCCCAGCCATAGCGCGCGGCGATGGAGTCGCGATCGAACTGCAGGCCGCCGAACACCATGTTGGCGCCGGTGGCGGGATTGATCGCGCCGCCCAGGGTCGCCGAATCGACGCCGTCGCCGATGCGCAGCGCGCCGACCGCCGAACCGATGCGCGGATCGCCGGATACCGCCAGCGTGTACCGGCCGGTGCTGCTGCCCGCTTCCAGCCGGGTGGTCGCGCCGTCCAGGCCGGTCAGCGCGGCGCCGGTGGACACCACGTGACCGCCCGGCACCGGCAACAGGTCGCGTTCGAAGCGATAGGTGAACAGTCGGTCGTTGATGAACAGGCCGCCGAGCGCGGTGCCCTGTCCCGATCCGGCCAGCGGAGGAATCGGCGGATCGACCCCGGCCGTGGCGCGGCCCGGGCCGAGGATGCCGGCCGGGTTCGGCTCGGGCGGCACCTGATTCGGCGGCGGCGGCGGATTCGCGACGCGGTTGGGATCACCCATCACAGCTCTCCTTAGCGTTCTGGCGGTCCCGATTGTGGCACCGATGCGTTCGCGGCGCGCGAAGGTCCGCGGACCGGCGCTTGCCTTCGCCGCGGCTCCCGCCGCGTTCGCTCAGCGCGCGAAACCCGGTCCCGTCTGCGCCTGCTGCGGCGCGCCGCCCTGCGTCTGCGTCGGGTTCGCCTGCAGCGCATCGTTGATCCGCTTGCAGGTGTCGCGCGCCAGTTCGCCTTCCGGCACCGCGCCTCCGAAATGGATCCTCTGCGCGCTGGAGTCGTGCACGTCGCCGCAGACCAGGAAGCCGCCGCCTTTCTCGCCCTTGACGATCGCGTCCACCTGCGGCATGTGCTGGCTCTTGGCCAGCGTCGCCAGCTCGCCGGCGCGCTGGTCCGCGCACGCGTTCTCCAACACCTTGGCGCCGTGGATGAAGGTCTGGTAGCCCATGCGGTCCAGGCCGCTGATGATGTTCTTGGCCATGTCCATGTCCGGCTCCATCCCCTCGACATAGTGGCGCAGCAGCGGCGACTGGCGCGGGACGTGCGGCGGCGGCTGGAAGTCGATCATCGGGCCGTGCGGCTGCACCAGCGACGTCGCGCCGAGTTGTTGCAGCGCGGTCAAGGGCTCGCCGTTCACGTGCAAGGTGGTGTTCTTCGGCCGCAACTCGGACGCGTCCATGACCACGCCGTATTTTTCCAACGTCGCGACATGCGGCCACGCCGGGTTGGCGATGACGCTATCGACGCCGTTGGCCTGCCCGCTCACATAGGCCTGGCCGCCGCCCTTGGAATGGCCGACGACGAACTTCAGGCCGTCCGGCAGCGACGCCTTCACCTGTTCGGTCAACTCCACCGCGGCGTCGTACTGGCCGCTGCCGTAGCCGGTGGCCTGGCTGATGTTGTGCGGCCAGTCGGCCGCCACTTGGGTGCCGCGGAATTCCAGCGTATAGGCGTCGCCCTTGCGATACAGGTCCGCGCGCATGCCGCTGGGATGGCGGTGGAAATCGTCGGGGTTCAGCGGCTGCGGCAACGCGCGCAGTTCCTCGTCGCCGACCCGGGTCCAGCCGTTGAGGTCGCGCGTGCTCTTGTCCTTGTAGCCGTCGTGCATGATCGCCGCGGCCGTCAGCGGATCGAGTTCGATGCCGCCGGTGCCGGAGGAAGACGACGACGGCGCGGACATCGGCGGCAGCGGCGCCGGGCGACCGGTCGGGCCGTGATGGGACGCGCCGAACGACGGCATCGAGAACGTCGGCACGGGCACCGGTTGCGGCGCCATGGGCTTGAACGCGAACGAGGGCTTCGCAGTCGGGGGTTCGGGCGCGCTGTGGGATAAATCCTGCCCGGTGCCCGACAGATCGAACTCGTTCGCCGAATGCTTGGCGAAGGATTCGGCGAAGCCCTTGATCCGATCCGCGAACGACGGTTTGGGGACTTTGGGATTGGGATCGGACACGGTCGGTCTCCTGGTTGCGTAGCTCGGCGCGCAAGCGGCGGCGCGAAGACGAGGCGCCTTCGGTCGTTCGCTCGGTGATTAGGTTTCACTACGCAAAACGGCGCCGACGCAGGCCAATGCGTCGGCGCCTTGCGGGATCGAAGGGATCGTCGGACGGATCGAAGCGGCGGCGTCGATCTCAGGCCGCGTCGCCGCGCGCGTCCGCCTGCGCAGGCTCCGTCGCTGTCGCCACCGCCGGCGCATCGGCCGCGCTCACGCGTCCCACCCACAGCGCCGAACACAGCGCCAAACCCGCGGCGACCCAGCCCACCGTGCCGTAACCGGCGATGTGTCCGCTCGCATCGGTGCTCAGCATCAGCCCGCCCAACCACGCGCCCAGACCGGTGCCCAGCGACATCACTGCGCTGTTCGCGCTGAGGAAGGCGCCGCGCTGCTGCGGCTGCGGCACCGTGGTCTGCAGCGCCTGCAGCGGCACCATGCGGCCGTTCATCGAGACCATGAAGAACGGGAAGAACAACAGCATCGCGAGGAATCCGACCGCCGGCAGGTGGGTCACGAACAGCACCGGCAACAGCGACACCGCCACCGCGATGCGATACACCCGCTGCTTGCCGTGGCGATCGGCCAGGCGCCCGATCAGGCGAGAGGTGAAGAACGCCGCCACGCCGCCGGCCATGTACATCCACGACAGCTGCGAAGGTTCGATGCCGTGGTTGGCGACCAGCATCGGCGAGATGAAGGGAATCACCAGCATCTGCGAGGTGGTCAGCATCAGCGTCAGGGCGAAGGCGTTGAGGTGGCGCGCGTTGGCGAACAGCCCGATCAGGTTCGGCAACGCACGCGCCAGCGGCTCGCGCTGGCGCGACAGGTGCTGGTCCAGCGGCGGCACGACCCGCGCGCCGGCCAGCCAGATCAGCAGCGACAAGGCCACCAGCAGCCAGAACGGCGCCGACCACCGCGAATGCGCGCCGAGCAGGATGCCGACCGGCACGCCGATCACCGAGGCCACCGCGAACGCGGTCATCACCGTGCCGGTGGCGGCGCCGCGGCGCTGGGCCGGGATCACGTCGGCGATGATCGCCATGATGATCGAGCCCAGCACGCCGCCGCTGACGCCGGCGAACGCGCGCGAGGCCAGCAGCAGCTCGTAGCTGCCGGCCAGCGCGCAGGCCAGGTTCGACAGGGCGAACAACGCGTACATCGCCAGCAGCAGCTTGCGCCGGTCGAAGCGGTCGATGTAGGTGGCCGCGAGCAGGCCCGACAGGCCGCCGCAGATCGAATAGGCCGAGACCGCGGCGGCGAACTGCGCCGGCGAGATGTGCAGGGCGCGCATGATCTGCGGGCCCAGCGGCATCATCACCATGAAGTCCATGATCAGGGTGAACTGGGTCAGCATGAGCAGCCACAGCAGGCGGCGCTCGCGCGTGGGATCGATCGAGTACATGGGGGATGGGGCCTTGCGGTCGCGGCGACCGCGTCGATGGGGGAGGAATCGTCGGTTGGTTCGCCGCGACGGCCGCCGCACGCGGCGCCCGTCGGCGGGTCAGTCGTCCAGCGGCTCGTGCGCGCCCGGCGCGCCGCGCTTCCAGTAACCGGCCGCATGCAGGCGCGCCTTGTCGACTCCGCGCTCGCTCAGCAGATGCTGGCGCACCGCGCGGATCGCACTGGTTTCGCCCGCGGCCCAGACATAGCCGGCGTCGCGATCGTGCGGCCACTGCAACTCGCGCACCGCGCGCAGCAGCGGCGGATCGCCGGCCGGATCGGCCCCGTTGCGATAACACCAGTGAGTCTGCAGCGCGGCCGCGCTGGCGAAGTCGATGCGCGCGCTCGCGTCTTCGACTTCGAGCACGGCGATCGCGCGCGCCGCAGCCGGCAGTTCCTGCAGGCGGCGCGCGATCGCCGGCAAGGCGGTGTCGTCGCCGATCAGCAGGTGCCAGGCGAATCCGGCCGGCACCACCCGCGATCCGCGCGGCCCGCCGACGCCGAGGCAGTGGCCGGCCCGGGCCTGACGCGCCCAGTCGCTGGCCGGGCCGGCCTCGTGCAGGGCGAACTCCAGTTCGAGCTCGCGCGCGACCGGATCGAAACGGCGCGGAGTGAAGTCGCGCACCGCCGGACGCTCGACGCCGTCGGCGAAGACGAAGCCGGCCGGACCCAACGTCGGCATCGTCGGGCGCTCCTGGCCGGGCGCGGGGAACAGCACCTTGACGTGATCGTCGAACGAAGCCGAAACGAAGTCGGCGAGGTCCTCGCCGCTCAGGACGACGCGCAGCAGATGCGGCGTCACCGGTTCCACCCGGTCGACCCGCAACAGCCGCAGTTTCAATGGGTGGCGGACGCGCACGACCGCCAGTTCGCTGGATGTGTCTTGCATGGGAAGTCCTGGAATTCGTGCGAGCGCCGCGCGCGGCGGCGTTCGCGGTTGTCGGATGCGATGGCGGCGGGCTGCGCGGACCGGGTGCCGGGCGCGGCGGGCTGGCTGTGTTGAGTCGGATCGGTGGAACCGGATCTTTTGAATCGAATCTTTTGAATCGAATCTTTTGAATCGGATGCGTCGGATCGGAGGTGTGTTGAATCGGAGGTGTGTTGAATCCGATGCGGCGCACGCCGCGGGCCGGCGAGACGGCTGAGCGGCCAGGCGGCGATCAGTCGCCGCCGCCCTCGATCTCGCGGGTGGCGCGCTGCAGGATCGCGGCGATGCGGCGCTGCTCGTCGGCGGGCACGTCGTCGCGGCGGAACAGCGCGGTCTTGAGCGCGCGCCGCGCCTGGATCAGTTCCGGCAACCAGCCTCCCTCGGACGGATCGGCCGGATCCTCGCCGGCCAGCGCGCGCCGCACCGAATCCATCTTGCGCGCGATGTGGCTGAGCTTGGCCAGCATCAGGTCGACCCGCTCGCGGTTCGCGGCCAGATGTTCGGCACCCGGCGCGTCCAGCGCGTAGCGCTTGCGGTTGCCTTCCAGCTCGACGGTGACGTAGCCCAGCTCCTCCAGGTAGGTCAGCGCCGGATAGACCATGCCCGGGCTCGGGCTATAGAAGCCGTTCGAACGCGTCTCCAGCGCCTTGATCAACTCGTAACCATGGCTGGGCTTGTCCTCGAGCAGGGCCAGCAGCAGCAACTGCAGGTCGTCGGAACTGAACTTGCGCCCGCGCGCGAAGCCCTCGCCGTCGTCGAAGCCGCCGGGGAAACCGCCCGGGAATCCCGCCCCGCCGGGCCCGCCGGCGAAACCGCCGCGACGCCCGCCGCGGCCGCCGCCGCGCGGATGACCGCCGGCGTGGGCTTCGAGGTGACGGGTGAAGCACTCGAAACCGAAGAAGTCGCCGCGGCCGAAGGCGCGGCTGGGGTCGAACTCGAAGAAACGGCGCATGGAGACACCTGACCTATCTTAAGATAGGTCTTACGATATATATCTTAAGATACACAGTCAAGCCTCCCTCAAGCCGCAGCCAAGACTCATCGCCAGCCGGAGCGATCGCCCCGGTAGGCCGGCAAGTGGGATGAAGTGAGCGTCTCCACGACCAGGCATATCGCCCAGCCCTCGGACAAAAGACTGCGCGGCGGCGCGAGGCGCCCCGGCTCTGCGCTCGCGAATGCAAGCAAACGACGTGCGGATTGCGTCAGCGTCGCACCGGATTCATCGACGACACGCTTGAAGCGTCCCCGAACAGGTCGCAACGGCCCAGGCGTCGCGCGGCCCTGGTTGCCGAAGGCCCGAGGCCGACTAGGTCCGACGTCCGGCCGGGAGGCTCATGCCGTGGTCAAAGCCGCCGGCAGGACGGTACGAACGCCGCTTGCTCGCCGCGCTCCAGCGGCCAGGTCAGGGCATCGCCCCGGCACCGAGCCGCCGCGGCGGCGCAGATCATCGCGGGCGGGCTGATCGCATAAGGAATCCGGCCCGCCGACGGATAGTCTTCGGCGCCGGCCTCGCCTTTCTTCACCGTCTGCAAGATGGACCCGGAAGGCGCCACCAAGCGCGCCTCGATGAACGCGACATCCGCGGACGATTCGCGACAATCGACATGCATCCTCACCCACTTCTTGCTGTCGGGCGGCACCGCCAGTCCCTTCGGGATATCCACGGCATAGACAGGCGATCGCGTCCACGCGGCCCAACCATTCTCGTGCGGCGCCACCGAGGCGATGTCCACTTGCGGCGAGCTCTTCATGCTGGCATCGATGCTGCGCCAGTCGGGCCCGGCATCGCCGCTGGCCCTGGAACAGCCCGACGCGACGATCAGCATCGGCATGAGAAGCCAGCCATATCCCTTCAAACGGCAATCGGGACGCAAGGACGGGAAGTAGGACATGCGGCTCTCTTCGGTTCGCGGAGTGGGTCGGCCCCGGCGCCTAGGCTATACGAAGACCAACCATCCGATAGCGACCATTCCGACGAATATTCCGCCATACAGCAAAGTCGACAGAACAGCGACGATGCGCCATCGGCGGCGAAAGTGGTCGAGATCTCCGCGCGATGCGGCCTGCTGGGCCGGGCTCGCGGCCTCGCGCGCGTAGGGATTGGCGCCGTCCCAGCGCATGGCATCGGCCAAGTCCGGCGGATAGGCGGGTGTGGATGCCTTGCCCTCGATCCAGGCGCCGCAACGCAAGTACCAGTACTCAAGCACTGCCGCGAAATAGAAGCGGAACGCATTGAACCGGCCTGGAACCAACCGGTGCTCGTCGTCGACCAGGCTGCTGAACAGATACCGATCCGCCCGGGCGAGCCATGCGGCCTCTCCCTGGAGGTCGGCATTGCGAACCGAGGGCAAGCGCTCGGGCGCTTCATCGAGATAGCGGCACAGGAAATCCCAAAGCTGGGCCAACTCGTCGGGGTCGCCGACCACCTCGGATATCGCGATTTGTTCGCAGATCGTGCGGCTGCCGGCGTCGAGTTCGACCACATGCAGACGGTATCCCATGTCGCCGCCCGCCTGCGTCACCACGGCCGCAGCGTGGATCACCGCGATACCCGTGTCGGCGGCCACCGAAACCCAGCCATGCTTGTTTCCGCGCCATTGGTAGAAGCGCCTGAGACGCCGGCTCAGAACCACCGGCGGCGGCAACTCGAGCGTGAGGGCCCGATAGGCCGTCAGCGCTCCCGCGAGTACGGGCAACAGGAGTATCGCGCACATGCCCGCTGCAACGAGCGGGCCGAGCCGCTGCCCCGCGTGGAGAAACGACCACATCAACGGCGCGAACATCAGCGCCGCCATCAAGCCGCCTCCCGCTCCAAGCACCCAGCCCGCGCCGCGCCATCCCACGCGCTGGACGCGCACGAACCGGACCGCGGCCGGGTCGATCCGCGCGATCTGCCCGGCCGGACCGAGCGGCCCTCGCTCCCCCTCGCCCAGGCGAGGAAGAATCACCCCCCACAGACCGTTTCTCTCCGGCAACCGCTGAAAAGGCAGGATCGAGCTCATCCGTCACTTTTTCGGCGGATATTCGAACGTCGAGGACAGGGCTGGCAGGTTGGACTTATCGGGCCAATAGGTACCGCTCAATTCCATCGCATCGGCGTATTGTGCGTCCGGATTGGCCTCGGTGCCGGAAAGCCATTCGATCAGCTTTTCGACCCACACCTCGTCCTGCAATGTCGAAAAGTAACCGCTGAGTTCCATCACGCCGGACTTGTCGATCCTCATCGAGGGATCTTCGCGCATGCCGGTGAATTTACTGCTGATGTCGGAGCGGGAGAACCTGTCTTTTCCGTCTTCGCAGACCACTCCGCCCACCGAGATCCGCTTTCCCTTGTAGATAGCGGTGAAATTCAGCTCCAGACGGCTGCCCTTGGCATAACGGGGCAGCGTCACGTTATAGCGGAAGTGCAGGCTGTAGTTGCCGCGATCCTTGGTCACCCCAAAGCGCGCTTGCGCCACCAGGGTGACCTTCTGCAGGCCGTAGATCTCGTCCTGCAACGAAGCGAACGGCTGAACCGACTTGCTCTTCGCCGAATAGTAAGGGCTGTTTTTTGCGATCTTGCCGGTCTTGTGTTCGCCTTTGCCAAAAATTCCGTTGTCGAGCCAGTACTCCACCGGCAGCATGTTTTCTTCGTCGGTGCCGAACGCCTGCCAGGCGCAATAGAGCGCCAGTCCGAGGAAGCCGATGATCAACAGCGCCCAGCCGACCGGCCCCAGGGATACGCCGATTCCAAGCACCGTGCCTGTAGTCGCGCCATAGGCCGCCAGGCTGCCCGCGATCAACGCCGCCCCCGAGGCCATCGTCCACATGCCGGAATCGACGTCGCCTTCGTTGACTTTCGACGCGCCTTTGCCGATGGCATAAAGCCCCTCGATGATGCCCGCCACCAAGCCCCACCGCGCGGCTTGGCGCTCAGCGACGCTTGTCGCCGCCTCGCCCAATCCGCGCATCGACTGGACCGCGATCTTCAAATCGATGGCGGCCCCGATGCCGGCGATGATCGCGACGCCGACACCGACGCTGGCGTCGGCAAGCGCGCCGCCGTCGCGATCCTCCTTGTCCGCCCCGAAGTAATCGCACATCGCGCCGACCAGGGCATTCCCCTGGAAGAACAGCGCGCCCGCGCTCATTCCTATGGTGATCTTCTGTCCGACGACCTTCAGGTGGTTGCGCTGGAACGGGTTGTCGGCATTCCCCGCCGCGGTCGTCAGGTCCAATTCGTCCAAGCCCAGCCTGCGCAGCGTGGCGCGGTTGAGCTGCTCGCCGTCTTCCAGCTTGTGCACCACCCAGGCCACGGTCTGCGCCTGCCCGGATTTGCTGGTGGGCGCCTCCATGACGACCGCGCCCTCAAGCCCTTCCGACAGGCCCCAACCGGTAGCGCCCAGATTGCCCTTGGTCGCCAGGTACGGTCCGCGTCCCGCATTGGGGACCAGGCCGAGAGGCGCCCTCGCGCTGATCCGCGGTGCCCCGGTCGCCACTTCCATGATCTTGGCGGAAATGCGGCTCCAGGCGCCCTTGACCACGACCGGCTGCGGGATCACGTCGTCTCGCGTGATCAGGGCCAGCGTCACCGAGCGCAGCAATTTCCGGTAGGCCTTGGGATTGTCCCGGCGCAGGTTGTACAAGATGCCCGCGCTGGTTTCGATGACCGTCGCCAATGCCTCGTTGGCCGCCCGCTGGTTGCGGATGCCGACCCTGATCGCGTTGATCTGCGTCAGGCCTTTTCCGATATAGCTGCCGGACAGCTCTTGCGCTTCTTGTACCGTATCGAAGGCTTCGTCCTGATCGCCGGGGTTTCCCGCGAGGTACTCCAGGAACGCCTTGTGATCGCCGCTGAGCGCGCGCATCAGCCAGTTGTCGCGATTGGTCGGATCCATCTCCAGCGCCGGATACCAGACCAAATCCCGTTCGAGCTTGGTCCGCCCCGATCCGGCCACGCAATGCGCCACCATCCGTCCGTGGTCCAGCGCGGATTCGTGATCGGTCTCGTCGAAGTCGAGCCGATTGACGAGCTTCCAGGCTTCCGACTCCTTGACCGCGCAATAGTCGGCGCTGACTGTTTTCACTTTTTCCAACAGCGACTTGAACTGCGCGGACGATTGTTTCGCGGCCGACCAGTCCGATTCGTTGATGTGCTTGAGATACCGTTCCGGCCCGTAGTTGCGGTCCCACCACGGGCCGGGATTGGTTTCCGCGTTCGCGCGGATGCCCTCGATGATGTCGGCGATCGCGCGCTTGCGCGTCTGCACCGGATCGCCCATGCCCGACACCACGCAAGCCTCGGCCGCCACCTTGTTGCGGTATGCGTTGAGCTGCTGGGTGACGCCGACGACGTCGTGCAGGAGCACCACCGCGCCCAGCTTGGCCTCGGTATTCTGCGAGCTCTTGCGCATTTCCTCGGCCAGCGCCGCGGCGGCGCCCGTCGGTTTTCTGGGCACCATGGTCATGCTGTCGCCACGATCGTAGAGTCGCTCGACCTGCGTGCCGTTGATCTTGGCGCGGGTCGCCGACGATGCGTAATCGGCCACATAGCCACCGATACCCGCCGTCATCTTCATGCCGTGCGGCACCGGGCTGCCCTCGTAATTGCCGAGCTTTCCAGCTGCGGCCGCCGTGACGTCGAGCCTGGTCATCCGCTGGCCGCGGATGTTCCCTTCGTTGCGGCCATACGCATCCATGACCTTCGTCGTCCAACGATGCCGACTGAAAGCGAGCCATATCTCCGGATGCTTGCCCGGATCGACGACGAAATACTGCAGCGCCAGATTGTTGTGTTCGGAACGGCTGCAGGCGGCCGGCTGGTCGAGCGGCGCGGCATCGGCCGGCGAAAGCGTCTTGTCGTTCGGAGCGACGCTCCGCAACAAGCCCGAGCGGTCGACCAAGTACACATCCCATTGCCCCGACGACCCATTGGGCTTGTAAACGTAGAGATAGCCGGCTGGCAGGGCACGCATGAAGTACCAGTGGGCGCTCAGATCCTTGCTGGTCAGGCCTTTGGCAAGCGCCGCCAGCTCATTGGCGACGATCGGATCGGTAAGCGACAACAACGCGGACGACAGCGGCAAAAAGCTGGGCGTGGTTTCGGAATTGGGCATGATGCCGGACACCACCGGCAGAATCGCCAGCCCTTGCTTGACGCAGTTGGGGCAAGGCGCTCCGGCCTTCGCCCCGGTGGTGTTGGCGGCTGCTCCGCGACGTGCGGCACTGATCCCTGTGTCTGCCATGTGCTCTTCTCCTTAAGCGGTTCTTGCTGCTTCGGCGCACCCATCCGCTTTACCGGCCAGCGCCTGCCAGTAACTCTCGTCGAACTGCTCGAGCGCGTCGATCGGCGACATTCCGGCGCGCCTGGCCTGCTCCATGGCTTCGGCCACTTCGGGCTCGCGATCGAATCCTTGATGGACCAGAACTCCATACATCGCGTAAGTCACCAACTCCCGATCGGTTCGCAACGTCCATTCGCGCGCGCCCTTTTCGATGAGCCCGCCCAATACCGTTCGAACTTCGGCCCCCAACACCGGGCGCGCCATGTCCTGCAGCACATCGAGCGCACGGTTGATGAGCTCGACGCGGGCGAGATGATCGAGTTGCCGCTGGTCCAATCGCAGGCCATCGACAACGGCCTCGTCGCTCTTCGCATCGACGGCCCGCAAGGTCGCCAGGCTGCCGCTTCGCGTCAGCCACAGGCAGCTCGACACGGGCCCGAGCAAACTGCCGGCCTGCATCGGGCGAAGCAAGTGTTCGAGCGCATCCATGACGCGGGGGTCCCAGAAGCGGAACAGTTTGGTTTCGCTCCCGACCCGAACCCTCGCCCGCGCAGCCAGGTGACGGGCCACAACGTCGATGCCCGAATCGGAAACCAGCCACAGGCAGATGGAGCGCCCCAGCGCCAGACTCTCCGGCGAGCGCAGCGCTTGCGCCAGGCCCAACGCAAGCGACGTATCGATCGCCGGATCCCGACCGATCTCGCCCAATCGCAACAGGTACGGATGGTGATCGTGTTTCAGATCCGGATGCCGTATCGGCACCGCCACCGCGGTCGCGCGCGTAGCGACATTGGCCAGCGGATCGCCGAGCGTGGTGTCCACCAGCAGATAGATCGAACTATCGGGCGAGCGCAAGGTCAGGTCGAGCAGTTGCCCGCGCAGTCCCGACTGCATGGATTCTCGCTCAGACAAGGGCCGCGCCCCCCTGGGCCGCGGTCTGCATTTTGTAATCGCATCCCTTGTAACCCGCGCTCGGCAACTTCGCTTGCGTACTGGCCGAAGCCGGCCCCGTCCAATCCCGCCGACTGCTCTTGAACTCGATCGTTCCCGGCGCCCCCAGCTCGATATCGCCGCCCTCGAGCTTGAGATACGCGCCCGCCGCGGTCGCCAGCAGGCGTTTGTTCGGCGCGGCGATCTCCACGTCGGCCTGGGTGCTGGCGATCAGCACGCTGGTCTGCGCCGCCGCGCGCGCTAGTTCC
This sequence comes from Lysobacter yananisis, assembly GCF_031199375.1. Lineage (NCBI taxonomy): Bacteria > Pseudomonadati > Pseudomonadota > Gammaproteobacteria > Lysobacterales > Lysobacteraceae > Lysobacter > Lysobacter yananisis. The sequence goes on from NZ_CP133568.1 coordinate 955,302, forward strand.
TTGTGCGCGCGCAGGGTCACCGCGCCCTTGGCGGCGTGCAGGGCGATGCCGCGCTCCTGGTTGGGCTTGCCGGCCGGCGCGGCGGCGCCGAGGGTGAACAAGGCGATGCCGCCGGCCACCGCGGCCACGCTTTCGGCCTGGCTCAGCCATTGCAGGTCCTGGTCGGCGCTGAGCACGGTCTGGGTGCCGGACACCCAGACCTGGTTCTTCGCGGTCACGCTGACCACGCCCTTGGGGCTGCTCGCCAGCCACAGCGGCCGGTCCCAGCCCGGCGCGCTGCCGTCGCCGCCGCCGATGCCGTCGCCGGGCGCGGTGCCGGTCTGGGTCGCCGCCATGGTGTCCTGGGTGGTCTGCAGCGCGGTCTGGGCGGCGAGTTCCTCGGGGTCGTCCGGCAGCGTCGCCTGCTGGGTCGCGGCCGCCTTGGCCAGGCCCTGGATCAGTTGCTCGCCCTGGCCGAGCTGGGCCTGGGCGCCGGTAGCGGTCAGGTGCTGCTGGCCGGGTTCGGTGGTCAGCAGCAGGCCGGCGCCGGCGCGCAGGGCGCCGCCGGCCTGGGTGCTGAGTTCGGCGCCGAAGCCGCGCTCGGCGCCGCGCAGGTTGTCGACGCCGCCCTTGAGGTGGCCCAGCGCGAGCGCGCTCAGGTGTTGGGTGGTGTTGGCCTGGACCCGGCCCTGGCCCGGCGTGTCGTCGAGCCGCAGCTGCTGGTAGCCGCCGCTGCCGCCCTGGCTGTCGGCCAGGACCTGGCTCTTGAAGCCGGTGAACACCGAGGCGTGCTCGTTGCCGTCGAACCAGGCCGCGGCGTTGCCGGTGGCCCCGCCGGCGCCGCCGGCGACGCCGTTGTGGGCGGCATCGGCCTGGCCGCGGCCGTTGTAGACCGCGCCGATCACCACCGGGCGGTCGATGTCGCCTTCCAGGAACGCGACCACCACTTCCTGGCCCTTGCGCGGCAGCATCACCCCGCCCCAGTTGTCGCCCGCCCACGGGCCGGCGACGCGCACCCAGGTCCAGGCCTGGGCCCGGCCCGGCGCGTTGTCGTCGCCGCAGGGATGGGCCAGGCGATTGCTGGCGTCGGCGCCGCGCTGCCAGGGGAACTGGACCTTGATCCGGTGATCGCGGTCGGTCTGCAGCGGCGCGCCGTCGCTGACCACGATCGCGGTCTGGGTGCCGTGCACGGTCGGCTTGGGGTGCAGGCGCAGGCCGTGGCCGTCGCGGGTGCGGCTGCGGTAAGGCACCGCCGCCGGCAACGCTTCGAACCGGTTGAGATAGAAACCTTCGCCGCCGGGCTTGTCGTTGCCGACGCTCGCGCCGGCCTCACCCAGGTCGGGCGCGAAACCGTCGTGCGACGGCGTGGCCAGGCCGCTCAGCGGCTCGGGCAGCGTCGGCACCGCCAACGTCGCCGGACCGAGTTGCTTCTCGGCCAGGTCGAGCACGTCGGCGCCGAGGTTGTTGCGCGCGCGGTGGTGCACGCGCAGGCAGGTGAAGCGGCCGCTGTCGGCGTCCGGATAGGCGTGGTGCTGGGTCAGCACAAAGCGGCCGCCCGGCCGCAGCCGGCGCCAGCTGCCTTCGCCGCGCACGCTGTCGGCCTCGACCTGCAGCGCTTCCAGGTGCTGGCGCGCGTAGCGCTCGCCGGTGGCGCGATCAGGATAGGCGTAGGGGCCGGCGATGTCCTGGTCCTGCGGCGCGACGTCGCCGTAGCCGGTGCCGAGGGCTTCGGCCGGACGCAGGTCGAGGCTGCGATAGTCCCAGCTGCCGCGCTGGAGGCGCGCGGTCTGCCAGCGCCGCGCGCTCGACCATTGCTGGACGCTGTCGCCGGGTTCGGTCACGTCCTTGCGGTGGAAGCGGATCGAACCGAGGTCGGCGAAGGCGTCGTTGTGATCGGCCAGCACCAGGGTGTGCCGGCCCAGGCTGGATTCGTCGGCGGCGGCTTCGCCGCCGGTTCCGTCCGCGCCCGGCTGCGCCTGCCCCGCCTCGTCGCTGTGTTCGACGTGGTAGTGGATGCCTTCCTCGGCCAACAGGCGGTGCAGGAAGTCGTAGTCGGATTCTTCGTATTGGGTGGTCAGGCTGCGCTTGCGGTAGACCGCCGGATCCTTGAGGTCCCAACGCCAGTCCGGCGCCAGCCGGCCCTGGTCGGCGTAGTCGGCGAACACCGATTCGACGATCTCGACCACGCTCATGTCCTGGAACACGAACGAGTCCACGCGCTGGCGCAGGAACGCGAGCCAGGGCTCGACGATCAGGCGGTAGCGGGCCAGGCCGCCGTTGCTGCCGATGCGCTCGAACGCGGTGACGTGGCCGTGGAAACTGCGCAGGTCGTCGACCGCATCGGCCGACATCAGATCCAGCCGCACCGGCTCGCCGAGCAGCGCGGCCAGGTCGAGGTGGGCGTTCACCGACAAGGCGGTGAGTTCGAAACGCAGGCCGCCGTCGTCGAGCGATTCGCGGCCGTCCAGGCTTTCGGCGACCAACGCGTCCGGGCCCAGCGACGTGTGCAGCCGCATCAGGCGTTCGTGTTGGCGGGGCGCGCTCAGCGCGCTGAGTAACGTGGTCAGGACGTCCATGGCGTTGCCTCCTGCAATCTCCTTGGGCCGTGCGTTCCCGCCGTCGCAGCCGCGCCGGCGGTGGTTCGGGAACTGCCCCTGCATGCGTTCCGGCCCGCGCGGAGCCGGATCTTCCTTTGCCTGTCGATCATAGCTCCGCCCGCAGCGGCTGTCGCGACGCGGCGGAATTGGACGTCCCGCGGCCACCCGGCGGTCCCTTTGGGGCCACTGGACGGTCCCACGCGGGCACCGCGACGGCGCAGCCGGGGCCTCCCGCCCCGACCCCGCTGCACCCTGTGCGCCCGCACCGGCCGCGCGCTGCGTCTCGCCGGCCCGAGCGATGCTGGACGCGCTCAGGCGATCTTGTACTTGAACTCCCCGCTCTTGGCCGCGCCGATCTTGATCCGCTCGATCTTGCCGCCTTCGGCCATGCGTGCGAGCACCGACTCGGCGATCTCCGGAAGCAAGGTCCCATTGAGGATGTGATCGACGTTGCGCGCGCCGGAATCGACCTCGGTGCAACGCTGCAGCACCGCCTCGACCAGGCTTTCGTCCCACTCGAACGCCGCCTTGTGGTTGGCCGCGACGCGGTCGCGGATGCGACGCAGCTTCAGCGCGATGATCTGCGCCAGCACCTCGTCGGAGATCGGGTAGTACGGCACCACTTTCAGCCGTCCCAGGAACGCCGGCTTGAACGACTTCATCAGCACCGGGCGCAGCGCATCGGCGAGTTCGTCGGCCTTGGGGATCTCTTCGGCCGGCTTGTTCAACGCCGCCTGCATGATCTGCGCGGAGCCGACGTTCGAGGTCAGGATGATGAGGGTGTTGCGGAAGTCGATCTCGCGCCCCTCGGCGTCGTCCATCATGCCCTTGTCGAACACCTGGAAGAACATTTCCAGCACGTCCGGATGGGCCTTCTCGACTTCGTCGAGCAGCACCACGCTGTACGGCTGGCGGCGCACCGCCTCGGTCAGCACGCCGCCCTCGCCGTAGCCGACATAGCCCGGCGGCGAGCCCTTCAGGCCGGACACGCTGTGCGCTTCCTGGTATTCGCTCATGTTGATGGTGACCAGCTTGCGCTCGCCGCCGTAGAGGATGTCGGCCAGGGCCAGCGCGGTCTCGGTCTTGCCGACGCCGGAGGGGCCGACGAACAGGAACACGCCGCGCGGCTTGTTCGGGTCTTCGAGCTTGGCGCTGGCGGTGCGCACGCGCTGGGCCACCGCTTCGAGCGCGTGGTCCTGGCCGATCACGCGCTCGGACAGCATCGGCGCGAGGTTGCGCACGGTGCGGATCTCGTCCTTGATCATCCGGCCCAGCGGCACGCCGGTCCAGGCCGAGACGATCTCGGCGACGACGGTGCCGTCGACCTGCAGCGGCACCATCGGGGTCTCGCCCTGCAGCGCGCGCAGTTGCGCGAGCAGGTCGGCGAGGCGGGCCTGCTTCGGATCGGTGTGTTTCGAATCGGCCTGTTTCGAATCGACCTGTTTCGAATCGGCTTGCTTCGCGGCGGCCTTGGCCTTGCCCTTGGCGGGCTTGGTCTGCGGCGGCGTCTCCGCCGCATCAGCCGCAGCCGCATCAGCCGCATCAGCCGCGGGCGGCGCGGCCACGGCCGGCGCGGCGGCAGCCGCGGCTTCGAGTTCCTCGCGCAGCGCCTGGACCTGCTGCGCCAGCGCGGTTTCCTCGACCAGCCGCGCTTCGTTGTCGGCCAGCACCTTGCGCGATCGCTCCAGCTGCGCGTCGAGTTCGCCCAGGCGCTCCTCACTGGCCGTCCCGGCCGCGGCTTCGCGCCGCAGCGCGCCGAGTTCGGCTTCGAGCCGCTCGATGTGCTTGCGCGTGTCCTCGATGATCGCCGGCGTCGCGCTGCGCCCCAGCGCGACCTTGGCGCAGGCGGTGTCGAGCACGCTGACCGCCTTGTCCGGCAGCTGGCGCCCGCTGATGTAGCGGTGCGACAGCCGCACCGCCTCGGTGATGGCCTCGTCCAGCACGCGGATGCCGAAGTGCTTCTCCATCAGCGGCACCAGCCCGCGCAGCATCGCCGCGGCGATGGTCTCGCTGGGCTCCTCGACCTTGACCACCTGGAAGCGCCGCGCCAGCGCGGCGTCCTTCTCGAAGTACTTCTTGTACTCGCCCCAGGTGGTCGCGGCGATCGTGCGCAGCTCGCCGCGCGCGAGCGCCGGCTTGAGCAGGTTGGCCGCGTCGCTCTGCCCGGCCTGGCCGCCGGCGCCGATCATGGTGTGGGCCTCGTCGATGAACAGCACGATCGGATGCGGGCTCTTCTTGACCTCGTCGATGACGTTCTTGAGCCGGTTCTCGAACTCGCCCTTGACGCTGGCGCCGGCCTGCAGCAGGCCCATGTCGAGCGTGTGCAGCTCGACGCCCTGCAACACCTCGGGCACGTCCTTGGCGGCGATGCGCAAGGCCAGGCCCTCGACCACCGCGGTCTTGCCGACGCCGGCCTCGCCGGTGAGGATCGGGTTGTTCTGGCGCCGCCGCAGCAGGATGTCGACGACCTGGCGGATCTCGCCCTCGCGTCCCACCACCGGGTCCAGGTGCCCGTCGCGCGCGCGCTGGGTCAGGTTGGTGGTGAACTGGTCCAGCGCCGGCGTCTTCGACAGCCCGCCCTGGGCCGCCTCGGCCGCGGTCGCGGCGTCGCCCTGCGCGCCTTCGGCCGGCGCCTGCCCGGCATCGGCGAAGCGCACGCCCTCGGCGGCTTCCGACGAGCCCTCGGTGAGCTTGGCGAAGTTGTGCTTGAGCTCGTCGCGGTTGATCCGCACGAACTGGGCCGAACCGCGCAGCGCCAACTGCGCCAGGCCCGGCTCGGTCAGCAGCGCCAGCAGCAGGTGGCCGCTGCGGATGCGCGTGGTCTGCGAATCCAGCGAGGCGATCAGCCAGGCGTGTTCGAACAGGGTCGGCAGGTGCGGCGAGAACACCGGCGTGCGGCTGTTGCCGTTCTTGAACCGGCCGATCTCGGTTTCCAGGTCGCGGCGCAGGCCGTCGAGCGAGAGCCCGCTGCGCTGCGCGATCAGCGCGACGTCGCACTGCGGATGTTCGAGCAGGGCCAGCAGCAGATGCTCGATGTCGACCTCGTAGTGGCCGCGCGCCATGCACAGGTTGGCGGCGCGCTCGGCCGAGCGCCGGCAGGTGTCGTCGAGCTTTCCGATCAGGGTCTTGAGGTTGATGCTCATGCGTCGAGGGTCCGCGATTCGTAGTGGGCGGGGGCGCAGCGGGCGACGCGGCCGCGAAGGCGGTGCGGCGACAAGGTCGGGGAAAAGCTCGGGCGGTCCATGCGGCGAAACTCCTTTGAACGCGTATAGGGCGTTACTGCAAAGTCTGAAGGTGATAACGGGTGTCGGCGCGATCGACCTCGGACGGCCGCGAGCACAGGTAGCTGTCCCAGCCCAGCCGCGCGCCGCCCTGCTCGTCCATGCGCACGCCCTGCACATCCTGCGCGCGCAGCACCAGGCGCACTTCGTACTCCAGGGTCGAACCGGCCAGCAGGTTCAGCCACTTGGCCAGCGCGCGCGCGGCGCTGCCGCCGGGCAGGAAGCGCTGGAAATTCTCGCGGTCCAGCGGCCCGATCCACAGCCGCAGGCGCAGGTCGCGCTGCCAGACCCGGTCGCCCGCCAGCGCGGTCGAACCCAGCCGCGCGTTGGCCATGCCCAGGCGCGAGCGCTGCTGCTCGGGCACCGCGTACCAGGCGCCGACGAACTGCTCGACCCGCAGCGGCGCCTGGAAATAATCCGACAGGATGCGCTGCATGAACGTCGCCGACATCGGGTGTTGGCGGATGCCGCCGGCGTAATGCGCGACCGCCTGGTCGAACACGTCGCCCTCGCCGTCGACCATCCGGTCGCGCAAGGCGTGCAGGCCGACGCCGGCCAGCGACAGCAGCAACGGCAGGAAGCGTTCGCGCCGGTCGAGTTCGTACTGCAAGTGCAGGCGGTACTTCTTCCACGCCGCATAGTGCTGGGCCACCGCGCGGTTGGCGAACATGTCCAGGAACGCGCGCGCGGTGCGGTCGCGCAGGTAGATCTCGCGCTGGGCGATGGTTTCGGTGTAGTGCAGCGGCATCACCCCGGCGCCGCCGAGCAGGCCGATGAAGCCCGGCACGACCCGGACCTCGGCGATGTCCTGCGCCGCCACCGCGGCCTCGATCGCCTCGGCCGTTTCAAGCTCGACGCCCTGCTGGTCGCAGGCCACCGCCTGCTCGATCTCGCTGGCGGGAAAGCCCAGCGACAGCGAGTTGGCGAAGCGCAGCCGGAACGGCAGCACGTCGCGCAGGGGCACGCCCTGGCGCGCGAACAGGTGCTCGAAGATCCGCATCGCCTGGAAGAACTGGAAGCGATGCGGCTCGGCCAGGACCTGCTGGGCTACACCAGGATCGATTCGCCGCTTCGCGGTTGGCATTGGATCAGTACCTCGCCGCCGTGGCTCGACAGCAGCGTCAGCTGCGTGAAGCTGTTGGCGTGCACATACAGGCCGAAGAAGTGGTCGAGCACCTTGGCGAACGCGGCCACGCCGGTGCCGACGAAATTGTGCTCGTCGATGGTCATGCGGATCTCGACCCCGCGCACCACGCTGGTGAAATGCCGGCCCGGCATCCACGCGGTGGCGGGCTTGTGTTCGAGCCCGACGATGCCCTCGATCTGGCGCGCGGTCACCGCCGAGCGCGTGGTGTCGTACAGCCGCAGCATCTCCTTCAGCGCCGGCAGGCCGCTCTGGGTCAGGGACAGATGATTGAGGCTCAGGTGCGAGATCAGCCGCCACTGCGCGCCGCGGCCGCGCTCGAAGCGGCGCGGCTGGCTGGGCTTGCGCAACAGGCTGATCGCGCGCGCGATGCCGCCGCCTTCCATGGTCAGGTCGCCGCCCTGCACGTTGTAGGCCAGGTGGGTCGGCAGGTCGCGGTTGCTGCAGGTCAGCTCCAGGCTGACGATGTCGGTCTGCGGCAGCACCGGGTTGAAGTCCAGGTCGACGAAGGACAGCTCGGTCTCGTAGCCAGGGCTCATCCGCGCGACCTGCTCGTCGCGGTGGGCGAGCCAGTACTGCCCGGTCTTGTCCGGGGTTTCGCCGTGGTGCAGCGAATAGAACGGCCGGAACTCGGTGATCTTCTCGCCCTGCGGGGTCTGCCGCACGCGCTTGACCGAGTCGATCGAATGCACTTCGAACGCGAACGCGCGGCGCGCGTCGGCGACCACCGGATAGGACGCGGTGCGGTGGGTGGTGCGGATCGGCTCGCCGTGCTGTTCGAACAGATTGACCACCGGCGCGCAGCCCAGCGCGATGTTGTCCGCGCCCAGCGCTTCCAGCACTCGCGACACCGGCGAATCCAGCGGCGCGCTCTTGACGATCAGGTGCAGGGTGAACGCGGCGCCGGCCTGGGCGCGCAGCGCCTTCAGGTCGAGGTCGAAGAAGCCGAACTTCTCCGGGAACGCGAACAGCTCGGTCAACAGGCGATAGGCCGGATGCGAGCGCTCGGGGTAGTCGATCAGCGATTCGTCCTCGCCGAAGCCGACTTCGTCGAGCGGAATCCGCGGCAGCGCGTGCCAGCGGTTGCTGCCGGTCGGCTCGATGTAGGCCGCGCGCAGGTTCATCGTCAGCGTGTCGCGCAAGGCCGCGCAGAACGAGGGCTCGCCGTCGACGAACAGGCGCAGTTTGTCGAGGCCGAGCTTGGTCAGCGAGGGCTGGTCGCCGAGCAGTTCGAACGAGATCGAAATCTGCCCGCCGCTGCCCTGCGGCAGGCTCACCGCCATCGGCGCCTCGGCGATGCTGCGAAAGCCCGCCTTGGCCACCCGGATCGGCGCCAGCACCACGTCGTAGGCGGTGCGGAACTTGCAGCTCACCCCGCGCACCTGGCGCGAATGCAGCAAGGTGCCGCGCGCGATCGTGGCCGGCGCGCTGAGCTTGGCCAGGCCCGAGCCGGCGTCGAAGCGCGCGATCGAGCACGACGGAAACGGCCGCAGGTAGTGCGGATACAGCACTTCCAGCAGCGCTTCGGTGAACTCGGGGTAGTCGTCCTCGATCTTCTTCGACACCCGCGCGCTGAGCAGCGCGAAGGACTCGATCAGGCGCTCGACGTGCGGGTCCTGGCTGCCGTCGGAGGACAGCAGCAGGCGGCTGGCGATCTTGGGATAGCGCTCGGCGAAATCGCGCCCGTAGCGGCGCAGGAAGGCCAGTTCGCGTTCGTAGAATGGCAGCAGGTCTTCCATCGTCCCGCTCCGTTCAGACCGCCGCGACCCGTCGCTGGCGCACGACGGAGTACTGCAGGGTGTTGGGCTGCAGCATCGCGTCGAAGCTGATCGGCTCGCGCGCCGGCTGCAGGTCGAGCAGGGCGTGGATCGCGAAGCGCAGGCCGCCGGCGCTGCGCGCGTGGTTCTCCAGCGCGACCCGGACGCTGTGCAGGCGCGGCTCGTGGCGGGCGATGGACTGCTCCAGCGAGCGGCAGATGGCCGCGCGGTCGAACGCGTTGGCCAGGCTCAGGGCGGAGAAGTCGCGCAGGCCGAAGGTCATCAGCGAGCGCTGGCACTGCGGGAAGGACTTGAGTTCGTCTTCGGTGAAGGCGGCGCGGCTGTTGAGCAGGCCTTCCAGGTCGCGGGCGACCGATTCCTTGTACTGGTCGACCGAGATCGACTTGAAGATGCGTCCGGCCGAGGGCGACTTGGGCTCGTCGTCGAACAACTTTTCCAGCAGGCTGGGTTCGAATCCCTTCATCTCGCGTTTCCTGTCGTCGGCCGGCGCCTGCCCGGGAGAAAGCCGCGGCCGTGCATCCATTGCATCGCTTCGGGCGAGCGGTACGGCGCGGGTCGTGCCGGGAGCGGCTGCGCGGTGGTCGCGCCGCGGCCCGGTAGCTCGCCGGTCGAGGCGGCACGATCCGGTCCCGATCCGCTCGCCGCCGGCCACACGCGCCGGCAACGCCCGTCGCTCGCCTCGCCCAGGGCCGGCTTCGAAGCCGAAGCCGCGCCTTGCGGCGGGTCCAACGTAGAACCGGCAGCGGAAACTCCGCCGCCGGCCGGTTTGCATCGTCCAAAGGCGCGGCATCCGCAAGGACGCCGCACCTCCGACAACCTCGAACCTCAGCTCGCGGTGTACTGAGGGGTGTTCTTCGACCAGCTGTACTGGAAGGTGCTGTTGCCCTTCGGGCCGCCTTCGATGCCCTGCGCGGTGTAGGTGTCCTTCATCGTCGCGATCGACAGCTGGATGTCCTCCATCAGCAGGCCGTTGCTGCCGACGTAGGTGCGCACCTTGCTGACGACGATGTTCATCGCCTCGAACACGCGGTAGTTGATCGCCTTGCCGTCCTTGCCGTCGGCGCGGCGGACGTTGACCGTCATCTTGTCGAGGGTCGAACCGTTGGCCGCGGCCTGCAGGAACGCAGTCGAGGACAGATCGGCTTCCTTGACGATGTTGATCGTGGAGATCTCCGAACGCGCGGCGGTGTGGCCGCCGGTCGAGGAGCCGGTCGCAGAGCGCGGCTGGACGACCTCGAAGTGGAAATCGAGCAGCTCGATCCAGTCCTTGTGATCGTTGTCGCGGGACTCGCCCTTGAACGGACCGATCTTGAGGAAAATGCTGGGCTTCTGCTTCAGTTCTTGGTTGCCATTAGACATAAATAGGTTCCTTATCTTCCGTGAGACAGTTGATGGTGCCGAAGGCTTTCGGCATTGGTTTGGAATAACAGCCAGGTGTGTTGCCAACTGCGGATAAGTACGGCTATTAGGGCTCCCTGCCCTTTACCACTCGCCGGGGGCGATGCTCTAACCCTTCTTGGCCCCCGCCGGAAGTTCCGCGACCAGACGCAAGGACACCGACAGCTCGTCGAGCTGGAAGTGCGGCCGCAGGAACGCCACCGCGCGGTAGACGCCGGGACGGCCCGGCACCTCCGATACCTGGATCGCCGCTTCGCGCAACGGGTGCTCGGCCTTGGCGTCCTGGGTCGCGTTGTCGTCGAGCAGCACGTACTGCGCGATCCAGCGATTGAGGAAGTCCTCGACGTTGCCGGCCGAAGCGAAGCTGCCGATCTTCTCGCGCATCATCGCCTTGAGGTAATGGGCGATGCGCGACACCGCGAACATGTACTGCAACTGCGCCGATAGCGACGCGTTGGCGTTCGCCGAGTCGGTGTTGTACTTCTTCGCCTTCTGCGACGACTGCGCGCCGAAGAACGCGGCGTAATCGGTGTTCTTGCAATGCACCAGCGGGATGAAGCCCAGGTCGCTGAGCTCCTTCTCGCGGCGGTCGGTGATGGCGACCTCGGTCGGGCACTTCAGCGCGACCTCGCCGTCGTCGGTACGGAAGGTGTGGGTCGGCAGGTCCTCGACCAGGCCGCCGCCTTCCACGCCGCGGATCGCCGCGCACCAGGCGTAGTCTTCGAAGGCCTTGGTCAGGCGCGCGCCGAACGCGTAGGCGGTGTTGCACCACAGGTACTTGCTGTGGTCCTGGCCGTCGACTTCCTCGACGAAGTTGAAGCCCTCCACCACCGTGCCGTCCTTGGGGTTGTACGGCAGGCGGCCGAGGAAGCGCGGCAGGGTCAGGCCGACGTAGCGGCTGTCCTCGGAGTCGCGGAACGACTTCCACTTGGCGTATTCGACGGTGTCGAACACCTTGGCCATGTCGCGCGGCTTGCCCAGGTCGGTGAAGGTCTCCAGGCCGAACATTTCTTCCGACGCGGCCGAGATGAACGGCGCGTGCGCGGCGGCGGCGACGTGCGACATCTGCTCGACGAAGTACATGTCCTCGGCCTGGCGGCCGATGTAGTAGTCGCCGAGCAGGGCGCCGAACGGCGAGCCGCCGAAGGTGCCGAACTCTTCCTCGTAGACCTTCTTGAACAGCGAGCTCTGGTCGAAGTCGATCGCCGACTTGAAGTCCTTCACCAGCTCGCGCTTGGGCGCGTTGAACACCTTGATCTTGAGCTGGGTGCCGGTGGAGGTCTGCGAGCACAGGTAGTGCAGGCCGCGCCAGGAGCTTTCCAGCTGCTGGAACTGCGGCGCGTGCATGATCGCGTTGAGCTGGTCGGAGATCAGCCGGTCCAGCTCGGCCACGCGCGCGTCGAGGGTCAGGTTGAGGTTGTCGGAGACGACGACCGTGCCTTCCAGCACCTCGCGCGCGAGCTCGGAAATGATGTCCTTGGCGCGCTCGTGCTCGGCGGCGGACTTGGCGACCTTGCTCTTCTCGACGATCTGGTCGAGCAGGCCGAGTTCCTCGGTACCGGCGGCGGCGGCGCTGGCGCCGGCGGCTTGCGTAGCGTTCATGCTCACTCCTGCCCTTCCGGCTGGGCGCCGAGCTTCTTGAGTTGCTCGGTGTTGTTCAACACCTCGTTGAGCAGGTCTTCCAGCTTCTCGTTGCCGGCCAGCTTGTTGCGCAGGTCGGCGAGCTTGGTGCGCGCCTCCAGCAGCTTGCGCAGCGGATCGACCTGCTGCACCACCGCTTCGGGGCGGAAGTCTTCCATCGACTTGAAGTTCAGCTCGACGCCGAACTCGCCGCCGGCGTCGCTGATCTTGTTGGGGACGCGGTAGACCGCGCGCGGCGCCATGCCTTCGAGCACTTCGTCGAAGTTGTCCATGTCGACGTTGACGAACTTACGGTCCTTGATCTTCGGCTGCGGGCCTTCCTGCTTGCCGCTGAAATCGCCGAGCACGCCGACCACGAACGGAATCTCCTTCTGTTCGATCGCGTCGCCCTTCTCGACGTCGTAGGTCAACTGGACCCGCGGCGGCCGGATCTTCTGCAGCCGCTTCTGAATGCTTTCCTTCTTGGCCATCACATCTTCTCCGTGACATGTAGCGCCCGACCGTTTTCGACTGCACCCGCGACCGTCGCGGCCGGGTCAGTTGAACGGGTTGTCGTCCTTGGGCTGAGCGGCCGCGGGCTTGGCGGGCTTCTTGGACGGACGCGACGACGCCGGCTTGGGCTGCGGGCGCGGCGTCGGCTTGGACTCTTCGCCGAGGACGAAGTCGCGGCCCATGGTGTTGCGCATGGTCGTGGCGAGATCGCGGGCTTCCTTCTGCGCGGCGTCGGACACCAGCGCGCCGCTGCTCTGCAGGCGGTTCAGCGACTTCGACGCCACCCGCAGCCCGCTCACGGTGAGCACGCTGTCGGCGATCTTGTCGTTGGGATCGCGCTTGAGCGCCTCTTCGGCGGCGACGATCGCGCGGCCGTAGTTGCCGGCGTCGAACTGCAATTGCGCGCTGCGCAGCCACGGTTCCTTGCGCGTCGGATCGGCCTGGGCGGCCGCGTTGAAGCCGACCAGCGCCTGTTCCATGCGGCCGGCCGACAATTCGGCTTCGGCGTTACGGAGCAACGCGTTGTAGTCGTTGGGCGATTTCTTGGTGCCTCCGCCGCTGGCGCAAGATGCCAACGCAGTCGCAAAAAAAATGGCCATCAGCCATCGGTTCGCGGAGGTGGGGGACAGGTGTCTCATGGGGCTGTACTCTCCTTGTCGGCGCGCATGGTGCAAGGTGCAGACGTCGCCCGATTCCAGTCGCTGGCGAGTCCTATCGATGCACCTTCGCCCGGTATAGTAGCCTTTATCACGGTCGTCAAGCTGGCCGTGGCATTAGTATCTTTCTTCATGAAGGCCTTCACGCTGGCGGCAGGGGACGGCGGGTTGGGGATGGCCCCTGTGCAAGACGATATGGAGCAGGACGCTTATGGACACCCCCCGCCTTTCGCGCATTCAGCATGGTCGCCCGTCACGGTTTCTCCTCGTCTTCGCTCTAGGGTTCGCGCTCGCGGCCGGCGGTTGTTCGGCGCCGGGCGGCGTCAAGCAAGCCATGGGCAAGAGCATGGAAGCCTTCGGCCTGAAGAAGCCCGCCGCGCCCGATCCCAACGTCGAATACGCGGTTCCGCTGCGGCTGTACGCGGGCGAAAACCTGAACGCCGGCGCCGAGAAGAAATCGCTGGCGCTGGTCGTGCGCATTTATCAGCTCAAGGACATCCAGCGTTTCGAACAGGCGCCGTTCGAGGCCTTCCTCGACGAGAAGCGCGAAAAAGAAGCACTGGGCGGCGACCTGATCGAAGTCAACGAAATCCTGATGACGCCGGGCCAGCGCCACGAGGTGCAGCAGAAGATGCCCGGCGCGGCCAGCCACCTGGGCGTGGTCGCGTTGTTCCGCAGTCCGGCGATGAGCCGCTGGCGGTTTTCCTTCGACGGCCGCAAGGCGGTCAAGGACGGGATCACCATCGGCCTGCACGCCTGTGCGATGACCGCGACCGACACCGCCGCGCTGACCACGGTGCTGTCGTCGCCGGCCAATTCGCTGTCCTCGACCAACTGCACCAAACCCGGTCGCTGAACGGGGCTCCGCGACGGCCGGCGACGGTCGAAACCGGGCTCGGATGAGTTGTAGTAACCTCGGCTGGCCCGCCTTCTGGATGGAAGGCGGCGGGCGTTGACGAACCAGCGCCGTCCGCTGCGCAACCGCGCCGCGGCGGCCGCTCCACCCGCCGGTCGCGGGTCGTGGGCGCGGTTCGTCCCGACAGTCGTCATCAATGGATTGCAAGAGGCGCGCATGAGTCGGATGTCCAAGATCTTCTGGGGTGAAGGCCTGTTCCTGCGCCCGCAACACTTCCAGCGCCAGGATGCGTACCACGAAGGCCAGGTGCGCGAGATGTCCTCGGCGCTGCACCCGTACGCATGGGGCCTGCGCCAGGCGCGCTTCGACGTGCAGAGCCTGGCCAGCGGCACGCTGCGCGCGCTGCAGCTGTCGGCGATTTTTCCCGACGGCGAGAGTTATGCCGCGCCGGGCGACGACGAACTACCCGAGGCGGTCAGCCTCGCCGACCTGCCGGCCGGCGTGCAGTCGACCACCATCCACCTGGCCCTGCCGCTGCTCAAGGAGCACGGCGGCAACTGCGCCGAAAGCGCGGCCGCGGCGCGCTTCACCCAGCACAACCAAGTCACGCTCGATCTGTATACCGACGCGGCCGAAGCCGAGCTGGCCTACCTGCGCAAGAGCGTGCGCCTGCTCACCGACGACGAACCGCGCGATCCCTACGTGACCGTGCCGGTCGCGCGGGTGCGGCGCACGCCGACCGGCGGGTTCGAACTCGACGAGGCGTTCATGGCGCCGTCGATCAGCGTGTCCGCGTCCGCGCAATTGCACACGCAGCTGCGCCGCCTGCTCGATTCGCTGCAGGCCAAGACCGATGCGCTGTATGGCCTGCACCGCGAACCGTCGCAGCACATCATCGAGTTCCGCTCCGGCGACATCGCGTCGTTCTGGCTGCTGCACACCGTCAACAGCTCCTTCGCCGCGCTTTCGCACCTGTTCCGCCATCCCGGCCTGCACCCCGAGCGCCTGCACCAGGAACTGTCGCGGCTGGCCGGCTCGCTGCTGACCTTCTCCAAGATCTACGGCCTGGGCGATCTGCCCGCGTACTCGCACGCCGATCCCGAAGCCGGGTTCGAGCGTTTGTTCGAGATGATCCGCGAACTGCTCGACACGGTGATCTCCGCGCGCTACTTCCAGATCGCGCTGACCGAGGTCAAGCCCTCGTTCCACCTGGGCCGGCTGGATTCGCAGCGCATCGACGAGAAGTCGGTGTTCTATCTCGGCGTGGCCGCGGACATCCCCGGCCCTGAACTGATCCAGACCGTGCCGGTGCGGTTCAAGGTCGGCGCGCCGGACGACGTCGAGAAGTGCGTGCTGTCGGCGCTGCCCGGAGTCAAGCTCACCCATGCCGGGCAGGTGCCGGCGGCGATCCCGGTGCGTCCGGGCAGCTACTACTTCGCGGTGGAACCGCGCGGCCCGCTGTACGAGCGCATGATCAAGTCGCAATCGCTGATGATCTACGTGCCGGCCGGCGTGCGCGATCTCAAACTCGAACTCATCGCCCTGATGCCATGAACTATCCCCAGCCCCCGATTCCCCAAGGCATGCCGTCGCTGGGCCCGAGCCAGTCCGCGCCGGCGCCCGCCAGCGCGCCCGCGCGCAGCCTGCTCGACCTGATGTCCGACGGCTTCTACCTGCTGATGCTGCTCAAGCGCGGCCAGCTGCCGAGCGCGGAAGCGCCGTTCGTGGAATCGATCAAGCGTTTCCTCGACGGCACCGAGCGCGGCGCGGTCAAGCTCGGCATCGGCACGGAAGACGTCTACGCGGCCAAGTACGCGTTCTGCGCCGCGCTCGACGAAGCGATCCTGTCGCAGCCCTCGGACCTGCGCGAGGAATGGGAACGCAATCCGCTGCAGCTGCGTCTGTTCGGCGAACATCTCGCCGGCGAACACTTCTTCGACCGGCTCGAACAGCTGCGCGCGCAGGGCGCGCCGCGGCTGCCGTCGCTGGAGGTCTACTACTACTGCCTGCTGCTAGGCTTCGAAGGCAAGTACCGCCTGGAAGGTCCGGAGAAGCTCGGCTACCTGACCGCGCGCCTGGGCGACGAGATCGCCTACCTCAAGGGCAAGCGCGCGCCGTTCGCGCCGCATTGGGCGCCGCCGGACCGGATCCAGCACGCCTTGCGCCGGGTCACGCCGATCTGGGCGCCGGTCGCGGTCGTCGGCATCGGCGCGGTGCTCGCCTTCCTCGCCTTCAGCACGCTCGCCGCACGCGATACCAACCGGCAACTGGCCCAGTACAACGACGTGGTGCAGATGCCGGCCGATACAGCGCAGTTGACGATCACCCTGCCCTGACGTCCAACCCCCAGGTGCTACGGATATGGATATCCCCACGCTCGAACCGATCCGCACGCGGGGCTCGCGCCCGCGGCGTGCGCACGCGCCGGTGGCGGTCGCCGTCGCGCCCGCTCGCCGCCTGAGCGGCGGCCGCGACGCCATCGCGGGAGCCGCCCGCCATGACTGATCCCTACAGCCCCTTCGCCCTGGGCGGCACCGCCGCCGCGGCCGCGGCGCCAGAACTGGCGCGGTTCGCCGAGACCTCGGCGCTGGCCGACGAGCTGATCTCGATGGCGCGCTCCGGCGGCGACACCACCGCGCTGTCGGACGAGCTGATCACGATGGCGCGTTCCGCGCTGCCGGACATCACCCGCGACATGCCGGCGGTCGAAGTCGCCGCGTCGGCGATCGAGACCGAAGGCCTGCTCGGCAAGCTCGCCGCCGCCGCGCCGGTCGCGGCGATGGTGCTGCAATCGCTGCAGCGCGGCGCCAGCCGCGAGACCGTCGCCAAACAGCTCGCGCCGCGCGCCTTGCAGGCGATGGGCGTGCCGACCTCGCTCGCGGACATGGCCGATGTCGCCCTCCCCGCGCAGGGCGGGCTGCCGGGCCGCGCCGCCGGCGTCGCGGCACAGGCGCTGTCGCCGCAGTCCTTCGACCCCGGCGACGTCGCATCCGATCTCGCGCGCTACGTCCCGTCCGACCTGCCGCTGTCCGTTCCCGCGCACGACGCGCCGCTCGCGCGCCAGGCCGAATCGCTGCTGCGTTCCACGCCGCAAGCCGCGCGCGCGCTGGCGTCGCGCTTCGTCGGCGGCCAGCACCTGGTCGAGATCGAGACCGCCCTGCCCGGCGCGTTCCTGGTCGAACGCTTCCACGGCCAGGAGGCGGTCTGCGACAGCTTCCGCTTCGAGATCGACTGCATTTCCACCGCGTCCGCGCTCGACACCGCAGCCCTGGTCGGCGAGCCGCTGACGCTGCGCCTGCAGCGCGCCGACGGCTCGTACCGGCACTGGCGCGGCCTGTGCAGCCAGGCCGCGCCGCTGGGCGGCGACGGCGGCTATTCGCGCCACCGGCTGACCCTGGAACCGTGGCTGGCGCTGCTGAAGCTGCGCCGCAACGCGCTGATCTTCCAGGACCGCGACGCGCTGGAAGTGCTCGAACGCGTGTTCGCCGACTATCCGCAGGCCGCGTGGCGCTTCGACGTCGCCCGCAGCCTGCCCAAGCCCGCGATCACCACCCAGTACCGCGAGAGCGACTACGACTTCGCGCTGCGCCTGCTCGCCGACGCCGGCCTGGCCTGGCGCTTCGATCACGCCCAGGGCGAAGACGAGGAAAACGCGGCATCGGCGCAGGGCGACGGCGGCCACACATTGGTGATCTTCGACAGCCAGGCCGAAGTGCCCGCGGCCTCGCCCGGCACGCTGCGCTTCCACCGCACCGCCAGCACCGAAAACGAAGACGCGATCGGCCACTTCAGCGAACTGCGCCAGACCACGCCCGACGCGGTCGGCACCGCCAGCTGGCAGGCCGAGCAGGTCGAGGCGCTGTCGGCCAGCGCCCTGGGCGATCCGGCCGGGCCGAACCTGCCGCGGCGCGAGGTCTACAGCGTGCCGCGCAGCAGCCGCTACGCCGAGCGCGACCACGCCCAGACCACCGCCGAGCTGCGCCTGGACGCGCTGCGCCTGCCGCAGCGCCTGCACGCCGGCAGCGGCAGCGGCCGCGGCGTCGATGCCGGGCGCGCGTTCACCCTGAGCCAGCACGCCGACCTGTCGGGGCAGGCGTTCGTGCCGCTGCGGGTCGAGCACCTCGCCGCCAACAACCTGACCTCGAACGCGGTCGCGATCCTCGACGCGTCGGGGCTGGAGCGCGGCAGCTACCGCAACCGCTTCCTCGCCGTGCCGCTGGGCACTGCGATCGTGCCGCTGCCGCGCCCCAAGCCGATCGCGCCGGGCGCCCAGACCGCGCGCGTGGTCGGCCTGGCCGATGCCGCCAACACCGTCACCCGCGACCACCAGGTGCGCATCCAGTTCGCCTGGCAGCGCGGCGCCGCGCCGACCTACGGCGGCGCCAACGAAACCGGCTCCGGCGCCTATCCCGACGGCCACGCCCCGGGCGACGAAACCTCCGGCACCTGGGTCCGCGTCGCCGAGTGGCTGGCCGGCCCGAACTGGGGCAGCCACGCGCTGCCGCGCATCGGTGCCGAAGTCCTGGTCGAGTTCCTGCACGCCGACATCGACCAGCCGCTGGTCACCGGCCAATTGTTCAACGGCGAAGTCGCGCCGCCGTTCGCGGCCGGCCAGGACTCGCCGGCCAACCACATCGGCACCCTCAGCGGCCTGCACACCCAGTCGCTGGACGGCAGCGGCCGCCAGCAGTGGGTGGTCGACGACGCCCCGGGGCAACTGCGCCAGCGCCTGCACACCACCCTGGCCGACAGCCGCCTGGAACTGGGCTACCTGATCCAGCACGGCGACGCCCAGCGCGGCGCGCTGCGCGGGCAAGGCTTCGACCTGGCCACGCTGGGCTGGGGCAACCTGCACGCCGCGCAAGGCGTGCTGCTGTCGACCACCGCGCGCGCCAACGCACGCTCCACCCAGTTCGACATCGCCGAGGCGGTGGCCCAGCTCAAGGGCGCGCAGAACACCGCGCAGGCGCTCAACGACGCCGCCGCCCAGAACCAGGTGCCCGCGCTGCGCGGCAATCCCGAACAAGCCGCCTTCCTCGCCGCCGTCGACGCGCAGCAGGACGGCAAGTACGACGGCGATGTCGCCGGCCAGCCGGCCAGCAAGCCCAGCGGCGAGGGCCGCGACGGCGGCGACCCGGTCGAGCGCTTCGCCGCGGCGATGCTTGTCGCCGAGTCGCCCGACAGCCTGGCCGCGACCACCCCGGCCAGCGCGCTGGCCTACGCCGGCGGCCACAGCCACTTGACCGCACAGGACGACGCCCACTTCGCCGCCGGCCAGACCTTCGCCGCGGTCAGCGGCGCCCACAGCGCCCTGTACGCGCAACAAGGCCCGCTGCGCGCGATCGCCGCCGCAGGCCCGGTCAGCGTGCGCGCCCACGTCGGCACGCTGGAACTGCTCGCCGACCAGTCCGTCACCGTCACCGCCACCGACGAACGCATCGACGTACTGGCCAAGCAGAAGATCGTGCTGCAGGCGGGACAGACGCGGGTCACGCTCGAGGGCGGCGACATCACTTTCGAGTGCCCGGGGAACTTCACGGTCAAGGCGGGGATGCATCCGTTCAAGGGCGGCGGCAGCGATGCGGCGGAGTTGGCCAAGCTGCCGGATTCGCGGCCCAAGCGCTTCAGCGAAGGCTTCTTGCTGCACGATCGCCAGACCGGCGACCCGCTGGTCAATCGCGCATACCGGATCGTTCTGGCCAACGGCGACATCGAGGAAGGCGTCACCAACGAGAAGGGCCAGACCCATCTCGTCATGACCGCCGCCGAAGAGATACTGAGAATCGAGATCGAGGACTGACTCGTGGGCAAGACCTTCAAGGAAGTAGGAAAAACCTCGACCACCTCTCTGGACCAAAGCAAGTTCAAGAAAGTCCCGATCGAGGTCGCGCCCGATTTCTTCATCCATGTCGATGCCGATCGCGACGGCAAGGTGGACGACACGACCGCGGGCATCGACGCCTGGCACTGGGGCAAAGGCAAGAAGGGCGCCGTGGTGCTGGTCAACAACAACGGCACGATGACGGGAATCAGAGCCGTCGGCCTCGGCTCGGCGGTGGACGTCAAGATCGATCACGACGACAAGACCGTCAATGGCGCTGCCGATGTGGCCGACATCGCGCCGCTCGACATCCGGCGCGTAGGCGCCGCTCCGCCCGCGGGTTGGAAAGTGACCCTGTCGGTTTCCGCCGACGACCAACAACGCATCCGCATCTTCGACAGTCGCGGCGCGAGCGGCAACGAGATCATCGGCCCCGGCACCCAGGCGAGCTACGAATTCCCCGACTTGAGCTTCACCAAGAAGGAACTCGGCATCGAAGCGATCTGCTATGCGGGCAAAGACCCGGCGAACAAGGATTTCGATGGACTGGTGAAGCTGACGCTGACGGTGGAGAAAGCCGGCGGATCGACGGCGACGCGTTCGGCGCAACTCCGCGTGGCGCCCTGGATCATGTTCAACCACTTCGATGAGCCGGAAAAGGTTTTCGTGCTCAAGACGGTCCTGTCCGCCACCAATCCCGGGCACAACGCTTCCTTCGTCGCGGCCTTGAGCGCGGCCGCATCCGCAGCCGGCGTCGCGTTGGAGCAGGTCGACGGCGCGCCCTGGTCGAGCGATCGCTGGATGCAGGACATCATGGAGTTCGGATTCAGCGAACTGCCGGGGCAGAAGGCGTTGCGCAATGTCCTGGAAACGCCGCGCGGGCGGGAACTAGAGAACTTCCCGAAGACGCTGTTGACCAACGACCTGGGTTACCTCAGGCCGGCCCCGGTTCCGGCGTCGTCCTCGTCTCTGAACTCGGGCGGCAATCTCGAAAGCACTCCGCCGTTTACCGCGCCCAGCGGGAAAAAGTATCCGTTCGGACGGATCTATTACTGTCCGCACAGGCAGCTCAACCCCCGCGACCGGCTGGCCCCCGGCTACCAGGAGTTCCTGCAACGCCAGATCGTGCAGGAGCCCATCGAAATCGATGCGGGCTGGCTTAATGTAGGACACGTAGACGAGATCATCACCTTCGTCCCCGCGAGCGGGAAACTCGGTTTCAAGTTGTTGCTCGCGAGCCCGCGCCAGGGTCGCAAGATCCTGAAATCCGCGCCGTCGGCGGGCAAGATGCTCTCTGGCCGCGAATACCGTCCGGGCTATTCCGCCGAAATGTCGGTGAAGGATTTCCTCGCCAACGGCGTCGATTGGGGAACGTTCAAGCAAAGCGCCAAGGAAATTTCCGACTACAACGACCAGTGCCAAACCCATATCGATTCGGCGGAAAAGATCTTCAAGAAGGAGCTGGGGCTCAAATCCGGCGACATCGCCTATGTGCCGAGCATCTACCTGCCCGCAGAGCCCGCGGCGGGCGCCACCGAGGCCGATGCCTTAACCGCGGGAATGGTCAATATGCTGGTCCTGGGCAAGCAATGCATCGCTCCTAAGCCGTTCGGCCCCGTGGACGGCGGCAAAGACCTGTTCGAGGAGGACTATCGGGCTACGCTGGCGGCCTGCGGGCTTTCTGTGACTTTCATTGACGATTGGAATACGTATCACCTGCTGAAGGGCGAGGTTCATTGCGGCTCCAATACGCTGCGAAAGCCCGACGCCTCCAAAAAGTGGTGGGAGTTCGAACATTGAACGGCAAACTCAAAGGCCTCTTGGCCCCCGCGTTCCTCGGCATGATCGCAGCGCTGCTTACCGGCACGGCCGGCACCGCCTACGCGGCCCGACCCGAGTCTTCCACCCCCCAGGCACTACCCGCACAGGCAGTCAAGGCCATGACCCCTCAACAGCAGTTCGATCAGTTGATCCAGTCGCGCAACGACGAATACGAACTCAGGCGCCTACGGTTTTTCTCAAGTCCCGACGCGGTGGCCTACCTTCCTCAGCGTTTCGACGACCCCGATCGCGTCGTGGGATTCATCGCCAGAACTCTGCACGCCTGGGCCACCCACCCCATTCCGGAATACACGGCGTTCGATCGCTTCGTCGAAGGCGGCCTTCAGGCCACCGAGGCTAAGGCCTCGCGCACTGCCGTAGGCTGGAAACCCGAGACTGAACTTTCCGGATACATCCATCGCGAGGGAAACAAGCGGACCACCCAGGAGTACGCGCTGCTGCGCGCGCTGATGCGTCCCGCGGACCCGCACCTTGTCGGTGGAGTGAACCTGTACTTCTACTCACATCCCGTCAGCGAGCCCGAGGTACTGATCCGCATCAACCTCGAGTCCCCGGTTCCAGGCAGTTTCGAAGGTCTGCAGAGGCTTTCGTTGCGCCAGATCGACGCGTCGCGGGCCCTGCAGGCGCTCGACCACGAGCGCGAATGGGCGTCGAGATCGAAGCAAACGTTCCCGGAAGAGTTGGATGCGATGCGCCTGAGCCTGTCGAAAACGACCAAGTCCTGATCGGGATCAGCCCGGCAGTCGAGTCGGCGGGCTCCACGCGTGGAGCGTGTCGTCGTCCGAACTGAAGCAGGAGCGCTCGCCGCTGTTCCGCGCGAACATGAAGACCGGCATGTCGGATATGCCGGCGATCAAGCAACAGCACGGGCGCACCGCCAGCAGAGCAAACCCGAGGCCGCTACCGCTCTGACGTTGCAGAACGGCTTTTTCCCTGTGGGAGCGCATACGATCCCTCAGTCGGCCGCAGCAAAGCCTGCGTCGTCCGCGGCATCGAGCTAGGCAAGGGCGTATTGGCTCGTCCGCTGAGGGCAGCCAAGGGTTGCCGGACGCCGACGCGAAAGCGGAACGATAGCTTGCTGAAGCACCGATGCTTTCTGACCCCTACGCGAATACAAACACGCTGTTCGCCGCCGTTGTTGGCATCAACTACCCCAGACCTAAGCAGCGTCTATTCCTCGCATCACCAGGCACGGCTACTCGCCACAATCATCCGCTTGGACGTATGCGCAAGCTTTCCATGAGCCGCTTCCAAAGTGCGGCAACTTCGGCTTCGTCGAGCCCAGTCGACGCTCCCTGCCCCGTCATCAATTCGGCTTCGAGAGTCGGATGCACAACATCGCCGACGCGGCCCTCGGCCATCCACGTGTACTTCAGCCCGCCACCGCCCGGCAGATCGGGATGATTCACCGCGATCGCGATCTCGAAGCCCCCCTGGTCGGCATAGCGCGCTTCGCCTCGCTTAAGCACTCTTACAGCGTCGCCATGCTCTGCGAGCGTGGCCAATTCCCGATCAGCACGACGAGCCAAGGAAGGCTCATCGCGATCGGCCTTGCGCAACGCCTCGCCGTCGAGATGAAACTGCAGTCCTGGATGCTTTGGGAACTTCACCACCAGGACGAACGATTCGTTGATTTCCGGCGTTCCGGAGTCGATGAAAATACCGTCATTCAGGCAAAATCCGCGTTCGCCCGGAATGCGCCCCGCGCTCAATGGCCGATATCGTCCGGCCGACTCCATAAGGAAGTCGCGCGCCTGTGGATAGCGGCTTGCGCGGTAGTTGATCGTGCGAAACGCATAACGCTTCCGGTCGACAAAGCGATAAAGATCGACCTGAAACTTGGTGGCCGCGTCGTCCACATGCGATCCAATTGCGACCTGCTCGCTCTTCGGATAACTATCGATCCCGATCAATCGAGTTGCAGAACGATCCTGTCGGCTGTCGATGCCCGCACGACGGTCGAACGTGTCGTCACTCGCATCCTGCCGCTTGCTGGCCCGAAGCCCCAGACGCTCCGCTTGAACACGCGCGTCGCGCTCGACATCGGCGAAACTGCTGGCCGAACTCACGCCCACCAATTCGGCTGCATGATAGCTGCCGCGTACCGAGACTTGGGCATCGCGCGGCAAATCGACCAGAAGCCGCCCTATGCATAGCGTTTTAGTCGGCGCGAATTCGACGGATTTGTTCTCAGCCACGGCGGCGTCCGCCTTCGCATGAGGTGACAACAAAAGCGAAGCCGATACGCAAACCAGCGACACCCAACGGAAGCACAGCTTCATACAACGGGCTCCTGTTCATAGCTCTTTCGCCTGCGAAAGCAATTTCCCGATGGACCAGACTACCGACTCGCGCGTATGCGTATGCTTGTCGTCGTAACTGTCTCCATGCGAAACATTCTTCATCCGGAACCCCTGGACCGCGCCACCAGTCTTCAAAGGCGCCTCGCCCGAGATGACCGGCACGGTATTGTCGCCTGGCTCTCCGGCTTCCTTGTCCGGCATTATCTCGAACTCGATACCGCCCGGAACGTCGAGCGTCACCGGATCACTGTCGCTACCGACCTGGATACGTGCATTCACCAGACTGCTACCGGACATCCCGACCGGAGTCTTCGACCGCCACCATAGATTATTGTAGCTGGGCTGCTGAGGATCATCGCCGAAATGCACGTAACTCAGGGGATGGTACTTGTCGACCAACTCCTTATGGTAAGTCCGCGCCTTCTTCAACTGGCTGGCGTAACCATCAACCCAAGGGTCGGCCGGCGGCTTCGCGCCCGCATAACGTTCGTCCGGATCGATCAAACCCGGATCGATCAATCGCCACCAGCGTTCCTTTTCAAGATAGATGTCGATGTACGGATCGCCGGTGGCCGCAGCGGCCTCTATACCAGCGGGTAGCCCCATCAACGGCGTCGGATTCGCCTGCGTCCGCGCGCGCAGCCAGTCCGTCCGATACGCCTGATTCGGCAGCAACTCCAAGGGCCCGGCGGCGTTGCCAATAATCGCCGTTACTTGCGCTGCATTGCGTCCTAGGACGAAACGCGCGATTCCATCGTAGCCGGTTCGACAATGGTGGTACGTGGCAGCGGCGCCGTTAGCGGGCATCACACCGTGAACCACGCCCAGCACAAGGTCGGCCGCGCCTCCATGCGCCGGACTGACCGCAGCGCGCGCCACCAGCCCCCCCATCGAATGAGTAACCAAGATGACCTTTTCGCACTTGAATGGCTTCTCTCCGCCACGTTCGAAACTGTTCCAAGCTTCGATGATCTTTTTCAGCTCAGCGGCGAGTTCCACGCCGGAATCGATGTTGCTTTGCAGCCAGTTGTATCCAACGGCATGTACCGGGCAATAGAAGTTGAGCGCGTGATCCGACTCGCCTTGTGTGATCGGATCGAAGCCTCCCGCTTCTCCGGGCTTCTCGGCC
Organism: Lysobacter yananisis; assembly: GCF_031199375.1. Lineage (NCBI taxonomy): Bacteria > Pseudomonadati > Pseudomonadota > Gammaproteobacteria > Lysobacterales > Lysobacteraceae > Lysobacter > Lysobacter yananisis. The sequence goes on from NZ_CP133568.1 coordinate 980,219, forward strand.
CCCCATTGCTTACCCACGTCGGTATTGTCGATGTAGCTCTGCCACGGCGACGGGTCTTCGCCATCGGCATCGAGCAGATCCTTGTTCAACGCGTTGTCGAGCCAAACAAGGAAATCGCCATACGCTGCCTTTGCGACGCCCCCCCAACCTCGCTCCCTGCCGACCTTGCTGTTCGGTACGCTCGCGCTTTTTCCCGGGAACTTACCGTCGAGATCGACCTCGATGTCGTCGGGATTGAGCCAGCGCTGCCGCTTGGCCGAAGAGCGGAAGATCCATTGCATGGCTAGGCCGATCTTCGAATTGACGGTCCAGGCCGCTTCGCCGTACCTGGTGTTAAACAGGTTGCTACCCATGATTCCGGGCAACAGAATGATCGGCACTACCGAATGGGGGACGACGCTCAGCTCGGCACGGACCTTGTTTTCGGTCGGCGAGGTGATAGTCGTACCGACCGGAACTCCGTCGGCCCCGATGCTTTTAGGAACTCGCCGGGTAGGATCGCTCATACGTCCTCCTTCGCCGGGCCGAGCAGCTTGATCTTTAAGCTCTCGATGCCGATCGCATTCTGCATATCGGCCCACCCTTCGTTGTCTGTGACACCTCGGATGACCGCCCCGTCGGCCCGAAGGATCTCGTATCGATAGTTGGCGGCTGGAGTCTTGCGATCGCGCTTGACCAAGCGAATGCGTTCGTCAAATTTCGCTTCTGGCCAGCGGTTGAGCTCGCGCGACAACTGCGCCGGCCCCACGAACGACTTCTTCGCCGCATGTACCGTGATCGTCCCGGGGCAATTGATCACGATGTCGCCGCCTTCGATGGTCAGGCTGGCGCCGCCGGCGGTGGCCAGGTGCACGGTCTTGCCGGCGGCCAGCTCGACTTCGGCGTTGGCCGAGACGATCTTGAGCTGGTCGCGCGACTGCAGTTCGAAGCGGTCGTGCTGGGCTTCGAACTCCAGTTTGCCGGTGGCGGCGACCAGGCTCAGCGCGGGGTCGTTGCCGGCGCTGGCGCCTTCGACCGCGTTGGCCAGCCAGCCGATCGCCTGGCCGGTGTGGATGCGCAGGTCCTTGGCGATCGCGGCGTTGGTGGAGCCGCCGCTGGCCAGGGTCAGGGTTTCGCCGGAGGCCCACTGCAGGCTCTGGCCGGCGATGTAGCCGATCCCGGCCGGCGCGGCCAGGCCGAGCAGGGCGTCGCCGCTGTGCGGGACCTTGCCCTCGCCGGCATCGGATTTACGCTGCGGCGCCTGGCTCAGCGCGTCGTCGAAGGCTGCGCCGGCAACCGTGGTCTTGGCGCTGGTCAGCAGCGCGCGCAGCGGCGGCTGGTCGCCGATCAGGCCCGATTGGTCCGCCTTGATCACGCCCTCGTGAGCGGCCAGCTTCACCGTCTGGTGGGTGCCGGCGACCTTGGACAGGACTTCGCCGAGTTGGCTGGCCTGCTTGAGCAGCGCGGTCGCCGCGATGGTTTCGCCGGCCGGCTTCTCGCCGTTGATGTCGTAGGCGCTGATCCACAGGCCGGCCTGCGCGCGCACCGCGCCCCACTGGTCGGTACGCAACTCGAAGCCCTCGCCGCGGAAGCTGCCGCGGTAGTTGTCGGCCTGGTGGATCAGGTGGCCGAGGTTGAGCTGGGTCGCGGCCTGGGTGGTCGCCAGTTGCAGGCGCAGTTGCCGGTCGCTGTCGTCGAACACCAGGCGGTTGTGGCCGCCGCCGCCGAATTCCTTGGACTTGATGCCGACCAGCGCCGCCGCGTTGCGGTGGCCGGCGGCGTCCTGGCTCATGCCGTGCCAGGCCGGCGCGTGGCCGCCGACGCGGTTGGCCTGGGCGCTGGGGCCGTGGTCGCTGGCTTGCGCGTAGGCGGCGCCGTCGGCGTCCTGGGTGCCCGCGCCCGGGGTGGCCAGCACGCCGGCGTCGCCCTGGCCGTTGTAGAGCGCGCCGACGATCAGCGGCCGGTCGATGTCGCCGTCGAGGAACGCCACCAGCACTTCCTGGCCGATCCGCGGCAGGAACTGGGTGCCCACGCCGGGGCCGGCGTAGCGCTGGGCCACGCGCAGCCAGCAGCTGTGGTTGGATTCGGCGTCGCCGCCGGCCTGCTGGAAGTGGAACTTGACCCGCAACCGCCCCAACGCATCGCAATGCAACTCGTGCGTGCCCTGCGCCTGGGTCGCGCCGTCCGGGCCGACCACGATCGCGGTCTGGTAGCCCGGCGCGGTCGGGCGCGGGTTCAGGCGCGCGCCGGTGCCGTCGTGCAGCACCGGCCGCCAGGCCTGGTCGCGCGGGACGGCGACGAAGCCGTTGGCGTAGCCGACGCTCTCGGCGCGCGCCAGCACCGCGTCCCAGGCCGCGTCGGACGCGCCCGGCAAGCCGCGCAGCGGCACCTGCGGGGCGGCGCCGAAACGCGCGCTGACGGCCTCGCCGATGCTCTTGGGCAGGTTGTTGACGCCGGCGTGCTGCACCGCCACCAGCAGCGCCTCGGCGGGCGCGTCGGCCTCGGCCTGCGGCGCGCCGGTGAGCGCGAACCAGGTGCCGCTGCGGAAGGTGCGCACGGTGCCGCGGCCCAGCCACAGCGTGCGTTCGGACGCCCGCGCCTGCGCCAGCAGGCCGGCGTAGCGCTCGGCTTCGGTGCGGTCGGCGAAGGCGTACAGGCCGACCGGATCGTAGACCTCCAGCCGCGCCGCCGACTCGCCGCCCGCGCCCAGCGGCACGTTCGCGAGTTGGGTCTGCAGGCCCTTGTAGTCGCCGCTGAGCACGGTCAGTTCGGTCGAGGCGATGCGCCGCACCGCGCCGAAGCTCTGCACGGTGTCGCTGTCCTCGGTGGTGTCGCTGCGGTGGAAGCGGGTCGCGCCGTAGGCGGCGTCGCTGGCTTCCTGCGGGCTCTGCCCGCTCTGCGCGAACAGCACCATGCGATGGCCGCCGGGCGCGTCCTGCGCCTCTTCGATGCGCCAGCCCAGGCCTTCCTCGGCCAGCAGGCGGTCGACGAAGGCGGCGTCGGTCTCGCGGTACTGCACGCAGTAGCTGCGCGCGCGCGCGGCGGCCAGGAACGGGCCGGCTTCATCGCTCCACTGCCAGGCCGCCAGCGGCGCATACGCGGCGAACACTGCCTCGACGATTTGGGCGACCGTCTTGTCCTGGTACACGCGGCTGTGCCGGCCCTGGCTCAGCAGCCAGGTCCACGGCACCAGGCACAAACGATAGCGCGCCAGGCCGCCTTCGCTGCCCAGGCACTGCGCTTCGCGGACCAAGCCCGAGCGCAGCGCGCGGCCGCCGTCGGCCAGCCGGGTGGCGAGCGTCGCGCGACGCCCGAGAAACGCTTCAAGGGATCGGTGCGCATCGACCGACAACACGTCGATCCACCATTCGAAGCCGCCCGACAAGGCTTCCCAGCCCTGCCAGCGTTCCACCGCCCAGTCTTCGCCGATGCCCTGGTCTTGCGGCAAGTCCAGCGTGTACAAGCGCTGCGCGCCGATGAAGCGGGACAGGCCCGCCAGAATCTGTTGCATTCCTTCGCTGCTCACGCCCGTTCCTCCTTGCGCGCGCACGTCCCGTGACGATCCGTGCCAGCCTCGCAGGCCGCCTCCATGGCGGCCTTTTCCGCAGGGTCCAGTGTATCCAAACCGGGGCGGCGGTGAAGTCCCGCGGGGCGGCCCGGCGCGTCGCACGAAAACGCTGGAATCGCGACCGGCTGCGGTATTGCGCCCCGTTAAGCTTCGTCGCGACGGCATCGCGGCGGCCGACACCCCGCCACAGCGACCGAAGTGGCATTCTGTAGGCCACAACGCCCTTTCCCGCACTCAATGGACTGCCATGCAGGATCTGGAACAGCTGCTCGCGCCTATCTCCGATGAGGCGCCCTCCGGCGCCGACCTCTCGTTCTCGGTCGACTACGACGCCATCCAGGAAGCCCGTCGCGCCGACGACCCCTCGCTGGAACAGGGCGAGTGGATCACCGACCTCAAGGTCGCCGACTGGCAAACGGTGGCGACGCGCTCCAACGAATTGCTGAAGACCCGCAGCAAGGACTTGCGCCTGGCGTCGTGGTGGACCGAAAGCCAGACCCAGATCCACGGCTTCGCCGGCCTCGCCCAGGGCTACCGGCTCACCGCCGCGCTGTGCGAGCGCTTCTGGGACGACATCCATCCGCAAGCCGAGGACGGCGACCAGGAACAGCGCATCGGCAACCTGGTGTGGCTGCTGGAGCATTCGACCAAGTGGTCGCGGCGCCTGCCGCTGATCCAGTCGGCGCAAGAGCGCTTCAGCATCGCCGACATCGAACTGGCGCATGCGCGCCGCAACGCCGAACACAATCCCGGCCCGACCGTCGAGCAGATCGACACGGCGCGGCGCGCCACGCCGCGCGAGTACTACCAGAAGCTAATCGACGCCGTGCCGGACTGCCGCGAGGCGCTGCGCGAGCTCGAACTCGTCATCGATGCGCGGCTGGGCCACGAAGGGCCCAGCTTCGCCCAGGCGCGCGACCAACTCGACCATCTGGTCGAGACCACCCGCCGCTTCGCCCGCGACGCCGGCGTGCTGGTCGACGGCGTCGCCGCCGATCCGGGCGCGCCGGGCGAGATCGTCGACAGCGCCCTGGCGGCCGACGATTCCGCGCCGGCCGCGCGCCCGGCGCCATCGGCCCCGGGCGTTATCGATTCGCGCCGCGAAGCGATCGCGCAACTTCGCCGCGTCGCCGAGTTCTTCCGCCGCACCGAGCCGCACAGCCCGGTCGCCTACCTCGCCGACAAAGCCGCGCGCTGGGGCGAGATGCCGCTGCACGTGTGGCTCAAGCGGGTGATCAAGGACGAGAGCACGTTGAGTCAGATCGAGGAGTTGCTCGACAGCAACGATCGTCAGGACGATTGAGTCCGGGCGGGTTCGGACTTGCGTCAGCGCCGCCTCAGGGGTGGCGCTGAGGCCCTGGGCGGCGATAGCGCTCGCGCAGTTTTTCCAGCACTGCGTACGTGGGCGAGTCCTCCTGCAGGCGACGCTCGATCACGAGCTGTCCCGACGCATCCCATTCGCTGTACGCGACATCGATACCCAGCTCGCGCCGCATCACCGATTTCATCTGACCATTGCGATGCCACTCGGTCGTCTCGTCCGGCGCAAAGCCGTGCTGCGCGATCCACTCCCGGCTCAGCTGGCCATTGTCGTACCACTCGCGGCACAGCCCCTTCGGCATGCCGTCTTCGTAGGACCGCTCTTCCTTGAGCGAGCCGTCGGGATAGAGCTCGTAGACAATCCCGGTGAGCGGCTGATCCTGGTACAGCAGTTGGTCGCCCAGGCCGAAATCGAGTTGATCCTCGGTAACGCGAACGGCGGCAGCGGGCTCATTGGACATAGGTCACTCCATCCAGCAAATGGCCGCAATGCGGGCAGGGGTCCTTGACCGCGCCGACCGGCGCGTGCTTGTTTCCGAACGACTCCATCGACCACACCGCGATATCGTCCAGCTTTGCTCCGGTGCCATTGTTGAGCAACTCGTTCACAGCGTAAACCTCCGAATGCGAACCGGCGCCCTTGCTCAACGGCAGACCGTTTTCCGTGACATACGGGGGAACGCCAGGCAGCCTGCTCTCGATATCCGGATGCAGATTGCCCGGAACGGCGCCGTCGACGTGGTTGTTGTAGACCGCGCTCATCCTGCCGGTCCGCATGTCCATGGCGATGGAAAAGCACGGCCCCCGTTTGGCCTTGCCGACACCTTGCGCGACCATGTCGTCGTACGCTTTTTGCACCAGCTCCTTCATCCTGGCGACCTGGGCGGGCGTGCAGGTCAAACCTCTCGGATCGATCCAACCGACCGGATTGAAACCATACGAGTACAACCCTTCGCCGCCCGTCAGGCGGATGGGATCCTGTCCGACGTACTGGGCCAGGTCGCTGTCGTAGTAGCGATAGCGGTTGTAGTGCAGTTCCGTTTCCGGATCGAAGTATTGACCCTGCAACCGGATCGGATTGTCCACCGCATCGGCGACGATGCGCAGCGCCTTGCCTGACGGGCTGTAGGTCGCCGCCCAGGCCACGCGACCGTCTTGCCAGGTCATTCGCGTCGAGCACCCGTTCGGGTCCGCGTGGTAGTACAGCACCACCGCGGACAGCGTTTCGATCGCCACGCGGCTCGCGGCATCGACCTGCGCGGCTCCGAGGTCCCCGACATCGGCGACGTCCGCATGCGCGGCGAGCGCTCCCGCGACAGGAGACGACGGTACGACTGACGCGGTGCGCTCCGGCTCCACCCCATGCGACGACGCCTCGACCGCCGCATCCCGGTTCGCCCCCGAGGGCGAACCGGCCAGGTTGCCATACCCTGGCCGTGCCGCGCCCGCGGCGGCACCGCCTTCCGCGGCCGATTCGCGCGCGAGCGGCGAAACCGCGTTCGCGCCACTGCCTTGCGGCGCGCTCGCCGCATTGCCCCGATCGGGCCCCAACGACAAGGCCGTCAAGGCGCCATAGCCAGGAGCCCGCGATCTTTCCAACCGCGGCTCCACCGCGGCGCCTGCAGCAGTTCCGGAAGCACGTGCCGCTACCGGCCGGCGCGCGTCCCGCAGCGGCGATGGCCCGCTCGTCTGCGAAGACGAACGCGCCGAGCTGTTCGCTCCTGTGTTTTCCGCCGCCGCAGGCGCGGAAACAGCGCTGCGCTTGTCGATCAATGCCAGCGGAACGAAGCCGCCAGGGTAGTAAACGAACTCCCTGACCTTCGGATACAACCCCTGGAAGGCGCTCTTTCGCGCACGCGCCGCGAAGAAATCCAGGACGTTCGCGTCGGCGGACGGATCCGGAGCGCCGGCTGCGTCGTTGTCCTGCCGCACCTCGCCCACCAGCGCATCGCCGTCCCAGAAAAACCAGGTCGTCTGGGTCGGATTGCGCTTGAACACGCGCCGCCCCAACGGGTCGTAACCGTAACGGGTGACCTGGCCGTCCTTTCGGCTTTCGACCAGGCGGTGATGCGCATCCCAGCGCAACCGCAATCCGGAGTCGTCTTCCGATGCGGTCGGCAGCGTCCGCGCATCGCTGCGCTGAACCAGGTCTCCGGCGCGATCGAATACGTAGCGCCTTCCTTCGTAGTCGCCTTCGCGGGCCCAATGCGAAGGCTGCGCTTGGTCGCCGACCGCCTGCAGCATTCGGGTCTCGCGAACACGCGCGTGCAAACGATCGCCCGCGGGATCGTTGAGGAAGTGCTGGATCCTGCCGCGAGGGTCGGTATGCGCCAGCAATCGCCCCATCGGATCGTACGCGTACTGATCCACGCCATGCTCGCTGTCGCCGCGCTCGATCAGGTTGTCGGACGGATCGTAGCCGTAGCGGGTCTCGAACAGCCGCTGCTGCCCGCACATCACCGACTGAGCGGCCAGGCGGCCCTCCCTGTCATAGCTCAGGTCCCGCCGGATATGCGCACCCATCCGTTCTGCCGTCGCGCGTCCCGTCGCATCGCGTTCGATCTCGACCGGCGCTTCATCGTTGATGGCGATCCTGCGCGGCTGGCCGCGCGAATCGAACTCGCATGCCACGCGGTTTCCGGCGCTGGTCTCGCGCAAGATGCGGTTGCCGGCCGCGTCGTAGTCGTTGGCGACGCGAAAGCCGTTCTGGGTTTCTTCCGTCAGGCGGCCGTCGGCATCGTACTTGCGCAGCACATGGCAATGACGATTCTTCAGCTCGACGAATTGGCCGCGCTTGTCGTACTTGAACGTCTCCTCGAACCGTCGGCCCGGACGCTCGAGGTCGGGCGCGGACTTGTGGACGACGCGCCCGAGCGGATCGGTCCGATAGGCCACGGATTGACCCAGCGCGTCGACGCAACCGACCAAGCCGCCGCCGGCGTCGAACCGATAGCGACGGCTCTGCCCCCAGTAATCGATCTCTTCAACCACGCGGCCCAAGGCATCGCGCCGAAGTTCGTATCGCTCCCCGCGCTGGTTGACGACCGCGACCAAGCGCTCCTCGCTGTCGTAGGCGTAACCGACGGCATGACCGTCGGGCTGGATGCGCCGGGCCACCTGCCCGATGCCGGAGTACTCCAGGCGGGTGATCGCGCCGTTGCTGTCGCGATGTTCGATCAGCCTGTCCTCGCCGTCGTACTCGCACTGCACGCGGCCGCCGCCTTCGGCGACGACCCGGCTCAGGCGTCCTTTGCCATCGTGGCTGTACCGCGTCGTACGTCCCGCCGGATCGACATGGGTCAACAGCCGGCCCATCGCGTCGTGTTCGAAGCGATCCACCGAGCCGAGCGGATCGGTCGCGCGATGCAGTTGGCCGTGTCGGTCGAATACCGCCTGCATCGCAGCGCCGAGCGGGTCGATGTAGGTCGCGATCTGTCCCGCGTCGCTGTACTCATAATGCGACTCGGCGCCGGTCGGCGTTCGTTGGCCTATCAACAGGCCACGCCGATCCCATATCTGCGTCCATTCGGCGCCGGCCGGATCGGTCAACGCCACCGGCCGGTCGTCGGCGTCGTACGCGGTCCGCAGAACGCCGCCATCCGCCCGCGTCAACGTCAGCAGATTCCCACGCCCGTCGTACTCGAACTCGGTCCGCAACCCCATCGGATCGACCACGGCGGTGGTTCGCCCCACTTCGTCGTACTCGAACGCGGTGACCCCGTCGAGCGGGTCGATCTCGCACAGCGGCAGGCCGTTCTCGTCGAACTTGACGAGGGAGACGTGGCCGAGCGAGTCGGTGATTTCGGTTTCGCCCAGCAATTCGTCGTAGCGGAACTTGTAATCGTGCAGGCCGCCGTCGCCCCAGGCGCGCACGACGCGCCAGCGGGCGTCGTAGGCGTAGTGGAACGACAGGCCGACGCGGTCGGTGTGGCGGACCATGCGGTGCTGGCGGTATTCGAAGCGACGCGCGGCATCGAGCGCGTCCACGGCGGCGACCAGGTCGCCGTCCTGGTAGCGGTAGCCGACCAGCGGATGGTTCAGGCCGGTCGCCGGGTCGTGCAGTTGCATGCGCTCGATCCGGCCCTGGCGCGATTCGACGTCGATGAAGCGGCCCTGCAGGCCGTCGACTCCGCTTTCGACGATGCGCGTCAGTTGCCCGTCGCTGCGTTCGAAGCGCCAGTGGTTTCCGCACAGGTCCTCGATGCGCTGGATCGGCAGCGAACGCGCCTGCGGTCCGGCTGCGTCCGCCGCAACGGCCGCGAAGCCGTAGCGCAGGCCGTCCTTGGTCCGCACCCACCATTGCGCGCCTTCGCGGATCAGGCGCGCGCCGTTGACGTACTCGCGCACGGCATGTTCGATTCCCTCGCCCTGCGGCAGGTGCGCGAACAAGGCGGGCAGTTCCGGTCCAAGGAACAGCACGCTGCCGTCGGTGTCGAATTCCAGGCGCACATCGGCCGGCGTATGCCAGCCGCGGCCGCACTGGCCGGCGTGGGCGTCGTTGGAATGGTACTCGCGCCGCCACGCTAGCGGCAGGCGCCCGGGGACGGCGAAGTCTTCGTGGATCACCGACACGCTGCCGTCGCGAATGTCGACCGGCTCGGCGCGCAGGATGTTGCACTTCAGCACGCCGGGCTTCATGTTGGCGAACAGTTTCTGCCGCAGCTCCTTGAACGCCGCCCCGGCGGCGCCGGCAACGCCGGTCTTCTTCAGCAGCTTGCCCAGGGCCGGAAGGCCGAAGGTCATCAGCAGCGCGGTCCACGATACCGTCGGCGGGCCGCCGACATAGACGTTGGTCGGTATCGCCACGTTGAGCGTGGTCGGCAACAGCAACGACAAGTGCGGCTTCTTCGGCTTGCGGATCCGGAACGGCGCGACCATTCCGACCACGTTGCAGGCGAGCACCGGCATGGTGATCTTCGAGAACGGATCGCCGTCGGCGAGCACGGTCTTGCTGCCCATGAACAGCTCGTCGTCCCATTGCGGGCCGGCGGCGATCTTCAGCGGCGGCATCCACACGCCGCCGACCGGAATATGCACGTCCAGACCCATGGTGCCCGCGGTGGCGCGCTTGATGCCGTTGACGTGGACGGTGCCGCCGATGATCGGCAGGTAATCGAACGGGTCCAGGACGATGCCGATGTGCGGGGTCGGCAACGGGATCGGAATCGGCGAGGGCGGAATCAGATAGGTGTGGATGTCGATTCCTAGCTGCGGATCGAAATGCTTCGCGGCGATGGTCATGACGGGGTTCCTTCCTCGTTCGCGACGCGACGTCGGCGCCGATGCCTACACGATGCGGCGCAGTCCGCGCAGGAACGCGCGGGCTTCGTCGCCGTACTGCTGGCCGAACCACCACACCGCCGCCATGGCGAGCAGCGCGAACCCGGCCAACAGCAGCCACCGGCGCGGATTCAAAGCGTCGCTTCCGCGGCCGCGGCTGGCGCCGGGCCGTCGAGCAGATCGCCGGGTTCGGGCAATTGCGCGAACTGCGGCGGCTGGCTCCACTCGGGCAGTTCCTTGTCCAGCGGGTGCTTGACCTCCGGCACGCCGTTCCAGGCCGGGTGCAGGTAGTCGCGGCCGATCGCGACGACCTTGCGGAAAAACACGTCGCCGCCGCCGATCAGCCGCTCGCGTTCGTCGCACAACGTGCGGAAGGCCTGTTCGTAGCGCGCCAGCAACTCGGTCTCGATCCGCTCCAGCACCGCCGGCGGGGGTTGCGGGCCGAGCTTGGCCGATTGCGCTTCGGCTTGCTGCAGCGCCTGTACGACCTGCTTCTGGTAAGCCGGCGCGCATTGGGCGATGCGCTCCGCACGCGGCGCGTCCTGCAGGCGCAGCATGTCCTGCAGCAGCAGCGGCAACGTGGTCATGGGCCGGTCTCCCGGCGGCATCGCCCTGGCTTCGCCGATCGCGGCGAGGTAGCGCTCCCGCGCCGGCTCGATCCGGCCGTCCTGGGCAAGGCAATAACCGGCCATGCGCAGGCCTTCCAGCGCGAACATCGCGTTCGGCACGCACCGCGCGGCCTGCGCGGCCTGCGCGTACGCCTCCGACGCGCGCAGCGGCTGCCGCGCCGACAGCCACACGCCGGCTTCGCCGAACCAGGTCTGCATGACAAGACTAGTGCCGGCGGGATTCGCGGCGGCTTCGGCGGTGATCGCACATTCGCGCGCGGCGCGGTAGCGATGGATCGCCTCGGGATGTTGCGCTTGCTTGAGATGCGCGCCGGCGACAGCCATGTGCAGCACTACCTGCTGATCGGGCCAGCGTTCGCGCTCTGCCAGCTTCATCGCCTTGTCGGCGCGCGCGGCGGTCTGCGCGGCGTCGCCTTTTTCCAACAGGGTCATGACATCGGCGAGCAGGGCCCGATAGGCCATGCCCGGTCCGGCGCCGCCGCTGGCCTGGGCGGCCGTCTGGCGGGCGATGTCGAACATGTCGACCGGCGCGTCGATCACCCGCACCGCCTTGCCGTGGCGTTCGGCCAGCGCCTGCCAGCGCTTGTCCTCGGCGTGGTCGACGATGCACAGGCGCAGGCGATCGGGAACCGGCGCGCGCAACGCGGCGTCCAGCCATTGCTCCAGGTCCGCGTCGGACGCGACCCGCGCAGGCGACAGCACCGGCGCGAAGTAGCGCATCTGCTCGCGATAGTGTTCGGCGAACGACTGGAACATGGCCAGCGCGCCGCTGGCGCTGTCGGCATAGCCGGCGTGGGCGCTGCGCCAGTCGATCGGCAGCCCCTGCTTCTTGAGCTCGGCGCGGCTGGTGGCGTAGCCGTCGCGCAGCGCATCCATCAGCGCCCGGCTGTAGCCGAAGCCGGTTTCGAACGGCGCGTCGAAGTCCTGGAACAGGTCCGGCGTCGGCGCTGGCTGCAGGTGTTTCTGAGCTTCGAAGAACGCGGCCATCATCCGTGCGGCATTGCCCGGCGTGCGCCATACGACCAGGCGCACGTCGGGCGATTCGCACGCCTGCAGCCACAACACGGCGAGTTCGTCGATGCGTCTTTCGACGGCGGTCTTGGCGGCGCTCATGATCCACCGGCTCAGTTGAGGTTGATCTTGGCGCCGTTGACGGTCACGCCCGAGGCATTGATGACGATGGTCGAGCCGGCCGAGGCGATCACGATCTCGCCGCCGGTGATGGTGATGCCCGAGACCTCGCCCACGCCCAGGGCGATGCGCGAGCCCGAGCCCATGCTCATGTCGCCGCCGGAGAACGCCGTGTGGGTGCCGCTGACGCCATGCTCGAGGTTGCCGGTCACCGAGACCGTGCGCGGGCCTTCGTTGGCGTCCTCGACCGCGCCCATCACCGCGCGCAGGTCGGTGCCGGTGATCGAGGTGGTGCGACCGGCGCCGTACTGCTCGGTCAGCGCCGCGGTGACGATGCGATCGGAGGTACCGACGACGGTTTCCTTCCACGCGCCGGTGCGTTGGCTGGTGAAGTCGCCGGTCAGCGTGGTCGACAGCGGACCGACGATGGTTTCGGTATAGCCGACCGCGGGAATGGTCAGGGTCTGGCCGGTCTTGTAGGTCTCGGCCACCGCGCCGCTGACGGTGCTGGTGCGCGCGCCGGCGACGTCGTGGGTGTCGTCGCCGGTGACGGCGATGGCGCGGTTGCCGCCGACCGAGATGGTCTGGTCGACGCCGACACTGAGGGTCTGGTTCTGCCCGACCGTGGTCGCCTTGTTGCTGGTGATCGCCGCGGTCTGGTCGTTGAGCACCGTGGTGCTCATGTCGCGCTGGGCGTGCATGTTGAGCATCTGCTTGCCGTCGGCGTCGTGCATGCTCAGTTCGTTGTAGCCCGCGCCCTTGACGGTCTTGGACTTGATGCCGCTGACCTCGTTGCCGAACGGTGGCATGTTGAGCTCGTTGTAGACGCGGTTGACGATCAGCGGACGGTCCGGATCGCCGTCGAGGAAATCGACCACGACCTCCTGGTCGATGCGCGGCGGCGACACGCCGCCCATGTCGCTGCCGGCCCAGGGGCTGGCCACCCGCACCCAGCACGAGCTGCGCTCGTCGAAGCTGCCGAGCCGGTCCCAATGGAACTGCACCTTGACCCGGCCGTACTTGTCGGCATGGATTTCCTCGCCGGCCGGGCCGACCACGGTCGCGGTCTGCGGACCGGGCATGCGCGGCTGCGGCGTGGCGCGCAGCGGGCGGAACGGGATCTTGCGCCGCAGGCAGGCGACTTCGCAGCGGTAGCTCGCGCCTTCGGCCACGCTGAAGTCTTCGTTGAAGTTGTTGCGGATCTCGTGCGCGACCTGCAGCAGCAAGAACTTGCGCTCTTCCTCTTCGCCTTCACTGTGTTCGTAATGACCGTGCAACACGAAGTGGCGGCCGGCCTGCAGCAGGCCGTGGTTGCCGGCGCCTTCGAACAGCTTGGTCTGCCAGGCCGATTCTTCTCCGCGCAGGCTGGCCAGGGCGTCGCCGATCGCGCTGTCGACGTAGCGCGCCGCGCCGTCGTAGCGATAGGACTCCAGTTGCGGCAGGCGGCCGAGTGGAATGTCGAGCGGCCGGTCGACCGCGAGCGGACTCTTGGGCTGCTTGAAGTCGAAGCTCTTGAGCGCCTGCACGCTGGTGCCGACTCGGCGGCGCGTGGTCCAGCGGTCGAGGCCGTAGTCGTCGCGCACCGCGTCGTCGGCGACGAAGTTCACCCGCCCCGCGCCGTCGATGGCCCGGGCCTGAGTCGAGTCGTCGGCGATGAACATCAGGTGTTCGTCCTCGGCGTGTTCGAAGCTGTAGTGGACACCGGCATCCTCGAGCAAGCGCGAGACGAAGGCGAAGTCGGATTCGTTGTACTGCACGCAGTACGGCAGCTTCGGGTATCGGGCCGCCTGCACGTCGTATTTGCACTTGGCCAGGTCGCCGTAGCCGGCGAACACTTCTTCGACGATCTCCAGCACGGTCCGGTCCTGGAAGATCCGGCAGTTGCTGGTGCAGTCGAGGAAAGCGAACCACGGCTGCAGCTCGGCCTGATAGACGGCCATGCCGCCCTCGGCGCCGGTGCGGCCGAACTCCCGTACATAGCCGTGGAAATGGCGTTCCTCGCCGGCTTGCGTGCGCAGGCTCAGGCGCATCGGCTGGCCGATCACCTGCTTGAGTTCCAGGTGCGCGTCCAGCGACAGCAGTTCGACGGTGAACGCGAACGGACGCGAGACGTATTCGACGCCGCGCATGCGGCGTATGACGAAGGCTTCGGGATCGAGCGGCGATTTGACCCGGATCAGGCGCGTGTCCTGATTGAGCCGGACCAATTGGGCCAGGGAGGCGGGTGTGTATCCGTACACGGCGAAATCCTGTTGTTGGCGACTGCGTTCGTGGGGACGGCCCGACCAGGGCCGACGCAACGGCGGGATCGAAAACGGCGTCTATACCTGTGTTCAATACGACTGCAGGCGGGGATTGCGGACATCCGCATGGGTCTGCGCCGAAGGCGTGGCCGCATTGCGATCGCGTCCTACGATTCCCGCGCCGCGGCGAGCCCGGTTCACCCCTGGGGCGTCGCCATCGACGGGTTCAGCGTATACGCCCGGCGACGCGCGAACTGCGACATCGACCGGCCGAAACGCTGTACCGCCGTTGCGGATTCATATGCATACAGCGCACAGAAACAGCAGCAATATTGGTTCGACTGCGCCGCGCGCTCGGGCACGGATCGACCGGGACCGATTCAAGCTTCGTTGGGCGATCCCTTGAGTTGGTCATGACCCACCGCCCGCCAGCCCGGCGGGCGCATGCCGATGGATCGCCGGCCGACTCGGCCGAAGCGCACCAGCTGAACGACGGGACCGCGGCAGGCGCGCTGACGAGTACAAAACCCGCCGCGCAACCGATCGGAACACCGCCGCGGCCTGCGCAGCCACGGTGACTCGACGACCCGCGCTTACAGCACCTTGAACGCGATCCGCCGATTGCGCGCGCGCCCCTCGGCGGTGGCGTTGTCGGCGACCGGTTGATCGGGGCCGGCGCCCTGCACGCCGAGCAGCGCGCCGTTGACGCCGTGCGCCTGCAGGTAGCGCTTGACCGAATCGGCGCGCGCCAGGCTCAGTGCGAGGTTGGATTCGCGGCGGCCGGCGGCGTCGGTGTGGCCGACGATGAGCACGCGCTTGTTGCCGATGCGCTTCATCGCCGCGGCCATCTCGTCGAGGATCAGCTCGCCCTTGGGCGTCAGCGTCGCGCTGCCGCTCTCGAATTCGACGATGCGGTTGGCCAGCACGTTGTCGAGCAGGCTCTGCTGGGCGCCGCCGGCGACGCGCAGCAGGCGGCCGTCGACCGAATAGGTCGGGTTGTTGATCCGCGTCGACAGGCCGCTGACGATCTGCTGCCGCTGCAGTTCGTTGGCGACGTTGCCGCTGACCCGCACCGCGTTGCCGTTGACTTCCAGCTTGCCGTCGCTGACCTGCTGCAGGTCCGGGCCCAGCATGTTGACCACGTTCTGGCGCCAGTTCGGCGGGGTGACGATGCCCGAGCTGACTTCGATCCGGTCGATCACCCGCTCGTTGCCGTACAGCTCGCGCAGCTTGGCCAGCACCGCCTGCTTGCTGCTTTCGTCGGGCACCTTGCCCGAGGCGATCACCGGCTTGGCGGCCGCGGACGCGGAGGCCGGCGCAGGCGCGGCGGCGGGCACGGCGTCCTGCGCGGACGCGGCGCAGGCCAGCGACGCCAGCGCCGCGGCCAGCACGATCGCCGGCAGCGCACGCGCCGGGGACGGGAAAAAGGTTCTACCGCGCATGCTCACGCTCCGAGAAAGGTTTCGCCGAAGGCCTTGCGGGCCACGCGCAGCGAGAGATCGTCGCGTCCGATGTAGCTGACCAGCTTGTTGAGGGCGTAGTCGCCGGCGACGTGGTTGTCCACCCATTCGGCATCGTCGACGCGGATGATCTGCTCGCCGCCGACGTGCGGGTCCAACACCGCCTGCAGGGTGCGCCCGTCGGCGCCGTTGAAGCCGATCACCAGGCGCGGCGCGGCCGTCTCCTGGATCATCACCGCCAGTTCGAAATCGGCGCGGCTGAGGAAGCCGCTGACCAGGTCGAGCCAGAACGCGGCGACCATCGGCCGGTACAGCGCGTCGCGCGGCAGCGGCAGCGACAGCGCCTTGTCGATCTGCGACGCCGCGCCGGTCAGCACCGGCTGCAGCAGCAGGCCCAGCGCCGGCAACACCCAGCGCAGTTGCACGTGGGCATGGCCGGACTGGTGCAGCAGCGATTGCAGCGCGCCGACGTCCTGCATGTCGAGGAAGTCGGCGAACGGCGCGTCGTAGACGCCGGGGTCGGTGGTCACCGCGACCTTGTTCTCCGACAGTTCGCGCAGGCTGTCGGCGGCGTCCTCCGCGCGCACGGCCTGGCCGCACAGCCGGGCGAGGCCGCCCCAGATCCGCGCCAGCACCAGCGGGCTGCGGCCGATGAAGGCCAGCGGCTGGCTGATGTCGAGGTAGGTCGCCGACAGGAACGGGAAGCGCCGTTCGGTGGCGTCGCGGCTGGGCAGGAAGTGGCCGCCGATCGCCAGCCGGCTGCGCGAGCCGAGGAAGGCGAAATGCATCGGCGGCGCGGTGTCGTAGAGCTGCTTCCAGCCCGGGTCCTGGGCCAGCAGTTCGACCCCGGAGCCGGCCCAGCGGTCCAACAACACCATCAGCTGGTGGCTTTCGGCGGTGCGCACGAAGTCGCCGCGCGAAGGCAGCTTGCCGAAGTAACTCATCGACGCCAAGGTTTCGGCCGCCGCCATCACACGCCTCCTGCCGGCGCAGCCGCCGGAGTCGCTGCCGGCGCGGCCGGCGCGGTGCCCGTGCCCGTGCCCGTAGCCGCGGGCGCCACGGCCGCCGGCGGCGCGCCGGCGACTTCGCGCGGCAGGCGCAGCGCGGGCTTGGCGGTCTCGGTCTGGGCATCGGAGCGGACCGGCACGCGGATGATCCGCAGTTCGAAGTCGACCGTCGCGTCGTCCTTGTTCACCGACATCAGGAAGTGCTTGTCGCCCGCGCCCCGGCCCTTGTTGGCCACCGAGAACAAGCGGTTCAGGCCCTTCGAGCCGGGTTCGTTGAACACCTCGACGGTGCGGCCGTCCAGAGTCACCGCGTCGATCCGCACGCTGCTGGAATTGACCAGTTCGATCGTCTTCCACTGCGGCGGCTCGTTGCGGTAGCGCAGGGCCTGGCCGTCGATGGTGATGGTGTACTCGCGCCCGGTCGCCGCGCCCGGCAGGATCTCGATCACCATCCCGGCGTTGGCGTCGCCGCGGCCGCCGCCGCTGGCGCCGCCGACCCAGCCCGAGTAGTTGCTGGTGAATTCCGGCCGCAGGCTGACGCCCATGTTGGCCCACTGCTGCGGCGTCATCACCGAGCCGCGACGGATCACCAGCGCGCCGAGCGCTTCGCTGCCGAACTTGGAGATCGAGCCGCTGGCGCCGAACACCGCGTCGCGATCGGCCTGGGTGGCCTCGGCGCTGGAGCCGGGGTTGTACGGATACAGCTTGCCGATGCCGTCCTCGAACGGCTGGTAGACCTGCTCGACCCAGGTGCGGTTGATCTCGCCCTCGGTCGGCCGGATCAGCGCGGCGAAGGTCTGCATCAGCGGACGCACCAGCAACGGACGCAGCGCATCGCGCTGGCTCTCGTTGAGGCCGTTGAGCATCTGCTCGTCGATGATCTTTTCGATCTCGAAGATCTCCGAGCCCGAACCGCGCTCCAGCGTCTCCTGCATCAGCTTGCGCGCGCCCGGGCCGGGATCGCCCTGGGTCTTGATTCCGTTCAGGCGCGACCGCAGCTTGCCCATCGCCTCGAAGTAGCCGTTGATCATCGGCGCGCCGCCGTCGCGCTGGGCGAACAGGCGCGACAGGCCGGCGAATTCGGCGCCGACCGGGCCCATCTGGATCGCCACCTGCTTGCCGGTGTTGGGATCGACCTGCACGTTCATGCCGCTGGGCTGGCGCCGCAGGATGGTGCGGTTGAACCACTCGACGATGCCCTTCTTGGCCACGCCCAAGGCCTTGTTGGCCGCCTCCGGGTTGTCCCAGATGGTCTCGTTGTTGACCGCTTCCAGGACCTTGCGCAACGGCGAGTTCTGCGGGTCGCCGATCGCGTTCATGCGGGTCACGGCCTGGTCGAAGTTGCCGAAGTCGGTGACCGTCACGCCCTGCATGAACTTGCGCCATTCCTGCGCGTACTCGGCCTTGTACATCTGGTTGAGTTCGCGCGCGATGTGCTCGGGGCTACCGCTGAGGGTGAGGTCGCCCTGCACGGTGTCGGCCAGCACCCAGTCGGTCGCGCTGAGCTGCTCGTTGGCGGCCTGCTTGATCGCGTCCTTGACGTAGTCCTCGTAAGCCTTGCGCGAGAACGCGCCGGACACGCGGTAGCTGCCGGCGACGCCGGCGCGCGCGTTCTCCTCGCCGATCAGCGAGGCCACGGTGATCTGCGCGAAGCGCACCGAGGCGCGCTGCTTGATCTGGTCGTAGACGCGGTCGCGCGCCGGGGTGCCCTTCATGACCCCCTTGATCACGTTGCGGCTGTCGCTGACCAGGGCGAACTTCTCGTCGATGGTCGGCCAGTTCGGCTGTTCGTACTGGCTCACGTAGAACGCCATCAGCCGCTCGGCCGAACGCGCCAGTTCCTCGCGCGACATGGTGCCGCGGTTGTCGTCGAGCCAGCGCCGCCAGAACCGGGTCAGCTGGTCGCTGAGGTGGCTGCTCTCGACCTTGCTGCGGTCGGCCAGCATCAGATAGGTCTTGAGCGCGTTGTAGGCGTCGTTGGCGTCGGTCGGCGAGGCGTCCTGGTACAGCGTCTGCCCGGCGTTGACCTGCGCCGCGACTTGCGGCGCGGCGCCGGCGGCGTCGGCCACCTTGAGCTTGGCGCGGTTGGCCAGCACCTCGTTGAGATAGGCCTCCAGCTTGCCCTGCACCGGCGCCAGCATCAGCTGGCGCATGCCGTGGAAATACTCCTCGCGCACCTTCTTCTCGATGCGGTCGCCCTGGTACAGGCCCAGCCCCATCGACAGCGGATGCTTGTCGCGATAGCTGCGCAGCTCTTCCAGCCGCGTCTGCAACACCAGCAGTGCCTGGATCCGCGACTGCACGTCGAAGCGGCCTTCCTGCAAGGTCTTGGCCTGACGCAGGTCCTGCACCGAATTGGCCACCAGCTGCTTGTTGCTGGTGTACGACCAGCCCCAGCCGGCCAGGCACAGGCCCAGCAGCGCGAACGAGGCCAGGAACATGACCTGGCGCAGGCGGTTGCGGCCCGGGCTGGAGTACTGCTTGACCAGTTGCTTGTCGGCGAAGATCACCTTGCGGAACAGGCCGAGCAGGAAGTGCCCGTTGTCCGACATCGGCGCGCGTTCGGACGCGCCGGCGCGCGGGCGCAGCGAGAACTGCCGCGCGATGCGCTCGGACGCGTGCTGCACCGACACGCCTTCCTGCAGCGCGCTGGTGAAGTAGAAGCCGCGGAACACCGGCTTGAACTGGTAAGGGTTCTCTTCGAACAAGGTGGCGATGAAGGTGCGCAGCGCCGGCTTGATCGCGGTGAACTCCATCGGCAGGGTCAGCAGGCCCGGGCCGACTTCGCGCCCGCGCCGCATCGCCATCTGCGACAGGCTCATTTCCTTGAGCCCTTCGGACAATTCGTCGAAGTGCGTGTCGAACGCCGCCAGCGCGTCGGTCTCGCCCTTGGGATCGTAGGGCAGGGTCGCGCCCCAGGTGTTCTCGCGCTCGGCCGGGTCCAGGCCCTGGAAGAAATCGGCGAAGCCGGCGATCAGGTCGGCCTTGGTGAACACCACGTAGACCGGCACGAACACTTCCAGCCGTTCGGTCAGTTCCTGCACGCGCTGGCGCAGGTTCTTGGCCAGTTCGATCGCGAACTCGGGCTTGCTGCCGGACAGCTCGGCGATCGAGGCGGCGATGATCACGCCGTTGAGCGGCGCGCGCGGGCGGTGCTTCTTCAGCAGGTCGAGGAAGGTCAGCCACTCCAGCCGGTCCTCGGCGCTGACCGTGTAGCGGCCGGCGGTGTCGAGCACGATGCCTTCGGTGGTGAAGTACCAATCGCAGTTGCGGGTGCCGCCCAGGCCCTGGATGACGTTGCTGCGGTTGTCCTCGAACGGGAAGCGCAGGCCGGAGTTGAGGATCGCGGTGCTCTTGCCGGCGGCCGGGTTGCCGATGATCGTGTACCACGGCAGTTCGTACAGCGCCGCGCTGCCCTTGAGCAGGCCGAGCTTGGACGACTTGATCGCCTTGACCGCCTCGGCCATGCGTTCGCGCAGTTGCTCCACGTCGGCGCGCGCGGCGGGCTTGGACGCGGCCACGGCCTGGTCGGCCTGCTGCTGCACCATCGCGTCGAGCTGTTTGGCCGCGCGCGCGGCCAGCACGCGGCGGACGATCCAGACCGCCAGCCACACCAGCAGCGCGAGCGCGGCCAGCACCAGGATCCAGCCGCCGATGGTCTTGAGCTTGTCGGCGCCGAAATAGGCCACCGCGCCGACGCTGAACACGCCGAGCGCCGCGATCACCCGATAGTCGGTGAGGAAATATCTGAGCCTGCTCATCAAATGCTTCGTCCGTTTAATGACTGCTTGCGTATCGTCGACTGCTTACCCGGCCCGCTCGGCCTCAGCGGGTAGCGATGGCGCTGGTGGCGGCACCGGCATCACCGCGAGCGCGGCGCGCGCCTCGCCGTCGGCCAGTCCGATCGCCAGCACCGGCCCGCCTTCGCTGCGCGCCTGCGCCGCGGCGACGGCGATCGCCGCCCACGGCGCGACCGGGCCCAGATGCCCGCAAGCGACGCCGAGGCTGAGGTTGTGGCCGATCGGATCGAGTTCGGGACAGGTCGCGGCGATCGCGCTGGCGATCTCGATCGCCCGGCTCGGGCGCTGGTCGGCATCGCTGACCACCGCCTTGACGCTGTCGGCGTCCTGGCCGGCCGCGGCGATCGCGCGCGCCATCAGTTCGGAGGTCTGCCGGGTCGCGTTGCGGCTGGAGGTGCCGGCGGCGACATGGCCACGCTGCAGCGCACGCAGTTCCAGCGCATCGGGCGAAGCCGGCTGGCCGGGCTCCGGCGGACCGCTGAGCCACAGGCCCACCGCGCCTTCGCCGGGGACCAGCCCTTCCGGGCGGTCGTGGCCGATCAGCCGGCGCGCGGCTTGCAACGCTTCGACCGCGCCCTCGCTCAGTTGCGAGGCGCAGGCCAGCAGCAGATGGCGGTCGGGCGTGACTTCGTCGCGATACCGCTGGCCGATGCGATCGATCAGCGCCCAGGCATCGATCGCCTGCTCGACCGGCACCACCTCGACCGCGATCCGTTCCTCGGGCAAGTCCAGCGCCGCGGCCTTGGCCAGCGCCCAGTCGCCGAGCCGCTGGCGCGCCGCCTGCGGCCACGCGTCGGCGACCAGGATCAGCGTGCGCAAGCGCGATTTCGGCGCCGCGGCGGCCTCGCTGCGGCGGCCGGCGACGAGCGCGGGCGACGCGTCCGCGGGCGCCGCGCCGGCCACGATCGCGGCCTCCAGGCCCAGCAGTTCTTCCAGCACCGGTTCCAGCAGCGCGATCGCGCGCAGATGTTCTTGCGCGAACACGTGCTCGATGGCTTCGCTTCCGGCCAAGGCCTGCAGCGCTTCGGCCACCGCGTCGGTGTCCAGTTCGTTCACCTGCGCCGCCATCACCGGCAGTCCGTTGTCGTCCTTGAGATTCGGATGCAAACCGGGCCGCTCGGGCTCGACCAACGCGGCCGCCGCGGCTTCCGCGCTGGCGCCGACGATCAGATTCACGGCCGTAGCGTGCAGGTGCAGCGCGTACGCGCGCGACGCGTGCTCGCCGTCGTCGGCGGACGCGCGCGCGGCCGGCGTGGCCGCATCGGCTTGCGCATCCTGCGCGCGCTGCTTGCGCCGGCGCAGGCCGTAGCCGACCGCCAGCACCGCGCCGATCGCGAGCAAGGGCAAGCCGACCATATAAAGCACCAGCGCCGATCCGCTCGGCTGCACGTCGTTGACCTGCCAGGCCAGCACCACCGCGAACCAGATCCCGCCGGTCAGCAAGGCCAGCCACAGCACGAGCTTGAAGGCCTTCATGCCGCCGCGCTCCGGGCGCCGGCGATGCCGGGGCCGTCGACGCTTGCGACGCAGCCGGTGCCGCACACGAATCTCATCCTTGAGGCTCCCGTCCGCTGTCTTAAGGTGTCGGCGCGCCCATCAGCCGGTCGTCGCCGCGCGCGCGTGCGCGGCGACAAGCCGCACTGTGCGAACGATCACATCTTCACGTCGCGCGAGCGCGGATTCGTCCGCGTTCAGGCCGCGACCGTCGCCCACGCCGAAGCCGCGGTGATCGCTGCGATCGCCGACGCGAATGAAGGGGAGGGTCATGGCCATGCTCCTTGTTGGCGAGTGACGATCCGGATGTCAGGGAGGACGATAGCAGGAGTGGAGCGGCTTAACACCCCGGCCAGGACGGCCTCCCGGCGTCCGCGCCGGCGCAACGGCGCAGGCGCGGCGTCGGCGCGGTTCAGCCCGCCCCGGCCGCGCGCCGGGCGGCGCGGCAACGGTCCTTCTGCTCCAGGTGGACGTAGTCCTTGATGCTGCGCCAGCTGCCGCCCCACTCCAGGCCGGCCTCCTGCGCGAGTTGGCCGTACAGGTGATACGCATCGCGCGTCCAAGGATCGTTCATGTCCCACTGCAACTTGCCGTTGCGGATCGGCGCGCTGTCCACGGCCAGGCCGTATTGATGGCAACTCTGTCCGGCGCCGGCGCGGGTGGCCTTGCCGGCGGCGGCCAGTTCGGCTTGGCGTTTTGCGCTGCGGAACCCTTCGACCAGCACCATCTTGATGCCGCGCCCTTCCATGACCTTGTAGATCGCCAGCACGCGCTGCCTGAAATCGCGGTCGATCTGCTCCCAGCGGCGGTCGGCGCTGACGATCTCCTCCGGCGCGGCGATGCTCAGGCGCGCGCTCGGCGAAAGCTGCGCGAGTTCGCGTTCGGCCTCGACGAACACCTCCGGCGGCGGCGGTTCCGGCGGCACCAGATTCTCGCCTTCCAGCAATTCGCGGATCTGCGAACTGGTGGCTACCGGCACCGGATCGGTGCCGCCATCGAGGATCACTTTCTGCCGCAGGCCCAGGATCAGGCTCACCGGCACGATCACCATGACCGCCGCGGCGATCAGGAAGTACTTGCTGCGCGAAACGCGGCGCGCATAACCGGCACTTTTCGTGCGCAATTCCTGGCCGGACTCGCGGGTCTGCTGCGACGCGCGCCGGCGCAGGCGTTCGATGAATGCGCTGCCGCGCTGCAGCATCCGCCCGGCGCGTCCGCCGGCCTCGTCGCGCGCGCCGGGAAACATCGCCAACCACGCGACGACCGCGAAAACCAGGAACGAAACTGTTACCGCCAACCAGACCACGCGCCGCGCCTCGTCCTGAGATTGTGGGGCGAGCGCCGGTGCGTCGCGCCGGTTTGCGCTCGAATTGACGGCCGCGTTGGCGTTCGCTGAGAATGCCCGCGAGCCGGTTTCGACCAGGCCGAGTATGGAAAGGAGTCCATGTGGATCGGCAACAGGGTAAGCCGAGTCGTCCGAGCCTGATCTCGGGAGCGGAAAACCGCTCCGCCGAGCCGTTGCCGACCGGGCGAATCCTAGCAGACATGGAAAGCCGCAAAGAGCGGCCCGTTGCGCCCGCGCCGCTGCGTCGCGGCAAGCGGTTGGCGCTGATCTTCGGGTTGGTCGCGGTGTTCGTCGCCAGCGGCTATCTGTTGTTGCGCGGCGAAGACCCACCGTTCGACTCCGCTCCGACGGTCGCGAGCGCGGACAAGCCGGCCGCCGCGAGCGCGGCTCCGGCGCGACCGGTCGCAGCGGCGACGCCGCCGCTCGCGACATCGGCATCGACCGTCCCCGCCCCGACGATGCCCGCTCCCGCGTTGCCGGCGACCGGCACCGCCGCGATCGTCGAGCCGGCCAAGATCGTGCTCGACGACGACAATCCCTTCGATCCCGGCGAGCCGGCGACCAAACCTACCGCCAAACCCGCCGCCGACGCGCCCAGGCAGGTCGCATCGGCGACGCCGCCCAAGGCCGGCGCGAAGCCGCCGGTCGCGACCGCGCGTACTGCGTCGGCCGCCGGCAAGCGCCGCGGCGCAACCAAGAACAACGACGACGGCCTGATGGCGGTGCTGCTGGGCAACATCGACACCGACGCCGAATCCGGCGGCAAGCGCAAGGCGAAGGCGCGCAACCGCAACGCCAAGGAAGACCAGGACGCGCTCGAACAACTGATCCGCAAGGTCAACGCCGACAGCGCGGCCGAGGCGAAGAAGAACGCGGCGGCCTCTGCGGTGGCCGCGAAAAGCGCCGCGGCCGCAGGCAAGACCGCGGCCAAGCCGGTCGCCGCCGGCAACGCCAAGAGCGGCGCCAAGTCGGCCAAGGCCGCCGAAACCGCCGCGCCCGCGGCGCCGGCCAATCCGGTGCAGGCGAGCCTGCGCAAATGCCCGAAGGCGAACACCGCCAGGGGTCTGCAATGCCGGCAGAAGATCTGCGCGAAGTACGCGGGGCAGGATCCCGCATGCCCGGCGCAGTGACCGCCGCGCTGCGTCGACCGCTGCTGCGCGCATCGCCGCGGCGCTGAGCCGAGCGTAGTTCCTCGGCGCGAGGTCGCCTGGATTCTGCAGGCGCGAGCGACGGAGGCATCCTTCGTCACGTCTGTCGGGGCGAACGCCGCCATCCGACGCAACACGCCTGAGCCATCGCCGCGCGCAGCGGCAAATCGCATCGCTCGCTTGCGATATGTGCGATCGCGTCGCGAGGCGTTATCCGATCACGACAAAATTCTCTGAACGACGAAAACGTGATCGCACCCCAGGTTCGCACTATCGGCGCGAACTTCACCGAGTCGCGCGCAGTCCATTCGTTGCGACCGGCTCGAATCGCGCCCGCTGCGCTCGGCGACGGCGCTTCGTCCCAGACCGTTCGAGCCGTCGTCGACTTTCGCCGCAAGGATGCCGCATCGATGTTTTCCGCCCCAATCCGCAAGTCCGGGACAGCGCGCGCCTGGCGCAGACCAAGCTCGGCCGGGCCCTGTGCATCGGGCCGCACGGACACGGCGAACGCCTCGCAACCAGCAAGTACCGCCCCGCTTTCGGCCCTCGCGCCGCGACGCAGCCGCGTCGCGGCGCCGGAGCCGCCACCGCGACCGCGCTCGTTCGCGCGGCGCCCATCAAGGAGAGGCACATGCGCAAGCGCAACAAACATTGGACGTTCGCCGCAGCCGCGGCGGCACTGGCGATCGCCGGCGTCGCGGCACCCGCGTTGTCGCAACCCGGCGCGTACGTGGAGATACGCACCTACGCCGACTCGGCCGGCAACGTGCGCGGCGTGCAATACATCAGCCGCGGCTGCACCGATCCGCAGCCGGTCGGCTGGGGCCTGTGGTCGGGCTCCTTCACCATCCAGCGCGGCACCTGCTTCCGGATCGCGCCGCCGGGCGGCGAGCTGAACTGAGGCATCCGGCGCGTAACGCGCCGGCGCTGCCCGCCGCTGTCGTCGCGCATCACGTTCGCAGGGTGCAGCTCTGCGCATGCGACCGCCGGCGCAACCCGGCAATACCGGCGAATGCGATGAAGCCCCGCAGCGCGGGGCTTCATCGTTGCTCATCGCTCGCCGCGGCGGCTCACCGCTTCGAATGCGTCACAGCTTCGAACGCGGCAACTGCGGCGGTTCCTGCCCCGAAGGCGCCTGCTGCTGCGCCTGTTGCTGGCCCTGCGCCTGCGTCGCCTCGGGCGCCTGCGGCGGATGCTTGCCGTCCGCGCCGAACTTGTAGGAGACATTGATCTCCGGATAGCCGGGATCTTTTTGCGCCTTGGCGAAGTCCACCGCCGGCGTCAGCGAGCGGTCGTGCAGGACGTAGTTCGTGCCGGACACATGCTGCAGCACGTGCTGCGAAGTCATCAGGGCGACGCGGCCGCGGTACTCGTGGCCGGCGCTGATGTCGGCCGGGCGCACGTCGGCGCCGGGCACGCGTCCGCGCAGTTCCTTGTCGAGATCGGCGCGCGAGGCGTCGCGCGCTTCCAGCGGCTTCTGCAGGCGGTCCTTGACCCAATCCGGGGTGTTTTCGCCCTGCGGATACACCATCTTGCCGTTTTCCAGCTTCTTCGCGACCACGATCGGCTCGCGTCCGGAATTGTCGTAGATGGTCGCGGTGTTGGCCTTCTCCACCGCCGCCGGCAACAGGTCCATCGCGCGCTCGTAGCGCTCGACGATCTTGGCCGCGTCGACGCCGTGGCCACCGCCGGCGACGCGGTTGCCCACGCGCTGCTTGTTGATCTCCGAATGCTCGGTGGTCACGAACACCAGGTCGACGCTGAAGCCCTTGTTGCGCGCTTCGTCGAACTGCGCGAGCTTGCCCGGCGTCGACATCACCGTCTCGAACGCGAACGGCTTGCCGCTTTCCAGCGCGAGCTTGCGGTGTTCTTCGGCGATGTTGGCGGCGCGGAAATTGCGTTCGTGGTAGTCCGGGTACTGCTTCTCCATGCCCTTGGCGATTTCGTCGGCGTTGATGTACCCGTCCTTCGGGAAGCCGGGCTCCTCGCTCCAGCTCTTGGTGATGGTGCTCTTGCCCGAGCCGTTCGGCCCGGCGAACACGATCATCCGCGGCAGATCGTCGCCGGGCATCTCAGCGCCCCGCCTCGACCGGTTCGATGCGGCCGTCCGGGTAGCGGCGGCACCACACGCCGTCGATCTTCACCACCTGCGGCAGGCCCAGCGCATCGGCCTCGGCGATCGCCTCGGCGACCGCCTTGCTGGCCAGCGCCTGGGCGCGTTCGGCGCCGATCTCGTCGACGAAAGACTTGGTCATGACTGCATCTCCGCAATGGGCCGAGCGGCCGCGCACGGTCGCCGCGGCGCCCGGCGCGACACGGCCGGGCCTCGGGACGGCCATGCTATCGCCCGGCAATACTCACAACAAACGCGCAAACGGCATGCATCAGGCCGTGATGCCGATATGCATCGATAACTGTGAGCCAGTTCGCGAAAGAGCGGGCGCCACGTGGGCTTCGACCGCCACGCGCGAGCGGCTTGGGCGGGCTGTCGCGTCGCCACGGCCGGCCGGACCGGGCGCGATTACACACGGATACACGCCAGTACCCACAGGCACGGGCAACGGCTCCGCGAAGCGCCAGGATGCGAGCCATCGCCCCGCCGTGTCGCCACCGCATGAATGGTCTGGTCCTGAAGATCGCAGCGCTCGCCTTGTCCGGCACGCTGGCCCTGCCGTCGTTAGCCGCCGGCCGCGGCGACGCGTCCAACCGCACCGACAGCGGCACGGTCCGGGTCGCCGTCTATCGCGGGCCGGCCTCGTGCGAGAACTGCTCGGAAACGCTGAAGCGCGCGATCGAACGGCTGGGGCCGAAGTACCGCGTCGATTTCGTCGGCGCGGACGAACCCATCGACATCACCGCGCGCAACCTCGCCAGCTACGACGTCTATGCGCAGCCCGGTGGCGGCCAGGACATCGCCGGCGCGCTCGCCAGCCTCGGCGACGAGCGCATCGACGCGATCCACGATTACGTCGCGCGC
The DNA here is from genome assembly GCF_031199375.1 of Lysobacter yananisis. NCBI lineage: Bacteria > Pseudomonadati > Pseudomonadota > Gammaproteobacteria > Lysobacterales > Lysobacteraceae > Lysobacter > Lysobacter yananisis. The sequence continues at coordinate 1,007,600 of NZ_CP133568.1, forward strand.
GGCGGCCGCTATCTGGGCCTGTGCATGGGCGCGTATCTGGCCAGCGGCTCCGGCCTCGGCCTGATCCCGCACGAGTTGGATTCGGAAGTCGGCCGCCCCGGCTTCGCCGTCGTCGACAGCGACGACGCGGTCGTCGCGGTGCGCTGGCAAGGCCGCGAGCAAACGGTCTTCTATCAGGACGGCCCTTATCTGCTGCGCGCGGCCGAGGACCCGGGCTTCAAGCCGATCGCGACGTACGCCAACGGCGATCTCGCCGCGGCGCGCTATTCGTTCGGCCGGGGCGTGGTGGTGTTGAGCGGTCCGCATCCGGAAGCGGACGCGTCGTGGTTCGAGGCGGCCGGCATCGACGTGGCGCGCATGCCGGACGCGCGCCTGCTGCGCTCGCTGCTGGTCGAACTGGGGCGTTGAGCGACGACGGCGCGCGCGATCGGACCGCGGACGCGACCGGGCTCGCTGGCCGCGGCCGGCGCGGCGAGCGCAAACGAAAAGGCTCCGCGTTCGCACGCGGAGCCTTGCGCAACAACGACACGCGACGCCGACGCTGTTCGAGCGCGACGCGAAGCTTGCGTCCCGCCCGTCGCATCACGTGCCCTGCGGCGGCCCGCGCAGGCCTGGCCTGCGCGGACGTTGCGCCCGTGCCTTACCAGGCCACCCTGCGCTGCTGCACCAGGCGCGGGCTGACTTCCTTGACCCCGGCCTTGCCGAGAATGCGCTGGCGCGCCTTCATCGCCTCGGCCAGCGAGGCGTAGCCGATCGTCGCCTTGCCGCCGGCCGCGGAGGAATACAGCAAGGTGCCGCCGGTCTCGCGCACCAGCGCATCCACCACGCTCGCGTTGCTGAAGTAGACGTTGAGCTCGGGCGCGACCACCACGGCGCGGCCGTTGGCCGAGACCGCGGCGCCCAGGCCGTTGCCGGCGACCGCATCGACGGCGCGCTTGCTGCGGGCGTTGGCCGCGGCGGCCTTGGGCTCGACCACGTACTCGCCGACGATCACGTCGCGACGCGGATCGGTGGCGGCATCGGCGCGCTTGACCTCGGCCGCGGGCGCGATGCGGTACTGGGTCTGGCCGATGGAGAAGGTCTCGCCGGTCGCGGCCAGGTCGAGTTCGGCCTGCTTGGTGTAGGACTGCGCCAGCGCCGCCGGCATCGCGCTCATCGCCAGCAAGCCGGCGCACAACGGAAGGAATTGGATTTTCATGCTCAGTGCCCCAGGACGCGGATCTTGAACGAGGTGAGATTGCCCTTGGTTTCGGCGCCGGCCGCGAGCGCGGTGTCGACCACTTCCAGGGTCCAGTCGCCGTTGCCGGTTTCGTCGATGAAGGCGTTGACCGCGGCGAGGTCGAAGGTCATGGTGTCGACGGCGAACGCGGCGCCCGCGGGGACGACGATGGCGCGGGTGCCGCTGGGCGAGATCAGGCTGACGCGCAGCGTCGTCGATTCCAGGAAGTCCAGCGGGTAGTCCGAGGCCATGCCGATCTGCACCGCCTCGACGCGGCCGGCGCCGCCGGCGATGCGCACGGTGGCGCGCGCGGGCGCGGCGACGTTGCCGATCGGCTGGGCCGCGGCCACCTGTGCCGGCTGCCAACCGCTGTCGACCAGGCGGCCGAGCGACTTGAAGCCGGTCGCGCGGGTCACCGCCATGGTCGCGTCGACCAGGCCGTAGCCGTACCAGTTGCTGAAGGCGCGGCCGGCGGCGTTGACGGTCCAGCCGGCCGACAGCACGGTGCCGTCGGCGTTGGTCACCGCCGCCTGGTTCGGATCGATGCGCCGCGAGGTGGTCGCCAGGATGTACTTGACGTCGCGGAAGCTCAGCTTGGGATTGGCCTGCAGCATCAGCGCGACCACGCCCGACACGGTCGGCGCGGCGGCCGAGGTGCCGTTCATGGTGCCGCCGTAGTTGCAGGTGCCGTCGATCGCGGACTGGTCCGACTCCAGGCGGTTGAGGTTGAGGTCGGACACGAACTCCGGCGGCACCACCGCGTTGGCGTTGTAGCCGTTGACGCAGCCGCTCAGGTCGGTGGTCACGATCGCCGGATCGAAGCGCACCGCCGGTTGGCGGTCGGCGAAACCGGCCGGCGCGTTGACCGATACCGACGCGCGCTCCCAGCCGTACTCGCCGCCCAGGCCCGACACCCACACCGAGGCGCCCGGCGTGGAGTAGCTGGAACGCTTGCCGGCGGCGTTGGCCGCGGCGACGGTGATGACGTTGAAGTAGTTCGCCTCGGTGTCGTTGATCGACTGGCTGCAACCGACCTGGGCGGCGCTGGCCGGACACAGCTCGCCGAACAGCGGATGCGGCACGCTGGCGAAGCTGTTGCCGGCGGCCTTGACGTAGACCGTACCGAGTCCGCCGCGAGTGGCCGACATCGGGTTTTCCCAGGCGGCGAGCTCGTTTTCGGAGACCACCGTCAGGAACAGCGGGATCGTACTGCCCCAGCTGTTGTTGGAGACGGCGACGTCCTTGGATTCCGGGCCGTCCCACCAGGCGTACTGGATCTGCTCGTTGTTGGCGTCGGAGTCGAGGAAGTTGAAGCTCTTCAGGCGCGCGCTCGGCGCCACGCCGCGCACGCCGATGCCGTTCCAGCCGACCGCGGCGATGATGCCGGAGACCGAGGTGCCGTGGGCGGCGTCGGGGTTGGTCGGGGTCGGGTCGTGGCTGCCGTCGTTGAAGTTCCACGAACCGTTCGGCACCACGTTCGCGGCCAGATCGGGATGGCGGATCTCGGTGCCCTCGTCGAGCACGCCGACGATCACGCCCTTGCCGCGGATGTTGTAGTCGTGCAGGTCGTCGATGCCCAGGTCGATGCCGGAGACGGGCCGGGTGTCGCCCAGCACCTGCTGGCCGTAGTTCATCAGATGCCACTGGTACCGGTACAGCGGATCGCCTTGCTGCGCCTGCGCGGTCGCGCTGGCCAGTACGGCCAAGGTCGCCAGGCTCAACGCCGTGCGCTTTTTGAAGATCTGTCGCATGCCACCAACTCCTTTGGTTCGTCGGATGCGCCGCGTCCGTCGCGGTCGGCGTTTCGCGCCGGCCGATCCGGGATCGCGCGCAAGTTGCGGGGCGGAACTACGGTTGGATCGGAGTGAACGTCGATACGGGAGCCAGGGCCCGCGCACGCTTGATTGCCGGACCGGCGTCCGTGGAGGTCCACGGAGTCCGGTCGCGACCGCGCAGCCGCGCTGGTCGCAACCAGCGCGACCCGGTCTGCAGCCGTCGGCGCGAGCATCCCAGCGCCACGAAATCGAATACGGCCCCTGGCGCGGAGACGGCCCTGTATGAAAACCAAACGTATCGAGATGCCTTCCTCCCTACCCGTGCCGCCGATCCATGCCGACGCTTCGGCGCGGGCCTCGCAGGCGGATCGCTCAGGCCACGACCGAAGGATCGGCCGCTTCGATCACCCGCGGCGCGCCGGCCGGCGCATCCGCGACCCACCACACCCGCACCACGGCGCCGACGCCGGGCACCTGCGCCTGCAGCAGGCCGTGGCTCGCGTCCGCGGGCCGCCAGCGGCCGCGCAGCGAGGCCGCGTCGGCGGTGCGCACGGTCAGGGCGAAGGACGCCACCGAGCCGTCCTCGCTCAGCGTCCAGTCGCGCTCGATCACCCGTGCCTCCACTGCGCTCGCGCGGCCCGCGATGTCGCGCCAGGCCGCCTGCAGGCCGCGCTCGAAGTCCGCCTGCCGGATCGAGCCCGCCAGGATCGCCCACGGCGCGGTCGCGAGGCCGACGAGCATGACGGTGAACAGCAGTTCGAACCACAGGCCGGGCGTCGGTTGCGTCCACAGCAGGAACAGCGCTCCCGCCGCCGCGGCGGAGACCACCGTGTTGGCGAGCGCGAACCACGCCCGCCCCGCCGGTCCCAGGCGGCGCGGCAAGCCCAACGCCGCGGGCGCCTGACCGGGCGCCGGCTCCAGCTTGGATACGAGGTGGATGACGTGGCCGTCGGCGTAGTCGTGCGCGGCGAGGTTCTGCATCGCCGCAGGGTAAGGGATCGGTGTGACGGCGCGCATCGGCCGCGGCGCCGTGCGTTGTCGATTGCGCCGCACGCCGTTCGTCGCTATAGCGAATGGCCGCCGACAGCCGCGCCTCGAAACCAGCCGTTGCGACCGTGGCGCACCGCGCCGGCCGGCGCGGCACCCGGTGGCTGGCCGCGTTCTGCCCATGATCCGCGCACCGCGCGGCCGTCCTCGAGCACTCACCGGAGCCCACAGATGACCCCGACCATCACCGCTTTCGAAACCTCGCCCGACCGCGGCAAGGGATTGGCGCGCGACATGCGCGTGCGCTGGGCGCTGGAGGAACTCGGCCAGCCCTATCGGGTGCGCCTGCTCTCCTTCGCCGCGATGAAACAACCGGCGCATCTGGCGCTGCATCCGTTCGGACAGATTCCCACCTACGAGGACGGCGGGCTCGCCCTGTTCGAATCCGGCGCGATCGTGCTGCACCTGGCCGAGCGCCACCCCGGCCTGCTGCCGGCCGACGCGGACGCGCGCATGCGCGCCATCGCCTGGATGTTCGCCGCGCTCAACACCGTGGAGCCGCCGATCTTCGAACGCGCGATGACCGAGGTGCTCGAACGCGAGCGCAGCTGGTACGCGGAGCGCGCGGCGATGCTCGACGAGCGCGTGCACCGCCGGCTCGGCGAGTTGTCGCGGCACCTGGGCGACGCCGACTGGCTCGACGGCGGCTTCAGCGCGGGCGACCTGTTGATGACCACCGTGCTGCTGCGGCTGGCGCGCTTCGGCACGGTCGAGGCCTATCCCAACCTCGCCGGCTACGTCGCGCGGGCGACGGCGCGGCCGGCCTACCAGCGCGCGTTCGCGGCGCAACGCGAGGTGTTCGAGCAATCCCAGGCCGCTGCCGAAGGCGCGTCGCCGGCGTGATCCGCGGCGCGGCCGGCGCCGCAGCGCAGCGGGCGTCGTAGCGCAGCGGCGCCCGCGCCGGACAGGCGGCGTCGCCAGCGAAGAAGCCGGGGCGCGCGCGCAGCGCGGCCCGGCTGCGGAGGTTCAACCCGCGTGCGCGACGCCGACGCGGCGCGGCGCCGGTCGCGGAGGAACCGAGCTTACGGGCAGATCGGATTGCACTGCGGTTCGATCTCCGCGTAGTAGGTCTCCACTTTCGGAGCGAAGCTCACCGGATAGTTCGGCGCGTCGGCATAGAAGTTGCTGACGCCGTACCAGACCTTTCGCGCGTTGAGCGGGTTCTTGATCCTGACGCCGGACACGCTCGACTGCGCCAGCACCGCGCCGGTCGCCTTGTTGGTCAGCGTGGCCGTCACCGAACACACCGGCGCCAGGCCGCGGCCGCAGTAGGTGTCGATGGACACGCGCACCGTCGTGCCTCGGGACAGCGCCGCCTTGGGGATGTTCTTGCAGTCCATCACGCCCGGCGTCGAAGCCCAGGGATCGGCCCAGGTGTAGCCGAAGATGCCGAACTGGCGGTTCTGCGCGGTCGCGCCGACGCAGTTGGGATGGTACGGCGGCTGCGCCGATCCGAGCACGATGCCGATGCCGCCGCCGGTCGCGTTGGCGGTGAACTGGCCCGCCGGCGTGAAGGCCTGGTCGCCGGACAGGGTGCTGACGAACACGCTTTCCTGGCCGGCCTGCAGCAGATCCGCGGCGTCGATGTCGACGTCGACGCTCTGCTCTTCATATATCGCGCGCCCCGGCTTGATCCAGGAGCGGTCGGCCAGTTGCGAGGCGCCGCAGACCGGCGCGCACAACGCCGGATTCAAGACGAAGGGCGGCGTGACCGCCTGCGCGGTGGCGCCGGACAACTGGATCAGTCCGATCGCCGCCAGCAGGACCAGGGTGGGGGCCGAAAACCATTTCATGCTGCTCGCTCCTGTGGTGGAACATGCGGTAGGTGGCGCGATCGCCCGCGTGCGCGTTGCCGTTGGCATCGCCTGCGTCGCACCGGCGGCCCGGCTGTCGCTGCAGCGGGCATGGCGGTACTCGCAAAAACCGGCGGGCGCGGATCATCGGCGCGATCCGCGCCGCGGAACCGCATTGAGTCGCGATGGCCCGAACGACGCTGCGCCTCCACCGGTCGCCTCATTCGCGGGTCGCCGAAGCATTTGTGATAGCCATCACTGACGATTGCCCGCCGCGACCGGAGCCTGGATGCGCAGCCGCAGGCTGCGGCACAAGGACGAACCGCAACCTCGGCGCCGCCGGGTCCGGCGGCGCGCCCTTGGGTCTCCTTCGACCAAAGGGAGTTGCACCATGGGTAACGAGCGTCCCGCGGTAATCAAGACCGTGTTGCAGAAGGGATCGGCCATTCCGTCCAGCGAGGCCTTGCGCGCCAACAGCGCCTCGGCCGCCGAGTTCAAGGCCGCGATGATCGAGCTCAATACGCCGACGTCGCACGAACGCGCCTTCCTCGACGAGTTCGCCAAGTAAGCGGCCCGCCGCGCGCGTGCGGCGCGCATGCGCGCCGCACGCGCGTCGGCATCGAAGCGGAGAACGCGCAATGATTCCCTACGAACGCGAGCGCAGCCTCGAGGACGCCGACCGCATCATCCGCGCGAGCATCGCGCGCCGCGGCTGGTGCATCGACACCGACCGGCTCGGCGATGGCTTGGTCACCGCCAAGTGCTTCCTGCTCGACGGCGACGGCCGCGTGCTCGCGTTCGGCGGCGGCAAGGGCGAGCCGGACGCGGCCTACACCGGCGCGGTGTACGAAGCGGTCGAGCATCACTACTGCAAGGCCGCGACGCTGCCGCAGCAGTGGGACTATCCGAGCGCGGGATCGATCGCCGAAGACCCGCGCTACGCCGCGCTGCCGTTCCTGTCCGCGCTCGCCGAACAGCCGCAGCGGCGCCTGGCCTGCCGTTCCTATACCGCGTACTGGGGCGACGACACCCTGCCCGTGCCCTTGTTCCTGAGCTTTCCCGACTATCCGGGCAGCCCGCGCGCGACCGATCCTCGCGACGATTTCGACTACGCCAGCGCGTTGCGTTTCGGCTCCAACAGCGGCACCGCGATCGGCGGCAGTTTCGAGGAGGCGGCGCTGCACGGCATCGGCGAGATCGTCGAACGCGACGCCTGGTCGCTATTCCTGATCGCCCACCATCTCGGCGGCGACGCCCGCTACGGACGCTGGATCGAACCGGCGTCGCTGCCCGACGAACTCGCGCGCGCCCACCGCATCGCCGAAGCGCGGATCGGCTGCGCGCTGCGCCTGATCGACATCACCACCGACCTGGCCTATCCGGCGTTCATCGCCGTGGCCGAGCGCCGGCTCGAAGACGAGGTCGTGTACTCGCACGGCTGCGGCGCGTCGCCCTACCCGCGCCACGCAGCCCTACGCGCGCTCAGCGAATTGGTCCAGTGCGTGGACATCAAGCGCGACACCGAGCACCTGGCCGACCTCGACCGGCTCAGCCTGGAACTGCTGGCCCCGTACCCGCGGCTGCGCGACTGCGCGAGGGGCGAGATCGATCCGCGCCGCCTGCACCGCGCGTCCTGGGATTTCGCCGAACCGGCGCGGGTCGCGCCGCGGCAGTTATTGCCCACGGTCGTGGCCGACCTGCGCGCGCGCGGGCTGCCGTTGTATTACGCGATCAACCACCGCGAAGGCGACGATTTCTGCGTGGTCAGCAGCCTGTCGCCGGAGCTGGAGCGGTTCTTCCTGGTCACCACCGGCGTGGCGATGGCGCCGGGCCGACGCGGACAGGCGTTCCTGCGCAAGCTCCGCCGCACCGAGGCCGGCGCCGGCGAGCGCGCGCTGCCGGCCGACGCCTGAAACGCGCCGCGGCGAAATTCCGCGCCGGGCGTGTCGAAATGGCGCGGGCCCGTTCGTCGAAGCAGTGAACCCACGACGAAAGGCCCGCCATGTCATCGATCCGCTGCCTCGCCTGCGCCTGCGGCCAATTCGCCGTGGAGGTCGAAGGCCCTCCCATCGCCAGCGTGGAATGCTGTTGCGACAGCTGCCGCGAGGCCGGCGCGCGGCTGGCGCGGCTGCCGGGCGCCCGTCCGGTGCTCGGCGCGCACGGCGCGACCCGCTTCGTCCTGCAGCGCAAGGACCGCGTCCGCTTCGTGCGCGGCGCGCAGCAGCTCAGGCAATTCCGCCTCGCGCCCGGCGCCGGCACCCGCCGCGTCGTCGCCGCGTGCTGCAACACGCCGGTGTTCATGGAGTTCAAAGGCGGACACTGGCTGAGCCTGTACGGCGGCCTGTGGCGCGACGGCGCGCTGCCGCCACTGCAGATGCGCACCATGACCGGCGACCTGGAAGACCCGTCGGCGTTGCCGGACGACGTCCCCAACCTGCGGCGCCAATCGCTGTCGTTCTACGCCAGACTGATGAAGGCGTGGATCGCGATGGGCTTTCGCGTCCCCCAGATCGTCGTCGCGGGAGACCTCCATGTCTGAGCGCGACGACAAGATCGAGATCGAGAACGCGGTCTCTCCCGGCCATCGCCAGCGCGTGGACCGGGCCAAGTACACGGCGATGCGCGATGCGCTGCTCGCCGTGCTGCCCGCGGCGGCGCCGGGCCTGAGCGTCGCCGAGGCCAAGGAGGCCTTGCTGGCGCGATTGCCCGAGGCCCTGTTCCCCGGCGGCGCCAAGGCCGGGTGGTGGCTGAAGGCGGTGCAGCTCGATCTCGAAGCCAAGGGCACGATCGCGCGCGCGCCCGGCAAGCCGGTGCGCTTGTTCAAAACCGTGGCGCGATCGCCGCGCCGCACGCGCGCGGCATCGTCGTCGAGCGGAGGACAGGCATGAAGCGAAGAGCGCTTTTGTCCGCCTGCGCCGCGGCGGCCGGGTGGGCGCTGTTGCCTGGGTGCCGGACCATCGGTGGCGACGGCAGCGGCGGCGAGCGGGCGCCGCAGCTGGACGCGGCAGCCTTCCATGCCTCGCGGCGCCTGGTGCCGACGCGGTTCGGACGGATCGCCTGCGTGGAGCGCGGCAGCGGCCCGGCGGCGCTGTTCGTCCACGGCTTCCCGTTGAACGGCTTCCAGTGGCGCGGCGCGTTGCAGCGGCTGTCGCCGCATCGGCGCTGCATCGCCCCGGACCTGCTCGGCCTGGGCTATAGCGAGGCATCGGCGCAGCAGGATCTCTCGCCCCAGGCGCAGTCCGACATGCTCGCCGCGCTGCTCGACGAGCTGGCCGTGAGCGAGGTCGACCTCATCGCCAACGACAGCGGCGGAACCGTCGCCCAGCTCTTGCTGGTGCGGCATCCCGGCCGGGTGCGCAGCCTCATCCTGACCAATTGCGACGTGCACGAGAACAGCCCGCCGCCGCAGATGCGCAACTCGATCCAGAAAGCCCGCGACGGCGTCTACGACCAGAAACTGGAACGCCATCTGCAAGACCGCGCCTATGCGCGCTCCGCGCAAGGCATCGGCGGATCGGCGTACGCGGACCCGGCGAGCTTCAGCGACGAAGCGATCGAGTACTACCTCGCCCCGCTGCTCGCCTCGCCGCTGCGCAGGCAGCAGTTGAACCGTCACCTGGCCGCGTTCGAGCCGAATCCGCTGCTGGCCATCGAACCGGCGCTGCGCCGCTGCCGCGTGCCGACCCGCATGCTCTGGGGCGATGCCGACCCGCTGTTCCCGATGCGCTGGGCGCAGTGGCTCGACCGCACCCTGCCCGGCTCGCGCGGCGTCCGCCGGGTCGAGGGCGGCCGCCTGTTCTGGCCCGAGGAGCGTCCCGACCTGCTCGCCGACGAGGCGCGGGCGCTGTGGGGCCTCGGCCAGCCGTCCGAGGCGCGGACGCGAGCGAATGAGCCGTTTCCGCGGATTCCTGCGAGTTGAGGAAAGGGGACCGCAAGGCCCCGAATCCCGGAGGCGATGCCTCCGATCCACGGCGGTACGGCGCGACATCGCCGACCGCAGCGGTTAAACGCCCGCCCATGCGGCCATGGAGGAATGCAACGATGAACGTCAAAATCCGGCTCGTCGCCCTGTGCGTGTTTTCGTTCGGCCTGTCTTTCAGCTCGGTGGCGTTCGCCTCCACCTGCGAGAACGATTGCGCCCGGGGCCTGTACAACTGCTATCGCAACGGCGGCACCGAAGCGAAGTGCGAGAAGTTCTACGGCATCTGCATGTACAACTGCGAAGTCGCCGGCGGGGTCTGAGGCGTGCGTCCGGACGCCGCCGCGCGGCACGTGGCGGCGTCCGCGCCGGCCGGGAAGGCGGCTACCGGTACGCAATCCGCGCAAGCCGCCCGACCCTGCACTTGTGAGCCGATGGCGCAGCCGGTTCAATCGACCGGTACGCACCCGACCCTCGGTGACCTTCATGCAGAACCGGCTCTCCACGCAGCGCGGCGCGCTCGCCGCATCGATGCTGCTGACCTTGCTGATGGCGACGCAGGCGCAGGCGCAGACCGCGCCGATGACGCCCGACATCACCGGCAAGCCATTCGTCGCGCCCGCCCAGGACGCGGACTACGACAAGCGCGTGGCGATGATCCCGATGCGCGACGGCACCCAGCTGTATACGGTCATCGTGGTGCCGAAGGGGGCTAAGAAAGCCCCGATGCTGCTGACCCGCACGCCCTACGACGCGGCCGGTCGCGCCAAGCGCCTGGATTCGCCGCGCATGCTCGACATTCTGCCGCAGGGCGACGAAGTGTTCGTCCAGGCCGGCTATATCCGCGTGTTCCAGGACGTGCGCGGCAAGTACGGCTCGCACGGCGACTATGTGATGACGCGGCCGCTGCGCGGCCCGCTGAACCCGACCAAGGTCGATCACGCCACCGACGCCTGGGACACCATCGACTGGCTGGTCAAGCACGTGCCCGAATCCAACGGCCGCGTCGGCATGCTCGGCTCGTCGTACGAAGGATTCACCGTGGCGATGGCGCTGACCGATCCGCATCCGGCGCTGAAAGTGGCCGCGCCGCAAAGCCCGATGATCGACGGCTGGATGGGCGACGACTGGCTCAACTACGGCGCGTTCCGCCAGGTCAACTTCGGCTACTTCGTCGGCCAGCTGAGCAAGCGCGGCAAGGGCGGTTCGATCGCCAGCACCGGCTACGACGACTACACCACCTTCCTGCGCGCCGGCTCGGCCGGCGACTACGCCCGCGCCAACGGCCTGGAACAGCTGCCGTGGTGGCGCAAGCTGACCGAGCACCCGGCCTACGACGCGTTCTGGCAGGAACAGGCGCTCGACCGCACGCTCGCCTCTACGCCGGTGAAAGTGCCGACGATGTGGTTGCAGGGCCTGTGGGATCAGGAGGACATGTGGGGCGCGAACCACGCTTACCAGGCGATGGAGCCGCGCGACACCGGCAACGACCGCAACTATCTGGTGATGGGCCCGTGGCGGCACAGCCAGGTCAACTACGACGCGCGCAACCTCGGCGCGATCAAGTTCGACGGCGACACCGCGCTGCAGTTCCGCCGCGACGTGCTCAAGCCGTTCTTCGACCAGTACCTGGTCGCAGGCGCGCCCAAGGCCGATACGCCACCGGTGCTGGTCTACAACACCGGCGAAGACCGTTGGGACCGCTTGCCGAACTGGCCGCGCAGTTGCGCGCAGGGCTGCGCATCCACCGCGAAGGCCTTGTACCTGCGCGCCGGCGGACAGCTGTCGTTCCAGCCGCCGCGCGCCGGCGACGACGCGTTCGAGGAATACGTTTCCGACCCGGCCAAGCCGGTGCCGTTCGCGCCGCGACCGGTGCGGTTCGGCGACCGCGACATGTGGACGAGCTGGCTGGTCAAGGACCAGCGCTTCGTCGACGGCCGTCCCGACGTGCTCACCTTCGTCACCGAGCCCTTGAGCGAGCCGCTGCGCATCGCCGGTACGCCGCAGGTAAATCTGCAGGCATCCACCAGCGGCAGCGACAGCGACTGGGTGGTCAAGCTGATCGATGTCTATCCCGATCAGGTCGCCTCGGCGCCGGAGATGGGCGGCTACGAGTTGCCCATCGCGCTGGCGATCTTCCGCGGGCGCTATCGCGAGAGCTTCGAGCACGCCAAGGCCATCGCGCAGGACCGGCCGCTGCCGTACCGCTTCGCGCTGCCGCAGGCCAACCACGTGTTCCAGCGCGGCCACCGGGTGATGGTGCAGGTGCAGTCGACGCTGTTCCCGTTGTACGACCGCAACCCGCAGACCTTCGTGCCGAACGTCTACTTCGCCCGCCCGGGCGACTATCGCAAGGCGACGCAACGGGTCTGGCATTCGCCCGACACCGCCAGTTCGATCGCGCTGCCGGTGTATTGAGTTCGATCGCGGCCGGCCGCGTCGCGCCGGCCGCGGTTTGCGAAACGCCCCGTCGCCGGATGCGGGCGTCGGCGCCGCGGCGCGATCCGCCACCCGCGAACGGTCGTCGAAGCCGGCGATCTCGATCCGCCGCGCTTCGGGACACTGGATCGCCGATGCGAGCCGCGTCGACACCGCGAACCGGCCGTCGCCCGAGCGGCAGGATACCCGAGCGGCACGACGCCCACTCCGGCATCGCGTTGTCGCCGAAACGACGGCTGCCCTCGGCTTTCTCGCTCGGCGCTCAGCCCGATGACGAAGCGATCTGTCCATCAGACATTCGATTGAGCGACGGCGCGCGCCGCATTCGTCGCGGGCGCGCACGCTGGACGCATTCCACGCGCGCCGCGTCTTCCAATGCGATGAACACCGCGAATCGATAGCGCGAATCGCGTCGCTGTCTTTCCAGCCATCGTCGGCAGAACCCAACCGTGCTCGCGTTACCGGCGCATACGGCGCGATCGTTATCTCGCCCGGACCCGGGCGCCCCGAGCGCGCGGCGGACATGGGCGTGGGCAACGAAGCGATCGCCCGCGCCGGCGTGCCGGTGCTGGGCATCTGCCTCGGCCATCAGGCCTAGGCGCACGTCTTCAGCGGAACCATCGCGCACGCGCCGCAGCCGATGCACGGCCGCCTGAGCACGGCCGAACACGACGGCAGCGCGTTGTTCGCGCATATCCCGCCGTCGTTCGAGGTGGTGCGCTACCTCCGCCGCTTCCTCGCCTACGATCACCTGGAGCGCTGCTGGCATGCGGTGGCGACCGGGCCGCTGTCGGCGCGGGCCGACGGCGGCGCGTGGCTGGAGCGCATGGCGGCGCTGTTGCGGGCGACGCCCGAAGCGCCCGCGCTGACGCACGGCGCGCGCGCCGAACCAGTGGAATTCCAGCTGGAGCTCGACCGCGAAGCGTATCGCGGCCGCATCCGCCAGTGCTTCGCCCAGATCGGCGACGGCGAGACCCAAGAGGTCTGCCTGACCAACCGGCTGCGCGTGCGCATCGATCTCGACCCGGTCGAACTCTACCGCCACCTGCGCCGGCCGCATCGGCGAGCCAAGGTGTTGGCGGTGGACGAGGATATGGTGCGGCTGCGGATGGGCTTGCTCGACGCGGTGCTGACGCAGTTTCCTGCGGTCGACGGCTGAGCGCGCGCAAGCGCGGCTGCATGCCGCAGCGCCCGTCCAGGCCTGCGTCGGGACGTCCGGGTCTGGCGCGGAAGCGATCCGGTCGGGCATTCTTGTCCGGCCCGGGCTTGTCCGACCCGGGGCCCACTACGTCCGCACAATGACCGCCGCTCGCTTCAAGCCCGCCGTTCTCGCCATCCTGATCTCGGCCGTTTCCTGCGGGGTTCACGCCCAAGGTTCCAACGCCGGCGTGCGGCTCAGTTGCATCGCCGCAGAGAAAGACGCCGAGGGCGAGTGGATCGCCACGCGGGACCTGAGCGTAAGCGACGGGACTGCCACCGCTACCCGCGACCGCTACGAATGGCGCTCCGCAAAGCGCCTTTCGTTCGGCCCCGGGATGACACTGAAATGGGAGCTCGACTACGACTGGCCGCGCGACGAGGCCGCGCGGAAAACCGTCCGCGAAGACAGGGTCGCCGCGATCCTTCACTTCCGGTTCGACGCGCAGGCCATAGGCAAACCGCTGAAGAAGCCCGAGCGCAGCTGGATCCATTTCTACCGGTCGACCGACCCGGAAGAGCGGTTTTCGGTTTCGACCTCCAGCCTGACCAGCATCATGTTCTGGGACAAATTCGACAACGGCGATCTCAGCACCAGGGCGATCGTCCCCCTCGACCACTTGCTCGCCTTCGGTACCGGCTTCGATACGCTGGTCTGGAACATACGCACCGCGCCCGATCAATTCGGCGCGACGCAGGCGCCCGCCAAAGGCGTCATTCCGATCGCGAGCATGCGCGGCAAGGTATTGAAGATCCCGAAACTGCGCCTGATGCTCGACAAGAAGTCGGCGAATTTCGGCAGCGAATGCCATGCCCCCATTGTGATGACGTCGGGCTGATCGGCGCCGGTGCGGCGCCGGCGCCGCCAGGACGCTTGCCTGGTGAAGATCGTACGTGCGCCCCACCGATTCGGATGGGCCGCGTCCAACCGATCTTGCCGCCCGGTTCGCGCGGCGACAGCGCGATGCCGTCGCCGCGCATGCACGGGGTCGCCTCAGGGACTCGACGCCGGGCAATTGTGCGCCGCCAAACACTGACTGTACTGGATGGAGCAGACCAGATGGCCGAGCGGCGGCGCGTTGCGCAGGCAGACCAGGTAGGTGATCTTGCAGTCCTCGCAGTCGGGTTCGACGGCGGTCGCCGAGAACGATGCGGCGAACGCGAAGGCGAGCATCGCGACCAGGCTCAGGCGGCTCGAACGATTGCGGCGTTCCGGGGTGCTGATCTTCATGGGGTTGGGCTCTGTTGGGTGAATCGGCTCTGTTTGGTGAAGCGGCGGTTGCGGCGGCCGGCGACACCACGGCCGCCGCGGCGAGGAAAGCAACCGCGAACGCGACACGGCGCTTGCCGCCAGTGATGTCGGATGTTCGCGGCGGCAGGCAACGGCGCCGTCATCAGGGGCACTGCGTAGATCGATGCGGCGTCGGTCGCCTGGAGCCGGTGGCTCGTGCGTCATTCTGACAAGTTGCGCGCGGCAGGCGGCCGCGCCGGATGCGAAACCGCTTCAGGCATCACGCAACATCCTGCACCTCAGTCGCGGCGCGGATAGCTCAGGCGGTCGGCGTCCGCCTCCGCACGCAAGCCGCCGTCGCAGCGGTTGTCGTAGATCCCACTCTGGTCGTAGCGAAGGTACGCCTGCCGCGCCTGCGCGCTGCGGCCCGCGCGCGAGGCCGCCAGGCCCAGGCCCGCATCGATGGCATGCAGGTTCCATCGGTACTGCATCCCCGGCCGCGAGGCCAGCTCGCGCGCGGCGCGGTAATGGCGGATCGACGCGTCGATCCGGCCCTCGCGCAAATACCATTCGCCCAGCCCGTGATGCATCGCCACTTGCGATCCCGGCTCGTCGACCGCGTCCTGCATGCGCTCCACCTCCGCCACGATCCCGCGAGCGGCATCGATCCGGCCGCTGCGCAGCAGTGCCACCGCGTATTGCGCCTGCACGCCGATGGTCCATGGATGCTGCGGGCCGAACACGCGCTGGCGCGCGCGCAATCCGCGCCCGGTCCACTCGACCGCGGCCTCGTTGTCGCCCGCGCACAGGTAAAGCAGGCCCAGGTGATCCATATAGGTCGCGGTGGTGCCGTGGTTCTCGCCGAGCAATCCGATCAAGGCGTCGACCTCGTCGCGAAACCGCGCGGTCGCCTCATGATGGCGGCCCAACGCGCTCAGGGCCACGGCGATGCGGATGCGGGCGATCGCGGCGTTGCCGCTGCGCGGCCCGTTGGCGGCGGCGGCCAGGCGCTCGGCGCGTTCGCCGCTGCGCAATCCTTGTGCGGCCGCGCCGACGGCGACCTGGCACAGGCTCAGGCTGTTGTAGGCATCGCCCAGGTCGCCCTCGCCGATCGCACCCGGATGCGCCAGCAGGGCGGTGTAGATCGCCACGCATTCGCCGAAGCGGCTACGCAGCATCGCGTTCCAGCCGCGCGCGACCTGGATATGCCACTCCAATGGCGAATCGGCGCCGGCGCGGTACGGAAAGCTCGCCTGCAGGCGCTCCAGGCGCCGCTGCGCGCGCAGCGGCCGTCCGCGGTACATGTCCACGGTCGCGCGCAACAACTGCGCGTCCGCGGCGCTGTGCGCATCGGCGTCCGACGCCAGCAACGCGGCCGCGCGCTCGGCGGCGTCCTCGGCCGCATCGTAGCGGCCGCGGGCGAGCAGGCTCTTGCCGAGCGCGAGCACGACCCGCCCGGCCACCGCGGGATGGCCGCGAAAGCGCGCCTGCGCGCGTTGCACGCCGTCCTCGAGTTGCGCCGCGATCGGCCGTTTGTCTCCGTCGCCTTCGAACGGATCGCTGGCGCCGAGGATGTCCTCGCTCAGGAAGCGGTTGATCGCCGCGGTCTCGTCGCGCGCCTGCAGCAGGCGCCGCTGTTCGGCCGCGGACTGCAGGGCGAACGCGGCCGCCAGCGCGAGCAACGCCAGCGCGGACAGCGCGGTGCCGGCGGTGCCGTACGGATGGCGCTGCGCCAGCCGCCGCAACCGGTACGCCGGACCGCCGCCGCGCGCGCGCACCGGACGGCGCTGCAGGTAGCGCAGCAGTTCGTTCTTCAGCGCGACGACCGTCGGATAGCGCCGCTCGGGGCGCTCGCGCATCGCTGTCGCGACGATGGCCTGCAGGTCTCGCGATGGCGGCGCGGCATCGCCCGCGCGCAATACCGCATCGAGCAGGCGCCCGAGCTGCCACACGTCCGAAGCGGTGCCGACCGCACGCCGGCCGCGCTGCTCGGGACTGGCGAAATCGGGGGTGAACGCAGCGGCCGGATCGCTGT
Source organism: Lysobacter yananisis (assembly GCF_031199375.1). Taxonomy (NCBI): domain Bacteria; kingdom Pseudomonadati; phylum Pseudomonadota; class Gammaproteobacteria; order Lysobacterales; family Lysobacteraceae; genus Lysobacter; species Lysobacter yananisis. The sequence goes on from NZ_CP133568.1 coordinate 1,024,255, forward strand.
CCTGGGCCAACCCGGCGATGCCGAAGTCCAGCAGCCGGGCCTGCCCGCGCGCGTCGACCAGCACGTTGCCGGGCTTGATGTCGCGATGGATCAGCAGCCTGGCGTGGGCGAACTCGACCGCTTCCAGCGCCGGCAGCAGCAAGGTCACGCGCGCGCGTTCGTCCAGCGCGTGGGCGCAGGCGTGGCGGTCTACCGGCAGGCCTTCGACGTACTCCATCGCGAACCACAGGTGGCCGTCGTCGGTATGCCCGCCATCGACGAGGCGGGCGATGTTGGGGTGCGACAACCCGGCCAGGAACTGGCGCTCGCGCCGGAACAAGGCCTCGCTGTCCGGCGCGGTCGCCGCGTCCGGCAGCAGTTTCAGCGCGACGCGCTGATCGAACTCGCCGTCGTCGCGCTCGGCCAGGCATACCAGCCCCATGCCGCCGCGCCCCAGCTCGCGCACGATCCGCCACGCGCCGATGCGGTCGCCGGGCTGCAGTTCGCAGGCGCCGAAACGCGTGCGCAGCAGTTCGTCGAACAATGCGCCGCGCAACGGTCCCTGCGGTTGCAGCAGCCGGTCGCGCAACGACATGCCGCTGCGTTCAGGCATCGAGCAGCGCACGCAGGCGTTCGCGCGCCTGTTGCCACAGCCGTTGCGACGAGCGCAGCGGCAGGCCCAGCGCGAGCGCCGTCTCCTCTTCGCTGAGCCCGGCGAACAAGCGGCATTCCAGTACCCGCACCAGGCGCTCGTCGGCGTCGCCGAGACGCTTGAGCGCGGCGTCGATCATCACCATTTCCTCGGCCTCCGAGTACGCCGCGCGCGCGGCGTCGAGATCGGCCTTGCCCAAGGTGGTGTGCGCGTGCGCGCCGCCGCGCTTGTCGGCGATGCGGTCGCGCGCATGGTTGATCAGCAGCTGGCGCATCGCCGTCGCCGCGACCGACAGGAAGTGGGCGCGGCTCTCGATGCCGTCGGCGCCGCCGCGGTCCAGGCGCAGATAGCAATCGTGCACCAGCGCGGTGACCTCCTGCCCGTGCGAACCCGCGCTGGCGCGCCGCGCCAACCGCTTGAGATCGGCGTACAGCAGATGCACCACCCGGTCCCAGGCATCGCCGTCGCCACCGCGCGCCTGTCCGAGCAGGACGGTGATTTCGCCCATGGTTGAAGCGCCTCGTTGGATTCTGCGCGGCGGCTGGTGCGGTTGCCCGCGCCGCGGCGGCCGCCCCCTGCGGCCGTCGCCCGCCTTCGCATCGCGAGGATCAAAGTGCCATCGGCCGCAATCCACGCTGCATGATTTTTGCGGTCGGAATAGCCAAAAGGCAAACGTTCATCGCAGATTTTCTTGATGCGATGCAGCAAGCGCCGATCGGTGGCGGGAATTCGCTCCGCACCGGGTGAATTGACTACGACACGCCGTCGCGCGGCCGAAACGCTTTCGGCCGCCGCGGCCGGCGAACGTCGGCGATGCGCTGTCGCATCGCACAAAACCCAACCCTGGCGGAGAACGAATGATGAAAGTCGGTTACATGAGGACGGCGCTGTGGGCGCCGGCCGTGGCGCTTGGCCTGTGCGCGGCGGCGGCGCTGCCGGCGGCCGCGCAAAACATCGGCGCGGGCAAGGTCGCGTTGCGCGACCAGTCCAGCCTCGGCCTGCGCGTGGCGGCCGAACAGGGCCTGCGCACGATGATGCGGGAGATGAGCAGCGGCCATGCCGCCAACGCCAAGCTGCCCGATGGCTTCCCGATCGCCGCGGCGACCTACGGCGACCTGCGCGCGCTCTCGCTCGGCGCTGGCTTCGAGGTCAATACGGTCGATCCGGCCGCGCTGATGTACGCCAACGGCAACGCCGACCTGAGCCGCTTCGCGCGCAGCACCGACACCTGGAAGTTCGTGATCCTGTCCGCCGGAAAGCCGGTCGGCCTGCTCGACATGAACCGGATCGACGGCCGCTGGCAGGCCGTCGGCGCGGGCGCGTCCACGCTCGCCGCCGACCTGGTCGCGGCCGCGCCGGCCACCGGCGACGGCTCGTTCCGCTTCGTGCGCATCTACCAAGCCACCTCCGACCTGATCGAAGTGCGCAGCGCCGGCGAGCGCTCGCGGTTCGTGCCGATGCCCTCGGCGCGGCGCTCGCTCGCACTGTCCGCCGACGCCAAGAGCGCGGCCGGCGCCGAGCAGGCGCTGAGCAGCGAAGACCTGCTGCCGGCGCTGCAAGCGGCCGTGCGCGGCAACCTGCAGCGCGGCCAGCGCTGACCGACCGAACCGAACTGCGGAGTCCTTCGATGAACCTCAAGAACAAACTGTCCACCGCCGCGCTGCTGGCGCTGGCCGCGCTCGGCACCGCCTCGGCCGGCGTGCTCAACGTTCCGCTGTACAAGCAGGAACACAGCAACTGGTGCTGGGCGGCGTCGGCCTCGATGATCATGAGCTACCACGGCAAGTGGGTCACCCAGTGCTCGATGGCGAACTATTCCTTCGGCATCAACTACGCCTGCGGCAACAACACCTTCTACTGGAACAGCTACGCCAACCAGGGCAACTGGAACTACGACGTCGACGATGCGATGAACTACTTCTGGGGCAGTCAGCGCTTCTACCAGCAGAACGGCTACCTGAGCCAAGCCAACCTGAAGGCGCGCATCGACGCGAACAAGCCCTTCATCATGTCCTGGCGCTGGAGCAGCGGCGGCGCCCACGACGTGGTGGTGACCGGCTACTCCGGCAACTACGTCTACTTCAACGATCCCTGGGACGGCAGCTACTACCGCACCTACGCCGCGACCGTGTCGGCGACGGACCGGCAGTGGGAGGATTCGCTGCTGCAGTAGCCGCCTCGCGCGCGTTCGCGCCGGCGCGAACCCGGCGCGAACGCGGATGCCGCTGACCGCTCACCGGACCGCGGAGTTTGCGCGTGTTCGCGTTCTCGGCGATGCGGCCGGCTCGGCTTCAGCCGCGGCCCGCACTGCGATCCGGCGCGGTTACATCCGTCAAGGCGGCGAACGCGACCACCGGGCACGATCAGCAGCGACATCGCCACGGCAATCCCCACCTCGGCCGCGACCGCATGGCCCAACGCCCTCGTCTCGAACCCGCCCAGCAGGAACGGCCGTCGGCGGAGTCGAAAAAAACCGGCGCCCATCAAGGGCGCCGGGTAGTAAGGAGTCGCGGGGCAAGCGAGCAGCCTCGCGGCTTTTCGCTGCCCCTCAGGGCAAGGTATTCAACGTCGCCCGCACCGGCTTGGAGAAGTTGAAGCCATCGCGCCGGTCCCAGTTGATCGACCAGGTCATGACGCCGCGGAAGGTCGGATAGGCCTGCTGCGGCCGGATGGTTCCGCAGTTCTGCAAGCGCGTCAGGCAGTTCAGGGCATTGGCGATCGTGGCCGACGACGCCTGTCCGCTGTTGGCCGAGGACGGGCCCGAGGGCAGTCCGAGCGCGACCTGGTCCGGCCGCAGGCCGTTGAAGACGACGCCGGTGTTGTTGTTGGTCCTGAAGCCCTCGATCAGCATCAGGCTGGCGCCGACCAGCATGTCGACCGAACCTTCGGCCAAGCCGTTCTGGCTGTACGGCGTATAGAGCGCGCCGTTGTTGTAGTACTGCACGTGGATCAGGTCCAGCTCCTGGCGCAGCCCGTCGATGATCGGCAGATAGGCGCCCCAGATCCCGCTGTACGCGGTAAAGCCGCCCTGCACATACGGGTGCTCGGGCGCCATCGACAGATAGAACGACGGGCCGATGCGCGTGTTGAGCTGCTTGATCGCGGTGACCAGGTTGGTCTGCACGGCCGCGCCATGGTAGACGCCCGCGCCGCTTTCCAGGTCGATGTCGACGCCATCGAAACCGTAGTAGCGGATCAGGTCCTCCATGCTGTTGACGAAGTTGGCCACCTGGGTCGCGTTGTTCAAGGTCACCGTGCCGTTCTGGCCGCCGAGCGACAGCACGACCTTCTTGCCCTTCGCGCGCGCCGCGGCGACGTCGGCCTTGAACTGCGCCTCGCTGCCGGCGCCCGGATCGACCGTAAAGCTGACCGCGCCATTGCCCGCGTCGTCGCCGAACGCGACCACGATGACGTCGAAGTCGTTGGAGACCTGGCTGATCGGGATCGTGGGACCGGACGGATTGGTGAAGTTGTGCCAGTACCCGACCAGCGCATGCCGCGGCAGCGTGTTGTCGCCGCCGCCGGCGCCGGTGGTCGCGCTGATCTGCGCGCCTTGCGCCGAGGCGTTGCCGGCGTTGTCGCGCGCGCGCACGCGGTAGTTGTAGGCCGTGGATGCGGTCAGGCCGGTGTCGCTGAAAGACGTGCCGGCGGGCGAGCCGACCAGCGTGCCGTTGCGATAGACGTCGTAGCCGGCGACGCCGCTGCCGCCCGCGTTGTCGGTGGAAGCGTTCCAGCTCAGATTGACGCTGGACGAGGTCACCGAAGCCGCGGCCAGTCCGGCCGGCACGCTGGGCGGGGTGGTGTCGGGCGTCCCGGCATTGACGGTGATGTTGGCCGCCGCGGAGGTGGTGGTGGCGCCCTCGTTGTCGGTGGCGACCGCGGTGATCGCGTAGCTGCCCGCGGCTGCGTTGGCCCAGCTCGCGCTGTAGGGCGCGGTGGTATCGACGCCCAGCGAGGTGCCGCCGCGGAAGAACTGCACCTGGGCGACGCTGCCGTTGGCGTCGGCCGCATTCGCCGTGATGGCGATGGTGGCGCCCGCGGTGAAGCTCGCGCCGTTCGCCGGCGCGGTCAACGCCACTGTCGGCGGCGTATTGCCGCCCGCGCTGCAGGCGCCCAGGTCCTGGTAGTAGCCGCAACTGGGACAGTGCGTGGGCGGCGTGTTCCAGATCGACGTGGTCGCCTGATACAGCCGCCCCTGATAGACCAGCTTGTTGCCCGCGCTATAGATGGTCGACGCGTTCCATTCGGCGATTCCCGTGCAGCTGGCGCTCTGCGCGTGCGCGGGCGACAGCCCGGCCGTCAGCAAAACGCCGGACAGCAGGAATCCTGCCACTCTGATGCTCATTAGATTGGTTCTCCAGGTGCCTGGTGGATAGGGAAGGAGGCCGGTGCGGACGCACCAGCCTTTTCATGCCACGCGGCAAACCTGCTGCGGCGCGGCCTTCCCCCCAGAGAACAATGACGACAGTCGCGCGGTCGGTTGCCGATGCGCGCGGTGCGCCGCATGCGTGTGCGGCGCTATTGGACGCTGCCGACTGTGGTGCGCGGCGATCCGGGTGTCAAGTTGTCCCACTTTCGATTAATGCGGCGACCGTCACGCTGCGAAATATGCGCTGAGAACGCATCGCCAACGGGCCAGGGGCAAGCGGCCGCCGGCTCAGTAGCGCGGTATCGACGCATCCACGCCCGCGGCCCAGGCATCGATGCCGCCTTCGACAGCGTAGACGTCGCGATGACCCAGCTGGACGAGGTGCTGGGCGCCATGCCAGCACCGGTCGCCGCGGTGGCACAGGACCGCCAGCGGCGCCTGCGGCGGTAGGTTGCGGATCGCGTGCGTGCCTTCGTCCAGAGACAGGAACGGCAAGGACAGCCGAGCCAGGGCGCGTTCGTCCTCGCGGCGCAGATCGACGACGGTCAGCGTTCCCGCGCGAACGCGGGCATCCGCCTCGGCCGGCGAGATCCAGCGCACCGGCTTGGGCACGGGCGCGCGCGGATGGCTGAGCAGCAAACTGGGGCCGCGTTCGACATCCTGCCAGTCGATGGACAGCCCGTCGGCGCGGCGCGCGCTGGCGAGATCGAACTGCAACGCGACGCCATCCACTTCGGCGGCGATGGCGTGCTTCCTGCGCGGACCGAAACGCAGGCTGCCGCGGAACTGCGGATCGACCTCGATGTCCACCACCGTGCCCTCGCCTTTGCCGCGAACGACACCACGTAGGAACTCGGCGGCGGCCGCGGTCAAACGCACCGTGGGCGGCGTGCGATCCGGCGCGGGCAGCCCCAGCGCGGCGTGCAGTTCGTCGGTGCCGGCCATGCGCTCGACCGCGTCGCTGTCGCCGAGCGGCTTTCCGTCGAGATACAGCTGCGGTATGGCCTCCAAGCCGCCGTAGGCCTTGATCTGTTCGCGAAGCGTCGCGTCGCGGGACACGTCGATGTGCGCATAGTCGAGCCCGAGGCCGTCGAGCAGATGGCAGATCTTGTGCGAGAAGAAACGCTCCGGCGCATCGGGCGTCGCGTTCATGAAAACGACGAGTCGATGGGCGCGCAACAGGGTTTCGATGCGCTGGCGGGCGTCGGCGGATAGAGTCATCGTGAAGGGCGACAATGGAGGGAATGGGTTCGATACAGCCGACGCACTCGCGCCAGGCGAAGGTCGCAGGACGCTTCGGCAGCGCCGATGCTACCCAGGCTCTGCCTCGAATGCTGGCGTGCCGCTCGCGGCGGAGGCGGAACCGACGGCCAGTCCCCTGGTCTTCGCCGCGGAACCATGCTGTCATAAGCCGCATCGAAAGGAAGCAACGATGAAGCATTTCGCGCACATCGCCGTACTGGCGTTATTGGCGGTCGCCGCACCCGGCTACGCCGCGCAGGAGCGGCCCGATGCCAAGGATCGCAAGGCCGACGCGGCCGACAGCAGCGCATCGGCTCCCGCGGCCGACAGCGACCGGCTGGTACCGAACGAAGTGTCCGGCGACGACTGCGCCGCGGATGCGCGCATCGGCGTCGCGCCGGACGAACCGATGCGCCGGCTCCACGTCCGCCTGTGCGAAGCGCAGGTGCAACCGGCCTATCGTGCGCGTTGCGGCGAATCGGCCAGGGAGCTTGACTCGATCCCGTTCGTGACCGATCACTGCGGATCGCTTGACGAGCCGGTGGAGGTGGCCCTGGGCGGACGCTCGTATCGGCTGCGCCGCATCGGCGCGGAGCCCGCCGCGGGCGCGCCGCGGCTGGCGGGAACGTTCGCCGGCGACGGCTTGCGCATGCAGGTGAAGCCCGGACGGGTGATCCAGCAGCGCGTGGAAGACGGCGAGCCCATCGGCATCGAACAGGAAGTGACCGTGACCCTCCGCCTCGACGGCGCCAAGCGCACGTTGCCCGCGGTGTACTCGGACGGCCCGTGACCGTCGAAGTCTGCGCGGCCGCTCCGCGGCATCGCGCCTGCAATCAGGACCGATCCGCATGAGCCTTCGAACGAACATCGCCGCCACCACCGCGCTGCTCCTGGCGTTCGGCACCGTCGTCGCCGCCGCGCCGCCTTCCGGCGCCGAGCTGCGTTGCGGCTGGTTCGACAATCCGACCCCGGGCAACGCCTCCCTGCACGATCGCGACGGCGAATGGACGATCGCCATCCAGGGCGGCTATCAAGCCAAGGGCGACTGGCCGCCGGAGTATCCGCCGGGACAGTGGCGCGCGACGAACGCCGGCCGCCATGGCTATGGCTGCGCGTGCTTCAACGTGCGGGTCGACGCCGAGGAAAAGAACATCCTGGAGATCTTCTCGTCCAAGGCGCGGCCGCTGTCGGCGTGCCGCAAGGACCCCGCCTTGAAGGGGATCGAGCGGCGCTTTCTGTGATCGACGCGACGACCGGGGATTCTCGGTCTGGAAAGATTGCGCGGCCCCGGGGGCGTGGGCCCCGCGCGATCGCCGCGCATCGCCCGGAAGCGAGAACGCTTCCGGGCTGGCGCCTTGGCTAATACACCAGATATTCCAGACGTTTCGCGCTCAACTCCACAGCCGATTCGTTGCGCACGTCGGCACTGAAGCCCTGCCCCGTCAGGGTGTCCTGGTTGATCAGGAAGCTGAAGATGCTCGGCCCCTGGCCTTGGCTGTTCCTGGGATATTGCGCGTTGCCGTGGCAGCCCATGCATCCGCCCATCACCAACTTGTCGGAGTTCGGAGGCAGCTTCTTCACGCCCAGGATGCTCGGCAGCCCGCGCTTGGCCAGCAAGGTGAATTGCTTCTGTTCGGGATCGGGATCCTTGACGCCGCCCTTGAACAACTGGATGCCGGGCTGGCTGCTCTCGATCACGATGTTCGCCAGGTAAAAGTCCTGGGTCAGCGGATCGGGCTTGGCCGGCGTGACCGAGCTGTCCTCGTTGGTGGGCAACACCTGCAGCCCGACGAGACGGTAGTAGCGCCACACCGAGTCCTTGAACGCGGGCGAGCCGGCCATGGCTTGCTGGACTTCGTTGTTGACGTCATAGACCGCGCTGGTCGCCACCGGGGGATTCTGGACCTTGATCGGACCCGAGAACCCGTCGGGGATGGTGTATTGCCCGGGAACGACGGCGTAGCCGTGGGCGCTGTCCACCGGGCCCGCCAACGGCAGCGTTACCGCGGTCCGGTTGGATCCGGAATTGAGGATGGCGGTCGGCCGGGTCCCCGACGGCACCGACGAATCGTATTGCATCGTGTTGTAGAGGTTGATGAGGTACAACCCGGTGTCTTTGTTGTCCGGCGTGGTCAGGCTGTCCACCTGTTCGAAGGTGGTGTAGACGAACGTCGGGTAGTTTTCCATCTTGCGCAGGATGTGCAGGCCGACCAGACCGAAGGTCGCCACCCGCGCCTGGGTCACGCCATTTTCCTTGTAGTAGTACAAGGCCTCGGCCGTGTGATAGCGGCCGGATGCGATCAAGGCGGGCGTCATTTCCCGCCAGGCCGACTTGACCTCCACGGACTCCGCCTGGTTCGTCGCGTTGGGCGGCAGTTCCAGCGAAGCCGGAGGATTGCCGGCGTTGTAGATGGATTTTATGTAGTCGTACTCGACCGGATTGACCTTGGCCTGGAACAGGATGATGTGATCGTCCTGCGGATCGGCCGACGGCGTGTTGCCGTTTTTCGGGAAGAAGATCTGGTTCTGGCCGATCTGGCTGTTTTCGTCGAGATTGTTGAAGCGGGCATCGGTCGACGCCACCTTCAGATTCGCTTGGAAAACGTACTCGGGATCCAGGGTGGCCAGGTTCCCTCTGGGCGCTGCGCCCGCGGGGAACAGCTCGGACCGGTGAGCGAAGGTTTCCCAGACCAGCTGGTTGCTGCTGAAGTTGGAAGCGGCGGTCGTGCCGCTCTGATAGAAGTCGCTGGCGCCGGACGCGGCGAAGTTGCGGGTCGGATCGATGCTCCCGCGCACCACCGGAGACTTGCCGGCGGCATCGACGCCGTTCTTCTGCGCCGGGGAATTGAAGTGGATGAACTGTCGCCAGGCGAAGCGCGCATATTGCGCGTGGGTGATGTTGGGGTTGTAGGGGTCGTAGTTGTACGCCGGCGGGGCCGCGGGCAACGCCGCCGGCGTCGCGGTCAGGTCGGCCGCCGTGATCGGTGTGCCGCCCGGAAACGGCGTTGCCTGGTCCTTGGAGATCGATGAAGCGGCGACTACGGGTTCTGTCTTCGTGCATGCCGCGGACATCGCCAGCGCGCTGGCGAGCGCGCCGAACATAACGATCCTGGTCTTCATTGCCGCACTCCGTCATTGGTGCGCCGCGTGACGAATCCACGCGATCCATCGCGGCAGCCATAGGAATTCATGAGCGATCGGGCCGCTCCCAACTCGGTGGGGAACGGGATGGAGGCAGTCAGCCCACGTACGCGTACCACTGGATGACGAAGCTGGTGTCGTTGTAATCCATGTCGCCACCGTCTTCGGTCACGTACAAGGTGCCCCCGCCGAATACGGAGCCATTGATGAAGAACTGGACCGGATTGCCCGCCGAGACCAGCGGAACTTTCGACCCGCTGCTGCCGAACTGGACCTGCAACCCGGCCGCCATGGTGAACCTGCCGGCGCCGTTCTGGAGGAAGCCGACGTTGACGCCGCTGCCCGAGATCGGAAACGTCGCCTGACTGCCGTCCAGGCAATAGAAACTGATCGGCCGGTTGTTGGCGTCGATGATCTGGACGTATTGCGTGTACTCCGCCTGGTGCATCGCCGTGAACGTCACCAGCTTGCCGGTGGGGATGTAGGCCAGGGACTGCGGGGCCGACCATTGGATGCCTGCCACGATGGAATCTCCTTAGTATTGATGGGCTTCCGAACTGGGTGAGGCGCCGTTGCAGCCGTCACCGGCGGTCATGCCGATAGCTGCGCGGAAACGGCGTCGCATGACACATGCTCACCGGAGCGGTGCCGTCGAGCGGTTTGTGGATCACGAAAGTTTTCTTCCACCGGTCCGCGCACGACCTCGCCGTGCGTGGCGGTGCAGGACTATTGCGAGGACTCCCCGAATGGGCGCTGCCGTTTTTGGCGATGGGCCGCCTGCGCGATTCAACGCAAGCGCCGTCGCTTCAGGCGAAAGCATCTGCGTCTTGGCTCATCGCCTGCTACTACGCTGTCGAGCGCACGCGGCGGCCAACTTTTTTGATCGGTGCTTGATTGCGCTCACAAAATTCGGCGTTTATTTCGCGCCGACGGGAATTCACCCGCAAAATCATCCATAACCAGCGGGTGTGAAGTTCCGTGAGTGAAACAATCGAATCGGCGCTGACGCTCAGCAGAGGTAGTCGATTTGCGTTGGCGACAGGCAACCACGAGACCGATCTCGCTGGCGAACGCTACAACACGAAGGGCGGCGTCGAGGACGGCATCCAATCGGTGCGGCATCTGATCGGTAACGCGAGCCCGAAGCGATCGGGGTGGCCGCGAGTCCGCCGACAGGCGAGAGGCGTTCCGCGGCCACCGACGAAGGCCGACCGTTTCCTTCGCACGCCCGCGCCGGCGCAGTGCGAAACTCCGGGGCAATTCGACTACTTGCCTCGCGTCGGCCCTTGATTGGAGTGCCCGTCGGGACTTTGCAGCATGGTTTGCTCGGTCACGGTATCGGCGCCGCGTCCAGCGAGCGTCTGCGCTGAGTTCAACGCCAGGTTCACGCCCAGCGCCACCTGCGAGAAGGCGTTCTGCGCACCCTGCTGGGTGATGTCGTAGCCGCCGTTGATCGCCGTGGTCAGCTGGGCCTGCGCGCCGCGGATCGCGTCGATCGGCGTGCGGTTGGTCGCATGGACGCCGACCGAGTTGTGAGCGTCGGCCGATTGCAGGTGACCGGACCAGCTTTCAGCGATTCCCGCGCGCTTGCCGTCGTCGGGCAGAGTCCAGTACTTCGCGCCTTTCTCCACGAAGGTCTGATCGGCATGGATGGCGTTGCGCAGGTCCTTGTGCTGGCAATTCTCGTAGGCTTCGATTCCCTTGCCGCTCAAGGACAGAAAACTGTGCGGGTTGGCGAGCAGCGTCTTGAGATCGCGCTGAATGTCCTCCGGCAGTTTGCTCGCCGTCTGCGAGGACGTCGCGGCCTGCTCCTTCTGCGGCGGCTGCGGCGGCTCTATCCCCGCTTTTTCCAGCATCGCTCCGTTGCGGTTGAAATCCCGATAGGCCTGCGTGCGCAGGTCATATCGGCGCTCATCGCTCATCGCGGACGCGGCGGTGATCCTCGACAAGGTGTTGTAGGCCTCCACTTTGTCGCTACGATTGCTGTAGTGGCCAGCGCTCAACGCATCGTTCGAGCCCATGTAGTCCTTTATTCCCGAGAGCGTGATCTTCTCCGGACTCGCATCCGTCGACTGATGCGAATACGTCAACAAACGCTGATCCAAAGTCAGCCGTCCCGTACTTCCGCCCTGCCCCATGCCTACCTCCAAACGTGATCGCGAGTGAATTCGCGCAGTTCGCGCGAAGCATCACCGACTAACGCTCAAGCGACTTGGCTACGGCCAGAATCGGGCTCCGCGCCCATCGAATCGTGACGACAGTCACGATGCGGCATTGTGTCGATACACCCACACCAGTGTTCCGCAGCGGACCGTACGCGCAAGGGATCGCGCGGCGTGAAGGGTTTTTTGTAGTACAGCCGCCCGGGTCATCCAGGGGGCCGTGAAGCTTCTGCATTTGGCCCGGATCCGGCTCCAGCCATGTTCAATTCGGCTGACCGCCTGCTCTGTCGCCCGCGAATGCGACTTGGGCGAGCGTGCCGTTCCTGCTTCGCGGACTGGCCGTCGCCGCTGGCCAGCGCGCGCTCATCTCTTGACGCGAAGCCGGGTGCGGGCAGACGCGCTGAGGCCAATTTTCCAACAGGGCCGTTTCGTAAACGACGTCTAAATACTCGATGACAAGCAAGGTCGCCTGCAATGTGTATCGCAGCTTGTCGCACCTACAATCCACGCGCTTTCCGCCCCAATGCAGACGCAAGCCTCCCAGATGGGGGGACTCGCGACTTCATACCCACTCCCACGAGCGAATATTAGAAATGAACAAGGCTTTACTGATCGCAGGCTTCTTCTGTGCATTCTTCGCGACCAACGCCTCGGCATCCAGCAACGACGCATGGGCCGAGTTCCGCAAGGACGTCGACAAGGCCTGCCGCGTCTTGCTCGGGCCGCAGCCGGAAAGTGCGCAGGTAACCGTCATAGTCGACCCCTTCGGCACCGAGAGTTACGGCGCCGCGCTGGTGACCGTCAGCGCCGGAAAGCAGAAGAGCCAGAGGATCTGCATCTACGACAAGAAAACCAATAAGGCGGAGCTGACGAGCGCGCCTTGATTCAAACGCCCTACCTGGCAGCGGCCTGGTCTCAGGCCGCTGCCGCATGAATGCGATCGCTCCCCGCCTGACCTTTAGAGTCGGCAAACGACGAAAACGCCGATCAAGAGCCTGTATCGCGGGCCGACCGCATGTACGGTGAGTGCTTGCAAGGGCCGCGCGTCTAGTTGCCTTCGCAGGAGATGCCTGCACCCATTCAAACCCTGCCGATCACTTCTTCGAAGCGTCGGCAGTCTGCGCCGCGACCATGGCCTGCTGCATTTCCTTCAGCGAAAGGAACCCATCGCGGTCGCTATCCAGGCCATCGAAGTACTTCGCGATCTCCGGCACGATGGCGGCTTCCTTCTTGCTGACCTTCCCGTCGCCGTCCTTGTCCATCTCCTTGAAAGCGGCATCGACGGATTCGGCCTGCTGGTTGAAGCGAGAGTTCTGGAACTTCGCGTACTCGTTCTTGTCGACGCGGCCATCTTTGTTCGCATCCATGGCGGAGAACGTCGCGTCGATGTACGCCTGCTTCGGATCGGAAGGCGCGGCATTGGCGACCGCGGCGACCGTGGAAAGAGCGACCAGAACGATTGCATTTTTCATTTTCTGTGTATTCCTTTGATTGGAGCGGCGAATGGTGGATCGCAGCGTGCCGTCATACGGCATACCTCCGATTCACTCGCAGCGATAGGTGTAGCCATCCGCCGCCCGATAGGTATCGTTCGCGCGGTTGTAGTTCCCATAGCGACTGATGCAATAGTCCGCGCGCGAACGGTTCTCCTTGTCGCGCTTGGCTGCGGCAGCGATAACGGTCGCCAGCACTGCCGCTCCGACAACGCCTGCCACGACGCCGTTGGCCTGCGCCTCTTCCCGACGTTTGCGCTCCCTGTCTCGCTGGCGCCAGTCTTCGCGCGGATAGTCATAGCGGTCGCGATTCCAATCGCGGCGATCGCCGTCGTCCCATTGCGCGCGGGCGATGCCCGGGTACGGCGCGAGAATGAACAGATGAGCCGCCACGCCCAGCAGCAGCGCCATTCGCCCAGCCTTTAGAAACATGATCGTTGCTCCTTGAGTAGAGTCTGCCAACCCGGGGAAGTAGGCACGAGCAAGCTTGCGCCAACCTGGAGCGTCGACGGCTTCATTGGCGACTGTTGTCGATCATTCATGGAAGCGATGCGGCAGCGCTGGGCGATGCGCCTTGTGCTCTCTGCGAACCGACAACGGGCCACAGACCAACATCGCGAAACCCGGCGTCGCCAAAGAGTGATCGCCCGTCATGAGGTTTCCGAAATTTTCGGGGCGCTCACTGGAAGCCGCGGTATGTTCCATGCGCCCATGCGCCTGACGCGACGACACCTTGCACGGATGATTGGGCGGCTTCGGCGCAGTCGGCAGCTAAGCGCGCCAGCCGGCCCTCTTAACGGCGAGGTCTGCGAAGCATCGGCGTGACGGGCGGCGCCGCGCCGACCTGGATTTCGCGCAACGGCTCGAAACCGTAGTGCTGATAGAACGGGATATTCCGCGGTCTCGATGCCTCAAGGTACGCCAACGCTCGATCCTGGTCGCAGCGGGCCAGGGCATGACGCATCAACGCCGCTCCAATGCCCTTGCCTTGCGCATGCGGGTCGACGCCGATTTGCGGCAAATACCAATGAGCTTCTCGAGGATGCGCCTGTCCCATCTTCTCGAACGTCGCGAGCAGGTCGTCGAGGTGCTCGCGCTTTGCCGTGTCGCGGAACATTTTTTCCAGGGTCTCGCCGTCGGGCTCAACTCCCGGAGGCAACCAGAGCGCGGTTCCGCAGAAGTCCCGGGATACGTAAGCTGTGCCGTGCTTGAAACAACTGCCCGCGAATTCGCGGGTGGCCAACGGCATGGTCTGGAGGTAGTCGTGTGCCGAAGGCCAAGCGAATCGCGCGGGCGGGTCTGCGACAAATGCAGCCACGATCGTCGCTACCGCGTGTGGCATCTCATCGAGAGTGGCGCTGCGTATATCGATTGATGGCTTGGTCATTTCGTCCTCCGATCGTAGCCATGCGACGTCTGAACCGTAATGACTGAAATCGACAAGCCGATTGTTGCCGACTCCCTATCCATGCGCACCTCGATCCCGCCTGACATTTGTAATGGATCGACTGCTGTACTCGCGCTTCACCGCTGTGGAGCAACCGCATGGTTCGCTTGGGCCCTGCATTCGCTGCCGCCCCGACAAGCCGTGCATGCGCCCCAACGCAGGCCAGCCATGAGCCCATGCAGAGACCACAAAGCGAGCAGGCCCAAGCGGTATGCCGCCTTGGGCCTGCTCAGTCATCCATCGCCCTCTTCCTGGACAAGGAAGGCGCTTAATAGTCGCTCTCAGCGACCGTCTTTGTCGGCGTCGCCGGGAAGAGCCCGCTCGACGCTGTGCCACGCATCCTTGGCCGCGGACTTGGCCTTGTCCCAGCCCAGCCGCGATTCGCCTTTGACGTTGTTCCAGCGCTCGCCGAGTTCGGACTCCAAACGATCGTCCCATTCGCGATCGGCGTACTGGTGCCGCGCCTGCGTGCCGAGGCGATACGCCGGGCGGTAGTCGCTGTATTGCGCGCCTTCGTCGCGGTACGGCGCTTGATCGAAACGGGACTCGTGGTACCGGTCCGTGGCCTCGTAGGTGCGGTAGGTGCGGTCGGCCCGGCCCCAGGAGTCCTGCACCGCCGCGCGCGCATCGCTCCATTCGAGCCTGGAGTCTCCTCGCGCCTTGGCCCATTCGCGCTCGAGCTCGACTTCGGTAGACGGGTCCCAGGAACGATCGCCCAGGTTCGAGCGCGCGGTCGCGCCATAAGCATAGGCCGGGCCGTAGTCCCGGTCGTAATCGTACTTGGGATCGTAATAAGGACGTCGGGTGTACTCGTCCCGCCAATAGCCGGCCTCTCCAGTGGGGTCGATCTTCTCGGCCACGCCCTTGCCGGCCGAAGCACCGGCGATCGCGCCGATGCCGCCACCGATCAGCATACCGATCGGGCCTCCCAGCGCACCCAGCACCATACCCGCGGCAGCGCCGCCTACGCCGCCCACCCCCACTCCGATCGGATGAGATCCCGGAGTGCCGGTGATGGGGTCGCGATTCAAATCGCGCGCTTCTTTGCTGCTCGTCATCGCTTTTCTCCAGGCGGATCCAAATTGTCCGCACGAGGCGAAGATTCGTCGAACGCTCATGTAGCGCGCGTCGCGACGGAGCGAAGGGTTCTTAACCTGGCGCGCTGCGACGCGAAGGTTTTCGTCACCTCGACGGACGCCGTCTCGCATCGAACCTGAAGTGTTCACCTGGAATGCCGAAGTGAAGCGGGTAGCGAACGAGCTGGAACATTCCGGCTCAGGCCATCGGACTACGCGGAGGGCTGCCTGAGCAATGGCATCCCGTCGACACGCCTTTGTTCGCGACCGCGTCGTTACCCATTCGGTCCTCCCATGACCGGCAAGACCAAGCCATTGATATACGACGACATCACCGCCGACGCGAGGAAGACATAGGCGGGCGAAATCTCCTCGGGCTGAGCCGGGCGTCCCATGTCGCTGTCGCGACCGAACTTGGCGATTTCTTCCGCCGAGCGGTCGGCAGGATTGAGCGGCGTCCATACCGGTCCTGGCGCGACGGCGTTGACTCGGATACCGCGAGGCAGCAATTGACTGGCCAGCGACTTGGTGAAGGCGTGGATCGCGCCCTTGGTGGCCGAGTAATCCAGTAAACGCGCGTTGCCGAAAAGGCCGGTTTCCGAACCGGTGTTGATGATGGCGCCGCCGCGCGGCAGGTGCGCCAAGGCGGCGCGCGCCATGTAAAAGTAGCCGGCGATGTTGGTCTGCAACGTTTCCTGCAGATGTGCGTCGGTGAGCTCCTCGAGGGTGTCGCTGTGCTCCTGGAACGCGGCGTTGTTGACCAGAATGTCGAGCCGGCCGAGGGCATCGACGACCTGCGCGACCGCATCCGCGCAGAACCGCGAATCGCGTACATCGCCGCTGATGGCCAGGCTCCGCCGGCCTTCGTCCTCAATGCAGGCGCGGGTGTCGTGTGCGTCCTGGTGCTCGCTCAGGTAGACGATCGCCACGTCCGCGCCTTCGCGCGCGTACAGCACCGCGACCGCGCGGCCGATGCCCGAGTCGCCGCCCGTCACCAGAGCGACCTTCCCATCGAGCTTGCCGCTGCCGCGATAGTCGCGCGCGAGGAATTCCGGCGCGGGCTTGAGCAGGTGCTCGTGGCCGGGCTTGGATTGATGCTGCTTGGGCAGCGGGTTTTCGGGATGTTGCCGAGGCCCGGCCTGGACCGGCGCCCGCTTGCCCGAGCTCGCCGCCTTCCTGGCGTCCTTGCGCTCCACGTCGGCCTGAATGGCCTGCTGCCGCTGCGAAGTGGCACTGGCCTGGACGAGGTGATCCGATGCACCGCCTTTGGAACGGGTAGGTTTCTTGGCCATCGTCAATTGCTCCCAATGGACAGGGCATCGAAAATAACGCCGTACTTCTTCCGATCGCGTGAATCCAGCGCCGTCGCCCCACTCTTCGCGGCGCGCTAACCTGTCCGGAGGCAGCTTTTCCAAAAGCTTGCTTTCGCCAACGCCCGAGCCGTCGCGGAATCGATGACCGATGACGAACGCCGCCCCGCCCCAGATCGCCCTGCTGATCGTCGACATGTTCAACTTCCTCGATTTCGCGGACGGACAGGCGCTGCTCAAGCAGGCGCTGCCGGCCGCGCGCCGGATCGCCGCGCTGAAGCGTCGCTTCCGCCGCGTCGGCGCGCCGGTGATCTACGCCAACGACAACTTCGGCCAGTGGCACGCCGATTTCCGCGAACTGGTCGCGGTCTGCCGCCACGAGTCTTGCCGCGGCGCGCCGATAGCGGACTTGCTGGCGCCGGAGGCGGACGACTTCTACGTGCTCAAGCCCAAACAGTCTGCCTTTCATTCCACGCCGCTGGCGGTGCTTCTTGAGCATTGCGGCTGCCGCGAAGTGGCCATCACCGGCATTTCGACCGATGTGTGCATCGCAGCCACCGCGATCGATGCGCACATGCGCGACCTGACGGTGCGGATACCCGCCGATTGCGTCGCCGCACCGAGCCGGCGCCGCACTGCGGTGGCCCTCGCGGTACTCAAGCAGTCGGTGCATGCGCGCTGCGCGCAGTCGCGTTCGCTGCATCCATGACAGGTTGCGCCGGCGGAGACTCGACTGCCGCGGCGCCGCCTTCGTAACGGGCCGCGACTCCTGGAATGGGCGACCGGTGAGTGACTATCGGCATTTCGACCGATGCGTGCATCTCATCCACCGCGCTCGCAAGCCGATCACCGAGCCACCGTACGCCCGCCTCACAGTTGCGAACGCAAGGGGCGGACCAAGGCCTCGCGGACGCGCTGATGCCAGGGCCGTTGCAGCCACGCGTCGCGCGTGTAACCGACGCTCCCACGGCCGAGGAAAAGCCCTGTGAGCGCGACACGCATTCGATCCGTCGGCGGCACGGCGATCGGGCCGGTCCACCGCGCCACCTGCCGTTGCGGCGCGGTGGAACTGGAGTTGCTGCTGCCGCACGGCATCGTCGATCCGCACCGTTCAGGCTCATGGCCGATAACCACATGCTGTGCCGTTGTCTGTATTGCCACACTTGGCACCGACAGGGGGACGAAATGACGGATGCTCAGATCAAGTGCATAAATAAACGCGAACATCACAATCCGCACGAACGTATCACCCACATAGGGGGATATCCCGCGGAGGGAGGCGGAAACTGGAAGTGGACGCTTGAGCACGCCATCGACGAAATAGAAGCCGGTCGTTGGAGGTTCTATGTCTCTGTTGGCGGCCAGAGTGTCTGGGTGATCGTAGCCATCCGTAATGGGCGAAAGTATCTGAAGACCCAGAACGACGGAGACGAGCCCAACAATCTCCTAAGCCTTCCAGAGTGTCCTTAATCTGGTCTCCGCCTACTGAATCGCCCATGGGTTTGTGGACGCTCTGGACGGGGCCACTCCACAGGCGCCAGCGTCTGTCCACGACCATTCGCGCCGACCCCGCCGACTGCGAGAGCTAGTGGGGGGGTTATTGAGGGTCAATGAGGGCCATTTGGAGTTAGTGGAGCGTGGGCAACCGGAATCCAACTCTCTTGATTACCCAGGGTTGCCTACGATCATCCACAGATATCTTAGATCATGATGGCCCGCCTCCGCAGCCCCCTACGGCAGACCCAGGCTACGACTGGCCAATGACCGCGCCCCGCCCCGGCTGACGCGTCAGGGTGGCACCGGGGCCGAGAGCCGGCCTAAGCAGGCGGACGCCGATCACCGAGGTCCCCTTGCTAGGACGGCCAAGACGCAGGGCCGAAAGCATTCAGGCACCGTACGACCTCAAAGCGACCAACAAGCTCTCGGCAGTCTAATATCGACTTCATTTAACGTACCAACAGGCAGTCAGCGGGAGAAGAAGACGGGCGCTGGCGAATTCGCCAAGAGACTCCGAGTTGCCCCACCAAACACCATTTCCATGACGCGCGGATGTCCGTAAGCTCCGGCCACGATCAGATCGGTGCGGCTCTCCGCAGCATAGACACGGATTGTTTGGCCTGCGTCGCCTCCAGATGAGCTGCGGCGAACGATCTGGGTTTCGACGCCGTGCCTTCGCAAGTGCGCGCAGATCAGCGCATCCTGGGCGTGTGCCTGGAAGCGACCGTCTTCGACCACCAAAATCTCCACCGCGCGCATGCGCTGCAGCCAAGGGATCGCGTCGTGGATCGCGCGCGTAGCCTCCCGGGTAGCGTTCCAAGCAATTAGCGCTCGCTCCATTGCAATCGCTCCCGAACCGGTCGGTAACGACAGGATCGGGCGGCCGCCGCTGGCGGCCAGTTCCCCGAACAAGCGGTGTGGGTGCAATGCGCCGGGCGGGTCGGCTTCGAGCAGGATTACGTCGGCCAAGCGTGCGTGCTCCATGCACATTTGCGCAGGGGTTGCCCACGACAGGGACGTTCGACAGATTTCGTATTCGATACCGGCTTCGCGCAGCCGGGCGTCGGCTGCTTCAGCCATCGCGCGCACGGTAGTCTCAGCGCATTCCTGCATCGTCAATCCTAAGCTGCCGGAAAAGTATTCCCAGGCCATCGGTTCGGGTTGCGCGTGGCTGACGCCGACCAGCACGGTCAAGCGGGCGTTCCACTGCTTGCACAAGGTGCGCGCGGCTTGTAGCGCGGGGTCCGGAATTCTTCCAGACATCATGGGCAGCAAAAGATCTTTGTACATCGGCGTCGCCTCAGTCGGACTCAGGCCGAACTTATTCTCGTCGCCCGGGCACTTTATTGACTTGGATCAGACCCATGCGTCGGCGGGCTTGATCCATGTCAATAACTGAGCGCCCAGAGGGATCAAGCTTCTTTCACCCTCCTTTCGAGAAGCAGTCATGAACGAGGTCCATGGCGTTGTTCCGACATCGATGCCGCAATGGAGCCAGACGCTTCGCGACGGCAGCCAGGTGCGTATCCGCCCCATTGCTTCGGCGGACCGAGAGAGCGAACGCGCTTTCATTGCAGGCCTGTCCGATGAGTCGCGACGCCACCGGTTCTTGGGACAGATAAGCGCGCCCAGCGAGCGGATGCTCGATTGCCTGGTGAATATCGACCCCATCCACGACGCGGCGCTGGTCGCTGTGACCTGCGAAGCCGATGCGGAGCGCATTGTCGGCGCGGCGCGCTTCAGCTCGGATCCGGACGCGGTCAACTGCGAATGCGCGGTGGTGGTCGCCGATCAGTGGCAAGGCCAAGGCCTGGGCACCGCCCTGATGCGGCACTTGATCGATATCGCGCGCGCTCGCGGGATCGAACGTATGTACTCGGTCGACATGGCCGAGAACGCCGACATGCGGGAACTGGCGATGTACCTCGGGTTTCGTGTCCGCGCCGAACCAGGCGACGCATCCCTGGTTGTGTACGAATTGCCACTTTAGCCGTCGCCGCATCGATCTCTAACGCGCAGTCGGAGCATTCCCATGTCCGTCGCCCACACTTTCGATCGCCTCGCCAAGTTGTCCTCGCGGTTCGCGGGACGTCCAGCGGCATTCAGTCTAGCGGCCCTCACGATCGCCGCCTGGTTGGCATCGGGCCCCCTATTCGGCTTTTCCGATACATGGCAACTGGTGATCAATACCGCCACAACCATCGTCACCTTCCTAATGGTGTTCTTAATCCAGAACACCCAGAGCCGGGATACCGAGGCGATCCAGATCAAGTTGGACGAACTCATCCGCGCGACCGAACAGGCCAACAACGCGCTCATGGACATCGAGGAGCTCGATGAGGAGAGCCTTGACGCATTCCGCCGCCGCTACGAAGAGCTCGCCGCACGCTCGCGCAAAAGCTAAGCCTTCAATGACTTGCCAAGACGGCGCCCAGGACGAACGCCACTTGCATCGCCGCCACGCCCACGGCGACTCGCCACGCGTAGTCGCGGCTGCCGCGCGTGACCGCGACTAGGCATTTCACCGCGCCGTTGACCGCGAACGCGCCGAGTAGTCCGTACTGAGCCGGACCGGCCGGGCCGCCCTGCGCGACCGTTTGCGCCGCAGCCGCCGCGGCTGCGTGCACGTCGGCCAGACCGGCCAGGGTCAGCACCCAAGGCAGGCTTTCTGCGCCGAGCCAAGCGCGCGCCAATGACGCGGCTATCAAAACCCCGGCCAGCAACGCCGACAGCCGCAGCGCTGACAAGGGATCGTACGGGCGCTCCGCCGCCGCCTCACCGGTACCGGCGTCGGGGGCAACCGCGCGCGCGGCCAGCCACGCGGCGGCCAGGGCACCCAGGCCGGCGCCGGCCAGCGCCGGTACCGCCCAGGCCAGAAGGGCGGGCGAAAACAGCCCCAGCACCAGGGCCAGTTGCAGCACGGTCGCGATGTTGGACATCAGCGCCGCACTCGCCGCCAAGGGCGCAAGCGATGGCTGAATGCGCGCGCGTTCCGCCATTGCCGCGACCGTGGCGGTGCTGGACACGAATCCCCCCGCCAGGCCGGCGATCGGCAGCCCCGCGCGCGCGCCGAGCACGCGCGTCGCCAGATAGCCAGCCGCGCTGACGATCATCACCCCGACCGCCAGTGTCCACAGCTGATGGGGGTTGATCGCGCCCCACGGATCGAGCGCCCGATCCGGCAACAGCGGTAGGACGATGAACGCGCATGCGGCCAACAGCAGCAGGCCACGCAGTTCCTCGTGACCGATCCAGTGGCGGCTGAAGCGGTGCAGGTGCTCACGCGCGGCCAGCAAGATCGCCAGTGCCACGCCGAGCGCGGCGGACACCGCAGCCTCGCGCATGGCTAGCGCGCCGATCAGGAACGTCAGCAGCCATGCCGCCTCGGTGGTCAGGCCGGGATCGCGCCGACGGGTGCCGAGGTAGCCGGCGACCACCAGCGCCCCCAGGGTCGCGCCGGCCACCAGCAAACCCACTTGACCCAGTTGCACCGCAGTGGCCCCGATCAACGCGCTCAGGGCGAAGCTGCGTATGCCCGCGAGTTGACGCGCGGAGCGGCCGCGATGGGCGCGCTCGCGCTCCAATCCGACCAGCAGGCCGACCGCGAGCGCCACCCCCAGGCCGACGAACGACGGCAGCGCGACCGGCGCCATGGCGCGGGCTCAGCCCCCCAGCTCTAGCACCGCGCGGCCTTCGATGCCGCCGGTCTGCAAGCGCCCGAGCACGGCATTGACCTCGCTCAGACGGAAGCGCTCGATGCTGGCTCTGACCTTGCCGTCGACCGCGAAGGCGACCGCTTCGGCCAGATCCTGGCGCCCACCGACGATGGAGCCGCGCAGGGTGATCCGCTTGAGCACGACATCGAAGATCGGAGAGGCAAACTCGCCCGGCGGTAGCCCGACCAAACTAACCGTGCCGCGCCTGCGCACCATGCGCAAGGCTTGCGAGAACGCCGGCGGCGCGATCGCGGTGACCAGCGCGCCGTGTACGCCGCCTCCGGTGATGTCTAGCACTGTCTGCACCGCGTCGGGCGCGGCGGCGTCAATCGCGGCTTCAGCGCCGAGCGAATGCGCCAGTTCGAGCTTAGCCGCACTCACATCAACGGCCAGCGTACGCAGGCCCATCGCCTGACCGTACTGCAGCGCCAAATGGCCTAGGCCTCCGATACCGGACACCAGCAACCACTGGCCCGGACGCGTGTCGGTCTCGCGAATGCCCTTGTAGCTGGTGACGCCGGCGCACAGGATCGGGGCGATCGCGGCGAAGTCGCAGTCGCGCGGCAGACGCGCGACGTAATCGGCGTGGGCCAGCGCATATTGAGCGAACGTGCCGTTGACGCTGTAGCCGCTATTGCGCTGGCGTTCGCACAGACTTTCCCAGCCTGCGATGCAGTGCTCGCAGCGACCGCAGGCATCGTGCAGCCAGGCGATGCCGACCGCATCGCCGACCCGCAGGTGTTCCACGCCCGGGCCGAGCGCAACCACAATGCCAGCACCTTCGTGGCCTGGGATAAACGGGAGCGATGGCTTGACCGGCCAATCGCCGCGCACTGCGTGCAAGTCGGTATGGCACACGCCGCTGGCGCGGATCTCCACCAGCACTTCGCCGCGTCCGGGCGTGGGCACGGGCAGTTCAGACAGGTGCAAAGGTGCGCCCAGCGTATAGGCAACGGCGGCTAGCATAGTGGCGGTCATGTCGGTCTCCGGCGCGGCGCGGAAGCACGTTCGAATCGATGGGAGTCGGTCCGGGCTTGGCGCTGGCGCCGCCACCAATCGCGGCAGCGTGCAAGCCATCGCCCACCACGACCCGGTTCGTGGGATGCGTTGGCCTGGGCCACGACAGGCGCCGGCGGGACGTCGAACAATGAAAACACCACGTCGTCTTCGATCCACCGCAATTGCCGGCGTAGCGCGAGTTCGGGCGATTCCTGTGGGCGATTAGGGCGGCAATGCGTCATGGCAAGGCTCCGGCGATGAAACAACGGTCGGTTCAATTTCAATGCGCGTACAACACCGGAAGGTCGGCGGCGATCAACAGCTCGCGCGTGGCGCCGCCCAGCGCCCATTCGCGTAGGCGCGAATGGCCGTAGCCACCGGCGATCACTAAGTGCGCTCCGTTGAGCCGTGCGAACTCCAACACACGGCAGGCGACGCTGTCCTCGCCCGCGGCGCGCGCGACCCACGAGGCATCCACGCCGTGGCGGCGTAGATGCTCCATCAGGCGCCGGCCGGACGGCTCGACGTCGACACCGCGGCCATCATCGATCGCCAGTACGTCCACTGACTTGGCCGTCGCCAGCAGGGGCAGCGCGTCGCGCACCGCGCGCGCCGCCTCGCGGGTAGGCTGCCAGGCGATCACGACGCGGCGCATGGGTACCACCGGGTCACACCGCGGCGGCACCACCAGCACCGGACAGCCGGATTCGAATAGCGCCGCGGCGAAGTACTCGCGCGGCGCCGCCGCCTCAAGAGTGTCGCCAATCGCACCGCCGAGCACGACCAGATCGCAGTCGAATGCCTCATGCGCAGCAACGCGTGGAGCGCTAAGGTGGAGAGCTTCGGTGACCCGAGCATCCCAACGGATGGTCTCGATCGACAAGCGCTCGCGCAACGCGGCCAGGCGGCTCTGCCCATGTTCGCGTAACTCGGTGTGCGATTGCACCGTGGCCAAGTCCGGCATCATGCCCCACGGATGCACCATTGGCGGCGGCAGGTCGACCATCTCCAGCACCTGCAGGTGCGCGCCATGCAGGGCGGCCAAGCGGGTGGCCACATACAGCGCATCGGCGTCGCCGTCGTGGCCGCTCAGCGGAAGCAGCAAGCTCTTGTACATGGGCGGGTTCTCCTGCGGTCGGTTCGAGCGCATTGCACGCCTGCGGGGGCCAGCCAGCATGATCTGGATCAATAAACGCGCTGATGAGGTACCTGCTGCCGTTCCCCGACTTGATCTGGATCAAGCCGCGATGCCCAACGTGGGCGCGCAATGGTCCCGAACCTCCCTGGGAGAACGACGGTGAACAGCGAGAAACTGCGTCGATACGTCATTCAAGAGATGAGCTTCGATCCGCGGGTGGATGCCAGTGGTATCGGCGTCCACGTGGAAGACCGCATCGTCCACCTCACCGGCCACGTGCACAGCCTGGCCGACAAGCATGCGCTGGTGGACGCCGCCGCGCGCGTCAAAGGCGTGCGCGGGGTAATCGTCGACGTTCAGGTACGCTGCGATAGCGCCGCCTGTGTCGAGGATGAAGTGCTGGCCAAGCGCGCGACGGACGTCTTGGCTTGGGATGCGACCTTGCCGCGCGACGCGATCAAGGTCACGGTCGAGCACGGTCGTTTGGCGCTGATCGGCGACGTGGATTGGCAGTATCAGCGCAGCCGGGTCGAACAGGATCTACGCCGGCTCGCCGGGGTGTCTGGAATCGATAACCGGATCGAGATCCGCAAGGTCGGCCGGCGTCAGGATATAGAGCGTGCAATCAAGGATGCAATGCGGCGCCGCGCCGACATGGACTCCGCGCGGATCCGCGTGGCCGTGGACGAGAGTGGTCAGGTCGTCTTAAAGGGCAAAGTCGCCGACTGGCGCGCACGCAATGCTGTGGAGGACGCGGCGTGGTTAACGGCGGGGGTTCGGTCGGTGGACAACCGCGTGCGGGTTCGCTGAAACCACATCCGCATTACTTTCATGAAACGGAGCACACAGATGAAAATCCTGGTCGCCGTGGATGGCAGCGACAACGCGCTGCGTGCCGTGCGCTACGCGGCAAAAATTTCCGCTCAATTCGACACGCCCCCGCCACTGCTGTTGCTGTATGCGGATCCGCCGCTGATGCGCAGCGTCGCGGTCAGCCTGGGCGCGAAGGAGGTCGAGCGCTATCACGCGGAGAACGCTCGTCACGCGCTGAGCAAGGCCAGGGCGGCACTCAAGCGGGCCAAGGTCGAGTTCGATGAGCGTTCCGCGGTGGGCGATCCGGCCGCGATCATCTCCAAGTTCGCGCGCAGCGAGCAGTGCGACATGGCGGTTATGGGCTCACATGGGCGTTCCGCGCTGAAGAGCTTGCTGCTAGGGTCGGTCACCAGCAAGGTCATTACCGCTGGCGTGCTCCCTGTGCTCGTGGTCCGCTGACCTTAGCCACCCAAGAGGCAGCGATACCTGACGGCGTTTGGCGTACATCGCATACTCCGTAGCGCGCCTCGCACTGGTGGTCCCGGAGCGAGTGTCAGGGGTTTCACCGCCCTGCGCATCGATGCGCGGGGCCTCGCGTCATGCTAGCCCACGCACGCTGCCGCAGGGCCGCTTTAACCACTGGCACGATTGCGGCATCACGCACGAGCGAGCTTCGATGCTATGCCGGCGCCCTGCGGGCCCTCCAGGCGCATTTCCAACTGGGCGCCGCCGGTGCCGTCGACATGGCAGCTGACATAGTTGGGTGCCTGCCGGTAGAGGCCGAAGCGGTCCTAGCCGCTGACCGTCGGGACGTCCGCGCCCTGCGCCCCCAGTGTCGCGCCGAGCGCCCCCTCGTCGACGAGCTCCGAGGGTGCCGACAGACGTGGCAAGTGCCACGGTTTCCAGGCCACCGCCGCCAGGATCACGGCGGCGAGGCCGAGTAGCGTCGCGGAAAGGCGCGAGGACGCAGCCATAGGGTTGAGCGGCGGCATTCGAACTCTATGCCCCGGCTCGCCAAACGATCATCTTCCTTGCGCAGACCTATTATTTTGATTATTGTTTGAATATGGAAATTAGATCCGCAGCCACCCTCCTCGCCGCCCTCGCCCAGGAAACCCGGCTTTCGGTGTTCCGCCTACTGGTCGAACAAGGTGACGACGGCCTGCCCGCTGGACAGATCGCCGAACGGTTGGACATCAGTCCGGCCACGCTGTCGTTCCATCTGAAGGAACTGACTCACGCCGGACTGACGCTGTCGCGGCAGGAAGGGCGTTTCGTCATTTATTCCGCCCACTACGAAGCAATGAACGGCCTACTGTCCTTCCTCACCGAGAACTGCTGTGCGGGTTCACCGTGCGACGCCACGGCGTCGGCCTGCGCTCCCTCTAAGCGATAAGGAGTCGCCGATGAACCGCTTGCGCGTACGCGTCTCCAGCCTGGGCTGCAGCGCGTGATCCCGATCCGACCCGCAACCGCGGCGGACCACCCAGCCCTGCGGGCGCTGCTCGCCGCCTCGTCGCTCCCGGTCGAAGACATCGCAGTCGACACGATCGATTTTCTCGTGGCCGAGCTGGATGGAGCGCTATTGGGTGTGGTTGCAGTGCAAGCCTGCGGCGACATCGGCTTGCTGCGCTCCCTGACCGTCGACGCGAACGGCCGCGGCCGCGGTCTGGGCCAAGCGCTGGTCGAGCGCGCGGAGGCGCATGCCCGCGCCCGCGGCCTGCTGCGCTTGGTCCTGCTGCGCTTGGTCCTGCTGACCGAAACCGCGGCGGCGTTCTTCTCGCGACGCGGCTACGTCCCGGCCGAGCGCGGCGACATGCCGGCGCAGATCCAGTCCACAGCGCAATTCCGTTCGCTGTGCCCCGCCACCGCCTCCTGCTGGAGCAAACACCTCGGCCCGCCATGAGCCCTCGTCCCTACAACCTCTTGTTCCTGTGCACCGGCAACAGCGCCCGCAGCATCCTCGCCGAAGGCCTGGTAACCCATCTTTCCAACGGACGCATCCAAGGCTACAGCGCCGGCAGCCAGCCCACCGGACGCGTGAATCCGCTCGCGCTCGAAACGCTGCGCAATTTCGGCTGCGCGACCGAAGGATTCTCGAGCAAGACTTGGGACGCGTTCGCCGGCGCCGACGCCCCGGCCATGGATTTCATCATCACCGTCTGCGACAACGCCGCGGGCGAAGCCTGCCCGCTGTGGCCGGGCAAGCCGGTGTCGGCGCACTGGGGTGTACCCGATCCGGCCAGCGTCGAAGGCAGTGAGGAGAGGCGGCGCAAGGCCTTTATGGATGCGGCGCTGACGCTCAAACGCCGCATCGAGCTGTTCTTGTCGCTGCCGTTGCACCACCTGGACGCAATGTCGCTGCAGCACGAACTGCGCGACATCGGCCATCGATAAGGAATCCCTCATGACCACGATCAGCGAAGCCACCGGCCATGCCTCGCCCGCCCCGGCCATGAGCGGCTTCGAGCGGTACCTGAGCGTGTGGGTCGCCCTGTGCATCGTCGTCGGCATCGCCGCCGGCCAGCTCGCACCGGCGATGTTCCAGGCCATAGGCCGACTGGAAATCGCCAGGGTCAATCTCCCAGTGGGCGCTTTGATCTGGGTGATGATCGTGCCCATGCTGCTCAAGGTGGATTTCGCTGCATTGGGCCAGGTGCGCCAGCACTGGCGAGGAATGGGCATCACGCTGTTCGTCAATTGGGCGGTGAAGCCGTTTTCGATGGCGCTGCTGGCGTGGATCTTCATCCGCCACCTCTTCGCCGGCTGGCTGCCGGCCGGCCAACTCGATAGCTACATCGCCGGGCTGATCCTCCTGGCCGCGGCCCCGTGCACGGCGATGGTCTTCGTCTGGAGTCGGCTCACCGGCGGCGACCCGATGTTCACGCTGTCACAGGTGGCGCTCAACGACACCATCATGGTGATCGCCTTTGCGCCCATCGTCGGCCTGCTGCTGGGCCTTTCGTCGATCACGGTACCGTGGGACACGCTGCTGACCTCGGTCCTGCTCTACATCGTCGTCCCGGTGATCTTCGCACAGCTCTGGCGGCGGGCGCTGTTGCGCCGAGGCCAGGCTGCCTTCGACCGGGCGCTGGCACGCATCGGTCCGCTGTCCATTGCGGCGCTGTTGCTGACGCTGGTCTTGCTGTTCGCGTTCCAGGGCGAAGCGATCCTTCGACAGCCGCTGGTGATCGCCCTGCTGGCGGTGCCGATCCTGATCCAGGTGCTCTTCAATTCCGGCCTGGCCTACTGGCTCAATCGTCAAGCCGGCGAACAGCACAGTGTCGCCGGCCCTTCGGCATTGATCGGCGCAAGCAATTTCTTCGAACTGGCCGTGGCCGCGGCCATCAGCCTGTTCGGCTTCCACTCCGGCGCAGCCTTGGCCACCGTGGTCGGCGTACTGATCGAAGTGCCGGTCATGCTGCTGGTGGTGCGCGTGGTCAACCGATCGCGCGGCTGGTACGACCGCCGCCGCTCCGCAACCTAACCGGACTTCGGCACTTATGAGCGACATCACCATCTACCACAATCCCGACTGCGGGACCTCGCGCAATGCCCTGGGGTTGATCCGCAACAGTGGCGACGAGCCGACCATCGTCGAGTACCTGAAAACGCCACCCGACCGCGGCACGCTGGAAGCCCTGGTCGCTGCGATGGGCATTCCGGTGCGAGCGGTTCTGCGCGAGAAAGGCACGCCTTATCTCGAACTCGGCCTGGACGATCGGACATGGAGCGACGAGCAACTGATCGACGCCATGCTCCAGCATCCCATCCTCATCAACCGCCCCATCGTGGTCACGCCGTTGGGCACGCGCTTGTGCCGGCCGTCGGAAGCCGTGCTCGATATCCTGCCGCAACCGCAGCGCGGCGCGTTCAATAAGGAAGACGGCGAGGCCGTGGTGAACGCGGAGGGCCGTCGTGTCTGAGGCGCGCATCGATCTGCCGAACATCGACGCCACGCTGTTTCCACAGCCGGATCTCGAACGCCTGTTCTCGCTTGTACGCGCCATCCATGCGCCGCGCTTCCTGCTGCTCTACGGCTCGTTGCGCGAACGCTCCTACAGCCGCCTAGTGGCCGAGGAAGCAGCCCGCATCCTGCGCGCGCTCGGCGGCGAAACACGGATGTTCAATCCCTCGGGCTTGCCGCTCGTAGACGATGCGCCCAGCGATCACCCTAAGGTCCAAGAACTGCACGAACTCGTGCAATGGGCCGAGGGCATGGTGTGGAGTTCGCCGGAACGCCACGGCGCCATGACCGGCCTGATGAAGACGCAGATCGATTGGATTCCGCTGTCGGTCGGGGCGGTACGACCGACTCAGGGCAAGACGCTCGCGGTGATGCAGGTCTGCGGTGGTTCCCAATCCTTCAATGCGGTCAACCAGATGCGCTTGCTGGGGCGTTGGATGCGGATGCTGACGATCCCCAACCAGTCTTCGGTGGCGAAGGCCTATCAAGAGTTCGATGACGCCGGGCGAATGAAACCGTCGCCCTACTACGACCGCATCGTGGACGTAATGGAAGAGCTGGTGAAGTTCACCTTGCTCACACGCGAATCGGCCCCCTATCTCGTGGACCGGTATAGCGAGCGCAAGGAGAGCGCCGAGGCACTGGCCCGGCGCATGCAACAAGGGGCTATTTGACGTTGGTGGAAGATTCCCACAAGCACGACAGCGCATGGCGCGTATTCCAGGTGTTCCTGCGGCTAGGGCTGACCTCGTTCGGCGGGCCTATCGCGCACCTGGGCTACTTTCGCACGGAGTTCGTTGAGCGTCGGCGCTGGTTGGATGAGGCTCAATTTGCGCAACTGCTCGCGGTATGCCAGTTCCTGCCGGGTCCGGCGAGCAGCCAGATGGGCTTCGCCATCGGCTTGTTCCGTGCCGGCTGGGCCGGCGCGCTGGCGGCCTTTCTCGCCTTCACCCTCCCGTCCGCACTGCTGATGTTCGGCTTCGCCACGCTGACGCCGCATTTCGACCAGGGCATGGGTCGGGCGGCGGTCCACGGCCTGAAGCTGGTCGCCGTGGTCGTGGTCGCGCACGGCCTGATCGGCATGGTGCGGCACCTGACGCCCGACGTGCCGAGAGCGCTGCTGGCGGCCGGTGCAGTGGCGCTGATCGTGCTGACGGGCAGCGCTTGGGCACAACTGGCCGCGATTGCGCTAGGAGGGGTGCTGGGGCCGTGGCTGTGCCGGCACGTGATCGCCCCGACAACGGCGGTGTTTCCCGTGCGCTATGGCTATGGCGCGGCAGGCGTGGCCCTGGCGACGTTCACGGCCGGGTTGATGGGGGCCTTGCTGCTTCCTGCCGACCACGGCCCAACGGCTCCCGGCGTGGCGGCGGCGTTTTATCGAGCAGGCGCCTTGGTGTTCGGAGGCGGCCACGTCGTATTGCCGTTGCTGCAACAATCGCTGGTCGACACCCACTGGGTCGCCTCCGAGCGATTTCTGACCGGCTACGGTGCCGCGCAGGCGGTGCCGGGGCCCATGTTCTCGCTGTCGGCCTTTCTTGGTGCGCAAATCCCGGTGGGACTTCCGACGCCGGTGGCAGCCGCCATTGCGCTGCTGTCTCTGTTTCTTCCGGGGTTTCTGCTGCTTCTGGCCGTGCTGCCCCTGTGGGCCCGCCTGGCGCGGCGCCCCTGGGCCGCACGCGCCATGGCCGGCGTAAATGCGGTGGTCGTGGGCCTGCTGGCGGCCGCACTCTACGATCCGCTCTGGACACAGGGCGTGCGAGGCCCCGTAGATATCGCCATCGCAGCGATCGGGCTGACGTTAATGGCCACGGCTCGATGCTCGGGGTTGTGGATTGTGGTGGGGTGTGTCGTCGCAACGACGATGGCGAGCCTGCTCGGCTAGCCGGCTGCGCCGCACACTCGCCTGCGGTCCCGCGGCCTGAACCCGCGCTGCGCCGCGCGATGTTCGTACTCCCCTACCACGCGGCGTGGGTGCGTGGATCGGCGATCGCGCGGTGCCGGCCCCGGGTTGCGCGGCGCGGGCGCCGCCGGCGCCTGTGCGCGGAGTCTGACGTTATGTCCGCCCACGCCCCCCCCGAGACCATGCTTGCCTGCGGCCAGAGCCGGGCGTAGCGTCTCCCGAATCCCATCGTGTCGGGCGCCCGCGGCGATGAAAGCGCTGTCCCAGGCCACGCTAATCGAACTCGCCCACGCCGGCGCTGTGCGCGGTTATATCCTGCACGGCCGCACCGACGGCTACGTCCTGTCGGTGCAGTACGGCCTGCACGAGGCCGTCTTGACCGCCAAACGCGGCGGCGCCCGCCGCTTCGCCCGCATCGACACCGCCCTCGCCCTGCTGCGGACCCTGCGTGCGGCCGCGGTCGAGGTGCGCCTGGCCGACGCCGCGCCGCCCGCGCGCCCCTACCGCCGCGGGCGCCCCGCCGGCCTGGCCGCGCTGGACCGCCTGCACGCCGAGGCCGCTCCGCCCCCACCGCGCGCCAGGTCGCTCCGCGGCCCTCAGCCCTGAGCCGCCGTGATGTCCCTGTCGATCCGCCGCGCCAAGGCCCGCGCCGCCGCCCTGCTCGATGCCCTCGAAGTGGGTGAAACCTGGGACGTTTCCGACGCCGAGCGTGCCTTCAATTTCGACCGCCACTGGGCTGTGCTGGTGGCCCAGGCGCCGCGCGGGTTGCGCGGTCATCTGCTGGACCTGGGACGGCAGGCAAGGGACACCTCACCGACGTTCGGGCGACTCCTTCGTTCGATGGGGCTGCCCAATCGATGAACACCGCACTAACCATCGTCAGACGGCGCGAAGCTGCGACTCCGCGCGACGCGCCATCCCAGACGAATTAGACGTCGAAATGGAGTCACCGTTTTACGGCCCGCGGAATAGTTATGGAACCCCGGACGATTCAGTGCAAGGAAATACGATTGTCGGATAGGGAAATAGTACCCACTGCACTGTGAGCCTGACCTCGAAACAGGGCCATCGCCTGAAGATGTTGCGCGCGTGGAAGATTTTTACAGGCACCTGAAAAGCTTGACATGCCGGGCAAGTTATCACGCGTGCGCGACTACTATTCTCTTTTCTCGGAAGTATATGGATAGCGCCATAGATCTGAAGGCGCGTGTTTACCACCTTTTGATGTGATCGGAAGCCCTTCTTTGAATAAACGCGCGCTATATCATCACTATGCGCACAAAGATTGGCCAAGATGGCGCGCAACCTCAACCCCAAGGCCTGGAGATCAAAATGGATGATCGCTCCGTTTCGAATGACTCGATATTGGATTTTGCCCGGTTCGTTTCTACTGGCGCGATTGAAAAATATCGCGAGGAATACTCTGATTTCCCGAGAGGCGCAGAGGTCGAGGATGTTTTTGCAAAAGCACTCGTAGATCAATATCGCCGCGAAAAAGGCACGCTTTCAATTCCGGCCCAGATTCAGGCCGAAGTTTCTGATGCGACGCCTAATTCATCGACCGGTAAATCCGTGTTTCCTTTAGACTTCGACATAGACTTACCGTTAAAAACATCGTTGCATGTGAAGGTGACCAATCCTAGTGATGGTGAGTACGTCCTGACAGCTACCTTTACAGCTTTAAGCTATGAACCCGACAAGGTCGTAATTCGGTTCAAGGACGGGGTGCTATCGAGAACAGAGGATATTAAGGTAGGCCCTGTAAAGGTGCACACGAAGTTCACCCTCGACTTCTCCGATGGATTTCATGTTGTCATCGA
Source organism: Lysobacter yananisis (assembly GCF_031199375.1). Classification (NCBI taxonomy): domain Bacteria; kingdom Pseudomonadati; phylum Pseudomonadota; class Gammaproteobacteria; order Lysobacterales; family Lysobacteraceae; genus Lysobacter; species Lysobacter yananisis. Next base: position 1,056,976 of record NZ_CP133568.1, read on the forward strand.
AGGGCACGTAGAAACCTTTATTAATTTAGATTTCGGCCCGATCCGGTTGCCCTGAGATTAATGTCTAGGGAAATCCTCCGGCTACGCCGGAGGATTCTGGTATCAGTTTTGCGCCGAGCACGTTCACCGTCGATAACGCCGCTTACACCGCCTACCTTGCCGCGCATCGCGCGCGTGTGCGCGCTCGAAGTGCGCTTGGCCAAGGCCGCCCCTCCGCCGGCCGCGCCGCACGCCCGGCCGCCGCGCGATTCCTACCTGAGCCGCCCACATGCCCCTGCCGATCTGCCGCGCCAAGGCGCGCGCCGCCGCCCTACTCGACGCCCTCGAGTTCGGCGAGACCTGGGACGGAGTCGACGCCAAGCGCGTCTTCAACTTCGAGGGTCATTGGGCCGCGTTGGTTGTCCGTGCGCCGCGTCGGCTGCGCGCCCATCTGCAGCAGCTGGAACGGCAGCGCGGCATACCCCACCAACGTTCTCGCGGCTCCATCGCTCGCAGGGACTTCCCCGGGCTCGCTGAGCACGGCCCCTTAGTCATCAGGACGTGGGGGGACGGCGCCCCATGCGGCTGTAGGGCTCAACCTCGATCCGGTCTCGCTGATGTAGGGCGTTGACGCAGAGCCGTTCGTACTAACCGACTGACGAGCGTCTAACAAACCTGGGCGATTAAGCCTTGCCTGAAGATCAGGCGGCCAAGAAATCGTGGCATCCCCACGACGCTCTGGATCCCAGGTGCCAATTGAACGCCACGCACAACATGAAGCACTTATATCTTGAAGGCGCGCTTAGCTTGGCCTTGAGTGCTGCGCGCAGGCGAATCCTGCGCGCAGACACGAGTGCCGTTCCGCTATTGGTGTGAACATCAACCGTGGGCCTACGAAACCCTAGCGCCCCCAGTCGACCGATCATTTGACACCATCATAAAACGGCCGATTACAAAGGCCAACTGGTCGCAGCGATCAAGAACCCTCTAGTGCTTGGGGGGTTAGAAGCTGCCCCATAGCTGGCAGTCCAGTCGTCTCTTTCTTCCTGCGCCTTCTTGGTCCATTAGACTCCGCGATGATGACCGCCCATCCTCCGTATCGTGGTCCTAAGTCAACGGCGGGATCGGAGCAAGAGATGAGGTGGTCACTTACTTGATCTAATCGGACTCCCTTGTTAGAGCTATGCGCCGGGGACCGAGGCGAGTTGCTCAGTTCTTCGCGGCATCGGCTGTTTGCGCAGCGACCATTGCTTGCTGCATTTCTTTCAGCGACAGAAATCCATCACCATCGGTGTCCAGACCCGCGAAGTACTTTGCAATCTCAGGCACCACCTTCGCCTCATCCTCGTTTATTTTTCCGTCTTTATCCTTGTCCATTTCTTTGAACGCAGCGTCGATAGAATCTGCCTGCTTGCTGAAGCGCGCCTGCTGGTACTTCGCGTACTCGGGCTTGTCGATAAGGCCATCACCGTTACTGTCCATCGCAACGAAGGTGAAATCGATATAGGCCTTTTTAGGGTCGGAACTGACGGCGAGAGCCAGCAGCGGCGCGGCGCACAGGGCAACCAGAATAATCTTCTTGTTCATGGGATGAGTTTCCCTAAATGAGCTGGCTAGGTCAGCGGCAGTTGTAGGTATAGCCGTCCGAACCGCGATAGGTGTCGTTGCGGCGGTCGTAATTCCCGTAGCGGCTTGCGCAGTAGTCGGCACGCTCGCGGTTTTCGCGTTCCCGTTTGGCTGAGGCGGCGATCACGCCTGCCACCACGGCGATGCCTACCGCGCCCGCCGCGACTTTCTTGGCATCATCCCGCTCGCGGCGCTCCCGCTCGCGACGTTCCCACTCATCCTGCTTCGCCGCTTCGGCGATCACGCCCGCGGTTACGGCAACACCTACTACAGCCGCCGCAGCGCGCCTGGCGTCCTCATCCTCATCGCGTTGACGTTCCCAGTACCCGTCCTGTCCTTGAGCACATACGCCGCCCGCGTACGCCATCAGCATCAGCAATAGCGCCGATGCACACAGCAGGGCCATGCGCCCTGTCTTCAGAATCATTGTTCCGCTCCTACGCGTCCAGTGGTTGGTGGCTGAAGTACACCATGCGGACATTGCGCGAACCTGTAGTTATCAGTGCGTTTTTGTATGGCATTCAGCAAACTAATGCCTCCACTGTGTCCAATCGTGGGGCACGGCATGCGGGCAGGGAGCCGAAGCTAACGCCGATTAATCCGCTACAGACAAAGGCAACCACCCTCTCGCACGGCGTGCTATCACGTCAGCACTTCCATCACGCCGAAGCGGCCGAATAGACCAGCATGCTTTGCGGCTGCGGTGATCATGAACAATAGTTCTGAGAGGTGGGCGGCACAAAACTCAGCGTGCATCTTATGTTCACGGGGATACCGCAGAACCGGGATTTATCACTATCAACGCTTGACCAGCCTCAACTGGATCGAACACGACGCCCTGCTTAACAATGCTTGCCTCTACGCAATGTATGGGTGGTCGCGACCCCATACCATTACACGGTGGCGGTTAAACCGGTAAGTACGCCACTCCAAAAAACACGCCGGACGCCAGTTGTCATGCTTAGGACGGCTTGGGCGTCGCGGTAAGTCGTCGGAGCCGGCCATGCCAAAAAAGAATCCGAAGCCCCTGCCTGATCGGTCACTGCGCCGCCGCATCGCACGGCGTGCGAGCTTGAGCCTAGAAACACCGATGTTCGTATCGTCAGTGCGCCGTGGCCGGCCGCACCCACGAGGAAGGATGAATCAGGCTATGCATCCGGCCAAGTCGTTCGAACGATCCGGTCTAGATCTTGCAAGCACCAGCGTGTCGCACCGATCAGGTTCCCCGGCTACCTATCCCACACTTCACATCCATTCTTCCCCCACAGTCGCTGGCCAAGGCGTCTTCGATCTCGCGCGGGATCGAACTTGCCGCACCACCGACTATCAAGGCGATCGCATGAAGCACATCTGCGGCTTACTTCTGGCTCTTTGCGGCGCCATCCCTTCGCCGGCCGCCTCGACGCCCCTCCTGCCCATCAATCAACTTAACGTAGCGGAGATTGAGAATATTGAGCGTTTCCTACTGGCTACCGACACGGCACGCGATAGCAATCCCTTGATCGACAACAAGCCGCTCGCTCCAGCGACCAGCATCGGAATCTTTTCGTTCGCCGAATCGCTTCAATCCAATCACGGCACAGAGGCAGCAAATGAGTTTGTGTCGCCGACTTGGGGCCAAGCCGCATTGATCGCTCTATGGACCGTCATGTCTTGCCTGCTTCTCTGGCTCAGCCAACAAGTACTGGCAGACCTGGGCGGATTGATCGTGAATCGGCTCATCAGCCAGAACGGACGAATTTCCTTGCTCTTGTTCGCCTCCTGGCTAATTTCTGCCGCCGCCGCGCTGTCCGCCGTGGCCGGCTGCCTTCTGCTTATCCTTGTAGAATTCACCACGCCATCGATGTCGTTGTTTAACCTCTCCGGAACCTTGCCCGCTGTAGTCATCATCGGAGTCTATGTACGGGCAGCGCTGCTGGCGATTCTGCATCCGATGAGCCGCGTCTATCGCCTGTAGCCGGCCAACGCAAACCTTGTCGGCACCGCCTCTGCGCGTTTTGGCCGGTCTGCAATACATTTTTGACGCGAGACCACCGTCGCCGACTTGATCGAGCCGATGTCGCAGCCGGCTCATCGGCCTGATCAGCGGAAATAGCGGCCATGGCGGATTTGAGTCATGGGACTCCTGGAATCAATAGCCAAGACATGGGGCCTAGCGACGATCGCGAACTTCTCGCTCAGATATGAAGGCAGCCCCTTTTGTGTTGATGCCACGGTGAATCTTTGAACGCCGCGTAGCGTAAGGCTCTGCATCGCGGCGTTGAGCAACGCGCGACCGATACCCTGACGCTGCCACGCCGGATGCGTTGCCATCGCATATAGACCGGCCCGATCGCCGTCGCGAACGAACACCGCGCAGGACAGCAATTTGCCGAAGCGCTCGAATACCCACGGCTCGACCCCCTCCTCCGCCGCGAGCGTTGGAGGAAATGCCGAATCACACGATGCCGAATTCAGCACGAACGAAGCAGCAATTAGTGGCGCTAGCGCGGGCCACTCTTCATATGAAGCGATGCGCACCTCAGTTGCCAATGGATGTTTAACGGGCGTAGCGCGGCGCTCCATAAGAGGCAGCCTTCCGGTCGAAAAGATCTTAATCTTAGCTAGGTAGCCCAGCACATCCACCGCGTCTTCTTCAACGACAACCAGGACCCTGATCGACGGGGCGAGAACGATATCCATGATTTGCGATAGCTCGTCGGGCGTGGCGCCCGAGCGAAGCACGACGAAGTTGAGCCCCAAATCGGGCTCGCCACACAGAGCGATCGCGCCATGAGCGAAGCGACGACAGTCGGAACGATGAGCGCGCCTCAACAACTGAGTGATGTCGTTCCCGAGTTCGATCAAATGTCCGGCACTCATGGTCGCACTTCTTCGTCGCGACGGGGCGCGGAGGATACGCCGCACTGTATGAAACGAAGCTTGTATGAACATTGCGGCGGAAAAGGGCTCTCGCCGTAGATAGAAGATGGTACTCGCGCATCTCACCCCGCTAGCCTACGCAAGCATCAACGCGACTACGCCGAAGGAGCTGTGTTTCCACGACGTTCTCATCGCTGCAGCAAGTACTCCTTGAGAGCGTCGTAGTCGCCCGATTGCCGAACAAAAGGGACGAAACGAAGGGGCCGAGTCGCACGATGCAGGCTACCGCCCTGCCAGCACGGGGTGGATTTTGGCGGGGTCGAGCCACAGGAATCGGCAATGCCCGTGGCCGACGAGGTCGGCGGCGACAACAGCCGCCACGTTAGCCACCCCGCATTCGCCGAGCCGGCGACCGGCGGCCAGAGTCGGAAGTAGCGTCTCCCAAACCGCCGAGTGTCGGGACCCGCGACGATGAAAGCGCTGTCCCAGGCCATCCTGATCGAACTGCCGGCGCCGTGCGCGGCTACATCTTGCCTAGCCGCTTCGACGGCTACATTCTGTGGGTGCAGTGAGCCCTGCGCGATGCCGTGCTGACCGCCGAGCGCAGCAGCGTTCGTCGTCGCTTCGCCCGAATCGACACCGCCCTCGCCTTGCTGCGGACCCTGCGCGCGGCCGCGGTTGAGGTGCGCCTGGCCGACGCCGCGCCCCTACCGCCGCGACCGCCCCGCCGGCCTGGCCGCGCTGGACCGCCTGCACGCGGAGGCTGCCCCGCCGCCACCGGCCGCGACGCGCGCCCGGTCGCCCCGCGGCCCCCAGCCCCCAGCCCTGAGCTCGCCGCGATGCCGCTCTCGGTCCGCCGCGCCAAAGCGCGCGCCGCCGCTCTACTTACGTCGTCGAGGTCGGAGACCTGGGACGCCCACGACGCCGAGCGCGCGTTCAAATTCGAGCGCCACTGGGCCGCGCTGGTGGCCCGGGCGCCGCCAGGGTTGCATGCTCAGCTGCTGCAGGTGGAACGGGACGCGCGGGACACCTCGCCAACGTTCGCGCGTCTCCATCTCTTGATGGAATTACCCCGGATTCGCTGAGCAATGCCTCCGAGCTATCGCCAAATGCGGCGAAGCCGCGGTCTAGGTGGCGGCGCAGCGATGGGCGATCTATCCGCCGCTACTATGAGCCGAGCAGGTCACGCAGTTGAAGCCTAAGCACAGAGGGCTGCGCGGATAGCAGACGTTCTGTATATTCGCCATATTTCCTACCTCCAGCTAAGAAGGTAAGAGCGCCTACCCAGAGTGGCACGGGCGTGTTATCGCATCACTTATGCCGTAGTTCATGGCGAGATGCATGCGATTTTCTTGACGATGCAATCAGGAAAATCGCTCGTGACCATAAATGGAACTATCCCACCCAAAGGCCTTCCCATGAACTCGATGAGAAAAATCCTTCTGCCGGCCTTGCTCTTTCTAGGCTGGAGCGTCCAGGCGAGCGCGCAATGCTCGGTGTCCGGCGGCCAACAACAGCAGCAGTGCATGCAGAATTTCGTGCAGAACGTGGTCGTCCCCTATCAGCAAGCAATGCAAGCCACGGCGCAGAATCAGCCGTTACCGCCTCCGGACAGTCCGATGGAATTGATGCAGGCCAAGGCCGGCGCCCAAGCGCGCAAGGGTTGGGGCGCTGTCGCAGCGTCGCCGGGACTGGCGCAGGTTGGCCTCGCCGGCGATCTTGGGAATCAACGCAAAGCCGAAAGCGCGGCCCTGAAGCAGTGCGCCGATCAGGGTGGGCAAGGCTGCACGCTGATGGCGAGCGCGAACAACGCCTGCATCGCGCTGGCATTCAATGCCGACACGCAGTTCGCCAGCGCGGTGGGCCAAGACGAGATCGCCGCCAGTCGCGGCGCGCTGAGCGGTTGCAATGCCAAAAGCCCTGACAAGATCTGCAATCTGCGCGGCGAGCCGCTGTGCTCGGGCGTCGCGGGCGGCTTGCTTCAAACCGGCGGCATGAGCACGCAGCAGCGTACGCATTTGTTCGAAATTGCTGGCGATGATCGACAGTACTTCGGCGCGCTGGCCGGCAACGGTAAGATCGTGTATTCGGCGGCGAATGCACTGTCGCAGGCCGATGCAGAGAAATCCGCAAAAGAGCGCTGCACCGGGCCGGCGTGCAAACTGATCGCCGCGCACAGCAACAGCTGTCTGGTGGCGGCGTGGCCGAAGAAAGGCGGCGCGCCGTTCGTGGCTGAAAGCCCCTATCCGGAAGCAGCGCGGGTGGACGCGCTGACCCAGTGTGCCGCGGCGAACGGCGCCGGTTGCTTGGTGTCGTCGCCAAATTGCTCCGGGCGTGCATATTTCGACTACGACTATGCGCGCATCCACGCCGGCGCAAAGGCCGATAGTTCGCGCAGTCGTCAAGCCGGCGCGGCGCTGCTCGAAGCTTGGGTTGGCCGTACCGAGGCCGAGTTCCGCGCCCATTGGGGCTCCCCGTCAGCCACCACCGACATTATGCAGGGCGAATCGCGACTGACCTACGAGAAGGGTTATCGCAGCAAGAGCGGCGTGGAGCATTCCTGCAAGGTGGCCGTCTTTACCCGTGCGTATAAGGTTTTTTCTTACCTCACCGAAGGCGACGTTTGCGCGGACGTCGTGCGTTAACGGTCGCAGTCTAAGCGCCACAGTGCGACTCCAATCATTGCGCCCTACACACGGCCCTTCAGCGATGGGCATGTCCGCATCCTGAGGCCGCAATGTTGCGGCCACGTCCGTCGACGCGCGCTTGGCCTACACCGGGCCGTCCCGCGGCCCTACCGCCGCGGTCGTCCCACCGGCCTGGCCGAGCTGGACCGGTCCCCAAGGCCACAACGCCCCCGCCGGCCGCGCTCGATGCCCAGTCACCGCGCATCCCACACGCCTGAGCCGTCCGCATGCCCCCTCTCGATCCGCCGCGCCAAGGCGCGCACCGGCGCCCTGCTCGACGTCCTCGAGGTCGGTGAGACCTTGGACGCCCACGACGCCGAGCGCGCGTCCAACTTCGAGCGCCATTGGGCCGTGCTAGTCGCGCGCGTACCGCGCGGGCTGCGCTCCCATCTGCTGGACCTGATACGGCATGCAAGGAGACCTCACCGACGTTCGCGCGGATTAATCATTCGGTGGGACTGCTCTATAACCGCTGAACCCAGCGCCGCCACTGCTGGACTTAGTGCGGCGGACGCCCTGTGATTGCGGATCTCGATCTACATCGGGTCTTTCTGATGCATGCTGCTTACATAAAGCGGCATGCACAAAAAAAGGGGGCGGCGGCGGCCCACAGCAGTTTGTGCGATTCGGTGCTCTACCAGCCGTACACGATCAGTGCAACGAGGAGTATGCACCCCGTAATGGCTGTGGCCCAGTAGGAGAAGATCATCGACCTCCGATTGTCGTTGCAATAGCCCGACCCGGCGCCATTCAAGCTAAGCCGGAAGCTTCGGTCTCGTAAATACAACATGGCCACCCTCGCCGCCCTGTATCCAGATCCATTCCCTAAGCTTTCGTTGAAGTGTTTCAGCTGGGCCGGGTGATTGTCCTGCATCATCCGCCAGAATCGAAATTGAATCACTGATTCAGCGGAAAGAGCCAGGACAAAGCCTACCAATGAAATTACTGTAATAGCATTCATTTGGCACTATTCTCCGCCTCAAACTCGCGTTAACAGCGCTATCGCCACGGAGTGGCCGACGCAGGCAAATCGGGCTGACAAGATTCTACAGAAGGCCAACCCTCGTTCTCCGCTACTTGCTCGGCGGCCTCCGCTTGAGCGACTCGCGCTTCGGCGTCGGTGCGCGCGCCTCCTTCTAGCGGCTGGATGAAGTGCGTCTTCATGAGCGTTGCCACCGAAGATGCAACCAATATGGACTGTTTCGGCCCACCGGCTTTTTTGTAAACCAGGCTCGCGTGGCGGCGACAATGATGTCGTCGCCACTCCGCGCACCTAGATCGATGCGTTGGACTTGGAGTCCGGGATATTGACCTTGTCGATACCATGGAGGATGCCGTTAGTCGAATCCATATCCTGCATGGTGATGTTGGCGCCGTCGATCGTCACCTTCCCGCCATCTCGACTGATGGGGGCCTCCTGGCCATGGGCTGTCCGCGCCGTCGACCACTTGCCCAGTTCCGACGAAGTACGGCGTCCCCTGATTACGTGGTAGTTGATGATGTCCGCCAGTTCCGCTTGGTTATCCGGCTGATACAACTCGTCCAGCCTACCGACCGGCAGCTTGTCGAATGCCGCATCGGTGGGAGCGAGGACGGTGTGGGGGCCAACTCCACTCAACACTTCCTTCAATCCGGCCTTGTCGACGGCCTGCAGGAAGATGTTGAAGGTACCGTTGGTAGCGGCTGTATCCGCAAGATTGAGCGCCGGGCGGCTGGAGTCTTGATTCGCGTTCATGAGAATTTCCTAAGCTGGACCTGCTGGTGCAAATCCGAGATGGCCGTAGCCAATAGCCCCTGATTGCCAGAGGCGCGAGCTCAATGCGGAGACTGGGTGAAAGCGCGACGCGGCTTGAGTAGCCATTGCGGCATTGCACCGCAGCTCTATGACTATCCTCTTATTGGAGTTAGGTGAGCGTGACGACCGCATTGCAAGCCGAGCCCGCCCAAACGGTGGCTGTCAGCGCCGCCGCAAGACGGCTCGCCGCTGAACTGCTGAAAGCGTGCAGATCCCCCAGAGCTCAAGCACATCTGGAACAAAGCCGAGAAGCATGGTCAGAGCGAAGTCTAAATGTGGTGACTCACGAAGTTCGCAGTCGCAAGATTGGTATGCACCGCGCAGCCAAACCGGCGGCAAGAACTATGGCCCCATCAACTTTTCCACCAAAATCGTTGCCCCAGCATTCCTGCTCGTAAAGCGGAAACACATGCATTCGAAACGCCTGTGCACAGCCCCATATACTGGCGGCAAATGCCACCGCGGCTCTTAAATTGCGCAAATTTCCGGGCACTCGATGCGACGAGACGATCGTACACAGGTCTTAGGTAGCCACCATCATTTGGCATCGATAGGCTAAACGCTGAGTCGCAGTAGAGTCCTACTGCGGTCTTAGGCTTGTCGTTCGTGCTCTGTGCTTATTGATCATTGAGCGCACGCACCTGATGTCTATAGCAAGCACGGCGGCACTCGTTCGTTGCACTCGGCGTTCCTCCTGAGTACGCCGTTAGCCAGAAGCATCGCGTCTAGACGGTGCAAGACATGCACGCGGTCACCATCGTCGGCCTGCGTCAGGATGTCCATGGCTAAAGCATGAAACTGAGGCCAGAACTGCACGCGATGCCGCGCGTTCTCGAGCCAGTGCGGCAGCATCCGCGCCAGACGATCAAGCCTTGCGTCCAGTTGCGCCGTCGTCATCACGCCGGCGCGCCCGGCCAATGCGCCTCGACCCGATGGACGCCGCCATCGTCGACCAGCGCGAATTCGAACCCCGGCTGTTCCACGCCGTCCAGGGTCAAGCTCTTGTTTGCCGCCCCGTCCTGACGCACCAGGATCGAATACAAGCTGGCGCCGTAGCGGTATAGCATCCGGTACTCGGGCCAATCGGCGGGCAGACAGGGCCGCAGGCGCAGGCGGCCGCCGCTGCGCTGCAGGCCGAGCAACGATTCGGTCAGCAAACGGTACATCCAGCCCGCCGAGCCGGTGTACCAGGTCCAGCCGCCGCGCCCTACATGCGGCGCCACGGCGTATACGTCGGCGGCCAGTACATAGGGCTCCACCTTGTAGCGCGCGGTGTCCTCGGCATTCAACGCATGACCGATGGGATTGATCATGCGCGCCAGTTCCCAGGCGCGCGCGGTGTCGCCCTGCTCGGCGAAGGCCATCGCCGCCCACACCGCGGCATGCGTGTACTGCCCGCCGTTCTCGCGCACGCCGGGCACGTAGCCGCGGATGTAGCCGGGATTCTGGTCGAGGCGGTCGAACGGCGGATCGAGCAGTTGCACCAGGCCCGCATCGCGCCGAACCAGATGGCGGTCGAGCGAGTCCATCGCCTGCCAGGCCCGCGCCGGATTGGCCGCGCCGGACAGCACCGACCAGCTCTGCGAGATCGAGTCGATCCGGCACTCGCCGTTCGCCGACGAGCCCAATGGGGTCCCGTCGTCGAACCAAGCGCGGCGGTACCACTGCCCGTCCCAGGCATGGGCTTCGATGTTCTCGCGCAGGCGCTGCGCATGGGTTCGGCAGTATTGCGCGAAGTCGTCGTCGCCGCGCGAGCGCGCCACTTCGCCGAAACGCTGCAAGACATCGAACAGGAAGAAACCCAGCCAGACGCTTTCGCCGCGCCCGGCGTGGCCGACCCGATTCATGCCGTCGTTCCAGTCGCCAGTGCCGATCAGCGGCAGTCCGCGTTCGCCCAGCAGGTCGCAGCCGCGCCGCACCGCCAGCGCGCAATGCTCGTAGAACGATTGCCGCAGATAGGACGCGACCGGCAAGTCGTAATACGACTCTTCGTCCGGATTGACCGGGCGCCCCTCGATGAAGCCCACCCCCTCGTCCAGCACGCCGGCATCGCCAGTCGCTTCCAAGTAGCGGCAGGCCGCCATCGGCAACCACAGATAATCGTCGGAACAGCGCGTGCGCACACCGCGGCCCTGCGGCGGATGCCACCAGTGCAGCACGTCGCCGTGCGGGAACTGATGCGCCGCGCATAGCAGCAGATGTTCGCGGCTCAAAGCCGCAGCGGCATGCACCGCCGCCATGCTGTCCTGCAACTGGTCGCGGAAGCCGAAGGCGCCACCGGACTGGTAATAGCCGCTACGCGCCAGGTAACGGCAGGCCAGGGTCTGATACAGCAACCAGCCGTTGGCCAGCACATCGACGCTTGGATCCGGCGTTTTCACCTGCACGGCCGAGAGCAGGCCGTGCCAGTGGATGCGCACGGCATCGAGCGCATCGTGCGCGTGCAGCGTGCCGCGCACCCTGCCCGCCAGTTCCGTTGCTTCGGCGTAGCTTCTGCCCGCGCCGAGGCGGAACACAGTTTCACCCTGCTCGCCATCGGCCAGGGCGATCGGCACCTGAATCGCCGCGCACGGGTCCAGTCCGGCGCCCAGACGGCCCGACAGGCGTTCGCGGCGCAGGGCCGCAGGATCGCCGAGGCTGCCGTTGCGCCCGAGGAATTCGGTGCGGTCGGCGGTATAGCTGTAACCGTCGGCGTCGGTGTCGAAGAAGGCGACGCAGCCGTTGAACTCGGTATTGTAGGGATTGCGCGCGGTCAGCACCCCGCTGTCCACGTGCAGCTCGCTGACCACATGCAACTGGGATTTCGCCCTCAGGTCGCCCAGCACCCATTCCACGTAGGCGACCGCCGACAGCCGCCGCGCGCGCCCGGACAGGTTGCGTAGCTTGAGCACCGAGTACTTCACCGCATCCTCGACCGCGACATACACCCACAGCTCGCTGGCGATGCCGTCTTCGACGTGCTCGTAAACGGTGTAGCCGAAACCGTGGCGGGTGCGGTAGCTGCCGCGGCCCCGGCACGGCAGCGGCATCGGCGACCACGTCCGGCCGGTGTCTTCGTCGCGCAGGTAAAACGCCTCGCCGCCGACGTCGGCGACCGGGTCGTTGTGCCAGGGCGTGAGCCGGAACTCGTGCGCGTTCTCGAACCAGGTGTAGCCCGGCGAACTCTCGCTGACCACGGTGCCGAGCTTGGCGTTGGCCAGCACATTCGACCAGGGCGCCGGCGTTGGCGCGCCCTCGCGCGAGACGATCACATACTCGCGGCCATCGGCGGAGAAGGCGCCGATACCGTTGTCGAACACGAATTCGTCGGCAACCGCGCCGAACGGCCACGCATCGTCTTCGTCGCGATCCTCGCGCGGCGGCGGCAGGCCGCACATCGCCGTCGCGTCCTGTGGGTCCGGCGCCGCCTCGGCTTCGCCGGCGAACGCCAGCGCAGGCGGGACCTGCTCAGTCGGCACATGGCGGCCGATCTGCGCGGCCAAGGTGCCGCGCTGGTCGCTGACGATCACCCGCGCCACCGATTGCAACAGCATGCGGTCTTCCTGCGAGATCTGCTGCGCCGGCCGCACGAAGATGCCGCCGGGTCGTTCGAGGATGTTGGCCTCCGGATCGGCTGAGACCATGCCCAAGATCTGGTCCTGCAGCTGCTGCCGGTAACCGGCGGTGCTCTCGTTCCAGATCACCAGATCGGCGCGCAGCCCCTTGAGCCGCCAGTACGCATGCGCCTGCACCATCTGCCGCACCAGTTCGATATTGTCGGCATCGGCGATCTGCAGCAGCACGATCGGCAGGTCGCCGGAGATCGCATGCCCCCACAGGCCCGACTGGCTGCGCTGGTTCTGCAACAGCACGCCGGGATCGGCGCGCAGCAAGGGATTGGCGTACACGATCAAGCCCGCCAGACGCTCGTACAACTGGGCATCGGCCTGGGACGCGTTGATCTGACGGCGGACTACCTGGCTGTGGGTCCAGGCCAGGTCGAATACGCGGTCGGCCAGGCGGCGGTCGCGGTATTTGTCGACCAGTTCCTCGCAGGCGGCGCGGTCCGCGGCCACGCCCTGGATGATGTCGATCATCGCGGTCTGTCCCGGCGCCAGTTCAATCCGGCAGCGGATCGCGACGATCGGGTCCAGCACCGAACCTTCAGTGTCCGACAAGGCTTCGTCGAGGGTCAGCGCGCGCGGCGCGCGCGGGGTATTGCCGCGGCCGAGGAAGCGCGCGCGGTCGGTTTCGTAGGAGATCGCGCCAATCTCGGCATCATGAACGGCGACCAGATGGAACATCCACGGTGGCGTCTCGTCGTGCGAGCGCGGCCGCCGCGTGCACAGTAGCGCCTGCTTTTGCCGCAGGATCTGCGATTGCACGAACAGATTGCTGAAGGCCGGATGCAATTCGTCGGCGATGGCCGGCGCCAATACGACTTCGGCGTAGGTGGTGATTTCGATGGTGCGCGCATGCCGGCTGCGGTTGGTCAGGCGAAGCCGGCGCAACTCGATGTCGTCCTCGGCCGATATCGCGATTTCCATATGGCTGTCGTAGCCGCGCTTGCGTCCACGGAACTCGGCCTTAGCGTCGGAGAAGATCGCCTCGTAGTGCTCCACCGGCACGCAGGTGGGCTGCAGTGCGGCTGACCAGAACTCGCCGCTGGCGACATCGCGCAAATAACAGAAGCTGCCCCAGTGGTCGCGGGTCGCGTCTTCGCGCCAGCGCGTCACCGCCATCTCCTGGTGCCGGCTGTAGCCGCCGCCGGCGCTGGTCAACAGGCCGTGGTAGCGCCCGTTGGACAGCAGTTGCACCGACGGTCGCGCGGCGCTGGGGTTGCGCAGGATGCGCAGCTGGGTTTCGGTCTCGGCGCTGGCGGTGCGCGCGCCCGTGCTTTCGGATTCGTGCGGATGGAACACGCCGGTATGCGGGATGCGCTCCTGCAATAGCAGCAGCGTGGCCTGGAACTCGGCATCAGCGACGAAACGCCGCTGCATGGGTTGCTGGCGCAGCAGATGATCCAGCGCCAGCAGCCCCATGCCCTGGTGATGGGCCATGAACGAGCGCACCACTACGCAGTCCTGGCCGGGCGGCACCCGCGTGGCGGTGTAGTCGATGGCCTCGTACAGGCCGTATTCTCCGGCGAAACCCGCTTCCGTCAGCCGTTGCAGGTTCTGGCAAGCGGCTTCCGGCGCCACCATCAACGCCAGCATGCTGGCGTAGGGCGCGATCACCAGGTCCTGGTCGAGCCCGCGCTTGAGCCCCAGCCCGGGGATGCCGAACGCGCGGTACTGATAGTTCATGCGCACATCGACGGCGTTGTAGCCCGATTCGGATACGCCCCACGGCACCGCGCGCTCGGCACCGTGGGCGATTTGCGCGTCCACCACGTGGCGCGAAGTCTGGTCGAGCAGCGTGTCCGGATAGCTGGGCATCACCAGCTGCGGCATCAGGTACTCAAACATCGAACCACTCCACGACAACAGCGCAACGTCGCCGTTGACCTCGGTCAGTAGCCGGCCCAACGCGAACCAGCTCTCCTGCGGGAGCTGGCCCTGGGCGATGGCGACGAAGTTGCACAGCCGCACTTCCGAGGCCAGCAGATCGTAATAACCGGCGTCCAGGCGGTGTTCGTCAACGTTGTAGCCGATCGACAGCAGCCGGCGCGGGCGGTCGTACAGGAACTCGTACTCCATCAGCGAGAACTGCCCGGCCACGTGCGCGAGGCGTTCAAGCCGCTCGATGCGTTCGCGTGCCCTGGCCTGCACCTGCGCGCTGGCGGGCCGCGTCGCGAGTTCGCGCAGCGTGGGGATCGGTGGCTCGGCGCCGTCGGCACCCTCGGCTCGCGCGTCCGAATCGGGCGCGAAGAACTGCAGTTCGGCGAGCGCGGACCGACAGGCGTCGACCAGCGCGACCGCCCAGCGGCCGTCGTCGGCGGACGAGGCCTGCGGCCATGCCGCCGACACCGCGTCGGCGCGTTCGGTCAGTTTCCGCAAGACTCGCCCCGCATCGCGCACACTGCCAGGCGATTGCGCCGATGCCGGCTCGAGCGCGGCGCGAAATTCGCTCACCGCTTCGTCCAGGGCGTCGTCGACGCGGCTGGCGCCGCGGCGGACTTCTTCGAGCACGCCCAAGGTGTCGGCCAAACCCGCGAACGTGCTCGGCGCTAGCACCGGCGCGTCGATGAGGCCGAGCAGGCCCTGGCGCAAGGTCAGCAGATGCCCAGCGAGGTTGCCGCTGTCGACCGTCGAAATGTAGCGTGGCGGCAGCGGCTGCAAGGTCTCGGTGTCGTACCAGTTGTGGAAATGCCCGCGATGGCGCGCCAGCTGGTCCAGGGTGGTGAAGGTCGTGTGGGTGCGTTCCATCACCGCATCCGTCTGCGCGTAGCCGAAATCGTGCGCCGACAGATTGGCCAGCAGCGACAGGCCGATGTTGGTCGGTGAAGTGCGCCGCGCCACCACCAGGCTGGGGTGTTCCTGCACGTTGTCCGGCGGCAGCCAGTGGTCCTGCGCACTCACGTGGACTTCGAAGAAATTCCAGGTGCGGCGCGCCAGCCGGCCGAGGAAGGCCAATTGCGCGGCGGACAGATCCGCGTCACGCTGCGCCGGCGGCCGACCGAGCCACGCCATCAGCGCCGGCGAGACCAGCCACAGGCCCAGCAAGCCTGCCGCAACCCACAGCGACTGCGGCCGCAGCGCGGCCAACAGCGCCGCCACCGCCAGCGCGAACACCGGCGCGGCCCACATGCTGCGCAGTTCGGCGTCGGCAACCCGGCCCAGGCTGCGCTCGACTTCGCTGGAAGGATTCCATTGCAACAGATGGCGGCGACTGACCGTCAACCGCCACAGCGTGCGCGAGATCGCGCCCAGGCTGAGAACGGCTTCGTAAGGCAGGCAGGCCAAGCCGACCGCGGCGCGTTGCAATTGGCGCACGGCGGCTTTGCCAACCCGTACCGCATGCGTTTCCAGCGGCACGTCCGGTGGCACCGCCAACACATCGCGCAGCGCCGGCAGCAGCACCGGCAGGAACCACAGGCACAGCAGCCAGGCGGTCCAGGCCAGCGGATTGGGCGATGCCAACCAGCCGATCAGCAGCAAGGCGGTCGCCGCCGGCGGCACCAGGCTGCGGCGCAGGTTGTCCAGCAGCTTGCCGCGCGAGAGCCAAGTCAGCGGATTGCGTTCGTAGCCGCCTTGCGCGCGCGGCACCCACGGCAGCAGCCAGGGCACCAATTGCCAGTCGCCGCGTATCCAGCGGTAGCGCCGCTTGGCATCGGCGGCGTAGCGCGAGGGATAGTCCTCGAACAGGCGCACGTCGCTGGCCAGCCCAGCGCGGGCATAGCAGCCTTCCAACAGGTCGTGGCTGAGGATGCGGTTGTCCGGAAGCCGGTCCGCCAGCGCCGCTTCGAACGCATCCACGTCGTAGATGCCCTTGCCGACGAAGGAGCCTTCGCCGAACAGGTCCTGATACACGTCCGATACGGTGCGAGTGTATGGATCGATGCCCGGCTCGTTGCCGAACATGCGCGCGTACCGGGTCGCGCGGCGCTCGCTCTGGATGGTGCCGACGCTGGGCTGCAGGATGCCGTAGCCGCGCACCACCCGGCCCTGGCCGCCGTCCAGGTGCGGGCGGTTGAGCGGATGCGCCATGGTGCCGATGAAGGCGCGCGCGGCGTCGTGTGGCAAGCGGGTGTCGCTGTCCAGGGTGATGACGTAGCGCACCTGCCGCAGCGGCGCGGTGTCGCCGACCACGCGCGCGAACTCGTCGTGGCGGCCGCTGCGTAGCAGCCGGTTCAGCGTCGACAGCTTGCCGCGCTTGCGCTCGTGGCCCATCCAGCAGCCTTCGCGCGGGTTCCACTGGCGCGCGCGATGGAACAGGAAGAACAGGCCGCCGCTGTCGGGGGCATAGCGCGCGTTCAGCGCTTCAATCTGTTGCGCGGCGCGCGCCAGCAGCGCGTCGTCGCTCGGCAGTTCCTGGCGGTCGGCATCGAGGAAATCGCTCAGCAGCGCGAAGTGGATGTGGCGGTCGCGATTGGCCAGGAAGCGGACTTCCAGGCCTTCGACCAAGCTGTCCACGCCCTGCGCGCTGCCGAACATGCACGGCACCGCCACCAGGGTGCGCGAATGCTCCGGAACGCCCTTGGAGAAATCCATGCGCGGCAAGGGCCGCGGCGCCACCAGCAAGGTTGCGGCCCAGTTGACCAGGGCGATGCCGAGCTCGCTGAACACGATCGCCGCGAGGATCGCCAGCAACCACACAGGTACGACAGTCGCTGCATACTGTGACAGCACGCCCCAGGCGAACAAGCCGGCGATCGCGGCGATCGGTATCAGATAGACCGGTAGCGGAATTCTCGCCGGACGCCAGCACAAGCTCGGCCGGGGCCGCCCCGCAGCGACGGCGACCTGGGCCCGAGTCCGCGCCAATCCCTCGTCGACCAGGTAGTGGCCCACGTGCCCTAGATTGTCGTCGGCCGCCCTTGCCTGCGCGCCCGTTTGCGCCAGCTGCAGCACGATGTCGGCCACCTGCTGTTCGCTGACGCCGCCCAGCCGCGCCAGCTTTTCCACCACGTGGCGGTAGCTGTCGCGGGTGCCGAAGTCCATGCGCGCGTAAGTGCCGGCCGGATCCTCGCGCAGGCGGCGCTCGATCCAACTACTGTCTTCGACGAACTCGCGCCAATCCATCTTGGCCAGGAAGCGCAGACTGCCGATGCTATTGCTGATGGACACCTGGTCCGCCGCCTGCTGCTGGCTTTCCAGATGCACCAAGGCCTCGATGCTGTAGCCGCCATCGGCGACCCATTGCTCCAGCCACGCGACCGGCATCGATAGCATCGAGCCGCGCGCTTGCAAGCCGCGGGTGAGTTCGGACACGAACGCGCCGGTCAACGGCGGCTGCGAACGCGCCATGTCGGCGACGATCAGAACGACGTCCTTGGGGCTTTCCGCAGCGGTCTTGTCGAGCAGGCCCACCCACTCCCGCGCCAGCCGGTGATCGGCGCCATCGCGCATCACCCGCACCGCCATGCGGCGCAAATTCTCGATCAACGACAGCCTGAGCATGATCGGGATTGCCCATAGCTCGCCTAGTTTCAAAGGCGCGACCGATTGATAGGCGGCGACGAAGCGGCCGAGTGTTTCGCCATCGACGCGGCCGTCGCCGTGCGCGATGGCTTCGAGCGAGAGATCGTAGACGCGAGGTAGTCCGACCGACGTGCCCTGGCTCAGGCATGGTAGTTGGCGGCTATAGCCCTTGGGCAAATGCCGGCGCGCAGTGCGAATTTGCTCTTCGATCAGGTAGTAATTGTCCAGAAGCCATTCGGCGGCTGGCGTGACGCGCATATCGTCGCGGACCATCCGCGTAAGTAACAAGTAGGCGTCATCCAATAGACCCGCGTTCTCCCCCAGCCGGGCCAGCAGCCGCTCTGGTCCGGCACGGGCGCGCAGCTGATGCTGGCGCGCCAACGCCTCGCCATGCCGTTCCATCTGTTCGACGCTGAACAGCTGCGACCGCAGCGGCCCTTCGACTTGCACCGCGGCGTGGACGGCGACGCGGCGCCAGCGCCACCAGCGCGTGCGCAGGCGCAACCAGCGGCTGAGTATCGTCCAAAGCTGAGGCATCGCAGACCAAGATCAGCGGCGAGCCATCGCCGGGAACTCATACTCGCAGCTGCTAGGCTACCGCCAAGTGAAATCTCTCTTACCCTCGCAACATGGATTAGGCGCTGAACACCCCAACCACCTCGAAGAAATCATTGTGCGCAAGTTGCGATGCAGTCTGCTGCCGATTGACTGTAGTCGTCCAACCTGAGGATCGGATACCGGATCATCTAACGACGCATACGTCCAGTGGACTTACGGTCATGGCACGAGACGAAGAAGGTTGGTGCGTCGCCATCGACCCGGCACGCATGTGTTGTGCTATCTATGACGCCCGCCCCGAAGTGTGTCGTCGCTTCGCCATGTCGGGGCCTTGTTGCCGAGAGGTGCGTGAAGACTATCGAGAGCGCACTGTTAGTGGCATTCCGTTGAAATTGTATTAGCCAATTCCGGGAACCCCGTTTGCGTTGATGCGTCGTAGAGCATCGCGACTAACGCCCACCCGCGGCAGGCAGCCCACATTTATAGCTCAACAAAAGAGCTAAGCCCTGGATCGCCGACGCTGAGATCGTTCCGACCAAGTCAGCTTGACCGATGGCACCAAAGGCTGAGGCTCCGTATTCGCCGCCAGCGCTTTCAGTCGAATCACTGTGTATTGGCCGTCACCGAGCAAGTCAAAGCGCCCCGGCGGGTTTCTGAGAATGGCGTCTCGATCGAGAAATGCCTCGCGCCCCGCCTGTGGCGGCCGCGATACGCTGCACAGTGCCGGTGACAACCGAAGTCTACTGGTTCCGTTTCTGTTCCAGGGGTGTCCTGGCACCAAGCGACTAACCATCGCCGTGTCCAGTTGTACGACCACCTCTTTCCCATCGACCGACTCACATCGCCCAATGGCGATGTCAAAGTTCTGCTGCATGAGTACCTCAGTGAGCCACAGGGTTGAGCTTGCCATGCCATCTGGCTTGTTGCATCAGCTTACGTAGTCGAGCTTCGATCATTGGAAGCCAAAAAAATTCACGGCGAATCACGCAATGAATAGACAGAAATTCTCTACCCAAGGATCGTTCAACTGCTTCGCTAAACGGAGACAGTGATCGATCCACACGCCGGTATCCACATTCGTGCAATGCGTCCGGCACGATCATCTGGACGCCTGTTCGTTCGACAGGGTGAACAGGAACCAATAGATATACCACTCCATCGAGCCTCGCCCCGCGTAGCAGGGTCACGAGTATGCGCTATAGCGCATTTAACCAGCCGCATTACGAAAAAATAAATAGCTGGCATTCACCATAGAAGGGGCGTACGGTGTAACCCCTATTGATAGGGCGACCAACTCTACGAGGGTGTTGGTAACCGCTCGTCAGCTGACTGAAGCGCCATATCGCGTATCACGGCTCAGCAGCGCAAGCTTGTGCATCCATCCACTCATCGGGGCTTACTTCATGCACGCGCTTCCCTGCGCCACCAGCCGCGGCGGCCTAGCCTACTGGGCAACACACTACCAAGACGCCCCATTCTTCCGTCACGACTTGCTCTTCAGCGAATTCGCGCCTGCGTTGTACCTGGGTATCTTCGGCCATATCACTTCCCCGGAAATCTCTTTCGAGGACCTGCTTCCCAAGCTTCGCGCTAGGTATGCTGACATACGAGGGAACTCTTCCCTGTCATGGGACGGCGCGATTCCGATCGTATGGATAGCGTGGGAACGCGCAAGCCGAAGGCAGCAAACAGGCCTCCACTAAATTACACACGATCACCGCTACCGCAGAGTGTTAACCCCCGCCCTCCCGTCCTGGCTGCATAGATCCCTTAAGGCATCACATGATCCTGCAACGCAATGCAACCGCTCGGGCGGGTACAGCAACATGGGGGACTCGAGGTCGCAGGCGATGAAGATTCACTTCCACTCTTGGCTGATCAAAGCCATGACGTCGGATGACAGGCCATGTTATCTGCAATGCTTACATGGCGCCCCTCGCGGCGCGCCCTATGCGGCCAATGAATCTTTCCTTGATGGAGAGTTACGCATCCTTTCGCCCCTTGGGAACACTCTCGTGGTGCAGTCCGCGGGGGTATACCGCAACCCGATCTCAGGGCAACGCTATACATCCAGTGATCCCGAAGCTCCCTGAGGCATTTGCGCTTCAGATCTTACTCTGCTGACGTGTGCAGAATGAGGCGCAGGGCGGGGGCTGCCCGGTGTAACCCCGCCAAGCAATGTTCATGGATAGACCCCGCGTGCGGCCCCTCCAAGTCGTTCGAACTTGCCCTCAATTTGAGGTAATGCATGAACACCGCTCTGGTCGATTCACTTCCACGGGAGCGATGCGCAGGCGGCGCGGTAAAGCGAACGCAGTTCCAATCCGCGCGAAGCGACATAGGTTGCAGGACTTGGCGCAAGCATTGCCTCTCGGAACCCGTACAGAACTGTTCACACATGGACGGCGGCTTAACCCCCGCAGCGTATCCCGCGGACGACGTCGGCGAGAGTTCAACCATAGGCTGGGACGATGTTTTAATTCGCGCGGTATCCCGCGACCGAGCATTACAGGCGACTTCGGCTCACGGGCGCCGAAAAGCCGGGTGCGGGCCAAATCTCGGGACATAACATGCGACTATACGCTGCCTGAGAGGGCGGCTCTCCGTGCAATAGTGCTGAACAGCGCTGACTACTTCGTAGAATTCCACGTCATATCCGAATCTCGTGCAAAAATGCGACGCACGCCGCGGTCGTCGACGTAACACTGCGCGCATCTCTAGCGGCGGCGTTATCCATGTCCGCGCGCCGTCACCCCGATGTCCTCCCGTGACCGGCAAGACGATGCCGTTGACATACGACGACATCAACGCGGACGCGAGGAAGACATAGGCAGGCGAAATCTCCTCGGGCTGGGCCGGACGTCCCATGTCGCTGTCCTGGCCGAATGTGGCGACTTCTTCGGCCGGGCGGTCGGCGGGATTGAGCGGCGTCCACACCGGACCCGGCGCGACTGCGTTCACCCGAATGCCGCGCGGCAGCAACTGGCTGGCGAGCGCTTGGGTGAACGCATGGATCGCGCCCTTGGTGGCCGAATAGTCGAGCAAGCGCTCATTGCCGAAGAGGCCGGTTTCGGAGCCGGTGTTGATGATGGCGCCGCCGCGCGGCAAGTGCGCTAGCGCGGCGCGCGCCATGTAGAAGTAACCGGCGATGTTGGTTTGCAAGGTCTCCTGCAAATGCGCATCGGTCAGATCTTCAAGCGCATCGCTGTGTTGCTGGAACGCGGCGTTGTTGACCAGGATGTCGAGCCGGCCGAAGGCATTGACGACCTGCGCGACCGCATCCGCGCAGAACCGCGAATCGCGTACATCGCCGCTGATGGCCAGGCTCCGCCGGCCTTCGTCCTAAATGCAGGCGCGGGTGTCGTGTGCGTCCTGGTGTTCGCTCAGGTAGACGATCGCCACGTCCGCGCCTTCGCGCGCGTACAGCACCGCGACCGCGCGGCCGATGCCCGAGTCGCCGCCCGTCACCAGAGCGACCTTCCCATCGAGCTTGCCGCTGCCGCGATAGTCGCGCGAGAGGAATTCCGGCGCGGGCTCGAGCAGGTGCTCGTGGCCAGGCTTGGATTGATGCTGCTTGGGCAGCGGGTTTTCGGGATGTTGCCGAGGCCCGGCCTGGACCGGCGCCCTCTTGCCCGAGCTCGCCGCCTTCCTGGCGTCCTTGCGCTCCACGTCGGCCTGAATGGCCTACTGCCGCTGCGAAGTGGTACTGGCCTGGACGAGGTGATCCGATGCACCGCCTTTGGAACGGGTAGGTTTCTTGGCCATCGTCGATCGCTCCCAATGGACAGGGCATCGAAAATAGCGCCGTACTTCTTCCGATCGCGTGAATCCAGCGCGGTCGCTCCACTCTTCGCGGCGCGCTAACCTGTCCGGAGGCAGCTTTTCAGAAAGCTTGCTTTCGCCAACGTCCAAGCCGTCGCGGAATCGATGATCGATGACGAACGCCGCTCCGCCCCAGATCGCCCTGCTGATCGTCGACATGTTCAACTTCCTCGATTTCGCGGACGGGCAGGCGCTGCTCAAGCAGGCGCTGCCGGCCGCGCGCCGGATCGCCGCGCTGAAGCGCCGCTTCCGCCGCGTCGGCGCGCCTGTGATCTACGCCAACGACAATTTCGGCCAGTGGCACGCCGATTTCCGCGAACTGGTCGCGGTCTGCCGCCACGAGACTTGCCGTGGCGCGCCGATAGCGGACTTGCTAGCGCCGGAGGCGGACGACTTCTACGTGCTCAAGCCCAAACAGTCGGCCTTTCATTCCACGCCGCTGGCGGTGCTTCTTGAGCATTGCGGCTGCCGCGAAGTGGCCATCACCGGCATTTCGACCGATGTGTGCATCGCAGCCACCGCGATCGATGCGCACATGCGCGACCTGACGGTGCGGATCCCCGCCGATTGCGTCGCCGCACCGAGCCGGCGCCGTACCGCGGTGGCCCTCGCAGTACTCAAGCAGTCGGTGCATGCGCGCTGCGCGCAGTCGCGTTCGCTGCATCCATGACAGGTTGCGCCGGCGGAGACTCGACTGCCGCGGCGCCGCCTTCGTAACGGGCCGCGACTCCTGGAATGGGCGACCGGTGAGTGACTATCGGCATTTCGACCGATGCGTGCATCTCATCCACCGCGCTCGCAAGCCGATCACCGCGCCACCGTACGCCCGCCTCACAGTTGCGAACGCAAGGGGCGGACCAAAGCCTCGCGGACGCGCTGATGCCAGGGCCGTTGCAGCCACGCGTCGCGCGTGTAGGGCCGGGACCGAGCCAGATCGCTCTCGAACACCCTGCGCATGCGCTGGGCGAATCCGCGGTCGTACACGTTGAGGCTGGCCTCATCGTTAAGCCGGAACGATCGGATATCGAAATTGGTCGAGCCCACCGACACCAGGTAGTCGTCCACGATCAACATCTTCACATGCATCATCGTCGGCCGATATTCGTGGAATTCGACGCCCGCCGCGAGCAGGGCGCCCCATTGCGCCTTTGACGCGAGCCTTACGGTTTCCGAATCGGTGTGCTCGCCGGGGACCAGGATGCGCACGCGCACGTCGCGCAAGCGCGCGCGCAACAGCGGTTGTACGATGAGTTCGTCCGGAACGAAATACGACGCAGACAGATCGATCGAACGCCGCGCGGCGGTGAGCGCCATCAAGTACATCAGGTGCATGCTCTCGCTGCCGCTGGTGGGCGAACTGAGAAACATCTGCGCGTCGACGCCGCCGACCGGCGCCAACGACGGGAAATAGACCGGCCCTGAGAGAGGCCGGCCGGTCATCTTGATCCAGTTGTCGTTGAAGGCGGCCTGGAACTGACCAGCCACCGGACCACGCAGGCGGAAATGCGCCTCGCGCCAATGTTCGGGGTCCTGCGCGTGCCCCCGCCACTGGTCGGCGATGCCGACACCGCCGGTGAACGCCACGGCGCCGTCGACCACCAACAGCTTGCGATGGGTGCGGTTGTTGAACCGGTCCCAGCTGTACCAGTCCAGCGGCCGATAACGCTCGATCTGCACCCCGGCGCTGCGCATCTCATCGAGCAAGTCCGCATCCATCTTGGCGCTGCCGAGCCAGTCGACGGTCAGGCGCACCTCGACGCCGGCGCGCGCGCGCTCGGCCAGCGCACGGCTGAAACGCCGGCCGACCTCGCCTGACCAATAGATGTAAGTCTCGAAGGTGATCGAACGCCGCGCCGCCGCAATCGCCTCCAGCATCGCCGGGAAGATCTCGTCGCCGTTCTGCAGATCCACGACTTCATTGCCGGCGACGATGCCCGGCCCGAGCATGATCGACATTTCGCGCCGGAACTGCGGGTCTTCCACTCCGTAGCGGTGCTCCGGCAGGCGCTGAATGCGCTTTTCCGGACCGGCCAAGTTCACCGCGATCCATGCCACCAAGGCGGTCGTCAGGACAGCGCCGAGCAACCAGACGCCGACCTGCCGCCGCGTCCAACGCTTTCGTTCCAGGATGCCCATGCCCACCTCAATGGCCGCGCCAGCCGGTGTAGTTTCATCGCCCGGCGGGTGTTCGTTCGACGTCTTCGCGGCGGGCGGTCGCCTTCGCAGATCCCTAACCATGGGCATTGCAGCGTATTTGACGACCGCGGCAGCGGCTACGAACCGCGGGAAAGCACAGTGACGACCGCCGTCTGCCGGATTCACGCCCCGCGGTGGAACGAGCCCCGCCATACGCCCAAGACTGGAGGCTTTTGGTCCCATGCAATCGGACTGGATCGGATGGATGTCCTCCGCTGTGCTGATCGCCACCTTGGTGCGCCAAATCGTCAAGCAAGCCCGCAGCCCAGATCAGGAGGGCGTGTCGAGCTGGCTGTTCATCGGACAATGTGCGGCCTCGCTGGGATTTGTGGTGTACAGCGTCTTGCTCGACAACTGGGTATTCGTCGTCACCAACAGTTGCCTGCTGGCGACCGCGGTGGTCGGACAGATGCTGGCCTGGCGCAGCCGGCGCTTCCGCGGCGAAGGGAAGGCCTCGTGAGCGCAACACGCATTCGATCTGTCGGCGGCACGACGATCGGGCCGGTCCACCGCGCCACCTGCCATTGCGGCGCGGTGGAACTGGAGCTGCGGCTGCCGCACGGCATCGTCGATCCGCAGCGTTGCGACTGTTCGCTATGCCGTCGCCGGGGCGCAATCGTGGCAACGGTGCCGCTGCCCGATCTGCGAGTCGTTAGGGGGCACGCAGCGCTGAGGCTCTACCAGTTCCATACCCGAACAGCCAAGCATTACTTTTGCTCGGTGTGCGGTGTCTATACCCATCACCAGCGGCGCTCCGATCCCAACGAATACGGCGTCAACGTCGGTTGTCTGCAAAGCGTCGATCCGCTATGGCTCGATCCGGTGCCGGTCAGCGATGGCGTTCACCATCCCAGCGACTCGCAGCCGCAGTAGGCCATGTCGGTCAAGCCGCTCGGCGCGCTCGCCCGCCTCTGCATCGCCGCACCGCAGCAGGCTCGCGGGTATGCGTAGATTCGTGCAGGCGCTTTCGGCCGAAACAGACTGGGCGTCGGCCACTTTCCCCGCCTTCGCCGATGCGCTGCGGGCCGCGCCCGACCGCTACAACATCGCCGGCCACGACACCGCCGTCGCCGTTCTCGGCATGCCCGACGGCCCGCGCCTGCGCGAATGCGTTTGGGGCCTGGTGCCGCCGTGGTCGCCGTCGCCGCAGACGCGCTACACCACCGTCACCGCGCGCCTGGATCGCGCCGCGCGCAGCCGAATGTACCGGCGAGCGTGGCAGTCGCAGCATTGTGTGGTGCCGATCAGCGGCTACTACAAGTGGGACCGCAACACTGCGCCGGCGCGGCCGTACTTCATCCACGCGCGTTCGGGCGAGCCTTTGCTGCTGGCCTGGTTGTGGGAATGCTGGGATCGCGACGGGCCCGCGCTCTACACGTTCACCCTGCTGACCGGCCCCAATCCGGCGATCCCCGCGCCGTTGACCCAGGATGGGCCGGTGTTCGTTCCTGCCGACCGCTGGCAACGCTGGTTGAAGCCGGGTGGCTGGTTTCCCGGCGCATCGTTGAAGGGACTGCGCCTGCCTGCGCTGGATGCGTATCCGGTCGGCCGCGTGATCCAGGACAAGACCCGCGACGACTACACTTTGCTCGAACCCGCTGCAGCGGACAGCGAATCGGCATACGCGGACGACACCGACGAGGATTTCGCCGACGACGACTAGCCGGCCGGATGGGGCGAAGCATCCGTATCCGACGGCTCAGGCTTCCGCTTCGAGCCGCAGCCTGCGCCGCTCCCACGTCTGCGCGGTCTGCGGCTTGACGAATAAGGCGATCACATCCGGATGCTCGCCACGCACCGCGGCTTCCAGGCGCAGGATGCAGGCTTCGATCTGCGGCGTGGTCAAGGCATCGTGGAAGTCCGCGCTCAAGGCCGCCATGATCGATTCCTGACCCAGCTGCTGGGTCAACACACCGTTGGCCCGGCGTATCGCCGGGTCGGCGTTGGCGATGCGCAGGATGTCGTCCGCAACCTGGCGCTGCGCGGCCTCGCCCAGCAACAGGCCCTTGGTTTCTCGCGCGAGCAGAATCGCGGTGACCGCGAGCACCGCGCCGATGCCGAGCGACGCGTAGCCGTCGTAACGCGGGTCCGCGGTCCATTGGGACAGGGCGATGCCTGCGAACGCGAGCAGCAGGCCGAGCATCGCGGCGGTGTCTTCGAACAGAACAGTGAAGGTGGTGGCGTCCTTGCTGTCGCGGAACGCCTGCATCCAGCCGCGGCGTCCCTTGGCTTGGCGGAATCGCTTCAGCGCGACCCACCAACTGCCGCCTTCGAACAGCAGCGAGGCCGCCAGCACCGCGTAGCTGACCAGCGGTCGGTCGATCGGATGCGGGTCGCGGATGTGCGCCACGCCCTCGTACAGCGAAACGCCGGCGCCGACCGCGAACACCATCAGCGCGACGATGAACGCCCAGAAATACAGCTCGCGCCCATAACCGAAGGGATGGCTGAGGTCGGGCGGGCGCTGCGCACGACGCAAACCGTAAAGCAGCAGCAACTGGTTGCTGGTGTCGACCAGCGAATGCACGCCTTCGCTGAGCATCGCCGAACTGCCGGTCCAGGCCGCGGCGACGAATTTGGTCGCCGCGACCGCCGCGTTGCCGAGCAACGCCGCGATCACGACCTTGTCGAAGCCGGCGCGCATCAATCCGTGCCGCGATCCGGATCGGCCGCTTCCAGCGGCCGTTGCGCGGGACCGTTAAGGACCGCGCCGGTGACGGCGTCGAAGCGCGAGCCGTGGCAGGGGCAGTCCCAGGATTTTTCCTGCGGACTCCAGCGCACCGCGCAGCCCAGATGCGGGCAGCGCGCCGAGAACGTGTGCACCGCGCCGGTCCCGTCGCGATACACGGCCAGCCGGCGCAGCCCGCGCCGCAACGTCGCGCCTTCGCCGAGCCCGAGCTCGCTGGCGTCGCGGATGTCGCCGGGGGTCACCCAATCGGAATACTGCGCAGCGGTATTGGCATTTTCCTGCAGCCATTCGCCGCCGGCCCGCACCGACTTGCGCGACGGATCGTACAGCGCGCTCCAGGGATGCGGCCGTCCCTGGATCAGCTCACTCAACAGCAGGCCGGCGATGGTGCCGTGAGTCACGCCGTTGCCCGAATCGCCGGTGGCGACGAAGACGTTCTGCGCACCGGCCGGGTCGGCGCCGATGAAGGCCAGGCCGTCGGCGGGTTCCATGATCTGGCCCGACCAAGCGTGGGTGAAGTTCCCCAGACCGGGAAACCGCTGCTTCGCCCAGTCCTGCAGGCGCACATAGGCGGTCGTGTCCGCGTCCTGGCCGGTGCGATGGTCTTCGCCGCCGACGATGGCCCAGCCGTGCCCAGGCCGTTCGGCGTCTTCCAGCCAGCGCACGTAGTGGTACGGATCGGCGTCGTCCCACAACAGCGCATCGGGCACCGCACCCTCGCGGCACTGCGCGGCGACGACATAACTGCGGTACGCCGCCTGCTTGGTGTGCAGCGACACGCGTTCGTTGAACGGCGTATTGGTGGCGACCACGACTGCGCGCGCGGCGATCACGGCGCCGTCGTCGAGCGTCACCGAGGCCGGCGCGCCGCCTTCGACGGCGACGGCGTCGGCGTGCACGCAGACCGCGCCTTGTTCGATCGCCGCCAGCGCCAGGGCCTGCATCAGCAGTCCCATATCGACGCGCGCCTGCTGCGGGAATTCGAGCATCGCGCCCAACTGCGGCCACGGCGACAGGCCGCTGGAAATCAGCCGCGCGTTGAGCCCGGCATCGCGCGCCGCCTGCGCTTCTTCGCGCAGGCGCTCGGCGTTGCCGTCGTGAGCGAATAGATAGCCCGATACGCGCGCGAATCCGCAGCCGCCGGCAGCCGCGCAAAAGGCTTCGAGCCAATCGATCGCGGCGCTGTGGCTGAGCGCCGCCAGGCGCGCGCCCTGCGGCCCGTGCCAGCGGCGCAGCCGGGTGTAACGGTCGTCGAGCGCGCTGGCCAGGTGCGCGGTGGTGCGCAGCGATTCGCCGTCGCCGAATCCGCTGCGGTCGATCAAGGCGACCTGGCGCCCCTGCTGCAGCAGCGCGGTCGCGGTGGTCAGCCCGGCGATGCCCGCGCCGATCACCACCACGTCGGCCTCACGCGGCGCGCGGCCGCGAAACCCTGCTTGGGTCAGGGCGTCCAGCGATTGCCAGATCGGCAGCGTGCGTGCGCTGGCGTGCGAGGCGGCGTCGCTCATGAGGCCTCCGTGCGCTGGGTCAAACGCGGATCGATCCGCAGCGGCCGCACCTGGATCGACTGCATCAGCACCTTGTCGACGTGGCCCGGGTTGATCAGGTAGTTGAAGCTGTCCGGCGCCAGGGCGCTCGGCAGCTTCAGCGCCAGCGAAGCGCCGGCCTCGACCCATTGATCGCCGATGCACTGCGCCTGCGGGTGGTGCGGGAAGTCCGACCACGTCGATGGCAGCGCCGCCTGCACGACGACGCAATCGTCGGGCAGCGTCGCCGATGCCAGCAGCAACTCCTGCTCGTGCGGCGCGTGGGCGAGATGCTCTAGGATCGCGCCGGCCGCGCTGCCGGACACGTACAGCGCAGGCGTTCCCGCAGAAGTCCAGCGCCCGGCCGAGTACGTCGGCTGACGGCCGAACGGGGCGTCCGCATCCGGCGGCGCGACGACTCGGTATACATGTACCAGCCCCGTTTCGGGCCGATGCACGGCGGCGGTGTGGGGCTGGGTCGGGGTCGCGGTGGTGCCGGAGGTCGCGGCCGGCGGATCGCTGGCGGGGAAGCTGTCGTCCAGCGCTCGGTCCAGTTCGTCCTTCTTACCGGTGGCTGCCTGGTTCATGGTTGCCTCGAAGGTGCGTCGATACGTCTGAGCTACCATGCACCCGCAAAAGTTAGTCGGCCGTGGCCGCGCACCGGCACAAGCGCACGCCGCGCGAACGCTTCGTACGCACGTGCTTAACGGCGCGGAAGTGCGAGCGAAAACGCTTCGCTCACGGAACGATCTGCGCGCAACTTCGTCGTAGCGCACCGCGGACGCGCCGCTTTCGCGGGCTGCTAACGCCGCGCCGTGCAGCGTAACGGCGAGCCACATCCGCAACCGGAGCCACCGATGATCGAACGCCGCGTCTATCTCGCCCGCGACATCGAAACTGTGCGCAAGGCCCTGGCATTGCTACGCGGAGAAGGCATCGGCGACGACGCCGTTTCCTTGGTCGCGCGCTCGGACATCGAACTCGAACGCATCGCCGACCGCCACAAGCAGGCCGACACCGACTTCATTCCCGCCGCTGTGCGCGGCGCTGGCGTCGGCGGCGCCACCGGCTTGCTCGCCGGCTTGGCGGCCACCGTCATCACGCCGTTGGGCGTGACCTTGGCCGGCGCGGCCCTGGTCGCGGCGGTCGGCGCCGCGGTGGGTACGTGGGCTTCGGCGTTGATGGGGTCGTCCTTGCCCGATCCGGTGCGCCAGCGCTTCGACGACGAAATCGCGGCCGGCCGCATTCTGGTCCTGGTGGACGCGCCGGCGCAGGAACAGGAACATTTGCGCCCGGTGCTGGAAACCTCCGGCGTGCAGGCGCTCGACTACGCCGCGCCGGCGGCGATGAGCTGACCACGACAACCGCGCCGCGACGGCCATGAAACGCAAGACCCTGAAAGTTGCGACCTTCAACCTCAACGGCATACGCCCGCGCCTGCCGCATTTGCTGCGCTGGCTCGGACGCGAGGCGCCGGACGTGGTCTGCCTTCAGGAACTGAAGGCCGAACATGCCGCATTTCCGCGCGCCGAGCTGGAAAGCGCAGGCTACGGTGCGCTGTGGCAAGGGCAGCGCTCGTGGAACGGCGTCGCGATCCTGGGGCGCGACGTCGAACCGGTGGAGATCCGTCGCGCCCTGCCCGGCGACGACAGTGACGTCCAAGGCCGTTATCTGGAAGCGGCCGTGCACGGGCTGATGGTGTGCTGCCTGTATTTGCCCAACGGCAATCCGCAGCCTGGACCCAAGTTCGATTACAAGCTCGATTGGTTCAACCGCCTGATCCGCCACGCGCGCGCCTGGGCCGACAGCGAGCATCCGGTGGTATTGGCCGGCGATTTCAACGTGGTGCCGACCGATGCCGACATCTACGACCCGAAGTCGTGGCGCCGCGACGCACTATTGCAGCCGGAAAGCCGCGACCGCTACCAGCGCCTGCTCGACCAGGGCTGGACCGATGCGTTGCTGCAACAGCACCCCGAGCCCAGGCCTTTCACGTTTTGGGATTACTTCCGTCGCCACTGGGAACGCGACGCGGGGCTGCGCATCGATCATCTGCTGTTGAATGCGGTGCTGGCGCCGCGACTGAAAGACGCCGGCGTCGACCGCTGGGTGCGCGCGCTGGCCAAGCCCAGCGATCACGCGCCAGCGTGGATCCAACTCGACCGCAGCGCGCCGCGCCGGCGGCGCAGCAGAGAACGTTAACGCTACGGCTGCAGCCGTTAACCCGCGCTGCAGACAGCGGCGCATCGGGTTGACGCGACGCTATCGCCGCGCACACGACCCTGTTGCTCCGCCGCACGATCGAACGCCCTTGTCAGTTCGCCGCTGCGCCTCAAGCGCGCCGCAGCGCGGTCGCCGCCACCGCTTGCACACCGGCGACATCCTTCAGCGCTGGCGCCGGCGACCACATCCGTCCCTTCGTTGCTTCACCCCGCCAGGAGATTTCCATGACACGTTTATTGACTCACGCCCTCGCCTTCGCCGCCGGTACTGTGGCCGCCGCCTGCCTGCTGGATTCGCGCCGCGCCGCACGGCCCGGCAACGACGCCGCGGCCGAGCGCCACGGCGTCGAAGACATTCCCACCACTGCGAGCGCCGCCGGCGTCGCGGACGACACCGACAACGCTCGGTTGGTCGCCGCGGTCCGCGCTGCGCTCGACCGCAACGGGCTCGGCGGGTCCATCGATGTGCAGGCCGAGGAAGGATGCATCGATGTGCAGGCCGAGGAAGGATGCATCGTCGCGACCGGCCACATCGTCGATGCCCGGCGCGACGCTGCGCTGCGCGCGATCCGCGCGGTGCCTGGCGTGCGCGAGGTCCACGACCACCTGCAGCCGTCCGCGCGTGCGCAGGCAGCGCCCGGCGAGCCGTGGCTGGAACCCTCCCCGCCTTCGCGGGAGACGGACTCGTGAACGCCGCGCGCCTGTGCGCGGCCGCGGCCGCGCTCGCTTTACCGCTCACCGTCGCGCTGGCCTGCGGCGCGTGCGACCGCCGGCGCAGCGATACGCCGGAACGCTCGACGACCAGCGACACCACGCGCGCGGCGCAGCCGCAGCAACGCGGGGAGCCCGGCATCGAGCAAACGTCGGAGCGCACGGCCTGCGGCGGACTGTCGGGGTCGGCACTGGCCGATTGCCAGCAGCGCGCCGAGACCGGCAACGAGCCCGCACCCGAGCCGCAGCCGCCTCGTCCGTGATCGGCTGCGCGATCGTTACGACCGCATCGCTGCCGCCAAGCGCGCTTCGATCTCGCTGCGCTCCGCGTCGTCGGCAGCCTGCGGGACGAGTTCCGCGCGGAAGCCGGAGACCTCGCGCTCCAGCGAACTGGCGTCCATCGCGGCCTTGAGGAACGGGAATGCTGCTTCGAACGCGCATAGCTGGACGTCGATCTCGTTGCGGCACATGGCGCGTGATCCTGTCGAGACGGTGAATCCACGCTGGGCCCCGCACCGCTAGCGCTGCGTGTGCGGCGGCACCCGCCTGCTGGAAACCGCGTTAACGCGCGCGTCGCCTGCGCGCAGCGCTTACGCCGCGCCGCGCCGGCAGGTTGCGCCTATAGCCAGGAAAGATCCTATCCCACGACTCAGCCAGCGACCGCGTCCATCAACCACGCCGGCCCGCGCCGACCGGGCCGATGCTTGCTTTTAACGTGTTTTCCACGCGAATCTTCACCACCGATCCACACCGGCGCTTTTACGGTTCATGCCGTTCAGGGGCGCAACTCAACCAACCATCCGCAACCAACAGGAGATCGAGCCGTGGGCCGCAGCATCTGCGAAACGTATCCCAGCCAGGACGCCGGCAACGATGGATTCGTCATCGATTACGAAGCCGAACTGAGTTATTGGCGATCGCATTATCGTTCGCTGCCGGGTTGCGCGCACCTTCGCCTGGAAGACGTGCGGCCGGCGATCAAAGTGGCGCTCGACGCCTGCCTGCGCGCCCGCGGCCGCGCGCTGGACGAAATGTGGGATTCGACCCAGGTGCGTTATCAGCGCCTGCGCGAGCGTTCGTGCCTGGAGTGGTCACAGGCGCGCGCCGCGATCGAGACGGTATGGAACCGCGTCCACGATCACGGTGCCGCGCCGGCACGCATGCCGATCACGCTTGAAGGGCGCATGCGTCAGACGATAGCGCTGCGCTGATTCTCCGCTGAACCCGGCTGTGCGCCGGGCCCGACGTGCGCCGCGCTCAGCGCGCCGCGGTCGCGGCGGCGGCCGGCAAATCCTTGGCCAGCTCGAGATGCATGGCCACGTGCTGCCGGGTCTGGGCCAGATGGCTCTTCACCGCGGCCGAGCGCGCCAGGTCGCTCAAGCGGTCGTCGATCAAGGCCAGCGCTTCCTCGTGGCCCTTCACCATCGCCCGGGCGTAGGCGACTTCGTAATCCTTGCCCTGATGCCGGCCGAGTTCGGCCAACTCCTGTCGGCCCTTGTTCTTCAGCGATTCGACTTCGGCGCCGGCCCCCGGCGTGCCGAGCTGCCGGGTCTTGCGCAGATTGTCGCCGTGCTGGGTCTGCATCAGCTGCGCGAATTCCAGATACGGACCGCTCACGCCCTTCTGCTGCGCCTGGCGCGCGGCGGCGATCTCGTTTTCGTTGAGCGCGGCGAGCAGGCCCAGCGCCTGCGAATCCGAATCGCGCTGAGTCGCTTCGGTGGTCGGGTTGCCGCCGCGGTTCGCGGGCGAGGTGGTGCGGGTCGTCGGCGGATCCTGCGCCGGTGCGCCGATCGTGCCTCCAGCCAGGACGGCGAACGACAACGCCAGCAACGGCGTCGCGACGGTCTTGCGATTCAGCGCATGCATGAGCGGACTCCTCGGAGGGGTAACCCTGGCGACGCAGCTTCCGTGCCAGCCGCGATCGCGCCATAGCGGCCGCGAATACGCCGCAGCGCGTCGCGGCCTGCAAGAACTGCGCGGCCGTGCAGCTGCTGCGCGAATGCGCGCACCGCCCGTCACAGCGACGCTGTCGAATCGGCGCGGCGTGGCGGCACAGATATTGCGTCGTCTACCGCGGTGCCTTCCGCACCCGCCTCCGGAGGCTCCGCAATGGCCACACGCAAGACCGTCCCGTCCCGAAAGTCCACCGCCGGCAAAGCCGCCGCGAAGAAGCCGAACAAGAACCGCGCAGACA
This sequence comes from Lysobacter yananisis, assembly GCF_031199375.1. Taxonomy (NCBI): domain Bacteria; kingdom Pseudomonadati; phylum Pseudomonadota; class Gammaproteobacteria; order Lysobacterales; family Lysobacteraceae; genus Lysobacter; species Lysobacter yananisis. Next base: position 1,090,902 of record NZ_CP133568.1, read on the forward strand.
CCGCGCCCGCACGGGCGAAACGCAAGCCGTCCGCCGAGCCCGAAGGTCCGCGGCGCATCGCCCGCCAAGGCCAGGCCGCGGATCGCCTGGCCGCGAGCCTGGACCACAACCCGAACAAGGCCGCCGAACACGGCCGCGCCGACGCGCTCACGCCGCCCGAGGGCGCGCATGCCGGCGCCGACGCCGAAACCTTGACCAGCACCCTCGGCGAAACCAACGCCGGCGCCAAGAACGGCGCGCCGGCGCAGGCCCGGCGATCCACTCAGCGGCGACCTGAGCCGGGTTCGAGCGCGTCGCCAGCGGCGATCTGCGATGAGGAGATCATCACCCTCCGCCTGCCGCTGAGCCGCGCCGAGGAGGGCTACAAGGTGTTCGACCGCAAGCAGGAGGACTGCCGCAAGGTCGTGCTCGTGCCCTAACCTCGCGCGGGCTCGCTGCGGCGTCGCGCGCGCGCGACGGCGAGCGCGGCGCGGAGCTCGAGCAAGGCCGGCGTGACGCACAGCAGCAGCGCCGGCGCGATCACGGTGATCCACACCGCCGTCGGCGCCGGCGGATCGCGCCAGGTGAGTGGCGCGTCGGCCCGGTACCACCAGGAAAACGTCCACCACAGCGCCGCCACCGGCGCCAGGTCGAGCACGCTGTGCAGGTGCTGTTCGAACGGACGGATCTCGCGGCGGCCGTAGGCTTGGCGCGTGTCGAGAAAGCCCAGCACAGCGTGCGATGCGACCAGAACGACCAGCGCCGCGAACACCGCAGGTCCAATGGTCAGCGCCAGTCCAAGCGTCATGGCGACCGCAAGCAAGGCCAACTGCGCTAGATGCAAGGCCGACTCGCGTAGACCAGAGGTCTGCGGTAGCTGCGTGCGCCGGTGGCAGGCGAAGTCTAGGTAGCCAGCGATCAGCCACAGCAGATAGCTGACATAGGGCGTCACTACGCTCATGCCGGCATGCCTGCGAGCATCGCCTAAGCTCCGGTCTGATGGTGCGGCGCGCGCACCGGCTTGGATTCGGGCGACTTGTCTTCGCGTAGCACGATCGACAGCACCACGATCGACAGCACCGCCAGGAACTCGCTCTGCCAGTTCTGGAACGATTCGAACCAGAACGTGGAACCGCCGACGTGCTCGACAAAGGTCTCCGGTGCGCGCCCTTGCAGCCTGCGCTCGTCGTTCTCGTGGCGCCAGCTACCGTACGCGTGCAATGCGAACGAGGCGAGAAAAAAGCCCATGAACGCCGCAGTCAGCGAGTGCGAGTACAGCTTGCGCCACCACCCGCCCTTGCGCACCGGCCACGGCGCCGGCCCCGGTTCGATCTTGTCGGGCTCCTCGTCGAATCCGCGCGACTCCGCCGAACCCCATTGCCGCAGCCACACCGTCAGCAGCACGTACATGCCCATCTGCAGGAACTCGCTTTCCCAGTTCTCGAAGGTCGCGGAAATGAAATGCCCGCTGTCGAAGTATGCCCACAGGCTCAACGGCGCCTGGCCTTCACGCAGCAGCTCTTCGTTCCAGGCGGCATGGCCGGTCAGGACCTGTCCGAGCAGGAAGATCAGGAAGATCACGGCCAGTACCAGGCTAAGGCCGTTTCTTCGAAAGAAATTAGGTTTGCTTCGCACTGGCCAATACGCTCCGGATAGTTTTTAAAAGCTGCGAATGCGAGCCCTGTGAAATCTGGCGATCTTTAGATCACATACAAATTTTCGTCAGCGCTGCGATGAGACCCCGATCGTCAGCATCCTGATCGTTCGTCATGCTGATGGCCCAGATCCTAGTACCAGCGTCTCCAGCGTCCGACAAGTAAGCTTCCTATGCACAAAACACCCATCCCGACTAAAGCGATCCAGAAACCCAGCGCATGTGTCTTGAAGAACGGGGCATCGAAGTTCATACCTAGTACGCCAGCGACGACAGTCTGCAGGCCGATTACAATGGTAATAAATGTCAACACGCGCATGGTTTCGTTTGTCTGTAGCGCCACTTGATTTGAAAACAGCTCAAAGCTTCCGATCATGAGGTCTCTGGCATTCTCGATGACATCCATCGCGCGCTCGTAATGATCGGCTAGCAACGTAAATTGCTTCTTCGCTTCCGAGCACGTATCTGGACGAAAGTCCGGCCGCGCAAGACTGGAGAAGATGTATCGATGAGGGGCCAGCATTCGCCGCAGTCTTGACGCGCCCTTACGGAGCTGTCGGAGTTCGTTCAGGCGCTCGCCCTCATGGCTTCGCAGGACACTCTCTTCCAATCGCTCGACGTACCGCTCATAGTCCGACGCTGCCTGAAAGTAACTGTCGAGATGCCATCCGAGCAGAGACGCCACGAAGCTTTCGGCCGTTAGAGCACCGACTCTCGACCGACGCCCTTCACGTGAACGCAGCTCATCGACGAAGTTCAGCGGATCGGCGTGCACAGATAGGATTACGTTCTTGCCGGCCGCCAGGGCAAATGGAGCACCGTGGAATGCCAGATTACCTTCGTGGACGGCGGCCATGACCAGAACTGCGAATTGGCTCCCATCGCTGTCGATCCACGGCCCATCGCGCCTTGATGCCAATCGGTCGGCCAGTACTTCTGACAGGCCTAGCCTTTTGGCTGTCTCGCGCACGAGGCTTTCGTCACTGCTCGATATGTCCACCCACAATAGCTCTTCGTCGGGGACATCATCGCTGATCTGATCGAGGGCCAGGTCGGCACCGTCTCCGCCCTTGCGGTAGTGCGTGATCGTTACTTCCTTGTTTCTTTGCTGCCTGCTCTTCATCTTCTCGTCCAACCGATCTATGCTCACCTGCGGAGGCGCTCTTTCGGAAGAGGTGGCTGCAGTGCCTTCCTACCTCGCCCGCGCTATCTCGCCGCCGCTCCGGCCGATTACTTGCGCGATTGGTCTCCACTATCACCGTGACCGGCCTTGACCTTCGTTTTCGCAGAGCGACGAACGTCTTGAGCCAGGGAGCGGCCAAGGTCGTCGCTCTCTTTGATACGTCCTTGAGCATCGCGTCGAACGAGCCGCTTGTCGCCGTTAGGAGCGATGAGCTCCCGTGCGCTCGATGTCTTCTTTGCCCCGGCCGTGGACGCCGACTGTTTGGTGGCTGCGGATTTGCTCGGAGTTTTGGCGGTGACGGTCTTGTTCGGCGTCTTGACGGCGCTCGTCGGCATGTTCGTGCTGCCCATTGGCGTATCTCCATCGGTTGGCGGGGGGATATCTGGCGTAAAACGCTGAACCGCGCACCATTAAGGCCGCGCGAAAAGCCGAAGAAGTTGAGCCGCTACTTGGCAGCCTCCCGCATTGTCGTCGGGCTCTGCCGGGACTTCGTTCGATCTTTGCTCTTCACGCCCTCCGCTTCAGAGACGGCATAGGCGGTGTCGGGCTTGTCGGAAGATCGGGAGCGCTCACTAACCCAGTCGGCCAGGTGCCTGTAAAAGGCCTCTCGGTGGCTTGGGCGCCCCGTGGACGAAACGTGGTGCGTACCTCCCGGGAAGATGACCATCCGGGCTTCGGCATGACCGATGCGTACCAAGCGCGCAAACAGTTCCTCCGCTTGCCCCAGGGGGCACCGCTGGTCGGCCTCGCCCTGAAGCAGCAGAACCGGGGCGTCGATCGCTTGGACGTGACTCAAGGGAGACTGTCTACGGTATCGGTCTGGCGCCTGGTCAGGCTCGTCCGCCATAGCGTACGACAACGATGCGATGGAGCCGTTCGTAGTAGTCGGTATGTTGACCGAGCCCAAACGCGCCCGGCATGTCGAATGTCGGAGCTGCAAGCTCAAGAAGTCGTTGCAAATCGGTGTGTGGGACGAGCGCACCGTGCGATGCAGTCGATGCGCGGGCGTGGTGACGCTGGGCACGGAGTACTTGTCGGTCAGCGTAGTCGAAAGCTGGCTGCCGGCCTCCTTGGCGCGCCAAGTCGAGGACCTGGATGCTCTGCCCGAGACGCTGATCGAGGGACGCCTGTGGCGCCTGTCCCGAGCCGATGCGTCGCGCACCTGCGTGTACCTATTGCGAACCGCGCTCCATCCAGACCTTGCTCCAATCCTTCAGGCGCTGGAGCGCGACAGCGGAACGCGTCGGCGCGTCGTGATCACCTCGTCCCCTCTCGCTTCGCCGCCCAACGGCGATCCCAACCAGACCTTTGTCGCATTGAACTCAATCTCTCACATGGACGTGGAAGGCATCCGCTTGGACACCGACAAGTTTCTGCACCTGCTGCGCGAAGACGCCACGCTGTGGTTCGACCTGCAGCCGCCCTACAACCGGTTAACCCTGGGTGGCGAGTCGCTGGAGCTGCGTCGCAATCAACGCGAGTTCATGCGCTTGCTCAAAGAAGCGCACGCATCCGGTCAAGCCACGACCAGCTGGCGCGCCCTGGTCGAACGCGCCGGCTACGACACCGATTACAACTACACCAGCATGTGGCAACTGTTCTCGAAGAACGCCTCGCGCTTCATTGCTTGGTCCAAAGGCGAAGTGTGGATTCGCCGAGCGCCGGAGCCCAGATCCGCCACCCCACGCGCGGGACCACCCCGCAGGAAAAAGGACATCTCATGAACGATTCGATACGCGCTTCTGCCCAGCAGCGACTGTTGATGGTCGCCGAGCTACTCGCCACCGGCCTGCTGCGCACGCGATGCAAAAACTCCGCGTCCGCGCACCGCCCTGTGGACCTTGATAACGCCTCCGAAGAGAGGGTGACTGTCCGCGCCCTCAAACCACCACGGAGAGACCGACGCGATGTCCATTAACCCGCTACCTGAAAATGTTATCGCCCAGATCGAATCGCTCTACCAGATGAAGTGGATCGACCTGAAGGCGATGTGGACGGATCGCTTCGGCGCTCCGCCGGGCATCAACAACCGGCGCTACGTCGAGCGGCGTCTGGCACACCGAATACAAGAGGACGCCGCGCGCGCGGCCCGTTCTTCGATTGTCGCCGCGAACGACGATCGCATCCGCCACCTTCTGAGCACCGGAACCATGAAAGCGCAGGACAAGAACCGGCTGCAGCCCGGCCTCGTGATCACCCGAAACTACCACGGCGCCCTGCATTCCGTGCGCGTCCTCGGCAAGGATCGCTTCGAGTACCTGGGCAAGCCCTACTCCAGTCTGTCGGCGATTGCGCGCGAGATCACCGGCACGCGCTGGTCCGGCCCGCTCTTCTTCGGCATCAAGGCCGATGCCGCTTCCGGAAGGAAGACCCGATGACACCGCCCCGCACCGTCGCCTGCTACATCCGCACGCCCAGCTACCACTCCGACGCCTTGACCCAGCAGATCCGGATCACGCGGCAGTTCCTGCGCACCCAATTGGGCGCTTACGCGAGCGTGATCTACTGCGACGAAGCCCATTCGGGTACGACGCTGGACCGGCCCGGCCTGCAATCGCTGCTGGCGCACGTCGAAGCCGGCGGCGTCGAAGCCGTCGTGGTCGCCGAGTACCACCGCCTGTCTCGCATCCACACCCAACTGCTCACCGTGCAGATGAAGCTGGAGCGCGCCAACGTCGCCCTCTGGGTCGCCGCGCCGCACCCGCGATTAGCGCCTGGACTGCCCCGTTCCGCACCCCACTCCTTCCTCTACGACGCCCCCATCCCGGAGGCCCGCCCATGACCACGCCGCTGCGCATCGCCGTCTACTGCCAAACTCCCATCGCCTCGCCCGACCACATCACCGTCCAGCGCGTGACGCTGGTCGAAACCCTCAACCGCTGCTGCGACGTCACCCCGACACTGTCGGTCTACGTCGACGACGGCTACTGCGCGCACAGCCAGAATCGCCCGGGATTGCAGCGCCTACTCCAGGCCGCTGAGGCCCGGCAGATCGATTGCATCGCCGTACTCGGACGCCAGCACCTTTCAACGAGGACGGCGGATTACGACGAACTGCTCCGGGTGCTGGAGCAGAAGTACCATGTGTCGGTGATGGAGTGCGAGCTGGCGCCGGCGCGGATCGTCCGGGGCGCGGCATGAACGGTCGCGCGCGCCTGCGCTGCGCGGTGTACACCAGAGTCTCCACCGATGAGGGCATGGGCCAGCTGTACACCTCGATTGACGCCCAGCGCGACGCCGGGGAGTCCTACATCGCCAGCCGGCGTTCCGAGGGCTGGGTGCCGGTGGGCGAGTTGTACGACGATGCCGGCTACTCGGGCGGCACCCTGGATCGCCCTGCCCTGCAGCGGCTGATCGCCGACGTCAAAGCCGGCCGCGTGGACGTCATCGTTTCGTACAAGCTGGATCGCTTGAGCCGTTCGCTGCTGGACTTCCACGACCTGATCAAGGTCTTCGACGCCCACGACGTGACCTTCATTTCGGTCACGCAGCACTTCAACACCACTGACGCGATGGGGCGGATGCAGCTGAACATGCTTCTCGCCTTCGCCCAGTACGAGCGCGAAGTGACCGCCGAGCGTATCCGAGACAAATTCGCGGCCAGCAAACGCAAGGGCTTGTGGATGCACGGCATCCCGCCGCTGGGCTACGACATCGAGCAGCGCCGTCTCGCCATCAACCCTGAAGAGGCCGAGATCGTGCGCTGGGCGTTTACCCAGTTCCTGGCACTGAAGTCCATCCAGAAGCTCGCCGAGCGAGCGCGCGCCCTTGGGTACCGCAACAAGTCGTGGACCACGAAGGCTGGGATCTTTCGCGAAGGCAAGGTTCTGGACAAGAGCGGGCTGCACAAGATCCTTCACAACCGGACTTACCTCGGCCACTTGAAGCATGGAGACTCTGAGGTTCCCGACACGCATCCGGCCATTATAGATTCGGACCTGTGGAAAGCAGTCCATGCGCTGCTCTCGACCAACTCGGTCGCGCGCGGCAACGTCACGCGCTCGCGCATCTCCTTCTTGTTGAAGGGCCTGGTGTTCGCGGCGGACGGCCGCGCCCTGATCCCCTGGCACACCACCAAGGGAAACGGACGGCTCTATCGCTACTACCAGACGCGGGAGACGATGGAGCGCGGCCGCCTCTCCGAGTCCGTGCTACCCCGACTTCCGGCCAGCGAGCTGGAAGACATCGTGCTGCAGCAGCTGCGCGACATCTTCAAGCGCGAGGACGTACTTGCCGAGGTAGTGAAGGCCGCCGTCGCAAAAGACCCCTCGCTGGATGAGGCGCGGGTCACCGTCGCCTTGCGCCAGATCGACCGCATCTGGGAGTCGCTCTTCCCCGAAGAACAAGCCCGGCTGGCACAACAGCTGATCGAGCGCGTCGTGGTCACACACAGCGCTATTGAGATCCGCCTGCATGCGCTGGGGTCGGCCACGTCGATACAAGAACTCATGAAGGACAACGCATGAACGAACTCGTCATCCAAGTCGGCGGCGACGCCGACATCGTCCAGATCAGCAATGGCGACACGCTCATCCGCGTTCCCGTCAAACTTCGCCGCCGGTCGGGTAAGCGTCGTCTCCGCCAAACCAAGGTTCAGTTCGCAGAGCTTTCCGCCGAGCTCACTGCGCTCCAGTCCGCGCTCGTGCGCGGCTATCGATGGCGCGCGATGCTGGACACCGGCGAAGTCGCGTCCATGAAGGACATCGCGGACAGCGAGAATGTCGACCGCAGCTACGTCGCCCGCATGATCAACATGACGCTGCTCGCGCCCGAACTGATCGAGGCGATCCTGGACGACACCGTTCCGGACTGGACGTTGGACGACGTGGCCATCGCTCCACCGGATCGCTGGGATGAGCAGCTAGCGAAGTTCACCGCGCTCAAGCCCCATTTGTCCGGCTACAACTAATCGTCTAGTCTCGAATGGCCACAGCAAGGATCACCCATGCCTAACATCGCTACGATTCTCAAAGCCGAAGTAGCACGACTGACGCGCAAGGAGCTCAAACTCCAAGTCGAACCGTTGCGCAAACAAGTGGGCGCGCAGCGCAAAATGATCGCGGCACTGCGCGCTGACGTCGCCAAACTTCAAAAGGGCATAGCCTCAGGAAGTCGAAACGCGGTCGCTGTCCAGCGCGCGGAAGACGCTCCTGCAACACGCTCGCGGTTCTCCGCCAGCGGGCTGAAGAAGCTGCGTAAAAAGCTTGGGCTGACGATGGAGGCATTCGGCATCCTGCTCGGGGTCAGCGCCCAGGCCATTTACATGTGGGAGCGCGGCCAGAACCGTCCGCGCGCGGAGTCAGTCCAGAAAATCGCAATCGCGCGCGGCATGACTAAGCGACAGGTCCAAGATCTGCTGGCTCAGCATGCGCCGTCGGCCAAGCCTGTCGTACGTCGCACCCGGAAGCCGTCGGCGAAGAAGGCTGCTCCGATCGCAGCGAAAAAGGCGTCCAGTAAGGCAGCAACTGCGGTGACGAAGAAGGCAGCCCGCAAGGCTCCGACCGCGAAGAAGACGACTAAGAGCGAATCGCCGCCGGCAAGCAAGCCAAGACAACGCAAGGGCGAACAGAAGGCGAACGGGGCAACCACGGGCCTACAATAAAAGATGCCCGCCGGTTTCCTTACCGGCGGGCAACCAAGGTGAGCGGTGACGCGGCGGCTGTGCCGAGGAGGCATACCACGGCGCCGCGTACCGCTCATGCCAGTTTAGCAGGCGGCAATTTTTCGTCCAAGATGCACAGGCCACCTTCTCGCGCTGACGCTAGTGCATGATGGGCTTGGCGCGCTGCTCGTCCTGCTGTCGCTGCGTGGCCTCCATCGCTAGCTGCTGATCGCGCTGCTGGTTCACCATCTGCGTCTCTTTCAGCGTGTCCTGCATGTTCGGAGCGGGGCCGTTCGCGGACACGGCTGCGTGGAAGCCGGGAGTCACACTGCCGACCCAGAGCTTTCCGTCTGCGATGCCGACCTGACCCACACGTTCCACGTCGGGGATGCCGTTACGCTTGGCCTCCAGCATGGCCTTGGCCACCACCTCGTCTGGAACGCTAGCAGGGGCGGCGCCCCGGATCTTCGCGAACATTGCTTGGTCGGCAGGCGATAGGCGCGCCAGTTCGCGTTCTGTTTCCCGCCGATCTTGAGCGGGTTCGCCTGCAAGCTGTCCGTGGACGGCACGCGAATCGACAGGTTTGCCGGGCTCCGCTTGCGAGTACGACGGTTGCGCGGACTCCCTAGCCCCCACGTCCGCCAGCATGTCCGAGACTTGGGTTTTCGGCGCGGCCACGATTGGGTCGTTTTCCGACGCCGCGTAACCCGCCAATGCCGGCGCCGGTGCCGCGCGGACCTCGGCTGTCGGCGCAATCGGCGCGGTTTGCTGCGGCTCGTTAGCGACAACGGTCTGCGGCTTCTGCCCGCCCGTTGCCTGCGCCGGCTGCCCCTGCACCTTGGCGACTTCGGCCCCGTCGGCCTGCGGCACTGCTTTCTGAGCCTCGATCTTGGCCTGCTGGGCCACCGCGAGCGCCTGGAGCGTATCGGGGTCGACACGGCCCGTTTCAGCCAGGCCGTGGTCGCGCTGGAGGTGGCGCACCGCGTGTTCCGTCGCGGCATCGAAATGCCCACGCTCGGGGACTGGCGCATCGTCCGGGCCGCGATAGCCCACCCGCTGAAGCCGGTACTGCAGCAGCTCGACCTCCTGCCCGCGGTCGCCGCGCTGCAAGGTGCTGTCGTCCGGTGCTGGAGCAGGCGCCACAGCGACCGCGGGCGCAGCCGGCGCCGGTGCGCCGGCCTCCGCGACGTCCGGTTTTCCCGTCGTCGGCGCCGGGGTTGCTTCTGCCGGCGACGACGCAATGCGCGGGGCGGACTCGGCCTCCGCGACCGCCTGCGGCGCAACCCGGGGCGCCGCGGCGGCCGGCGCCTCCACGGCCGCGCTGGGCGCGGTTTCGGGCTGACGGGGCGGCGCGACAGGGTTGGCCGACTGGGCCGCGATCACCTCAGGTTGCGGCTGCTGGTCCGGTAAGCCGGAAGTTTGGCGCTCGGGCTGCTGGGGAGGAGCGGAAAATTCCCCGTTGCTTACGGTGGGAGCCTGCTTAGCTTCGGGACTTACCGCCGCGGGTGTAACAGGCGCCGACGTGGCCGATGCTACCGGCGCTCCGCTGGAACGGTCCGGCACCGCCTCGGCGTCGCGATGCCCAGGCTTTGACGGTGGTTCCAACGGCTTACTAGCCGCCAGATCTGCTTCGGCGGGTTTCGGGGGTTCAACCGGCGCCTGGTCAACGGCCCGCGGCACCTCGACCTTCGTTGGCTGTACTGAGCGCTCCGCCGCCACGGCGCCGATGACGATCTCAGGCTCCACGTCTGCACGGCCAGCTGCCGCCACCGCTTCGCGCGCGGTGCCCTGCACTTCGTCGCGCGTCAGGCCGACGCGATTGGCTTCCCGGACGACCTGCTCCAGAGCTTCCTGCTGCTTGGGCGACAGGTTGGCGATGCGCAGCTCCGGCGCCTCTGGCGAAGTGGGCGGCGGAGACCGCAGATCCAGCATGGCGAGTTGCACTTCCAACGGGCTCGTCACGGCATGGACCCGGTTCGCGCCATCAGCATCGCGGCCGATATGCTCGATCGGGCTGTCGATGTCGAAGTTGCCCGCGGCATTGCGTCCGAGGTGCAGGGACGTAGCAAGCGGTGCGACACCCTGCTCGTGCTGGGTTCGCCTGACAGCCTCCAGTGCGGCCTCCAACTGCTGGGGATTCGGATTGACGTTGTGGACCTTGTAGGTCGCCATCAGATCCGCGCGCTCGATGTCCTCCAACGTGGGCGGCTGCCTCGTAGGAATGGCCGCCAGTTGCTGCTCGTGTTGCGCCAATTGCGGCTGTAACGCGGTGCGTGTGCCTTCCAACTCCTGACGCAAGTTCCCTGCGGCGACAACGGACTCGCCGTTGCGCTGCCACTGACCGTCTGCGGTGCGCTGGTACAGCTTGCCGTCGGACGCCACCAGCGAGTCGTCGTGCAGTGCGGCGCTGATCGAGGCAGGGACAGTGCCAAACCGCTCCCATCCTTCGCTCCGATGCGCCATCGCGTATCTCGCCGCCATCGGCGCCGGTCCGTTGGCGATGTTGTCGAGGATCGTCTGCTCCGCCGCACGATTGAGTTCGTCCGCGCGTTCTGGGCCGGCCGAGTCGATCCGGACCATCGGCACGCCGCGCTGCTCGAAGCCGACCACAACCTTCCGGTCCCATTCGCCGCTCCCCGGATTGCGCTCCCAATCTGCGCGACGCAAGCTTGGCGGATCGGTCTCCGCCGCGGCCTGTGAGTATGGGTTGCGCGGCGACTCCAACTTTCCGATTGCTAGTTCGGTGGCCGAATTGCTCGCCCGGTAGCTCAGTTCGTTGGCCTTCTCCGGATCGGCAGAGAACGCCTGTTTCACCGGATTGTTCTGACCGTCGTCGCTCAGATCGCCCAGATCCTGCCGCACCCACTGTCGCCCGTTGGACTGCCAAGCAACGCCATCGCGATCTGTCTGCTTGAAGGTCTTGTAGCTATCCAGCACCGTGGCGACATGCTCTCCTACGTGCGCGCCGGCCACGGCCGCGCCGCCGACGACGATGAAGCCGACCACGCCGGGGCCGGTTGCTGCGGCCGTGGCGACCATGCCCGCTGTCGCGCCGCCAATCCAGCCGCCCGTGCCGCGGGCGGCGTAGTGGGTCAAAGTTGATTGCGCTGCTGACAGATTGTCTTGAGCGAGCAGCGTACTGGCTTGGTTCGCGCTTGCCTTAGCATCCGCGATACTTGCAGCAACGCCAGCGACACCCGCTGCCGCCATTACTTTGGCGCCAGGACTCAACTGCGTCGGAGCTTGATATGGCCGAAGCTCGACGTTGCCGACCTTCTTATGCCATTCCGCCATTGCCTCTTCAGCGGGAGGCGCAGCAAATCGCTCAGGCAAACTACGGACCACCGGCGTAGCTCGTTGGGCCACTTCGGCTACGGCCGGCGACATGGGCTCTGGCCGACTGCGAATTGCAGCTTCGATCGGGTCATTTATAACCCGCGCGCCGTCGTCCGGCATCAGCTTTGTCACCTCGCCCTTAGGCGAATCGCGCTCCACCTTAGGCCAAGCGCGGAACAGCACATTGCCTTCTTCTGAGCGATGGATGACGTTCAGACGTGGATCGTAGGTCTCCGGCAAACGCCGCAATAGCGGCTCACTGAAGAGCGCGTTATGGTAGTCCGTCATCAAGTTCTGACTGCGCGTACCTAGACCATTGCGCTGATAGCTGCCGCCGATGTCAGAGTGCGCCCCTGCAACGCTGACGCTCAGAAAGCGACCATCCTCCGACACGCCCGCGGGAATGATGCGGTCCACTGGAAATAGGCCGCGCCGCTCGTCAGCGGCGTTGATCTGGAATCCAGAGACTACCGATGGTGGCAAGCGCCGGTCCAACTTTTCCATCGCGCCCGTAGGCACGGGATCGTAGAGCCCCACAGTCATCGGAGTGTGCCCAGGGGATTGATGGAAGTGCGGATACGTCTTAGTGAGCTTGCCTTGCGCGTCGTGGACGTATTCGGCGCGATCCAGATTGGGGATTCCGCGCTCGTGAATCATTCGCGCTAGCAAAGGAACTTGGCTAGCGCCGCGACTGAACCCCTCGGCATGAATCGCGATTTTCGCGTCAGGATCGAGCCTGTATATCTTCTGCGCGCGCTCCACCAACTCTTGATATGTGCGCTCTGCGATTGATTCGCTGGTTCGACCTGTGGCTGCGTCTATGGTTTCAGCTACAGTATTTTTCTGTGTACCGGGACCGGCTTTGTACACGACATCGATATTGACGCCCGAATGCTTTAGTTTTTGGACCTGCGTTTCGAATCTCGCGACGTTGGTGGCATGCAGAGGATCCTTCCCGACATCGTTACCGGTGCCATCCATCAGCCCGATCAATAGGTACGAGTGCCGGTCCTTAGTATCCAGCAACGGAGGTACCTTGAACTTGTATAGCTCGTCGGCAGCTCTGTCGTAGCTCGTCAGATGCTCCGGCGTGGCCGTGTAGTACGAGACATCGGCCTTCGGAAGTCCGTCTTCGGCGAGTTGAACCACCTTCTTCTTGTTCTTTGTGTCTTCCATGGCGCCGCGCTCCCTCAGAAGGTCTTCGTCCAAGCCAGGATCAAATCCCAACGGCTCTTAACGTCGTCGCGTCCGGGAATCGGGAAGGATTTGGTCAGCACATGCGCGCTCATGTAGACATTGATGGTTCGGTCATTGACCTCCATCAGAATGTCGGGCGGACTGGTTTTACCCCCCTCAAAGCGGGCCCAATCTTCGTTGATATCCTCTTTGGGGACGTTATGCAGTACCCGCTGATCAGGGAATATGTCCCTGATGAGGTCGATTTCCGCGTATCGTTCCGCGCCGTCCAGCGGAGTCCACCGAACTTCAACCGGGCCGGGCGGCATATCTTCCGCCATGACGATGTAGCTGGCGGTCCAGCGCTCCTTCCAATCGGCTGATCGCGGCTGGCCGGACGCGCCATCAATTTCGTCGTCTAATGCGAACTGATGGTTGTCGAAGATGATGTTGCTGGCCAACGTGTTGTAGCAGCGAACGCCGAACGAAAACGCTTCGAAGGTCAACGGCCAAGGGAAGTCAGCCTGGACGTTGGCAGGGGGGGCGCCTTGAATCATTGCGGTATGTCCTGAGAGAAAAGTTTCGAATTCGGACGAAGCTCATCGCAACCGCGCACACCACCTGCACCGCCAGCGAGGCAGTTCGGGATTCTTGGTGCGCGGGAGAAACAAGACATAACCGTCCGTGTTCAACTGTCGGGCCGTATCGCCCATCCTGGGCGATATGGAGTTGCTGCCGATTGGGCTCGATCATCCAAAGTGTGTTGCGGTCGGGGACGCCATCGTTGGCGTCTCCCTTAGGTCTGCGGTCTTGCCCGGCGAGATTGATCCGACGCGCGGGCCGGCGTCAAGCCTAATCGTGGTCGATGCGACGTAGTTAGCAGGTTGATCTTGGAAATTTCCAAGAAGATGTTAAATCCGCGCTCAATCGCTGCCATCTGGGCGTGCTTATAGAGTCTCAGCAGACGAGATTCCAGAGCGGTAATTTCCGGCTCGGCTTCGGCGGGGAATCGATGTATGCCACCAGGCCCGCCTCGCGTTGGACTGCCCCCGCTCCCGGCGCCGTGTGCCTGGGTGTGCCTGGAGCAGTGCCGGCCTGCCTCTACGGACTGCATCGCCATCGCCTGGGGACCGGGCGGAAGAATAGTGGCCACCGCGGGGCGAAGTAGCGGGAAGTCATGGACAGTTCTAGGCACCCATCGCGCGCTCCGCAGCACGCAGCACTACCGCGAGTTCACGAGCTACTCGACCGCCATGAGCTACCTTGCCGCCTGGGTGACCAAGTACGCGGATCAATTGATCGCGGAACTTCACACCACGCATTTGCAGTACCGAGACTGAGTATGAATCAGCCCGCACCAGCCGACCTCGGCATCTGTGTATCCCGCTATGAATGCCGCCTGCGCACGCGTCGTGAACCCGTCGTCTACAACGATCAAAAGTCCTTCGCGATCATCGAGGAAGTCCGCGAGCGAGACGAATGGGGCAACCCCGGGCGTTTGGTGCGCCGCAAGCTCCTGTCCGTCGAAGGTTCATTCGGGCCAACCTGGGCCGCACATCATCGATCGAAGCATTCCGGCTGGCGCCTTGAACTTGGCCCTCGCTGCGGGCCGCTGAACTGGGCCGATGCAGGCGATCTAGCTCTGGCTTGACGGCGCATACGCCTTGGCGTGGGCCGCTATCGGCAAGCTCGGAAGCTGTGTGATCCATCTATTAACTGCCGTTACGCTTTCCCGACCGCGACGGGTGTAGGCTGACGCATCAACATCTAGGGAAGACACACAGGGGCGTGGTAGAACCATGTTGCACAGTGAAATTGAGAAGGATCCGCTCAGCGTGGAGTTGCCGCGCGGGAAGTCGCTTTGGGGCGACGCGCTTTTCTTCCGAGTTGAAAGCGAACGTGAAGAAGCAGAATTGTTGCGCAAGCAACTAGACGAACGGCCATATGCCGCGACAGGTACTGGCGAAGAAAGCGATCTAACTTTGTTGCAGCCCGGAGAGTGGGTGTTTGCGCCGTTCAAGGAGGCGCTCATCGCCGCAGTCACGCGATGGGATCAGATCGGCATCAAGACTCGCTGGTACGACTGGCGCGCGGATAAGAGTGCAGCTCCTAGCTACGAACACTTCGTGCGCGATCACGCCGAACGCCACGAGCGTTTCGAGAACAACCGAATGACCGTGTTTGAGGCGCTGGACCACGTCACGTACACACCGGACACGTTCACAGGCTACTGGCTCATCGAGAACCTGCCGAAGGGGATGAGCATGATGGACTGGTATGGCCCGCGATATCGCCATTGCATCAAGCGCGATGCGAAGCTCTGTGAGGCCAAGTGCATCATGCAGGAGGCGACATTCGACCACTGGCGCTACGCCCCTCGGACAGGGCTCAAGCTTATGGATGGTCGACGGGGCGAGTGGCGCTGACTAGTCCGCCGGGAATCGCGGACGGCAGCTATCCCCAGAAACAGCAATAGGGATCGCGCCAAACCTCATCCACGAGTTCCGCCAGATCCTCTGCTTCGCGCATTGGCTCATACCGCTGCCACTTACCGCTGGCCCTGGACCACAACAACTGCCAGGTCTGCTGCGTCCGAACGTACCGGAACTTGGCGATCGGGATCTCGATGATCTCGTCGGGGTCGCCGAAAGCTGGTCTCGCGGAATAGATCTCGAAGGTTTGGCCCACCTCTCGGTAGAGGACGGTCCCGCCAGACTTCACGTGAGGGCTGTGGCGAGGCTTCAGAAGCCTCACGATCATCTTCTCGGCACGCTTACGTTCAATATCGTTGAGCATCGCGACAGCCTACGGTAGAGCAGCCGGAGTCCAAACGTACACTTTCCCCGAAGCAAAGTGCATCATGCAAGAGGCGACATTCGACCACTGGCGCTACGCGCCGCGGAAAGGCCTCAAGCTGCTCGATGCCCGTAAAGGACAGTGGCGGTGACCTAGCGAACTCTCGCCTGCGACGGGGATGCGTTGGCGAACCTTAGGATGAGGTATACCTTGAAACCGCTCTTGCTACTTGAATCTGTCCGCAATCGACGTATCGAGCATCGTACGAGATCTCTCGTTTGGGAATCGAAGATTTCTAGCCTTAACTGGCAGGTCGAGGTCAAAGATAAGCTGCAACGAGCGGTGCTCGGCCACACACCGAACTCCCTCCATGAGTTCAAGATCTCGGTACTGGACCGGACAGTCCATATTTCCGCTGTCCTCAGATCTCCTTTGCTACCGCCGACCGCCTGGGAAGAACGCAAAGTTCAGTACGATAAACCAGCTCAACTTGCAGTCGGGTTGTCCGTCTCGGGAGAAATCTCGTTCGTCTTGAGCGGCCACGCCAGCGACCACCAAGAGCCGTCGAATGCTCATTACGTAATTGACCTCGTCCGCCACTCTTGGGATCTTGGTGGTGCCGCCGGCGAGGCACGCATCAAGCGACATCTGCTTTCGCTTGAAAAACTGAGCATGCTGACGATGTCCACTGCTCGACCTACGAGGCAGAGCGGGAAGTATCTTGCAGAACTTCAGCGTCTGTCCACGCGATTCCAGTCCATTTACCCAAGCTCCACCGAAGCACGACGGCATCGAGTTTCACAAGAGACAGCGCTTGCAATGGGGCTGATAGCCGGACTGGTGTCTAGCACCGCCTTCCCACTGGCCCTGGAATCTGGAAAGGAATCTGCCGCCAAAGCCAAAGAAATTAGTGAACGCTGCGGCAAGCAGAGTCGTCCGACCCAATGTCTTCAGAGTTCAGACTACGAACACCACATGGATCTTGCGCGGCTGATGCAGCCATCGCACTTATTGCTGGCGTCGCTAATGATGACTGTGTCTTTGATCCTAATCGTGCAGAAGATCCTAAATCGAGCATAGCCGTATGAGAAGGGCAACCCCCTCCCGACAAATTGGCTCAAATACATCATCGCAAACACGCATGAACATCGATATCGATAGGCTCAACCTGCGGGAACTGACCGCCCTTTTGACCGCCGCGGAAAAGCGACAGCAATTCCTATCGAAACGCCGCCCCGCTGCATCGGTGCGCAAGCAGGCAGTCGCGCTCGCTGCTCGCCACGGCTACACGATCGAGGAGCTCTTTGGGGATCAGCCGGATGTCCAGCCCACCCGGCGGAAACGCGGATCACGCCGCAAGCCAGCCAAAGTCGCGCCCAAGTACCGCGACCCAGACAACGAACTCAACACCTGGTCAGGCCGAGGGAGCATGCCGCGTTGGCTCGCTAAGAAGATCAGGTTCGGTCAGCACGCTACTGACTTCCTGATTCCCGGCATCGCGAAACCCACCGCACGGACGGCCAGTTCTATAGGCAAGCGAACGCTCGTCAAGCCCGGCTGAAATTAAGCCCTTTGCTTTTTTTGATGCCTGGGACGCCCCAACCCGACAGAGGGTGGCTAACGCAGACCTGCCAACGGGTCACCCGCCCTTCCAAGCAGTACGGAACTTCAATGCAGCCATTAGGTCAAACGGTGAACACCATTTAACGCCATTGAGCGAGCATGCGTCCGGAATCTTCCGATTGTGCGGCTTCGCTGCGGGCGCGGATTTCTCGTTTGTTACAACGCAGCGATCCTTGGGGGAGGTCAAGGCGTGGGCTATGAGAAAGGGATCTCTACCAAGCTTCTCCACTTGGTCCTCAGTCAATTGGCTCGAATAGCCCTTCGAGAGGACAGCTTGAACTAGCGCGATGTCCGCGGCCTGCGGCAGTAGTATCGCCTGCTTGTTATTCGGATCTTGGATCCAGGCGTACATCTGGTCCTTGAACTCATCCTTGGATCCATCTTCGAACTCCTCGAATATCTCTAGCGGCACCTTTATAGAGCCGGCTTGGGCGTGAAAAGAAAGCCACTCCCAAAACTCGGGCACCCAATCGTGCCTGTAGTAGGTGTTTGCCGCGCTCATCAGCACGTTGGCGTCAACGAGGTAGAGCATCAAGCACCCCCACCACTGGAACCGCCCAACACGCTTTGTACGCTACGAGGAGCCACCCCAAAAATTCTGGCAGCCTTGGTGTAGCTAAGTCGCCCCTGCGATAGCCCACGCTCCACTACGCTAATCAAACCTCGCCCAAGACGATGACGCTTGACTACGTAGTAATCCGGCGCGCCTTTCGAGGATGCTTTTTCTTTCGTTCGAAAATCTACCCACTCTTGCTTGAAACGGTCCCTCAAAGCGCGCCACATAGGCTCCTGAATTAGGCCAGAGCGAAGCAGCCTATAGGCGACAAGGCTTCTGCTGACCAATCTTGATCTAGCGAATTTTGTAATCGCCGACGGTAATTCATCTGCCGTAAGAATCGACGCAGTCGTAAGCTCTGCCAACTCACTTGGGTCGAGAAGGAACAATGACGCGACGTCATTACAAAAGACTTCCACTTTCCCGTCAGAGAAACCTCCGCTCACACCGGTCGCACCTATCCATAGATGCGCCACTTCATGCAGCAGTGTGAAGGACCAAGCAGTTCTTGCATCCTGATCGTTTATTACCACGAATGGAGCCAACTCGTCGGCCGATGCAAAACCTCGAAATACCTCGACGTCGATGTTGGTGTGGTGCGTCCCAAGATTTCCAAGCAGGAGAACGAAGACACCACTTGATTCGATCTGGCGCCGAAGGTATGTGAACCCCTGATCGACTGTCCGATGGGCACGAAATTCGCTACGCGAAATGCCCAGGGTTTTTTCCATAGATGCGAGGACACTATGGACGCCATCGGCGACACTCATGGAGGAAACGAAGGGGAGTGCTTCTGCTTCCTCATCCTCTAGGACGTTTCGCACCAGTCCTTGCCGCGTGCGCAGGTCACGTAACAATGCATTTAAATTTGGCTCGTCCGCAGTCTCGCGCTGGGGCAAAGTACGAAAGTCTTCGCCGCGCTCACTAGGCACAGGAGGTTCTGGTAGGTAAAGCGTGAGGAGGGAACGACGATAGGCTTTGCTCATCCTAAGCAGCAATGGGCGACTAGGCTCGACTGCGCCGGACTCAAGCTGACCAATTCGCTTGCCAGGCTCCAAGTTCTTCAGGGGACCGAGTCCAATCTTCGCCGCAGCCGCGTCGGGGGTCAGCCCCGCAGTCTCTCGCGCCCATCGAAGAACGTTTGGACTGATCTTGGTCATTGACACTTGGGTCCACATCGGCAAGGGAGCTCCATCTCCATTTTATCCATGTATTGGCTCACCAGACGAGATTCCCGGAGTGAGCCGGCCACTGCTTCACGCGTTTACGCCGTGGTTTCAGGTTTGCGTTCCTGCGGGCATGTTGATCGCGATAAAACTCGCTTGACAAGTCCACAGCTAACCCATTGATTCGTAAGACCACGGAAAATGGTGCCTGTGGTTTTCAGTCCACAGCCGCGGAGAAAACGGAGAAAAAGTGGCGAAAATTTCGCCAAAAGTGGCGCGCGCTATTTTCTCCAAAACCACAGGCATGCGACGAAAAGGCCGAAAATAAGGCGTTTTCGCGCGGTGCGGAAAGGCGGAGAAAGCCGTTTGACGTAACGGCGTGGTGGGCCCACCAGGACTCGAACCTGGAACCAAAGGATTATGAGTCCTCTGCTCTAACCATTGAGCTATAGGCCCGCAAGAGGCGAGATTCTAAAGCAGCGCCCCACCCTCCGTCAGCCCGGTCAACGTTGCGCGCCGTCCCTGGGACTCGCCCAGGCACCGGCGACGGCGTCCCGTTGCCGCCGCCCCGCCGCGCCAAAGCGGCTGCCGGAACTGCGAATCTCCTCGCCTTTATACGATTCCCGCCGTCCGACTTGCCCACTCGGGGTCGCACTTTCGCGGCCGCGACTCGGGCAGCATGGCGACAACACGCGCGACAGACGCGTGCTTGTGCCGCCGGCGCGTACCGCCCGCCGGCATCGCGCGGTGCGGCGGCGACGCCGTCCGCGGCGCTCGTTGATGGGGGGCCTCGGTCCGGACGCGCCGCTGTCGTCGGCGACGGTCCGCTGCCGCCTCTCCATTCCTACGAGGTCTCTATGCCGCGCTTGCTTCCGTTCCGTTTCCATCTCCTCGCCGTGGCCGCATTCGCGGGCTCGTTCGGCTTGGCTTACGCCGCCGAACGCGCCGGGCCGGTCGAATCCGGCGACGACGCGACCGTAGCCGCAGCCGCGCCGACCGCCGTGCCGCCCTTCAAGCACCCCGGCCTGCTGATGACCCAGAACCGCCTCGCCTCGATCCGCGCCGCGGTGCAATCGGGCAACAGCAGCGCGATGAAGACCGGCTACAACCGCCTGCTGCAGGACAACCGCGGTTCGCACACCTACGCGCATCAGGCGCTGGCGACGGTGGAGGTGGTGCGCGCGGCCGGCGGGCCGCAGGAAGGGCGCTGGAAGAACGATGGGTTCGCGGCGTACTTGAACGCGCTGCGCTGGGCGGTCACCGGCGATACGCGCAATCGCGACAAGGCGGTGCAGATCCTGGATGCGTGGTCGGCGAAGTTCACCGGCTTCACGCTGGCGCCGGGCACCGATGCGCCGCAGGCGTGGCTGGAGGCTGCGTGGGGATTGCCGGTGTGGGCCAGCGCGGCGGAGATCCTGCGCCATCACGACGGCGACGCGGCGGGCTGGCCGCAGGCGTCGCAGGATCGCTTCAACGGTTACCTCAACAAGCTGTACGGGTACGCGAATCAGGCCTCGAGCCGGACCAACAACTGGGGCGTGTCCGGGGCGCTGGCGATGATGGCGACCGGCGTTTATCAGGACGACGCCAATCGTTACAACGCCGGGCTCAACCGGATCAAGCAGTTGATCCCGGGCATCGTCTACAGCAGCGGCGAGGTGCAGGAACTGGCGGCGCGCGATTGCCACCATCCGCAGTATTCGCTGGCCGGCATCGCCCAGGCGGCGGAGATGGCGACGATCCAGGGCGACACCAGCGTGTGGCTGCTCAAGGTCGGCAACGAGCCGCAGCCGCGGTTCGCGCGCGGGCTGGAGTACATGGCCAAGTCGATCCTGTACGGCGAAGGCGTGCGCGACTGCCGGTCGTTCGGCCTGTATCCGGGTTACAGCGAGATCGCGGTCAACGGCTACATGAACCGCGGTACGCCGATTCCGAATTTCCAGAACGCGACCAAGCGCGGGCGGCCGGACGGCAACGCGGCCGAGTTCATCGGCTGGTCGGCGGCGACGCACGGACGCGACGACTTCTGATCCTTGCCGCGCCCGGCGTGCGTCGGCGGCCGCGCCGACGCACGCGTCGCCGCGCTTAGCGCGCGGCGCTCATCGAGTACGGCAACTGCTTGGGATGGCTCGCCCATTCGCGGTTCGGCTGCGCCTGCATGACGAAGCGCAGTTCGCCGCCGGCGAGGATCTCTTCGTGGCGCAGGAACGCGCGATCCAGCGGCTGGCCGTTGAGCGTGGCGCTGCCGATGTACGTGTGCGCCTCGTCCAGGCCTTCGGCGATCACGCTGAAGCGCTTGCCGTTGGGCAGGTTCAGTGTGGCCTTGGGCAGGAACGGCCGGCCGATGATGTACTCGTTGCTGGCCGGCGCCACCGGGTAGAAGCCCAGCGCGGTGAACACGTACCAGGCCGACATCTGGCCGAGGTCGTCGTTGCCGGCGAGGCCGTCGGGCCGCGGCGCGTACTGGCTGGCCATGATCTGCTTGAGCCGCTCCTGGGTGCGCCAGGGCTGGCCGGCGTAGCCGTACAGATAGGCGACGTGGTGGCTGGGCTCGTTGCCGTGCGCGTACCAGCCGATCAGGCCGGTGATGTCTTCCATGTGGGCGAAGATCTTCGGATCGACCTTGGCCTCGAACACTTGGTCGAGCCGCGCGATCAACCTGTCGGCGCCGCCGTGCGCCTTCGCCAGGCCGGCGACGTCCTGCGGCACGTACCACGAGTACTGCCAGGCGTTGCCTTCGGTGTAGTCGCTGCCGTAGCCGCTGGCGCTGGGATCGAACGGTTCGCGGAAGCTGCCGTCGCGCTTGCGTGCGCGCATGAATCCGGTGTTCGCGTCGAACGCGTGCTTCCAGTTGCCGGCGCGCTTTTCGAATCTCGCGGCGACGTCCTTGCGCCCCATCGCCCCGGCCATGCGCGCGATGGTCCAGTCGTCGAACGCGTACTCCAAGGTCTTCGACGCCGCTTCGCCTTCCTCGTCGATCGGCACGTAGCCCAGTTCCTTGTACTGGGCGATGCCGTCGTAGGGGCCGTAGTCGGCGCTGGCGACCATCGCCTCCAGCGCTTCGTTCGCGTCGAAACCGCGGATGCCCTTCATGTAGGCGTCGGCGATCACCGGCACGGCGTGGTAGCCGATCATGCACCACGTCTCCTGGCCGTGGAACGACCACACCGGCAGCACGCCGTACGGGCTGTGCTTGCGCGAGGCCAGCAGCGAATTGACGAAGTCGCTGTTGCGCTGCTCCGGCTGCACCAGGGTCAGCAACGGATGCAGCGCGCGATAGGTGTCCCACAGCGAGAACGTGGAGTGGTAGCGAAAGCCCTTGGCTTCGTGCACCGCGTTGTCCGGGCCGCGATAACGGCCGTCGCTGTCCATGAACAGACTCGGGCCCATCAGCGTGTGGTAGAGCGCGGTGTAGAAACTCTTGCGCGCGGCCGCGTCGCCTTCGGCGTCGATCGCCGACAGCGCCTGGCTCCAGCGCTCGCGCGCCTGCGCGCGCACGCGGTCGAAATCGAAGCCGGGCACTTCGGCGTCGAGGTTGGCGATGGCGCTGTCTTCGCTGACCGGCGAGATCGCGACCTTGACGATCAGTTCCTGGCCCGGCGCGTCCTTGAAGTCGAGGCTGGCGACGAGCTGGCGGCCTTCGATCTGCGCGCGCCGGGTCGGGTCTTTCTCGCCCGGCGGCGGGAAGCCCTTGTAGGCCACGTCGGCCTCGGTATCGTGGAAGGCGTGGCCGCTGACCGGGCGCGAGAAGCGCATGGCGAAATACAGCTGCCGGCCCGGCGCCCAGCCGCGGGTTTCGCGGAAGCCGGTGACCGTGCCGTCGGGACGCAGGCGCACGCGCGACCACAGCACCTTGCCGGGGTAGTCGTACAGACTGGTGCGCAGGTCCAGCAGCACGTGCGCGGCCTGGCCCTTGGGAAAACGGTAGCGGTGCACGCCGACGCGCTCGCTCGCGGTCAATTCGGCGCGGATCTTGTAGTCGTCGAGGGTGACCGCGTAGTAGCCCGGCTGGGCGACTTCGTCGTCGTGGCGGAACGCCGAGCGGTAACCGCTGCGCGCCATCTTCGAATCGCCACGTTCGAGTTTCACCTCGCCGGCGATCGGCATCACCAGCACGTCGCCGAGGTCGGAGTGGCCGGTGCCGGAGAAGTGGGTGTGGGAGAAGCCGACGATGGTCGGATCGCCGTGGCGGTAGCCGGCGGCCCAGCCGTAGGCCTCCTTGCGCGGCTTGATCTCGGTGTCGGGGCTGAGCTGGATCATGCCGAACGGCACCGTCGCGCCGGGGAAGGTGTGGCCTTCGCCGCCGGTGCCGATGAACGGGTCGACGGCCTCGAACGCGCGGCGGCCGGCGTCGGCGTCGGCGGCCGTCGCCAGCGCGGCCGGCGCGGCGAGAACGCCCGCGGCCAGCGCCATGGCGGCGGCGGCCAGGGACCATACGGGACGGGAACGGGAGGTGCGGGACTGGACCGGCCGGGTCATCCGGGGTACTCCGTCTAAGGCCGGACCGGAACGTTCGCGCCTTGGCGCGTTCGAACCGGTGCGACGGGAAGGCTCGAAGGGGACGACGGTCGGCCGCAAAGCCGGGCCGCCACTTTTAGATCGTTCTAAATATAGGCAAGCTAACACGCGGCCCCGGCCCGTTCATGCTGCATTGCAGAATGCAGCGACGGGGCCCAGGCCGCAGGATGGCGGCATTTAGAACGATCCAAAAGCCTTCTAACCACCCGTGCCGGCCATGAGTCCCGCCCGTCCACAGTTCGCGAGGTGCCCAAGATGAACGACGCGCCCGCTCCCCGCGGCCGGGTCACCCTGGCCGATATCGCCCGCGCCTGCGGCCTGTCGCGCGCGACCGTGTCGCTGGTGCTGCGCGGCAGCCCGCTGGTCCATGCCGACACCCGCGCCCGGGTCGAGGCCGAGCTCAAGCGCCAAGGCTACGTCTACCACCGCGGCGCGGCCAACCTGCGGCGCAAGGTGTCGACCGGCGTGGCCCTGGTCATCAACGACCTGTCCAACCCGTTCTTCGCCGAATTCGCCGCCGGCGTGGACGAATGGCTGGCCACCGCCGGCTTCGTCACCCTGCTGGGCAGCACCAACGAATCGGTCGAGCGCCAGCAGGCGGTGCTGAACTCGCTGATGGAGCACGACCCGGCCGGGATCATCCTGTCGCCGGCCGAAGGCAGCGACGGCGCGCGGGTGCGCGCGCAGGTCGGCGAACGCACGCCGGTGCTGGTGTTCAACCGCGAGCTCGACGGCACCGCCTGGGACTTCCTCGCCCTGGACAACACCCACGGCGCGCGCCTGGCCACCCGCCACCTGCTCGACCGCGGCCACCGCCGCATCGCCTTCTTCGGCGGCCACCGCGATTCGTCCTCGTGCCGGCAGCGCCGCCAGGGCTATCGCGAGGCCCTCGCCGAGGCCGGGATCGAGCCCGAGCCGCAGTGGCTGATCGAATGCGCGCCGACCCGCCTGGAAGCGGCGCAGCAGACCGGCGCGCTGTTCGTGCGCGATCCCGCGCCGACCGCGGCGGTCTGCTACAACGACGCGGTCGCGCTAGGCCTGATGGCCGGCCTGGTCGCGCGCGGCCGCCGCGCCGGCGGCGACTTCGCCGTGGTCGGCTTCGACGACATTCCCGAAGCCGCGGTCGCCTCGCCGCCGCTGACCACGATCGCGGTCGATCCGCGCGCGCGCGGCCGCCAGGCCGCCGAACTGATCCTCAAGCGCCTGCGCGAGCCCGAACTGGCGCCGGCCCACACCATCGCTCCCGTGCGCCTGCAGGCCCGCAGCAGCAGCGAGGTGCACCTGACACCGCCCGGAGAGTCCGCATGAGCCGCGTCATGTCCTACACCGCCGCATTGGCGGTGGTGACCACGATCTTCTTCACCTGGGGCGGCCTGACCAGCCTCAACGACGTGCTGATCCCGCATCTCAAGGCCGTGTTCGAGATGAACTACGCCCAGTCGATGCTGATCCAGTCGACCTTCTTCGGCGCCTACTTCCTGATGTCGCTGCCGGCCAGCCGGGTGGTGGCGAAGTTCGGCTACAAGAACAGCATCGTCATCGGCCTGATCGTCGCGGCGGTCGGCGCGGCGCTGTTCTTCCCGGCCGCGCGCGTGCCCTCGTATCCGCTGTTCCTCGGCGCGCTGTTCGTGCTCGCCAGCGGCATCACCGTGTTGCAGGTCTCGGCCAATCCGTACATCAGCCTGCTCGGCGATCCGGCCGGCGCGCCGAGCCGGCTCAACTTGGCGCAGGCGCTGAACTCGCTGGGCACGACCGTGTTCCCGACCTTCATCGGCCCGCTGATCCTGTCCGCGGCGGTGCTCACCGACGCCCAGCTGGGCGCGATGTCGGTCGCCGAAAAAGCCGCTTACCGCGCGCACGAAGCCGCGGCGGTGCAGATGCCGTACATGGTCATCGCCGGCTGCCTGGTGCTGCTGGCGGTGTTCGTCTACGCCATGCGCATCCCGCCGCTGACCGAGTCCACCGAGAGCGCCGACCCGACCCGCCACAGCTTCGCCGAGGTGCTGGGCCAGCGCCATCTGCTGTTCGGGGTGATCGCGATCTTCGTCTATGTCGGCGCCGAGGTCTCGATCGGCAGCTTCCTGGTCAACTACCTGTCCGAGCCGAACATCGGCGGCTTCGACCACGCCACCGCCAGCACCTACCTGGGCTATTACTGGGGCGGCGCGATGGTCGGCCGCTTCATCGGCGCGGCGCTGCTGCGCAGCGTCGACGCGCGCAAGCTGCTGGCGCTGGCCGCGGTCGCGGCGATCGCGCTGCTGGCGTTGACCATGAGCACCCAGGGCACGGTGGCGATGTGGACGGTGCTGGCGATCGGCCTGTTCAACTCGGTCATGTTCCCGACCATCTTCACCATCGCCATCGAGCGGCTCGGGCCGATGACCAGCAAGGCCTCGAGCCTGCTGATCATGGCCATCGTCGGCGGCGCGGTGGTGCCGCTGCTGCAGGGCCTGCTGTCGGACGGCATCGGCATCCAGCATTCGTTCGTGATTCCGGCGGTGTGCTACGCCTTCATCGTCTGGTACGGCCTGTCCGGTTCGCGCATCCGCGCCGGCCAAGGCCAGCACGCCAGCGCGCAAGCTTCGGGAGTGATGCATTGATGTCCGCCGTACCCTCTTCGTCCGGCGCCAGCGGCGCGAACGCCGCGATCGTCTGCTTCGGCGAAGCCTTGATCGACTTCCTCGCCCGTCCGGCGCAAAGCCCCGGCGAACCGCGTCATTTCGTCGAATACGCCGGCGGCGCGCCGGCCAACGTCGCCGTCGCCGCCGCGCGCCTGGGCGCGCACGCGCGCTTCGTCGGCATGCTCGGCCGCGACATGTTCGGCGACTTCATCGCCGACCAGCTCAGCGGCTACGGCGTCGACACCCGCGACGTGCGCCGCACCGACGCGGCCAAGACCGCGCTCGCCTTCGTCTCGCTCGACGGCGACGGCGAACGCAGCTTCAGCTTCTACCGGCCGCCGGCGGCCGACCTGTTGTTCCGCGACGCCGACTTCAGCCCGGACGGCTTCGCCGACGCCGGCGTGTTCCACGTCTGCTCCAACAGCCTCACCGAGGAAGCCATCGCCGCGGCGACGCTGGCCGGCATGCGCCGCGCGCGCCTGGCCGGCGCGCTGGTCAGCATGGACATGAACCTGCGCCCGTCGCTGTGGCCGGCCGGCTTCGATCCGGCGCCGCGGCTGCTGGCGGCGCTGCTGGAAGCGGACCTGATCAAGCTGTGCGGCAGCGAGTTCGAATTCCTCGCCCGCCACCTCGGCGGCGAAGAGGCCGCGCTGCAGCGGCTGTGGCACGGCTACGCCACCTGCGTGCTCATCACCGACGGCGCCACCCCGATCCGCTGGTACACGCGCACCCGTAGCGGTTCGGTCGCCACCTTCAAGGTCGCGCCGAGCGACACCACCGGCGCCGGCGACGCCTTCGTCGGCGGCCTGCTGCGCCGGCTGGTCGCGCTCGGCGTGAGCGCGGCGAACTTCAACGACTTCCTCCAGCGCGAAAGCGAACTCACCGACGCGCTGCGCTACGCCGCCGCCGCCGGCGCGCTCGCCACCACCCGCCACGGCGCGTTCGCGGCCATGCCCAGCGCCGCCGACGTCGAACGCCTGATGCAGGAACAAGCCCAGGAACCCGCATGAACCTCCCGCTCGATCCGCAGCCGAACTTCCGCGACGCCGACACCCTGCTCGCCCACATCCGCGACACCCTGGCGTTCTACGATCCGGTCGCGCTCGACGCCGACGGCGGCTTCTTCCATTACTTCCGCGACGACGGCTCGGTCTACGACGCCTCGCATCGCCATCTGGTCAGCTCGACCCGCTTCGTCTTCAACTACGCGATGGCGGCGGTGGAGTTCGGCCGCGACGACTACCGCGAACGCGCGCGCCACGGCCTGCGCTACCTGCGCGACGTCCACCGCAATCCGGACACCGGCGGCTACGCCTGGACGATCCGCGACGGCCGCCCGGAAGACCGCATGAACCACTGCTACGGCGTGGCCTTCGTGCTGCTGGCGTACTCGTGCGGGGTCAAGGCCGGCATCGGCGAAGCGGCGGCGTGGATGGACGAAACCTGGAACCTGCTCGAAGCGCGCTTCTGGGAACCCGAATTCGGCCTGTACCGCGACGAGGCCGACGCCGACTGGAACTTCACCGGCTACCGCGGCCAGAACGCCAACATGCACATGTGCGAGGCAATGCTGGCGGCGTACGAGGCGTCGAACGACGCGCGCTATCTCGAACGCGCGCTGACGTTGGCGCAGAACATGACCCAGCGCCAGGCCGCGCAAGCCGACGGACTGGTGTGGGAACACTACGACCGCGACTGGAACATCGACTGGGACTACCACCGCGACGATCCCAAGCACCTGTTCCGCCCCTGGGGTTTCCAGCCCGGCCACCAGACCGAATGGGCCAAGCTGCTGCTGATCCTCGACCGCCACTTGTCCGCGCGCGGCGACGCGCCGGCTTGGCTGGTGCCGACCGCGCGCCACCTGTTCGACACCGCGATCGCGCGCTCCTGGGACGACGAATTCGGCGGCCTCGCCTACGGCTTCGCCCCCGACGGCGCGGTCTGCGACGACGACAAATACTTCTGGGTCCAGGCCGAATCGCTGGCGACCGCGGCGCTGCTGGCCGTGCGCACCGGCGAGAACCTGTACTGGCAGTGGTACGACAAGCTGTGGGCCTACGCGTGGCAACACATGGTCGACCACCGCTACGGCGCGTGGTACCGCATCCTCGACCGCCGCAACGGCAAGTACAGCGACGAGAAGAGCCCCGCCGGCAAGACCGACTACCACACCATGGGCGCGTGCTACGAAGTGATCCGCTGGCTGCGCGGCGCGTAAGCCGCCCGCGGCCCTGTAGGAGCGGCGCAAGCCGCGACCGCGACAACGCAATCGCGACGTCGGTTGCGTAGCGGCTGCGTTGTCGCGTTGACGGCTCGCGCCGCCCCTACACGAAGCCCCCGCGCCTTCGCGCATTCATGTGCCGCTCGTCGGGAACGCCCACCGTCACCTCGCGGCGCTGACAGACGTACGCGGCCACGCAACATCCGCCCGCCTATCCTGGCCGCTCCTTCATCCCGGAGCGCCGTCATGGACATCCAGCAAATCGCCGACCGCTACGTCGAGCTGTGCCGCGCCGGCCAGCACGAGCAGATTCAGGACGAACTCTACGCCGACGACGCGGTCAGCATCGAAGCGCCCGGCCACCAGAACGGCCCGCTCGGCAACGTCCAAGGCCTCGACGCCATCCGCGAGAAAGGCCGCAAATTCATGGAAGACGTGGTCGAAATCCACAGCAGTTGGTGCAGCGATCCGGTCGTCGGCGGCGACTGGTTCACGCTCGCGATGGGCATCGACGCCACCTACAAGAGCATGGGCCGCGGGCCGATGACGGAGGTCGCGGTGTACAAGGTGCGCGACGGCAAGATCGTGCATGAGCAGTTTTTCTACGGCTGACACGCGAACCGAACTCCGCGCCGCCCCCGCGAGCCTGACGTTTCCGCAGGCTATTCAGTCGCTGGATTTCAGAAAGAAGACGCAGAACGCGACGATGAGCAGCGTCGCCGGCAGCCAAGCCAAACCCACTGCGATCAGCGCTTGCCTGGCCGGCCGCAACACACCTTCCGCGCTTCGACGCGCGCGCGGGGAGGTTCGCTGCATCATCGCCACGCCCCAGGCCAACAGCGGCTGCGCCAGCGCGATCGCCAGTGCCGTCAACGCTGTCGATTCTTCGCCCGCCAGGGTTCCGATCGCGGCCACCGCCAAGGCCAGCGGCGATGCCCACAACAACGCCACAGACAGACCGATGAGCGCGCTCGCCAGCGAGCGGCGCTGCAAGGACCACAGATTCCAGGACAGCATCAATGCACCGGCCAGCAGGCCGCCGAAGAAGCTGGCAACGCCGATTTGTTCGACGCTGAACAAGCAGTGCGCTGCCGACGCGCGCGGATCGTCCGTCACCTCGGCCTTGGGCGCTGACCAGATATCGTGCTCGCTCATGCGCGCAACCCGGCCAAGAGCGCGGGCGCCAACAGATAGACAAGCAGCAACGCCGCCGCGGCAACGGAAACGGAGCAGACCGCCCACCACGAACGCAGCGGCAAACCACGCTCATGACGGGCCCGCAATTCGTCGCCCTTAAGGAAGTAGCCGATGGCCGTGACGGCCGCAGCCTGAAGCGACAACAACGCGCCCATCTGCAACGGCATTCGGCTCGGATCGTGGTTGTAGCTGATGGCCATCGCCCCGTAATCGACGAACGCCACCACCGGAGCGATCAGCAGCGCTGTCGTCGCAAGCGAGAGCCAAGCCCAGCCGCGATTTCCGCGTGCGCGATAGTTCAACGCGATCATCCATCCACCGGCGACCGGCGTCGCCAGCAGGCTCCCCACGAACATGGCCATGAGCGTGAAGTGGGGCAACGACGAATGCGTGGCCTGATCGAGCGCGGCGACCGCCGGATCGGTCGCCCTGGCGTAAACGTTATCTTCCATGCGCGCTCTCCGCGGCCGTGCTACCTACGCAGCGACGATAACACCGCCTGGGGCCGGGGGACGGGCCCAAACGAAACAGGCCCCGCGAGCGGGGCCTGTTTCCTTTACGCAATCGCTACGTCTCGACTCAATCGATATCGAGGAAGCTGCGCAGCTGCTCCGAACGGCTCGGATGGCGCAGCTTGCGCAGCGCCTTGGCTTCGATCTGGCGGATGCGCTCGCGGGTCACGTCGAACTGCTTGCCGACTTCTTCCAGGGTGTGATCGGTGTTCATGTCGATGCCGAAGCGCATGCGCAACACCTTGGCCTCGCGCGGGGTCAGGCCGGCGAGCACGTCGCGGACCGTCTCGGAGAGGTTGATGTTGGTGGTCGCTTCCACCGGGGACTCCACGTTGGTGTCCTCGATGAAGTCGCCCAGGTGCGAGTCCTCGTCGTCGCCGATCGGAGTCTCCATCGAGATGGGCTCCTTGGCGATCTTCATGACCTTCCGGATCTTGTCCTCCGGCATGTCCATTTCTTTCGCCAGCTCTTCCGGCGTCGCTTCGCGGCCGTACTGCTGCAGCATCTGGCGGCTGATGCGGTTGAGCTTGTTGATCGTCTCGATCATGTGCACCGGGATGCGGATGGTGCGCGCCTGATCGGCGATCGAACGGGTGATGGCCTGGCGGATCCACCACGTGGCGTAGGTCGAGAACTTGAAGCCGCGGCGGAATTCGAACTTGTCCACCGCCTTCATCAGGCCGATGTTGCCTTCCTGGATCAGGTCGAGGAACTGCAGGCCGCGGTTGGTGTACTTCTTGGCGATGGAGATCACCAGGCGCAGGTTGGCCTCGACCATCTCCTTCTTCGCCTTGCGCGCCTTGGCTTCGCCGTAGGCGACCGCGCGGCTGATTTCCTTGAGCTCGTCCAGGGTCAGCAGCGAGCGGGTCTCCAGCTCGATGGTGGCCTGCTGTTCGGCCACGATCTGGTCCTTGACGTCGCGCAGGCCCGACGACCACTTCTGCTTGCGCTTGAGCAGTTCGTCGACCCACTCCAGATTGGTCTGGTTGCCTTCCCAGGCGCGGATGAAGTCCTTGCGCGGCATCTTGGCCACGCGGGTGGCCAGGTCGAGGATCTTGCGCTCGCGCTCCTTGATCGAGCCGACCACTTCGCGCAGGTTGCGCATCAGCGAGTCGGTCAGCGCCAGCGGCAGCTTGAGGGTGATGAACACCGCGGCGATGTCCTCGCGCAGCTTGGTCGCGTTCTTGTGCGCCGAGCCGTACTTGGCGTGGGCCTTGAGGAACTTGCCGTGCAGGTCGGCGATGGCTTCCATGCGCGCGGCGACTTCGACCGGATCGGGACCGGACACGGTCTCCTCGGTCTCCTCGCCGTCGCCGGCGGCCTCTTCGTCCTCGTCCTCGTCGGAGTCCGCGTCGGCGACGTCGGCCGGCGGCGCCGGCGGAGCGGCGGGCTCGGGCTCTTCGTCGAGGTGGTCGTTGAAGCCGACCACGATCTCGGCCAGGCGCTTCTTGCCGGCCTTGTGCTGCTCGTAATCGTCGAGGATCAGCTGGATCGTGCCCGGGTACAGCGCGAGCGAGGCCTGGACCTGGTTGAGGCCCTCCTCGATGCGCTTGGCGATGGCGATTTCGCCTTCGCGGGTCAGCAGTTCGACCGTGCCCATCTCGCGCATGTACATGCGCACGGGATCGGTGGTGCGGCCGCCTTCGCCGTCGAGCGCGGTCAGCGCCGCGGCGGCTTCTTCGGCCGCGGTGTCGTCGACTTCGCGGTTACCGGTGTTGCCGTCGGCGAGCAGCAGCGTTTCGGCATCGGGCGCAACTTCGTGCACCTCGATGCCCATGCC
Source organism: Lysobacter yananisis (assembly GCF_031199375.1). NCBI lineage: Bacteria > Pseudomonadati > Pseudomonadota > Gammaproteobacteria > Lysobacterales > Lysobacteraceae > Lysobacter > Lysobacter yananisis. Next base: position 1,122,825 of record NZ_CP133568.1, read on the forward strand.
GTTGATCATGCCGATGATGTCTTCGATCTGTTCGGCGTCGACCAGATCGTCGGGCAGGTGATCGTTGACCTCGGCATAGGTCAGATAGCCCTGCTCCAAGCCCTTGGAGATCAGGAGCTTGATATCGGACGGAGGGGGCTGACGTTCGTTGGCCATGGGCTGCGCCACCGCGCTATTGAGGGTAGGGAACGCTCCAGTATATCAGGTCCGGCGCCCCCGACCCGGACAGGACGGGGCAGCGGACCGGATCAGGACCGGAGAAGGAAGGTGACCGGGCCGTCGTTGACCAGGCTGACGACCATATGGGCGCCGAACCGGCCGGTTTCCACCCCTCCGCCGTGGCGTTGCCGGCAGGTTTCGAGCAAACGGTTGAATAGCGGTTCAGCCAGCCCCGGCGCGGCCGCGGTGCTGAAGCCCGGGCGCATGCCGCTGCTGGTGTCGGCGGCCAGGGTGAACTGGCTGACCAGCAGCAACCCGCCGCCGGTGTCGGCCAGGCCACGGTTCATGCGTCCGGCCTCATCGGCGAATACACGGTATCCGAGCAGCCGATCGGCCATGCGCGCGATCTGCGCCTCGCCGTCGCCGGGCTCGATCCCGACCAGGGCGAGCAGGCCCGGGCCGATCGCCCCGACCGTTTCGCCGTCGACCGTCACCGCCGCCTGGGTCACCCGCTGGATCAGGCTCAACATCGCGCACCGCTTCAATTCCGGGGATCGCCAGTGTACGGCCTGCAACGTGCCGGCTATGGCGGCGTTCGCCGGGATTCGGGACCGCGTGCCGCCGCGGCGCTGGCGGCGGCCGCGGCTACACTCGCCGGCATGACCCAGTTCGCCGCCCGCGTCCTCTACTTCTTCGCCAGCCTGATCGGCCGCCTGCCCTGGTCCTGGCAGCAGCGCCTGGGCGACGCCGTGGCCGCGGCCTGGCAGCGCCGCGACGGGCGCGAGGCCCGGGTCGTGCGGGTCAACCTGCGCCTGGCCTACCCCGAGCTGCTGCCGGCCGAACGCGAGCAGTGGCAGCAGGCGATCGTGCGCACCACCGCGCGCCAGGCGGTCGAGACCCTGCGCCTGTGGACCCGCCCGCACGCCGAAAACCTGGCCCTGCTGCGCGAGCAGCACGGCACCGAGCTGTTCGACGCCGCCCTGGCCGCGGGCAAGGGCCTGATCGTGGCTGCGCCGCACTACGGCAACTGGGAGCTGCTGAACCAGTGGCTGGCCGCGCGCACGCCGCTGGCGATCCTGTACAAGCCGCCGGAGTCGCCGGTCGGCGAGGCCTTCCTGAACCTCGTGCGCGCCGACACCGACGCCCAGCGCGTGACCCAGGTGCGCGCCGAAGGCGCCGCGGTCCGCCAGTTGTGGAAGCGGCTCAACGCCGGCGGCGTGGTCGGCATCCTGCCCGACCAGCAGCCCAAGGCCGGCGACGGCGAATTCGCCCCGTTCTTCGGCGTCGAGGCCCTGACCATGACCCTGCTCGGCCGCCTCGCCGAGCGCACCGGCGCGCCGGTGCTGTTCTGCTATTGCGAGCGCATCGACCAGCATCCCGACGGCCCCGGCTTCGCCCTGCGCGTGGAAACCGCGCCGGCGGGCATCGCCGACCCCGATCCGCGCCGCGCCTGCGCCGCGCTCAACCAGGCGGTGGAGCGCATCGCCCGGCGCGATCCGGCGCAGTACCAGTGGACCTACAAGCGCTACACCCTGCGGCCGTCCGGCGATGGGCGCGACAATCCGTACCGCGCGATCGAGACCGACCGCCACTGAGCGGCCGCCGCCGCGACTGCGCTCGCGCAACGGCATCCGCGCGGCCGCATCGGCGGGCGCGCGCGAACCGACCGAACCCCGCGCGCCCCGCTACACTGCGGAAGAACCTCGCCCTGCCCGCACGATGACGCCCATCCCGCCCGGCTCCGCCTTCCCCGCCCCCACCTCCGCCGACGGCGCGCGCGAGCGCGAGCGCGACGAAGCGCATTCCGCGGCGGGGGACGTCGGCGCGGACGATCCGGCCGGGACCGACCTTGCCGAGACGGCGGCAGCGGCCGAGGGCGACGCCACAGTCCCCGCGTACGCGCCTGCCGCGCAGGCCCAGTCCGCCGGCGAGCCCGTCGCGACGCCGTCCGCGGCGCCTCCCGATGCCGCGCCCACGCCGCCGCCGGCCACGACCGCCGACGGGTTCCCGCGCGAAGGCTGGCAGCGCCTGCCGGCGCGCGCGATCCCGCTGTGCACGATCGACATCAGCCTGTCGCTGGCGGTGGTGTTCGCGATCGCCGCGGTGATCGGCGGCGTGCTCACCGTCGGCCGCCATGCCGGGCTCGCCAGCGGCCTGACCGGCGCGTTGTTCGGCGCCGGCATCGGCATGTGGATCGGCTTCCGCCGTTACCGCAACACCCTGTGGCGGCTCGACGATCACGGCTTCGCGGTGCGCCGCGGCGTGGCCTGGCAGCGCGAGACCATCGTGCCGCTGACCCGGGTCCAGCACCTGGACCTCAAGCACGGCCCGCTGCAGCGCATGCGCCGGCTGGCGACGCTGGTGGTGCACACCGCCGGCACCCGCCACAGTTCGGTGGCGATCGATCACCTCGACGCCGGCGACGCCCAGCGCCTGCGCGAACGGCTGGGCCGCCAGCTCGACCACGAAGACGACCAGGACCGATGAGCGCGCCCGGCCCCGTGTCCGCGTCGGCCGAGCGATCCGCCGCCGTCGCCGCGGCGGACGCCGCAGCGCCGACGATGCCGGCGGACGCGGCGGGCGCGGCCGGCGAACCCGTCGCCGACCGCCGCCTGCATCCGATGTCGTGGCTGTTCGTGCTGATCCAGCACCTCAAGCAATTCATCGTGCCGCTGCTGATCCTGGTCTTCGCCGGTCGCGGCGACCGCAACGAGCTGTATTCGCTGATCGGCGTCGGCCTGCTGGTGCTGGCGGCGCTGTGGCGCTATTTCACCTATCGCTACGGGGTCGGACCGAACGGGCTGGTGGTGCGCAGCGGCCTGCTCAACCGCAGCCTGCGGGTGATTCCGTTCGTGCGCATCCAGAACGTGGCCGTGCACCAGACCGTGCTGCACCGGGTGTTCGGCGTGGCCGAGGTGCGCATGGAATCGGCCGCGGGCAAGGAGCCCGAGGCGCAGATGCGCGTGCTGACCCTGGCCGACGCGATGGCGCTGGAGACCCTGGTGCGCCGCCGCGGCGCCGACCCGGCGCAGGCGGTGGAAGAACGCGCCGACTCCCTGCTGCGCCTGTCGCCGGCGGAAGTGCTGCGGCTCGGCCTGGTCTCCAACGGCGGCCTGGTGCTGGTCGGCGCCGGCATCGCCGCGGCGCTGCAGACCGTGCCCGACTTCAACGGCCGCGTGCCCGAGCGGGTGCTGCGCGGCGGCATGCACTGGCTGTTCGGCCGGGTCGAGGGCTACCACCTCGACGCCGGCGGCTACGCGCTGCTGGCCGCGGCCACGATCGCTTTGGTGGCGGTGGCGCTGAAGACGCTGTCGGTGACCCTGGCGCTGCTGCGTTACTACGGCTTCGACCTCAGCGAGCAGGGCCGCCGGCTGACCGCCGAGCGCGGCCTGCTGGCGCGCTGGCGCACCACCGTGCCGCGCCGGCGCATCCAGGCCTGGACGCTGGAAGAAGGCGTGCTGCACCGCCTGCTCAAGCGCCGCCGGCTGGCGGTGGACACGGTCGGCGCGGACGAACACGACGAAGGCCGCGCGCTCAAGGAACTGGCGCCGATCGCCTCGCCGCAGACCTGCGACCGATTGATCGCGCACCTGCTGCCGCACGCGCGCTGGGACGCGCTGGAGTGGCGCGCGCTGCCGAACGCGGCCTGGTGGCGGCTGTTCCTGCCGGACGTGCCATGGACCGTGTTGGCGGCGTTCGCGCTGTACTGGCACCTGGGTAGCTGGAGCCTGCTGGCGCTGCTGTGGCTGCCGTGGTCGGCGTTCAAGGCGCAGCGGCGCGCGCGGCGCATGGGGTATGCGATGAACGCCGAACTGGTCGCGGTGCGCGAAGGCTGGTGGCGCCGGCATTGGCGTTTCGCCGAGCTCGACAAGCTGCAGGCGCTGCAGCTCACCCGCTCGCCGCTGGACCGGCGTTGCGGCACGGCGACCTTGTGGCTGGATACGGCGGGGGCCGGCGCGTTGAGTCCGCCGTTGCGGATACGGTTTTTGCCGGCGGATGAGGCGCGGCGGCTTTACGATCGGTTGGCGGGGGCGTTGGCGGGGCGGCCGTTGCGGTGGTGAAGACGCCGGAGCCGTGCGGTTTCGCCGCCAGGCTTCGAGGCCGCAAGCACCCGGCCGTCATTCCGGCGAAAGCCGGAATCCGCAGGACTCTGCCTTTGCCTTTGCCTTTGCCTTTGCTTTGCCTTGACGTTGTCGTTGTCTTAGCCCTTAGCCCTGACGCAACCCCACTCGAGGCCCACGTTCCGCAGCCCCGAAGGGCGCGCGCATGGATGCGCGCGTGCGCCATGGGACATGGATGTCCCTTATGGCGCAGCCCCGCGCAAGGTGCTGGACCTAGTGGCTTTTGACCTTAAACAAGCGTTTTTCTTTGGCTGGCGGAGTCAATGTCCAAGTGCATCACCCTGCGCCCGCGGGTTTTTGAGTTCCTCATAGAGCACCTCAACGGGCGAGCGCCTGCCCAGGCTACGACGGGGGCGGTTGTTCATTTCCCACGCCACCTCCTTGAGGCGCTGCGCAGAATGCACCGACAGATCGGTGCCCTTGGGAAAGTATTGCCGCAACAAGCCGTTGGTGTTTTCGCAGGTTCCGCGTTGCCACGGGCTATGGGGGTCGGCGAAGTAGATCGCTAAACCGGTGCGTTCGCTCAACTGCCGATGCGATGCCATTTCCTTGCCCTGGTCGTAGGTCAAGGTCTTCTTCAAACTTTCCGGCACGCCTTCGAACGCCGAGCTGAAGGCCTCCAGCACCGTGTGCGCGGTCGCGTCGGCGAGCTTGACGTACAAGGTGCGGCGGCAGACCAGCACCCCGATCGCCGAGCGATTGTGCGCGCCCACGATCAGGTCGCCCTCCCAATGCCCCGGCATCAGGCGCTCATGCGCGGCCGGCGGCCGCAGGCGGATGTTGGGTAGATCCGGCAGATGGCCGCGGGCGTCGCTTCCCTGGCGCGTGCGGCGGCCGGACTTGCGCCCCTGCCGCAGCAGACGGGTCACCTGGCGGCGCAATTCGCCGCGCGGCATCGCATAAATCGCGGTATAGATCGTTTCGTGCGACACGCGCAGCCAGGGCCGGTCCGGGTACAGATCCCGCAGTTTGTCGGCAATCTGTTGCGGCGACCAGCACCGTTCCAGCCAATAGCGCACGCGTCGCCACAGCACGGTGTCGCGTCGCAGCTTGCGGCGCACCCGCGCCCGTCGCCGCAGTCGCTGGGCCCGCCGGCCCGCCCGGGTCGCATCGTAGCCAGGGTCGAAACGGGGGCGTCCGCGCAGCGGCGGCCCCGAATGGGACCGAAACCCATTACGACGCAACTCGCGAGCAATAGTGCTTTGCGCCCGACCCAACGTCTGCGCGATTTGCCGTCCGCTCGCCCCTTGGGCGATCAAGACCATGATGGCTCCGCGCTCTTCTGCGCTCAGATGTGAATACTGCTGGCCCATTCACAGTGCCTCACTGAGGTGATGCACTTGAGGTTAGAGACCAGCGCTACTTTCTTTTTTCGCGCTGACAAAAGAAAGTAGCTCGGCCGCTTGCGGACGAAAGCTTTTGATGGCGGCTTGTCGTCGCGCGACATATCGATAACGGCGAAGGCGGCAGCAACGTCAACATGGGTTCCGGCTTTCGCCGGAATGACGGTCGTGGGGTTGCGTATCCGACTGTAGGAGCGGCGCGAGCCGCGACCGCGGCAACGCAACTACGATGAAACTTTCACAATCGCCGCGATGGCGCGGTCGCGGCTTGCGCCGCTCCTACAGGGGGCTTACCGCGGCAAGGTCGGCCTCTGCTGTAGCAATGGGTGACGACAAGCGAACATCAACAGCTTCCGTCCGCAAGCGGCCGGGTCACTTTCTTTGTCTGAAGCCACAAAGAAAGTAACCAAAGAAAAGGCCTTATTTTTTCGGATCAAGAGCCACTATGGCTCGAAAGGGGCGCGGGGCCGCGCCATAAGGGGCATCCATGCCCCATGGCGCGCGTGCGCATCCATGCGCACGCCCTCCGGGGCTGCGGGACGTGTGCTTTTCGTGGGGTTGCGTCCGAGCGAACGGCAACAGCACGATCGAGATGGATTCCGGCGTTCGCAGGAACGGCGGGGCGAGTAAGTGGCGTCGTCAATGAGGCGGCGCGGTCGCGGCTCGCGCCGCTCCTACAGTCGGAAACGAAACCGGCCGCAGCCCCTGTAGGAGCGGCGCGAGCCGCGACCGCGACGATTCGACTACGGCGAACGCACCAGCGCCGCCGCATACTCGCGACGGCGACGCGCTTCCCGCGCCGCGCCTCAGGCGCCCGGCCCCCAATACCCCAAATCGCGCCGGATCTGCAGCCCGCGCCACCACGACGACAGCGGCTTGCCGCGCAATCTGCCCAGCGTGCCGTCGAGCAAGTCGCCGGTCGCCGCGATCACCCGCTGCGACGACAAGCCGTCGCGGTACGGGTGGATCGCGTCGGCGTACGCGTCGATCGCCGCCTGCAACTGCGGCGTCGGCGCGAACGCTTGCGCCAGCGCTTGCTCCAGTTGCGCCGGATCGGCGAAATCGATCATGTGCGGCTTCGGCGCGCGATTACGGAAGGTCGCCACCGGCTTGCGCTGGACCACGAACTCCGACACCACCGAAGTGGTGTCGGCGACCAGCACGTCGGCCGCGCGCTGCGCGGCGATCAGTTGCTCGGTCTCGACGAACGCCGCGTTCGGGCCGGCCAGCGCGCGGTAGCGTTCGAACAGGTCCGGCGCGCACTTGGGATGCAGGGTCAGCAGCCAATAGCGATCGCCGCGCGCGACCTGCGCGGCGATCGCCTCGAACAAGTGCGGCGCCGCGCTCAGGCGCTCGGTGAAGGTCGAGGCGAACATCGCCACCGGCCGCGCGCCGGCCGGCGCGCGCAAGGCGGCGGACGCGCCGTCGTCGTCGCGGAACAGCGGGTCGAGCTTGGGCCAGCCGGTCTCGACCACGGCGAAATGCCCGGCCCGCGCGGCCAGTTCGCGGAACGGCGCGGTGGTGGCCGGGCCCTGGGTGCAGTACAGGTCGAACAGCCCGCGCACGCGGAAGTGGCCGCGCGCATCGGCGCGCTTTTCCACGTTGAACCCATGGAACAGCTGGACCTTGGCGCCGGCCACGAACGGCGGCACCCAGTTGGCCGCGCTGAACACCGCGCGCGGCTTCAGCGCCACCGCCGCGCGCAGGCCGGCGCGGCCGGGTTCGAGCATGCGCACCGGCGCCGGCAGCGCGGCGCCGGCGGCGCCGTCGGCGAACCACGCATGGGCCGTGTGCCCGGCTTCGTGCAGCGCCTGCGCCAGCGGCTGCAGGATCGGCAGCGCGTAGCGTTCGGTGGCGAAGAGCAGGTAATCGGACATGACGGCGGCCGTTGAGAGCGAGAAGTGAGTGTAGAGGAGCGAGCGATGAGCAGGAGCGCCCCCGCTTTAGCTCACTCCTCGCTCCTCTGCGCTCGCTCCTCGCCGTACCGCCGCGGGGTATCCTGAGCGCCGTCGCCGCACCCGGACCGCCGCCATCGACACGCCCGCGCCCAACGACGCCGCCCGCCCCAGGCTGTCGGCCTGCATCATCGCTTTCGACGAGGCCGACCGGATCGTCGACTGCCTGGCCTCGCTGGCGTTCTGCGACGAGATCGTGGTGGTGGATTCGCACTCCGCCGACGCCACCGTCGCCCTCGCCGAGGCCGCCGGCGCGCGCGTGCTGCAACGCCGCTTCGACGGCTTCCGCAGCCAGAAGCAGTTCGCCGTCGAGCAGGCCGCGCACGACTGGGTGCTGTGCCTGGACGCCGACGAACGCGTCGGCGACGAACTGCGTGCCTCGATCCTGGCCGCGCGCGACCGCGGCTTCGACGCGGCCGCCGGCTACCGCTTCGCCCGGCTGTCCGACTATTTCGGCCGTTTCCTGCGCCACGGCAACGCCTATCCCGACCGGGTGCTGCGCCTGTTCGACCGCCGCCGCGGCGGCTGGCGCGGCCAGCGCGAGGTACACGAGGCCGCCAGCGTCGACGGCGCGGTGGCGACGCTGCGCGGCGACCTGATCCACTATCCCTACCGCTCGCTGCAGCAACAGCTGGCCAAGACCGAGCGCTACGCGCGGATGATGGCCGAGCACGAACACGCGCGCGGCAAGCGCGCGACCCTGGCCAAGCTGGTGTTGGCGCCGGCGTGGCGGTTCTGGCGCGGCTATCTGCTGCGCGGCGGCTTCCGCGACGGCTGGCACGGGCTGGTCTACGCCTACGTGCGCGCCAACTACGTGCGGCAGAAGACCATCATGCTGTGGATGCTCAGCAACGGTCAGCCGGTGGTCACGCCCGAGCGCGGCGCGGGCGACGGCAAGCCCTGAGGCGTGACGGCGCGGCCGGCGCCGCTCACTGCGGCGGCCGCTCGCGTTCGAGCAAGGCGAAGCCGTACAACAGGCCGATCGCGACCGCGTAGAACGAGGCGACCAGTTGGTGGGCGAACATCGACTGGGTCAGCCCGCAGGCGATGTACACCAGCACCAGCACCAGCCCGGCCAGCGCGCTGCTGCGCGCGCGCGCGACCGTCTGCGCGCGCAACAGCCGCGCGAACAGCGCCAGCGGCACCAGATAGATCGCCAGCAGCGCCAGCACCCCCGGCACGCCCATGGTCGCGGCCCATTCGAAGGCGTCGCTGTGTGCATGGCCGAGCTTGCAGAAGCCGACCCGCGGCGCCGGCGGCGCGCATTGCGGAGTCGCCATCACCACGGTCTCGAAGCGGCCGACGCCGACGCCGGTCAGCGGATGCTCGACGAAGGTGTCGCCGGCCAGTTCCAGCAAGGTCACGCGCGCGCCGAGCGAGGACTCGTGGTCGCCGCCGCGCTTGACCTTGTCCATGTCCGAGGCCAGTTCCTGCATCCGGGTGAGCTGCGCCAGCGGCGGGATCCAGTGGCTCGCCACCACCGCCAGCGCCATCGCCGCCAACACCGCCCAGGACAGCTTGCGCGCGCGGCCGCCGCTGACGATCAGCGCCACCAGCAGCACGATCGCCAGCCCCGGCCACACCCCGCGGCTGCCGCTGAGCACCACCGCGCCCACGCCGAGGGCGCAGGCCAGCGAGGTCCACAGCAATTCGCCCGAGGGCCGGGCGAACACCGCGATCACGATCAGCGCGATCAGGGCATCGGCGAACACGATCGCGTTGGCGGTCCAGCCCAGCGCGCGCTCGGTGCCGCCGGCGACCTGGAACAACGCCAGCGCGAACGCGCCGGCCAGGCCGGCCAGCGCGCCGGCCCACAGCCAGCGCCGCGACGGCCGCCACGCATACACCAAGGTGGCGAAGAACGGCGCGGTCAGCAGCCGCAGGCGGTTGTCGGCCTCGCGCCAGCGCACGTCGAAATGGAACTTGGAGAACAGCACCACCGCCGCGGCCAGCACCGCCATCGCCAGCAGCCAGCGCAACTCGCGGCGGGCGTCGCGCCAGCCGCGCGCGAACACCGGCGGCGCCAGGGCGAAGGCCAGCAGCGCGAACGCGGCGAACGGGCCCAGGCCCCACGACGTGGACAGCAGCAACGCCGGCAGGAGGAATAGTCCGACCTGCAGCAGGCGCTGCGCCAGCCGCTCGCGCGGCGCGGCGAAGCCGGGCGCGTCGCCGGCGGGCGGCGCGGCGAGCGGCGCGGGAGAATGCGGGGGAGGCGTTGCGGGCACGCTCAATCGTACTCGTGGTCGTCTTCGTTGCGCGGCAACGGCGGCGCGGCCGGGCAGCCGGTGCGCGCGGCGTACGGCACCAGCCACCACTCGCGGCGGTTGGAACGGCCGATCATCTCGGCCTTGCCGCGGTCCACGCAATCGGGCACCGCCGGCGCCTGCACGAACAGCACGCGCGCGTCCGGCGCCCGCGCCTGCCAGGCCAGGCCGAGTTCGAGCTGCTTCTGCCAGCCCATGCGGAAACCGAAGTTGACGGTCCTGGACTGCGACATCAGCAGGTTCTGCTCTTTCCACGCGACCAGGCCCAGCTCGACGTCGGCGCCGATGCGCTGCGCCGCGCGGGTCATGACTCCGCGCGCGGAGGACGAATCGTTGAGCACCGGCGTGATCAGCAAGCCGTAGCACACCCACACCCCGCACAGCGTCGCCACCATCGCCCGCACCGGCCGGCGCCGGCCCGACCACAACAGGCAGGCCGCGCCCCAGGCGCCGATCGCGGTCACCCCGGCGGCGAGCGCGCGGCCGTGGTCGGTGAAGCCGCGCTCGGCGATCAGCCGGGCTTCGAACTTGGGATCGCCGAACCACATCGACAGGCCGACCCCGAGCATCGCCGCGACCAGCGCCACGGTGAAGCCCAGCGCGATGCGCCGCGGCCACGCCCGGCGCAGGATCCCGGGCAGCAGCGGCGCGAACATCAGGCAGGCCATCGGCAGCGCCGGCAGGATGTAGACGTCGCGTTTGCCGCTGGGGATCGAGAAGAACACGATCACCAGCGCCCACCACGCCAGCGGCAGCAGGTAGCGCGCGTCCGCCCGGCCCAGGCGCCGGCCCCAGGCGCGCAGCGCCCACGGCAGCGCCAGCATCAGCGGCAGCCACATCGAGAACATCACGCCCAGGTGGTACCAGACCGGTTGCGGATGGTCCCAGGACTTGGCGTAGCGGCCGGCGGTCTGGCGGAACAGGATGTCGTTGAGATAGACCTGGTAGCCCGGATCGCCGGCCTGGGTCGCGACCAGCACCATCGGCGCCAGCCACAGCGACACCGCGACCGCGAACGCCAGCGGCCCCAGCCAGAAGCGCGGGTCGCCGACCCCGACCCGCACCGGCATGCGCACCCAGGCCAGCGCGCGCGCGCCGAACCCGTCCGGCGCCAGCCGCGCCTGCAGCGGCCGCAGCAACGCCGCCAGCGCCAGAGGCAGCAGCATCAGCAGGGCGATCGCGCCCACGCCCTTGGTGATCACGCCGATGCCGGCGGCGAACCAGCCCAGCGCCCACCAGCGCCACGCCGGCCCGGTCAGCAGGTGGCGCAGCAGGCCGTAGTTGGCGAAGGTGATCCAGAACACCACCGACGGGTCGATCTGCGCCTTCTTGGCCTGGTAGGCGAAGTGCAGCGTGGTCAGCAGCGCCCAGCCGGCGTAATAGCCCACGCGCGTGGTCCACAGGCGCCGGCCGAGGTCGACCACGCACCACAGCGTGCCCAGCGCCGCCAGCAGCGACGGCAGCAGGAACGCCACGCGCCAGTTGCCGGTGATCAGGTAGGAGACCGCTTCGGTCCACATGAACAACGGCGGCTTGTCCGAATACAGCTCGACGCCGCGGTGCGGGAACAGCCACTGGCCGGTCTCGACCATCTGCTTGGCCACCAGGGCGAAGCGCGGCTCGTCGGCGGGCCAGGGATCGCGCAGGCCGAGGCCGGCTCCGAGCACCAGCCAGGCCGCGACCCAGAACAGCCACGCGTGGCGGGACAAGGGATGCTTGAACATGCGGGGAATGATACGCAGCGGAAAGTGACGGGTGGAGAGGGCTGGTCGCGCAACTGCGCCGCCGCTCACTTTCGGCTCATGCCGCGTCCGCACGCCGGCCGCGGACGTCGCCGGCCGACCGCGTCGGGACGGGTCGCGGCGAGCCGGGCCCGGATGAACCAGACCCCGACCGGCCGCTTACGTCAGGACGCAGGCTCGTCGCCGCGTCCATCCGTCCCGCCGGCTCCGCGACGACCGACCCGCGATCGCGGCGACGCGATCGCAGCGCGGCGCCGGCGACGAACCCGGCGGCGCCCGACGGCTATCCGGCCCGGCGCAGCCGTGCGTAGAAGAAGCCGTCGCCGCCGTCCTCGCCGGGCAGGCGCTGGCGGCCGACCTCGCGGTCGTGGCCGAAGGCCGGGCCGAGCGGGTCGATGCGGGCGTCGTCGGTGCGGGCCAGGAACGCACGCACCTGGTCTTCGTTCTCGGCCTTGAGGATCGAGCAAGTGGCGTAGACCAGGACGCCGCCGGGCGCGAGCGTGCGCCACAGCGCGTCCAGCAGTCGCGCCTGTACGAGGCTAAGCGCGGCGATGTCGGATTCGCGTCGGTGCAGCACCACGTCGGGCTGGCGGCGGACGATGCCGGTGGCCGAGCACGGCGCGTCGAGCAGGACCGCGTCGAACGGCGCGCCGTCCCACCACGCGTCCAGGTCGGCGGCGTCGGCCGCCTGCAGTTGCGCGCGGCCGTCGGCGAAGCCGGCGCGCGCCAGGGTCGCGCGCACCCGCTGCAGGCGCGCGGCGTCGACGTCCAGCGCGGTCAGCCGCAGCGAGCCGTCGCGTTCGAGCAGGTGCGCGCTCTTGCCGCCGGGCGCGGCGCAGGCGTCGAGCACGCGCGCGCCGGGCGCCGGCGCCAGCGCATCGGCCACGCGCTGGGCGCTGGCGTCCTGCACCGAGACCGCGCCGTCGGCGAAGCCGGGCAGCGCGGCGACGGCCCGCGGTTCGTCGAGGCGCAACGCGTCGGCGAGGCCGTCGGACGCGGACGCGGCGATGCCGGCCTCGGCCAGACGCTGCATGTAATTGTCGCGGGCGTCCTGGGCGCGGTTGACCCGCAGCCACATCGGCGGTTCGACCGCGCTTTGCGCGAGGATCGCGTCGTAGCGCTCGGGCCAATCCTTGCGCAGCATTCCGCGCAGCCAGCTCGGCCAATGCGAATGGCGCGGGTCGACCGCCGGCAGGCCGTCGCGCTGGGCGCGGCGCAGCAGCGCGTTGACCAGCCCGGCCTGATGCGCGCGGCCGAGCAGGCGCGCGGCCTGCACGGTGGCGTCGAGCGCGGCGTGCGCGGGCAACTGCATCGGATCGAGTTGGGCCAGACCGGCCAGCAGCAACGCGCGCAGTTCGCTGTCGCGCGGCGGCAGCGGGCGCGGCATCCATTCGTTCAGCGCCGCCTCCATGCGCAAGGGTTGGCGCAGCACGGCGAAGCAGATCGCCTCGACCAGGGCGCGGTCGCGCGAATCGGCCAGCGCCGGCAAGGCCGTGGCCAGTTCGGCCTTGAGCGAACGGCCGCGATGCAGCACCGCGTCGAGCGTACGCGCGGCGATCGCGCGCACGCGCGCGCCGGGGTGGCCGTCGTCGGCGGGCAGCGGCGGCGCGGCCGAGTGTTCGGTGCGGAAACGCGCGTACGGTTCGGCGCCGGGTTCGCGGTCCCGATCGCGTGCGCCGGGCGGCCTCGGCTTATCGCCGGTGCGTGCGGCGCCTGGGCCTGCGGCGCCATCGCGGCGACGTTCGCCGGCGCTGCGGCCGTCGCCGTCGCCGCGAGGCGCGGCGTCGCGCGGACCGGGCGAGCGCGCAGCGCTGCGCGGGCCGCTGCCGCGTGCGCCTGGGCTGTGGCGGTTGTCGCTGCGTGCGCCGTCGCCGCGCGCGTCGTTGCTGCGTGGGCCATCGCCACGCAGGCCGTTGCTGCGCGGGCCGGCGCCACGCGCGCCATCGCCGCGCGGATTGCGCTCGCGACCGGCGACCTCGCGCGCCGCCGCGCGTTCGCGACGCTCGCGCCGGGCCGCCGACGTGCGCTGCGGGTCCTGCTCGCCGCTACGTCCCGGCGCGGCGGCGGGCCGCTCGGGCGCCGGCGCGTAGCGCGCGGCGTCCAGCGAATCCAGCTTGCGCAGCCGTCCGGCCGTGGGGCGCGCCTCGCCGTCGAGCGGTGCGGCCGGCTTGGACGAGCCGGGCTTCGGCGGATCGCGGCGTTCGCTCATCTCAGCGCACCGTCGCCAGGTCGCGGCGGCCGTTCAAATAATCTGCGGCGGTGATCGCCTTGCCGCCTTCGCGCTGCAATACGCGGATGCGCAGCGCGCCGTCGCCGCAGGCCACGTCGATGCCGTCGCGCCCGGCCAGCAGCACCGTGCCGGGCTCGGCGCCGTGCGCCAGCGGCAGCGCCACCGCGCCGTGCACGCGCACGCGCTCGCCGGCGAGCAGGGCGTCGGCCATCGGCCAGGGATTGAACGCGCGCACCTTGTTGGCCAGCTCGGTCGCGGGCCGGTTCCAGTCCAGCCGCGCCTCGGCCTTGTCGAGCTTGTGCGCGTAGGTCACGCCCTGCTCCGGCTGGGGATACGGCTGCGGCACCAAGCCCACCCGCAACAGGCCCAGGCCGTCGCGCAGCACCTGCGCGCCGATGTCGGCGAGGCGGTCGTGCAGTTGGCCGCCGGTTTCGTTCGCGCCGATTTCGGTGTCGTTGGCGAGCAGCACCGGCCCGGTGTCCAGGCCCTTTTCCATGCGCATCAGGCACACGCCGGTCTCGTCGTCGCCGGCCTCGATCGCGCGCTGGATCGGCGCCGCGCCGCGCCAGCGCGGCAGCAGCGAGGCATGCAGGTTCCAGCACCCGTGCACGGGAATATCGAGCACCGACTGCGGCAGGATCAGGCCGTAGGCGACCACGACCATCAGGTCCGGCTCCAGCGCGCGCAGCGCCTTGCGCGAGACCGCCTGCTTGAAGTTCTCCGGCTGCAGCACCGGGATGCCGCGCAGCAAAGCCTCGCGCTTGACCGGCGACAGCGCCATCTCGCGCCCGCGCCCGGCCGGACGGTCGGGCTGGGTGTAGACGGCCACCACTTCGTTGTACTGCGCGGCGGCGCGCAGGGCGGGAACGGCGAATTCGGGGGTGCCGGCGAAGACGATGCGCATTGGGGCGGGACTGGGAACTCGGGAATGGGGAGTAGGACGGCAGCGGCCCGGAGCTTAGCGAACCGGGCCGCGCAGGCGCGCAAAAACAGAAAAGGGAACGGGGCCGAGGCTGCGCGAACGCGGGCCCCGATGCCCCATTCCCTATGTCCGGCGCCCGGCGGTTACGCCGACAGCCGCTTCTGCTTGGCCAGCTTCTTGCGCACCATCTCGCGCTTGAGCGGCGAGAGGTAGTCGACGAACAGCTTGCCTTCGAGGTGATCCATCTCGTGCTGGATGCACACCGCCAGCAGGCCGTCGGCGCTGAGCTCGAACGGCTGGCCGTCGCGGCCGACCGCGCGCACGGTGATGGCGTTGGCGCGGGTCACGTCGGCGAAGATGCCGGGCACCGACAGGCAGCCTTCCTGATAGACCTGCTCGCCGGAGCGCTCGAGGATTTCGGGATTGACGAACACCAGCGGCTGGTTTTTGTCCTCCGACACGTCGATCACCATGAAGCGCTGGTGCACGTCGACCTGGCTCGCGGCCAGGCCGATGCCCGGGCACTCGTACATGGTCTGGAACATGTCGTCGAGCAACTGCTGGAACGCGGGTTCGGTGACGCGCGCGGGATCGACCGCGGCCGCCTTGGTGCGCAGTCGCGGGTCGGGGAACTCTAAGATCGGTAACAGGGCCATAGGGCACCTAAAATGGGGGCGTGGGTCACATACGCAAGTTTTCGTTGCATTGTACCCCCATTACAGGCCGTCCATAGCCGGTCAATGCCTGATAGTGTTGCGCGACTTCTGGGCTATAGTCCGGGTGCCCGCAAAGGGCAAACCTGGAAGGGGAATCAGGTAGATGGCCGCCATGTTTAAACCGATTCGCGCGGTTTTCGCCGCTGCGTTGCTGACTGTTGCCACGTACGCCATCGCGGCGGAACTGCGTGGCGACCACCCCTCGACCTACGTGGTCAAGCGGGGCGACACCCTGTGGGACATTTCCGCGCGCTTCCTCAAGAAGCCGTGGCTGTGGCCGGAGATCTGGCAGGCCAATCCGCAGATCAAGAATCCGCACCTCATCTATCCCGGCGACGTCATCTCGCTGGCCTACCTGGACCGCGTGGCCCAGGCCCAGGTCCAGCCGGGCCCGCGCCAGGAAGCGGCGATCACCGGCGTGCCGCTGTCGGAAATCGAACCGTTCCTGAAGAACCTGCGCGTGGTCGACAAGTTCGAGGACCTGCCCTACGTGGTCGGCCTGGAAGAAGACCGCCTGCGCGTGACCCAGGGCCAGGTGGCCTACATCAAGGGCCTGCCCGAGGCGAGCCCGGGCACCCGTTACGCCGTGGTCCGTCCGACCCAGCGCTACACCCGCCTGGACCGCGTGGCCTGCTGCGACATCATGCGCGCCGCCGACCTCGACTTCCGCGGCAAGCGCACGGTCGACTTCGAAGCGATCTGGACCGACGTGGTGGTGCCCGACAAGGGCCGCGAGCTGCTCGGCTACGAGCTGATGCAGATCTCCACCGGCACCCTGAGCCGCGGCGCCGTCAGCGGCATGCAGGCCTCGACCCTGGTGATCGACGACACCGGCCGCGAGATCCGCGTCGGCGACCGCCTGATCCCGGTCGAAGCCCAGCCCTACGACCTGCAGTTCTTCCCGCATCCGCCCAAGGCCCAGTTCGACTACGGTCGCGCGCAGGTGCTGGCGGTGGCCGACCTGATCCGGAACGGCGGCCCGCGCGACGTGATCGCGCTGTCGGTCGGCGCCCGCGACGGCATCGACAACGGCACCGTGTTCTCGACCTGGCGCGTGGGCAGCCGCGCGGTGGACCGGGTCAAGGTCGGCCCGGACCGCGACGAAACCACCGTCGGCAAGAACTCGCGCGTGCGCCTGCCGGACGAATTCGCCGGCCACGCGATGGTGTTCCGCACCTTCGACAAGGTCAGCTACGCGCTGATCATGGACGGCGTGCGCCCGACCAAGGTCGGCTTCGAGCTCAAGCATCCGGACTCGCCGTACTGAGTCCACGGTAGCGGGCCCGACGCGGGCTTTTCCTACCGATACACGCGACGGCGCCTGCGGGCGCCGTCGTCGTTTGCGGGCTAGGCTGGGGCATGCCCGACGCCTCCGACCCGAACCCGAACCTGAACTCGACCCCGAACCCGACCCCCGATCCGCGCCTGCGCGCGGAGCCGCCCGGCGAACCGCGGTCGCCTGCGCCACCCGCCGAAGCCGCCATCGACGCGGCGCCGGCCGCGGCGGCGCGCACCGTCGTCGACCGCTCCGGCGCACCCGTCCGCAGCGAAACCGACGCCCTGGCCCTGCTGCGCCTGCTCGCCGCCGGCGGTTCCAGCGCGGCGCGGCGCGCGCTGCTGGACGCGTGCGGCAGCGCCGCGGCGGCGCTGGCCGCGGGGCCGTCCGCCTGGAACCAGGCCGCGCTGTCGTCCGCGCAGGTCGCGCGCCTGCGCACGCCGGCCGGCGAGGCGTTGTGGCGCGAGGCCGGCTGGGCCGACGACGCCGACCGCCGCCTGCTCGACTGGCTGGCCCAACCCGGCCGCCAGCTGATCGCCTGGACCGACCCGGATTACCCCGCCCTGCTGCGGCGCGCGCCGAACCCGCCGCTGGCGCTGTTCGTGGCCGGCGAGCCCGGCCTGCTGTGGCACCCGGCGGTGGCGGTGGTCGGCAGCCGCTCGCCGACCCCGGCCGGCAGCGGCAACGCCGCCGACTTCGCCCGCGCCCTGGCCCGCAGCGGGCTGGCGGTGACCAGCGGCCTGGCCGCCGGCATCGACGCGACCGCGCACCGCGCCGCGCTGGACGCCGGCGGGCTCACCGTGGCCGTGCTCGGCACCGGCCCCGACCTGGCCTACCCGCGCCGCCATGCCGACCTGCTGGCGCGGATCGCCGCCGAAGGCGCCGTGGCCAGCGAGTACCCGCCGGGCACCCAGGCGCGCCCGGCGCACTTCCCGGCGCGCAACCGCATCGTCGCCGGGCTCAGCCTGGGCACCCTGGTGGTCGAGGCGGCGGAGCGCTCGGGCGCGCTGATTACCGCGCGCCTGGCCGCCGAGTGCGGGCGCGAGGTGTTCGCCGTGCCCGGCTCAATCCACAACCCGCTCGCGCGCGGCTGCCACCGGCTGATCCGCGAGGGCGCCGGGCTGGTGGAAAGCGCGGCCGAGGTCGCCGCCGCGCTGGCCCCGGTCGCGGCCGAACTCGCCGACGGCTTGCGTCGGCGCCTGGGCGCCCCCATTGACGGTGGCCACGCGGCGGTCATACAGGCCGGTCAGGATGGTTCCGGTCCCGTCTCAGGAGACGCCGATCCAGCCCCGGCCCAGGCCGATTTCGCCGATCCGGACTACCAGTCCTTGTGGAATGCGCTGGGTTTCGACCCAACCGGTATGGATGAACTGGTCCACCGTACTGGATTGACGACTGCGGAACTGTCCTCCATGCTGCTGGTCATGGAGCTTGAGGGTCGCGTCGCGGCGCAGCACGGCCGTTACTTCCGTAACCGCTGAACTCGAATCGGTGTCACCCACCGGCAGTTCACCCGGCCAATCAGCAAGTTCTGCCCACCGCGCCGCATGCGGCGCAGGCCGAGGGAAATGAAAGAGAGCATCCTGGACGTCCTGCTGTACCTGTTCGAGCATTACTTCACCGACGATGCGGACCTGGTCCGCGACCGCGATTCGCTCCGCAGCGGCCCCCTGTTCGAAGAATTGGGCCAGGCCGGTTTCAGCCCCGCCGAAATCAACAAAGCCATCGAATGGCTCGACGCGTTGGCCCAGCAGCGGCCCAGCGTCAGCCGTCCCAACGCGGGCGGGCCGACCCGGATCTACTTCGGGCCGGAACTCGACAAGCTCGATGTCGAGTGCCGCGGCTTCCTGCTGTTCCTGGAACAACACGGCATCCTCGACGCGGACCAGCGCGAACTGGTGCTCGACCGCGCGATGGCGCTGGACCAGGACGAACTGGACCTGGACGACCTCAAGTGGGTCGTGCTGATGGTGCTGTTCAACCAGCCCGGTTCCGAGGCGGCCTACGCCTGGATGGAAACCCAGATGTTCGAGGACGAGCCCGAGCCGGTGCACTGAACCGGCTGCGGCGCCGTCCGCGGCGTCGTTTCGCCCCCTCCGACGCGGCCCTGGGCTGCGTCAGGTCTCGCGTCGCCGCCCCGCTGCGGGCGCCCCACACGTTTCCTGTCCCTGTCCCCGACTGCCGCTTCGTCGCAGCGGCGCGAGCGTGCGCGCCCGTCCATGGCCGCGGCGGCGCCCGTCCGTCGTCGCCCGTAGATCGCCAGCGTCGCGCCAGTAGCGTTTTGTGCGCTGCGTGGTAGTTTCATGCGGCTCGCGCGCGCCCGAAGCACGCGCGCCGCGCCATTGCGCGATGCTGCGGCGGACACGCCGCGGCCTCGCTTTCACGGACAGGGACGCCCGCGGCCGCCGCAACGCCGGCCGCGGCTTTGGGGGGATGGAATGACGCACTGGTACTACCACGAACCGTCGCAGGGCCGGGTCGGGCCGATCGACGCCGATGCACTGCGCGAACACGTCCGCGCCGGCCGCGTGCGACGCGACACGCTGGTCTGGCGGGCGGGGCTGAGCGGATGGCTGCCGCTGCAGCAGGTCGAGGACGAACTCGGTTTGGCCGACGCGCCGCCGCCGTTGCCGCCCGGCGCGGCCGCGACGCCGATCGCTGCGACGCAAGCGCCGCTCGCCGCCGCAACGCCAAACGCGCCAGGCGCCGCGCCGGCCCCGACCGACTCCGCGCCGGCGCCCGCCGCTGCGCCTGCCGCGCCTGCTGCGCCAGCCTCTCCTGCCGCGACAGCTTCACCGGTCGCCGCCCCCGCGCCGCAAGGCCGCGCCGACTTCAGTGCCGCCGTGGCCGCCGCCGAAACGCCGCAGCCGGCCGCGCAGGCGCCCATCGGCGCGTCCGCGCCCCAGCCCGCCGATGCCGCGCCCGCGCAACCGCAGCGCAGCGTCAGCCCCGCCGACTACGCCCCGGCCCACGTCGCCCGCCGCCAGCAGGCCGCGCCGCCGCCCAAGCGCGGCATGTCGGGCTGCCTGATCGCGCTGATCGTGGTGGCGGTGCTGGCGATCCCGGTGCTCGGCATCCTCGCCGCGATCGCCCTGCCCGCCTACCAGGACTACACCCACCGGGCCAAGCTCGCCGGGGTCATGGCCGAGGCCGGCAGCTACAAGCTCCAGGTCGCCGAGCACTACCTCGAACACGAGGGCTGCCCCAACAACGCCAGCCCGGGCTTCCGCCCGGCCGCCGACTACGCCGGCCCGCAGCTGGCCTCGGTCGAATTCGGCCGGTTCAAGGACAGCGGCCAGTGCGCGATCCAGCTCGAACTGCGCGGCTTCGACAATCGCCACCTGGACGGCCGCAAGCTGTGGCTCTCGTTCGATCCGAACAGCCACGAATGGACCTGCAGCACCGACATCGACAAGCCGGTGCTGGTGCCGCAATCCTGCCGCCAATAGGCCGCAATAGGCCGCCAACCCGCCGGCGCCGCGCATCCGCGCAGCGCCGGCCGCGGCCAACGGCCACGCGCCGCCATGATGGTCCGGCGCACCGATGGCATCATGTGCGCCGATCTGACCAGGCAAACGGACGCCGCGATGGCCCAGTGGTACTACAGCGACGAAGAACGCAACCGGCACGGGCCGCTGGATGCGGCGGCGATGGCCGCCCTGCACGACCGCGGCGAACTGGGCCCGGACACGCTGGTCTGGCGCGACGACCTGGACCAGTGGCGGCCGTGGCGCGAGCTGGCCGCGGAACTGATCGCCGCGCCGGGCTTCGCGCCGCTCGCCGATCCTGAGCACGCCGAACAGGCCAGCGCCGGGCGCACCGCCGCCGCGGTCGCGGCCGCCCAGGCCGAGGCCGAAGCGCGGCGTTCGCCCGCGGACGCCGGACTCGCCGCCGCTGCCGACACCGGCCTCCCCGGCGATGCCATGGCCCAGGCCACCGCGGCCACCGCCGCCGGCGCGTCCACCGCGCCCATCGCCGATGCCCCCGGCGCGGATTCGCCCTACGCCGCCCCGCGCGCCGCGGTGGCCGAGAACAGCCAGGTGGTGCTGGGCCAGCCGGTGGTCGCGGCCGGCTTCTGGCGCCGCTTCGCCGCCTACCTGATCGATTCGACCCTGGTCGGCACCCTCTACTACGCCGTCGCCACGGTGCTGTTCATCGGCGTGTTCATGGTCGGCATCGCCGGCGACAGCGGGCGCTGGCTGGAAGGCGGCGCAACGCTGTCGGCCGTCGTCACCGCCATCAGCACGCTCAGCTACGTCCTGATCAGCGCCTGCTACTACGCCGGCATGGAGTCGTCGTCGATGCAGGCGACGCTGGGCAAGCTGGCGGTCGGGATCAAGGTCGTCGACGCCGACGGCGCGCGCCTGGGCCGCGGCCGCGCGCTCGCGCGCTGGGCCGCCTCGATCGCGAGCTGGCTGACCCTCGGCGTGGGCTTCCTGATGGCGGCCTTCACCGAGCGCAAGCGCGGCCTGCACGACCTGCTCGCGCGCACCCAGGTGGTCGACCGCTGGGCCTACACCGCCCGTCCCGAGCTGCAGCGCGACGAGCTGGGGGTGGTGACCTGGGTCGTGCTGGTGCTCGGCGGCCTGATCTGGCTGGGCGTGATCGGCTTCATCGTCGGCGCGCTCGTGTTCGGCCTGCGCTGAATGCCCCGGCCCGCCACCCCCGCCCACCGACGACCGGGCCTGAACGGCCGCGGCCGCGGTCACAGCCGCCCCGGGCTGAACGGGGCACACTTCGTCACGTGTCCTTGAGGCATTTCGATGCCACTTTAGGGCGCCCGGATCGCCGCGGCCGCAGCGCCGAGCTTGACAGCCGTGGCCGCCGCGTGATTCCACTAGAAAAAGGAAACCTGAACGCCCGCGGCCGAACGTCGCGGGCGTCGCCTTCTTAACCCCTCGCCACGCCGGCCCCGGCCCGCGTCGCCGCCCCCACCGAGAACGAGCAGTCGAGCAGCGCCCCGCCCCGGGCCTGCGGAGTCCCCATGGCGAAGAACCTCCTCATCGTCGAATCGCCCGCAAAGGCCAAGACGATCAACAAGTACCTCGGCAAGGACTTCACCGTCCTGGCCTCCTACGGCCACGTCCGCGACCTGGTGCCGAAGGAAGGCGCGGTCGATCCGGACAACCACTTCGCGATGGAATACGCGGTCATCGAGAAGAACGAGAAACACGTCGATGCCATCGCCAAGGCCGCGCGCAGCGCCGACAACCTGTTCCTGGCGACCGACCCGGACCGCGAAGGCGAGGCGATCAGCTGGCACATCGCCGAGATCCTGCGCGAGCGCGGCCTGCTCGAAGACAAGCCGCTGCGCCGGGTGGTGTTCACCGAGATCACCCCGCGCGCGATCAAGGAGGCGATGAACCAGACGCGCGACATCGCCGCGCCCCTGGTCGACGCCCAGCAGGCGCGCCGCGCGCTCGACTACCTGGTCGGCTTCAACCTCTCGCCGGTGCTGTGGCGCAAGGTCCAGCGCGGCCTGTCCGCCGGCCGCGTGCAGTCGCCGGCGCTGCGCATGATCGTCGAGCGCGAGGAAGAGATCGAAGCCTTCGTCGCGCGCGAGTACTGGACCGTCGAAGCCGAATGCGCGCATCCGCAGCAGGCCTTCACCGCCCGGCTCAACAAGCTCGACGGCAAGAAGTTCGAGCAGTTCACCATCACCGACGGCGAGACCGCCGAGGCCGCGCGCAAGCGCCTGGTCGCCGCGGCCAACGGCTTCCTGCACGTCACCGACGTCACCAGCAAGGAACGCAAGCGCCGCCCGGCGCCGCCGTTCACCACCTCGACCCTGCAGCAGGAAGCCTCGCGCAAGCTCGGCTTCACCACCTCGCGGACCATGCGCGTGGCGCAGAAGCTGTACGAAGGCGTGGCGCTGGGCGACGAGGGCACGGTCGGCCTGATCAGCTACATGCGTACCGACTCGGTCAACCTGTCGCAGGACGCGGTGGCCGAGATCCGCGACGTGATCGCGCGCGACTACGGCACCAAGGCGCTGCCGGACAAGCCCAACGCCTACCAGACCAAGTCCAAGAACGCGCAGGAAGCGCACGAAGCGATCCGCCCGACCGCCGCGCTGCGCACGCCGGCGCAGATGGCGCGCTACCTCGACGACGACGCCCGCCGCCTGTACGAGCTGATCTGGAAGCGCGCGGTGGCCTGCCAGATGGTGCCGGCCACGCTCAACACCGTCAGCATCGACCTCGCCGCCGGCGCCGACCACAGCTTCCGCGCGTCGGGCACCACCGTGATCGATCCGGGCTTCCTCGCCGTGTACGAGGAAGGCAAGGACGCCAAGGCCGCCGAGGACGAGGACGAAGGCCGCAAGCTGCCGCCGATGAAGACCGGCGACCGCATCCCGCTCGACCGCATCCACGCCGACCAGCACTTCACCGAGCCGCCGCCGCGCTACTCGGAAGCCTCGCTGGTCAAGGCGCTGGAGGAATACGGCATCGGCCGTCCCTCGACCTACGCCTCGATCATCCAGACCCTGCTGTTCCGCAAGTACGTCGAACTCGACAGCCGCCGCTTCCGTCCGACCGACGTCGGCCGCGCGGTGTCCAAGTTCCTGTCCGGCCACTTCACCCAGTACGTCGACTACGACTTCACCGCCAAGCTCGAGGACGAGCTGGACGCGGTGTCGCGCGGCGAAGAGGAATGGGTGCCGCTGATGGAGCGGTTCTGGGCGCCGTTCAAGCAGTTGGTCGAAGAGAAGAAGGAATCGGTCGACCGCAGCGAGGCCACCGGCGCGCGCGAGCTCGGCACCGATCCCAAGAGCGGCAAGCCGGTCAGCGTGCGCCTGGGCCGCTACGGGCCGTACGCGCAGATCGGCACCGCCGAGGACGAGGAGAAGCCGACCTTCGCTTCGCTGCGTCCGGGCCAGAGCATGCACACCATCGCGCTCGACGAGGCGCTGGAGCTGTTCAAGCTGCCGCGCAAGCTCGGCCAGCACAACGGCGAGGAAGTCAGCGTCGGCATCGGCCGCTTCGGTCCGTTCGCCAAGCTCGGCAGCACCTACGCCTCGCTGAAGAAGGAAGACGATCCGTACACCATCGACCTGGCGCGCGCGGTGTTCCTGATCGAGGAGAAGGAAGAGATCGCGCGCAACCGCATCATCAAGCAGTTCGACGGCAGCGACATCCAGGTGCTCAACGGCCGCTTCGGTCCGTACATCAGCGACGGCAAGCTCAACGGCCGCATCCCCAAGGACCGCGAGCCGGCCTCGCTGACCTTCGAGGAAGTGACCAAGCTGCTGGAAGAGACCGGCAAGCCGGTGCGCGGCCGCTTCGGCAAGAAGACCGCGGCCAAGAAGGAACCGGCGGCGAAGAAGTCGGCCGCCAAGAAGACGGCCAAGAGCGCCGACGGCGAGGCGCCGGCGAAGAAGGCCGCGGCCAAGAAGGCGCCGGCCAAGAAGGCGGCGAAGAAGGTCGTCAAGAAGGCGGCGGCCAAGACCGTGGCGGCCAAGCCGGCCGCGAGCAAGACCACGGCGACCAAGACCGCGCCGAAGAAGGCGGTCAAGAAGGTGGCGAAGAAGACGGCGGCGAAGTAAGCCGTCGATCGCGATGCCGCGGCGGCTGCGCCGCGGCGTTGGCTGCGCGAGAAGCGGGCGCCTGCGAGGGCGGCCCGCTTTTTTGTTGCGCGCGCGGCGGCGGCGATGGAGATTCTCGCGGACGGCGCAGGGGCCGGTCGCGCGGTAGTCGTCATGGCGCGGTCGCGGCTTGCGCCGCTCCTACAGGGGGGTACCGTCGCTTCGTATCCGACTGTAGGAGCGGCGCGAGCCGCGACCGCGACAACGCAGCCACGACGAAGGCGACACCCCGAATCGACACCCGCACGCGCGGCTCACGCACGCGCGCGCAGCCGCGACCTCAGTACGCGAATTCCTTGAACACCCGGTCCACGTTCCCGCCCCACTCGCCGTGGAACAGCTCGAGCTTGCGCTCGGCCGGGCTCTTGCCCATCGCCACGAACTCCATCAGCGGTTCCAGGTAGATCGACTCGTCCGCGCCGTTCTGGTTCAGGCGCGCGCGCCGGCGCAGGCCGTGCGCCGAAATCTCCAGCGCGCGCCGCGCCAGTTCCAGCACCTTGCCGTCGCGGAACGGCAGATGCAGCCCGTGCCGCGGCACGCCGTCGCGCAGCGCGTGGCGTTCGGCCGGGGTGAAGTCCAGCACCAGGTCCCAGGCCGCATCCAGCGCCTGCGCGTCGTACAGCAGGCCGACCCAGAACGCCGACAGCGCGCAGATCCGGTTCCACGGGCCCGAGTCGGCGCCGCGCATCTCCAGGTACTTCTTCAGCCGCACTTCCGGGAACGCGGTGGTGCTGTGGTCGGCCCAGTCCTTCAGGGTCGGGCGCTGGTCCGGGTACACCGGCAGCTTCGCGTCCATGAAGTCGCGGAACGACTGGCCGCTGGCGTCGAGGTAGCGGCCGTCGCGGTAGACGAAGTACATCGGCACGTCGAGCAGGTAGTCGACGTAGCGCTCGTAACCGAAGCCGTCCTCGAACACGAAGTCGAGCAGGCCGGTGCGGTCCGGATCGGTATCGGTCCAGATGTGCGAGCGGTAGGACAGGTAGCCGTTGGGCTGGCCTTCCAGGAACGGCGAATCGGCGAACAGCGCGGTCGCGATCGGCTGCAGCGCCAGCGACACGCGGAACTTCTTGACCATGTCCGCTTCGTCGAGCACGTCCAGGTTGACCTGCACGGTGCTGGTGCGGGTCATCATGTCCAGGCCGAGCTGGCCGACCTTGGGCATGTACTCGCGCATGATCTTGTAGCGGCCCTTGGGCATCCACGGCATGTCCTCGCGCCGCCACTTGGGCTGGAAGCCCATGCCGAGGAAACCCAGGCCCATCGGCTCGGCCACGGTGCGCACTTCGCGCAGGTGGGTGGCCGCTTCCACGCAGGTGTCGTGCAGCGTCGCCAGCGGCGCGCCGGACAGCTCCAACTGGCCGGCCGGCTCCAGCGAGACCGAGGCCTGGTCGCGGGTCAGCGCGATCGTGCGGCCGTTCTCCTCCACCGGCGCCCAGCCGAACTGGGTCAGGCCCTTGAGCAGCGCCTCGATGCCGCGCTCGCCGTCGAAGGTCGGCGGACGCAGGTCGTCGGTGCGGAAGCCGAACTTCTCGTGCTCGGTGCCGATCTTCCAGTCCGACTCCGGGCGCGCGCCCGAAGCCAGGTAGTCGATCAGCACGGCGCGGCCGCCGCCCTTGACGTCGGGAATCTCGAGATCGTTCACCTGGCTGGGTCCGGACACATCCACCTCGCTTCGCAAACTCATTGTTCGTCGTCGGGACCGCGCGGCCCGCCGCGCCGAAGCGCGGCCAGCGCCCGCGGCCGGCCTCCCCCACGGGGAACCCGGCGCGGCGCCACGGTCCTACCTTGCAGCAATCTGAGGTCTGGATATGCGGCAGCTCGCCTACAATCGCAAGACCCCAGGCAGTGTAGAGCCCGTCTTGGCGCGAACAACGTCCGTCCTGCAACGCTATGGTTCGGCCCTGCTACTGGCGCTGGCGGCGCCGGCCGTGCCTGCCCAGGCGGCGCGGGACGCGACCGCGCAGCTGGAACGCGGCAACGGGCCCGAGCCGAGCACGCTGGACGCGCACCGCTGCCAGGAAGTCGCCTGCGGCAACGTGCTGCGCGACCTGTACGAAGGGCTGGTGACCGAGGACGCGCAGGGCCGGCTGGTGCCGGGCATCGCCGAGCGCTGGACGGTCTCGGCCGACGGCCGCACCTGGACCTTCGTCCTGCGCCCGGGCCTGCGCTGGAGCAACGGCGAAGCGCTCGATGCGGCGCAGGTGGTCGCCAGCTTCCGCCGCGCCTTCGCCCCGGCCACCGCGGCGCCGTTCGGCGAACTGTTCGACGCGCTCGACGGCGCCCAGGCGGTGCAGGCCGGCAAGCTCGCGCCCGAACGGCTCGGGGTCGGCGCGCCGGACCCGCGCACGGTGGTGTTCCGGCTCACCCGCAGCGCCTCGCTGCCGGCGCTGCTGACCCTGCCGATCGCGTTTCCGGTCTACCTGCCCGCGGTCGAACGGCACGGCGCGCAGCACACCCAGCCGGGCCGGCTGGTGTCCAACGGCGCCTACCGCCTCGCCCGCTGGACGCCGCAGGCGAATCTGGTCGTCGAGAAGAACCCGCAATTCCACGACGCCGCCCGCGTCGCCTTGCCGCGGGTGCGCTTCCACGTCACCGAGGACGCCGCCGCCGAACTGCAGCGTTTCGCCGCCGGCGACCTGGACATCACCGAGGTGGTGCCGCCGCAGCCGCTGCCGGCGCTGCGCTCGCGCTTCGGCGAGCAGCTGCGGCTGTCGCCGTACCTGGGCGCGTTCTGGCTCGGCTTGAACACCACCCAGCCGCCGTTCCGTCCGGCCTGCGCCAGTGCGCGCTGCGCCGAACAGGCGCTGGCGCTGCGGCGCGCGCTGACCCTGGCGATCGACCGCGACAAACTCACCCGCTACGTCACCGGCCTCGGCGAAACCCCGGCCTACGGCATCGTGCCGCCGGGCATCGCCGGTTACGCGCCAGCGGCGATGCCGTGGGCATCGTGGACGCAGGCGCAACGCGAGGCGCATGCGCGCGCCTTGTACCGCCACGCGGGTTACTCGCCCGAACGTCCGTTGGTGCTGGAGCTGCGCTACAACACCTCCACCCCGCACCGGCGCCTGTCGCTGGCGGTGGCGGCGATGTGGAAGCAGACCCTCGGCGTGCAGGTGCGCCTGCGCAACGAAGAATGGAAAGTGTTCGTGCAGAACCGCAAGCAGCGCGCGATCACCCAGGCGTTCCGCGGCGGCTGGATCGGCGATCTGCCCGACGCGCGCAACTTCCTCGCCGCGTTCGCCAACGACGGCCCGCTGAACTGGATGGGCTACGACGACGCCGGCTATCGCGAGCGCCTCGCCCGCGCCGACGCGGCGGCCACCGAAGCGGCGCGCAACGCCTGGCTGCGCGCGGCCGAGCAGCGCCTGCTCAACGACAACGCGGCGATCCCCTTGTACTTCTACACCTCCAAGCACCTGGTCTCGCGGCGCGTGCGCGGGTTCCAGGCCAATGCGCTGGACCGCCACGCCAGCCGCTGGCTGAGCCTGTCGCCATGAACGCGCGCGCCGCCAAGCCCACGCCGCACGCGCGCAGCCGCCATTCCGAAGCGCACCGCTCCGAGCGCGTGGGCTGGCTGCGCGCGGCCGTGCTCGGCGCCAACGACGGCATCGTCTCGGTCGCCGGGCTGGTGGTCGGCGTCGCCGCCAGCGGCGCGGACGCGGCGGCCATCCTCACCTCCGGCATCGCCGGCACCGTGGCCGGGGCGATGTCGATGGCCGCGGGCGAATACGTGTCGGTGCGCTCGCAGGCCGACACCGAGCGCGCCGACATCGCGGTGGAAAAACGCGAACTGGCCGAGGACCCGCACGGCGAACTCGAAGAGCTGGCGCGCATCTACATGCAACGCGGGCTGACCCCGGATCTGGCGCGGGAAGTCGCGCGCCAGCTCACCGCGCACGACGCGCTCGCCAGCCACGCGCGCGACGAACTCGGCATCACCGACACCCTGCGCGCGCGGCCGGTGCAGGCGGCGCTGGCCTCGGCCTGCGCCTTCGTCAGCGGCGCGGCGCTGCCGATCGCCGCGGTGGTGCTGGCGCCGCACCCACACGTGCAGCCGGTGGCGATCGCGACCACCCTGGTCGCGCTGTCGGTGTCCGGCGCGCTCGCGGCCTGGGCCGGCGGCGCGCGGATGCTGCGCGGCGCGCTGCGGGTGACGTTCTGGGGCGCGATGGCGATGGCCGCGGCGACCGCGGTCGGCCGATTGTTCGGCGTACAGGTCTGATGCGCGCGGCGCCGCGACTGCTGCGCCTGGGCGCCCGCCTGCTGGAAGCGGCGATCACCCTGTGGCTGCTCGGCACGCTGTGCTTCGTCCTGCTGCGCGCCGCGCCAGGCGGCCCGTTCGACACCGAGAAGGCGGCGCCGCCGGAAGTGCAGGCGGTGCTCGATGCGCAGTACCGGCTCGACCAACCGCTGCTCCTGCAATACCTGGGCTGGTTCGGCGACGCGCTGCGCGGCGACCTGGGGCCCTCGTTCCAGTACCCCGACTACACCGTCAACCAGCTGATCGCCAACGCGCTGCCGGTGTCGGCGCTCAACGGCGGCCTGGCGCTGCTGCTGGCCTTGCTGTTCGGCGTGGGCCTGGGCGCGTGGGCGGCGCTGCGCGCCGGCGGCTGGACCGACCGCGCGCTGATGCTGCTGGCCGGGCTCGGCCTGGCGATCCCGAAGTTCGTGGTCGCGCCGCTGCTGGTGCTGCTGTTCGCGGTGACCCTGCACTGGCTGCCGGCCGGCGGCTGGGGCGAGTGGGACAACGTGGTGCTGCCGGTGATCGCGCTGGCCCTGCCCAACATCGCCTATTGCGCGCGGCTGACCCGCGCCTCGCTGCTGGACACGCTGTCGGCCGACTACCTGCGCGCCGCGCGCGCGCGCGGCCTGTCGGAAACCCGGCTGCTGTTCGCCCACGCGCTCAAGCCGGCGCTGTTGCCGGTGGCGGCGTGGCTGTCGCCGGCGCTGATCAACGTGGTCACCGGTTCGGCGGTGGTCGAGCAGGTGTTCGGCATCCCCGGCATGGGGCGTTATTTCGTCCAGGGCGCGTTGAACCGCGATTACACCCTGGTGCTGGGCGTGGTGCTGGCGATCGGGGCGTTGATCGTGGCGATCAATGTGCTGGTGGATGCGCTGCGGGGGTGGATGGATCCGCGGCTGGAGCAGGGTTGATCGGGGGACCCGGGACCCGGGACCGGGTAAAGCCGCGGACAACGCTTTTGCTCTTGCCCGGGTCCCCGGTCCCGGGTCCCCGGTCCCCGCTACACTCCCGCCATGCGCAAAAAGACCAAAGCCACCTCGGTCGACATCGCCCACCTGGCCGGCGTCTCCCAGGCCACGGTCTCGCGCGTGCTCAGCGGCAGTCCGCTGGTCAACGCCGAGACGCGCAAGCGGGTCGAGGCGGTGGTGCGCGAGCTCAACTACAAGGTCGACCGCCACGCCTCCAGCCTGCGCCGGCAGCGCTCGGGCACGCTGGCGCTGCTGCTGTTCGAGGACCCGACTCCGGACGAGTCGCACATCAACCCGTTCTTCCTGTCGATGCTCGGCTCGATCACCCGCGCCTGCGCGCGCCACGGCCAGGACCTGCTGATCTCGTTCCAGCAACTCTCCGACGACTGGGCCGCCGACTACGAGGACAGCATGAAGGCCGACGGCCTGATCCTGCTCGGCTACGGCGATTACCTGGCCTACCAGGGCAAGCTGCAGCGGCTGGTCGAACAGGGCACCCGCTTCGTGCGCTGGGGCGCGGTGCTGCCGGACCAGCCGGGGCTGTCGATCGGCTGCGAGAACCTCGGCGGCGGGCGCCAGGCCGGCGCCCACCTGGTCGCGCTCGGACGGCGGCGGGTGGCGTTCCTCGGCGACGCGTCCAGCCACTACCCCGAATTCCTCGACCGCTTCCTCGGCTGCGAGCAGGCCTTGAACGACGCCGGGCTGGCGCTGGACCGCGCGCTGCAGGTCGATGCGGAAAGTGCGGAGGACGCCGGCCACGCTGCTGCGCTGGAACTGCTGGCGCGCGGCCTGCCGTTCGATGCGGTGTTCGCCGCCAGCGACCTGATCGCGATCGGCGCGATGCGCGCGCTGACCGAGCGCGGGCTGCGCGTGCCCGAGGACGTGTCGGTGATCGGCTTCGACGACCTGCCGATGGCGCGGTTCGCGCATCCGCCGCTGACGACGGTGTTCCAGGACACCAAGCAGGCGGGCGAATTGCTGGTCGAGGCGTTGATGCGGTTGATCCGCGGCGAGGATGCCGCGAGCCAGCGCTTGCCGACGACGTTGGTGGTGCGCAAGTCTTGCGGCGGTTGAAGGGTCGGTAGGCCCCGTATCGCGTCGCCTCACGTCGTATCGCCCCTCGCACCGTCATTCCGGCGAAAGCCGGAATCCATTTTGCCGTTGCCGCCGCTCTCGCCCAGCCGACCGAAGCGCAAAGTCAAAATGGATTCCGGCTTTCGCCGGAATGACGGGTTGGGGGGCTGGGGATTGGGGGATCTGGGCTTTGGGGAGCTGCGGCGGGGCTGCGTGGCTTCGGTTGGTCGCGGCTCGCGCCGCTCCTACAGGGAAGGCCGCCGAAGCGATGTTCAGGGCTTGCGGGCCCGCGCCATCGCCTGGTCCAGCGCCGCGACCAGGTCCGCGCGTCGCGCCGGCGCATCGAGCAGATACACCTCCACGCCATGCGCCGGCACCGATGCGCGCAGCGTGCCGCCCTCGCCGACCGCGACCTCGCCACCGCCCAGCGCCGCGCGCCAGCGGCCGGCCTGCAGGTATTCGCCGACCGCGAACGGCGCCGGCGCATCGCCCTTGTTGAGCAGCACCAGCGCGATCTGGGCGACGCCCGCGTGTTCATACACGCGATAGAACGCGGCGCGGTCGCCCTGCAGCGATACGTTCAACTGCAGACCGCGCTGCAGCGCCGGCGAGTCCCGCCGCACCGTGGCGATGCGCTTGAGCGCGACGCGGATCGGATGCGAGCGCGCCGCGTCCACGCGTGCCTGGCCGAAGTAGTTGCGATTGCCGGCATGCTCGGCGCGCCCGCGCTCGAACCCGATCTCGGAGCCGTAATAGATCACCGGAATGCCGCGCGCGGTGAACAGCCAGTTGTGCGCGTCGATGAAGCCGTCGTCGCTGGCGTCCAGGCGCGGCATGTCGTGGTTGTCGTAGAAGGTCATCAGCTCGTACGGGTTCGCGTACGGCCCGCCTTGCAGGTACAACCGCTCCTCCAG
Source organism: Lysobacter yananisis (assembly GCF_031199375.1). Lineage (NCBI taxonomy): Bacteria > Pseudomonadati > Pseudomonadota > Gammaproteobacteria > Lysobacterales > Lysobacteraceae > Lysobacter > Lysobacter yananisis. The sequence goes on from NZ_CP133568.1 coordinate 1,154,337, forward strand.
CCGCGCATAGTCGGCGCGGGGCTTGCCGAACACCTCGGCCAGCCGCTCCTTGAGCGGAAAATCCAGCACGCTGACGCCGCCGTTGCCGGCCCAGGTGAACGGCGCGATGTTCTCCGGCTTGTAGTCGAAGGCCTCGCCGAACATGAACAATCCCGGCCGTTTTGCGCGCATGCGCGCGGCGAATTCGCGCCAGAACGCCAGCGGCATGTGGCGGATGGTGTCGATGCGGAACGCGTCGGCGCCCTGGTCGAGCCACTGCGAGTAAGCGCCGACGAAATAGTCCATCACCGCCGGATTGGTGTCGTCGATGTTCGACAGCTGGACCAGGTCGCGTTCGTTGTGGAAGAAGCGATGCAGCGGGTTGTGCGCGGGATCGAGTCGTTCCGGCGCCAGGTTCTGGTGATCGGCTACCAACTCGCCGTCGCGATAGATCCGCCCGTACTTGGGCTGCGGCTTGCGCATCGTGAACGACGGCGAGCCGTGGTTGGCGACGATGTCGAGCACGGTCTTGAGCCCGTGCCGCTTCAGCCCGCGGGTCAGTCCGGCGAAGTCGAGTCCCGGGCTCGGCAAGTGTTCGTCGAGGCGATAGAAGTCCACGCCCCAATAGCCGTGGTAACCGGTCTTGCCGCGGTCCTGGAACGCGCCGCCCCAGGTCACCGCATCGCCGCCGGTGAAGGCCTCGTCGGGATTGTCGACGATGGGGGTCAGCCACACCGCGCCGAAGCCCATGTCGCGGATGTAGCCGGCATTGTCGAGCAGGCCTTTGAAGTCGCCGCCGAGGTAGCCAATGTTGTCGCTCTCGCCCGCGGGCGCGCCGGGCACCGGCCGGTCGAAGCTGCGCGTGTCCGGGTCCGGCCCGCCCTGCTCGCGCTGGTCGTTGCCGGTGTCGCCGTTGACGAAGCGGTCGGTGACGACGAAGTACACCGCCTCGCTCGCCATCGGCTCCAGGGTGCCGTAGTAATCGCGTTGCGGCGCCGCCTCGCGCGCGCCGCCGCCGCCGTGCGCGCACGCCGCCAGCGCGAGGCTCAGCGCGGCCAGCAGCAGCGCCCTCACGCGCGCACCCGCGGCGCCGGCTCGCGCACCCACAGCGTGCAGGCGCCGGCGACGAACAGGCTGACCCCGCCGATCGCCAGCGCCGCCGCCGGCTGGCCGCCGAACAGGTGCTTGATCAGGAACCCGAGCAGGCTCGCCGCGACCAACTGCGGGATGACGATGAAGAAATTGAAGATACCCATGAACACGCCCATCTTCGCCGCCGGCACGCTGTCGGACAGCAGCGCGTACGGCAGCGACAGGATCGAGGCCCAGGCGAAGCCGACGCCGACCATCGACAGCAGCAGCATCTGCGGATCGCGCAGCAGCGCCACCGAGATCAGCCCGGCGCCGCCGAGCGCGAGGTTGAACACATGGCTGCGGCGCAGGCCCCAGCGCCGCGCCATCGGCGCGATCGCGATCGCCGCCAGCGCGGCGAAGCCGTTGTAGGCGGCGAACAGCACGCCGACCCAGTTGGCGCCTTCGTTGTAGGCGGCCGAGGCGGTGTCGCTGGTGTGGTAATGCAACTGGGTGACCGCCGGCGTGGTGTAGATCCACATCGCGAACAGGGCGAACCAGGAGAAGAACTGGACCACCGCCAACCGCGCCATCGTCGACGGCATCGCGCCGACGTCGTCCATCACCCGGGCGAAACCGTGCTCGTCGCGGATCGCCCCGCGCACCAGCAAGGCCAGGCCGAACGCGGCGATCAGCGCCGCCAGCACGTACAGCTGGCGGTCGAGCCTGAGCATGGAGATCGCGGTCGCGCAGATTCCGCCAACCACCACCCACGATGCGCCGAACAGCAGGCAGCGGACCCGGTCGCGCTCGGGCGCGGCCTTGGCCGCCGGCGCCTCGTCGAAGGCCTGCAACTGCTGCGGCGGGTACTCGCGCGTGCGCAGCACGGTCCAGCCGACCGACAGCAGCAGCACCGCGCCGCCGAAGTAGAACGAATAGCGCACCGTGTCGGGCACCGCGCCGGCGGCGGCGGTGTTGCCGACGCCCAGGTGCGCGAGCAGGTACGGCAGCAGGCTCGCCACCACCGAGCCGACGCCGATGAAGAAGCTCTGCATCGCGTAACCGGCGGGACGCTGCTGCTGCGGCAGCTGGTCGCCGACGAACGCGCGGAACGGCTCCATCGAGATGTTGATCGAGGCGTCGAGCATCCACAGCAGGCCGGCGGCGATCCACAGCGTCGGCGAGTTCGGCATCGCGATCAGCGCCAGCGTGGCCAGGATCGCGCCGATCAGGAAATACGGGCGGCGCCGGCCGAGGCCGGTCCAGGTGCGGTCGGACAGGTAGCCGACGATGGGCTGCACGATCAGCCCGGTCAGCGGCGCGGCGATCCACAGCATCGGGATGTCGTCGATCGACGCGCCCAGGGTCTGGAAGATGCGGCTGACGTTGGCGTTCTGCAGGGCGAAGCCGAACTGGATGCCGAGGAAGCCGAAGCACATGTTCCAGATCTGCCAGAACGTCAGCTGCGGCTTGCGGGTCGGCGCGTCGGGGCGGTCGGTCATGGCGGGAAGTCTGGCACGGGGCGCGCGCGGCGACGCGGGATGGCGGCCGCAACGCGGCGCGCCCGCCGCCGCGTCGCCCCGCAGGCGACGACGGCTGCGGCCCCGCGTCCATGGCGGACGCGGGGCCGCGCGGCGATCAGAACTGCGAAGCGAAGCGGATGCCGTACATCCGCGGCGTGTTCAAGTAACGGATGTTGGTCGAGTTGTTGACGAAGCCCTTGCCCGAGTACACCTCGTCGGTGAGGTTGGACACGAAACCGTCGATGCGGAATTGATTGTCGCTGCCGAAGTTCAACCCGGCCGAGACGTTGACGGTGAAGAACCCGTCCACGTCGTCGCGCATCGCCAGCCCATTGGCCGGGCCGCCGCCGGCGGCCGGGTTGGAGCCGTTGTTGAACGGCATGTCCTTGAGCGGGATCTCGATCACCTTGCCGTTCGCATCCAGGCCGAAGCCGCGGCTGTTGAACGCGGTCAGGTAGTAGTCGGAGCGGTAGGTCAGGTTGATCGTCCAGTCGAACGAGTTCAGCGCGCCGCGGCCGATGTCGACGGTCTGCGACAGGCTGACGTTGGCGTTGTACTTGGACGTGTTCGGCAGGCGGTTGCCGTCCAGCGGCACGATCAGGCCGAGGCCGCCGGAACGCGTATCGAGCACGTTGGAATCGTCGAACGTGGCATCGAGGTAGGTGAAGTTGTAGCCCAGGTCGAAGCCGTGCGGCAGGCCGACCCTGCCTTCCAGCTCCAGCCCCAGCACGCTCGCGTTCGCCGCGTTGTCGTTGAACACCTGGCGGCTGGTCGCGTTGGGATTGGTCGGGGTCGGCGCCGGCACGTCGATCAGGTTCTGCAGCACCTTGTCCTTGTAGTCGTAGTAGAACACCGACGCATTCAGGCGCACCGGGGTCTCGCCCCAGAGGTAGTCGCCCTTGATGCCGGCTTCGTACGCGGTCAGCTCTTCCGGCGCGAAGCTCGGCGCCAAGGCGCTGCCGTCGTTGAGCGCCAGCGGACGGTTGATGCCGCCGGCGCGGGTGCCGGTCGACACCGTGCCGTACAGCATCACCTTCGCGCTGAGGTCGTACTCGAAGCCCACGCGCCAGTCGACGTAGTTGTCCTTGTACACGTCCTGGCTGCGGCCGCCAGGGAAGTCCGAGCGCGCGATCACCTGGATCTGGTCGCGGTTCTGCTGCAGGAACTGCGCCCAGTTGTCGTTGCCGCCGAAGTTCTGGAAGCCGCCGAGGAAGTAGTCGAGGGTGTTGCCGCCCGGGCCGCATTGCAGATCGGCCGGCGTCCAGCCGGTGCAGATGCTCGGGTCGCCGCCGCGGCGGCGGCCCGGGCCGGCCAGCTGGAAGCCCGGCGAACCCAGCACCAGGCCGGTGACGTAGGGATTGGTCGCGGTGTTGATCGGCTGGCCGGTGAACTGCTGGAACAGTTCCTCGGGAATCACGAACTGGTACTTGACGTTGGATTCGCGCGCGATCTTCTTGTCGCGGGTGTAGCGGATGCCGCCGATCAGGCGCATCGAATCGGTCGCGGCGAAGCTGAAATCGCCGTAGACCGCGTTGGACTCGACCTTGGAACCGTCGCCGCGGTTCTCGCCGCCGAGGCCGTCCTGATAGCCGCAGACCGTGCCCGGCCGCCACCAGTCGCAATCGCCGAAGTAGCCGTTGCCGACGTCCCAGGAGACGTAGTCGTACTTCTCTTCGTAGTTGAACAGTCCCGCCGACCAGATCAGCTTGCCGGTGTCGCCGAAGAAGCGCAGCTCGTTGATGCGCGAGGACGACTTGTCGGCCTGGTAGAAGGTGTCGTACCAGTCCAGCCGCTCGGGATTGAAATAGGCTTCGCGCTCCGAACCCGGATACACCGGGCCGAGCTGCCATTCGCGCGAGGCGTTGCGGTTGTAGAAGTCGTACTTGCGGTAGGAGGTGTTGAACTCCACCGACACCGCGTCGTTGAACGCGTAGGTGAAGGTCGCGGCGATGCCTTCGATGTCGTTGGTGGTCTTGCCCTGGGTGCGGAAGTACTGCTTGAACGGGTCGTCCAGGTCCTTGATGTCGTAGCCCGCGGCGAGGCCGCGCTCGGCGAACAGGCCCGGGTCGCCGGTGCCGCGCTCGGTGACCTTGTCCAGCATCACGTAGGCGGAGAATTTGTCGTTGGGCTGCCACAGCGCCGACAGCCGCGCGGCCTGGTTGTCGAGCGCGCTCGGGCCTTCGGCGTCGAACAGCGACTTGGGATAGCCGTTGCTGATGTAGGACGAGCGCTCCTCGTCGAACAAGGCCGCGCGCAGGGCGAAGGTCTCGCCGATCGGCAGGTTCAGCACGCCCTCGGCGTTGGTGTAGTCGTAGTTGCCGGCGCCGACCTTGAGCCCGCCGCTGGTCACGCCGAGCTCGGGCCGCTTGGAGATCACGTTGATCGAGCCGCCGGTCGCGTTGCGGCCGCGCACCGTGCCCTGCGGGCCCTTGTTGACCTCGATCCGGTCGACGTCGAAGAACATCGGGCCGATCGAGCGCGGGCGCGGCAGGTAGATGCCGTTGTAGTAGGTCGCCACCGACGGGTCGGACGAGAAGTCCGAGTCGGCCGCGCCGATGCCGCGCAGGAAGATCTCGTACTTGCCTTCCTGCTTGGTGATCTGCAGTCCCGGCACCACCGCCTGCAGGTTGCGGAAGTCGGTGTTGATGCCGAGCTTGGCGATGTCCTCGCCGCTGAAGGACTGGATGGTGCCGGCGTATTTCTGGATCGACTGCACGCGGCGGTTGCCGGTGACCTGCACGGCGTCGAGCTCGTGCGCGGCCTGCGCGGCGGCGGGCGCGGCGTCCTGCGGCGCGGGCGCGTCCGCGGCCCAGGCCGGTGCGAAGCCGCACAGGCCCAGCGATGCCAGGGCCAGGGTCAACAGATGGCGGTCGAGTTGCTTCGGCCTGCGTGCGGCCGGCGTGGAATGCGACATGGCTCCCCTCCAGAGCGTTGTGTTCTGTGGCCGCGCGCGCACTGCCGGCGCGCTGCGTCCGCCGCGGCATCGGGGCCGCGGTCTGGGCGCATGTTAGGCATGCCTTACGGCTTGCAGCGGGTTCTGCATACGTATTCATGGGATGCAGTCGCATTCATGTCGCAGTTCCGCCCGCGCTTGCGCCATGAATACGTATGCAGGCGCGGCGGCCGCCGCGGGCGGCGGCGGTAAGCTGGCGCGCATCGCCGCAACGCAGCGCCGTCGCGCGCCGCACCACACGAAAACACAGGGGCCGCACTTGTCCGCCGTCGCATCCTCCCAGCCCGCGCAACGCGATCCCTCGTGGTGGCGCGGCGCGGTGATCTACCAGGTGTATCCGCGCAGCTTCCGCGACCTCGACGGCGACGGCGTCGGCGACCTGCCCGGCATCGTCGACAAGCTCGGCTACATCGCCGACCTCGGCGTGGACGCGATCTGGATCTCGCCGTTCTTCAAATCGCCGATGGCCGACTTCGGCTACGACATCGCCGACTACCGCGCGGTCGATCCGCTGTTCGGCGACATCGGCGACTTCGACCGCCTGCTGGCCAAGGCGCACGCGCTGGGCCTGAAGGTGATGATCGACCAGGTGCTCAGCCACACATCCAACGAGCACGAGTGGTTCAAGCGCAGCCGCGAGAGCCGCGACAACGAATTTTCCGACTGGTACGTGTGGGCCGACGCGCGCGAGGACGGCACCGCGCCGAACAACTGGATGTCGCTGTTCGGCGGCGTGGCCTGGCGCTGGGAACCGCGCCGGCAGCAGTACTACCTGCACAACTTCCTTTCGGCCCAGCCGGACCTGAATTTCCACAACCCCGACGTGCGCGCGGCGGTGCTCGACAACGTGCGCTTCTGGCTCGAACGCGGCGTCGACGGCCTGCGCCTGGACGCGATCAACTTCTGCTTCCACGACGCGCGACTGCGCGACAACCCGCCCAAGCCGGCGGCGCAGCGCGTGGGCCGCGGCTTCAGCCCGGACAATCCCTACGCGTTCCAGTACCACCACTACAACAACACCCAGCCTGAGAACCTGGCGTTTCTCGGCGAGCTGCGCGCGCTGCTGGACCGCTACCCGGGCGCTGTGGCGCTGGGCGAGATCTCCTCGGAAGACTCGCTGGCGACGATGGACGAATACACCCGCGCCGGCCGCCTGCACATGGGCTACAGCTTCGAGCTGCTGACCGACGACTACAACGTCGAACACATCCGCGGCACGGTGCAGCGGGTGGAAGCGAGCATGCGCGAAGGCTGGCCGTGCTGGGCGATCTCCAACCACGACGTGCAGCGCGTGGTCACGCGCTGGGGCCGCGGCGAGGCGCCGAAGCATTTCGCCACACTCGTAAGCGCGCTGGCGTGCTCGCTGCGCGGCTCGGTGTGCGTGTACCAGGGCGAGGAACTCGGCCTGGCCGAGGCCGAGGTGCCGTTCGAAGCGCTGCAGGACCCGTACGGCAAGACCTTCTGGCCGAACTTCAAGGGCCGCGACGGCTGCCGCACGCCGCTGCCGTGGGACGCCGGCGCCGATGCCGGCGACGGCGCCGGCTTCAGCCGCGGCCGGCCGTGGCTGCCGATCCCGGCCGAGCATCGCGCGCTCAACGTCGCCGCGCAGCAGGACGATCCGGCCTCGCCGCTCAACGGCTTCCGCCGGTTCATCGGCTGGCGCAAGCGCCATCGCGCGCTGCTCGACGGCGCGATCGCGTTCCTGCCCAGCGCCGAACCGGTGATCGCGTTCGTGCGCGGCGAAGGCCCGGACGCGGTGCTGATGGCGTTCAACCTCGGCCCCGGCGAAGCGATGCTGGAGCTGGGCGAACGCACCGGCTGGATCGCCGATCCCGGCCACGGCCTGCCGTCGGGCGCGGTCGAAGGCGGCCGCCTGCGGCTGCCGGGGCACGGCGCCTATGCGGCGCGGCCGGCGGGCTAGCCGGCGCGCCCACGCGCGCGATGCGCTTCGCGGTCGCTCCCTGTGGGAGCGGCGCGAGCCGCGACCGCGACAATTCAGCCACGTCGCAAGTTTCGTCGTAGTCGAGTTGTCGCGGTCGCGGCTCACGCCGCTCCTACAGGGGCGACCGGATCAACGCTGCGGCTGGCGGTTCAACGTCGCAAGCCGCTTCTTCGCCCCGTCGTTGCCGAGCTCGGCCGCCTTGCGCAGCTGCACCTTGGCCTCGTCGATGCGCCCCTGGCCGACGTAGATCTCGCCCAGCCCGCTCAGCGCCGCGCCCTTGGCGCGGTTGTCGGCGGCCGGCGCGTCCTTCGCCGCCTGCAGCAACGTCGTTTCCGCGCGCGCCAGCTGGCCGGCGGACAGCTGCTTCCAGCCGCACAGGGTCGCATCGCCGCCGCGCGCGCACGGGTCCTGCCCAGCGCTGTCGGCCGCGGCGATGCGCTCGGCCAGCTCCTTCGGCTGGCTGGCGAGCGCGGCGCTGCCCAGCGCGCTTTGCAGCTGCCGGTTGTCCTGCTGCAGCCCTTTGACCTTCTCCAGGATCGCGTCGACCGAAATGTTGATGCTGCTCTGGTCGCTGACCTGGATCGGCGCGCTCAGCGCCAGCGCCTGGCCGCGGTATTCCACCGCCGGCTCGGGCAGGCCGACCGCGGAGAACTTCGGCGAGAAGGTCAGGAATACGCCCGGCGCGACGCGTTCGCCGCCGAGCTGCTGCTTGAACGCGTCGAAACCGATCATCGCCAGCGCCACCACCGCGCCGATGCCCAGGTACCAGCGCACGTTGCGGCTCTGTTCGGCGCTGCGCGCCTTCTGCAGCACGTAGCCGCCGTAGACGAAGAACAGCAGCGCGGTGCCGTAGGCGCCGGCGGCGAGGATGGTGCGGGGATCGGCGATCGCGTCCATGGCGGGCGGGCTCCTGGCGGTATACCCAGGAGGTAACGCGAACGATGGGGGGCGGGCGGCCAACAACGGGGACGGCCGTGGGCGGAGATTTTGTGGGAGGGACTTCAGTCCCGACGCTTTCGGCTCAGGTCACCGAGCGCCCCACCAGCAAGATCGGCCTCATCAGGTCCCGAAGTATCGGGACTGAAGTCCCTCCCACCAGAGCCGGCCCCGGCCCTCTTCAACAGGCCTAACCCAGCTCCAGCCAGCCGCCGACCACCGCGCGCGCCTCGTCGACGCCCTGCTTGGACTCGCCGGAGAAGGTCTGCACGCTGACCGTGTCGCCGTAGCTGGCGTGCAGGTCCTTGCGCACGGCCATCAAAGCCTGCTGCTGCTGGCCGCGGCCGAACTTGTCGGCCTTGGTCAGCAGCGCATGCGCCGGCAGGCCGCGGTTCACCGCGTAGGCGATCATCTGCCGGTCGTAATCCTTCAGTGGGTGGCGGATGTCCATCACCACCACCAGCCCGCGCAGCGCCTGGCGGGTCTGGAAATAGCGGTCGAGGAAGGCCTGCCAGTGCGCCTGCAGGTCCTGCGGCACCTTGGCGTAGCCGTAGCCGGGCAGGTCGACCAGGAAACGGTCCGGCTCCGGCGCCGGCTCGGGGCCGCGGTGCAGCGGGCTGACGTCGAAGAACACCAGCTGCTGGGTGCGGCCGGGCGTCTTGGATACGCGCGCCAGCGCGTTCTGCTGGCACAGGGCATTGAGGGCGCTGGACTTGCCGGCGTTGGAGCGGCCGGCGAAGGCCACCTCGAAACCGCCGTCGGGCGGCAATTGCTTGACGTTGTGCGCCGACAACAGGTAACGGGCGCGGGCGAGGGGATTGCTCATGCCCATAGGATCGCACGTAGGATCGGGATCGCGCGGGCAGGCCCCGCCGCGGGCGCAAAACCGCATTCGGCGACCGCGCGCACCTGAACCCGCGTTGACCCCGTCCGGGCCGGCGATGATAATTCCAAGGTTCCGGCGCCCGGCACGACCGGCCACAGCACGACCGAGTCGCGACCCGCTTTTGCCGTACCGCCCTGCCGTACCGCACGCCCGCCTTCCAGCAAGCCCGCCACCCAGAAAGCCAAGCAGTTCGGAGCCCAGCTACATGAGCCAAGCCCGCGTCCTGAGCCTCGTCGGTCTCGCCGTCTTTGCGGTTGCCGCCGTCGCGTATGCCCAGACCACGGTCACGCCGATCCCGGACAAGGAACCGGTGCAGACGGCGCCGTTGAACGCCGGGCCGCAAAGCAAGTGGGGCGACGTCAAGGCCGGCGCCACCAAGGCCGGCACCTGCGCCGCCTGCCACGGCCTGGACGGCAACCCGACCGATCCGCAGTACCCGCGCCTGGCCGGCCAGAGCGAGCGCTACATCGCCCACCAGATCGCCCTGTTCAAGAGCGGCGAGCGCAACACCGGCATGTCCGCGGCGATGAAGCCCTTCGCCGACGCGCTCAGCGAGCAGGACGCGCGCGACCTGGGCGCCTACTTCGCGACCCAGAAGTCCGGCGCCGGCGTGGCCGACGACACCGTCATCGCCTCCGGCCCGAACAAGGACAAGAAGTTCTACCAGGTCGGCGAGGACCTGTTCCGCCGCGGCGACAAGGCGCGCGGCATCCCCGCCTGCATGGCCTGCCACGGCCCCGGCGGCGCCGGCAACCCCGGCCCGGCCTACCCGCACCTGGCCGGCCAGCAGGCCGCCTACTCGCAGCGCCGCCTGGAGGAATATCGCGCCGGCACCACCACCCAGCGCGATCCGCACCTGTTCAACGTGATGGCCGGCGTGGCCAAGCAGCTCACCGACGAAGAGATCGGTTCGCTCGCCAGCTACCTGCAGGGCCTGCACGAACGCGCCGACGATATCGCCGCCGCCGGCGCCCCGGCCCCGGCGGCCAAGCCCGCCGCCGCGCCCGCCCCGGCCCAGCCGGCGGCGCCGGCCGAAGCGCCCAAGCCGGCCGCCGCGCCGGCCGCGCCCGCCAAGGGCTGAGCGCAGCGCGAAGCACCCGAAAACGCCGGCCCCGCGCCGGCGTTTTCGTTTCCGCCCGCCGCGAATCCGCATCGCCCTCCCTGTAGGAGCGGCGCAAGCCGCGACCGCGACACCGCAACGACGACGAAACCGACCCGGCCCACGTAACTCCGGTGCTTTCGTTTCACCCACCGCGAATCCCACATCGCCCCCCTGTAGGAGCGGCGCAAGCCGCGACCGCGACACCGCAACGACGACGAAAGCCACCGGCCCCGCGTAACGGCCCGCGGATTCTCGCCGCGACCGGCCACCCCGCGGTCGCGGCTCGCGCCGCTCCTACAAGAAGCCCCACCCTGCGTAAAAGTGACGCACTTCACATCGAGTCCCGACGCGGAACTCACACGACACCGTCCGGTCCCATAGCAGACTGCAGGCCGCCCGCGCCGGCCGTTATCCTTGGCGGCGACGTTCCCCAAGCCCGCCCCCACCGGCGCGACGCGCAGCCGGCCCTTTCCGACGAGACCCCTTTCCGATGAACCGACGCCTCGCCACCCTGCTGCTGCTCGCCGCCCTTCCCTTCGCCAGCCTCGCCGCGCCCAAGGCCGCGACCGGCCCCGCGCCCGAGCCGGGCGTGGACTATGTCGAAATCCCGGGCGGCAAGCCGTTCTCGACCCCGGCCGGCAAGATCGAGGTGGTCGAAGTGTTCGGCTACACCTGCCCGCACTGCGCCCACTTCGAGCCGCTGATCTCGAAGTGGAAGGCGACCCTGCCGGCCGACGTGAACTTCGTGCCGCTGGCCGCGCCGTGGGGCGGCTACTGGACCCCGTACGCGCAGGCCTTCTACACCGCGCAGTCGCTCAAGCTGCTGCCCAAGACCCACGAAGCGGTGTTCAAGGCCCTGCACGAGGACAAGAGCCTGCCGATCCAGAACGCCAGCGCGCAGGAGATCGCCGGCTTCTACGCCAAGTACGGCGCCGACGCCGGCACCTTCGCCGCGACCATGACCGGCAAGACCACCGAGCAAACGATGAAGCGCGCCACCGACTTCATCATGGCCTCCGGCATCGAGGGCACCCCCGGCATGGTGGTCGCCGGCAAGTACCGCATCACCACCCAGAAGGGGTTCGACGACATGCTGCGCGTGGCCGATCACCTGATCGCGCGCGAGCGGGCCAAGGCCAAGCGCTGAGGCGCCCGGGCGGGAATCGGAACGGGCCATCGCGCGCGCCGGCCGCGTCCCGTGCGCCGCGCTCGCGCAGGCCCCGTTCCCGCCCCCTCTACACTCCCCGTTAAGTCGCCCGCCCGCTATGCTGGCGGGCCGTCGCGGACGGCCTTTCGCCGCCGCACCCGCCTTTTTCCCGAAGTTGTTGCGGAGATCACGATGAATTCGCGTATCGCCACCCTGTCCCGCTATCCGCTGCTGCTCGGCGCGCTGATCGCGCTGGCCGCGTGCGGCAAGACCGAGGCGCCGGCCGAGACAGCCGCCCCGGCCGCGCCCGCCGCCACCGAAACCGCCCCGGCCGCCGCCCCGGCCGAGGGCGCGCCCGCCGCGCCGGCCGCCGGCGAAACCGCGGCGCCGGCCCAGGCCGATCCGGCCATCGCTCCGGCCGCCACCGCGACCCCGCCGGCCGGTCCGGCGCCGGTCGCCGGCACCGACTACCAGGAAATCCCGGGCGGCCAGCCGTTCGATCCGGCCCCGGGCAAGATCGAAGTCGCCGAGATCTTCAGCTACACCTGCCCGCACTGCGCCCAGTTCGAGCCGCTGCTGGTCGAGTGGCGCAAGAAGCAGACCGCCGACGTCAAGTTCACCCCGATCGCCGGTCCGTTCGGCGCCAACCCGATCCCGTTCGAGAAGGCCTTCTACGCCGCCCAGACCCTGGGCCTGGTCGACAAGACCCACGAAGCGATGTTCCGCGCCGTGCACATCGACCAGTCGATCGACTACCGCACCGTCAACGACCAGACCTTCGGCGAGTTCTACGCCAAGTACGGGGTCAAGCCGGCCGACTTCATCGGCACCATGAACAGCTTCGCCATCACCGCCAAGGGCAAGCGCGCCGAGCAGTTCATGGCGCGCTCGGGCGTCGACGCCAGCCCGAGCCTGGTGATCAACGGCAAGTACCTGGTCAAGGGCAAGGGCTTCGAGGACTACCTGCGCATCGCCGACCACCTGGTCGCGCGCGAGCGCGCGGCGATGGCCGGCGCGGCCCCGGCTCCGGCCGCGGCGCCGGTCAAGAACTGATCGGCCGGCCCCGACCGCGCTCGTACCGGGCATGACCACTCGCCGGCTGCGCCTGCTCAGCGCCAACATCCAGGCCGGTTCCAGCACGCGTCGCTACAGCGATTACGCGACGCGCAGCTGGTCGCACGTGCTGCCCGCGGGCAACAAGCGCGGCAGCCTGGACACCATCGCCCAGCTGGCCGGCGAGCACGACATCGTCGGCCTCAACGAGAGCGACCCGGGCAGCCTGCGTTCGGGCTTCACCAATCAAACGCATTACCTCGCCCAGCGCGCCGGCTTCGATTACTGGAGCCACCAGCCGAACCGGCGCGTCGGCAACGTCGCCTCCAGCGCCAACGGCCTGCTGAGCCGGCTGGAGCCGCGCGAAGTGGTCGACCACCCGCTGCCCGGGCGCATCGCCGGCCGCGGCGTGCTGGTCGCGCATTACGGCAACGGCGACGACGGCCTCACCGTCGCCGTCGCCCACCTCTCCCTCGGCGCCGGCTCGCGCGCCTCGCAGCTGGCCTTCATCGCCGAACTGCTGCACGACCATCCGCACGCGGTGCTGATGGGCGACTTCAACTGTTCCGCCGACAGCCCGGAGATGCAGGCGCTGTTCCGCGACACCCGGCTGCAACGTCCGGCCGACATCCTGCCGACCTTCCCCAGCTGGCGCCCGCAGCGCGCGATCGACCACATCCTGCTCGGCGACGGCCTGGGCTACATCGCCGCCAAGGCGATGCCGGCGGCGCAGTCCGATCATCTGGCGCTGTCGCTGGAGCTGGACGTGCCGGACGACGCGTTGCGCTGAGCTCGGCGGAGGCCGCGGCATATCCCGACCGAACGCGCAAGCCGGCGCACCGCCCCTCCTCGACGCGCACCGCTTCACGGCTCACGCCCTTTCAACGCAGCCACTTCCGCGCCGCTAACGACGCCGACCTTCTGCGCCGTCATCCCCAATGCCGTCATTCCAGCGAAAGCTGGAATCCATTTTGCTTTTGCTGCTGCTGTTGCAATTGCCGTTGCCATTCGCTCGGACGCAACCCCACGCGAAGCCCATGTTCCGCAGCCCCGGAGGGCGTGCGCATGGATGCGCACGCGCGCCATGGGGCAGGATGCCCCTTATGGCGCGGCCCCGCGCCACGATGAGCCCTAGTGGCTCTTGATCCGAAAAAGAAGAGGCCTTTTCTTTGGTTGGCGGAGTCAATGTCCAAGTGCATCACCCTGCGCCCGCGGGTTTTTGAGTTCCTCATAGAGCACCTCGACGGGCGAGCGCCTGCCCAGGCTACGGCGGGGGCGGTTGTTCATTTCCCACGCCACCTCTTTGAGGCGCTGCGCAGAGTGCACCGACAAATCAGTGCCCTTGGGAAAGTATTGCCGCAACAAGCCGTTGGTGTTTTCGCAGGTTCCGCGTTGCCACGGGCTATGGGGGGCGGCGAAGTAGATCGCTAAACCAGTGCGTTCGCTCAACTGCCGATGCGATGCCATTTCCTTGCCCTGGTCGTAGGTCAAGGTCTTCTTCAAACTTTCCGGCACACCTTCGAACGCCGAGCTGAAGGCCTCCAGCACCGTGTGCGCGGTCGCGTCGGCGAGCTTGACGTACAAGGTGCGGCGGCAGACCAATACCCCAATCGCCGAGCGGTTGTGCGCGCCCACGATCAGGTCGCCCTCCCAATGCCCCGGCATCAGGCGCTCATGCGCGGCCGGCGGCCGCAGGCGGATGTTGGGCAGATCCGGCAGATGGCCGCGGGCGTCGCTTCCCTGGCGCGTGCGGCGGCCGGACTTGCGCCCCTGTCGCAGCAGACGGGTCACCTGGCGGCGCAATTCGCCGCGCGGCATCGCATAAATCGCGGTATAGATCGTTTCGTGCGACACGCGCAGCCAGGGCCGGTCCGGGTACAGATCCCGCAGTTTGTCGGCAATCTGTTGCGGCGACCAGCACCGTTCCAGCCAATAGCGCACGCGTCGCCACAGCACGGTGTCGCGTCGCAGCTTGCGGCGCACCCGCGCCCGTCGCCGCAGTCGCTGGGCCCGCCGGCCCGCCCGGGTCGCATCGTAGCCAGGGTCGAAACGGGGGCGTCCGCGCAGCGGCGGCCCCGAATGGGACCGAAACCCATTACGGCGCAACTCGCGAGCAATTGTGCTTTGCGCCCGACCCAACGTCTGGGCGATTTGCCGTCCGCTCGCCCCTTGGGCGATCAAGACCATGATGGCCCCGCGCTCTTCTGCGCTCAGATGTGAATACTGCTGGCCCATTCACAGTGCCTCACTGAGGTGATGCACTTGAGGTTAGAGACCAGCAGCCAAAGAAAAACGCTTGTTTTAAGTCAAAAGCCACTAGGTCCAGCACCTTGCGCGGGGCCGCGCCATAAGGGACATCCTGTCCCATGGCGCGCGTGCGCATCCATGCGCACGCCCTTCGGGGCTACGAAACATTCGCATCGGATTGGGCGGCGAGCACAAGCAACAACAACTACGGCAACGGCAACGGCAACGGCAACGGCAGAATAGATTACGGCTTTCGCCGGAACGACGCGTAGGCCACCCGCGACGTTGGAAACGCCGCAACGCACACGATCATCCAGCGCCGCTCATCCCCCGATCGACGCCGCTTCCGGCCGTTGACGCACCCCACCCTTTCACCGACGCTGCACCGGCATTCCCACCGCCGCCACGCCATGCCCACGCTGATCCTCACGCCCCGCCACACCGACGACGCCCAGGCCTTGTGGAAGGCCGCCTCGCGCCAGGGCTGGTCGATCGAGCGCCTGCCGGGCTGGCGCGTGCCCGATCGCCTGCGCGATCTCGACGACGCGGTGTTCTACGGCGAAGCGCTGTTCGCGCCGCAAATCGGCGCGGCGCTCGGCCTGCGCCTGGACAATCCGCCCGAAGACTGGCTGCCGGTGCTGCCGCCGGAATACCGCCTGCGCGAGATCGGTTTGAGCACGCTCGGCGCGCAGCGCGCGCGCACCGCGCCGGCCTTCGTCAAACCGCCCAACGACAAGAGCTTCCCGGCCCGCGTCTATACCGGCGCCGAGTTGCCGTTGGGCTACGACGAGGACATGCCGGTGCTGGTCGCCGACGTGGTGCGCTGGCGCTGCGAACTGCGTTGCTTCGTGCTCGATCGCCGCCTGCGCACCTGGTCGCTGTATTCGCGCGAAGGCGAGCTGGCGCGCGACAGCGGCTTCGCCAGCAGCGACGAAGAAGACGCGCAGGCCACCGCGTTCCTGCAGCGCATGCTCGACGATCCGCGCGTGGCCTTGCCGCGCGCGTGCGTGATCGACGTGGGCTATATCGAGGATCGCGGCTGGGCCTGCGTGGAACAGAACGCGGCGTGGGGCGCGGGCTTGTACGCCTGCGACGCGGAACAGGCGCTGGAGGTGATCCGGCATGCGTCGGTGCGCGGGCGATAGCCGGGTTCGTCGCGGTTGCGTTGGCGCGGTCGCAGCTTGCGCAGCTCCTACAGGGGCTACGGCCGGTTTCGTTTCAGACTGTAGGAGCTGCGCAAGCTGCGACCGCGAGAACGCGACAACGACGAATCCCGCATCGAAGCCACGCATCCAATCCCCAAAACGAAAACGGCCGGCGCCTCGCAGCGCCGGCCGTTTCTTTTCGTTGACGGCTTACCCCGGGATCAGAACCGCAGATCCGCGCGCACGTAGAAGAAACGCCCGCCCGGGATGTCGTAGGTGGACGCGTCGTAGCCGTTGAGCGAGCACGACAGGCACACCGGCGGGTCCTTGTCGAACAGGTTGTTGACGCCGCCGGTGACCTGCAGGCCCTTCAACAGTTCGAAGTGGTAGCCCAGCTGGATGTCGTGGTACGTGGTCGGCGAGAGCTTGTTCGCGCCGGTCACGGAGTTGTCGCAGTACGGCGACTCCAGCGCCGAGGCCTGGCAGGTCTCGGTCAGTTCGGAGATGTGGCGCACGGTCCACGAACCGGTCCAGGCGTTGCGCTTCCACGACAGGGTCGCGTTCGAGCTCCACTCCGGAATCGCGCTGTCGTTGACTTCCACGCCCGGGCGGCGCGGCTGCAACTGGCCGGCGGCGCCGACCGCGTCGTACTGGGTCACCCAGGTGTTCTGCCAGGCCAGCTTGAACTGGCCGAGCGAGCTTTCCGGCAGGGTCCAGAAGAAGTCCACATCCCAGCCGGAGGTCTTGATCGAACCCAGGTTGGTCAGCTTGTTTTCGAAGCTGGAGATGCCGCCGACGCTGGAACGGGTGATGCCGTTGCAGTACAGCGGGTCGAGGGTCTGCACGCACAGGTTGAGCTGGGTCTGCGCATCGATCGCCTGCACCGCGCCTTCCAGCGAGTGGCGGTAGTAGGTGACCTCGAAGTCGAACTTGTCCGACCACGCCGAATCCGCGGCCCAGGCCGGGCTGTAGACGAAGCCGGCGGTGAAGCTGCGCGCGGTTTCCGGTTCCAGGTCCGCGTTGCCGCCGGTCTGCACCGAGATCTGGCTGTTGGCCTGGGCGGCGCCGGCCGGCACGCCGAGCGCGGCGCAGTTGGCGCGGTTGCCGGTCGGCGGCGAGCCGGTGATCGAGATCAGGCAGGGATCGCTGAGCTGCAGGTCGGCGCGGCTGGCCGAGCCGTACAGTTCGCCGATCGACGGCGCGCGGAAGCCTTCGGCGTAGGTGGTGCGCAGCAGGAACTCGTCGGCGACCTGCCAGCGCAGGCCGTACTTGGGCGTGAACTGGCCGCCGAAGGTCGAGTAGTCCGAATAGCGGCCGGCCAGGCTCAGGTCCAGGCTCTTGCCGAACGAACCTTCCTTGATCAGCGGCAGGTTCAACTCGACATAGGCCTCGTTGACGTCGTACGTGCCGCGGGTCGGCAGCGACTGGGTGCCGTTGTAGTAGCCGGCGACGGTGATCGGATCGGGCGAGTAGGAACCTTCGTACTTGCGGTACTCGTAACCGGCCGCGAACGACAGCGGGCCCGCCCACAGGTTGAACAGGTCGCCGGAGAAGTTCGCGGTGAAGGTCTTGAGCTTCTGCTCGCTGCGGTCGCGGATGATCGGGCTGATCCAGCTGAGCATCTGCGGGGTGATCGTGCCCGGGCCGCCGAACAGGTTCAGCGGCACGCAGCCCGGGGTCGCGGCGCACACCGCCGGATCGCCGAGGGCGATGTTGATGTTGCGGATGTTGTAGCTGCCGCGGTTGGTTTGGTCGGCCTTGTTGCGGCTGTAGGCGGCGTTGACGTCCCAGAAGAAGGTGCGGTCGCCCGCGTCGAAGCTGCCTTCCAGGCCGCCGGCCACGTACTGGGTGTCGACCTGCTGTTCGAAGATGCGCGGGCCGCCCTCGACCGGACGCCGCGCGAGCGTGATCAGGTTCGGGTTGGCGCCCTCGGAGGTCAGGTCGATGCCGAAGGGGTTGTACGGGTTCAGGCGCGAGATGGTGATGCGCTCGGACCACGGGTTGCCGGTGCCGGCGTCCAGGCCGAGGAAGATCGGCTCGGGCGCGGCTTGGTTGACCGACTCGCGGCGGTTGTACAGGGCCTTCAAATAACCCTGCACGTTGTCGCTGAAGTGGTAGCGGAACTGGCCGAACGCGCCGGTGCGCTTGGACGGCGTCAGCAGCATGTTCTCGGCGGCGAAGTTGTAGCGGTTGGCGCCGCCGAACGGAATGAAGTCCTGCGGGAAACGCACGCCGTTGGGGAAGCTGGAGCCGTTGGGCGTGGTGATGTTGCACATGTTGACCGGCGGCGTGGACGGATCGTCGTCGCTGTCGACCGCCGGGCAACGCGGGTCGGTGAAGATGAAGCGGCCGTTCGGCGTGGCCGAGCTGCCGGTCTCCACGCCCAGGCCCGGCACCGGCACGCGCGAGACCTTGCGGTCGCGCGAGAACACCGGATCCTGGTCGACGTAGCTCAAGCCGAGGAACAGGTTGGCGCGGTCGGTGTTGTAGCCCCACGCCAGATCGACGCCCTGCAGCTCGCCGTCGCCCTTGCCGTACTGGCCGTAGTTGAGGCTGATCTGGCCGCCGTCGAAGTTGCGGCGGGTGATGATGTTGACCACGCCGGCGATGGCGTCGGAGCCGTACAGCGAGGACGCGCCGTCTTCGAGCACTTCGATGCGCTCGACGATGGCCAGCGGGATGGTGTTGAGGTCGGTCGCCGCGCCCACGCCCGAGGCCGAGGATTCGTTGACCCAACGCATGCCGTCGACCAGGACCAGCACGCGCTTGGGACCGAGGTGGCGCAGGTCGACCTGGGCCGAGCCCGCGCCGATGCCGTCGCCGTTGGGCGAGAAGCCGAAGTTGCCCGAGGAATTGAACTTGGTGTTGAGCGCGGAGCCGGCGCCGGTGAGTTCCTGCACGATGTCGCCGAGCGAGGTCAGGCCGGTGCGTTCGATGTCGTCGCGGCTGAGGGTCTGGACCGGGACCTGGCTTTCGATCTCGGCCTTCTTGATGCGGGTGCCGGTGACCTGGACCGAGTCGAGCGTGGTGGGGTCCTTGGCGGGGGCGGCGTCCTGCGCGGCGGCGACGCCGGGCAGCGCGACCAGCAGGGACAATTGGATGGCTTTCGCCAGGACATGGCGACGCGACGGCTTCATCTACTCTCTCCCTCGTAATTGGCTTGGCTAGCTCTGTTGGCTATTGGCGTGCCGGCCGGACCGTGCCGGAGGCATCCGAGAGGTTGTAAACAATCCGTGAATCCGCCACAAGGCGCAAAATAGGAGTACTTGCCAAACCGGTCGCAGTTTTGTTCGGCCTGTCGCGAGGCCTCGGACAAACACCGGATGCGGCATACCCTCGCCGCCCATTCAGGCCGGGCGCCGGGCGATTGCGAGGGGTTGCGGCGCGATGCCGCGGAAACGTGATCGGCTTTGCGGATTCAGCCGCCGAGCAACAGGCTCAGCGCGACCAGAAACAGGAACGTCGCGAACACCCGCTTCAAGGTGTCGCCATGCAGGCGATGCGCCAAACGCGTGCCATACGGAGCCGCGAGCACCGAGGCGAGGGCGACGCCGATCGCCGCCGGCAGGTAGACATAGCCGATCGCGTAGTGCGGCAGCGCGCCGGGCGGCGCATTGAAGGCATAGCCGATCGCGCTGGCCAGGCCGATCGCCACGCCGCAGGCCGAGGATGTGCCGACCGCGCGCACCGGCGCGACTCCGCGCCAGACCAGCAGCGGCACGGTCATGCTGCCGCCGCCGATGCCGACCACCGCCGAGACCGCGCCGATGCCCACGCCCGCGCCCGACATCGCCGCGCCCTGCGGCGCCGGCGCGTCCTCGCCGAGCGCCGCGCGCGGCTTGCCGAACAACAACTGCGCGGCGGCGATGAGGCAATAGCCGGCGACGATCCAGCGCAGCCATTCGCCGTCGATGCGCACCGCGACCCAACTGCCGAGCCAGCCGCCGACGATCAGGCCCGGCACCATCCAGCGCACCGTCGGCCACAGCACGCTGCCGCGCTTGGCATGGGCGCGCGCCGACGCGGTCGCGGTCAGCACGATGCTGGCCAGCGAACTGGCCAGCGCGGTGTGCATCGCCGCTTCCTGCGGAATGCCGAACGCCGGCGCGATCCACGCCAGCGCCGCGACCAGCACCAGCCCGCCGCCGACGCCGAGCAAACCGGCGAGCACGCCGGCGATGGCGCCGAGGACCAGGAAGACCAGCCAGATCGCCATGCGCGGTGTCTCCGATACGAAGGCTCGATTCTGCACGCCCGTTCGCGCGCTGGATAGCCGATGGCTCCGACTGTAGGAGCGACGCGAGTCGTGACTGCGAAAACGCAACTGCGTCGACACCTGCGTCGTACCTGCGTTGTCGCAGTCGCGACTCGCGTCGCTCCTACAGTCGTCCCACCACCGCCACGCCGCGACCGCGTTCGCGCTTCGCCGTCATCCACGCTGCGTTCACATAAGACATTCATACGCGCTCGGCTATAGTCCGGCGATGCTCCCGCGCCCCTTCCCCCTGCTCGCCGCCGCGCTGATCGCGGCCATCGCCACCACCGCCTGCGCCCAGACCACGGCGTCCACGCCGGCGCAGCCCGCGGCCAAGCCGCCGTCGCTGCGCGCGCCGCCGGCGCCGACCGCCGACGCCCAGCTGCCGCGCGTGCGCGCCGCGCTGGAAGCGGCCGAACGCGGCGGCTTCGATGCCGGCCAATACGCCGACATCGCCCGCCATCCGCTGTACGGCTGGGTCGAGTACGCCGCGCTCCGCCGCAACATCGACAGCCTCGACAACGGCCAGGCCCGCGACTTCCTCGCCCGCCGCGGCAACGAAGCCTCCGGCGAGGCGTTCCGCGAGATCTGGCTGGCCGCGACCGCGCGCCGCCAGGACTGGAACGCCTTCCTCGCCGCATGGACCCCGTTCAACCGCAGCGGCAAGGAACGCGGCGCGCAACTGCGCTGCGCCGAATTGAGCGCGCGCCAGGCGCTCGGCCGCGCCGACGCGCAATGGACGAAGGACGCACAAGCCATTTGGCGCAGCAGTGGCAAGTCGCTGCCCGACGCCTGCGACGCGCCGTTCGCGGTGCTGGCCGCGCAGGGCGGGCTGAGCCCGGAACTGCGCTGGGAACGCATCGAAGCCGCCGCCGCCGAATGGCAGCCGGCGGTGATGCGCGCGGCGGCGCGCGGCTTGCCGGCGGATCAACTCGCGCAAGCCAACGACTACGCGGCGTTCCTGGACAACGTCAACGAACGCGCGCTGGCCTGGCCCAAGACCGACCGCAGCCGCAAGATCGCCAGCCACGGCCTGGCCAAGCTCGCCAAGGCCCAGCCGGCCAGCGCCGAAGCACAGTTGCCCAAGTACGCCAACGCGCTGAACTTCAGCGACGAAGACCGCGGCCGCGTGCTGTACCAGACCGCGCTGTGGTCGGTGGCCTCCTACGACGCCGAATCCGCGCGCCGGCTCAACGCCGTGCCCGACATCGCCTACGACGAACGCCTGCACGAATGGCGCGCGCGCGAGGCGATGGCGCGTTCGGACTGGAACGCGGCGCTGGCGGCGATCCGCAAGATGGGCGCCAAGCAGCGCGGCGAATCGCGCTGGGAATACTTCGAAGCGCGCCTGTCCGAGCGCGCCGGCGACAAGGCGACCGCGACCCGGCTGTATCGCGAAGCGGCCAAGAACGCCGACTTCCACGGCTTTTTGTCCGCCGACCGGCTCGGCGCGCCGTACACGCTGTGCCCGCTGCAACCGGCCGACGCGCCGGCCGCGCGCGCGCAGGTCGCGCGCGACCCGGCGCTGGTGCGGGCGATGGGCCTGTTCCAGATCGAGCGCACGCCGTGGGCGATCCGCGAGTGGGACGATGCGCTGAGCCGCTTCGACGACACCCAGCGGCGCCTCGCCATCGAGGTCGCGCAGGGCTACAACTGGTTCGACCGCGCGGTGTTCTCGCTCAACAAGACCCCGCAGGAACAGCGCCTGTACTACCTGCGCTTCCCGCTGCACCACGCCGACACGATCCGCCGCGAATCGGCCAAGAACGGGCTCGACCCGGCCTGGGTCGCCGCCGAGATCCGCGCCGAGAGCGTATTCAACCCGACCGCGCGCTCCGGCGCCAACGCCATGGGCCTGATGCAGGTGCTGCCCGGCACCGGCGCGCAGGTGGCCAAGAGCCTCGGCCTGCCATGGGGCGGCGCGGCCAGCCTGTACGACTCCGACACCAACATCGTCCTGGGCACCGCCTACCTGCGACAGCTGCACGACAAGTACGGCGGCCAGCCGTACTTCGCCATGGCCGGCTACAACGCCGGCCCGGCGCCGCTGGCGCGCTGGCAGTCGCAGCGGCCGGGGATGGACCCGGACTTCTGGATCGAGACCATCAGCTACAAGGAAACCCGCGAGTACGTCGCCCGCGTGCTCGCCTTCAGCGTGCTCTACGACTGGCGCATGAACGGCGACGCGCTCAGCGTCAGCGACCGCCTGCGCGGCGCGACCCAGGCCAGGCGCAAGTCCTTCGCCTGTCCGGCCGCCGCCGCGACGGCCAGCGCGCCGCTGCCGGCGGAAACCGAGTAAGGGTTCGGCCATGGCGCGTCCCCACGTCCTGGTCCTGGGCGGCACCGGCTTCGTCGGCCGCCACCTGGTCGCGCATCTGCTGGACCAGCGCTACCGCGTCACCGTGCTCAGCCGCGGCGTCGATCCGTCGAAGAAGAAGAAACTCAGCCGCGACGCCAGCATCATCGAAGGCGACGTGGCCAACCCGGATTTCCTGCGCGCGGTGCTCGACGACGTCGACGCGGTGGTCAATCTGGTCGGCATCCTCAACGAGCAGGGCGACAGCGGGCGCGGCTTCGAGCACGTCTACGTCGAACTGCTGGAGGCGCTGCTCGAAGCCATGCGCGACATGGACGTGCGACGGCTGCTGCAGATGAGCGCGCTCAACGCCGGCACCGGCCACAGCCACTACCTGCAAGCGCGCGGCCGCGCCGAACAGAAGGTGCGCGCGTCCAAGCTCGACTGGACCTTGTTCCGCCCCTCGGTGATCGCCGGCCCCGGCGACGGCCTGTTCTGCCGTTTCGACGCGCTGCTGCGCTACGCGCCGATGCTGCCGATCGGCCGCGCCCACGCGCGTTTCCAGCCGGTGTGGGTCGGCGATGTGACCCAGGCCTTCGTCAACGCCCTGGCCGACGACGCGCACGTGCAGCGCAGCTACAACCTGGTCGGCCCGGACGTGATGACCCTGGCCGAGATCGTGCGCGCCGGCGCGCGCGCCCGCGGCCGCTGGCGCGCGGTGGTGCCCTTGCCCGACGCGCTGGGCAAGTTGCAGGCCGAGATCGGCGAACACCTGCCGGGCAAGCCGATCAGCCGCGACAACTGGCGCTCGCTGCAGAGCGACTCGACCAGCGTCGAGAACGGATTGCTCAAGCTCGGCGTCGAACCGACCCCGGTGCTGCCGCGCCTGCCCGAAATCCTCGCGGCCTGACCTGTAGGAGCGGCGCAAGCCGCGACCGCGGCATCGCAACCATTGCGAAAGGTTCGGCGCAGTTGCGTTGCCGCAGTCGCGGCTCGCGCCGCTCCTACAGGGGCCGCGGCCGCTGCGCTAGGATGCGCGATACACCTCCCGCGAAAGGACACCGCCATGGGCCTGCTCGACACCCTGCTCGGCCACGCCGGCAGCAAATCCGCCGACAAGGTCAACGACGACTTCGCCCCGCTGCTCGCGCCCGGCGAAACCGTCGTGCGCGCCTTCGGCGAGATCCGCGATTTGATCGTGTTCACCGACCGCCGCCTGATCCTGGTCGACAAGCAGGGCGTGACCGGACGCAAGACCGAGTTCCTGAGCCTGCCCTACCGCAGCATCGTCATGTTCTCGCTGGAAACCGCCGGCCATTTCGACCTGGAAGCCGAACTGCGGCTGTGGGTGTCGGGCCAGCCCAATCCGATCGCGCGCCGCCTCGGCCGCAGCGCCGGCGCGGAAGACATCATCGCGCTGCTGGCGCCGCGCTGAGGCTGCGCAGTTCGCGGCCAGGGTTCCGCCAAAGCGAAACCATCGACCGCGACGGCGCGCAGCCTCCTCGCGCATCGCAGCGCTCAGTGCAGTCCCACCCCGGCAAACCGGCAATGCAATCGCTTCGACCCACACCGAATTCCGAACTCCCAAAATGAAGACTTATCTGGTCGGCGGCGCGGTCCGCGACAGCCTGCTCGGCCTGCCGGCGGGCGATCGCGACTACGTCGTCGTCGGCGAAACGCCCGAAGCGATGCTGGCCGCCGGCTTCAAGGCGGTGGGCAAGGACTTCCCGGTGTTCCTGCATCCGGACACCGGCGAGGAGTACGCGCTGGCGCGTACCGAGCGCAAATCCGGTCGCGGCTACCGCGGCTTCGTCGTCGATGCCGATCCGTCGGTAAGCCTGGAAGACGACCTGGGCCGGCGCGACTTCACCATCAACGCCATCGCCCGCGACGAGAGCGACGGCCGCCTGGTCGATCCCTACGGCGGCGCGCGCGACCTCGAAGCCAGAGTGCTGCGCCACGTCGGCGAGGCCTTCGTCGAGGACCCGCTGCGGGTGCTGCGCGCGGCGCGTTTCATGGCCCGCTTCGCCGCGCACGGTTTCGTCGTCGCGCCGGAAACGATGGCGCTGATGCGGCGCATGGCCGAATCCGGCGAACTCGCCGACCTCGTGCCCGAGCGCGTGTGGCAGGAAACCCGCCGCGCGCTGGCCTGCGCCACGCCCTCGGCGTTCCTGCGCACCCTGCACGAGGCCGGCGCGCTCGCCGTGGTGCTGCCGGAAGTCGACGCGCTGTACGGCGTGCCGCAGCGGCCCGAATACCATCCCGAAGTCGACACCGGCATCCACACCGAGATGGTCGTGGACATGGCCGCGCGGCTCGCGCCCGGCGACGACCTGATCGGCTTCGCCGCGCTGACCCACGACCTCGGCAAGGCGCGCACCCCGGCCGACCTGCTGCCGCGCCACCACAACCACGAGCACAACGGCCTGCAACCGCTGGCCGAGCTGTGCGCGCGGCTCAAGGTGCCGACCGACCACCGCCTGCTGGCCGAAGCGGTGTGCCGCGAACACCTCAACGTGCACCGCCTGGCCGAAATGCGTCCGCGCAGCGTCTACGAGCTGATCGCGCGCTGCGACGGCTGGCGCAACCCCAGGCGGATCGAACAGATGGCGCTGGTGTGCGAGGCCGACAAGCGCGGCCGACTGGGGCTGGAGGACAGCGCCTACCCCTCGCGGCAGGCGCTGGTCGACGCGCTGCACGCCGGCCTGAAGGTGCGCGCCGGCGACCTGAAGCCGGGCCTGAGCGGTCCGGCCGTCGGCGAAGCGATGCGGCGGGCGCGGATCGAGGCGATCGCGTCGTTGCGGCGCGAGGGGGCGCAGGATTCGCCTTCGGTCTGAACGCTCATCTCGACCGCGCGCTCGTCACATGTCGGACTAAGCGGTTGGCTGTTGGCGCGGCGGCCAGCCGATCGAGTCCGGCCTGCGGAACGGCGTAGCGTCGAAGACCAAGCGCACAAAGCCCGACGCGCCGACAGACGCGATCATCGATTCAGCGTAATCACGGTGTAACCGGCAGCGGCGGGCAGTTCGTCCGTCGCTTCGCTTTCTTCGTCCTGTCCCTTGCCAGCGGCATACCGATAGACCACATAGCGGGCATCGGTTTCGCCGCGACCGCCGGTCGGAATCACCACCAGGCTGCCCCGCTCGCCCAGATAGATCCGAGACGGCAGCGCGCGTTCGGCGAAATCGATGCGCTCGAACGCCGCGGTGGCCGGGTTGTAGCTCAGCACCACGCCGTGCGGATAACCGGCGCCGAATTCGCCGAACAGCAGCATCGCGCGCCGCTTGCCGCCTAAGCAGCTCAACCGCGCATCCAGCCCGCGCGAGTGTTCGATGTCGCGGATCACCGGCTGCGCGGGCTTGCCGCCATAACGCAGGAAGTAGGTCGCCGCGCCCGACTCGACATCCTGCGCGTTCACCACGACCGGACGCTTGTCCCTGGCGGTTCCCAGCTCGCACGAAAACGGCGCCCCGCCCGCGTGCGCCGCGGCCGACAGCAGTAGCAGCACAACCATCGGGAAGGTTCTCATCGTTATTTCTTCTTCGCTTTCGCGACCATATCCAACAGCACCTGCATCGACTCGGGATTCTTCTTCAGCAACGCGGCCGCGTCCGAGATCTTTTTGTAATAGATCCCGTTGTCCTTGTCGCGATACTCCTTGTACGCCTCGGCGATGGGATCGGCGGCCTTCTTCTTTTTCTGCACGTTTATCAGCATCTGCAGATATTCGGTTCCCATCGCGATATTGGTCGCCTCGTCCGCGAGCGCGCCGCTGGCGTGGAACGTATCGGCCTGCTTGTACAGTTCCTTCTCCGGCGTGCGCTTGTCTTTCGGCAACGCAAGATCGCGCACCCGGTAGATTTCGCGCACCGCGACTTTCAGCAACTGCATCAGGCCTTTCGCGGAGCTTCCGGCTTGATTGACCGGATCCTTGACGAAGCGCGATTCCATGTAGATCTGGCAGATGATCAGATCGTCGTCCACATCCGACTTGTTGTTGTCCGCGACCAACTTGCGTATTTCGCGCAAACGCGCCGCCGGATCGACCGCGACCTTGACCGGCGCGGTCTGCGCTTTTGGCGTCAGCTTCGCGCCCTGGGCCTTGAGGATGGTGGCTTTCTTGAATTTCGGATATGTCACGAGCGGTCGTCCCAGTTGGCGTCCAGGCTCGGCGGCTCCGGCTCCAACACGCTCAGCGTCGCCAGCTCCGCCTCCTGGCTGCTGATCTTGCGCGTTTTCCCTTCCGCATCGGTCCGGCCTTCGATCTTCTTGCCCGAGGGCAGCTCGATCAGATAGGGCCAGTCCTTGAGCGGCTCGCCACCGGCTTCGTCGACGAGCAGGAAATGTTGATCGTAGTCGTGCCCGGCGACCTCTTCGTCTTCCTGGGCCGCCGCCACGGTCGATGCCGCGGCCGCAGACGCCGCACCGCCCGCCCCGCCGCTGGCGATATGCACATGCGCCTGCTGCACCGCCACCAAACTGCACGTGCACGCCAAGCCATCGCCATGCCGGGCGACCGGCTGGCCGTCGACGATCATGCTGGAGTCGCCGCTGACGATCACGGTCGGGCCGTGGCGCAGGCACACCACGCTGTCGCCGATGCGCGCGACCGGCTTGCCGTCGATGTCGGTAAAAGGCGAGCCGGACACTACGCTGCCGCCGCCGGTGGTGGTGTCGCCCACCACGATCCATATCCTGCCCATGACAGTCCCTGTCGCTACGCTGGTGCCGCCAGTCTTCTCCCCCCCGGCGGCGGCGTCAAGCCGCGGCCATCGCGGTTCGGCCCAGGCCCGAACCGAGCGCTGCAACGCGGGTCCGGCCCGGCCGCGGCACCCTGCGCGCCGCGACCGCCGCCCGGCCGGACCCGGGCGGCGTCTTCGCGCGATCGCTTGCGACGATCAGAAGCGGTAGTCCAGGCGCGCGTAGTAGCTGCCGCCGTTCATGCCGAACGGCAAGGTTTCCCAGCCGTACTTGAAGCCCATTTCGGGGAACGGCGCGCCGCGGACCCGATCCCACTTGTCCGGATACGTGTCGAAGAGGTTGTTGCCGCCGACGGTCAGCGCCAGCTGGTCGCTGAACTTGTAGCGCACCGACAGGTCGGCCAGCCACTTGCCGCTCCAGGTCTGCTTGACCCCGGGGGTGAAGCCCTCGCCGGTGACCGGGCCGTAGTAGTTGGCGCGCGCGGTCAGTTCCCACGGGCCGGTCTCGTACACGCCCTGCAGCACGTGGTGCTGGCGCGGCTGGCCCTTCTCGATCAGGGTCACCTGGGTGTCGTCGAACAGCACGTTCGGCGGCAGGATCGCCGACTGCGAGCGGCGGTCCTTGACCTCGGTCTTGTTGAAGTGCACCAGCGCGGTCAGGTTGAGCTTGGCGCCGCTGGCGAACTCGGTGTTGTGGTTGGCGACCAGGTCCACGCCGGTGGTGCGGGTGTCGATGGCGTTGGTGAAGAACAGCACCTGGCCGACGCCGATCGGGTCGAGGATCGCGCGGATCGGGCAGTTGCCGTTGCCCGGCGCGCACGGCTGGCCGTTGTTGCCGACCGATTCGGGTTGGATGTTGCTGGAGAAGATGATGCGGTCGTCGATGTCGATGCGGAACACGTCCATCGTCAGCGAGAAGCGGTCGTTGGGCTTGAGCACGAAACCGACCGAACCGCTCTTGGAGGTTTCTTCCTTCAGCGGTTCGATGCCGAACGCGCGCGTCACCGCGCTGTCCTGGCGCGCGGTGAGGGTGTCGGTGAGCTCGCCAGCGGCGTTGAGGTTGGTCGAGCGCTGGCTGTAGAACAGCTGCTGCACGCCCGGCGCGCGGAAGCCGGTGGACACCGTGCCGCGAAGCGCGAACTGCTCGCTGGCGTCGAAGCGCGCCGACAGCTTGCCGGTGGTGGTCTGGCCAAAGTCGGAGTAGTCCTCGTAGCGCACCGCCGCGCCGAGCAGGAAGCGATCGCTGAGGTTGGTTTCCAGATCGACGTAGGCGGCGTAGTTGTGGCGGCCGTCGTCGACCGCCTCGTTCGGCGAGAAGCCCGGGAAGCCCTGCATGCCCGGCTGCGCGGTCTCTCCGGCCTGGCCGACGATGTTGATGTTGCGGTTGTTGGTGCGGCCGTAGGTGTAGGTCACCGGCGCGCCGGCGCGGATCTGGTACTCGTCCTTGCGGTATTCCACGCCGGTGCCCAGGTACAGCGGGCGGTCGTTGAAGCCCTTGAGCGTGCCGCGGAAATCCAGGTTGAACGTGGTCTGGTCGAACTGCAGCGTGCCGGTGTCGGCGCTGGTCGGCGATTCGGCGTAGATGCCGCCGCCGGGCTTGGGCTCGTACCACCAGCTGACGTTGACCGAGTCGGCTTCCTCGAAGCCGAACTTGCTGCGGCCGCGGTTGATCGACACGTCCCAATCCCAGTTGTCGTTGATCGGCGCCTTGTAGCCGACCGCGAGCGAGGTGTCGTCGACCTTGGTGCGGATGTTCGGCAGGAAGCCGTCGGGATACAGCGCCGGCACCGTGCGGTTGTCGCCGGGGCTGCGGAAGAAGCCGTAGGAATCGCCCTTGCGCTTGGACAGGCCGCCGAACCAGTACAGCTCGCCGCGGCCGACCGGCAGGCCGCCGTTGAACCAGAAATACGCGTCGGTCGCGTCGGCGTCGCCGAGGCGCTGGGTCACTCGCGGCGGATTCACCCGCAGGCTGTCGGGGCCGGCGCGGTTGGTCGCGCTGCGGTCGCGGTATTCGAACGACAGGTTGAGGAAGCCGTCGCTGCCGAGCTTGACGCCGGTGTTGACCGAGGCCGAGTAGTTCTCGCCGTCGCCAGCGTAGTTCTGGCCGGCCTGCAGCGACAGCTGGGTTTCCTCGGTCTGCTTCTTGAGGATGATGTTGATGACGCCGGAGATCGCGTCCGAGCCGTACTGCGCGGCGGCGCCGTCGCGCAGCACTTCGATGCGCTCGATCGCCGACAGCGGGATCGCGTTGATGTCGGTGCCGGCCGAGCCGCGGCCGATGGTCTGCTGCACGTTGACCAGCGCCTGCTGGTGGCGACGCTTGCCGTTGACCAGCACCAGCACCTGATCGGGGCCGAGCGAGCGCAGCGTGGCCGGGCGCAGGATGTCGGTGCCGTCGCTGACGAAGGTGCGCGAGAAATTGAACGAGGGCTCCAGCATCTGCAGGATCTGGCCGATCTCGGTGGCGCCGGTCGCGTTCAGTTCTTCCTTGCCGATCACGTCCACCGGCGCCGCGGTGTCCTCGGCGGCGCGGCCGCGCGCGCGCGAACCGGTCACCTGCACCGCATCGAGCGTGGTCGCCTCGCGCGTGCCCGACGCGGGCGCTTGCGGCGCCGACGCTTGCGCGAATGCGGCGGGAACGAAGGCGGTCGCGGCCATGGCGGCGGCTACGGCCAGCGCCAGTCGGTGGCGATGCGGGGTCGAAGACATGAGTCGGTTCCTTGCGAAGGTGAGGGGCGCCCGTGGCCCGCGCTGGAGCCTCACGGGTTCTTAACCTTTTCGCAATACGCCGCGTGACTGTGCCGACTTTGCCTTTGTGACGGTTTTCCTACTACGACGAACGGGCTAATGCGGCGTTCAGACCTGAATGCGTTCGGCGTCACCGAATCGCGTGCGCGGCGGCACGCGCGAGCGCGGAAAGCGCACGGCATCGGCGCGCCGCTGAATTCGATGAAGCGTGCCGGTCGCAAGCGATGCGCGCATGCAGCGGCGCGTTGCCGTCATCGGCGATATGGCCGCGACGCGATCGCGGCGGCACTTACGAGGGCGGCACCTACGAGGATCGCGGACGTCGCGATCCGGCGCCTCAGCCTCGCGCCAGCGCGCGGTCCAGCCGCTGCAGCCACAACGCGACCGGCGTGCGCGACAACCACAAGCCGGCCAGCGCGCCCAGGCCGTTGGCCAGGGCATCGGCGGCGTCGCCGCTGCGCGAATCGGTGAGGTTGGCCTGGGCGAACTCCAGCGCGATGCCGAGCGCGATCAGTCCCGCCGCGGCCAGCGCCTGCGCGCGCACCCGCGCGAACAGCATGCCGGCGTACAACGACAGCAGCAGGTAGGCGGTGAAGTGCTCGACCTTGTCGAAGGCATCGAACGGCGCCGGCGGCAGGTCCTGGGCCGGCATCAGGCAGGTCGCGATCACCGCCGCGATCATCGCCAGCCACAGCGCGATCCACAGCGCCGGGCGGCGGAACTCGCGCAGGGTCCTGGCCGCGCTCACAGGCGATGGCTCAGGTCGCCGACCATGAACGCCACGCCCAGCTCCACGTCCTTCTGCAGGCCCATGACCTGGAAACGCTCGCCCATTTCGCTGGGCAAGGTCAGCTTCTTCACCTCGTTGAGGCGGCGCTGCTTCTCGACCGGGTCGGCGATGGATTCGATCCGCTTGAGCACGCCGTCCAGGCCGTTGCCGAGCAGGAAGCTGGCCTGCGAGCAATAACCGGCGAGATCGAAACCGGCGGCGACGCCGGCTTCGGCCAGCGCGGTGAAGTCCACCGACGCGGTGATGTCCTGCAGGCCCGGCCACAGCAGCGGTTCGCCATGCACGCGATGGCGGTAGTAGGCGCGCAGCGTGCCGTCGTCGCGCTCGGGCGCGTAGAACTCGCCGCGCGCATAGCCGTAGTCGGCGAACAGCAGCGCGCCGCGGCGCAATCCACCGGAGACGGCCTGGATCCAGTACGGCAGCTGCGGCAGCACCTCGGAGCGATAGCCGTCGGCGAAGCGCCGCTCCAGCCCGCGTTCGATGTGGCCCACCGCGTTGGCGAGGAAACTGTCGGCCGGGCGCAGCTCGCGCGCGAAGCGCTCGCCGTCGCTGGTCACGTGCTCCTCGTAGACTTCGCCGTCGCGGATGCCGAAGCGCGGCGTCGGCAGCGCGTCGATCACCTCGTTGGCGAACACCACGCCTTCCCACTCGTCGCCGAACGGGCCGTCGAGCCACTCCACCAGTTCGAACAACGGCGGCGCCAGCCGCTGCATCAACCGCTCGCGCTGGCGCTCGCGCAGCTGCGCGCTGGGTTCGAGGATGGCGTAGCGGTCGGGCAACGCGTCCAGCTCGAGCATGCGCTTGAGCGCGACTTCGGCGAACGCGCCGGTGCCGCCGCCGAGTTCGAGCAGGCGCGCCTGCGGGCCGATCTGCTGCAGCGCCGGCGCCAGCGCCTGGGCCGTGCAGGCGGCGAAGATTGGCCCCAGTTCCGGCGCGGTGACGAAGTCGCCTTCGCCGCCGAACTTGCTGGCGCCGGCGCTGTAGTAGCCCAGGCCCGGCGCGTACAGCGCCAGCTCCATGAAGCGCGAGAAAGCGATCGCGCCGCCGGCGGCGGCGATCTGTTCGTGGATCAGGCGGGACAGGCGCGCGGTGTGGGCAAGCGCGTCGGGATCGGGAAGCGGCAGGTCGAGAGCGGTCACGGGCGAGGCGGTGGCGAAGCGGGCGATCAGGATAAAGCAGCGCGGGTGTGCGGACCCGGGCGGCGCTGTCGCGCGACCGCTCGCCGGATCGCACACACGGCGGTCCGCGCGGCCGCCGGCATAGTCGCCGCGTCGCCGGTTTCGGCGACCGCCTCGGCACCGGGCGCTGGGCCACCAAGATCGGCCCGTTCGATCCGGCCCGGCTGCCGCGCGTGGGCGACCCGATCCAGGTCTGGTTCCTGCGCGAAGCGCCGGGCGACGAAGACCGGATCGTGGTCGGCTTCGGCAGCGAGGAAGACGCCGGGATCGAGGAGCGATTGGCCCGACGCTGAGCGCGACGACCGCCTGAACAGGGGCGGCGCGCCGCCGCGCCGAAGCCGGTCTCGGCACGGCTGAACAGCCCAAGATCAGCCTAAAACGCGATTTACCACTGCAAGCGGGCATGCCAGCCCACGAAAATTTGTGATTTAACGCACACTTTCTTTACCCGCCGAATGCAACATGGCCCCTCGGTTCTCGACCGACAAGGAAGCCATGGCATGAGCAAGCCCGCCCTCGCCAACGCGCACAGCCGTCTGCTGCCGCCGCCGGACCGTTTGCCACTGGGACTGTGGCTGCTGAGCGCGGCCTGCGCCACCGGCTGGGTCCTGTGCGGCTACAGCCTGGCCGGCGCGCTGGCCCAGCCGCCGGACGCGATCGCTCCGGGCGCGCCGCTGCAGGCCCTGCTGTGGTCGCTGCTGGCCGGCGGCTTCGGCGGGATCATCTTCGGCGTGTTCGTCAAC
Source organism: Lysobacter yananisis (assembly GCF_031199375.1). Lineage (NCBI taxonomy): Bacteria > Pseudomonadati > Pseudomonadota > Gammaproteobacteria > Lysobacterales > Lysobacteraceae > Lysobacter > Lysobacter yananisis. Next base: position 1,187,031 of record NZ_CP133568.1, read on the forward strand.
GCCGGCTTCGGCGCGCGCTTCGGCCTGGCGGTGGCGCTGCAGGCCAGTCTGGCCCTGGCCGCGGCCGCGCTCGCCGCCGGCTTCGCCCTCGCCCGCGCCTGGCCCTGGCATCCGCAGGCGGCGCTGACCGGCCTGGCCGCCGGCTGGCCGCAGTGGCTGTTCGGCGATGCGCCGCGCTCGCTGCCCGCGGCAAGCGCGCTGATCGCGCTGCTGCTGGCGCTGGGCGCGCTGGTGTGCCTGCGCCGCTATCGCGAGCGCAGCCGGCGCATCCGCGACCTGCTCGCCCACGGCGTGCGCGTGGCCGGCACCGTGGTCCACACCGAGCACGTCGGCACCGAGGTCTACAACCCGTCGCGGGTGCGCGTGGTGGTGCGCTTCAACGACCACGACGGCGCCGAGCGCCGGGTGGCCAAGATCGGCGACTTCGACCCGCGCGCGCTGCCGCGCGCCGGCGAGCGCGTGCTGGTGTGGTTCTACCCGGACGCCGCCGGCGACGCCGGCCGCATCGTGGTCGGCTTCGGCGAACGGCCGCAGCTGTCGCAGGCCTTGGGCTGAGAACGCCGGCCCGGCGTCGCAAACGACGAAGGCCGCGCTCGCACGCGGCCTTCGTCGTCTTGCGCAGCGGCTGCGCTCAAACGCGCGCCGACTCCAGCGACAAACCTTCGAACCCCGCCGGCACTTCGCCGTCGGCGGCGTAGCGATACAGCGCGGCCGAGTACACCCCGCCGAGCGCGCTCTGGTACACCGCCAGCCCGAGCAGGGCCAGCACCGTGAGCGCGCCGATCAGCACCGCCAGCGCCGACGACATCTGGCCCAGCAACCAGGCCAGGCCGAAGCCGCCCAGCGCCAGCGCCACCATCGCCATGCCGCAGGCCAGGCCGATGCCGACCATGCCCGCCGCGCTTTCGCCCCAGGTGCGCTTGAACATCGCCACCGAGCGCTTGACCGCGTCGACCGGACCGACGTCCTCGGCGACCAGCACCGGCACCACCAGGAAGGTGGCCATGGTCCAGGCCGCGCCGAGCGCGCCGCCGATCAGGCGCACGATGATGTTGTTGTCGCGGTCCTTGAGCGCGTTGAGCAGCATGCCGACGGTGGCGGCGATGGCCGCGTAGCCGGCGATCGCGCCGATCCGCGCGGTCGCCGCGCGCAGGCCGTCGCGCAGGGTCGGGTCGCCGCCTTCCAGCCGGATCATCGCCGCGCTGACCAGCGCGCAGTTGCAGAACACGATCACGAAGTACTGGCAGAAGTAGAACGCGAACGCATACAGCGCCGCGCCGACGCTGTAGCCTTCCTCGAACACGCCCAGCGCCAGCGCCGGGACCAGGAAGGTGCCCAGCACCACCAGCACGCAGGCGGCCGAGATCACCGGGAACACCAGCAGCTCGCGGTCGGAATTGAGCACCGACGCGCTGGCCTTGGCCAACCGCCAGCTGCGCTTGATCTTGTCGAACATCGGCCTCTCCCCAGGGCTGGATGACCGCGCATCGTCGGCGCTGCGCCGGCGTCGCGCAAGTGGCGATGCGCGCCGCGCGCGGGGCGGGAACGGCGAAGGGGACCGCAGGAATCGGCGCGGCAGGCGACCACGCCTGTCGCCGCGCCGGCGTTCGTTACGGCCGAGCCGTGGCCTCGCGCACGATGCGCACGCCGACGCCGCGCGCGTTGCGGATCGCGCCGGGCTTGGTCAGCTTGAGCGCGACCCGGCGCACGCCGAATTCCTCGATCACGATCGCCGCGACCCGCTCGGCCAGGGTCTCGACCAGGCCGAAGCGCGAATCGGCGACGAACGCGGTGATGCGCGCGCACACCGCGGCGTAGTCGAGGGTGTGCTCGATCGCGTCGCTGGCGGCCGGCACGGCGTTGTCGAAAGCCATCTCCAGATCGAACACGAGCGGCTGGCGGATCTCGCGCTCCCAGTCGTAGATGCCGATGACGGCCTCGATTTCCAGGCCTTCGATGAATACGTGGTCCATGAGCGTGTGCGCGATGCCTGGCAGACGGCGATGCGGCGCAATGTAACCGAGTGCGGCGCGGCTTGTCGCCGAGGAAACGGAAAGAAGAAGACGTCGTGGCCGCATTGTCGCGGGAGCGGCTCGCGCCGCTCCCGCGCAGGCTTCTTGTAGGAGCGCGCGAGCCGCGACCGCGACACTACGCGGACGACGAATGCCTCATCGCCGCGATCAGACCGCGTCCAGCAACGCCATGTCCCACCGCGGCGTCACCCGCACCGACGCATCCGCGCGCTGCCCCGCCTGCAAGCGCAGCGCGCCGGCGTAGGCGATCATCGCGCCGTTGTCGGTGCAGAACATCGGCCGCGGGAACGCGACCCGGCCGCCGCGCTTGGCGGCCATCGCCGCCAGCCTGGCGCGCAGGCGCTGGTTGGCGCCGACGCCGCCGGCCACCACCAGGGTGTCGCAGCCGGCCGCATCCAACGCGCGCTCGCATTTGATCGCCAACGTGTCGACCACCGCGTCCTCGAACGCGCGGGCGATGTCGGCGCGGGTCTGCTCGGTCTTGTCGCTGTTCTGCCAGGCCAGCAGCACCTGGGTCTTGAGGCCGCTGAAGCTGAAGTCCAGGCCCGGCCGGTCGGTCATCGGGCGGGCGAACTTGAACCGGCCGGGCGTGCCGAGTTCGGCCTGCGCCGCGAGCTGCGGGCCGCCCGGATACGGCAGGCCCATCAGCTTGGCGGTCTTGTCGAAGGCCTCGCCGGCGGCGTCGTCGAGGGTCTCGCCGAGCAGCCGGTACTGGCCGATGCGGTCGACCGCGACCAGCTGGGTATGCCCGCCGGACACCAGCAGGGCCACGAACGGCGGCTCGGGCCGGCCGAGCGGGTCGTCCTCCATCAGCGGCGCCAGCAGGTGCCCTTCCATGTGGTGCACGCCGATCGCCGGCACGTCCAGGGCCCAGGCCAGGGCGCGGGCGACGCCGGCGCCGACCAGCAGCGCGCCGACCAGGCCGGGACCGGCGGTGTAGGCCACCCCGTCGAGTTCGTCGGTGCGCAGGCCGGCCTCGGCCAGGGTCTGGCGGATCAGCGGCAGCAGCTTGCGCACATGGTCGCGGCTGGCCAGCTCGGGCACCACCCCGCCGTACTCGGCGTGCAGGGCGATCTGGCTGTACAGGGCGTGGGCGCGCAGTCCGGCGTCGGTGTCGTAGACGGCCACCCCGGTCTCGTCGCAGCTGGTTTCGATGCCCAGGACCTTCATGGCCGCAGCCCTTCCCGACCGGCGCGGAGGGTTGCAGGGGCTGGCACGGCGGCCGATTTCTGGGAGAATGTCGCGTTCATACCGCCTATGTTGCACCTTCCGTACGAGCACCGCTATAATGCGCGGCTCTTCTCCCGGCCTGCCCGGGCTGGTCCCTTAACGAGAAAACGTATGCCCAGCGTCAAAGTCCGCGAAAACGAGCCTTTCGAGTTTGCCCTGCGCCGCTTCAAGCGCACCTGCGAGAAGGCCGGCGTCCTGGCCGAGACCCGCAAGCGCGAGTTCTACGAAAAGCCGACGCAGGAACGCAAGCGCAAGGCCGCTGCCGCGGTGAAGCGCCAGGCCCGTCGCGCTTCGCGCGATGTGACCAAGCGTCAGCGCCTGTACTGATCGCGCTTTCCGCGCTGCACCGGCTTCGCGGCCGGCGCCTGCGAGGATCGATCGACCTTCGAGCCGGCTGCGCCTCGTGCGCTGCCGGCTCGTTGCGTTTGCGGTTCGGCGAACAGCGGCCCGAAATGCGCAGCCGGTCCGGTTTTTCCGGAGCCGGTGCCCGGCCCGCGCCTGCCTCCCCTTTCCCCCTTCCCGGATTCGTCCCATGAGCCTCAAGCAACGCCTCACCGAAGACATGAAGGCCGCGATGAAGAGCGGCGACAAGCATTCCCTCGGCGTGATCCGCCTGATCAACGCCGCGATCAAGCAGAAGGAAGTCGACGAGCGCATCGAGCTCGACGACGACGCCGTGATCGCGGTGCTCGACAAGATGGTCAAGCAGCGCCGCGACTCGGTGACCCAGTACGAAGCCGCCCAGCGCGACGACCTCGCCCAGATCGAGCGCGACGAGATGGTGGTGATCGACCGCTACCTGCCGGCCAAGATGGGCGAGGCCGAGATCCTCGAAGTGCTGGAGGCGACCATCGCCGAAGTCGGCGCGACCGGCCCGGCCGATCTGGGCAAGCTGATGGGCCCGCTCAAGGCCAAGCTCGGCGGCAAGGCCGACATGGGCCAGGTCTCGGCGCTGGCCAAGAAGCGCCTGGCGGGCTGATCGCCCCCGCGCCGCGCGCGTGCGCGGCGGTCGGTTTTGGTGTCGAGACAAGCTGAGCCGGTGTGGCCTCGTGTCGCGCCGGCTTTTTTGTTCGCGGAAAACACGGCTCGCGACGGCTCGCGGCGGGTTGCGCGGTCGCGGCGGGGTAGCGATCGCGGCTCGCGCCGCTCCTACAGGGAGCTGCGGCGGGTTTCGCTTGCGACTGCAGGAGCGGCACGAGCCGCGACCGCGATACCGCACCGCAGGCGAAACCGGGCCGGCCCGCCGCCCCGCTCTAACGCCATGCCAACACGCGCCTAACCGGCTTGTCGGATACTGAACGCGACGCCGCCCGGTTCCGTTCGCCGCATGCCCTCGACCGATCCCCGACGCCCCGACGACGCCCTGCCCCGCTCCACCGATGCGGGCGCCAGCCGCCCAGTGCCGGACTCCGACGCGCAGGCGGACGCGCGCGAGACCATCGCAACCGCCGAACCGGCCCCGGCCCCGCGCCCGCCGTCGTCCGGCGACGCCGGCGGGCGCTCGGCCGCAGCCGGGCTCGCCCACGACGCGATGCAGCGCGTCCACTCGCTGCAGGCGCGGCTGGAGCAGAGCTGGCCCGGCAAGTTCGTCCAGCGCTTCGTCGACTACGACATCCTCGCCCTGGCCGCGGCGCTGTCGTTCTACACCCTGCTGTCGCTGGCGCCGCTCGTGCTGATGGTGCTGTGGCTGAGCACCGCGCTGTATCCGTCGGCGCAGGAGGAGTTCTTCCGCCAGATGGGCCTGCTGGCCGGCAACGAGGTCGAGAACACCGCACGGCTGATCGTCGCCAACGCCCAGCATCGGCCCGGCACCGGCTCGATGGCGGCGATGCTGGGCACGCTGGCGCTGCTGGTCGGCGCCTCGGCCGTGTTCGGCCAGTTGCAGGCCGCGCTCAACCGGGTGTTCCGCAGCGACGCCAAACGCCTGGGCGGGCTGGCGGTGTGGCTGCGCAAGCGCCTGCTCTCGTTCGGCATGGTCATCAGCGTGGGCTTCCTGCTGGTGGTGTCGATGGCGGCGCAGGCGGCGCTGCAGTTGCTGATCGCCTACGTGCCGGACCTGCTGCCGGCGTTCGCGGCGGGGTTCTCGTTCTTGCTGTACGCGGCGGTGTTCGCGGCGATGTACCGCTGGCTGCCGGACCGGCCGGTGACGCGCCGGCGCGCGCTGTTCGGCGGCGCCCTGACCGCCGGCATGTTCATGCTCGGGCGCAGCGCGATCGGCCTGTACCTCGGCCAGGCCAGCCTCGGCACCGCCTACGGGCCGGCCGGCGGGCTGGTGGTCATGCTGGTGTGGATGTACTACTGCGCGGTGGTGTTCCTGGTCGGCGCACTGATCACCGCGATGCTCGACGAGCACGCGCGGGTCCGGCGCCGGCTGGCCGACGAACGCGCGGCGGCGGGACTGGACGCGGGCTGAGCCGCGCCGGCGCCGCAACCGCCCGTCGCGGTCGCGGCCGTTGCGCCCCGCCCATGGCATCCTAGTCGCCGCTCCGTTTCGAGACCGCGCCGCCCCACCGGGCGGCTCACGCATGGCCCGCATCCCCGACGCCTTCATCGACGACCTCCTCGCCCGCACCGACATCGTCGAGGTGATCGGCGCGCGCGTGCCGTTGAAGCGCCAGGGCAAGGAATACTCGGCGCGCTGCCCGTTCCACGACGAGCGCTCGCCGTCGTTCTGGGTCTCGCCGACCAAGCAGTTCTATCACTGCTTCGGCTGCGGCGCGCACGGCACCGCGATCAGCTTCCTGATGAACTACGACCGCCTCGAGTTCCTCGACGCGGTCGACGAGCTGGCCAAGCGCGTGGGCGTGGAAGTGCCGCGCGACACCCGCGCGCGCAACGAGAATTCCGACACCCAGGACCTGGTCCACGCGCTGGAAGCGGCGCAGCGTTTCTTCCTGCGCCAGTACGCGACCAGCGGCAAGGCCCAGGGCTACCTGGACAACCGCGGCGTCAGCATCGACATCCGCGACCGCTTCGGCATCGGCTACGCGCCCGACGGCTTCAACGGCCTGCGCGACGCGCTCGGCACCGACGAGCGCCGGCTCAAGCTGCTCGACCGCGCCGGCCTGCTGTCGAAGAACGACAGCGGCCGCGTCTACGACAAGTTCCGCGACCGGGTGATGTTCCCGATCCACGACCGCCGCGGCCGGGTCATCGCCTTCGGCGGCCGCGTGCTCGACAAGGACGACGGGCCGAAGTACCTCAATTCGCCGGAAACGCCGCTGTTCCACAAGGGCCGCGAGCTGTACGGGCTGTGGCAGGTGCGCCAGACCCACAACAAGATCCCGCGACTGGTCGTGGTCGAGGGCTACATGGACGTGATCGCGCTGTTCCAGCACGGCGTCGACACCGCGGTGGCCACGCTCGGCACCGCGACCACGCCCGACCACGCCGAGCTGCTGTTCCGCAACGCTGCCGACGTCTACTTCTGCTTCGACGGCGACCGCGCTGGGCGCGGCGCAGCGTGGAAGGCGGTGGAATCGGTGCTGCCGCGGATGAAGGATGGGCGCCAGGCGTTCTTCCTGTTCCTGCCCGAGGGCGAGGACCCGGACACGCTGGTGCGCAGCGAAGGCGCGGACGGCTTCGGCCGCCGCTTGCAGGAGGCGATGCCGCTATCGCAGTTCCTGTTCGACAGCCTCGCCGCCGACGTCAACCTGCACACGCTCGAAGGCAAGGGCCGCCTGGCCGAACGCGCCAAGCCGCTGCTGGCGCAGATTCCCGAAGGCGCCTTCGCCGATCTGATGAAGCAGCGCCTGACCGAGCTGACCGGCGTCGGCGCGCGCGCGGCGTCGGCGCAGACCCACGTGCCGGCGCAGCGCGCGAGCGCGGCGCAGCGGCCGGCTGCGACGCCCAAGCGCTCGCTGGTGCGCAGCGCGATCGCGCTGCTGTTGCAGAAGCCGTCGTTGGCCGCCGCACTGCAGCCGCTGGCCGGCTCCGAGCCGCCGAAGTACACCTTCGAAGGGCTCAACCAGCCGGGTGTGGACCTGCTGGCGGCGATCGTCAAAGTGGTGCAGACGCGGCCGGAAATCACCACCGGCGCGCTGCTGGAGCATTTCGCCGAACACGACCAGATCGGCGCGCTGCAGAAGCTCGCCAGCCAGAGTCTGCCCGGCAACGAGGACTACCTGCAGCGCGAATTCCTCGACGCGGTCGGGCAGTTGGAAAAGCAGACCGTGGTGCAGCGGCTGGAGGAACTGCAGGCGCTGCAGCGCGAGTTCGGACTGGGCGACGAGCAGAAGCGCGAGTTGCTGGCGCTGCTGCAACTGCGCGCGGCGACCTAGCGGGCGCGCGCAGGTCGCGCTTCGTGCTGCGGCCGCTTCTTGTAGGAGCGGCGCGAGCCGCGACCGCGACACTGCGCTTGCGACGCGAACGGCTACCCCGCGGTCGCAGCTTGCCCAGCTCCTACAGTCGAACTTCGGGCTAAGGCCGCCACTTGTAGGAGCGGCGCGAGCCGCGACCGCGACACCTCGCTTGCGACGCAAACGGCTACCCCGCGGTCGCAGCTTGCACAGCTCCTACAGGTCGGGCTTCATGCTGCGGCCGCCGCCTGTAGCCACAGCGCGAATCACCCCCACACCTCGGCCATGACCCGGGCGAAATTGCCGCCGAGGATCTTGCCGATCCGCGCATCGCTGTGGCCGCGCGCCGACAGCAGCGCCGCCAGGGTCTCGAACCGGCTCGGGGCGTTGAGGCCTTCGACGTAGAGGTAGACGTCCTCGGCCTCGCCCGGCGCGGAGATGCCGAGCTTGCGCCGTTCGCGGATCGATTCGGCGTGGTCGCGCTTGTAGGCCTCGGTCAGCTTCACCGCCGAAACCAGATTGTCGGTGCCGATGCCGACATGGTCCTCGCCGCAGACCTGGATCGCGTGTTCGAGGTGACGGATCACGTCGGCCGCGCCGGGTTGTCCGGTCTCGCGCAGGAACGGCATCAGGTAGATGCCGATCACGCCGCCGCGCTGCGCGCAGGCGCGCAGTTCGGCGTCGGTCTTGTTGCGCGGGCGCTCGACCAGGGCCGCGCAGCCGGTGTGGCTGATCAGCACTGGCGACTTCGACGCGGCGATCGCTTCCAGCGCGGTGCGGCGGCCGCTGTGGGCCAGGTCGACCAGGATCCGGCGCTGGTTGAGCCGCTCGATGAGGCTGTGGCCGAATTTGCTCAGGCCGGCGTCGCCGGGCTCCAGGCAGCCGTCGCCGGCGAGGTTGCGCACGTTGTAGGTCAGCTGCACCGTGCGCAGGCCGAGCCGGTGGTAATCGTCGATGCGTTCGAGTTTCTCGCCGATCGGCGCGCTGTCCTGGAACTGGTAGACCACGCCAAGCTTCTTCTCGCGCCGCGCGCGCTCCAGGTCGGCGCCGCTGCGCACCGCCAGGAACACGTCTGGACGGCGCGCGATCTCGTCCTCCCACGCGGCGATGTCGCGCACGGTGGCTTCGAACGCGCCCTCGTACTGGGCGACCGGGCCGACCGTGGTCTGCAGCACGCGCAGGCCGCTGGCGCGCGCGTCGGCGATGAGCCTGGGCGTCAGCGGGTCGCCGACCTTGGCCTCGTCGTCGCCGAGGAAGCCGCAGGCGTCGACCACCATGGCCTCGGCGAACGGCGCCCAGCGCGGTTCGGCGGCGGCCGTGGCCGCGCGCAGCGGGCCGGCGGCGCCGGCGACGAGCGCGCCGGCGCCGGCCAGTGCGGTCTGGATCAGAAAACTCCTGCGATCGGTCATTGCGATTCCCCCTTCATGGCGATATGGCTGCGGCGACGCGCGCGGCGCGTAGCCGGATTCGAAAACGGGCGCCCGCGCGCCGCGCCGCAAACGTCGCGGCGCACAGGCATCCGCACGGCCGCTGCCGCGACGGCGGGACGGTACCAACGAAGGCGACGGCGCCCGCCGACCCGATCGTTCGACCGACCGTTCGAGCCGTCGTGCGATCGGGCACGATTGCAGACAACGCACTCTAGGCGTAACGGCGGCCGGCGCGCTGCGTGACTTTCGGGAGGGATCGCGGCCGCTGCGGCGCGCTAAGCTCGGGCTTCCTGCGCCGCGTCCGCGGCGCGCACCTGCCTGCGCGCGCGCCGCGCGGCCTCCCGGGAGAACGCCGATGCGGTTGCGCCGAGTCCTGACCACCACCTTGCTGGCGCTGGCCTGCGCCGGCGCCGCGCAGGCGCAGCCGGGCGCGGTCGAACGCCTGCACCAGGGCAACCGCACCAGCGAAAACGTCCCGTCGCTGCCGGCGCAGCTGATCGAAGACCTCAACCGCTACCAGAACACCCGCGGCGCCAGCTTCGCCGGCTGGACCCGCGACGGCTGCGTGCTGGTCTCCACCCGCTTCGCCGAGACCGCCCAGGCCCACCGCGTGTGCGCGCCGCTGGGCATGCGCGAGCAACTCACCTTCTATCCCGAGCCGGTCAACAGCCTGACCGTCGCGCCGGGCGCCGCCGACGGCTTCGTGTTCGGCAAGGACGTCGGCGGCAACGAGTTCTGGCAGCTGCACTGGTTCGACCTGGCCACGCGCCAGACCCGCCTGCTGACCGACGGCAAGTCGCGCAACCAGGCGCCGCTGTTCGCCCACGACGGCAAGCAGCTCGCGTACAGCAGCACGCTGCGCAACGGCCGCGACACCGACGTGTGGGTGACGGACTTCCCCAACGGCAAGGCGCGCACGGTGGTGACCGAGGGCGGCCAGTGGAGCGCGCAGGATTTCTCGCCCGACGGCAAGCAGTTGCTGGTGCTCAAGTACGTTTCGGCCAGCGAGTCGTATCCGGGCCTGGTCGATCTGGCCAGCGGCAAGCTGACCTTGTTCCCGGTCGACGGCGGCAAGGCTTCGATCAGCGACTTCCGCTTCTCGCGCGACGGCCGCGCGGTGTATTACGTGTCCGACGAGATCGTCGGCGGCAAGCCGCAGGAGTTCCGCACCCTGCGCCGGCACGAGCCGGCCAGCGGCAAGTTCGACGTGCTCAGCGCGAAGATTCCCTGGGACGTCGATCAGATCGAATTGTCCGACGACGGCGCGCGCCTGCTCTACGTCAGCAACGAGGACGGCATCGGCAAGCTGCACGTGTTGTCGTTGCCGGGGCACGAAGAGATCGCGCTGCCGGAGTTGCCGGTCGGGGCGATCGGCCGCGCCGCGTTCTCGCCCGACGGCAAGCGCGTCGCCCTGTCGATCAATTCGTCGACCTCGCCCAGCGACGTCTACGTGATCGATCTGGAACCGCGCCGGCTGACCCGCTGGACCCGCAGCGAAGTCGGCGGCCTGGATTCGTCGAAGTTCGTCGCGCCGACGCTGGTGCGCTATCCCACCTTCGACAAGGTCGACGGCAAGCCGCGCACGATCCCGGCGTTCTACTACCGGCCCGCCGGCGGCCCACGCAAGATCGCGATGCCGGTGGTGATCCAGATCCACGGCGGCCCCGAGGCGCAATCGCAGCCGACCTTCAATCCCACCGCGCAGTTCCTCGCCAACGAGCTCGGCGTGGCGGTGCTGGTGCCGAACGTGCGCGGCTCGGCCGGTTACGGCCGCACCTATCTGGGCCTGGACAACGCGGAGAAGCGCGAGGATTCGGTCAAGGACATCGGCGCGCTGCTGGACTGGATCGGCAAGCAGCCCGAGCTCGACGCCAGCCGCGTCGGCGTGTACGGCGGCAGCTACGGCGGCTACATGGTGCTGGCCTCGCTGATGCACTACAGCGACCGTATCCGCGCCGGCGTCGACGTGGTCGGCATCTCCGACTTCAGCACCTTCCTCAACAACACCGAAAGCTATCGCCGCGACCTGCGCCGCGCCGAGTACGGCGACGAACGCATTCCGGCGATGAAGGCGGTGTTCGACCGCATCTCGCCGTTGAAGAACGCCGGCAAGATCCGCTCGCCGCTGTTCGTCGCGCAGGGCAAGAACGATCCGCGCGTGCCCTACACCGAGGCCGAGCAGATCGTGAAGGCGGTGCGCGCCAACGGCCAGCCGGTGTGGTTCCTGATGTTCGACGACGAGGGCCACGGCTTCCACAAGAAGGCCAACTCGGATTACTTCGGCGCGGCGATGATGCAGTTCTGGCGGCAGCATCTGATCGCGCCGGAATCGAAGGTCGGGCAGGACTGACGGCCGCCGCCCGGGGCCGGTGGCGCGAGGCTGGGGACAACCCTAGTCCGGCCGCCGGAAGTCATTGAAGCGAAACAATTCTCTGGGGTTTTCCCCACTGGGGACCGGGCGCATTTCTGGCTAACGTGTTGTGCATCCAGCGCAGCGAACAGGCACGTCATGAGCGACCCGATCCACGCCGGCCTCCCCGCCCGCCCGGCGCCGTTGCCGCCGCCCGCGGCGCTGCCGCAGGCGTTGCGCGACGCACCCGCGCCGCTGGCGCGCGCCCAGGTCGATGCGCTCGACCGCGACGGCGTGCAGGCGTTGGGCGACGAGGTCGCCGCGCTGCCGCTGGCCGAGCGCGAATCGCTGGCCAACGAACTGGCCGGCAAGCTCGACGCGCCGCAGTTGCGCAAGCTCGAATCCGCGTTCGGCCGCGACACCATCGCCGAAGCGGTCGAACGTCGCGGCGGGCCGGAACTGCGCGAGGCCTACGCGGCGTTGCCGCGCGAAGACGGGCCGGTCGCGCGCTTCGTCGACGGGATCCAACGCGCGCTGGGCCTGTCGGCCGACGACGCGCCGGTCGATCGCGCCGAGCCGGGCCAGACCCGCGAGGTCTCCGCCAGCGTGACCAACCCCGACGGCGGCGAGATCAACGACGCCACCTGGACCGTCGACGACCAGGGCCGCCCGCTGCACGCCGAGGGCACCCTGCGCACCGTGTTCAGCGAGATCGACCGCAGCGACGCGGAGACCGCCGCCCAGCGCACGGCCGCCGACCGCGGCGTCGACGGCGACCAGGGCGGCCACCTGCTCGGCCACCGCTTCGTCACCGATCAGGGCTTGAAGAACCTGTTCCCGCAGAACGGCAACTTCAACATGGGCGCCTACAAGACCCTGGAGAACGAATGGGCGGCGTGGATCGACAAGGGCATGGACGTGCGCGTCAGCATCGACCTGAGCCCGCGCGAAGCCGACCGACCGGACCGGGTTCGCATTTCCTATGAGGTCCTGGACCCGGCCGACGGCCACAGGGTTTACGATCAGCGCGTGAGCTTCGACAACCGCGCCGGCCAGAGCTACGACCGCATCGACACGGGCGAGATGGACGGCCTGATCGCGGCCAGCTGACCGCAAGGACCTCAAGCACGACATGAACAGAGACGAATTGCTCGGCGAGATCGCGCGCCTGATCGTCACCGATCCCAAGGCCGGCGAGCGCCCCTGGGACGGCTACGCGTTGATCGCCTGGTACGGCGACGGCATCAGCCGGCTCAACGGCTTCCGCTACGACAAGGGCCAGGCCGGCGAGCCGCTGACCCCGTCGGGCGTGCAGGTCGAGAACCGCCTGGAAGAACTGCGCCGGGTCACCCAGGTGCAGGGCAAGGCGCCGTGGCGGGTGTGCATCATCCGCATCAACCGCGAAGCGGCCGAAGTGGCGATCGACTTCGAGTACGAAGAGCCGGGCAAGTGGTACGTCACCCCCGACAGCGCGGCGGAGATCGCCGAGCGCGTGCGGCCCTGCTGAGCGGCTGACGGCAGCGCCCGCTTCGGGTGGGAGGGCCTTCAGGCCCGATGCTTTTGTGCCCGATCGCTGCGGCCTGAAACAAAAGCGTCGGGCCTGAAGGCCCTCCCACAGAGCTGGCGCTGTGGCCTGGAAGGAAGGGGCATCGGGCCTGAGGGCCTTCTCACAGATCGAGCGCCACGGCCCGGAACGAAGGGGCATCGGGCTTGATGGGCCGCCCGCGACAGCGCGCCTGGAGGCCCGGCCGCATCCGCCACGTCGCGCATGGCCGGCGCCGAGCGCAGCGTCCACAATGGCCGCAGCCACGATTCCCGCACCACGAGGACCTCGATGAGCTGGCTCAAGCGACTGCGCGTGGACACCTTCACCCTGGCCCTGCTGGCCACGGTCGCGCTGGCCTGGAAATTCCCGCTGCAGGGCGCGCCCGCGCAGTGGATGGACGACTTCACCGACCTCGCCATCGCCGCGCTGTTCTTCCTGCACGGCGCGCGCCTGTCGCGCGAGGCGATCCTCGCCGGCATGCTGCACTGGCGCCTGCACCTGGTGATCTTCGCCAGCACCTTCATCCTGTTCCCGCTGCTCGGCCTGGCGCTCAAGCCACTGTCCGGCCACCTGCTGACGCCCGAGCTGTACCTGGGGCTGCTGTTCCTGTGCACCCTGCCCTCGACCGTGCAGTCCTCGATCGCCTTCACCTCGATGGCCGGCGGCAACGTGCCGGCGGCGGTGTGCAGCGCCTCGGCGTCGAGCCTGCTCGGCGTGCTCCTGACCCCGCTGTTGCTGAGCGCGCTGGCCGGCGCCCACGGCGGCATGGCCGACCCGACCGAGGCGATCGGCAAGATCATGCTGCAGTTGCTGGTGCCGTTCGTGGCCGGCCACCTGCTGCGGCGCTGGATCGGCGGTTGGGTCGAGCGCCAGCGCGCGGTGCTGCGCTACACCGACCAGGGCACGGTGCTGCTGGTGGTCTACACCGCGTTCTCCGTGTCGATGAACAGCGGCCTATGGCAGAGCACGCCGCTGCTGGCGCTGTATGTCGTGATCGCGGTGTGCGCGCTGCTGCTGGCGGTGGTGATGGCGGCGACGACGTTCGCCGCGCGCAAGCTCGGTTTTTCGCGCGAGGACGAAATCGCCATCGTGTTCTGCGGTTCGAAGAAGAGCCTGGCGACGGGCGTGCCGATGGCCAAGATCCTGTTCGCGACCGGCGCGCTCGGGGCGATCGTGCTGCCGGTGATGATCTTCCACCAGATCCAGCTGATCGTGTGCGCGCAGTTGGCGCAGCGGTACGCGCGCAAGGCGGCGGGGCGGGCGGAGTTGGAGCAGGCGGCGGACTGAGCGGTGTGCAGCGGCGGTGCGCGTGTCGCGAGTGGCTTCGGCCTTGGCGGGAGCGTACGATTCATAGCCGTTGCCGTTGCCGTTGCCGTTGCCGTTGCCGTCGATTGTGCTTGCCCCTGAATTCCCGCGCATGCTTGCAGACCCGGAGGGCGCGCGCATGGATGCGCGCGTGCGCCGTAGGGGCATGGATGCCCCTTACGGCGCATCCCCGCGTCGGGTGCTGGACCTAGTGGCTTGTGACCTTAAATAAGCGTTTTTCTTTGGCTACTTTCTTTTGTCGCGCTGACAAAAGAAAGTAGCTCGGCCGCTTGCGGACGAAAGCTTTTGATGGTGGCTTTTCGTCGCGCGACACATCGATAACGGCGAAAGCAGCAGCAAAGCCAACATGGGTTCCGGCTTTCGCCGGAATGACGGGCGAGGGGTTGCGTATCCGACTGTAGGAGCGGCGCGAGCCGCGACCGCGACAATGCAACTACGACGAAACTTTCACTGTGCTTGCGGTGGCGCGGTCGCGGCTTGCGCCGCTCCTACAGGTGGCGTGCCGCGGTGGGGTTCGTCTTTGCGTGTGCGTACTTATGACGACAAGCGATCATCAAGAGCTTCCGTCCGCAAGCGGCCGGGTCACTTTCTTTGTCTTAAGCCACAAAGAAAGTAACCAAAGAAAAGGCCTTATCTTTTTCGGATCAAGAGCCACTAGGGCTCGAAAGAGGCGCGGGGCCGCGCCATAAGGGGCATCCTGCCCCATGGCGCGCGTGCGCATCCATGCGCACGCCCTCCGGGGCTGCGGGACGACTGCATCGGGCTCAAAGGCGAGCACGAGCAACAGCAACGACAACGGCACCGGCACCGGCACCGGCACGATCAAAATGGGTTCCGGCTTTCGCCGGAATGACGGAGGTTGGCGAAAAGACGCAGCCTCCCGGCAGCACGCACCGTCCGCCCCTCGCTCAGCGCGCGTCCTTCACCACCTCGCCGCCCTTGATCACCACCGGCACCGACTCGAGCAGGCGCACGTCCTGGGTCGGGTCGCCGGCGACCGCGATCAGGTCGCCCCAGCGGCCGGTCTCGACCAGGCCCACGTCCTTGCGGCCCAGCGCCTGCGCCGCGTCGAAGGTGGCGGCGCGGATCGCCTGCGCCGGGCTCATGCCGTAGCGCGTCATCACCGCGAACTGCTTGCCGTTGAGCCCGTGCGGGTACACGCCGGCGTCGGTGCCGTAGACCATCTTCACTCCGGCCGCATGCGCGCGGCGGAAGTTCTCGCGCTGGATGTCGCCGACTTCGCGGTCCTTGCGCAGGTTGTCTTCGAGCACGCCGTTCTTCTTGCCCTCGGCCTGGGTGTAGTCGGTATTGAAGATGTCCATCGACAGCCACGCGCCGTGCTGCTTGGCCAGGCGGATGCCTTCCTCGTCGATGAGGCTGGCGTGCTCGATGGTGTCGACGCCGGCGCGGATCGCGTCGCGGATGCCGGCCGCGCCGTGCGCGTGCGCGGCCACGCGCAGGCCCCACTGGTGCGCCTCGTCGGCCACCGCCTTCATTTCCTCGAAGCTCATCTGCTGCTGGCCGGGCTCGGTGTTGCGCGAGAACACGCCGCCGGTGGCGCAGATCTTGATCACCTGCGCGCCGTACTTGCGCAGCTCGCGCACGCTCTTGCGCGCTTCGGCGGCCGAATCGGCGTTGTATGGGTTCTTCTGCGCCATCGACGGCGGGAAATAGGTCGAGTCGCAATGGCCGCCGGTGGCGCCGAAGGAATACGCGGCGGTGACGATGCGCGGGCCGGCCAGCTTGCCTTCGTCGATGGCCTGGCGCAGGCCGACGTCGTTCCAGGCGTCGGCGCCGACGTTGCGCACGGTGGTGAAGCCGGCCTGCAAGGTCTGCTGCGCATGCTTGACCGCCAGCACCGACCAGAAGCGGTCGTTGAACTGCAGGCCGGTGTAGCCGCCGTAACTCGGGTCCGAATCCAGGTGCACGTGCATGTCGATCAGGCCCGGCAGCACGGTCATGCCGGGCAGGTCGAGGCGGCGCGCGCCCTCGGGCGCGGCGTCGCCGGCGCGGCCGACCGCGCTGATGCGGCCGTCATGGATCACGATCTGCGGGTTCTCGATCAAGCGGCCGTTGCTCGCGTCGAACAGCCGCGCCGCGGTGACCACCAGCGTGTCCGGCGCCTGCTGCGCCAGCGCCGGCGAAGCCAGCGTCAGCGCCGCACAAGCCAGCGCCAGTCCGGTCCGCGCCGCGCGCGGCGCCTTCGAATTCTTGTGTCGCATCATCGGCACCGATCTCCCCATCGGCTGAACAGTGCGGCGAGTATAGGCACGCCCGGGCCGCGCTCCGCCAGTGCGGGCCGGCTCAGTAGAGCGCGCCGCGCCGTACTTTCAAGCGGATGCGGTCGAGCGCCTGCGGCGCGCGCAGCGGGTCCGCATCGAGGACGATAAAGTTCGCCTCGAAGCCTTCGGCGATGCGGCCGATCCGTCGCTGCGGGAACAGCAGCGACGGCGTGTACTCCACCGCGGCGCGCCACAGCCGCGCCGGCGGCATCAGCTTCAGCGCGGACAGGTACTCGATCTCCGCGCGCACGGTCGCGTCGAAGCGGTCGCTGCCCAACGCCAGCGGCACGCCGGCGGCGAGCAGGCGGCGCAGGTTGTCGCGCTGCAGCGCGCGCACGCGTTCGAGTTTGCCGGCATCATCGCCGGCGACCAGCTGCGCGGCGCCGGCGGTGGCGATCAGCGCGATTCCGCGCCGCGCGGCCAGGGCGATGGAGGCATCGTCGAGGCGGTAATCGGCTTCGCCGCGGCCTTCCCAGATCTGATAGCCCGGCAGATGCCCGATCATGTCCACGCCGGCCTCGACCGCGACGCGGAAATCGGCGGCCGACTCGACGTGCGCGACCACGCGCAGGCCGTCGGCATGGGCGCGCTCGACCAGCGGCGCCAGCAACTCCGGACGCAGGCCGTTCATGCCGAAGTAGCGCGCGTCGCCGCGGCGCTCGGGTCGCTCGCTGTGGACCAGCACGGCCTTGATCAGGTCCGGCCGCGCCGCGCGCACCCGCGGCCACTTGCGCTCGATGTCGTCGCGCGAGTCCATCACCAGGTAGTCGTGGTCGTGCACGTCTTCGACCGGGCGCAGGCTGCCGTCAGGATCGCGCCGCGCCATCGCCAGCGGATGGCCGTCGGAACTGGAAATGCAGGCGCTGGCGTAAAGCACGTCCAGCGGCGCGTCCGCGCCGAGCGCCTGCTTCGCCTCGGCGGTGCCGCCCGGATCGCCGCACAGCATCGCCGCGTACTGCACGCCGCCTTCGACATAGCGCTCGCGGAAGCGGCGCGCGCCCCAGGCGTTCTGCAGATCGTGGTTGTGGCCCTCGGCCAGCGGCGGGGTGGCGTAGCCGCCGTCGAGATCGACCACCCGGTCCACCCGCGCCGGCCGCGTGCGGGTCAGCGCGCCGTCGACCGAGTACCAAGTGCCGGCGCGAAAGCCCTCGCCGTCGAACCAGCGGCCGTCGCGGAACTCGATGGTGCGCGCGGGCCCGTCCGCCGGCGGCGTGGCGCGAGGATCGGCGGCCGCGCCCATCGCGGCGAAGAGCGCGCCGACGACGAGCCAGCGCAGGCGGAACGAATGGACCACGGGGCTCTCCAACGAAAACGAGTCCGTTGGATGCGGCCGCGCCGCGAAGGGTTGCGCGGCTCAGCCGACCGCGCGCAGCTCGAACGCCGCCGCCGGCTGCAGCGCGGGCAGCAGCCAGTGATCGGCCAGCAGGAACGCAAACAGCGCCATCAGGTAGACGATGGAGTAGTTGAACACCTTCATCGCGTACAGCTCGTCCGGCGGGTCCATCAGTTTCCAGGCGTAGTACAGGAACATCGCCCCGAGCACCAACGCGCCACCGAGATAGAACAGCCCGCTCATGCCCGCCGCCCACGGCAGCACCGTCACCGCGACCAGCAACACGGTGTAGAACAGGATCTGCCAGCGGGTGTACTGCACGCCGTGGGTGACCGGCAGCATCGGCACCATCGCGCGGGCGTAGTCGGCACGGCGGAAGATCGCCAGCGCCCAGAAATGCGGCGGGGTCCAGACGAAGATGATCAGCACCAGCAGCAGCGCATGCGCCCAGTCCCACTCGCCCTGCATGCCGGTGACCGCGGCCCAGCCCAGCAGCGGCGGCGCCGCGCCGGCGATGCCGCCGATGACGATGTTCTGCGGCGTGGCGCGCTTGAGGTAGACGGTGTAGACCACCGCGTAGCCGATCAGCGAGGCGAAGGTCAGCAGCGCGGTGATCGCGTTGACCCACAGCACCAGGATCGCCATCGACGCCGCCGCCAGCGACAGCGCGAACACCAGCGCCTGGCGCGGCGTGACCTGCCCGGCGACGATCGGCCGCCACGAGGTGCGCGCCATCTTGGCGTCGATGCGCGAATCCAGCAGTTGGTTGATCGCCGCCGCCGACGAGGCGGCCAGCCAGATGCCGAGGAAGCCCAGCACCGACTCGCGCAGCGGCGGCCAGCCCGGCACCGCCATGAACATGCCGACGATGGCGGTGAACACGATCAGCGCGACCACGCGCGGCTTGGTCAGGTCCCAGTACTGCTTGGCGGTGGGTCGCGGCGCGGCGCTCATCACGGCTCCGGCGTGCGCAGGCGCGCGAGCAGCGAGACCAGGGCGAACAGCAGCAGCGCGGCGCCGCCGTTGTGCGCCACCGCGACCGCCAGCGGCAGGCCGAGTTTGACGTTGGCGATGCCCAGGCCGACCTGCAGCAGCAACAGCGCGCCCAGCAGCGTCGCCCAGCCGCGCAGGCCCGGCGTGCGCAGCAGCGCGACCGTCAGCGCCGCGAGGTAGACGAACACCACGCCGGCCATGATCCGGTGGGCGAGCTGGATCGCGATGCGCGCCTCGCCGTCGAGGATGCCGCCTTCGTAGTCCACGCCGATGCCGCGCCACAGCACGAAGGCCTCGCCGAAGTCGTGGCGCGGCCACCACTGGCCGACGCAGGTCGGGAAGTCGTTGCCGCAGGCCAGCGCCGCGTAGTTCGCGCTGGTCCAACCGCCGAGCGCGATCTGCACGCCGAGCACGGCGATGCCCAGCGCGATCCAGCCGCGCAGGCGCGGCGCGTCGGCCAGGCGGATCGGCTGGTTGGTCGCGCGCCACGCGATCCAGACCAGCAGCGAGAACGTCAGCAATCCGCCGAGCAGGTGCGCCATCACCACGATGGGCTTCAGCAGCCAGGTCACCGTCCACATGCCGAGCAGGGCCTGGAAGATGATCACCGCCAGGGTGATCGCCGAGACCCGCGACAGGTCGGTGTTGCTCCAGCGCGCGGCCGCGGCGATCAGGATCGCTTCGCCGACGATCGCCAGCGCCGACGCGGCGACGTGCTGGCCCTTCATGTACAGCGGAATGGCGATGGCGACCAGCAGCGAGGCCAGCGCGATCTGCGCCATGCCCTTGCTGCGCCGGCGCGCCGACACCAGCGCCAGGGTCAGCACCAGCACGCCGAGCAGGCCGGCGATCATGCGGTGGAACTGCTCGCGCCAGGCCTTGTGCACCTCGACCGGGCGGATCTGGGTGGCGACGTGATCGACCGCGTCGTCGGCGTGCGAGGGCCACGCGGCGCGGCCGTAGCAGGTCGGCCAGTCGGGGCAGCTCAGGCCGGCGTTGGACAAGCGCACGAACGCGCCGAACACGATCACGCACAGGGCCAGCGCCACCGCCAGCCAGGCGATGCGGTGGAAATTCTTGTACAGGCCGGAACTGCTCAGGCCGGTGAGGCTGGATACGCTCATTGCTTTGGCTTGGTCTCGCTTGCGGCGGCGTGCGCGGGACGGCGGCGCCGGGCGCCCGCCGCGGGCCGCGCCGGCCCGTCGTCACATCAGTTTCAGCAGCCGGCTCAGGTCGGTGCGCAGCCCGCCGGGTTGGAAGCCGGGAGCGTAGCGCAGAATCACGAAGCCGTTCGGGTCGACCACATAGACCGGGGTCCCGGCCGGGTCGTCCAGCCGCGGCAGGCGTTCGCGCAGTTGCGGCGCGGGGCCGAGCACGCGCAACGACGCCGGACGCGCGGCGCCGGCCGGCGGCTCGCCGAGCCACAGCAGGTCGACCTGGTCGGCGTCCTTGCCGAACAGCTGCCAGACCGTGTCCAGCTCGTGCGACAACGCGACGCACTCCTGCGCGCAATCCGGCTTGGGCGCGATCAGGATGCGCCAGACCCGGGCGCCCGGGTTCCACGGATAGGGCTTGCCGTCGATCAGGCTCGGCGCCAGCTCGCGCAGGTCCGGCTTGGGTTCGAGCAGCTCGCCGTGCTGGCGGTTGATCGCCGGGTGGCGGTCGGTGAAGCGCATGACCCCGGCCACCAGCATCGGCACGAAGAAGAACGCGGCGATCAGCAGCAAGGTCAGGCGGTTGCGGTTGCGCTGGGCGTCGGAGACGCGCGCGGCGGGCTCGTTCGCGGGAGGCAGGGGTTCGGTCATCGGTCGGTTCCGCGGCGCGGACGCCGGAAAGTCAGGATCAACGCAGTGGCCAACACCGCCGCGGCGAGTGCGAACCATTGCAGGGAATAGCCGCGGTGCTTGTCCGGCGGCAAGGTGTTGCTGAGCAGCTCCAGGTCGCGCTCGTAACCCAGCGTCAGGTCCGGGTCCAGGCGCAGCACGCGCGGCGCCAGCGGCGCCGACAGGCCGGTCGCGGCGGCGATCGCGCGGGTGTCCACGCGGGTCAGCAGCCAGCCTTCGCCCTCGCGGCCGAGGCCGGGGCCGAGCGCGATGCCGACCGACGGCGGCGCGCTGAGCAGGCCGCGCAGGGCCAGTTCGCCGTCCGGGCGCGGCACCACCGGCAGCTTGCGCTCACCGCCCAGCGGCAGCCAGCCCAGGTCGACCAGCAGCGGCAGGCCGGCGCGCGGCACGAAGATCCGGTAGACGCGCACGCCGGCGCGGCCGCCGCGCTGCTGGTTGTCGAGCAGCAGCGGCCCGCGTTCGTCGAAACGGCCCAGGCCCGCGGCCCAGTCGTAGTCGCGCGCGCGGTGCGGATCGTCGGCGACCGACAGCGGCTGCGGCACGCGCTCGCCGAGCACGCGCGCGGCGGCGTCGAGCATGGCCTGCTTCTCCACCGCGCGCCGCGCCTGCCACAGGCCGAGGTTGGCGAACAGCGCGATCGCCGCAAGCGCCAGCGTCCAACCCAGCAACAGGTTGCCGCGGCGGCTCACCCCAAGCTCCCGGCGTGCTGCGATAATCCCGCTTTCGCACCCACGCGCGCGCCGCACGAGGCTTCGATGAGCCAAGAACTGAAAGTCCTGCTGGTGGTGGCGTTCCTGGCGGTCATCCTGTGGAACCTGGGAGCGGGCCTCTACTACATGCTGGTGGACAAGGGTCAGAGCAAACGCACGGTCAACGCCCTGACCCGCCGCATCGTGCTGTCCGTCGCACTGATCCTGATCGTGGCGGTGTCGATCTGGATGGGCTGGATCACGCCGCACGGCGTGGGCTCGAATCCGGGCTGATCCGGCCGGGCGCCGCGGCCGGCGTCCTGGAAACCGCTATTGTCGCCCGTTCGGGGCGCCGCCGCGATGCGGCGGCCGGTCGCTGCGTGCCCGGCCCCCTGCTGCAAGGCCCGGCGAAGCTGTTGTGGGAGGGCCTTCAGGCCCGAAGCTCTTGTTTCAGTTCGCCGCGACTTGGGCGGAAAGCCTCGGGCCTGAAGGCCCTCCCACAAGAGCGGGCCGAAACCGCCCGAGCCCTGCAAAACGAAAGGCCGGCCACCGGGCCGGCCTTTCGCTGCGATGGCGTCGCCCGCGCTTACAGCACGTAGACGAACAGGAACAGGCCCAGCCACACCACGTCGACGAAGTGCCAGTACCAGGCCACCGCTTCGAACGCGAAGTGGTTGTCCTTGTCGAAGTGGCCCTTCAGGCAGCGGAACCAGATCACCGCGAGCATGATCGTGCCCAGGGTCACGTGCGCGCCGTGGAAGCCGGTGAGCATGAAGAAGGTCGAGCCGTAGATGCCCGAGCCCAGGGTCAGGTTCAGTTCCTTGTAGGCGTGGATGTATTCCTCGGCCTGGAAGAACAGGAACACGCAGCCCAGCAGCACGGTCGCGCCGAGCCAGAACAGCAGCGACTTGCGGTGGCCGCTCTTGAGCGCGTGGTGCGCGGCGGTGACGGTGCTGCCGGAGGTCAGCAGGATCAGGGTGTTGAGCAGCGGCAGGCCCCAGGCCGGGATGGTCTGGAAGTGGCCGCCGACGCCGGCCGGGCCCGAGCTCGGCCAGGCCGCGCTGAATTCCGGCCACAACAGGCTGTTGGTCATCACGCCGTCGCCTTCGCCGCCCAGCCACGGCAGCGCGAGCTGGCGGGCGTAGAACAGCGCGCCGAAGAACGCGGCGAAGAACATCACCTCGGAGAAGATGAACCAGATCATCCCCATCCGGAACGAGACGTCGACCTGCTTGTTGTAGTTGCCGCGCACCGACTCCTTGACCACGTCGCCGAACCAGCCGAACAGCACCGCGATCATCATCGCCACGCCGACGAAGAAGGTGGGCTTGCCCCAGCTGACTTCGTTGAGCCAGCTGGCCACGCCGATCATCAGGGTGAACAGCCCGATCGAACCGAGGAACGGCCAGCGGCTGCTATGCGGGACGTAGTAGATGTTGGCGTCTGGCGAGTGCGCTTGGCCCATGGCGGCATTCCGTAGTCAGGTGGTGCGAAGCCAACTCAAGGCGCGGCCAGCGGCGAGGACGGGGTCTTGGAGACCGCGCCTTGCTGCAGCCGTGCGGTGAGCACGTCGTTCTTGAAGAAAGTGTAGGACAGGGTGAGCGTCTCGACGCCTTCCGGGAGGTTCGGATCGACGATGAAGCGCACCGGCATCTCGCGCGACTCGCCGGCCTGCAGCGTTTGCGCGGTGAAGCAGAAGCATTCGGTCTTGTTGAAATAGCCCGACGCGCGCGCCGGCGCCACCGACGGCGAGGCGCTGCCGACGATGGCCGCATCGCTGGTGTTGCGCGCGTAGTAGGTGGTTTCGTACTGCTCGCCCGGGCGCACCTTCATGCTGATCACGTGCGGGCGGAATTCCCACGGCAGCTTGGAATTGACGCTGCCGTCGAACTGCACGGTGACGATGCGGTCGCCGACCGCGCGGCCGCCGACGTCGGCTTCGGCGACGCCGCGCTCCAGGCGGATGCCGAACACCTTCTCGCAGGCGATGCGGTACAGCGGCACCAGGGCGAAGGTGAAGGCGAACGCGCCCAGGGCCACGCCGACCATGAGCTTGACCATCTTCGGCGAGGCCTGCCGGCGGGTCTCGGCGAGGTCCTGCGGCGGCGACTCGCGCGGGTCGCGGGCGGCGCTCACTGGCCGGCTCCGAACACGCCGCTGAGGATGAACAACACGTACACCGCGACCGCGGCCGCGCCGAACCACAACGCGGTCCGCCGCGCAGCCGCGCGGCGCTGGGCGAGGTCCTGCGGTTCCTGGATCGGGGTCATGTTCGGCCTCCCGTCGGTGCCGGCGCGGCGATCGTCAGACCGCCGCGCCGGATGCCGCGATCAATGAGTGATGTCGCCGTGGGCCAGGTCGCCGTCGCGGATCACCGGCGGAGTACCGAAGGTGTGGTGCGGGGCCGGGCTCGGCACCGTCCACTCCAGGCCGCGGGCGCCTTCCCAGGCGCGCGCTTCGGCCTTGGCGCCGGACTTCTTCGACAGCAGCAGGATGCCGGCCATCATGAACGGCGTCAGGAACATGCCGAACGCGCCGATCGAGCTGATCAGGTTCCAGTCCGCGAACACCACGTTGTAGTCCGGGATGCGGCGCGGCATGCCGGCCAGGCCCAGGAAGTGCTGCGGGAAGAACAGCAGGTTGACGAAGATCATCGTCCACCAGAAGTGGAACTTGGCCAGGCCCTCGCTGTACATGCGGCCGGTCCACTTCGGCCACCAGAAGTAGACCGCGGCGATGATCGAGAACAGCGCGCCGGTGACCAGCACGTAGTGGAAGTGGGCGACCACGAAGTAGGTGTCGTGGTACTGGAAGTCGGCCGGGACGATCGCCAGCATCAGGCCCGAGAAGCCGCCGATGGTGAACAGGATGACGAAGGCCACCGCCCACAGCATCGGCGCTTCGAAGGTCATCGAGCCGCGCCACATCGTGGTGACCCAGTTGAACACCTTCACGCCGGTCGGCACCGCGATCAGCATCGTCGCGAACATGAAGTAGATCTCGCCACCGAGCGGCATGCCGACGGTGAACATGTGGTGCGCCCACACGATGAACGAGAGGAAGGCGATCGAGGCGGTCGCGTACACCATGGCCTGGTAGCCGAACAGCGGCTTGCGGGCGAAGGTCGGGATGATCTCCGAGACCACGCCGAACGCCGGCAGGATCATGATGTAGACCTCGGGGTGCCCGAAGAACCAGAAGATGTGCTGGAACATCACCGGGTCGCCGCCGCCGGCCGCGTTGAAGAACGAGGTGGCGAAGAACTTGTCGGTCAGCAGCATCGTCACCGCGCCAGCCAGCACCGGCATCACCGCGATCAGCAAGAACGCGGTGATCAGCCAGGTCCAGCAGAAGATCGGCATCTTCAGCAGGTCCACGCCCGGGGCGCGCATGTTGAGGATGGTGGCGATGACGTTGATCGCGCCCATGATCGAGCTGATGCCCATCATGTGGATCGCGAAGATCGCGAAGGCGACGTTGGAGCCGCCCTGCAGCGACAGCGGCGGGTACAGGGTCCAGCCGCCGGCCGGCGCGCCGCCCGGCAGGAACAGGGTCATCAGCAGCAGGCTGAAGGCGAACGGCAGGATCCAGAACGACCAGTTGTTCATGCGCGGCAGCGCCATGTCCGGCGCGCCGATCTGCAGCGGGATCATCCAGTTGGCCAGGCCGACGAAGGCCGGCATCACGCCGCCGAAGATCATCACCAGCGCGTGCATGGTGGTCATCTGGTTGAAGAACTCGGGCTTGACGAACTGCAGGCCCGGTTCGGCCAGCTCCGCTCGGATCACCACCGACATGGCGGCGCCGATGATGAACATCACGAAGCTGAAGATCAGATACAGCGTGCCGATGTCCTTGTGGTTGGTCGAGAAGAACCAACGCTCGATGAAGCCCTGCTGGTGGGCGTGATCATCGTGATGATCGTGGTGATCGGCGACGGGGTGCGTGGCTGCCATGACCTACCTCTGAGAAATGCGGACGATCAACCGGCGGTCGCGGCGCCCTTCGGGGCGGCGGCCGGGGCATCGGAACTGGCAGTGCCGGCAGGCTGGGCCTGGGCGGCGGCGGGAGCGGCGGGAGCGGGAGCGGCCGCGGGCGCTGCGGCCGGAGCCGGCGCCGGGGCGTTCTTGGCCTTCTGCTCGGCCAGCCACTGCTGGTACTCGGCCTTGGGCACCGCGCGCACGACGATCGGCATGAAGCCGTGGTCCTTGCCGCACAGCTCGGCGCACTGGCCGCGGTAGATGCCCGGCTCCTTGATGTCGGTCCAGGCCTCGTTGACGATGCCCGGGATCGCGTCCTGCTTCCAGCCCAGCGCCGGGACCCACCAGGCGTGGATGACGTCGTCGGCGGTGATCACGAAGCGGATCTTGGTGTCGGTCGGCAGCACCAGCACGTTGTCGACGTCGAGCAGGTAGTGCTCGTGGTCGGCGGCGGTGACGTGCTTGCCGCTCTGGCGCAGCTGGTCGCTCTTGCGGTCCAGGCGGCTGGTGATGGCCACGCCCTCGCCGAGGTACTCGTACTTCCACAGCCACTGGATGCCGGTGATCTTCACCGTCATCGCCGAGTCGCGGGTGTCGTACATGTTGATCAGCTTGCTGGTGGCCGGGAACGCCATCAGCACCAGCAGCGCCACCGGCACGACCGTCCAGACGATCTCCAGCTTGGTGCTGTGGACGAAGTCCTTGTCGGGCACGGCGCCCTTGGACTTGCGGAACTTGAACATGGCCACGGCCATCGCGCCGAAGACCAGGATGCCGATCACCACGCAGATCCACAGCGCCAGCATGTGCGCGGAGTGGGCGTTCATCGACTGGGCGGTGACGCCCTTGCCCATATTCAATTGCCACGGCTTGGGATCGGCCGCCTGCGCGAACGCGAGGACCGGCAACGCCATTGCGGCGACGCCCGCTGCCCACTGCTTGAAACGACCGGCTTTCATCAGTTCGAGCCCCGAATAAATCAGTGTGGTGATCTAACGCGCGCTCCGCGGGCTGCCCCCGTCCCCGGCACCGGCGGCGCCCTGGAAGGGGCGCGCGGACCATGCGGGCACTGCGAGGTGGCTGGCGAGCCCTGCCGGGCCCATCACGCCGGATCGGCGCTACGGATAACCGAGAAATGGTAGCGGCGGCCCCGCCCTGCGGCAACCCGCCACTTGCCGCGTGCGCCGCGCCGCGAAAATCGCGCAGAGCCAGCGCCGGCGCGGGTTTGCATCGCGCAGGAGCGGCCGGGAGCGCGGCGCGGGCCTGCGTCGCAAACGTGACCGATGCAAGTTAGCGCATCGATTGCGGGTTGCACAGGCAAGTCCGCGGCGCCGCCGCAGGCCTTGCCGGAACGGCCGGTTCGCCTGTCCGCGCGAGCGCTCCGGGCCCGCGCGGGGGCCGGCCGCCCTACCCCGGCGGATGGTGTACGAGGCCTGCGATCCAGCCGAAAAAGGGCAGATTGCGGTCGAGAGAAAGCTCTAAAATGGCGGACTTCCCACCCCTGTCCCGGGTCCGATGTCCACCAACGCTCCCTCCGCCGTCGCCAGCGACGGCCCGCCGCCGCGCCCCGGCGCCCAGCCGCTGTCGGCGATGATCAGCCCCGAACTGCCGGCGCCGCCGGCCGGCCCGCGCGCCGCGCTCACCGAAGGCTGGGTCCGCGACGAAGCGCAGCACGTGCGCGGCCTGCTCGAGCTGGCGCGCCTGCCCGAGGCCGACCGCGCCGCCGCCCAGGCCACCGCCGCCGACCTGGTCCGCCGGGTCCGCGCCCGCGCCCAGGACCAAGGCGCGATCGAAGCCTTCATGCGCCAGTACGATCTCGGCAGCGAGGAAGGCGTGCTGCTGATGTGCGTGGCCGAGGCGCTGCTGCGCATTCCGGACCAGGAGACCGCGGACAAGCTGATCCGCGACAAATTGGGCGAGGCCGACTGGAAGCGCCACCTGGGCCAGTCCGATTCGGTGCTGGTCAACGCCTCGACCTGGGGCCTGATGCTGACCGGCACCCTGGTCGACCTCGCCGACGACACCAAGCGCGACGTCCACAACGCCTTCAAGCGCCTGATCGGCCGCGTCGGCGAGCCGGTGATCCGGCTGGCGGTGCGCCAGGCCATGCGCATCATGGGCCACCAGTTCGTCATGGGCCGCAGCATCGGCGAGGCGCTGGCGCGCTCGAAGAAGGGCGACAACGGCAACTACCGCTACTCGTTCGACATGCTCGGCGAAGGCGCGCTGACCACCAAGGACGCGCTGCGCTACCTGCAGGCCTACCGCGACGCGATCCACGCCATAGGCAAGAGCGGCAATTTTAAAAATGCCGACGTGTTCGCCACCCCGTCGATCTCGGTCAAGCTCTCCGCGCTGCACCCGCGCTACGAGCACGCCAAGCGCGAGCGCGTGTTCGCCGAGCTGACCCCGCGCGTGCTGGAACTGGCCCAGCTGGCCAAGGGCTACGGCATCGGCTTCACCATCGACGCCGAGGAAGCCGACCGCCTGGAGCTGTCGCTGGACGTGATCGCCGCGGCTTACAGCGACGCCTCGCTGGACGGCTGGGAAGGCTACGGCCTTGCGATCCAGGCGTACCAGAAGCGCGCGCCCGAGGCGATCGCCTTCATCGCCGACCTCGCCCGCCGGGTCGGCCGCCGCATCCCGGTGCGCCTGGTCAAGGGCGCGTACTGGGACAGCGAGGTCAAGCGCGCCCAGGTCGACGGCCAGCTCGGCTATCCGGTGTTCACCCGCAAGCCGAACACCGACGTGTCGTACCTGGCCAACGCGCGGCGCATGTTGGAGGCCTCGGATGCGATCTATCCGATGTTCGCCACCCACAACGCCCAGACCATCGCCACCATCCACCAGCGCGCCAAG
The DNA here is from genome assembly GCF_031199375.1 of Lysobacter yananisis. Classification (NCBI taxonomy): domain Bacteria; kingdom Pseudomonadati; phylum Pseudomonadota; class Gammaproteobacteria; order Lysobacterales; family Lysobacteraceae; genus Lysobacter; species Lysobacter yananisis. Next base: position 1,215,224 of record NZ_CP133568.1, read on the forward strand.
GCGATGGGCCGCGAAAAGCACTTCGAGTTCCAGAAGCTGCACGGCATGGGCGACGACCTCTACGCCGAAGTGATCCCGGCCGACCGCTTGAACGCGCCGTGCCGCGTGTACGCGCCGGTCGGCTCGCACGAAGACCTGCTGCCGTACCTGGTGCGGCGCCTGCTCGAGAACGGCGCCAACTCCAGCTTCGTCAACCGCATCACCGACGAGGACATCGCCATCGACGACCTGATCCAGGATCCGGTCGAAACGGTGTCCGGCTTCGCCAGCATCCCGCATCCGCGCATTCCGCTTCCGGCCGATCTCTACCGCAGCTTCGGCTACGACAGGACCAATTCCATGGGCGTCAACCTCGCCAACGATCAGCAACTGCAGTCCCTCGCCGCCGACGTCAACGCCGCCGCCCGTACCGACTGGCGCGCCGCGCCGCTGGTGCCGGGCGCGTCGGTCGGCGGCGCCGACATCGCCGTGACCAACCCGGCCGACCGCCGCGAGATCGTCGGCCAGTGGAAGCCCGCCGACAGCGCCGCGGTCGAGCAAGCGCTGAAGAACGCGGTCGCCGCGCAGGAAGGCTGGGACGCGACTCCGGCCGCGAGCCGCGCCGCGATCCTCGAACACGCCGCCAACCTGCTCGAAGAGCGCATGCCGCAATACATCGCGCTGTGCACCAAGGAAGCCGGCAAGACCATCCCCGACGGCGTCGCCGAAGTGCGCGAAGCGGTCGACTTCCTGCGCTACTACGGCGCCCAGGCGCGCAAGCTGTTCGCGCCCGAAGCGCTGCCGGGCCCGACCGGCGAATCCAACACCCTGCACCTGTCCGGCCGCGGCGTGTTCGTCTGCATCAGCCCGTGGAACTTCCCGCTGGCGATCTTCCTCGGCCAGATCTCCGCCGCCCTGGCCGCCGGCAACAGCGTCATCGCCAAGCCGGCCGAGCAGACCAACCTGATCGGCTACTACGCGGTCAAGCTGCTGCACGAAGCCGGCGTTCCCGAAGCGGTGCTGCAGTTCCTGCCCGGCGACGGCGCCACCGTCGGCGCCGCGCTGACCCGCGATCCGCGCGTCGCCGGCGTCGCCTTCACCGGTTCGACCGACACCGCGCGCGCGATCAACCGCGCGCTGGCCGCGCGCGACGCCGCCATCGGCGTGCTGATCGCCGAGACCGGCGGCCAGAACGCGCTGATCGCCGACTCGTCCTCGCTGCCCGAACAACTGGTCAAGGACGCGATCGGCTCGGCCTTCACCTCGGCCGGCCAGCGCTGCTCGGCCGCGCGCGTGCTGTTCGTGCAGGACGACATCGCCGACAAGGTCACCCACATGCTCGCCGGCGCGATGGCCGAGCTGAAGGTCGGCGACCCCGGCCTGCTATCGACCGACGTCGGCCCGGTGATCGACGAGGACGCGCTGAAGATGCTGCGCGAGCACGCCGCGCGCATGGACGGCGAAGCGACCAAGATCGCCGAAGTCGCGCTCGACGCCGACGCCGCGAACGGCAGCTTCTTCGCCCCGCGCGCCTACGCGCTGAAGTCGCTCGGCCAGCTGCACAAGGAAGTGTTCGGCCCGGTGCTGCACGTGATCCGCTGGAAGGCCGACCAGCTCGACGCGGTGATCGACGCGATCAACGCCACCGGCTACGGCCTGACCCTGGGCATCCACTCGCGCATCGACGAGACCATCGAGCGCATCAGCACCCGGGTCAAGGTCGGCAACTGCTATGTCAACCGCAACCAGATCGGCGCAGTGGTCGGCGTGCAGCCCTTCGGCGGCCAGAACCTGTCCGGCACCGGTCCCAAGGCCGGCGGCCCGCACTACCTGCCGCGCTTCACTACCGAGAAGACCGTCACCGTCAACACCACCGCGGCCGGCGGCAACGCTTCGTTGCTGACGCTGGGCGACTGATCGGGCGATGCGACGAAGGCGCGGCCGCCGCGGCGGCCGCGCCTTTTGTTTGCGCGCAGTTCGGCCGCGTCGGAGCGGAAAGCGTCGGGCCTGAAGGCCCTCCCACGACAGCGGTCGCCGCAAGGCCCGGGCTGTTGTGGGAGGGCCTTCAGGCCCGATGCTTTTGTATCGGCCGAATCGCACCCTCACCGCAAACCCTCGACCGCAGTCGCAACATGCCCCGGGCTCCCGCGCAGTACGCTGGCGCCTGCCGCCTCTTCGGACGATCGCCGATGCTCCGCCCCTTCTCGCTCGCCATCGCCCTGTGCGCGCTCAGCGCCTGCGCCTCGCTGGCGCCGCTGCCGGTCAAGCCCGGCGATCCCTCGGCCTGCGCCGAACGCCGCCAGGACCGGGTGCTGTTCGGCATGAACAGTCCCGACGGCCCGGTCGGCGAAGCGCAGTGGCAGTCGTTCCTGGCCGAAGTCGTCACCCCGCGCTTCCCCGCCGGGCTCACCGTCTACCAGGCCAAGGGCCAGTGGCGCGGCGACAGCGGACAGGTCGAGCAGGAAGATTCGCGCGCGATCGACGTGATCCATGCGGACACCGCCGAGGAACGCAAGCGCGTGGTCGAGATCGCCGACGAGTACAAGCGACGGTTCAAGCAGGAGGCGGTGCTGATCGTGAGTTCGCCGGTGCGGGCCTGCTTCGCGGTTACGGCGAAACCGCGTGGGCGGGTCGGTTAGTCCGTCGCCGGGAGCGGAAAGCGTCGGGCTTGAAGGCCCTCCCACGACAGCGCCCCGTCGCGGCTTACGCTGTTGTGGGAGGGCCTTCAGGCCCGATATTTTTTCTCGGACGAGGCCGAACCTCAGCGCTTGAATTCGGTCGGCCGCTCCAGCTGCCACACCGCATCGGCCAGGTCCTCGACCTTCGCCGCCAGCACCGCCTGCGCATCGGCGACGCCGCGGTTGTAGTAGTACGCGCCGAGTTCCTCGGAAATGAAGTCGAGCATGAACTCCGCATCGAAGCGCCCGATCGATTGCTTGAGCTCTTCGCTGAAGTAACGCTGCAACCGCGCGACCAACAGCGCCTTTTCCTCGGCGGCGAACCGGATCGTTTCCATTCGTTTACTGGTACCTTCGCTGGTGGACGGGTGCGCGCCGCGGCGGCGATCAGCTGCGCGATGGCCCGTCGATCCGCTTGCTCCAATCCTCGACCTGGCCGCGCGCGAGCCGGGCTTCGACCAGCTTGCGCCACGACGGCACCAGCGGCAAGGCCAGCGCGGCCTGCAGTTCTTCGCGGTCGAGCGTGCGCACGAACAGCATCGTCGCGATGCGCTGCAGCGACCACCGCGGCCACGGCCGCGCGATCAGATGCAAGCGTTCGCCGGCCTCGGCCCGGCCGGCTTCGATCACCCGGTAGTACCAGCCGGTGCGGCCGTTGGCCTGCATCCGCCGCGCCATGTCGGCGACGCCGAAGCGGTCGTTGAGCTTCCAGCACGGCTGCCGCGCCTGGCTCACTTCGAGCAGGACCTCACCGAAGCGGTAGCGATCGCCCAGGCACACCGCGGCCTCGTCCAGGCCTTCGCTGCTGAGGTTCTCGCCGAACGCGCCGGGCGCGTCGAACAGCGCATGCGCGCCGATCTCGTCGCGCCAACGCCGGTAGTGCTCGCGCGGATAGTGGTGCACGGCCTTGTCCGGCCCGCCGTGCACGCGCAGGTCGCCCTGCTCGTCGCCGTCCAGGCCGAGTTCGCCGATCCGCACCAGGCCGCGCAGCGGCCGCTTGTCGATCGCGCTGACGCTGCCCGGCCGGCTGTAGGCGACGGCGCGACCGCGCAGCAGCGCGGTCACCGTCGTTGCCGCCTCGTTCGATCCCATCGCGGTCTCCCCCAGGCGCCGGCCGCGCGCGCGCGGCCGGCGCGGTCGGACTCAACCCAGGTCGGACAAGGCCGCGCCGAAGTTGATGTGGAAGACCTGCTCCTGCAGGACCAGGGCCGGCACCGAGATCACCCCGGCCGCGCGGGCCTCGGCGATCCGCGCCGAGGCCTCGCCCAGGTGCACGACCTCGACCTCGAAACGCGCGCGGTCGATGGCTTCGGCGACCTGCTGTTCGGCGGCCACGCACACCGGGCAACCGGCATGAAAGAACACGGCTTTCTGACGCATACTGGAATCTCCTCTTGCTTGCTCTTAGACGGGTGGTGAGAGGAAGGGCGGCGCGCCGATGCCAGTCGGCCGCCGCCCGCCTATTCCGCGGCTGCGGAATGCGTGCGCTTCGGCGCGGGGCCGCGGCGCGATGTCGTGTCGCGGCGATCGCCGGCGCCGGCGCGGAACCGCGCGGCCACCGCATCCAGCGCGCCGGCGCGCGCATCCGCGGCGCGCGGCCGGTGTTCGGCGCAATCCACGCGCAACTGCGCGTCGCCGAACGCGGCGCCGACCAGGGCGCAATAATGCGGGGCGTCGCCGCCTCCTTCGAACGGACGGAAGAACTCGCAGCCGGCGCAGGTGCGCAGCCCGGTCGCCAACCCCTCGCGTTGGGCCTGCAGGATCAACAACTGCAGCGAACGCGAGAACGCCGCCAGTTCGTCCGGCGCCAACGTCGCCAGCAAGCGCTCGCCGAGCCCGCCGCGGGCGCGGCTGCGGCGCAGCCAGGCCAGCCCGCGCCGGCTCGGATGCACGCGCACCGCGCGGCCGTCGTCGGGATCGCGCTCGCGCCGCACCAGTTCGCGCGCCTGCAACGCGGCGATGGTGTCGCTGGCGCTGGCCGCCGACACGCCCAGGCGCTGCGCCAGCTCGCCGACCCGCCAACCGCGCTTGTCCTCGCCCAGCAGCTCCAGCAGCGCGCGCTGGGCCGGATGCAGCGCGTACGCGTCCGGCTCGCGCCACTGCTGCGCGCGCATCAGGCCGCCCAGGCGCTCCAGGCCCAGGGCGGTCTGGCGCAGATGGAAAGCGGGATCGCTCATGGCGATATTATTAGGACTCCTAAATTAATTGGTCAAGTCCTGGCCGGCGAACGGGCAAAAAGAAAGCCCCGCCGAAGCGGGGCTTTCGCGACTGCATCCGGATCGCTAGGCGATCAGAACTTGTACTGCGCCGAGACGCCGAACAGGTTGGCGTGGCCCTTGAACTTGCCGACCAGGGTCGAGCCGCTGGTGGAGACGATGTCCACGTCCGGGCTGTCGATCTGGATGCGGGTGAACGCGGCGTCCACGCTCAGGTGCTCGTTCGCGTTCCAGGTCAGGCCGACCGAGTACAGGGTACGGTCGTTGTCGGGCAGACGCGGAGTGCGGTGGGTGTCGTTGGTCGGGGTTTCGTCCTTGGCGATGCCGCCGCGCAGGGTGAAACGATCATTGAGATCGTATTCGGCGCCCAGCGCGTACATCATCGTGTCTTCCCACTGGAACTCTTCCTTGCTGATGTCGATGCCGTCGAAACGCTTGATTTCCACGGTCTGCAGCGAGTGCCAATCTGTCTTCTGCGCATCGAACATCATGCGGAACTGGTCGGAGAAGGCGTAGGACACGCTCAGCGTGTCGGTGCTCGGCGTGGTCAGCGCCGCGCCGCCCGGCGCCGTGTTGTACACGGTGTTGGCCAGCAGCGGAGCGACCGAGGCCGGCTTGGTGAAGGTCACCGTGCCTTCCAGGTCGTGGTCGATCTCGGAGCGGTGCGAGTAACCGATCGCCAGGCGGTCGGTCGGCTTCCACTGGAAGCCCAGGATCCAGCCGATGCCGGTGTCGTCGCCCTTGACCTTGGCCAGGCCGTCGGCGCGCTGCGGGCCGTACGGGGTATTCGGCACCGCGCAGGCGGCCGGGCGCATGCGGCAGATCAGGCCGCCGAAGTCGACGGCGTTGGTCAGCGTCGCCTCGGCGCGCTCGTAGACGAAGCCGGCGCCGACCGAGAAGCGGTCGGTCAGCTTGACCGCGGCCGACAGGGTCAGGTCGATGGTCTTCACTTCCGACTCGATGGCGCTGTAGCGGCCGATCCAGTTCGGGTCGTATTCGGTCTTCAGGCCGAACGGCGCGCTGAGCTGGGCGCCCAGGGTGAGCTTCTCGAACGAGCCCGACAGCGGGACCACGATCGACAGCGCCGGGACCGGGGTCACGTCGCCCGGGTCGCCGCCGTTGCCGCCGGTCATCGGACGGGCGAGCGGGGTGCCGGCCGCGGCGGTGCCGTTGCCGGTGAATTTGGCGGTCAGGTCGATCGCGGTGACGTCGCCACGGATCGTGGTCGAGTCCAGGTTCACCATCGCCGCCGGGTTGTTCGAGACGACCGACGCGTCCTTCTCCGAAACGGCGCTGCCGGCAAAGGCGCGGCCCTGGTTCTTGACGCTGTTCTCGCGAATCTGGAAACCGGTGGCGCCGGCCGAGCCGAAGCTGATGACGCCGGCCACGCCCAATGCGATCGCGGTCAGGCGGATGGTGCGGTGTGAGGGTTGCATGCGTGTATTCTCCGTTGGAGTATTTTTTCGTCTGTCGCGGCCGTGTGCATCGCCCCGCTGTGCGGACTGCGATGCCGCCGGAAACCCCTCCCGACGTACGACGCCGTATGCACTATAGCGCGGCCGTTAACCGAACGCTAACAATACGCCCAACCGGGCAAATTCGTCTCGTACCGATGTCGCAATCGCAGTCCCTACAGACACTTACGCCGACTTCTTGCCTGAATAGGGCAACTGCGGCCGCGGTCTCGCGGAGCTGACGCCGTGTTCGTCGCCATTCCCTCGCGCGAACGCGCCCGCCTGCGTTGGGCGACCCCGTTGTTGTTCGCGCTGCTGTGGATCTGCTTCATCGTTTCGGCCGTGGTCCTGCCCGACCCGGAGCAGCGCCGGCTGATGCTGGAATGGGGCGCGCTGTCCGGCGGCCTGTCTTCGCCGGAAGCGTGGTGGGACGCGGTCCGCGAGGGCAGCCTGCTGCGGCTGTTCAGCGCCTTGTTCCTGCATGCCGACTGGGCGCACCTGCTCGGCAACCTGGTGTTCCTGCTGATCTTCGGCCTGCCGGCCGAGCGGGCGATGGGACCTTGGCGGCTGCTGGCGCTGTTCCTGTGCGGCGGCGCGGTGGCCAACCTCGCCGCGGTGATCGCCATCGCCACCCCGGACCGGCTGATCATCGGCGCCAGCGGCGCGGTGTCGGCGCTGATCGGCGCCTATCTGGCGCTGTTCCCCGGCGCCAAGCTCGGCGTGGTGGTGCCGCTGGGCCTGTTCCTGCAGTTCGTCAAAGTGCCCGCGCCGCTGCTGATCGGGGTGTGGGCGCTGCTGCAAGTGGTGTTCACCTTCATCGGCCCGGCGTTCGGCGCGGTGGCCTGGTCGGCGCACCTGGCCGGCTTCGCCTTCGGCGGCGCGTTCGCGCTGATCGCGCGCGCGGGCATCGCGCGGCGGTTGCGGCGCAAGCGCGGGTATTGAGTCCGGCGCCGCAGCCGGGAATCGCATGACGCGGGCCGGGTTGCGCCCTTGCGTTGGCGGCCGGCGAACCCCACGCTCGACACAGGTCCAGGCGCTTTCGATCGCCCGCCGCCCTCTTTCCCTTCATTCCGCGCCCGCCATGTCCACGCTCTACAAAGTCACCTTCCTCAACGCCGGCAAGATCTACGAGCTGTACGCGCGCAAGATCGGCGCGGGCGCGCTGTGGGGCTTCACCGAGGTCAGCGAGCTGGTGTTCGACCTGCACGACGGACTGGTGGTCGACCCGACCGAAGAGCGCTTGCGCGACGAGTTCGGCAACACCCGCGTGCTGCACTTGCCGATGCAGAGCATCGTGCGGATCGAGGAAGTCGAGCGGAAGGGCCAGTCGGCGATCCGCGACGCGGCCTCGGGCGAGCGCGTGGTGACGCCGTTCCCGCTGCCGGCCAAGCCGCGTTGACGCGACGGATCCGGCGCTCATGGACATCGGCGCGATGGATCGACGCGAAGGCCTGATCGAACTCAAGGACCTGCGCATCCCGGTCGAACGCGCGCAGCTGCACGGTTGGCTGTACGAGGACGCCGACGGCGAGCCGCGTTGGTCGATCGCCGTGGACGGTCGCCCGCACCGCTTCGGCGACGGTGAGTTCGCGCAGGAACTGGCGCCGCGCTTCTACGACGAATCGCTGCCGCTGCGCATCGGCGACTGGCGCGAGCTGGAACAGCAACGCTGCCGCTTCCGCTGGCAGGACGACGAAGACCAGGGCGACAGCCTGCCGACCTTGTACCTGTGCTCGCACCTGAGCCTGCCGCTGAGCGAGCTGAGCCTGGGCGCGCGCGACGGCCGCCGCTTCGCGCTGCGATGGACCGGCCTGGCCGAGGCCAACTGGGACGAGGACTACGGCCGCGAGATGCCGTTCCGGATCGAACTGCAGATTCCGTTCGTCGAGCAGGAAGTGCGCTTCTGGCAGCACGGCGACGGCGAGGAGGTCGAAACCGCCGCGCGCGCGATCCTGCGCAAGCGCGGGCTGTCGGACGCGCACCTGCGCTATCGCGAGTACCGGCGCTTCCGCGACGACCCCGGCGACGAGCATTACCGGTTGCTGCGCGCGTTCTTCGATCCGGTCGAGTGAGCCGCGAACTCGGCTGTCGCATTGAAGTCCATGGCTTTTGCGGCAGCAGCTTCTGTGGGAGGGACTTCAGTCCCGACGCTCTTGTGCCCGATCGCTTCGAGCTGAAACAAAGGCATCGGGACTAAAGTCCCTCCCACAAAAGCTGCAGCCGCCAACAAAAAACGCCCGGCGCAGGCCGGGCGTTTTTTCGAGCCGATGGCGGCCTCGTTCAGCGCTTGGCCGCGGGCGCCGGCTTCTTCGCCGACTGCGCCGCCTTGGTCGCGCCGGGCGTCTTCAACTCCGCCAGCGCCGAAGCGATCGGGCCGTCGCCGTCGAGCACCTCGCCGGCGTTGCTGCCGGGCTGGCCTTCTTCGTCGCCGTGCAGGTGGCCGGGCAAGGCCGCCTCGGTGTAGCTGGGACGGTCGCTCTTGTCGTCCTTGGGCGCGCGCAGGGTCACGTCGGGCACGATGCCCAGCGCCTGGATCGACTTGCCGCTGGGCGTGTAATAACGCGCGGTGGTGAGCTTGACCGAGTCGCCGTTGTCCAGCGGCAACACCGTCTGCACCGAGCCCTTGCCGAAGGTGCGGCTGCCGATCACCCGGCCGCGGCCGTTGTCGCGCAACGCGCCGGCCAGCACTTCCGAGGCGCTGGCCGAACCGGCGTCGACCAGCACCATCAGCGGCGCGCCGTCGAGCAGGTCGCCCGGGGTGGCGCTGAATTCGGCATCGCTGATGGCGATGCGGCCGCGGGTGCTGACGATCTTGCCGCGCTCGAGCAGGTCGTCGGCGATCTGCACCGCCGAGGTCAGCAGGCCGCCGGGATTGCTGCGCAGGTCCAGCACCAGCCCGCGCAGCTTGCCGCCGGACTGCTCCTTGAGCTTGCGCAGCTGGGTTTCGAAATCGGCCGCGGTGTCGGCCTGGAACGCGCTCACCCGCAGGTAGCCGTAGCCCGGCTCGAGCATGCGGCTCTTGACGCTGGCCACGCGGATGGTCTCGCGCGCCACGGTCACGTCGAAGGGCTTGTCGCGGCCCTCGCGCACGATGGTCAGCACGACCTTGGAGCCCGGCGCGCCGCGCAGCGGGCCGGAACTGTCGCCTTCGTCGACCTTGAACGGCTTGCCGTCGATCGCGGTGATCAGGTCGCCGGCCTTGATCCCGGCACGCGCGGCCGGGGTGTCGTCGATCGGCGAGATCACCCGCAGCGTGCCGTCGGGCTGGCGCAGCAGCTCCACGCCGATGCCGTCGTAGTTGCCGCGCGATTGTTCGTCGAAGTTCTCGGCGTCGGCCTTGTCGAAATAGACGCTGTGCGGGTCGAGGTCGAACAGCAGGCCGCGGATCGCCGAATGCATCAGCTTGGCGTCGTCGACGGGTTCGACATACGCCTGCTTGACCGCGTTGTAGACCGCGACGTAGCGGCGGATCTCGTCGATCGGCACCTTCGAATCGCTGTCGTCCTTGCCGGCCTTGGCGCTGCGCTTGCCCGGCGCCTGCGCCGGCGGCGTGGCCTGGCCGTCGTCCTGCGCGTCGGCATCGTCCGCATCGTCGGCGGCGGGCGCGGGCTGGGACGCGGCGGGCGGCGCCTGCACCGGCGCGGCGGGCGGGGTCGCCTGCGCGGGCGGCGCGGGCTGCTGGGCCAGGGCCGGCACGGCGCCCAGCGCCAGGGCGAGCGGAAGCAGACTACGCAGGGGGTGACGCAGGGACATGCACGACGCTCCGAAGCGGATGGCGGTTGGACCGCGTGCGGCGGCCCGTGGCAGTCGGACCGCGCGAGGCGGCCAGGGTTCGGTCGATTATCTGCGCACGTTAAGCGGGGCGCTTGCAAGCTTTCGTTAAAACCCGCGCCCCTCGCGCCGCTGCCGGCCCGCGCGGCCTGTCCGCCGCGGCGCGCACTACGTTCCGGGCCGCGCCGACCGCGCAAACCGCCGCCCACGCCACTGCACCGAAGCCGCGACGACGCTCACGCCGCCAAGCGACCCGCGCGCCTCAACGCCGCAGCCACACGCCCGGGTTCACCGGCTGCCCGCCGCGGCGCAATTCGAAATACAGCGCCGGCCGGCCGTGGCCGCCGGAACTGCCGACGGTGGCGACGGCGTCGCCCTTCTTGACCGTCGCCCCGGCGTCCTTGAGCAGGGCGTCGTTGTTGGCGTACAGACTCATGTAGCCGTTGCCGTGGTCGACGATCAGCAACAGGCCGTAGCCGGTCATCCATTCCGAATAGACCACGGTGCCGTCGCCGACCGCCTTGACCGTGGCGCCGGCCGGCGCGCCGATCAGCAGGCCCTCGCTGCTGCGGCCGTCGGGCATGGTGCCGCCGAAGCCGGCCAGCAACGCGCCCGACACCGGCCAGCCCAGGCCGCCGACCTGCGGCGCGGGCGCGCTGGCGACCGCGACCGGCGGCTTGCGCACCGGCGCGGGCTTGCCCTTGGCCGCCGCCGCGGGCGGCGGCGCGCGCGCCTCGCGCGCTTCGCGTTCGGCGCGGGCCTTGGCCGCGGCGCGGCGCTGGGCCTCGGCGCGCGCGGCGGCCGCGCGCAGCTTGGCCAACAATTGCTCGAGCCCCTTGGCGTCGCGGCCGAGCTCGCGCTCGCGGGTGCTGCGGTCTTCGTATTTTTCGTTGATCTGGGCGACCAGGACGGCGCGGTCCTTGCGGTCCTTCTCGAGCTGGCCCAGCTGCGCGCGCTGTTGCTTGCGGGTGCTGTCGAGGCTGGCGCGGCGCTCGACGATCTCGCGTTCGAGCCGGTCCAGCTCGCGCAGCTGCGCGGTCAGTTCGTCGATGCGGCGCGCGCGGTCGCGCTGCAGATAGCCGTGATAGGTCAGGATGCGGCCGCTGTCGGCGACCCGGTCCTGCGACAGCAGCGCCTTGAGCGGCGCATCGTTGCCCTGCGCGTAGGCGGCGCGCAGCAGTTGTTCCAGCTCCTTGCGGCGCGCGCCGAGATTCTTCTTGAGCGAATCGCGCTGGTCCTGGGTCTGCTTGAGCGCGGCGTGCTCGCGCGCCAGCCGCGTCTCGGTGTCGCGCAGCACCCGGTTGGAACGGCCGACCTGTTCGTCGGCCGCGCGCAGCTTCTGCGCCGCATCGCCGCGCTGTCCTTCCAGCTTGCGCCGCTCGGCCGCGACCGACTTCAACTCGGTCTTGATCTTCTCGAGCTTGCGCTCGGTCTCGCGGCTGCTGCCCTGCTGCGCCGCGGCGCGCGCCGGCGGCGCCGCCAACGGCAGCGCCGCCAGCAGCGCCAACATCCACGCGCACGCGATACGCATCAGCCCTCCAGCAGGCTGCGGCCGGTCATCTCCTCGGGCTGCGGCAGCCCGAGCAGATCCAGGATGGTCGGCGCGACGTCGCGCAGCGCGCCGCCGGACCGCAGCGCCGCCTTGCGCGGGCCGACGTACACCAGCGGCACCGGGCCGACGGTGTGGGCGGTATGCGGCTGCCCGGTCGAGGCGTCGCGCATCATCTCCAGGTTGCCGTGGTCGGCGGTGATCAGCAGCGCGCCGTGCACCTCCTGCACCGCCGCGGCGATCGCGCCGATGGCCTTGTCGACCGCCTGCGCGGCCAGGATCGCGGCCTGCAGGTCGCCGGTGTGGCCGACCATGTCGGGGTTGGCGATGTTGCAGATCGCCACGTCCACCGCCTGCGCGCGGATCGTCTCGACCAGCTTGGCGGTCACTTCCGGGCAGCTCATTTCCGGCTGCAGGTCGTAGGTGGCGACCTTCGGGCTCGGCACCAGGACGCGGGTTTCGCCGGCGTAGGGCTCCTCGCGGCCGCCGCTGAAGAAGAAGGTGACGTGGGCGTACTTCTCGGTTTCGGCGATGCGCAGCTGGCTCAGGCCATGCTCGGCCAGCAATTCGCCGAGCGTATTGCGCAGATCGTCGGGGCCGAACGCGACCGGCGCCGGCAGCTTGGCGTCGTATTCGGTCAGGCAGACGAAGCGCGACAGCTTCGGCGTGCGCGCCTGGTAGCCGTCGAAGTTCGGATCCACGAACGCGGCGGTGAGCTGGCGCGCGCGGTCGGCGCGGAAGTTCATGAACACCACCGCGTCGCCGTCGGCCATCGGCCGGGCGTCGCCGATCACGGTGGGGGCGACGAATTCGTCGGTCTCGCCGCGCGCGTAGGCCGCTTCGAGGCCTTCCAGCGCGGTCGCGGCATGCTGTTCGCCGCGCGCTTCGACGATCGCATCCCAGGCGCGCAGCTGGCGGTCCCAGCGCTTGTCGCGGTCCATCGCGTAGTAGCGGCCGCCGATGCTGGCGATATGCGCGTTGCCGGCCTCGTCGCAGGCCTGCTGCAGGCGCTGCAGGCTCGGCGCGGCCGACTTCGGCGGCATGTCGCGGCCGTCGAGGAAGGCGTGCACGGCGACCTTCGCCACGCCTTCGCGGCGGGCCAATTCGATCATCGCGAAGAGGTGCCGCTCGTGGCTGTGCACGCCGCCGGGCGAGAGCAGGCCCAGCAGGTGCAAGGTCGCGCCGGCGGCCTGGGCCGCGGCGCAGGCGGCGCGCAGTTCCTGGTTGGCGAAGAAGCTGCCGTCCTCGACCGCCGCGTCGATGCGGGTCAGGTCCTGGTAGACGATGCGGCCGGCGCCGAGGTTCATGTGGCCGACCTCGGAATTGCCCATCTGCCCGTCGGGCAGGCCGACGTGGCGGCCCTCGGTATGGATCAGGGTGTGCGCCTGGCTGGCCAGCAGCGCGCGCCAGTTCGGCAGGTCGGCCTGGGCCAGGGCGTTGTCGGCCGGGTCGTCGCGGTGGCCCCAGCCGTCGAGGATCAGCAGCACTACGGGCTTGGGGCGGGAGGTCGCAGACACGTGGGCGTTTCCTATGACGAAGGGCGGAATGACTAAGGACGGGCGCCGCGGCGCGCGGATTGGGCGATTGTAGCGAAGCGGGCGATGAAGCCCCGGGGAACGGCGGCGCAAACCGCGACGACGACGACGCGACGGCGACGATGGCGCCCCGCGGCGACCGCCCCGAGGATTTTTTCGCCGCGGCGTAAACCGTCCGCGCGTCCGCCGCATCACAAGCCATGCCCACCCGAACAACGGAACCCGCCATGACCCGCACCCAGCTGTCCGCCTGCCTGTCCGTCCTCATCGCCCTGTCCTCGACCGCGGCCCTGGCCGACGACGACGTCAGCAAGGTCAACGGCAGCATCACCGTCGAGGCCGGCCAGCGCCGCGGCGACGTGGAAACCGTCAACGGCAGCATCCGCGTCGGCGACAACGCCGCCGTCCAGGACGCGCAGACCGTCAACGGCAGCATCAACGTCGGCAACGGCGCCCAGACCGGCCGCCTGGAGACGGTCAACGGCAGCATCCGCGCCGGCACCAAGCTCACCGCCAGCGACGGCATCGAGACCGTCAACGGCGGCGTCTTCGTCGACCGCGGCGGCCGCGTGCGCGGCGACGTGGAGACCGTCAACGGCTCAATCGGCCTGGTCGCCACCGAACTGGCCGGCGGCATCGAGACGGTCAACGGCGACGTCACCGTCGGCGTCGATTCGCACGTCACCGGCGGCATCAAGTACACCAAGCCGACCGGCAACTTCACCTTCCAAAAGCGCGATCCGATCGTGATCGTCGGCCCAAACGCGCGCGTGGACGGCCCGCTGGTGTTCGAGCGCCCGGTCAAGCTGTACGTGCACGCCAGCGCCAAGACCGGCGCGATCCGCGGCGCCACCGCCATCGCCTTCAGCAGCGCGACCCCGCCGGCGCAGTAATCGCGGTCCTCCGCCTCCGCCGCGGGCGCCGCCTTCTCCTGGCCGTGAAGGGCGCCCGCCGCGGGGGCTTTACCGCCGCGCGCCCCGGCGCGCCGCCCGGCGAAGCGCCCGGATCGGTCAAGCCGGCCCGGCCCGCCGCGGCCCGGGCCTGCACCTAGAATGGACCTCCCCCACGCCCCGGCCGCTGGCCGCCCTTGGAGGTTCCAGACCTTGTCCCGAAATAGTCCGCTCTTCGCCGCGACCTCGCTGGTCGTCGCGACGCTTGCGCTGAGCGCCTGCAAGCAAACGCCCGCCGACGGCGCCGCCTCGGCGCAACCGGCGTCCGATCCGGCCGCCCCCGCCGCGGCCGCGCCCGCCGGCGACCACGCCTTCGACGCGGCCATCAACGCCGCCGACTTCGCCCAACACGTCAAGGTGCTGGCCTCCGACGAGTTCGAGGGCCGCGCCCCCGGCAGCGCCGGCGAGGACAAGACCGTCCAGTACCTGGAGGCGCAGTTCAAGCGCCTCGGCCTGAAGCCGGGCAACGGCGACAGCTATTTCCAGACCGTGCCGATGGTGGAAACCACCGCCGACGAAGGCACGACGCTCAAGCTCGACGTCAAGGGACAGACGCGCGAGCTCAAGTTCGGCGCCGACATGGTCGTGGGCACCCGCACCGGCCAGGCGGAAGTGAAGGTCGACGCCAGCGACCTGGTGTTCGTCGGCTACGGCGTCAACGCGCCGGAGCAGCAGTGGAACGACTACGCCGGCGTCGACGTCAAGGGCAAGACGGTGGTGATGTTCGTCAACGACCCGGGCTTCCACGGCCAGGACGCGACCTTGTTCGAGGGCAAGCGGATGACCTACTACGGCCGCTGGACCTACAAGTTCGAAGAGGCCGCGCGCCAGGGCGCCAAGGCCGCGCTGATCGTGCACGACGCCGCCGGCGCCTCGTACGGCTGGGACGTGGTCAAGAACTCCTGGTCCGGCGCGCAGTTCGACCTGCCGGCCAAGGACGATCCGGAACCGCGCCTGCCGGTGCAGGGCTGGATCACCGCCGACACCGCGCGCACGTTGTTCGCCGACCTCGGCCAGGATCTCGACCAGCTCTACCAGGCCGCCGGCAAGCGCGGCTTCAAGGCCATTCCCCTGCAGGCCAAGGCCTCGGTGGACCTGAAGAGCAAGATCAGCGAGAAGTCCTCGCGCAACGTGATCGCCCGGCTCGACGGCGCCAAGCGCCCGGACGAAGCGATCGTCTACATGGCGCACTGGGACCACCTGGGGCACCACGCCGAAGAAGGCGGCCACGAAGGCCACGCGGCGGCGGCGAAGGGCGAGGGCCACGACACGATCTACAACGGCGCGGTCGACAACGCTTCCGGCGTGGCCGGCATCCTCGAGATCGCCGAGGCCTTCAGCAAGCAGACCCCGCCGCCGGACCGCTCGCTGCTGTTCCTGGCGGTGACGCTGGAAGAGTCGGGCCTGCTCGGCTCCAAGTACTACGTCGCCCACCCGACCGTGCCGCTGAACAAGACCGTCGCCGTCATCAACCTCGACGCCATGCCGATCATCGGCAAGGCCCGCGACATGACCGTGGTCGGCTACGGCAGCTCGGAGCTCGAGGACATCCTCAAGACCGTCGCCGACGGCCAGGGCCGCGTGCTGCATGCCGAGGGCACGCCGCAGGACGGCTTCTACTTCCGCTCCGACCACTTCAACTTCGCCAAGGCCGGCGTGCCGGCGCTGTACGCCAAAGGCGGCGACGACCTGATCAACGGCGGCGTGGAAGCCGGGCAGAAGGCCCAGGTCGATTACCGCGACAACCGCTATCACAAGCCGGCCGACCAGTTCGATCCGAACTGGAAGCTCGACGGCGTAGTCCAGGACCTCGACGCGCTGTACGGCGTCGGCAAGGTCCTGGCCGGCAACGAGCAGTGGCCGAACTGGTACCAGGGCAACGCCTTCCGCGCCGCCCACGACAAGCTGATGGCGCCGGCGAAGAAGTAAGCCGCCGTCGTCCGGCGGACCGTCGTGGCGCGTTGCGCCGGGCTGGAAACCAGCCGGGCCAGCGGCCTCGACGGTCCTGCCGTCGGCGGTCGCAATGCGAATCGCAGCGGGCCCGCGGTTCGACATGACCCGTCGTGCCCGGCAGCAGTCCGCCGAGCCGGCTGCACGGCGCTCCGGCCGCCCGCGACCGCAAAGCGATCCGACGACGGCGCCTCTGGGCGCCGTCGTTTTTTCCGCTAGGCTGGTGTGGCCGCAGTCGCGCGGCCCGGCCGCAAGGAAGGCCCATGTCGATGACCATCGCCTACTGGTGCCTGCTGGCCGCGGCACTGCTGCCCTACCTGTGGACCTCGCTGGCCAAGGCCAACGGCCAGCGCTACGACAACCGCGACCCGCGCGGCTGGCAGGCGCGCCAGGACAATCCGCGCTCCAAGGCCGCGTACGCCGCCCACCTCAACGCCTTCGAAGCCTTCCCGGCCTTCGCCGCCGGCGTGCTCGGCGCGCAGATGGCCGGCGTGGACACCGGCTGGATCGACGTGCTCGCGCTGGCGTTCATCGCCTTCCGCGTCCTGCACGGCGTGTTCTACATCGCCGGCAAGGCCTCGCTGCGCAGCGCGGTCTGGGCCGGCGGCTTCGCCTGCACGGTCGCGCTGCTGGTGTTGGCGGCGCTGGCCACGATCTGAGCCGCGACGGGAGCGCACGACGATGAGCGTTGCGGCAAGCGGCGCCCGGGGCGGCCCGATCCGATGGCGATGGCGATGGCGCGCATTCGCCCGTCCCCTCGCGCGCCAGCTGCCGCCAGCCGCGCTCTGAGCCGCCTTTCGTTCGCGCAACCGCGCGCCGCTCCACGCACCGAGCCCGTCATGTCCGCCCTGCCCCCGTCCGATCACGAAGACTTCGCCCGTTCCATCCGCGACAGCGGTTTCCGTTTCGTCGCCGGCGCCGACATGCGCGCCCACCTGCTGCAACACGGCTCGCTCGACGACTGGGACGCGTTCGCCGCGAGCTGGAACGACCTCGCGCCCGACGCCTACCTGGCCCAGGTCGGCCGCCATCGCCGTCGCCGCCACGCCGTCTTCCATGCCGGACGCGACGGCACGATCGAACGCCAACCGCACCAGCCGCATTACCAGGCGTTGAACTACAACGCCCTGCAGGGCGATATCGAGCGCTGGTTCGAACCGCTGCGCCAGGACATCGCCGACGGCGCCAGCCTGGGCACTGTGCTCGGCTTCTGCCGCGACTTCTTCTCCACGCTGGCGCCGCGCACCGCGGCCTGGCGCATCGAACTGCACCAGTTCCGCATCGAGGCCGGCCCCGATCGCGAAGGCCAGCCGACGCCCGAAGGCGTGCACCGCGACGGCGTCGACTACGTGCTGGTCCTGCTCATCGACCGCCACAACATCGTCAGCGGCACCACCACCATCCACGACCGCGACGGCACCGAACTCGGCAGCTTCACCCTGACCGCCCCGCTCGACGCCGCCCTGGTCGACGACGCGCGGGTATTCCACGGCGTCACCGCGGTGACGCCGCAAGATCCCTCGCGCGAAGCGCATCGCGACGTGCTGGTCGTAACGTTCCGGGCGCAGGCCTGAGCGCGCGGGCCGAACCGCGGTCGGGTACGGCGACACGCGCCGCGGTAAGAAAGCGTATCGCGGCATGCCGATGATGACGCCCCGCATGCGAGCCTGAGCACGCGGGCCAAGCCCCGCTCGAATCGGGCGGCACGCGCCAGACTCGGAAAGCGCACCGCGGCGTGCTGGCGACGACGTTCCGAGCGCGCGGGCCGAACCGCGTCCGGACCGGGCGACACGCGCCGGGCGGCTCCCGCCCGGCGCGGCCGCTGCGGTCAGAAGTTGATGTTGTTGTCGGTCACCACGCTGCCGCTGGCCGTGTTGGCGACGAAGTCGGTCCGGGTATCGGCGATGTTGTTGGCCAGCAACACCCGGTTCGAGCTGCCGCTGATTTCGGCGAAGTACGGCGTCGCCGCGTTCGGCGTCGAGCGGCAACGGCTGATCGCCACGTTGCTCGCGTTGTAGACCGAAACGCAGGAATCCGCGGCGATCTGGCCGAAGAAATCGCAATCCAGGATCGACGTGTTGTCGAACTGGGTCAGCACGATCGGGCGGTACTGCGCGGTCATGATCTCGTTGATCTTCGCCCCGCGCACCGACACCGCCTTGACGGTCGCCGCGCCGAAGCGCTCGAACAGCATGGCGTTGCCGTTGAAGCCGACGACGTAGGGATCGTTGATGAAGACCTGGAACAGGTCGGCGTTGTTGTCCAGGGCGATCCACAGCGCATGGGCACCGACCGGGTTGCTGTTGCCTTCCCACTGCATCGAGTTGAACCAGATATCGCCGATGCGACCCTTGCGATGCGCGTACAGCAACGTGCCCGGGCCGTAGATCACCGAGCCGTAGAAGCGCACCCCGCGGATTTCGCTGCTCGCGCCCGCGCCGGCGGACTCGATCCTGATCGGCGGGTTCGCGGCCGTTCCGCCGAATTGGCAGTTGTTGAAGTCCAGATCGCCGATGAACGATGCATCCTCGTTGGCGACGATCTCCAGGCCGCCGTCGTTGACCACGACCCGGTCGAAATTGACCATCCGGGTCAAGGCGCCGGTGAGCTTGATCGTCGGCGCGTTAAAGCCGAGCGCGAACACATCGCGCAGTTGGCACTTCTGGAAGCCGGCGAATTTCTTGCCGATCTCGCCGATCTTGATCGCGCAACGACCGGCCAGGCCGCTCTCGTTGGCGAAGTAGCCGTTGAAGCGCAGATTGTCGACCTGGAAGTAGCCGACCTCCAGACCGGGCACGCCGCCGACCGGGCACTGCGGCGCCAGATGCAGCGCCGGTCCGGCGACATTGGCCATGATTTCGCAGTTGTTGCCCTTGAGCAGGAAGCGACGCGCCGGATCGCCGACGGCGGCCGCCGCGAGCTTGACCACCACGGTGGCGTCGACGCGGATGCGGCGCCCGGCCGGCAGCGCCAACGCGATCGCGCGATCGTTGGCGTAATCCACCGCGGCCTGCAGCGCCGCGGCCGAGTCGGCGTACTCGTTGGCCGCAAGCCCGAACACGTCGGCATGGATCTCGTTGACCGGTCCCGGCAGCGGATGTACATACGCTCGCGCCGAACCGATCCTGACCCGGCCAGGACCGTAGAACTTGCCCAACGCAGGTTCGGCCGTCACCGCATAGTCCCCGACCGGCACGTAGACCTGGCCCACCGCCGCGGCCGCCTGCGCGAACGCGCCCGAATCGTCGGCGACGCCGTCGCCGATCGCGCCGAAATCCTTGACGCTCAAGCCCTCGCGCAGCTTGTTCTGGACCGAGCGCGCGACCGTGCCACCGTCGACAGGCGAGTAACCCACGTCCTTGGCATCGACCAACGAGCTCTGCTGGGCCACCGAGGCGCCGCTAGTCAATGCCGCCGTCGCCGCGGCCGCGGTCATAGCCAGCGGCACGCCTATGAACTTTCTTCTTTCCATTCGAACACCCCTTCGTTCTCGTATTCCCGCGCGGAACCGCCCGCGCAGGGGAATTGTCGAGGTTCGAAGTTTCTTGGGTGGAGAAAAAGAGGGCGCTGGTCTCGCGCCTTGGTTCGAGCAAACGGTAAGCGAGTGGCGCTATAACGGGTTGCGTCGTGCCAGTGTCGTCCGATTCGCTACGCCGGCGTAACCGGCCGCGCCGTGGCGCCTGGGGCGCGGGCCGTTACGGCGCTGATGAAACCCCGGCCTGCAGTCGCCTCTGCGACCAGGGGAAATCGTTTTATTTTCCGTCGCCGCACAGGCGATGAGCGCGTCTCGATACAGACGCGTGCACTGAAGAAACTCTCGGGGCGCAGCCGTCGATGATGTTTTCGACGGTGCAAAAGAAGAAGGCCGGATCCTTGGGATCCGGCCTTCTGGGAAAAGCCCCTGGCGATGACCTACTCTTGCATGGCTTAAGCCACACTACCATCGGCGCATGTGCGTTTCACTTCCGAGTTCGGGATGGGATCGGGTGGTTCCACACAGCTATTATCACCAGGGAGAGGGTGGAGGGTCGCAGGTCTCGATCGATTGAGTTGCGCTCACGCTCACGTTGGTTTGCTTTCAACGGACTGGTGCCCGTTGTCGGCGAATAGATTGGAATGTAGCGAGTCAGTGTTGGTTTGGAGTGTCGACGCGTCGTCGAGTCCAAGGCCACTTGAGGTTATATGGTCAAGCCACACGGATCATTAGTACAGGTTAGCTCAATGCGTTGCCGCACTTACACACCCTGCCTATCAACCACCTAGTCTTGATGGTTCCTTTAGGGGAGTCGAGCTCCCGGGAGATCTCATCTTGAGGCGCGCTTCCCGCTTAGATGCTTTCAGCGGTTATCGCTTCCGAACATAGCTACCCGGCAGTGCCACTGGCGTGACAACCGGAACACCAGAGGTTCGTCCACTCCGGTCCTCTCGTACTAGGAGCAGCCCCTCTCAAATCTCCAACGCCCACGACAGATAGGGACCGAACTGTCTCACGACGTTCTGAACCCAGCTCGCGTACCACTTTAAATGGCGAACAGCCATACCCTTGGGACCGACTACAGCCCCAGGATGTGATGAGCCGACATCGAGGTGCCAAACACCGCCGTCGATATGAACTCTTGGGCGGTATCAGCCTGTTATCCCCGGAGTACCTTTTATCCGTTGAGCGATGGCCCTTCCATACAGAACCACCGGATCACTAAGACCTACTTTCGTACCTGCTTGATCCGTCGATCTTGCAGTCAAGCACGCTTATGCCTTTGCACACAGTGCGCGATGTCCGACCGCGCTGAGCGTACCTTCGTGCTCCTCCGTTACACTTTGGGAGGAGACCGCCCCAGTCAAACTACCCACCATACATGGTCCCCGACCCGGATAACGGGCCCAGGTTAGAACGTCAAGCACGACAGGGTGGTATTTCAAGGATGGCTCCACTGCAGCTAGCGCCACAGTTTCATAGCCTCCCACCTATCCTACACAGACGAACTCAACGTTCAATGTAAAGCTATAGTAAAGGTTCACGGGGTCTTTCCGTCTTGCCGCGGGAACGCTGCATCTTCACAGCGATTTCAATTTCACTGAGTCTCGGGTGGAGACAGCGCCGCTGTCGTTACGCCATTCGTGCAGGTCGGAACTTACCCGACAAGGAATTTCGCTACCTTAGGACCGTTATAGTTACGGCCGCCGTTTACTGGGGCTTCGATCAAGAGCTTCGCCTTGCGGCTAACCCCATCAATTAACCTTCCAGCACCGGGCAGGCGTCACACCCTATACGTCCACTTTCGTGTTTGCAGAGTGCTGTGTTTTTGATAAACAGTCGCAGCGGCCTGGTCACTGCGGCCCCCCTCAGCTATTAACCATGGAGGGCGCACCTTCTCCCGAAGTTACGGTGCTATTTTGCCTAGTTCCTTCACCCGAGTTCTCTCAAGCGCCTGAGAATTCTCATCCTGCCCACCTGTGTCGGTTTACGGTACGGTCTGCGTAAGCTGAAGCTTAGGAGCTTTTCCTGGAAGCGTGATATCAGCAGCCTAGCCCTAATGGGCCGGTCCTTAGTCTCAACGTTGCCCCCCCGGATTTGCCTAAGGGGACCGCCTCAACTCTCTCACCAGGACAACCAACGCCTGGCCTGCCTAACCTTCTCCGTCCCTCCATCGCACTTACGCGAGGTGCAGGAATATTAACCTGCTTCCCATCGACTACGCATTTCTGCCTCGCCTTAGGGGCCGACTCACCCTGCGTCGATTAACGTTGCGCAAGGAAACCTTGGGCTTTCGGCGTGCGGGCTTTTCACCCGCATTATCGTTACTCATGTCAGCATTCGCACTTCCGATACCTCCAGCAGACTTCTCAATCCACCTTCATCGGCTTACGGAACGCTCCTCTACCGCGCATACAAAGTATGCACCCCAAGCTTCGGTTCATCGCTTAGCCCCGTTAAATCTTCCGCGCAGACCGACTCGACCAGTGAGCTATTACGCTTTCTTTAAAGGGTGGCTGCTTCTAAGCCAACCTCCTGGCTGTCTGTGCCTTTCCACATCGTTCACCACTTAGCGATGAATTTGGGACCTTAGCTGTGGGTCTGGGTTGTTTCCCTTTTCACGACGGACGTTAGCACCCGCCGTGTGTCTCCCGGATAGTACGTACTGGTATTCGGAGTTTGCCATGGTTTGGTAAGTCGCAATGACCCCCTAGCCATAA